>JBBIOA010000023.1:0-102109 GCA_037443605.1 Terriglobales bacterium
GGCAGCGGGCCGATGTCGCCGTCCATGGAGAAGACGCCGTCGGTGATGAGCAGCTTCTTGCCCGGTTCGTTCTTCACGCTGGCGAGTTGTTCTTCGGCGTGCGCGATGTCTTTGTGGCGGAAGACGAGAATCTTCGCCTTCGACAGCCGCGCTCCGTCGATGATGGACGCGTGGTTGAGCGCGTCGGAAATGATGAAGTCGTCCTTGCCCAGCACCGCCGATACGGTGCCCGCATTGGCCGCGAACCCGGATTGGAAAACCACGCACGCTTCCACGTTCTTGAAGCGCGCGATCTTTTCTTCCAGTTCCATGTGGATCTTCATGGTGCCGGCGATGGTTCGCACTGCGCCGGAGCCCACGCCATATTTGCGGGTGGCCTCAAGCGCCGCTTCGCGCAGCTTGGGATGCGTGGTCAGTCCCAGATAATTGTTGGAAGCAAGGTTGATGACTTTCTTGCCGTCAAAGGTGCAGACCGGCGCCTGCTCGTCGTCGAGCACTCGCAGCCGGAAGTGCGTGCCCTTGGCCTTGAGTTCGTTCAGCTGATCGGTGAGATACGAGAGCGGATTGGTGCGGGTTGCTGTGGTCATGAGGACCTCAAACTTTCGCCGCGGATTTGCGCGGATGCACGTGATTCCAAGCAAGCGTCAAAACAGGATCGGATTCTTTGTTTCGATGCTCGCTTTCGCCAGACATACGAGGCTATCAAAAAACTCCTGCTCGGAGGCGGTGAGCAGGTCGCGGCTCTGGAGAACGATTTCGACTTCTTTCAGCAACTGCCGGGCCTGGTTGCTGGGGAGATGATCGCCGGTGTGGGTGCCGTCGTAGATCACTTCTTCCTGAAGAACCGGGAAGCGCAGGCCCGGATGCCGTTCAAGGCCCTCAATCAGCTTGCGGAGATGCGCGATCCTGGTGATGTTGCCCAGCGGCTCGGACACCAGGTATCCGCCGTGCTCGCACGATTCCGCGAACCAGTCATCGTGCAGGTCCATTTCCTCTTCAGTCGGATCGCCGGTGAGATAGGGTTGCATGGTTTCGTCGAGAGCCAGCCGATCGGGAAAGGGATGGGGTTTGGCCAGCCCATCCTGAATGCATCGGCAGCGTACGAATGCATCGAGTGCCATGGTAGCGTGGTCCGTTGCGCGGCCCGATCCAGCCGGGCAGCGCGCGGTGTCTAAGAGAGTATTGTGCGCCCAACATCCTATCCTGTGCCAGCGTTCGCGTGCGTAGTTTGGAGAAGGCCGATCCTGATCGCCCTGATGATGGTAGCCGCGATCTGCGGCAATGCCGCCGCTCAGAGCCCGTCTGAGTCGCACCGGGAATTTACCCGACGGCTGGTGGCCTCCGCGATCGAGCGCACGCATCACACGGTGCGGTACGTTTCCGATTACGTTCGCATCCCATATCCGAATGGTGACGTGCCGGCGGATACCGGAGTGTGCACCGACGAAATCATTCGTTCGTATCGCGCAGTCGGCGTCGATCTCCAGAAGGAAGTTCACGAAGACATGGTGCGGAACTTCGCCGCGTATCCCAACCAGCGGCGCTGGGGCCTGGGCCACACGGACGCGAATATCGACCACCGGCGCGTGCCGAATCTTATGGTGTTTTTCTCGCGCCACGGAGAGTCGCTTGCGACGACCACGCGAGCCCAGGACTATGTTCCCGGCGACCTCGTTACCTGGGACCTGGGCCACAACATTCCGCATATTGGGATCGTGGTGGATGAGACGTCGAGTCAGACCGGGCGCTATCTTATCGTTCACAACATTGGCGCAGGCCCGAAGATGGAAGACGTTTTGTTCGACTGGAAGATCACCGGGCATTACCGGTACTACGGGCCCGGCAGGTGAGGCCGTTAACTCGCCGGCTTTGGAGTCCGCGGCACGACGGTCTTGAACTCCTCCGATTTTCCCCGCGCAATGCTTAGAGTCTGCCACTCGCTGGATCGCAAGTGCTTAGCCAGAAATACGATCTGGCCAACGTGCTGCGCGTAGTGCGCGATCTGGCGGTTGATGGCCTGCAGCACGGTGTGCGGCTCATTGCGAATGGTGACCGTGCGCATTACGTCATCCGGCTGGAGCGAATCGAGGGTTCCGAGGACGCAGGCCCAGCCTTCTTCCCAGCACTTCATGACATCGGCGCGTGTGGTCGCAGGGGTGAGTTCGAATTCGCGGTCGCGAAAGCGATCGGGCTTCTCGCCGTCGGTAATCAGGAAATCGGTGAAGCGAGAACGCATATTTCCGGCGAGATGCTTGACCAGGATAGCGACCGAGTTCGATTCCGGATCGAGGGTGACGAAGAAGTCTTCGTCCTTGAGCTGCGCCATGGCGGCTTCGCCCATGCGCTTATGTCCGCGCATCTGGCGGCGGGCTTCGTCGAGATAGTGAGCGGCTAAGTCCATCGGCATGGTTTGTCCTTGAAATCTTTAGATGCTCGGCGTAGGCGGCGGGATGATCGGGTATGGCGCCGTGAAGCCGGATGGCCGCAGCTCGAGCTCCAGCTCAAATCCTCCAATCCATTTTGCGATCAGGTTATAGAGCAGGGCGCCGATCGCCCCGGCAATGAACCCGAGGGCGCCGTAGAAAACTGGCATCAAGACAGCAAGAAAGATGCCGACGACGCCGGCCAGCGGGTTCTTGCCTTGGCCTGCCAACGACCCGATCAAGCCAAACAGGAGAAAGAATGGGACGAAAAGCAGACCCATGCAACCGTAGAGCAAGCCCATGATTTTTGCCACCGACATCACGCCCACGGATTTGACGATGTGCATAGAGTTTCCTTTCAGCGAAGCGTTCCGAACGCGAATCGCTTCCCGACACTATACTTTGCCCCAGCCACCGCCGCCGGGAGTTTCGATGCGAATCCTCTCGCCCCGGCGCAGACGTGAGCTGAATTTTCCTGCCATCTTCTCGACCGATCCGTCTTGACGGAGAATGCTTGTCAGTCCGGGAGCGCCGTGTGCGCCACCCGCCAGTCCCCAGGGTCCGCGCGACCTGCGGTCGGCGAGTAGAGTCACCTCGCAATCGGAAAGAACCTCGATTTCGCGGACAATGCCATCTCCGCCGTGGAACGCGCCATTCCCGCCGCTGCCGGTGCGCAGAGAATATTGCCGAACGCGCAGCGGATACGCATATTCGAGCGCCTCCGCCGGAGTGTTCAGAGAATTCGTCATGTGGGTGTGCACGCCGGACACGCCCGCTTTGCCGGGACGCGCTCCCATGCCGCCGGCGATGGTTTCGTAGTAAGCGAAAGTTTCGCCGGTGCGCGAATCGATGCCGCCGATGGTCAGGTTGTTCATGGTTCCGGATGCGGCCGCGGGGATGCGGTCGGGAATGGCCTGGGCCAAAGCACGAAGCAGCACGTCCACAATGCGTTGTGATGTTTCGACATTGCCGCCTGCCACGGCTGCGGGAGGGCGCGCGTTGACGACGGTTCCTTCCGGCGCGATGACTTCGATTGGCCGCATCAACCCGGCGGCTGCGGGAACTTCGTCGGCCAGCAGGCAGCGAAAAACGTAGAAGCAGGCAGAATAGGTAATGGCGGCCACAGCATTCACGCTGCCCTCCACTTGCGGATCGGTGCCGGTGAAGTCGACGGCTACGGTGTGGCTGTGGCGGCCTCGGCTGCGAGCGCCGGCGGCTTTGCCGACTCGAATCGTGACGGCAATGCGAATCGGCTTTTCCGTGATCCCGTCTCCATCCAGAAAATCCTCGGCGCGAAACTCACCCTCGGGCACGTGCCGCAGAAACGCGCGCATCAAGTCCTCGGCATAATCCTGAAGCTCATCGGCAGCGCGACGGGCGCGATCCACGCCATAGCGCGCGCACATCTCGCGAAGGCGCTCCGCGCCGGTGTGACACGCGGCCAGCTGCGCGCCGAGGTCGCCCTCGCGCTCGTGCGGCGTGCGTACATTGTTGAGCAACAGGGCGAGCAGATCGCGATCCATCGCTCCCGCGCGCACAATCCTGACCGGAGGAATGCGGAGGCCCTCCTGATAGATCTCACGGCAGAGTCCCATGGATCCGGGATAAGTTCCGCCCACATCCGCGTGGTGCGCCCGCGAGGCGACGTAGAAATCCGGGATCGGGTTGCGCGCGTGCCCTCGGCCGCGACTGCGTGCCTTCCCTCGAAATGTCCGTGAGCTCTCCACATACACCGGAGCGACCAGCGTAATATCCGGCAGATGCGTTCCGCCGCGAAACGGATCGTTCAGCATGACGACGTCGCCTGGTTGCATCGGACCCGCGTCAATCGCGGCCCGGACCGACATGGGCATCGATCCCAGGTGCACCGGCATGTGGTCGCCCATGGCGATGACTTCCCCGGAGCCATCAAATACTGCGCAGGAGTAATCGCGGCGCTCTTTAATGTTGGGTGAAAACGCGGTGCGGCGGAGGGCGGCGCCCATCTCTTCGGCAATCGAGTGGTAGAGGCTTTTGAAGATCTCGAGTTCGATGGGATCGCGGCGCATGGAGCGCAGTGTATCTCAGATCTTGGGCTGTTGCGCGATGCCGCGCCGGGCGATTCAAAGGGCAAAAGCGGGGAACAGAACCGAGAAAAGGATCGCTGGGTCGGAATTGGCCAATTCGAAAATGCGCAAATTTCTGCAAAATTCTGTTGACACTTTGTTCATCGTGCCGCAGTATCTTGGGTTATAGAGCCTTCCCACACTACGAGTAGGGTTGGCTTTTCGAGTACAGGGCCCCAGTGGCAAAGATTCGCAAGGGAAAATCGTTCACGGAGGAAACCTTCAATGGCAACGAAGAAGAAGGCAAAGAAGAAGAAACACTAAATGGATGAGCGAGACCACTCGCTTCTACCAAGGATTTCACTGGCCTCTTAAGAGAAGCACCTCTTGAGAGGCTTTTCCGTTTTGGCGGAAATACCCGAAATTCTCTCTACGCTGCGCCATGCCTGTGTGTCACAATAAGTCAAAATCTCACGGTTCTCGACGAATCCTACGTATGGCACTGAGGAAAAAGGGCGGCGCGCGACACAAGGCGGAAGAGGTCCTGATTCCGGACAAACTCTACTTCCGCATTGGGGAGGTTGCGACCTTGTGCCACCTTCCGGCGTACGTGCTGCGCTTCTGGGAGTCGGAATTTTCGCAACTGAAGCCGGTGAAGAGCAGCACGGGACAGCGCATGTACCGCAGGCGCGACGTGGAAAACGTGTTGCGCATCAAGCGGTTGCTCTATGAAGAAGGTTTCACGATCTCCGGAGCGCGCCAGCACCTGCGCGACGAGAACAAGTCCAGCAAGACGCAGGCCACCATTCCTTTTCCGGCGGCTCCATCAACCGAGATTCAGCATATTCGCCAGGGACTGCGCGAGATTCTGAGTCTGCTGTCGGCCCGGCCTACGGGATAATCTCCCGGAAACTCAGAACGGAACTTCCCCCTTCCACCGATCCCATTTCGCCGAACCATGCCCGCAACCGGAGAGCCCACGCTTTCCGTGTAGAATCCCGGTTGAATGTCGAATTCTGAGGTTGTTTCCAGCGGCGGACGGAGCGGAGGCCCGGCTGGTCTGCTGCGTTTTTTTCGACCCTCGCACCAGCACACCGCATTCTCGGCGACGCTGTTGCTGATGGGGACGGTCATGCTGTCGCGCGTCATCGGCTACGCGCGCGAGGCGTACATCGCCTTCGCGTTTGGTGCGGGCTCGCAGACCGACGCCTACGTCGCGGCATTTACGCTTCCCGATTTTCTCAACTACATCGTGGCTGGGGGCGCGGCCTCGATCACGTTCATCTCCATCTACACACGGTTTCTGGCTGAGAAACGCGACGCCGATGCGCAGAAAACGTTCTCGATCATCATTACGGTGATGACGACGGTCCTGATCGGTGGGACGATTCTTACCGAGATTTTCGCACCCGAGTTCGTGCGCTGGTTCGTGAAAGGATTTACTGAGGACCAGATCGCACTCTGCGTGCACCTGACGCGTATCCTGCTGCCGGCGCAGATCTTTTTTTACGTGGGCGGCGTGGTTTCGGCGGTGCTGCTCTCGCACCGGCTGTTCCTGTTCCCCGCATTCGGTCCGCTGATTTACAACGTCTTCATCATTGCGGGAGGCGTGCTGGGCGGACGTCATTTTGGCATCGCGGCGCTGGCGTACGGTGCCTTGATCGGGAGTTTTGTCGGTCCGTTTCTGGCGAGCGTGATCGGCGCGGCGCGGATCGGAACCGGATACCGCCCGTCGTTCGACGTGACCAATCCCGCTTTCCGGGAGTGGGTGCGGCTCTCCGTGCCCTTGATGTTGGGCGTATCACTGGTCACGGCCGACGACTGGATTCTGCGACACTACGCGGCGGGCCGCGTCGGGGAAATCGCTCGTCTCAACTACGCCAAGCGTCTGTTTGCGGTCCCCATCGCCGTGCTGGGGCAGGCGACCGGCCAGGCATCGCTGCCGTTCTTTGCAAGGCTGTTTAACGAGAAACGGATGAAGGAGTTTGCCGATACGGTCAACGACTCCGTGTATCGAGTCTCGGCGGCGTCATTTCTGGCGACTGCATTGATGATGGCCGCCGCACTGCCCGTGATTGATCTGGTTTATCGTCGCGGCAAGTTCGTCTTCGTCGATACGCAATCGACTGCCGTCTACTTCTTCTGGTTTTCGCTTTCGCTGGCGCTCTGGGCTGCGCAGGGCCTCTATGCTCGCGCCTTCTATGCGGCGGGCAACACGCTGACGCCGATGGTTGCGGTCAGTGTGATTACGGCCGCGTCGCTCCCCATATATTCGATTCTGTTCCACAGGTTCGGAGTGATCGGCCTGGCTTGGGCATCAGACATCGGAATCGGTGCGAACCTAATGGCGCTGGCCTGGCTGCTGCATCGCCGAAATTTCGTGCCGCTCGGCGGTCTACGCTGGGGAGAGTTAGGCAAGTCGGCGGTGACCGCAGTGTTTGCCGGCGGCCTCAGCTTTGCCGTGGCTAGGGCAGTTCCTCTTCCAACCAGCGGACGAGGGAGCCGGCTCGCGGATCTGACACAACTGGCGCTCGTGACCATCACGTGGGCGGCCGCCGTGGCTGCCGGATTGTGGGTGTTGAAATCGGACTTGCCTCGCGCGCTGCGCCGCCGCAAGAGCGCGGTCGCTTATCCCGCCGTCGCCCAGGGGGGCAGCAAAGAGCTCCTCGACGCCGGGCGTGAACCGTAATGCGCGGGTATACTCTCTCGGGAGCCAACCGATGACGACCGTCACAAAACCAGTCCTTGTCGACCAATTGGTTGAAGGTTTGCGCCAGTTTCCGGCCGAGACATTCAGCGAGACAGAGCCCATCCGGCGGTTTCTCGAGAACATGCCGGTTAGCGCCGACTCGCTCGCTCCTTACCTGAACTGGGATCGACAACACTACACGCGCAACCTGATCGACCGCACAGCGTTGTACGAATTGATGGCCATCTGCTGGGAGGTTGGGCAATCCAGTTCTGTGCACAATCACAAAGACCAGAACTGCTGGATGGCCGTGCCCATCGGGCGGCTGCTGGTGGAGAACTTCCATCTTGTCCATCAGAACCTGGAGGCGGGGCGATCTACGCTCGAACCGAAGAACACGGTGGAGATGAACATTTCGCACCCCTGCGCCGTCGATCCTGCGGACCCCGTGCACCGCGTTTTCAATCCGCGCGAATTCAACCAGCGAGCAGTCAGCCTGCATGTGTATTCGCGACCCTTCGATAGCTGCGTGGTCTATTCGCCGGAGCAGGGCGCTTGCGGCGAGATTCAACTGCACTTCAACACCACGTTCGGGAAACCGGTCGACCGCTGACCGTCCCGCCAGCCAAACGGAAGTAATCTCTTCGCGACGGGAATCACTAGGCTGAGCCGTTTTGCCCCGCTACCATTTTCGTCAGCGGTGAATTATGAAGAACTGGCTGGGACTTATGGCAGTAGGCCTTACGCTCGCGATCATCGTTTCGCTCGCGCGCATGCACTGGCACAAAGCGGCGTCTGCGTTGCCCGCGACACCGGTTACCAATGCCGACGCTAACGACGAAGCGAAGGAAGCGCAGAACATGGTGACCATCACCGGCCCGCTCGCCGATTACATGGCGCGTCATCGGGACGGTCATGTGGACACGCTGACTCCTGTTACGTTCACTTCTCGCGATCCAAATCCTGCCGATCATGTGGGCGATTCGCCGGTGGGAACTTCTGCACAGTTACTTCACAAAACGTTCGCGGTCACCGACATCGTCGATCTGCCCTTTCAGATTCCGGCCCACGCGGTCAATCCGAAAATGCACGGGACTTACCGTTCATTTTTACAGCGCAACCAGTTGCAGCCAACCAGCGCGGAAGAGGACGACGACGCGGCTAACGTGGAGTGCCTGGTGCTGAGTGAAAAGCAATTTTCGGACATGCTCCAGGGGCACCCCGTCGATCCTCTGTTCTCGGGAGACGAAGCGCACTTTCAGGAAGTGAATCTGAGCATCCCGCCGACCTGGAGCCAGTCGGCCAAATACTACCTGGTGTTCCACAATAACCAGCGCGGCAAGGGCAAGAAAGTCGTGCAGGCCGACTTCGATCTCGACTTCTAGGCCCCGGACTTCCTGCTGCTACACTGGCAACGGTGAGCCCTCGCCCGAAATCATCGTCCGCGCTGGCGGCCGAACCGCCGGTTCAAGCAGCCGCTTCATCGCGCCCGCCTTCCGATCCGGCGCGGATCTTCCTGATCGACACTATGTCGTTCATTTTCCGCGCCTACCACGCCATGGCGCGGCAGCGTCCCATGTCGACCAAGCGCGGCTTGCCCACCGCAGCGGTGTACGTATTCGTGAACATGCTGCGCAAATTGCGCGACGACTTCTCGCCGCAATACCTGGCCGCAGTGTTCGATGTGGCGGGCGCTACTTTCCGTGATGAGGAAGCGGAAGCGGTCACCAAGGTTCGCAAATTCGACATCAAGACGCAAACCTTCACCGAAGTCGAATACAAAGGTTACAAGGCGAATCGTTCCGCCATGCCGGAAGACCTGGCGCAGCAGGTACCGTACATCCGGCGAGCGCTCGAAGCCTATCGCATCCCCATCCTTGAGCAAGTGCGCTTCGAGGCCGACGACGTGATCGGGACGCTTGCCCGCCAGGCCGCCGAGGCATCGCTCCCGGTTTACATCGTGTCGAGCGACAAAGACATGATGCAGCTGGTGAACGACCGAGTGCAGATCCTGAATCCACCGAAAGATAACCTGATCTGCGACCGCGCCAAGGTGGAAGAGATTCTGGGCGTGCCTCCCGAGCGCGTCATCGACGTGATGGCGCTGCGCGGCGATTCCATCGACAACATTCCCGGGGCGCCGGGGATCGGCGATAAAGGCTCGGTGGAAATCATCCGGCGGTTTGGAAGTCTGGAGCAGGCGCTGGATCGCGCCGCTGAGGTGGAGAAGAAGACCTATCGCGAATCGCTGCTGAACAATCGCGACACGATTCTCTTTAGCAAGAAGATGGTGACGATCGATACCCATGTGCCGGTGGAACTTGATACGGAATCGATGCGCGTGGGTGAACCGAACTTCGACGAACTGCGTGCGCTCTTCACTGAACTCGAGTTCACATCGCTGCTGAAGGAATTGTTGCCGGTGGTCGAAGTCGCCGAGGCGCACTACGGCGAGGTCAAGTCTGGCTCCGATATTGACCGGCTGGTCGGCGCGATTCCTGCCGAGGGTGTGCTTGCGGTTGCGGTCGAGCACCGGGAGCAAGCGGATCCCGAGGGCGTTGAGAAGGAAGATGAGGGCGAAGAACAACCGAGGCAGGCCCAGCTCTTGATGTCCGGGTCGTTGTTTGCCGAGCTGTCGGTTTCTGAGCCGGCCGGCGACGTGCCAGAAGCTCCGGAGGCGCTGCACATTGCGCTGTCCGGAGCCGCGGGGACTGCTATGACAGGGACGCTCGACGGGGGCGCGGTCGGCGACAAACTTCGGTCCGTCCTGAGAGACGCGTCGCTCCCCAAGGCGGTTCACGATTACAAGGCCGCGATCCACGCGCTTTCTCCCGCGGGAATCAGTCTGGCTGGCGTGCGTCATGACCCAACGTTGTATTCGTATCTCATCAACCCAACTTATTCCTCGCACTCGCTGGCGGAGATCGCGCTGCGGCAGTTCAATTTGAAATTGGCCGGAGGGTTGGCCGAGTCGGCGGACATCACCGGCAGGCTCGCGAACGCACTTCGTGCCGAAGTCGATCAGGCGGGCCTGACGAAGCTTTACGAAGAAATGGACCTGCCACTGGTTCCGGTGCTGGCCTCGATGGAGCAGGCGGGCGTGAAGATCGACACGGCTGCACTGGCGCAGATGTCATCGGAACTGGAGCGTGAAATCGCTACTCAGGCCAGGCAGATCCATGAATCCGCGGGGATGGAGTTCAACATCGGCTCGCCAAAGCAGTTGGCCGATGTGCTCTTCAATCGTCTCAATCTGCCGAAGCCGGTGAAATACGGCAAGGGGCGCGTCATCTCAACCGCGGTGGATGTGCTGGAAGAACTTGCCGAGAATCATCCGATCGCCCGCATGGTGCTCGATTACCGGCAGCTCACCAAGCTGAAGTCCACCTACGTCGACGCGTTGCCGGCGATGATCAACCCTGCCACCGGGCGTCTGCACACCACATTCGGCCTGACCGGCACGGCCACCGGACGCCTGTCTTCGGCGAATCCGAATCTGCAGAACATTCCGATTCGCACCGAACTCGGCCGCGGAATTCGCGCGGCATTCATTGCCGAGCCAGGGCATGTCCTGCTGACCGCGGACTACTCGCAAATCGAATTGCGGCTGCTGGCGCACTTCTCCGGCGATCCTTTGCTGGTCGAAGCTTATCGCCGCGGGGACGACATTCATACGCTGACCGCTTCGCAAGTTTTTGGCGTGCCGCCGCTGATGGTGACGTCCGATCATCGCCGCCAGGCCAAAGTCGTGAACTTCGGCATCGTCTATGGGCTCTCGCCCTTCGGACTCTCCCAGCAATTGGGCATCGAAACCGGCGAGGCCAAGCGCTTCATCGCCGCCTATTTCGAAAAGTACAAGGGCGTACGGGCATTCATCGACAAGACACTGGAAGCGGCTCGCCGCGATCTGCACGTGAAAACGCTGTTCGGGCGCGTGCGGCCCATCCCAGACATCAACAGCAAGAACGTCAACCAGCGCGGATTCGCAGAGCGCACCGCCGTCAACACTCCGTTGCAGGGAACGGCTGCCGACCTGATCAAGATCGCCATGATCCGCATCGATGCCGCCCTGCGCGAGCGCGGCCTGAGGTCGCGCATGACGCTGCAGGTCCACGACGAACTGGTGTTTGAAGTGCCCGAGAACGAAGTAGACGCGATGCGTGCCCTGGTGCGCGAGCACATGGATAAGGTCCATGCGCTGGCGGTGCCGTTGCAGGTCGATATGGGGGTGGGAAAGAACTGGCGAGATTTGGACTAGCCGTCGCCCGCTAGCATCCTTGGCGCGGCAAGCTTTCTCAAAGCGAGTTGGGATTCATGCCCTCAGGCACTGCAATTGTGGTGTAAAATTACAGCTGCCCCTCCGCTGTACCTGCGCATGTATTTGCGCTGGAATCACCGGAATCTCCGAGTCGGGACGTGGCTCAGCCTGGTAGAGCACTCGCTTGGGGTGCGAGGGGTCGGCAGTTCAAATCTGCCCGTCCCGACCAATAATTTGCTTTTCTTTTCTTTGGTTTCTGGTTTTTGACTCTGGTTCGCCTGCTCCTCCCATTTTGCCAATTGTGACGTAATTGTGTCGTTATCCAACGACTCAACTGCCTTCCGCTTCGCTTGTTGCCGGACATGCGAGTAGTGTTCCAGCATTTCCCGGCTCACGTGTCCAGCGATTGCCATGATGGTTTGTTCACTGGCTTCCGGCGATTCCGCCAACTTCGTAATGGCGTGGTGGCGCAGGTCATGGGGTCGTAGGCTCTCCAGTCCGGCTTCCTTGGTCATCTTGCGCCACGCAGTTCTCCAGCCCCAGCGGCTTGGCGGCTTGGTCGGGTCGTACTGTTTGCCTCCGAGCCTCAGTGGGATTAGGTAGTGCTCTGGGTTGGTCGAACCCAGCTTGTGGGCCCGGTCGAGCAATCGCTCGACCGCCCAACAAGCGGTTCGGTTGAGGGGAATAGTCCTGACTCGGAATCTGTTCTTGCCGACCCTCACGCAGAGAGTTTTCGCCTCCATTTGAATGTCCTGTAATCTCAGGTTCCTGATTTCACACCCACCAGTGGTTGTATTGGCTGCAATCAGCGAGACCCAGAACGCCACACCCCATTCAGGTCGGCTGCTGGCAACTGAGAACAGCTTGAGTTCCTGTTCCGGGGTCAGAGCCCGTCCTACGGTTTTGTTCTCGGTGAGAGGCTTGTAGTCCTGACCCACCACATGCCACAACTTGAACTGCTTCAGGATTCGGCGCAGTACGCCTAACTCGATGTTGATTGTCCTGTTGGCGATGCCCTCAGCTTTCCTCGCTCTGCTGTAGGACAAAATGGTTTCTGGGGTCAAGCTGCCGAGTAACGTTGTGCCCAGATGCCGCCTGACCTGCTTGAGGGCGTCACGTTCTAGCCGGACTGTTGAACTGGAAACCTCGGTTTTTCGCCGTGCAGTATAGAGTTCCGCCGCTTCGGAGACCGTCAACTTGCCAACATTCGACGGGATTAAGGCCCCGCCATTCTGAGCCTCGGCAATACGAAGCTTTTCCCTTCGCCCCGCCTCACGCCTATCCGAGGTCTTCAGTGCAATGCGGTATCTCTTGCATCCCAAGCTGAAATCCGCCCACCAACAGCCGCCTCGTTTGTAGATGGTCATTTTCAGGCTCGGACGAACTCAGCATTCGGCAACGGCGCCGTGCGCAATGGACTCTGCGATGACCTGTGCAAAACCTACCGAAGGGGCGCACAGAACCGAACTGTGCTCACGGGCCTCAGCATGGGTGAAAATTCCCCGACAAACGGCACATTGGCGCAGCCCGTATCGGAGCACCAAGAACGGCTTGCCGGCTCTATCCACGAGCAGCCTTCTTTCCTGCCTTGGTGGCGGCTTTCAGAGTCTTCTTCGAGACCCGATGGGGCAACCGAAAAGCCTTACCAGTGGCATCTCTGTAGCCTTTATGCATTCGAGTCAGGATGACTCGAATGGAGTGGTACCGGTCGTTGCCTGTATCCACACGCCCGATACGTTTGGCGATTTCCGCAATGGTTCTTCCCTTCTCCCACAATTTCGCAATCCTTGCGTAGGGAACTGGGCGGCGCTCCCGGCGACCTTTGCCATCGGGCTTCTTCGACCTTTGTTTTGCGCTCATGGGCTTAGGATACAAACCGCCGCCTGATTTCGACTAGGCCGCAACTCATTGACTGACGCCGGTTTTCAGGCGTTCGAAGCCTCTAACCAAAGCCTGCCCTCGTGCATCTAATACCTTGAGCGTCAGGCTCACAGGGCCACCGGACGGAGCAACCCAACGCAGGTTCTTCGCATTTCTACCGGCTCTGTGACGGCAGTGGCATTCGGGATCACATTCGATCGCCCACCAACCTTTCTGCTGATCAACCAACGAGGAAAAATTGATCCCTGTGTCTGCGGTAGTGGTGCGCAGACCGGGGGCCGGTACGTTTTTGCACCAAAATTGGAGGAACGATCAGCGATTTCGGATTGACTTCTGGCAAATGCGTTTCTCTAGACGAATTATGAGCGGCATTAAGAAATAAACGAACTTCGTGGGTCATTGGTGAGGAAACACGAATGGCAATTACTGAAGAAAAGATCAAGCAGGTCGGAAAACTCTTAGACGCCAACCTGTCGCAGCGGGAAATCGGAGAGATTGTGGGGCTCCGGCAGCCAGTCGTCTCCATCATTGCCCGAACGATCGGCAAGGGCCGGAAACGTGGCGCAGGATCCCCAGCACACAAGATCAAGATGGTTGGTGACTAACGATGGCAGTCTGCAACCGCTGCGGCAATGATGCTTCCCTGTGCGAGCACATCCAAACTCGGGAAAATCTCAGCAAGAGTGTAAAAACTGAGGACTCTCGGGAGAACGACCTCGCCTATCTGGAAAGTGAATGCGAGCGTCTATGGCGCATCGTCAACTCCGAAGACCTAGGTGGGCCTGTTATTCCACGTAACGAACTTGATCAGGCTTCGACCGAACTCGATCGTTTGCAAGAAAAGCTTCATTACCTCACCCGGCGGCCATCCTGCGACTGCAAACTGTGCCGGCAAAAGGGCTGGCATAGCGTCTCGATTGCCCGGCCCAGCCCGGAGAGGTCGGACTCTCTTTTCGGGCATTATCTGAGCGGCGGTTTGGATGACAACAATTGCAAATGTGGCGACAGGTGCTTGATTTGTCTCGACGGTGGATGCGGTCTGGCCCATAACCATATCCCCGAACGGGGATGCATTTGCGATGTTTGCATGGACGAATACGAGCGGCTGACTTTCGGCCGCAGATTCTTCGTAATCGACGGGGTTGGAGCCATTAGCGTCCGTGATAGCGAACTTGCAGAGTTTCTTGCCGCTTACCCCAATGCCCGGGAGGTCAAATGACCGAAGCGGCCAAATCGAAGTTCGCCAACAGGATAGTGCCGTTCCGATCGGACGCACCGTCCCGCAGGGAACTCTGTTACAGAGACCAGTGTGCCTGCGGACTTGAGCACTTTCGCAGTGCTCCGAACGAAGAAGCAATTCCTGCTCCGAAGCAGGTAACACCCCCAGTACAGGCAAGATCTGAAGATGTGTCCTTAGCCTGCCCGGCGGATGCAATGTACGGGAGACTGGGCGAACTAGCGGCTCAGATGGAGATGCCGTTAGGGCTCGCATACCCTGCGCTACTCGGATGCTTCAGTTCCATCCCGATGGACGACGAAATGTGCGGAACCCGGGTCAATGTATATGTCGGATTGATCGCTCCCGTGGGCGGCGGAAAGAATACAGCGATCGCACGTGCATGCAAGGTTCTCGACCTGAAAAACAAAGTTGATTTCCGTGTGACTACCGCTTCATCCGATCGTGGCCTGATGGGCATCATTGGTGATCGCACCGAAGGAAAGGGCTCCAATAAACGGACTCTACCCGGGCCTACCAAGATGCTGCTGCGGACAAATGAAATGCGAGGGACGCTGAAGAAAGCGGCGATCGAAGGCTCTGTCCTCTCCGATATGTTGTGCGAGGTTTGGGATTCCGGCCAGTGGGAGTGTTCGGATAAGACGGGATCCCAGTCGTGTGATTGCCGACTCAGTTGGGTCGGAGGTATCCCTGTCAAGGATGACAGCCCTGAGGAGTTCGCAGAGGCTTTCGGGCGAGAGACCGCCTTCGGTTTGATGAGTCGGATGTTGCTGGGCTATGCGGCGGGTGAAAAGTTCGACGGAAGCAAACCATGGAGTAGGGTTACAAGCGCCTCCGCTGAGGACATGTCCTACGACCCCGGCCTGTCGGATGACCCTTTCTCATTCGTCCCCACGGCCCCGTACATGATCGTCACGAACATTAATTCAGACGCACAAGTTTTGTACACGGCTTGGAGCAACCCGATCGACGTTGACGGCCGGCTGAAATACAACCTGATGAAAGTTGCGATTCTTGCGGCATCAGCCAACGGCGAGTTTGAAGTCAGCGTTGGATGCATGACTGCGGCGATCAAGTTCATCGAGTGGCAATGCCGTTTGCGTGAGGTCTTCCGGCCAAGTGAGGCTAAGGACACGCCGGAAGCTGTCCTTGGCGAGATCATGATGAACAGATTCCACAAGTTGGCCGGTCTCGGCAAAGAGCCAATATCGTGGCGACGTGTCGCTCATGACAGTAAATGGTGGAAGCACGGGGCAAGCCTTGTTAACCGAACCCTCGACGGCCTTGTAAAGATGGGGCAGCTTGACTATGCCAAAGTGAACAGGAAGGACAAGAGTGAAATTTTGCCTCGGCATGCCAAAGAAGGTCGCAACAACCCGTTGCTCGTTTGGGTAAAGAATTGGAAGTAAGGCCGGGGAACTTCCCGGTCGTGGGGAATGTGTTACTAATCCCCACTCGGAGATTTGCCAAGGTTGGGGAGGTTTGACCATCCCCACGGGAAGTTTTCCTCATTAGGCCAAGTACCTTGTATATAAAAGAGAGAGAAGAACTTCTTCTTTTTCTAAGTACATGGGGAAGATGGGGACAAGACTCAGGAATTCCTGTTTTCCCCATCGGAACACGTTTGGGTCACAGATATAAAGAAATCGTCCCCAGTTCCCCATTTGACTTGCAGGATGGGGATTCCGCACTTTGGTGGAAAGCATGGGGTTCCATATCGCCAGAGATCTAATCCACTCTATTGCGAGAGCTTGTAGTTAACTCGTAGCACGGTCTCGATTGACACAGGTTTGCCATCGCATGTCGCAGGTTCGTATCTCCACCCCGAAATAGCATCAACCGCCGACCTTACGAGACTCGGATCGGGATTGGCGACGACCTTTTTGATTCTTGGAACGCCGTCCAAACCGATCTCGGCGTCGACGGCCACCGTCCCCTGAATGTGTTGTTGCCGAGCACTTGTCGGGTACACAGGAGCCAACTTATTCACGATTCGAGGTACGATCGGATTCATGCACCCCGCTTGCTGCACAATTCCAATCGGCGGCGCAAATGAGTTCGGGGCGAACTCTGCCGGACTAACCAACTCACTGATGCTCACTTTAGCCACTCTCTTCCCCTCTTCTATGAAGCTCAGAGATCGGGGAAAGGTTTTTCCAACGACTGGCTGAAAGTCACTGTCTGAATAGGATGATGAATCACGCACAAGGGCTCCGGTGCTGTCATTTACGCACACGGTGGATGAGGACTTTGTCTCGTGCTCGATCTCAACACACGTTAACTTCTCGCCGTGTTCCGTTCGGGAACTCGTTTTCTTGATTGTGTCTTTTGGCGTGAGTCCTAGTCGAACAAAGGAAAATGCAGGATTTGGCCCGGCTACGCCGGAACCAAATCCCAGCGCCGCATGTAACTGGTAGATGCGCAGAGGAATAAAATCCGTGCTGCGCTGTATCCATACGTTTCCCTTCCCACCTACCTGAACCTCAGTGTACCCGGGGAAAGTTATCTCTTCTCGCCACTGGTCGGGGCCATTCCAGAGTAGTTGATAGTTTCCATCTAGCAACTTGTCTTGCATCTCGATCTGCAGGCTCGCCTTCATGCGGAAGGAGGGCAGGTCAAAAATATTCGTTTTTGATACGGTCAGTTCCAGTAGTTTGGTCGCTTCTTGCTGATCGGAAGGGTTGGAAGCGCCAGTGGACGGCAACATCAACACGCACAGCGAGGCAAGTAAGATGGATTTCATTACGCTCATCCTTTTACTGAGCATTTTAGAGTAGGACATTGTAATCTGGTCGCCGCCACTCAAATCGGCCAGAATTGCCAAAGTGAAGGCCAAGAGAGTGATATGGCGATTTTGCAACAGTAGGACGCCGTAGAGTAGACTCTGCACGCACATGAGACACACCGTTGGCGGTCGGCTTGCTCTTCTGGTTGTTTCGACACTCGCTGTTGCGCAAACGGTCGAGAAATCGTCCCCTTCAAATCAAGACTTGACGCCCGACCAGACAGCAGTGGTGATGAAGATGGCCAACCTCCAAAAGAATTTCGGGAAAAAAATGAACACCCCCGGTGTTGATTTGTCGTTGAAAGAGATCGACCGATCGAAAACCTCAGACCGCACGCTCGTGAAATACTTCGTGTTCGCAAAGGGACTACCCACGAATCTGACCTACACTCTCTATCAAGTCCAGATCAATGGGCAGATCATTAAATTGTTTGAGGGCGTGACACTCGATTCGGATGGCATGGCTAGATGCACACCACGAAAAGCTCCCGTCGAACTCGTCTTCTATGCTGGCAAAGCGGAACCTAAACGTCTGTCCCTAGTCTCCGATGACGGTAGTTTTAAGGCCTTTATTTCAGCGATTCCATTCCCAAATTCTGTCACCGACAAGACGTGCGCCCTCGAATCTGTGATCGGAACTACAAAGGGCGAGATAACTTACATCCAAGGCAGTGGGTTTGAACCAAACGAGGAATTGACTGTAGATGGCAAGAGCTATGGAGAGAAGACTCATGGAGTCACAAAAGCCGATGGTGACGGTTCGTATTTCGGGGTCGCATTGCCACACGTGTTGGGTAAGACATCTGGCACTACAGAATGGTCGGTAAAGGGCAAGAACTGCAATCCTATCCTTACTTTCTCGTGGGGCGCATATCAACTGGAGTAGGCCTTCCACCAAGCTCTTGCAACGTGGCGTTGGATGATGAATGACAATATGATCAGCCTGCATTTCGCCCAGTCAAATTGCTGCCGCCCGTCCTTGGAATCTCGGAACATGAAGGGGGACAAGAATGAAGCCGATCAGAACAACAATGGTTGGACAGGCAGTCGCAACGCCCTGAGCAGTTGGCGCAGACCGTAGGGTTTGTGAAGTTGTGGAACGCCGGGAATCAGAACTGCACGCTCCGAGGTTTGAAGCACGCAGTGCTGAGTGGGATAAATCTTACGAATCGCCTCGATGAGTTCGACACCATCCATCTTTGGCATCTGGAAGTCGGTTACCACAGCGTCGAATGGGCCGGAAGTTTGGTAGATTTCGAAGGCTTCCCTGCCATCCCCTGCCGAAAAGACACTGTAGTCCCGATTCAGAAAAATCTCCTCCAGCCACTTCAATTGCAGCGGGTCGTCGTCCACCAACAGAATGCGCATTATTCCTCCCAGAAGAAAGCGTTCAACTCCTCGGCTAATTGCCGACCAAAGATGAGAAGAGGACAAGTGCCCTCTTGAGTCCTCACGCACTGAGTCTGCCGCCAGACCATCTCCACAACTTGCGCATCAGTGATTCGGCGTCGTGGCTTTTCCGTGAGCGACCGAAGGCCGTCGTTTGAAGAGGCGATCCGGCCTTTTGTAGCGGCTCAAAACGTCAGCCTACCCGTGCTGATGACCCACCAGACCCCGAAAGCGCTCAGGCAGAAGATGCTGAACTGGACGACGAAACTCGACCTTCGCCGGAACAGCGCATGGCTGGCGATGATGTACCAGAGAACCGCACTGAAAGGGCTGAGCACGGATGTCAGCACTTTCATCAACCAAATTTCATCTGGGGAGCCCCACCGCCACGCAGCGAAGCAGAACAGCGGCAGCAGCAGCGTGAAGGCGACGAGCAGGACGAAATTTCCGATGCCACGAATCAGACGCTCAACCATGGTGTCCTCCAGTGCGACCTTCCAAAATCAGATGTATGTCGAATTGAAAACTGCCAAAATCCGGCTCTTACCGACCGCTCTGAAATCAGCCACTTACGGAACCGGATTACGAGGCAAATTCGAGGGGTTTTTCGAAGCCTGCTGGAAGGCACGGTGGGCGGTGCCCACTCCAATGCCCATCTGCTGCGAAATGTCGCTCCACGACGCTCCTGAAGCTCGAAGCTCGGCAATTTGGGCGACATCCACGGCGACCTGTGGACGCCCCAGCCGCTTTCCACGGGCACGGGCGTTCTTGAGTCCGGCTCTGACCCTCTCCTGAATCAGCGACCTCTCGAACTCAGCCATCGCCCCGATAATTTGAAACATCAGCCGGCCGGATGGTGTGCTGAGGTCGAGGTTGTCACGCAGGCTGACGAAAGCTACGCCGTAGGCATCGAGGTCGGCCAACGCATTCACCAAGTGCTTCAGTGACCTTCCGAAACGGTCGATTTTCCAGACGAGGACAATTTCAAACTTGCGGCGATGAACATCTGTCATTAAGCGGTTAAGTTCGGGCCGGGATTCCTTCGAACCGGACACTCCCTCATCCACGAACTCACCGACAACCTTCCATCCTCGACGTGATGCGTATTCCCGAAGCTCAGCCAACTGCATCTCAGGATGCTGACCGCTTAGCGTGCTCACTCTGGCATATATTGCGACTCGCATGGGGTTCCTCCGAGGGCAGTCGTTATAGGCTAAGGACGGGTGGAATCCGACCTGCTAACGAAAGACGGGGACAGACTGAATCAAAGAGTCAATTAAATTGCGGATAACTTAGGATACGTAGTTCAGAGTGTTTTCGGCTAGGCCGCAAACTGTTGATAGGAGGCTGCTTCTCGGCATCCTAATCGGCATTCCGCTCGGAATTTAGATACTCTTATCAACATGGCCACTCCGAAGAAAAAGACAATCAAGAGCAAAATCCAGAGACTCCATTGCAACGACTGTCGCCGGGTCACGCTGCACAAACTCCTCAAAGAAACCCACGACCAAGGTTCGGAGCCTTGGGATGAAGAAATTCGAATCTATTGGGACATTGCTCACGAAATGTTTGAATGCTGTGGCTGCAAGTCAGTTGTGGTTCGACGTACTCACGAATTCTCTGAATGGGAACACCCAGATATTAGGTACTACCCGCCGCCCGTCTCCCGACACAAGCCGGAGTGGTTCGATGAGATTCCGGGGCAGTTGCAATTGCTGCTGATGGAGATTTACAACTCGCTGGGTGCGAACACTCGTGCTCTGCCTTTGATGGGAGCACGGGCACTGTTGGATATGGTCATTGTGGATAAGGTCGGGGATGTTGGAACCTTCGCAGAGAAGCTCATGAAGCTGGAGAACCAAGGTTTCATCAGTCAAAAGAACCGGGAAATCCTAGATGCTGCTCTTGATGCTGGCAGTGCCGCTGCCCACAGGGGATACGCACCCAAGCTGGCCGACGTTCACGCCGTCATGGATATTGTCGAAAACTTGCTTCAGGCAATGTACGTGCTCGACAAAGTGGCAGTGGAAATCAAGAAATCCACTCCTGCACGTCCCAAAATCAAGAAGAAACCTTAGGCCGAAACGACTTTTCGGCATCGAGCCTCGAATCCAATCTGATGGCAGTACATCTCTGTTAGCTTCATCATAGGGTAAGCGTGGAGGTTATGCTGCCACGCTTGCATCTCCGGTTGCAACCTGTGGCTGGGGGACATCAGAACTCAACAACGGCCAGCCTCTCCGCAATACGTGTTCAAGCCAAGCCCCAGCGAATTGAGATGTGATTACCGCAGCTAGAACAAGAGTCGTGTAGAACTTCGCATTGATGATGCCTGCATCGAAGGCGACACTGGCTAGAACGATGCCCGGCCCACCACGGGCGTTCGTGGTAAGCGCCAAGTTAATGAGGTCGAGCCCACGGAATCCCGCCAGCCGACCGGCAAGGGCAACGGATAAGACCTTAACTACGCACGTCCCGAGGAGAAACAGCAGAAGCATTCGCCAAGAAAACGCTCGAACGAGGTCGAGCTTCAGCCCGACGATGGCGAAATAAATCGGGATGAAGAAGGCGAACGAAACTTTGCCAATTGCATCGAGGGCGTCTGCAAACAGACGACGCTTCTTGTGTACAACTGCAAATGCAGCAAGGAAAGCGGCGAACACAAGGTTCACTCCAAGGGCACCAGCAATAACACAGTACGCAAGCAAGACGGCTAGGGCGTAGGCAACGGGAGCCTGTTGAGCGAAGACATTGAATCTGGATTTATTGATTCTCTTGACTGCTCTCGGCAACAACGTAAGACCTAGTGCAAAGAATCCCAATGTAGCGAACAGATGGTAAGCGAGTTGCCGAGGCTGAAGCACTGCGGTTCCTGCCAAAGCAGTTGCGACAGCCAGAGCGGCCCAAAGCACGATGTCTTCAAGAACAGCTACACCCAGCACGAGCCGTGCAAAGCGGGTGTGGAGAATCTTGAGGTCAGCGAAGATTTTGGAGATTACCGGAACCGAAGTGACAGCCACTCCGACAGCCAAGATGATAATCAGGGAAAACTTGTTCCCTTTTGGCCCTGCAATAGCTGCACTAGCCAACCTTGGCCCGAACGCCAGTCCGATTACAAAAGGAATCCCAGTGCCAACGAGTGCCAACCAACTTACCTCTCGTCTCTCTTCACGGGTGAACAACTGCTTGGTTTCAGCACCAGACAGAAACATCAGAAGCAACAACCCCATCCAGTAAACAAAATCGAGGATGGGTGCATGCTGATGGGACAATTCAAGGGTTGACAGTGAGCCAAAGTGCAGCCGACCCAGCAACGCTGGCCCCAAGATAATTCCGGCAAGAATTTCGCCAACGACCTTGGGTTGGCGAATCTTGACGAACAAATGACCGAGTAATTGTGCAAGAGCGACGAGCAGCAGGAGTAGGAGAAGAATGGTCGTCAGGTCTGAGTTGGACACAAACAATTGATGCAGCGGCGAAGCCGCCCGTTGTGTTCAACTTGGCAACAGCTTCGTGATAATTGCCAGCTACCGGAAAGAAGGACAAATTAATAGGCAGGAGCACTCGCTGTGACATTTTTGTGACGCAACTTGGAAAAAACAGGGGAAAAGAGACCAACCGGAAAACCAGAAGTGTGTTTATTTACTTCGACTCTGAGTCTTCAGAGCCGCTTGGGGTGCGAGGGGTCGGCAGTTCAAATCTGCCCGTCCCGACCAATCCTTCCTTATTCGTTCGCAAGGCCGGCGGTTCCGACCTGCGCTGCGCCGTTGGGCGGAGTTCGCGCTCAATTGCGCTTAGCCGCTATCCTCGGCCGCCGGATTGGCGTACACTTCCATGTTTTCACGGCCAGGCGCGATCCGAGCGGAGTGTTTCCCTGACGAAACCGCCGCCACCAAACCTCCGAGAGGAGAAGTCCAATGCCTTGTCTGCGTTCCCGCGCATCTCAGATCTTCACCCTGTTCTTCGCACTGACGCTGCTCCATCCACTCTGCCGGTTGTCGTCTCAAACACCCAAGGCTGACGATCTTCTTCGCAAGATGACGCTCGAAGAGAAAGTTGCTCAACTTTCCCAGTTGCCGGGGTTCCCGATTCCCGAGTTCCGGGAGCAGGCGGGCAATCCGGAGGATGTGCTGCGCAAATATGGCGCCGGATCGGTGCTCTGGGTGACGGATCCGAAAGAAAGGAATCGGCTGCAGCATATCGCGGTGGATGAGTCGCGGCTGCACATTCCGATTCTCTTCGGACTTGACGTGATTCACGGTTACCGCACGATTTTTCCGTCGCCAATTGCCATGGCGTCGTCGTGGGATCCGAAACTGGTCGAGGGCGCGCAAACCATCGCAGCCCGTGAATCTCGCGCCGCCGGGATTGCGTGGACGTTTGGCCCGATGGTCGACATTGCCCGCGACGCCCGTTGGGGACGCATGGAAGAAGGCGCTGGCGAGGATCCCTATCTGGGAGCAGCCATCGCCCGGGCGCAGGTCCGGGGATTTCAGGGCGATCTCGGCCCCGATCGTGTTCTGGCCTGCGCCAACCATTTTGCGGGCTACGGCGCGGCGGACGGCGGACGCGACTACGATTCGTCCTACATCCCGGAAGAACTGATGTGGAACGTCTATCTCGCTCCGTTCAAGGCGGCCGCCGACGCCGGTGTCGCCACGTTCATGAGCGCCTACATGGACTTGAACGATGTCCCCGCGACCGGCAACCGCTGGCTGAATCACGATGTTCTGCGCGAGGCGTGGAACTTCAAGGGATTCGTGGTCAGCGATGCCAATGCCGTTCATAGTCTCATCATCCACGGTTACGCGCGCGACGGCCAGGATGCTGCGCAGAAGGCGTTCACCGCCGGGATCAACATGGACATGGCCAGCGGGACCTATCTCAAGTATTTGGCCGACGAGGTAAAGCAGAGCCGCGTCTCGATGCGCGAGATCGACGATGCCGTGCGGCCTATTCTTGAGGCCAAGATTCGCCTCGGACTCTTCGAGCATCCGTTCACCGATCTTTCGCGCATGGACTCGGTCCTGAATTCTCCCGAGCACATGCAAGCTTCGCGCACGGCTGCTCAGCGCTCGATGGTGCTGCTGCGCAATGAACAGAACCTGTTGCCGCTCGACAAGACTGGCCAGAAAATCAAATCGATCGCGGTGATCGGCCCAATGGCGGACGTGCAAAACGATCTGCTCGGCCTATGGGGAGCGATGACCAATCCCGCCCAGACCGTGAACGTTCTGCAAGGAATCAAGAACACAGTCGGCAACGCGGTGTCTGTGGAATTCGCGCACGGTCCGAATCTTCGGCGCGACATCCCGTCCTTCTTCGAAAACGTTCCCATGCTCACCGTGAAAGAACAGCCGAAGCAAACTTCAGAGGAAGCACAAAGGGCTTTCGATGAAGCGGTCGCTCTGGCGAAACGAAGCGACGTGGCCGTGCTGGTGATGGGGGAGATTGCCCTGATGTCCGGCGAGGCCGCGTCGCGTTCGTCTCTCCGGCTATCGAGTGGACAAGAGGAACTTCTGGAAGCCGTTGTGGCCACCGGCAAGCCCGTCGTACTGGTGCTGGTGAACGGGCGCCCGGTGGACATTTCGTGGGCCTCGGAGCATGTTCCCGCGATTCTGGAAGCTTGGTATCCGGGCAGTCAGGGTGGAAACGCCGTTGCCGATGTTCTGTTCGGCGATGCCAATCCCGCCGGACATCTGCCGGTGAGTTGGCCACGCAACTCCGGCCAGCTCCCGCTGTACTACAACCACAATCGCACGCAGGCTCCGGAAGATGCTCCCAATTTCACCTCGCGCTACTGGGACCTTTCGAGCAAGCCGCTCTATCCCTTCGGCTACGGACTCAGTTACACAACGTTTTCCTTCGAGAACCTGAAATTGAGCCGACAGGAAGCCAAGGTCGGCGCCAGCCTGGAGGTCTCGGTCGAAATCACCAATACCGGCAGCCGCGCAGGAGACGCCGTGGTGCAACTTTACACACACCAGCGCGCGGGCAGCGCCTCGCGGCCGGTGCGCGAGTTGAAGGGATTCCAGCGCGTAAGCCTCGCGGCAGGCGCGAAGCAGGCCATCCACTTCACGCTGGGCAAAGACGAATTGCAATTCTGGAGTCCCACCAAGAAACAATGGGTCGTGGAGCCGGAGCAGTTTGATGTTTGGGTGGGAGAGGATTCAACCGCGAAGTTGCATGCGGAATTCCGGCTGACGCCGTAAAACCATCGCGCTACGGCACTCATTTCTTGCGGGAGGCAGCATTTTTTGCGGGCGCCTTCGTCTTCTGAGAGGGAACTGCCTCCATGGCCTCGGCCATCTCCAGCATCTTGGTCACGCTGTTCCAATTGCGTGCGGTACCCGTGATCTTAAGCCACTTCTCCACCGACGCCCAAGGCAGCTTCGACTTTCCGGCGCCCTCCGGAAAGTAAATGTAGAGTTCGCGGCCTTTCAGGTGGATTTCCTCCGGATAGGCCTTGAGCCTTTCCAAGGCTGAGTTCGCTGTTGCTCCGGGGTCGGTCGCCAGAAAGGTCACCAGCAGTTTGCCGGGCTCGAACTCGCGCCCGGCGAAAGGATTGGCCGCAATCGCTGTTCGAAGTTCCGATGTTGTCCGCAGCACGACCGCCGGGCTGAAGCCAAACTGGCGCGCGATGGCTTCTTGAATTCGAGTGGCCATTGCCGGTGAATTCTTTTCTTTCGTGCGGAAGATGACATTTCCGCTCTGCACGTAGGTTCGCGGTTCCTCGAAACCAAGCGAGGTGTACAGAGCGCACAATGCATCCATCCTGAGCCTGTTCTTCCCGCCAACGTTGACGCCGCGGAGCAAGGAGATTAAGACGGGCATAGCAAGAGCCGGAGTCGGCGAACTAGGCCGAGCCGGCGTTGGTGAACGCTTCAATCGCGTCGGTGAGCGTAGGGAACGTCAGGAATACCTGCTCCACCTTAGTGATCTCGAAGACTTTTTGGACCCGCTTGTTGAGGCCAGTCAGCGCCATCCGCCGCCCTGATTTCGCGCACGAGGTGCACGCGCTCACCAGAGAGCCGAGTCCCGACGAATCCAAGTAAGGAACATTGGTGAAGTCCAGAATGACCGTCGGCGCGTCCTCCCTCCGAACGGCATTCAGGAATGGAGACACGTTCTCCATGGTCAGCGGGCCGCGCAAACTCAGCACGCCCCGGTCCAGCCGATCGATGTAAAACGGGTCCGTCGCCATGGAGCACCGATTCTAGGCCAGATGGCTTTCCGGGTTCAAGTTCCCAGCGCCGGAACTCATTCCCGGCTTTTGTAATGTTTTTGTTTTATCTTCCCGTCGAACGTTCCACTGAGGCCACGCGCGGCTAGGATGACACTAACGGCGTTGTGGGGGGAAATGGACGATGAAGAAACGTGGAGATTCTTTCCCGAGATCCTGTTAGCGCACCCGTTGCCGCGAGCCAACCAGCCGCATTCGATTCCGCCCCGGCCCGGCATCCCAAAGGCAGCCGCGCCCGCCTCCTCCTGAGTTCCGTTTTTGGCCCGTACGCCCAGGACGATGAATTCGGCAGCCGCGCCATCAACCCGATGGAGCTATATCACAATCAGGTGACACGCGCGCAGGGAAGTTTTTCGTTGCGCATGTTCCATCGTTCCTGGGGCATCATGCTCATCCAGGAAAATGTCTCCGCGCCCTGCACGGTGCTGGACTTTCCCACGCGCAACGATTTTGCCCGTGAACTGGCCACGCAGCAGTACGACATCGTCGGGCTTTCTTCGATCATTGTGAACGTCGAAAAAGTGCGGGAGATGTGCCGCATGATCCGCCGGCTCTCGCCGCAGTCGGTCATCGTGGTCGGCGGCCACGTGGCTGCGATCCCCGGGATCGAGAAGATGGTCGACGCAGACCACATCGTCCGCGGCGAAGGCGTCTCGTGGATGCGGCGCTATCTCGGCGAAGAGGAAAGCGCCCCGATTCGCCATCCTTCGATCGTCTCGGGGATGCGAACGCGCATCATGGGAATCCGTCTGCCGGAGCGCAAAGGCGCGACCGCTGCGACCATCATTCCTTCCGTCGGCTGCCCCATGGGCTGCAACTTCTGTACGACGTCTGCGTTCTTCGGAGGCAAGGGCAAGTTCGTCAACTTCTTCGAGACCGGCGACGAACTGTTCGACGTGATGAACCGCATGGAGCGCGAGCTCGCCGTGCAATCCTTTTTCGTGATGGACGAGAATTTCCTGCTGCATCGCGAGCGCGCGCTGCGGCTGCTCGATCGCATGAAGGAAGCCGGCAAAAGCTGGACCATGTCGGTCTTCGCATCCGCCAACGCCATTCGCAAATATTCGATGCAGGAGCTTGTCGATCTGGGCGTGTCGTGGCTGTGGATGGGCCTGGAATCGCCACGTTCGAGTTACACCAAACTGAACGGGACTGACACGCGCGCGCTTACCAGCCAGTTGCGGGCGCACGGAATTCGCGTGCAGGGCTCAACAATCATCGGACTCGAACATCACACGCCCGACAATATCGTCGCGGAAATCGAGCACGCGGTCTCGCACGATACCGACTTCCATCAGTTCATGCTCTACACCCCCGTGCCCGGTACGCCGCTGTATCAGCAGATGGCCGACGAAGGCCGGCTGTTGCGCGACGTCGATTTTGCCGACGTGCATGGCCAATTCAAATTCAACTTCAAGCACGCCGCCATTTCGCGCGAGGACTCCAAGCGTTTCCTCGACTGGGCCTTCTGGCACGATTTTGAGAGAAATGGGCCTAGTCTCTACCGCATCGCGCAGACTCTGCTGACAGGTTGGAAGCGCTACAAAGATTGGCCGGACGCGAGAGTGCGCCAGCGTTTTGCGCGCGAGATGCATCGCGTGAGCGGGATCTACAGTTCGGCGCTCTGGGCCATGGAACGGCAGTTCCGCGGCGTGAATCTGAAGGTCAGCGAACAGATTCACGCGCTGCGCAAAGAGTTCAAGCACGAGTCGGGCGTGGTCTCGCGCATGATGCCCGCCGTGCTCGGCCCGGTGCTGTTGTGGACCACGCGCCGCGAAGAGAAACGCCTGGCGCGCGGGAAAACCTACGAACCGCCAACGATTCTGGAGCGCAGGAACTGGGCGGAAGCATAGGCCGCTGCGTGACGGAGCAAGTGCGATAATCGAGAGTCCTATGCCACTCGAACCGCGCTCCTCCGTCTTTCGCCGATCCTTCCGCAAAGAATTCCCGCAGGCCGCGCGTGGCGAAGGAGTCTATGTCTGGGATTCCGCAGGCAAGAAGTATCTTGATCTTGCCGGATCAGCGGCCGTGAACTTTATCGGCCATGGCGTGAAGGAGATTTCTGGCGCGATGGCCGAGCAGGCAGCGCAGCTGGAATTTGTTCACACCAGCCAGTTCACCACTCCCGTCGCCGAAGAATACGCCAGGGGATTGCTCGCCTTCGCTGGAGATCACTTCCGCGGAGGAGCCGTCTACTTCACCTGCGGCGGATCCGAATCCGTCGAGGCCGCACTGAAACTTGCGCGGCAATATCAGGTCGAGATCGGACAGTCAAAGCGTTTTCAAATCCTCAGCCGTCAACAGAGCTACCATGGCTCGACGCTCGGCGCGCTCTCGGTCTCCGGCAATAAGCGTCGCCGCGACATGTATGTGCCGATGGTGCGCGAATTCCCGCACGTCGGCATGCCGTATTGCTATCGCTGCAATTTCGACTGCACT
This sequence comes from Terriglobales bacterium, assembly GCA_037443605.1. Taxonomy (GTDB): domain Bacteria; phylum Acidobacteriota; class Terriglobia; order Terriglobales; family Acidobacteriaceae; genus Sulfotelmatobacter. The sequence goes on from JBBIOA010000023.1 coordinate 28,390, forward strand.
GACGGCTGCCGCAACTGCGGCCTGCAGTACGCCGCGGACCTCGAGCGCGCGATCGAGGCGGCGAACGGAGCGGCTGCTGCGTTTATCTTTGAGCCAGTCAGCGGCGCAACGCTGGGCGCGGTCGTTCCGCCTCCAGGATATCTGCAATCCGTCGCCGAAATCTGCCGGCGTCACGGTGTGCTGCTGATCTCCGACGAAGTCATGACCGGCATGGGGCGCACCGGCCGCAACTTCGCGGTCGAGCACTGGGACATAAAGCCCGATATTCTCGTCACAGCCAAAGGTCTTTCCAGCGGATATGCTCCACTCGGCGCGGTGATCGCGAGCAAGAAAGTCGTGGACGCAATCGCTGCCGGTTCGGGCGCATTCCTCCACGGATTCACTTACAACGCGCACCCCATCTCGCTTGCCGCCGGTCGAGCCGTGCTGCGGCATCTTCAGGAGAGGAATCTGGTCGAAGCGGCCGATTCGTCCCGCCCCGGTTCCCCGGCTGCCAGATTCAAGCAAGGGCTCGAGACTCTGTGCGACGAACCAACCGTCGGCGACGTCCGCGGCCTCGGTTTGCTGTGGGCGGTCGAATTCGTCGCCGACAAATCCACCAGGCAGCCGTTCCCGCCAGAGCGCAATTTTGCGGGTCAGGTTGGTGCTGCCAATCTGAAGCGCGGTCTGCTCGTTTACCCCATGCAGGGCAGCGTCGACGGCGTGGCCGGAGACCATCTTCTCCTCGCCCCACCTGCGGTCATTTCCAGCGAGCAAATCGACTGGTCTGTCGAGCAACTGGCAGCGGCGATCCGCGAAGCCGGTGTTTGAGATTGCCTTGTAAGCCCTAATCTTCTCTATTGCTTACATCCTGATCTTCATTTGAGCCCGGCTTTAGCCCGCGTGCATTGCCGCACGAGCCAGTTTGCGGAAAAGTAGCTCCAGCAAACAGGAGAAAGGCCATGGCCACCTCAACCACCCATCCCATGACAGAATTCTGCGAGCAGCCGAACCCACGCGTGCTGGTGGCGCTGCGGGACGAGCGCATGCGCCGCATGCGTCCTGACGTGCTGCGCGTACAGGAAAGCTGGGTCGCGGAGGCCGAGAAGCGGGCCCTGATCTGGCTGGCCGTCCGTACTCCAGCTCGCATCAACTCTGATCACCTCACGCTGTTGGGGCTCGCTTCGCAAATCGCCGCCGGGGCGTGCTACGCGCTGGCTGCCTGGAGTCGATATTGGCTGCTCGGCGTGATCGTCTGCCTTGCCCTGAACTGGCTTGGAGACTCGCTGGACGGCACGCTGGCCCGCGTGCGCAACCACTTGCGGCCGCGCTACGGTTTCTACGTCGACCACATGGTTGACAGCTTCGGCGCTCTCGCGCTGATGGGCGGGCTGGCTTTCTCTGGCTACATGCATCCGGCGCTTGCCATCGGCCTGCTCATCGCGTTCCTGATGCTCTCGATTCAGTCCTACCTGGCGACCCATGCGCTGGGCGAATTCCGAATTTCTTTCTGGCGCTTTGGACCGACTGAACTGCGCATTCTGCTCGCGGTAGGCAACCTGGCGCTGCTATGGAGACCGACCGCGCGCGTCTTCGGCACCAGCTATCGTCTGTTCGATGTCGGCGGAGCCATGGGTCTCGCTGGAATGGCCGCGATGGTGGTCTTCTTCACCCTGCAGAACACGGCGCGGCTATATCGCGAAGAGAGGATCCCGCAATGAGGGCGAATTCATTGGCTGACGATCTCGACGTCGCGGAACGATCCGAGGATGCCGCGCGGTCCCAGGCGCCTTCGAAGCTGGTGCGCTGGCTCAAGTTCAACTTCGTGGGCGGAATCGGCATCATCGTACAATTCGCCGCGCTGTTCCTGATGAAAAGCATCCTGCATTTTGACTACCTGTTTTCCACCGCAGTCGCGGTGGAAGCTGCGGTGGTTCACAACTTTGTATGGCATGAACAGTTCACCTGGGTGGATCGTGCGGGATCAGCACCGATTTCCCGGCGCTGGCGTGAGTCGCTGGCGCGGCTCGTGCGCTTTCATCTGGCCAATGGAGCGGTGTCGATCCTGGGCAATCTCGCGCTGATGCGCGTGATGGTCGGCGAAGGCCACATGAATTACCTGCTGGCCAATGGCATCGCCATCGTTCTCTGCTCGTTCGTGAATTTCCTGGTCAGCGAGAGCTGGGTGTTCGCAGCGGAGTAATCAGGGCAAAGCTTCAGCGGTGCCGGATCGAGGAACCCAATTCGCCTTCAGGTGCTGGGCGCTTACGCGATCTTCACCACAACCTTCCCGTAATTCTTCCCCTCTTCGAGAAGTTTGTAGGCCTCGACCGCCCGCTCCAGAGGCAGCACATGCCCGATTTGAGGCACCAGCTTGCCCTGAACGATCCATTCCGAGAGCTGCTTCCACGCAGGCCCCATGATCTCCGGCTTCTGCGACAAATAAGTAAGCCACAATCCCTGCACGCTGGCCGATTTCGCGTACATTGCGCGCAGATCGATCTTCGGCGGTTTTCCGGATGCTGTACCGTACTGAATCACCCGGCCAAAATCTCGCAGGCATCGCAGGCTCTTGGCAGTGTCATCGCCGCCGAGCATTTCAAACACGGCGTCCACGCCTTCGCCGCGCGTGAGATTCTTTACCTGATCTTCGTAGTCATTGCGCTTGTAGTTGATGCTGTGCTGCAACCCGAGTTCTTTCACTCGAGTCAGCTTCTCATCGGAGGACGATGTTCCGTACATCTCAACGCCGAGCAGATGCCCGATCTGAACCGCAGCAGTGCCAACTCCTCCCGCGACCGCATGGATGAGCACGCGCGGAGGGCGCTGCGGAGCTTCGCTCCGCTGGACAGCCGAGGGCGGCTGTCCCCACATAGGCTGTGGCGTCATGCCCGCTTGCCAGTAGCCCAGATACGCCGTGAAATAGTTCACCGGAAAGGCGGCGGCCTGCTCGTCGGTCCACGAGTCCGGCACGGGCCACAACATGCTGGAGTACGCGGCAGTCTTCTCCGCGAAGGCGGCCCACTGCGCGTATCCCATCACGCGACGGCCACTGTTTTCTTCGATTCCGGAGAATTCGCGCCCGGCAATGAGAGGAGGAGGCGGCGTTCCGGGATAGCCGCCCTTTGTGGTCATCACGTCGGCGAAGTTCAGTCCCCCCGCCTTGACCCGAACCACGCTCTGACCCGGCTTCACGGCCGGTTCCGGAACCGTCTCGACCGCCAGTGCTTCCGGTCCGGTCAGACGGGTAATCACTAAAGCTTTCATGCGAGGAAGTTTATCAGGATCGCAACCCTGATTTCTGGGATCGACCGCTGGTCGTTCGGGCTATTTCCCGACGTAGCTCACGCGCCAGATCGAATTCGAGCCATCGTCACTGACCAGCACCGATCCATCCGGCACTACGGTAATTCCCACCGGGCGCCCCCAGACGTGTCCATCGGGCAGCACAAACCCGGTCAGGAAGTCCTGATACTCACCCGACGCATGCCCGGTCTGATGCAGCGGGACGCGAATCACTTCATAACCCACGCGCACTGACTTGTTCCACGATCCATGCTCGGAGGCGAACAGGTCTCCCTTGTATTCGGCGGGAAACTTGTCGCCCTGATAAAAGGTGAATTCCAGTGAGGCGTTGTGCGGCTGCAGCAGCACGTCAGGAACGATGACCTTGTCTTTCAACTCCGGATGCTTGCCCTCATGCCGCGGATCCTGATGCGCCCCGATGTACCACCACGGCCAGCCATAGAATCCACCTTCCTGCACGTGCGTAATGTAATCGGGCACCAGGTTGTCGCCCAGCGCGTCACGCTCGTTCACCGAGCACCACAGTTCGCCGGTCTGCGGATTGACCGCGATGCCGCCTCCCGCATTGCGAATACCCGATGCGTAAACGCTCAGCACGCAGTTCGCCGGATCGCAGACCAGAATGTCGGCGCGGTTCTTCTCGCGCTCGTGCGTATCCGGATCGTCCACGTTTGAGGCCGATCCGACGGCCACGAACAGTCTCTTGCCGTCCTGAGAGAAATCCAGGGCGCGCGTCCAATGTCCGCCGCCTTCGGGCAGGTCGGCGATGTGCTGCGAGGGGCCGGTGGCCGTCAGATCTCCATTGTGATACGGGAAGCGAATGACCTCATTCGTGTCACCGATATACACCCACTGCGGATCCGGCCCGGGAGGGTAAAACGCAATGCCGTAAGGCTGCTTCAGGCCGCTGGCGAATACTTCGGTCTGCTGCGGGCGCCCGTCAGCGTTGATGCCGCGAAATACACGGATTCGTCCCGGATCGCTTTCGGCTAGAAAAATGTCGCCATTCGGTGCCGTCTTCAGCAGCCGAGGATTCTCCAGACCCGTGGCGAACAACTCTACCTTGAAGCCCGGGAGGGCTTTCGGCCACGCATCCGCCGGCCGCGAAACCACCGACGGCCCGTTATCCGACGACTTGGATGCGTACGCCTTCGGCAGGTCGGCGACCGTGATCTTGTGCGTCGTGCCCGGTGCTTCGAAGCGGAAATCGGTAAACGGCGCCAGCGGCGCGGGATCTTTCAGCGGCGAAGCCGCTGCGGTAGGAGCAGTCGGCGCCGCCGGAGTTGTGGTTTTGCCACCCACCAGCGCCTTCACATAGCTGACAATCTGCCAGCGCTTGTCGACCGGCAGGAACGCCCACGAAGGCATGCCGTTGTCAGTGTTGCCTTTGGTGATGAACCAGAAAATTTCGCCGTCCGGCACCGATTTCAGTTTGCCGCTCACCAGCGAGGGTACGTTGCCTGTTCCTTGCCCGGTTTTGCCGTGACAAGTCATGCAGTTTCGCGTGTAGAGCGTCTTTCCGGCATCAATGGCCGCCGCCTGCCCCGCTACCGGGTTCTTCTGCGCCTTGGCCGAATCGGGCGCATCGTGGAAATTCTTATCGTCGGCTACCAGACCGATCGAACTGACCAACATCACCAATACAGCGGCGAACACCCTGGTGCATCGCATCGAGCTTACCTCGGAGGGAGATTTCATTTGCAACTGTACGAAAGAAGTCTAACCGATTCGCGCCCTGAAACGCCCGTCCGGGCAACGCAGCGCGGCCTTCAACCTTCTATAAACTCTGAGACCGACGGTCCCGCCCGGAATCTAACGTTCCGGGGTGCGACATGCAGCTGAAACCTTTTCTGCTGGATATGTGGCTCGACCGGTTCGAGCACGACATTGAGTTCAACCTGGGCGCAAGCACCGGACCGACCTGGACGGTGAGCGAAATCCTGGCTCTGGGCAGCGAGGAAGACCGCCACCGGTTTCTTCATCACGAGCTGGTTTATAGCCGCCCGGCTGGTGCGGAAGGATTGCGCGCCGCGATCGCCGAGATGCAGGCCGTTCCCACCGAGAGCGTGCAAGTCGTAACCGGCGCTTCGGAAGCCCTGGTCGTACTCATGTGGCTGGCCGCCGAACCTGGTGCCAACGTCATCCTGCCCCGTCCGGGCTATCCTCCATTCTCCGCTCTCCCCGAATCGCTCGGGCTTGAGATCCGGTACTACGACATCGACAAGAGCAACAACTTCGCGATCGATGTCGAACAGATCCAGCGGCTCGCCGATTCGCGGACCAAGCTGATTGTGGTGAACAGCCCGCATAATCCAACCGGCGCGACCATCAGCGATGCGCATTTGGAGAACCTGCACGAGTTCACTTCGGCCCGAGGAATCCAGCTGGTTTGCGACGAGGTTTATCACCCCATCTGCCACGGACAGGCGACAAGATCAGCCGCCCGCCTGCCGAACGCCACGGTCATCCACGACTTCTCCAAGGCTTTCCCGCTCGCCGGCGTGCGCACCGGATGGATGATCGATCATGATCCCAAGCGGCAGAAGCAGTCCTGGAACGCGCGCGCAAGCCTTTCCATCTCGAACAACACCGCTGGCGAAATCCTGGCTGAGATCGCCATGCGCAATCGCCAAGCCGTTCTCGGGAGGACGCAGGAGACCGCCAGCCGGAACCTGCAGCATCTGGATACCTTCATGGCTGAGCATCGCGAAATGATCGGGTGGATTCGGCCGCAGGGAGGGATGACCGCATTCCCTTGGCTGCGCAGTGGCGAAGACGCGAGGCCCTTCTGCGAAGCCGCCGCCCAGCGCGGCCTCCTGCTGGTACCGGGGGACTGCTACGAGATGCCGTCGCATTTCCGCGTGGGTTTTGCCGCTGCAAAGGAAGAGGCATTCTCCAAAGCCTTGGAGCGGCTGGGAGAATTTGTGAAGAACTGGTCATCGAGGACTCCAGCCTGAAGGGAGTTCACCTTGTCTGCCATAATGGACCCGTGTGCGGACGCTACCGGCTCTCGCGACCCAAGCAGATCCTTGAGGAACGCTTTGGGGCTTCAGGGGAAGACGGCTGGATTCCTCGCTACAACATCGCTCCTACCCAGCCGGTGCCCGTCATTCGTCAGCACCCCAAAGAACCGCGCCGTGACCTCTCGCTGCTTCGTTGGGGATTGATTCCAGCCTGGGCGAAGGACGCGTCCGGAGGGGCGCGAATGATCAATGCGAGGTCCGAGACCGCTGCGTCCACGCCCGCGTTCCGCGAGGCGCTCAAGTTGAGGCGCTGCTTGATCCCAGCCAATGGCTTTTATGAATGGCGCGCCAAGCAACCGTTCTGCTTCGAGGTTCACGAGGGAGAGTTGATCGCGTTTGCCGGACTCTGGGACCGGTGGAAGAGCGCGACCGGAGAATGGATTCGCTCCTGTTCCATCCTGACGACGACGCCGAACGCGGTGACCTCCGCCGTTCACGACCGGATGCCGGTCATCCTCGATCCGTCCGACTTCGATCTGTGGCTCGATCCCGGAATGACTGACACGACAGCGATCTCGGATCTGCTGCGACCGTTAGATGCCCGCCACATGCAGTGCTATCCGGTAAGCAGCAGGCTCAATCAAGTGCAGAACGATGATCCCGATTGCGGACAACGGGTCGAACTGGAAGAGCCGCCCCAAGGTCAGCTATTCGCGTGAGATCGGCAGCGATGTTGTTGCGGTAAGAGTCTTTGGTAGCGCTAACGGGAATCGAACCCGTATTACAGCCTTGAGAGGGCCGTGTCCTAACCGTTAGACGATAGCGCCACTTGGCGATCCGAACTGCAAAAGCGACAGAACGTCGCGTCGGTAGCGGGGAAACCGCTTCATCGATGATACGTGGCGGACCGATGATGCGCAAGGCGGTTACTGCTGTACGGCCTGCACCAGCTTGGGATGCACCTGCTCGTTTTGAATGGAGGATGCATCCCAGCCACCGCCGAGGGCTTTCACCAGCGACACCGAAGCGACCATCTGCTGGCCGAGTAACTGGGTCGCGAGGCGCTGGTTGGTCAGCAACACGGATTGCGCGGTGATCACGTCGAGGAACGACGTCAGGCCGCCCACATAGCGATCCTGGGCAATGTCCAGCGCTTTACGGGCGTCGGCGACTGCGGCATTTTGACTGTCTGCAGCTCGCTTCAATGCATTCAAGCCCGACAAGCCGTCTTCGACTTCCTGGAACGAAACCAGCACCGACTCGCGATAATTCGCCACCGATTCGTCGTAAGCGGATCGCTGGGCTGCCAGATTTGCGCGGTTGCGCCCGCCGTTCACGACGGGCTGTAACAGATCGGCTCCCAACGACCAGATCGCGCTCGGAGCGGTAATCAGCGAGCTGAGCGCGGTGCTCTGGAATCCGGCGCCGCCGACAATGTTCAGCTGCGGATAGAAGGCTGTCTTTGCCACTCCCACCAGCGCGTTTTGCTGCGCCATGCTGCGCTCCGACGTTGCGATGTCGGGCCTGCGCTCGAGCAGGTCGGATGGCACTCCCAGTGGAACCGGAGGCGGAGTTGCCTGTAGCGGCGACACCGGTACGCTGAATGCCGAAGCTGCTCTTCCCGCCAGAACCGCAATGGCATGTTCAAACTGCGCGCGCTGCTGCTGCAGCAGGGCAAGCTGCGTCACTGTCGAATCGAGCAGAGTCTGCTGCTGTGCCAGGTCCAATCCCGAGGCGATTCCGCCGTTGTGGCGGTCGGTCACCAGAGCGAGGCCCTTCTGCTGAATCTTCACTGACTCTTCGACAACCTGCGATTCCGAGTCCAGTTCGCGCAGGCTGAAATAATCGGCTGCCAGTTCTGCCGTCAACACGAGCCGCACATTTTCAAGATCGGCCGCCGAGCCCTGCAAACTGGCATTCGCTGCCTCCAGGCCCTTTCGAACCCGGCCGAAAAGATCTACCTCATAACTAGCTGAGAAAGGGATTTGAAAGTTGCTTTGCGTCTGAGCCGAACCTTGCGAGGGAGTCAGGGGGCGACTTCCGGAATACCGTGTACGCGAGCCACTCGGGTCGACCGCCGCGGTGGGGAACAATCCGGCCGACGCAACCCGAGCGAGCGACCGGGCTTCCTCCAGCCGCGAGCGCGCCGCTGCCAGCGATTGGTTGGCCTGCAGCAGTTGCTGCTCGTAACCGCTGAGTTCATCGTCGTGAAAAACTTCCCACCAGGCACCTTTGGGAATCGCATCCTTCGGGGCCGCTTCGCGCCATGGAGATTCGGTCTTCCACGCCGGCGGGGCCTGCACGTCGGGCCGCTGATATTTCTGACCTGAAGCAGCCACCGCCAAACTCACAGCGACCGCGAAGGCCGCCACCGACCGCCGTCTCATGAGTGGCTCGCTTCCTGCTGGTCGACGGGAGCCACCGTCTGTCCGTCTTCGAGCGAATCGGCAGGATTAATGATGATGCGATCCTCCGGGCCGATGCCTCCCAGAATCTCCAGCGTGGTGCCGTAGTCGCGGCCAATTTGAATTGCCCGCAGCTGGACCTTATTGTCGGGCCCGACCACCGCAACCCGCGGGCCCTCGCGGCGAAACAGCATGGCGTTCACCGGGACGGTAATCTTTGCGACGTTCACTTTGGGGGCGAAATGCACTTCCCCGAACGCGCCGCGCAGCAGCTTCCCATCTTTATTCGGCACATCCACTTCCGTCAGCAGCGTGCGGGTGGCGGGATCAATCGCTTCTGCCGTGCGCGCGACGGTTCCGCGGAACTTCTCACCCGGCATTTCGGGAACGCTGATGTACGCCGGCATTCCGTTCTTGATTGCCGCCGAGTACGTCTGGGGTACGTTCGCGAACACGCGCAAAGGGTCGACCCTCGCTAGAACAAACAGCTCCACTCCCGTGGATCCGGCATTGATCAGGGCTCCGGGATCCACGTTGCGCTTGACCAGCACTCCCGAGAACGGCGCATACACACGCTTGAACGATTCCAGTTGTTCCAGCCGCTTCACGTTAGCGTCCGCCGCCGCCAGGTTCGCCTGCGCCTGCTGATATGCGCTTACCTGGGTGTCGGTTTCCTGCTGCGATACCGAATCCGTTTTCCGCAGATTCTGCCAGCGTTCCGCCGAAATCTTGGCCAAATCCAGTTGCGCCGCCGCCTGTTGGCGGGCGGCTCGCGACTGCGACAGTTCCTGGTCCACTTCCGGCGTATCAATCTCAGCCAGCAATTCCCCTTTGCTCACATGGCTGCCGATGTCCTTGTACCACTTCAACAGATAACCATTGGTGCGGGCGTAGATCGGCGATTCTTCATAAGCCTGAAGCGACGCCGGCAGCACCAGTTCTTCGTTCGGCTTTTCCGCGATGGGACGCACAACCGCCACGGTGGCGACGGCTTCGGCCTCGGTTTCTTTCGCCAGAGCACGGCTCGTGTGCATGCGGCTTAGCATGCTCGCGCCACCGCTCAGCAGCAAAACAAAAATCACCAACAAGACGACGAAGATCGCTTTGCGCGGCGTCGCCGGAGGAAGTTCCGGCGGCGGCGTGACCTGCGGCGGTACCCGCTCTTCCAGGGATGGATTGGTATGGGTTTCGGTTTGCATGAAATTACTCGCTCTTATAAATTACGAAAAGAATCTACGCCTCTACGACCGCTCGTGCTTCGCGACGGCTATGAACAATGGCGAACACGCAGGGGACAAAGAACAATGTCGCGACCGTCGCGAACATCAGCCCGCCGATTACCGCGCGGCCCAGCGGCGCATTCTGCTCGCCGCCTTCGCCCAGTCCCAACGACATGGGGAACATGCCAATGATCATCGCCAGTGCGGTCATCAGCACCGGACGAATTCTTGTGTAACCGGCTTCCAATGCCGCCTGCACCGCCTTGACGCCAGCCTGCATCCGGTCGCGCGCGAACGACACCATCAGAATCGAATTCGCCGTGGCCACGCCCATGCACATCACCGCGCCAGTCAGCGACGGCACGTTCAATGTGGTGTGGGTCAGCAGAAGCATCCAGCAGATTCCGGCAAGCGCTCCCGGCAGCGCCGTGATGATCACGAACGGATCCAGCCACGACTGGAAATTCACCACAATCAGGAAGTAGACCAGCAGTATCGCTCCCAAAAGCCCGATGCCGAGACCGATGAACGACGTCTGCATGGTCTCCACCTGACCGCGAACCTCGATGCGCGTGCCACGCGGCAAGTGCTCGATGAACGGCTGCAGCGCTTGCTGTGTCTCGCGCGCCACCGCTCCCAGATCGCGTCCCTGCGTGCTGGCGTACACATCGATGACCGGCTGCACGTTATAGTGCGAAACCACCGCGGGGCGTGCCGTTGGCGACAACCGCACGAGATTTCCCAGCACCTGTGAATTCGGGGTCGCGGGATTGTTAACCGGCAGATCCATCAGGTCTTGCAGCGACGTCATCCGGTACTGCGGCGACTGCACCACCATCGAATACGTTACGCCGTTGCGCGGATTCAACCAGAAACTCGGTGTGGTCTGGAAACTGCCGCTCAACGAAACCAGCACGCTCTGCGCCACATCCCGCGGGCTCATCCCCACCTGCGTGACCAGATTGCGATCAATGTCCAGATGCAGTGTCGGCAGCCCCAGCATCTGCTGCACATGCACGTCCGCCGTCCCCGGAATACGCCGCAGCCGGTTGGCGATGTGTTGCGCGATGTCGTAATTGCCCTGCAGGTCCGCACCAATGACCTGGATATCGATCGGCGCCGGCAAGCCGAAGTTCAGAATCTGAGTGACGATGTCGGCCGGCTGAAAGAAAAACTCCACGCCGGGGAAACGCTTGGGCAGTGCCTGGCGCAACTGCTGCACCAGTTCCTCGGTCGGATGCCCGCGTTCGGCCCTCAAGCCGACCAGAATCTCGCCATCGCTGGTGCCGATTACGCCGGAGTTGCCGTACGCCAAATTGATGCCCGAATTCGGCAGCCCGATGTTGTCGAGTATGTTGACGATCTCGCCCTTCGGCAGGGTTTGCCGCAGAAAATGTTCAACCTCATCGCACAGCCTGGCCGTTTCCTCCACGCGCATGCCGGCGCGACCCCGCAAATGCAGGCGAATCAGGCCGGCATCCACGGAGGGAAAGAAGTCCTGTCCAAGAAAGAAAACCCAGCCCAGGGACAGCACGCAGAATGCGAGAAAGCAAAGCGCAAATAACTTACGGTGGGCGATCGTCGTCTCCAGCAGTTGGTAGTAGCCGCAGCGAAACTTCTCGAATTTGTCCTCGAAGCCGCGCTGGAATCGTCCCAGGAAGCTCTTCGGCCCCGCCGCTTTATGCTCATGGCCGCGCATGATGTACATCACGAGGGTGGGAATCAGGGTGCGCGAGAGCAAATACGAGGCCAGCATGGCGAACACCACGCCTTCCGCCAGCGGCACAAACAAGAATTTCGCCACGCCCGTCAGGAAGAACATGGGCACGAACACAATGCAGATGCAGATGGTCGAGACGAAGGCGGGCACGGCAATCTGTTGCGCGCCGTCCAGAATCGCCGTCTTCATCTCTTTGCCCTGCGCCAGGTTGCGCTCGATATTCTCGATTTCCACGGTGGCGTCGTCCACCAGGATTCCGACGGCCAGCGCCAGCCCGCCGAGCGTCATAATGTTGATCGTCTCGCCCAGTGCGCTTAACAGGAGAATGGACACGAAGATGGATAGCGGGATCGAAATCGAAATCACGATCGTCGGCCGCCAGTCGCCGAGGAACAGCAGGATCATGCACGCGGTCAGCAATGCGGCCGTCAAAGCTTCCAGCACCACGCCGCGGATCGAAGCACGCACGAACAGCGACTGATCGAACAGCGGAGTAATCTTCATCTCGGGCGGCAGCGATTGCGCTGCTTGCAACGCCATCCGCTTCACGCCTTCCACGATCGTGATCGTCGATGCACTGCCTACTTTTAGCATCGACATGAGCGCGCCGCGCTCGCCATCCATGCGGACGACGTTGGTCTGGGGTGCGAATCCATCACGAATGTGCGCCACATCGCGCATGTAGATGGTCGAGCCGTTCAGCGTTCTGACTGGCAAATCATTCAACTCCGCGATCGTCTGCGGGTTGCCGTTCATCTCGACCTGGTATTCCACCGATCCAATCTTGGTCGTGCCCGCGGGAAGAATCAGGTTCTGCGCATTCAGCGCACTGACGATATCGGTCGGAGAAAGCCCGTTCGCCTGCAATCGCGCAATGTCCAAATCAACCTGGATCTGCCGGATCTTTCCGCCATAGGGATAGGGAGTGGCCGCACCCGGGACCGTCGCCAGCTGGGTGCGCAGAAAATTCTGGCCGAGATCGAAAAGCTGCTGCTCGGGAAGCGTCTTGCTGCTCAACCCCAACTGGACGATCGGCGTAGAAGATGCCGAATAGGTGATGATCAGTGGGGGTACCGTTCCCGGTGGCAGGCCGCGGAGAATCGTCTGGCTCATCGCCGTGGTCTGCGCCAGTGCTGTCTGGATGTTCGCCGTTGGCTGAAAGAAGATCTTAATGACGCCGATCCCATTCAGCGACTGCGACTCGATGTGCTCCACGTCGTTGACTGTGATCGACAGCCCGCGTTCCGAGTTTGTGATGATGCGGTTGGCCATTTCCTCCGGCGCCAGGCCGGAATAGTTCCATACCACGCTGATGACGGGGATATTGATGTCGGGAAGGACGTCGACCGGCATCCGGAACACGACCAGCGGCGTCAGCAGCAACAGCACTAACGCCATCACGACAAACGTGTACGGACGCCTGAGGGCTAACGCAACAATCCACATCGCGGTTACTGCTCCTTGTAACGCGACCAACTGGAAAATCGATTAGCTGCGCGTTCGCCCCTGCTAAACAGATTCAGTAGGCCGTGCGCAGGATTCAAGTATATGGAAATCAGTCCCCCGCGACGAGTGGGTTCCGCGGGGCACGCTGGGGTGTCCGGGTGCGCCGATCCCGGTGTTGCCGTCTGTTTTTCAGTTTCGTTTTGGTGTTTTTGCTGGTACGCATTCAATTATTTTCTGCAATTTACCGGGATGCACAGCCCCTTTGTGGCCTATGATGGAAATATCCCGCGAATCCAAGTCGATCGTGAAAGAAACCGCGGGCATACGTGTATGTCGTTCATTCGTGAGCAAATCCATTCATTCCTGAACTTAGGAGCATGCAAGGAGTACCCGATCATGGCAAAACCGAAAGCACCCAGAAAGAACAAGGCTAGTGTGGCCAGCAGCACTGAGCCCAAGAACGTCGAATTGAAGCCGGAGAATCCGGTCGAGGCTGCATCCGTCCTGGCAGAAGGCTCCACTGAAAACACGATGGCGAAGAGGATCAAACCTCGGACCACCCGCAAGCCCGAGATTGTGCGAGCCGAGTCGCGCGCCAGTGTGTTGCCGATTAATCTGGATGAGGAGATCCGCCAGCTGGCGTATCTGATGTCCGAACGCCGCGGCTTCGCGCCCGGTCATGAGGCGGAGGACTGGCTGGCCGCCGAGACGGAAATTCGTGAACGCTACAAGCTGTTGAAGGCCAAGGGAGCAAGCGCCTAATCTGCGCCGCCTTCCCGGCCTATCGGGCGGCCGAGCCCCGGCCGCCGCTTACTTCGGAAACGTTCACGGTGTTCTTCTGACCCGGTCCTTGGGTCCATCGGTTGCGTTGTCCTTCTGGGTCTTAACTCCTTGTCCAGTTCGGTTGCCTCCACCCTGCGTTTCTGAAAAAATACTTTGGGGTTCCCCTACATGGCGCAAATCGGCAGTTTCGCCCTGCTCCTTGGCCTGGCGTTGACGCTCTATTCCTTTGGAGCCGGCCTGCTGGCTCTCCTTTTTCAAAGAGAACGCGGATGGAATCGAGTGGGAGAGACCGCGCGCCGCGCCGGCGTAGCGGCGTTCGGAGCCGTGCTGCTGGCCGCAACCGCTCTGGTGGTTGCCGCCTTCCGCGATGACTTCACCATCGCCTACATCTTCGGACACAGCAACCGCGACCTCCCTGCTCCATATAAGTTCGCCACTCTCTGGTCCGGTCAGGAAGGCTCGCTGCTGTTCTGGTCGCTGCTGCTCGCGGGATACGGATTCGTTCTTCGCATTCGCTACAAGACCGATCCCCGGCTCTTTTCCTACGCATCGGTCATTCTTGCCGGAGTGCAGGTCTTCTTTCTTCTGCTGGTCAACTTCGCGGCCAATCCCTTCGGACTGATCGAAGGCCCCGTCCGTCCCGATGGCCGCGGCCTGAACGCGCTCCTGCAATATCCCGAGATGGTCATCCATCCGCCCATGCTGTACCTCGGCTACGTCGGATTCACCATCCCTTTCGCCTTCGCGCTCGGCGCGCTCATCATGAAGTATCCCGGCGAGAAGTGGATTCACATTACCCGCCGTTGGACGATGGTGACCTGGGGTTTTCTCACGATCGGTATTTTCCTGGGATCGCACTGGGCCTATTACGTGCTCGGCTGGGGCGGCTACTGGGGATGGGATCCGGTCGAGAATGCTTCGCTGATGCCCTGGCTGGTCGGCACCGCGTTCCTGCATTCCGTCATGATGCAGGAGAAGCGCGGCATGCTGAAGATCTGGAACATGTGGCTGGTCTTTGCCTGCTTCTGGCTGGCGATTCTGGGCACGTTCCTCACGCGTAGCGGCATCATCAGTTCGGTGCACGCTTTCGCGCAGTCGTCGATCGGTACCTGGTTTGCGTATTTTCTGGCGATCACCTTCGCCGTCTTTGTCTACTTTTTCTTCAAAAATCGCGACCACTTGCGCAGCGAGAACCATCTCGAGTCGATGGTCTCGCGCGAGTCGAGCTTCCTGTTCAACAATCTGCTGTTCCTATTGCTGACCCTCGACGTGCTTTGGGGAACGTGGTTCCCAAAAATCTCCGAGCTCGTTCAGGGCAACAAAGTGACGGTCGGCGCGCCTTTTTACAACCGGGTCGCCATTCCGGTGGCGATCGTGCTTCTGCTGCTAACCGCCGTCGGTCCGTTGCTGGCGTGGCGCAAGGCGTCGCTGGAAAGCCTGAAGCGAAACTTCCTGTGGCCAACCGTCGGCTCGATTGCGATCGCACTGTTCGTGATGTTCACTCCGGTCAGTTGGGGATCGATCTTCGGCCTGAAGCCCTGGACGGATATCAGCTATTTCTACTCGCTGATGACCATCTTCCTCTCGGCGCTGATCACGTTCACCATCGCGTCCGAATACTACCGCGGCGGCCGCGTCATCTCGGAGAAGACCGGACAGGGCATGTTCGCCTCGATGGTGCAGCTCACCCATCGCAACACGCGCCGCTATGGCGGTTATATCGTGCACTTCGGCGTAGTGCTGGCCATGATCGGATTCTCCGGCGCCTCCCTGAACCAGGAAAAAGAAATGGAGATGGGCAACGGCGACAAGATGACGATCGGCAATTATGAACTTACCTGCCGCTCCTACACGCAGGACGACAATGCCAACGAATTTAGCGAGTGGGCCTTGCTCGACGTTACTGAACGAGGCCAGAAGCTCACCACCATGACGCCGGTGCGCCTGGTCTACAAGGCCAGCAACCAGCCTTCGACCAAGCCCGACATCTATTCGACCTTTAAAGAAGACTTGTACGTGGTGTACGAGGGCCAGAACGACAAAGGCCAGCCCGTGATCAAAGCGCATGTGAATCCGATGGTGATCTGGATCTGGATGGGCGCTGTCGTCATGGTTCTTGGCACGGTGCTGGCTCTGGTCCCGAATGCGCCCGCGCCGGTAACGGTGCGAGTTTCAAAGCTTGTCGAACAGACGGCGTCCGCTACACCGGTCGCGACCGGAGATTGACGCAGGACGGGCGCCTCCGGCTGCACGCTGGGCGCAGCCCGACCGGTTTTGGGAGCGCCGGAAACAGGAAGGGCACTGCTTCGGCTGTGCCGTAAAGCTTTGAAGATTTGCGGCTTTAGCCGCTGAGGGCTACAAAGACGTGCTGAAGAAGAATTCCATCCTCCGCCGAGCGCTGCAATGCGTCCTGCTCTCGTTCGCCGTCTTCGCTCTCTCTGCCGCGAACGATCCGGCCACCCGCTTCACCGAGGTCGGACACCGGCTCATGTGCATTTGTGGATGCGGGCAGATTCTGCTGGAATGCAACCACGTCGGCTGCCCCAGTTCCGATGGCATGCGCAATGAGCTCATGGCGGCGCTGACTCGCGGCGATAGCGACAGCCTGGTCGAGCAATCCTTCGTGCAGAAATATGGCCCCACGGTGCTCGCCGCTCCGACCACCAGCGGTTTCGATCGCACTGCCTGGATTATGCCTTTTGTTGCGGCAGTACTGGGATTTGGGCTGGTGGCTCTGGTCGTGCGCGCCTGGAAGAACCGCCCTGCGGCGGCGGTCGCTGGCGCTGCCTACGCATCCGAACCCGAACTGGATCAGTTTCGTAAGCAGGCCGACAAGGAGACCGAGATATGACGTTCGAACTGGCATGCTGCCTTTTGGTCACCGCGGCGACGCTCTTCTACGTCTTCTACTTGCCCGGCAAGCTCTATCTGGGGCCGCGCAAGACTCGCGTCTCGTATCTCCACGAGCGCAAGGAAGCCGTCTACGAAAACCTGCGCGACTTGAATTTTGAATACAAGGCCGGCAAAGTGCCCGACGCCGACTATCATTCGCTGAAATCTTCCCTGCAGGACGAGGCTGCCGCGCTGCTGGCCGAAATCGCGAGCCTGGAATCCCAACCGGCCCCGAGAAAATCACGATCATGAACCGAACCCCCATCGCTGAAATCCTGAGCGGAGCAGAAAGTGAGCGGAGCGCCGTTATGCGGCGCCTCGCAGGCAGCGCAGCGCTTGCTCTCACCCTGGTAGTACTCTCGTCGTTCGCCTCCGCTCAAACGCTTACCGGCACGGTCAAGAATGCCACCACGGGCAAGGCCGCCGCCGGCGACGAAGTCATTCTTTTCAGCCTTGGCCAGGGTATGGAAGAAGCCGGGCGTACCAAGGCCGACGGGAAGGGAAAGTTCTCCTTCACGCTGAAGCAGCAAGGGCCGCACCTGGTCCGCGCCGTGCATCAGGACGTTACCTATCACCGCATGGCGCCTCCCGGAACCACCTCGGTTGAGGTCGAAGTTTACGATGTCGCCAAGAAGGTGGAAGGCATCGAAGTCGTTGCCGATGTCATGCGCTTCCAGGTGGAGCAGGGACAGCTGGAAATCATGCGCGCCTTCGCCGTGGAGAACAACACCAAACCGCCGCGCACGCAGATGAACGAGCGCAACCTCGAGTTCTACGTGCCCGAAGGCGCGAAGATCGTCGAGGGATCGGCCATGACCGCCAACGGCCAACCCATCAGCTCGACGCCCGTTCCGCAGGACGACAAGAAGACCCGCTACTCCTTCGTTTTCCCGCTGCGCCCCGGCACCACGCAGTTTCAGGTTGCGTATCAGCTTCCTTATACCGGCAGCGCCAACATTGATCCCAAGAGCATTTACCCGCTGCAGCATTTCGTCGCCATCGTGCCGAAATCGATGCAATTTGCCGCGGGAGAGGGCGCGAACTTTCAAACGATGAACGATCCGCAGCAGCCCGACGCCAACGTGCAGGTCGATTCCGGCGCCCAGGTGGGCCAAGCGCTGGCCTTCAAGATTTCCGGCGAAGGCACCTTGCAGGCTCGCAACCAGAATGCGGGCCAGCCCGGAGATGGTGGATCGGCAGGAGCGGACAACGAGAATCGTCCCGGCGGCGGACTGGGGCCGCCGATCGATGCTCCCGATCCGCTGCAGAAATATCGCTGGGTGATTCTGGCCGGATTCGCGCTCGCCCTGGTCGCCGGTGGAATTTATATCGCTTCCCGCCAGCAGGCTGCCGCTCGCGCTGCGAAGTCCGGGGTTCAGGACGAAGACGAAGAGGAAGAAGACTACGAGCCGGAACCGGTTCCAGCTCAGCGCCGCGCGCCCCCGAAGCCCGCGGCATCGCGTCCTGCGCCGGCAGCCACTTCTGCTCCACCTCCTGCTCCAGTAGCTGTACCACGCAGTTCGTCTGCCATGCTGATGGAAGGCCTGAAGGAAGAACTCTTCCAGCTGGAAGTCGAGCACAAACAGGGCCGGATCTCGCAGGAAGAATACGAGAAGACCAAAGCCGCGCTCGACCAAACCCTGCAGCGGGCTCTCAAACGCGAGGCCGCCAAGCCGTAAGATCAGATCATCTGATAACACATCGTTCTTGGCTGGCTGTGTATAGCTCAACGGCTTGACGGTCCCGATAGTGCGATCGTCGTCTCTGTCTGCCAGCCGCCGCGAATAAGGTATCCGAGGCGCACCGTTTCGCCGGCTTTTCGGCCCGACATCGCAGCAGCGATGTCTTTCGGCGTCCTTATAGGGTGGCCATCCACGGCGTTGATAACATCTCCCCGCTGCAAGCCGACCGAGGAGGCTGGACCGTTTGGTATTTCGTCAATGATCTGCGCCCCTCCTCCGCGCCTCTCGACTACCGCCAAACCTAGCAAGTCGATCTTGACGACTGTAGCTTTGAGATTTGTGGTTTCTGGCACGTCCTGTTTTTCGAGCTTCTCCGAGCGCGCTCCAAAGCTGTAGACAACTCCTGCTCCCGCCCTGAAATTGTTTTGGGTTACGGGCGACCCGCCGAAAATGTTGTGCCTCGTGAACACGTAGTCCGCTGAGCCTCTTATTGACCACGGTCCCGAGACTTTCCACTGAATCCCACCGCCGACCAGGCCCACCAAGCCGTCCTGAGAAACCGAATACCCTTGTGCGCTCGCCGCTAGGTGGTCACCGCCGAACAATGCGTGGACAAAGGCCGGCTTCAGATTGAGCCTAGGACCACCTGCGTAGGCATAATCGCTGACCTTAACTGTTAGCGTTCCTAGGTTGAGCGCAGATAGGTCGACACTGTAGCTTTTGTAAGCCCCACTCACATCCCCCTCAACCGCAAACCACTTGTTAAAATTGCTGGAAACGGAAGCCTCCCAACCATTAGCACCCTGGCGCGGCGAGAGACCGTTCGTATCAATATTCAGATATTGATAGCCGCCGTACACTTCGGCTCGCGATTCCTGGCCCATTCCGAAGCTGCTAAAGAACAGTAGGAATGTTGCAGTACAAACAAAGCGCATACTTACTCCTTTTGTGACTCTCGAGACAGGCGCGGTTTCAGAACGACAAAGGATACTACTCATGATCGTCCGCCGCTGTCTCTGGCACAGCAGTTGAGCTCCCACCCCACCAAGGTGGCGACCAGATCCTTAGAACCCCGCCTGCATCTCCCGCGCTTGCCAAACATCTAATCAGCAGCGTCAAATCAAACTATGGGAAACACCTTCAAGACCGCGTTCCTGCTGACCGCGATGACCCTGCTGCTGATGTTCGTTGGCCGTGCATTCGGCGGGCAAAGCGGGATGTTCCTGGCGCTCATCTTCGCCGCCATCCTGAACTTCGTCTCGTACTTTTATTCCGACAAGATCGCGCTCGCCATGTACCATGCACAGCCGGTCACGCGCGAAGAACTTCCGCGCGCCTTTGAAGCGGTGGAGCGCCTCACGCAAAAGATTGGCATCCCCATGCCGAAGATGTACGTGATCCCGACCGACTCGCCCAACGCCTTCGCCACCGGACGCAATCCGCGCCACGCTTCGGTGGCCGTCACCCACGGCATTCTGCAACTGCTCACGGACGAAGAGCTCGAAGGCGTGCTCGCCCACGAACTCGGCCACGTCAACAATCGCGACATCCTGACCAGTTCCGTGGCTGCAACCCTAGCGGGCGCGATCAGCATGATCGCCAACTGGGCGAAGTGGGGAATGATTTTTGGCGGTTACGGTGGCGGCCGCGACGAACGCCGCGGCGGCGGCCTGGGAGCGCTCCTCATGGTGTTCGTGGCTCCCCTGGCGGCGACCATGATTCAGCTGTGGGTTTCGCGCACCCGCGAATATCAAGCGGACGCCACGGGCGCGCACTTTACAGGGAATCCGTATGCCCTGGCGAGCGCCCTGCAGAAGATTGACGCCTACTCGCGCCGCCTGCCGATGCAGGCTACCCCCTCAACCGCGCACCTGTTCATCTGCCAGCCGTTTCTCGGCGGGATGACCTTCGGCAACCTGTTCTCGACCCATCCGCCGATCGCCAAGCGCATTGAGCGCCTCACGGGACGGCCGGCGGAGTTTACGCAGTAGAGCAGCTTCTAGCTCCTGGCCGCTAGTTTCTAGCCCTTACGGAGCGCCTCATGCAAGAACCACAGGACTCGTGCGTTCTCTTCAGTAGGCGGGAGAAAGCGGATTCTGGCAAGGAGCTAGTAGCTAGGAGCTAGCAGCTCCATGACGTAGGTAACTCCGTTCCCGCAACCGCGGATAGTAGAATCAACAAGCATGTCTCCCGAGACCATCACCGCCGTTTCCCAAAAAGCCGCTGACCTGGAAAAAGCCCTGCGCCGCGTGATTCGCGGCAAAGATGATGTCGTCCGCCTGGCGCTGGTCACCATCTTCGCCCGTGGGCACCTGCTCATCGAGGGCGTTCCCGGGGTCGGCAAGACCACTCTCGCTCAGGCCCTCGCGCGGGCCATCGATTGCACTTTTCAGCGCGTTCAGTTCACCAGCGACATGCTGCCCTCGGATGTCCTGGGCATCTCGGTGTATTCGTCCATGGAGCAGGAATTCGAATTCAAGCGCGGTCCGGTCTTTACCAATGTCATGCTGGCCGACGAAATCAACCGCACCACGCCCAAGACCCAGTCCGCGCTGCTCGAAGCCATGAACGAAGGCCAGGTTACGGTCGACGCGCATTCCTACGAACTGCCGCAGCCGTTTCTGGTGATCGCGACCCAGAATCCCGTCGAGCACCACGGGACCTATCCGCTGCCCGAGTCGCAGCTTGATCGCTTCCTGATGCGCCTGCGCATGGGCTATCCCGACCAGCAGGCCGAACGCGAAATCCTGCGCTCGGAAGCCGGTGTCGCCCAGTTGGATCAAGTTCGCCCCGTGCTCACCGGCGCTGATGTGCTGGAAATGCAGCACCAGATTCGGCAGGTTCGCGTCGACGAGTCGCTGGTCAGCTATGCCCTCGAAATCGTCCGCCGCACCCGCGAGTCGGACTCACTTTCGCTCGGCGTTTCGCCCCGCGGATCGCAGGCGCTCTATCGCGCCGCGCAAGCCATGGCCTTCCTCGAAGGCCGGACATTCTGCACTCCAGAAGATTTCAAGCCTCTCGTTGTCCCCGTGTTCGCTCATCGCGTCGTCGTTAGCGGTCTCCACTCATCGTCGCTGAAGAAATCCGAGCAGTCGGATGAAGTCCTTCGCGAGATCGTCGAAAGCGTTGCGGTTCCGGTGTAGTCGAAGCGTCGCAAGTTAGATTTTTCTCATCTCCTGCCGCTGGTTAGATCACCTTCGTGATCTCGCCGCCCCCGCAGACCCGAGCTACCATGATCTCGTTCAGAACAGACCATCACTCGTACCTCCAGAAGCGAGCGGCGGATGGGACCTCCTCCATCCGCCTTTTTTTGTTTTTTCAGTAGACTTAAAGTAGAATTCGTTCAGTTGTTGGCACGTGGGAACTTCGTTCACTCCGTTCCGTGCTGAGGAACACAATGATTACATCCTCGTTCATTCGTCGACCGCAGCTAGCCTAAAGACGCAGGCCTAGCTCCTCTCCTCAGCCGTTTTCAAAAAGCCTTAAGGAGTTTGTATGGAAGCGATTGTCGCTGCCGAGTCGCAGCAGCCTTCCCTGTGGTCTTCGTTGGTGGAAGCCGTTCGCGGCTCGCATCAGGACTACACTGCCGGCAGCCTGAACCGTGCGATTCTGCTGCTTGCCGTCCCCATGGTGCTGGAGATGGTGTTGGAGTCCCTGTTCGCCGTGGTCGACGTGCTTTGGGTCGGCCGCTTCGGCGCCAACGCCGTCGCCACGGTTGGCCTGACCGAGTCCATGCTGAGCCTCGTCTTCTCTGTCGGCATGGGCCTCAGTCTCTCCACCACCGCCATGGTCGCGCGCCGCATCGGAGAGAAAGATCACGAAGGCGCAGCCGACGCTGCGGTCCAGGCGATTGCCCTGGGACTCATCATTTCGGTGGCCGTTGGACTTCCCTGTCTGTTCTACGCCCCGCAGTTGTTGCACTGGATGGGGGCGACGAAGGAGATCGTGGCCACCGGCAGCAACTACACGCGCATCTGCCTGGGCGGTAGCTGCGCCGTATTGCTGCTGTTCCTGAACAACGCCATCTTCCGCGGCGCCGGCGATGCCGCCATCGCCATGCGCCTGCTCTGGGTATCGAACATCATCAACCTCGTCCTTGATCCCTGCCTCATCTTTGGCTGGGGACCGTTCCCGAAGATGGGTGTGACTGGCGCGGCTCTTGCGACTTTCACCGGCCGCAGCATCGCCGTGGCCTACCAGTTCTATCGCCTGATGAAGGGCACCGAGCGCATTCGCATCCTGAAGCGCCAGATTCACATTCATGGCGAGGTCCTGCTGCGTCTTGTGCGTGTTTCACTGACCGGCATCCTGCAGTTCGCCATCGCGCACACCAGCTGGATCGGCCTGGTGCGCATTGTCAGCGTCTTCGGTGCGGCCGCGCTGGCGGGATACACGATCGGCATCCGCATCGTGATCTTCGTGATTTTGCCGTCGTGGGGATTGAGCAATGCCGCTGCGACTTTGGTGGGCCAGAACCTGGGAGCAGAGCGGCCCGACCGCGCCGAAAAAGCCGTCTGGCGTACCGGATTCTATAACGTGATGTTCCTGGGCTCGGTGGGCTTGTTGTTCATCTTCTTCGCCGAGCCCGTGGTGCGCCTGTTCGCGAATGACCCCGCTGTGGTGCGGTTCGGCGCGGCGTGTCTGCGCATCGTGAGCTACGGCAACCTGGGCTACGCTTATTTCATGGTCATGATGCAGGCATTCAATGGCGCGGGCGACACCGTCACGCCCACCATCGTGAATTTCTTCGGCTTCTGGCTATTGGAGATTCCGCTGGCCTACGCGCTGGCCTTGCGCATGGATATGCACGCGAATGGAGTGTATTTCTCAATCGCCATCGCGGAATCCTCCATGGCGGCGGCAAGCGCCATCCTGTTCAGCCACGGGAAGTGGAAGAAAAAGAAAATTTGAAGACGCTTCGCTGCCGCACGACGGAGGAAAAACTGGGGCGGGAGGAACGGTATCGAACCGTCATCTCCGGGATGGAGCCCCGGCGCATTGCCGTGGTTATGCTACTCCCGCGAATGCACGTACACGCTGCCGAATTAACTTATTTCATGAAGCGAGCTGTGTCAATACGGAGGGATCTTGCTTCCTCGATCGTATCGTTACGGAAGTTCCAATGCGAGCGAAATCAGAGGTTCCCAGTGTACCTCTGTGTTCCCCTCGGTGAATGCTCATCGCGCCCGTGCGAGCACGAGCGTGACGTCGTCGGGCTGCTCCTTGTCGCCGATCCAGTCATCGACCGCCATGGTGACAATCTGGCTGATCTGCGGCAGCGGCAGATGGCGATTCTCTCGAATCAGGGCAATCAGCCGGTCCTCCCCAAACTCCCCGAAATCATTCTCCGGCTCGGTGACGCCGTCGCTGTAGGCGACAAAGACTTCTCCGGGATGCAACTGCACCGAGCCTTCGTCGTACGTCATGTGATCGAACAGGCCCACCACAGTTCCCCCGGCTTCCAAACGCCGCACCGCTCCATCCTGCCCGATCAGGATCGGCGGCAGATGCCCGCCGTTGCTGTAGTTCAGCCGGTGCGACCGCCCGTCATAGATCCCCAGAAACAGCGTGGCATATTTCTCCGGCGGCGTGCTCTCGTAGAGCTGATGATTCAACAGCGAGAGCAGCGCGCTGGGTGAAACCTCCGTGCCTTCGGGCCAACTTGCCAACAGCCTGCCCGACCCGGAGACCGCGCCCAAAGCCACCGGCTCGCGCATCGTTTCTCGCATCTGGGGCATGCCTTCCAGGCTGTAGGCGCGCACCGCCGAGTGAATCGTCGCCATCAGCAGCGCCGCCGAAATCCCTTTGCCGCTGATGTCGCCCACCGCCAGGATCAGCTTGTGCGAACTCGCCGTCAGAAAATCGTAGTAGTCGCCGCTAACCGTGCGCGCCGGCCGGCAGAAGCCATGCACTTCCAGCGATTCCAACTCCGACACCTGCTTCGGAAACAACTGCGCCTGTACTTCCTGCGCGATGGAGAGTTCGTTCTCCAGCCGCTGTTTCTCCTTCTGCTCCAGGATCAGCTTCTCGATCGAAGCCGTCATCGAGTTGAAGGACCGCGCCAGGTCGGCCAGCTGATCGTCGGATTTCACCGGAATGCGGTGGCTGAAGTCTCCGCGATCGATATGCCGCGTCGCTTCATGCAATTGCGCCACAGCCGCCGTGACTGTGCGCGTCATGCGCGTCCCAATGATCAGCGCAATCAGTTCAATAATCGCGAAGAAAATTCCGATGCCCAGCAGCACTCCCTCGACCAGTCCGACGAACTCCCCCAGCGCGGCGAACAGATGCCTGTACAAGACGGAAGGCCGGGTTCGCACCGCGGCCCCGACCACCTCCTCTTTGCCCGTGACCCAATCCATGACCCGGAGGGGAGCGGCGAACAACACTTCCTGATCGAAGCTGCCGGAGCCAGGCGGCAGTGAGCCCACCGCAAAGGTCGGACGCAACGTCTGCTGGTTGGCCTGGAAGCTGGCTCCTTCGCCGTTCGTGCTCACGGTCACGGTGTTGGAGTCGCTCTTCTTGCCGCCGCCTGCGCCTGAACTGGTGGCGTGTCCAGAGTCCGGCGGTTTCGACGCGGGCTCCGCCGGGGTCCCGAGTAAGGTGATTTCCCCAAGGTCAGCCGCGATGGCGCCCACCAACTCTTTATCAAACGGTTCGCTGACGACGACGGTCAGCCGCTTCGCGCCCACCGGCAGGGACGTCACTACCCGCAGATGCAGTTGCTCCTGATCGCGCACGATCTCGCGAAAAGTGCCCTTCACAAATCCGGGCACGGTCAACGACGCGCCTTTCACGTCGTTGCACATCGGCAGCGGCTTTCCGTCATACCACGCGCAAACCTGACGTCGCGCCCATGCCGGATCTCGTTTCCGCAATCCCGCCAGCGATTCCGCGGATGGACTATCCCCACGATCCAGCCGCGCCGCCAGTTCGTTACCGAAGGCTGCGCTCGCGGTTTCCAGGCCTCGCAACTGGGTTCGAATTTCCGAGGTGAAAATGAATACCGTAAACTGACCGGCCAACGCGTAGAGTGTGACGAACGCCATTCCGACAAGCAGTACCGCTGGAATGACCCCGATGAACACGTAGGTCACAATCAGCCGGTTGCGCAGCCGCCACAGGATCCTTCGTTTGACCCAGCGAAACAGCAGAACAAGAAACAGAAGCGAGGCAACAAAGACCAGGAAATAGACCCAGCCCACCAGATAAGCTCCCCACGACGGCGCAAACAGGCGCAACAATTCCCGCAATCCAAACAACACGACCGCCATCGCCGCCAGGTAACAGGCCAGGCGGGCCATCCGGCCTTGCGGCCACAATTCCGCTTCCATCAGGCGGCGTCGGAGTTGTGCATACGTCCACTGCATAGGTGTGTTGGACTGGCTTCGAGGCTTGGATTATACGGCGGCAGAACTTGATCCGCAGTGTTTCCTTCTCGTACCGATTCGACGCAAGAAGACCGGGTCCCTAAATCTCGGGATAGAGATCGAAAAATGCCTCCAGGCTCGTCCGCAACTGCTTCTCAATTTCTTCCTTGCTGCCCTCGAGCACATGCATGGTGACGTGCGCTTCGCGGCCGTTCGCCAGCTTCACCGGCGCCGACCCGACCTCCTCCACGTCCTCGGCAGGCAGCAGCCTCATGCCATAAACCAATGTCAGATTTGCCATTGTAGAATTCTAAGTCTTTCCGCCCGCGCCTGGCATCCGGCCTTGCAGAGCTTGCGCAAGATTTTTCGATTCCGCTCATTTAGAATTCCGCAGTGCCCCGAATTCGGATTCTCTCCATCTTTGTCCTGATCGCCTCGGGATCGCTCGTCGCCCAGGATCAGCAACCCGCCCCATCCACGGAGCCTCAAGTCAAAGTCAACATGCTCAACGTCTGCACTCCGTCGGCGGGCGAGCAGAAGGAAATTCTCTCCGCGCTGAATCGCATCCCGAAGCAGCCGTTGTTCGGCAACGATTTTGAGGTCACCCGCGGACGCTCCACCCTGACCGACATGCCTGCCATGCTCGCCGCCGGACAGCCCGGCCACGTCGCGGGCGAACCCTCTGTGGCTAATTACGTCCGAATTCGCCGCGAGTTCGCCGTGCAAGCACTTTTTTCCAGCGTGCAGTATTCCTTCAGCAACGATGGCGCGATCATGGTGGAGACGCTGGTACTGCACGTGCGAGACCCGAAAGACTTGATCGAAGTTTCGATCGAAGACAACGCATCGGCCGTCACCAGTCCCCAGGCGATGCTCTCCACCAATACGCCGCCGACCCGCATGCGCCTCGAGCGCTTCGGCAAGTCGTCCGTCGCGCTCGCGCGTTGTCAGGCCAGCGCCTCCGGCCCAGCGCCCGACCAGAGTGCCTATGAGCCTCAGTTCACCAGTGCCTCGGAAGTCATGGCAAATTACCGCACGCTCTTGGGTGCGCGCACCATTGTGCCGGAAGAATTATCGAAGATTGCCAGTGAGTTCAAGCCGCACGAAGCGAAGCCCAAAGCAGCACCCAAGAAATGATTCGGTGGGGCAGCCGGCCTCGGCTGTTCAGCGGCCCAGAAGCATGGGGCCGCGGCCGCAGGTCGGGGAAGTCGCCGTGCATCAAAACTCAGGCTCAGCCATCTAAGTGTGAGACAACTTCTCTTATGAGCGAAACTCGCAACCTCGTCATCATCGGTTCCGGATGCTCCGGACACACCGCCGCCCTCTACGCCGCCCGCGCCAACCTGAAGCCGCTCGTCATCGAAGGCCACGAGCCCGGCGGTCAGCTCTCCATGACCACGCTGGTCGAAAACTTTCCCGGCTTCCCCGAAGGCATCATGGGCCCGCAACTCGTCGAGAACATGCGCAAACAGGCCGAGCGCTTCGGCGCCGAATATCGCATGGCGCATCTGACCAGTGCTGATCTCAGCCAGCGCCCCTTCCTGCTGCACCTCGGCCACCAGCAGGTGCACGCGCAAACGCTGATCATCGCCAGCGGGGCGTCTGCCCGTTGGCTGGGATTGCCCCACGAGCAGCAGCTGATCGGCCACGGTGTTTCTTCCTGTGCCACCTGCGACGGCTTCTTCTTTTCCGGGAAGGAAATCGTCGTCATCGGTGGCGGCGACTCTGCCATGGAAGAGGCCCTCTTCCTCACCCGCTTCGCCACCAAAGTCACGGTCATTCACCGCCGCGAAGAATTTCGCGCCTCCAAAATCATGCTGGAGCGCGCACAGAAGCACGAGAAAATCCATTTCCTTACCAACACCGTTGTTGAAGACGTCTACGACGTGCACCAGAAAGAAGTCACCGGCCTCAAGCTACGCGATCTCAAGACCGGCACGATTTGGGATTTCCCCACCAGCGCGCTTTTCCTTGGCATCGGACATGAGCCCAACGCCAAGATGTTCGCCGACCAGCTCGACACCGACTCCGACGGCTACCTCAGAACCCACAACTACGTCTTTACCAAGGTGCCGGGCGTTTATGCCTGCGGCGACGTGCAGGACCGGCGCTACCGCCAAGCCATCACGGCCGCCGGCTCCGGCTGCATGGCTGCCATCGAAGTCGAAAAATTCCTCGAAGAGCACGGCAGGTAAGGCTTTCACCCCAATCCTGCACTAGGTACTTGTACCGTTACTAGAGTGATCTACTACCCCGTTTGAGGATTCCTTAGACTGCGTATAACTTATGACTTCCCTCATGCGGCAGGGAACGGTCGGAGCGGTCCTCCTTGCTGCATCACTACTCTTCGCTCCGGCCCAAGCCTGCGCCCAGGATTCAACCCCCGAGGGTGCGCGGAAAGTCTTAACCAGAACCCCCGTGGAATTTCCCACCATCGCGAAGACCATGAATCTTCACGGGACAGTCAAGCTTGAGGTTCAGGTCGCGCCCAACGGTGCCGTGAAGAATATGTCCGTGAAGGGCGGACATCCCATGCTGGTACAGGCTGCCCTTAACGCCGTCGGCCGTTGGAAATTCGAGCCCGCACCCCACGAAACCAAAGAAGATGTCGAAATCAAGTTTGGCTCGGACTGAGTCTGCGGACGAAGCTTGCGGCGCGTCACGGGTTCGAAAGTCACCGCAAGAACCGTTACCTTCGTGATCTGCTCGCGGTCTGAGAATCCGCTTAGGATGCTTGGTTGCGGCTTTTGTCGGGTAAATCCCGAAAACGTCCCGACTCTGTGAATTTCAAGAATGGCGTTTATCGTCCACCCCCGGCGAATCTCATCCGTCCCTCTAGTGTTGGCCTTTCTCGTTTCTTGTGGGCTAGTCCTGTCTGCGTTCTCGCTCGCCCAGGATGCCTCTCATCGTCGCATCGTTGAGCGCGGCACGCCTGCGTACCCGGCCCTCGCCCGCAAAATGGCGCTGGAGGGTGTCGTTCGGATCGAAGCCGTGGTGGCTCCCGATGGCAGCGTAAAAGACGTCGCCGTCAGAGGTGGTCATCCGGTACTGGCGCAGGCCGCTGCCAACTCCGTCCGCGGCTGGCGATGGGAATCCGCCACGCACGAGTCGCGCGAACTGGTGGAAGTAAAGTTTGCCCCGGAACAGTAGTCCTGTTTGCCGCGTTTGCGATCTCTTCGAGTCCGTTACGGCGAGGGGTTTCCGATGCACGTCTCGCACCCGCCGTACCAGTTTGTGATAAAACTTTCTGTGATCTTTCCGCCATTGATCTGCATGGCTCTCCCCATTATTCCGGACACATGGTTTCCGGACCCGGAAGGTACTTCATGCTAAGGGCATTTTTCGTCGGACTCTCGGAGAACCGTTCCCTGCGCGGATTCGCCGAGCGCAGCGCCCTGGGCCGCCGCGTCTCCAGCCGCTTCGTCGCTGGAACCGAAATCGCCCACGCGGTCCGCGCCACCCAGACCGTCAACCGCTCGGGCATGAGCGTCACCATCGACAATCTTGGCGAAAACGTCACGAATCCCGATGAAGCCCGTCACAGCGCCGAGCTTTATCACCAGATTCTCGATGCCATCGTCGCCAATCAGCTCAACGCCAACATCAGCCTGAAGCTCACGCACATGGGCCTCGATGTCGACGAGAAACTAGCCCGGGAAATCGTGAGCGGCCTGGTTGCCAAAGCTGCCGCCATGAATCCCCGCGGCTTCGTCCGCGTCGACATGGAGGGTTCTCCCTACACCCAGCGCACGCTCGACTTTGTCCACGAACTGCACGCCATGCCGGGCAATCGCGGCTGCGTGGGCACCGTGATTCAGGCCTACCTGAAGCGCTCCGAAGCGGACATTGAGAAGCTGTTGTCGGAAGGAATCCGCATTCGCCTCTGCAAGGGCGCGTACAAAGAGCCAGCCAGCATCGCCTTCGAGAATAAGCCTGATGTCGATGCCAATTACGTCAAGCTGATGAAGATCCTGATGAAGAGCGGCATCTATCACGGCCTCGCCACCCACGACGAAAGCATCATTCGCCAGGCGCAGGCCTTCGCCAATCAGGAAAAGATTGCCCGCGATTCCTTCGAGTTCCAGATGTTGCACGGCATTCGCCGCGACTTACAGCAAAGCCTGGTCCGCGACGGCTGGCGCATGCGCGTCTACATTCCCTTCGGTACCGAGTGGTATCCCTACTTCATGCGTCGGCTGGGCGAGCGCCCGGCCAACGTGTTCTTCATTCTGCGCAATATGCTGCGTTCATAGTTCTATGTAGGGGCGAATGTCGGCAGCGCCAGAATCTAAGGAGTTCCAGGAATTTCATTGTGCGGACATTGCGCCCTAAAAGCGTAATACCCCGGAGCCACGCTCCCGGTCTACATGAACGGCGCCGAAGTCTGAAGTTGGTTACTGCGGTCCGCCCTCTTCCGCCGGCGCGAGTGGTAGCCGGGTGGCCCCGCGCATCATCTCGCGCTCCTGGTCGGAGAACATCCCCTTAAAGCGTGGGGAGTCGATAATCTGCTCCCGCTGCTCGGGAGGCATACCCCGCAGATCGTGAATCGCCGTCGTTACAGCGCGCTGCCGGCCCGGCGGCAACTGCCGGATCTGGGAGAAAACCTGCCGGGCCTGCTGCTTCTGCTGCGGCGTCAGATGCTCCCAGGTCTCCATGCGGTTGAGCATCTGCAACTGCTGCTGCGGTGGCAGATTGGAGAAGTGCTGCAGCCGTTGGCGCAGGATTTGTTGCTGTCCTGGAGGCAGTCGGCGGAATGCGGGATCGTTCTGCAATTCCCGCTCCTGCTCCTGGGGAGGCATATCCTTATATTTCCTCAGCCAATCGCCCGCATGTCCCCTCACCTGGGCTTGCGGACGCGCCTGATTCTGCGCCGGACGCGGCGCCGGACGCTGGGCTTGCCGTTGTGCGGGAATTGCGGCGCGCGGCTGCGGTGCCGCTCGCTGCGCCAAGCCGGGAGCCGAAACGGACACCGCCAGCGCCAAACCGGCCGCCGCCAGCCATTCCGCTCTCCCTGCTCCCCGTCTCATCGCCCCAGCCTGTTTCTGCCCTGTTTGATATTGTCCAGAAAGTCTACGGATTTGCCACTACGTCCTGCTGCACCGTCAGATCATCCAGCAACTCGAAATCGGAATACATGTCGTGATTCTTTTCGAGCGTCTCCAGGTCGCTCACCGCCGAGCCTGGCTCCACTGCCTGCGGCTGGTCGATCACTGTCGCTTCCGTCTGCCGATCCAGAATGCCAGTGCCCTTTGTGAAGAACAATCCCACCCCGACTCCGAACAGTACGGTCAATGCCGCCGCCAGTACCGGGCGGCGGAACCAATGCAGCCATCCCGCCTGCGGCCTGGCCATTTCCTCGCGCAGGCGAGCTTGCAGCCGCACGTCGAAATAGGGCGACGGCTCTGGCACCCGCCACTCATCCAGCAGCGCCATGGTCGCGCGCATATCCTCCAGCTTGGCCGCGCAGTCTTTGCAGCCTGCCAAATGCTGATTGTCGTCCGCCGCCAGCTCCGCCAGACCCGCTGCTACATCCGGCATCCTCTCACGAATTTCATCGCACCTCATAACCGCTCCCCTTCCATCCGTTTCGCCAATGCCGCTTCCACCGCAAGCCTGCCACTACACATATTCTTTTAACTGTTCCCGCAAAGTCTCATAGGCCCGGAAGAGCAGCGACTTGGTGGCCGACTCGCTCTTCTTCAAAACCTCGGCGATCTGCTTGTAATCCATCTGCTGATACTTGTGCATGATCACCGCCATCCGTTGCTGCTCCGGCAGCGCTTCCACCTTGCTCCGGATTGCCAGCATCCGTTCGCGCCGCACCATTGCCTGTTCCACCGTCTGTTTCCCGTCCGACACTTCGATCGTCGTGCCGGTCTCCTCATCGGGTTCATCCAGGCTGACTTGTACCTCCGGCCGCTCATGCCTTGTGTCCCGCGCGTGGTTGACCGCCAGATTGGTCGCAATCCGATACAGCCAGGTCGTGAACTTCGCGCTCGCCTCGTAGCTCTCGCGCGACCGATACACCCGCAGGAAAACTTCCTGCGCCAGATCCTCTGCCGCCGCCGAGTTCCGCGCCATCCGGTACATGAAACTGACCAGCGGACGACGATACTTCTGCACCAGAAAGTCGAACGCCGATTGATCGCCCGCCTTCACCCGCAGCATCACCTGCGCGTCGGTTTCCTCGCCCGCCAAGGCGGCGAAGGCAGGGCCTGCCGACGGCGTCATCGCCGTCATCAACATGCCCCGATCGAATGCGGCCGTGCTCACATCCATATCAACCCCGCCGTCCTCGGAAAGTTGCGCCTCGGGTTCTCCGGCGGGAGGCCCAGAAGTCCCTTCGGATGAGGAGGTTAGCGGTACACGAGCAGGCTTGGATTCAAACACCATGAAAATGAAGGACGAACCACGGGTATCCTCGGGTCCTGCCCCGTTTCCCCGGGTAAGCCGCTAGGCTACCACGACGGCCCACCCCCGACAATCACAGGACAGGCTTTGTACCGGCAGCGATCCCTCGGCTGCCGGGTTCCCCCCACTGATATGCCTTGGAACGTCCCGCTCCCTACCTCGGTCTCCCGAAGAACAAGACATACCCGTCAGGGTCCGAAATCTCGAACCCGCGAAGACCGTCGTTCGTATCCTTGAGCCGCACGCTGAATGTCGCTCCATGATCAGCAAATTCGGCGGCGAGCGCATCCGGGTCGGGGGCATAGACGAAGGCGTCCCATCGCATGTGGGGATGACGCTTGGGGTTCGGCAGCGGCTCTATTCCTCCCTCGGACTTGACGAAGATCTGCGCTCCGTCGCGGCCGAGGATGGCGGTCCAAGGGTTTCGATCCGGCTGCTGCCATCTGGTCTCAAAGCCAAGCTTGTCGCGGTAAAAAGCGATGGTCTGCTCGACGTTGCTGACGATGAAGAACGGTGAAATTGCCGTCGTGCTTGGTCGGGTCATAAGGGCGGAGCCTCTTGACTTGCACTTTACTATCTTCGCCTGCCTTTTCCAGAATGCTAATTCTCCGGTTCGATTTCCACTGTGGTCCTCTGTGCCCACTGTGGTGAAAGGCGTTGACTTCCTCGCCGAGCACCGCGAGTCACGCGGATCGCGGCGCAATATTGAGCGCTCAGTATTTCGAATGCATTGTGCTAGCCCAGATATCCTCCAGGGTGTACGATTCTCCCGTCTTCCTCGGAAGCGACTGAGCAAGGCCTTATCCGTTAGAGGAAACGGGTCGAGGCAAACCGACGATCGTTGGATCGGGCCGCTCCGAAAGCAGACAGGCACGCGCCCGTCACGTAGGGTTTTCGGTCAGCAGCGAGGAGGAGCCATGTCGCTCGGCCTGCAGCGCCGTATCCCGCCTTATCGAAGCATCCGGATCGCAATCCAGTTCGCAGTGGCAGTCCTGTGGGTAACACCTGGAGTCTCACAAAGGGCGCAACCAGTGGACTCCGGCCTGCCCAAATACGACTTTCAGTCCGAGATGAAAACCAAGGGGCCGATCGATGAAGTCAATCTGCTGCCTGTAGGGACCAGGAAGGACTTCACGGAATTAGTCATAAAGATTGGCGACGACAAGATCCACATCTACGTTTGCCCCAAGCCGTTCGAAGACGAAATGGGAATCAGTTTCACCAAGGGTGACCAGATTGCGGTGACCGGTTCGAAGGTCAAGCACGACGCTGCGGATGTAGTCTTGGCAAGAGAGGTCGTGAAGGGCGGAGACACGCTGATGTTCCGCGACGCCAAAGGCAACCCCGCGTGAGATCCGCGCACCGGCAAGTGACCGAGCCCGCCCCCGCGGGCACTGAAATGGTAGGCCCGGCAGGGATCGAACCTGCAACCGCCGGATTAGAAATCCGATGCTCTATCCAATTGAGCTACGGGCCCGCGCTCCATCCTTACGATATCAAGCGCATCCCGGGCTGTCATCCGTCACGACGCCCCGGCCCGACGTCATGGGGAGGACTATTCCTTGCAAGTAAACGCGCTCGCGTCCTCCGCTGGACCGGTCCCGTTGTATGCGGCGTGCTTCGGGTAGGCGCAGAGTGGACGACTGCGGCCGGGAAATGCCTTGCCGGTCGCGGTCACGGATGCGGGAACTGCCCCCTTCTCCACCCAGTTCATCATCGCTCCCAGCATGTCGAACTGGTCCAGCGATTGCCCTCCGCCACAGTGGCTCATCCCGGGAACAAAGTAGAACTGGCTCCACTTCGATGCCGCTTCGAGCCCGCCGTTCGCCGCCACCATGTCCTTGTAGTACCCGAAGGTGTCGAGCGGCGAGAACCAGGGATCGCTGTCGCCATGGTAGAAGATGAGCTTCCCTCCGTGTGCGGCGAAAGTCGTAAGGTTCGTCGACATGGGGTCCACCAGCGGCTGGATGCCCGCCAGCGCTTCCTTGTCGACGTCCATCGTCATATCCGTGGGCGCAGGACCGAAGATCCCGGGACCCGGCGAGAGCAATCCGCGAAAGGGCGGACCCGCCGTGATTCCCGTGTCATAAAGGAATGCTGCATAGACCTGAGTCCCGCCTGAGGTCTTGGGGCCGCCCAGCGCTTTCTTGATGGCTGCTGCTTTCTCCGGCGCCAGGCAGGAGTCATTCTTCTCGCCCTTGCACGCCAGCATCTCCGGATCGAAATCGCACGCCAGAGGATTGGAAATCAACCCGTCGGCGATTCCGTCTTTCGCGTCACACCTCTTGATCAGAGCGTCCGCGATTAGCTTGCGATCGTTCTCGGTAATGGACTGCTCGATCATCGGCTTTCCGTTCGCGTCCTTCGGCGAAATCTGGTTGAACACAACCGGAAGCCAGCGGAAGATCGCCAGATTGGAGAGCCCGGTGCGCATGGCCGGATCGCCCGAGATGATGCCGTTGAACACCGTCGGGAAGCGCTGCGACAGAATCATGCCCTCGCGGCCGCCAGTCGAGCATCCGGCGAAGTAGGAATATGCGGCGCCCTT
Source organism: Terriglobales bacterium (assembly GCA_037443605.1). Classification (GTDB taxonomy): domain Bacteria; phylum Acidobacteriota; class Terriglobia; order Terriglobales; family Acidobacteriaceae; genus Sulfotelmatobacter. The sequence goes on from JBBIOA010000023.1 coordinate 63,115, forward strand.
GCCGTAATGCTGCGCGATCAGTTGCTTTGCCAGTGCGGCTGCCTGCGCGTTGGCTGCGTAGGCGAAATCCAGATAAGCCTGCTGATCTTTCATGAAGCCGAAATCGAATCCGCCCCCGTGGCTTTTGTGGCCCGTGTCTGTACTCGCCACCGCGAATCCGCGCATCAGTCCCGGAGTGTCCCCCGCCGCAACCAGTCCCAGCGGAGGCATCACGAATCCATTTCCGCCACCGCCGCCTTGCATGAGGAAATCGCCATTCCATTTCTCGGGCATGGCGAGCGCGAAGCGGATCCCGAACTCCTCGCCGCCCACTCCCGTCCGGCGATTGATGACTCCCTCAACCCGGCAATATGCCGGCAGCGGTGCACTGTGGCCCGGTCCGTAAGCATTCGGCTCGGTGCTTCCCGCCTCGACGTGCGCCGCCCTCGTGATTTCCACGCCGGGCATCTTGGTGTCCATCAGGCTTGCGCACGCGTCTTTCTGCTGGGCCGAGGCCAATGTTGCGAGCGCGAATGTAAGTAGTACGAAGGCGCGCCGAATGACCGATCGCATGTGGTTCTCGCTTTCTGTCAGAGCCCGCGTAGCTCCGGTCTTATTTGGACGCCCACGCCAACCCATCGGCGCCTGGCCCTGCGTCAATCATCTTCGTGACCTTCCAGTCCGAAGTCGCGATTACTGCGACTTTCTTGCTGGCATCGCACGAAACGTAGGCCTCTTTTCCATCCGGACGCACCAGCACTTCCTGCGGCGCCGCGGGCACGTCGAGCACCTGGGCCACCTTCATCTCTGCCAAATTGACTACGGCGACCTTATTCGCCGACCGCACGGCCACCACCAGCCAGCGCCCATCGGGCGTCGTTGCGGTTCCGTAACCCAGCCCCGGCAGAGGAATCCAGGTCTTCACCTTGCCGCTTTCGGCGTCCAGCACGGCGAGTTGCGGCTTCGTTTGATCCGAAGTGAAAATCATCTTTCCATCCGTCGCCACCGAAATTCTCTGGATCGTCCCCGCCACCGGAATTACTGAGAGCGTTTTCCGGTGCTCCATGTCGAGGACCGAAATTGTCCCCGGCCCCACGTTCGCCGTATAGCCGCGCTTCCCGTCCGGCGAAATCGCCAGCATGTGCGACTCTCTCTGACCGGTCGGGATCGATCCCACAATCTTCAGCGTCTTCGGATCAATCACGCTGACCGACTGATCGAGTTCGGTCGTTACGTAAAGCAGACCATCCTTGGGCCCGATCTGGGGACAATGTGGGCGCACTCCTTGCCCGAAGTCGATCCTGCCCACCACTTTGCGCGACGCCAGGTCGATCACATCCAGTGTCTGCCCATCCGTCCCCGGCTGCCCCACGCCGGAATTCCCATAGATCGGCACATACGCCGTCTTTCCGTCCGGCGACGCGATCACTTCGTGCCCCGTGATCCCGCCCTCGGCGACGCTCGCAACTTGCTTGCCCTCCGCCGTATCGATCACTCCCAGCGTCTGATCTCCCTTATTCGCGACCAGCAAAACGCCGCCTGAATTTGCAGGCGGCGTGTTTCCATAAAATACCGTCATTCCTAGTAATCCTATGGCCAGCGGCTGTGCCAGCGGCAGAAACCTCATTGGCGCTCTCCCCAAGAATGAAGGTCGTGTGGGGAGAGTCTACACCACAAATGTAGCCGCAGAGGACTTCGTCTGCGCTTGGGCGCGGAGCGCGCAAATGAAAACAGAACGATCCGCCGGCACGGTTCGAGCGCATCGGGATCCGTACGCTTCTCGAACTCCACGTTTTCCGGCGAGCTGTAATTTGAAGCCGCGACACTGCGCTGTGCCGCCAGGTTCCGGTCGATCTGCGCCAGAAACTGGACATCCTGCTCGAGATCGATGGAGGTGCAAAACACGAGCGGAAGAGCTGGTCCAGCCTCGCTGGCCCTCGGCATTTCGTGATAAGTTTCTTGCCACTGGCGCAGGTGCTTTCCCGGACAGAGTTTCAGATTTCCACTTATGTCTGTTCATTCCAGAATTCAGGGCAGTCCGTGCGCGCGGCCCTGCTCGCCGCATGTCTCATCGCGGCCACAAATCTTCTTGCTCTCGCTCCATCGGTCAACATTCCGCGGATCGATACGCCGCCAACTCTTGCCGAGTTCGACAGCATGACTCCGAGTGCCTCTGTCGCCGCGCATGCTGAAGGTCAGCGGCTTCATCGCGCGGGAGCCAGTTGATGGGCCCAGCCTACCCAGGACACCGACGTTTATCTCGCCTACGACGACCACAACGGCCGGGCGTTCTTCGTAAAAGCGTCGTATCTACTTAGGTTTTAAGGGTGTGAGGAAGGAGCCCGCCGTCTTTGGTCCGGGACCGGCGACCGAGCCAGCCCTGGGATGATAGGGAAAAACCCGCAGCTGTTTGGATTGCTGATGCCAGCAACGCCTTCGCCCTACTCTAAGCCTTCGCTACGAACTTCTTGTCCATCCGTTCGTACACGTCCTCGGCTCGGCGCAGCGCGTCCTGCACGTTGTCACAGATGTTCTCTTTCCCGATCACTTCCGCGAACTCTGCCTGATGGATTAACTGCGCCGGCTGCTCCCGCGCCCCGCACAGAATCAGCGTGCGCTTGGTCGCCTGCAATTCCTTGGCGACTTCCTCGATGGCAAACAAGCCCGTCGCATCGAGCGCCGTCATATTGCGCAGCCGCAAAACCACCACCGGCGGTAGCTTGTGCAGATTCGCCGTCACCGCAGCAATCTTGTCGGTTGCGCCAAACAGGAACGGTCCGTGAATCCGGAAGATGGTCGCGTAGTAGGGAATATCCTTATCCTGCAGAATGTGCACGCGGCCGTCTTCGACGTAGTCATCCGTCACCTGCGAAACCGTCGTCGTCGATGCCACTCGGCTGATGAACAGCAGCGCCGCCAGAATCATGCCGGCCTCGACTGCTACGGTAAGATCGGCAAACACCGTCAAAGCAAACGTCACCAGCCAAATGCTGATGTCCGTCTTGGTCAGCTTCAGCAACTGTGGGATCTCCCGCCACTCGCCCATGTTGTAGGAGACCACCATCAGAATCCCCGCCAGCGCCGCCATCGGGACGAAGCTTACAAGCTTCGAGGCAAACAAAAGAATGAACAGCAACGTTACCGCGTGAATTATTCCCGCGACCGGCGACTGCGCTCCCGACCGGATGTTCGTCGCCGTGCGTGCAATCGCTCCCGTCGCCGGCAGACCGCCAAACATCGGCGAAAACACGTTAGCCACACCTTGCGCCATCAGCTCCACATTCGGATTGTGATGATCCCCGCTCATGCGATCTGACACCACTGCCGACATCAGCGACTCGATCGCGCCCAGCATCGCCACCGTGAATGCCGGCCCCAGCAGCCCGTGAATCAGGTCGGTGCGGAATTTCGGAATCTGCAGATGCGGCAGCCCGCCCGGTATGCCGCCGAACTTCGTTCCAATCGTCTCCACCGGCAGATGAAAGAAATACACGGCGGCCGTCGCCAGCAGCAGCGCCACAATCGGCCCCGGAATGCGCGCCGAAAGCCCGCGGCAAATGATCAGTACCAGCAGCGTGAACACCGCCAGCGCCGTCGCCTCAAACGAGAGCGTGTGAAAAGCTCCCGCCAGCGCTTCCATCCGGAGCCAGAACACGCCCGGCACTTTGTCGAGCGTGAGGCCGAAAAAGTCTTTGATCTGCGTGCTGGCAATCAGCACCGCAATGCCGTTGGTGAACCCGATGACGACCGGCCGCGGAATGAACTTCACCGCCGTGCCCAGCCCGGTCGCACCCATGATCACCAGCAGCAGGCCCGCCATCACCGTGCACATGAACAGGCCATCGACGCCGTGCGCCGCAACGATTCCGGCCACGACCACGACAAACGCGCCCGTCGGTCCGCCAATCTGCATCTTCGACCCGCCAAGCGCGGAAATCAGGAATCCCGTGACCACCGCGCAGTAAATTCCTGCCTGCGGCGTCAGCCCCGACGCAATCGAAAACGCCATCGCCAGCGGCAGCGCCACCAGCCCCACGGTCACTCCCGCAATCAAATCCAGCAGAAATTTGTGCCGGTCATAAGTCCGCAGACACAGCACCGACTTCGGCAGCCAATTGTCGATAAGGAAACCACTCGCCATTTTTCCATTATCGCAGTCTGGACCGGCGGAGGGTAGTTACCGAGGAGGGGTCCGCGCACGAGCCTGTAGAATTCTGCTATGCCCGTCCTCCGCACGCTGGCCTGGCTTGCCTGCGTCGTCTACTCCACCATCCCCCTGTTCTGGCTGATGGTTCATCCCCGCGCCCACCGCTGGCGCAAACGAGACCGCTCCCCATTCCGCGTGCTCGTCCCTGCCTGGATCGTGATGTGGTTCGGCGTCGGAGTCATTACCGAGCCCTGGCACAGAGTCACTCTCTACTCCACGCCTTACTCTTGGATCCCCGCCGCTCTGCTCTTCATGATTGGCGTTGTCCTCTACTTCCGCTCTGGAGCCCATTTCAGCCTCGCGCAACTCGGAGGTCTCCCCGAAATCCGCGACGGCCACCGCGACGATCGCCTGGTCACCACTGGCATCCGCGCCCGAGTGCGTCATCCGGTTTACCTGGCGCACCTCTGTGAAATGCTGGCCTGGAGTGTGGGCTCGGGCCTTTTGGTGTGCTGGTGTCTGGTCGTGCTAGCGATCGCGACTGGCGCAGTGATGATTCGGATGGAAGACGCGGAGTTGGAGAAGAGATTCGGAGAGGAGTACCGGCGGTACCGCGAACGGGCCGCTGCGGTGTTTCCGCGATTCTGAGTCTAATCTCGCCAGCTATAATCAAGCTTGCCGAGCCCATAGCTCATAGCTCATTGCTCTTCATGCGCTTCGAAGTCTTCATCGCGTCTCGCTATTTGCGCGCCAAGCGCCGCCAGGCGTTCATCGGCATCATCACCGGCATCTCCATCGCCGGAGTCGCCGCCGGGGTCGCGTCCCTCGTCGTAGCCCTTGCCATCAACAACGGATTCCGTCAGGACCTGCAGCAGCGTCTGCTCGGATCCACCTCGCACATCAGTCTGCAGCGCATTGCTGACGACGGCATCAAAGACTGGCCCGCGCTGATGGATCGCCTCTCCAAGCAGCCTCACGTCTCTGCCGCCGCACCCGCGATCTTCGAGCAAGTGCTGATCTCCCGCGGCCCGCGCGCCCGCGGCGCCGTCCTCAAAGGCATGATCCCGCGCTACGAGCGGCAAGTCGGAGATTTGCTGAATTCGGTAAAGGAAGGATCGGCCGACGCGCTCGAAGCAGACCATGTGGAGCGGGCACTCCTGCCCGCTCATGCTGGTGGCGCCCCGGCCGCTGGGGTGGATTCGGCAGACGCGGGCAAGAGTGCCCGCGCCACACAGGACTCGCCCGACTCGCTCGAGGGCGTCCACGAGCGCGTCGCCGCCATGCCGCCGATCGTCCTCGGACGCGACATGGCCGACAATCTCGGCGCTACCGTCGGCTCGGTGGTGATGATCACCAGCCCGCAAGGCGAACTCACGCCCTTCGGCATGGTGCCGAAGTACGTTCGCTTCCGCGTGGTCGGAATCTTCAACTCCGGCTTCTACGACTACGATTCCAGCTGGGCGTTCGCCCGCCTCTCCGACGCGCAACAACTCTTCGGCCTCGGCAACCTGATCTCCGTACTTGAATTCAAAGTCGACGACATCTACCGCGCCGCCGAAATTTCCCGCTCGCTCGAAGACGCTGCCGGCAAAGGCTTCATGGCCTCCAACTGGATGGAGCAGAACAAAGCGCTCTTCCACGCCCTGCGCCTGGAGCGCCTGGTCACCTTCATCACCATCGGACTGATCGTGTTCGTGGCCGCGCTGAATATTCTCATCAGCCTCATCATGATGGTGATGGAGAAAACGAAGGACATCGCCGTCCTGATGTCGATGGGCACACGCCAGTCGCAGGTGCGCAACCTCTTCATCGCGCAGGGCGTTCTGATCGGCGTTGTCGGCACCGCCATCGGCCTGCTGCTCGGTTACGCCATCTCCTACGCCGGCGGCCACTACCACATCATCGCGCTCTCGCCCGAGGTCTATTCCATCGACTACGTCCCCTTCGCCCCGCGCGCGCTCGATGGCGTGAGCGTTGCCCTGGTCGCCATCGGCGTCAGTTTCATCGCCACGCTCTACCCAAGCTGGTCGGCCTCACGCATCCTCCCCGCCGAGGCCTTGCGCTATGAGTAGCAAGTCGCGAGTTGCGAGTACCGAGTACCGAGTCGAGGCCGGCAGAGACGCCGGAGATTTTCCCCTGTGCCCATCTGTGCCCTCTGTGGTGAATTCTCCTCCCGTGACTCAAATCACCGCCATGCCCGTGTCCAAACGCTACAGTTTTCCGTGTACAAATTCTGGTAGCGGAGCGGTGCGAAACGCCGGCCGCACCCCACGCACTACCGTAAGTGCCGCCGCATCAGCGCGCCGCATCCCGCCAAGCGCCCCTCGAAACAAAAGGAGCGCTGCGTGCATCTAAGCGAACAAGCCCCGATGCTGCGGGTGGAGAACCTGAAGAAGGTCTTCCGGTCCGGCGAATCGGACCTGGTGCTCTTTGAGAATCTATCGTTTGCGGTCCAGCGCGGAGAAATGCTCGCCATCGTCGGCGATTCCGGCTCTGGCAAAAGCACGCTGCTCCATATTCTGAGCGCGCTTGATCGGCCGTCCGCGGGTGAGGTCTACTGCTCCGATGTGCGGCTGAGTTCTCTCACGCCCAACCAGGCCTCGGACTTCCGCAATCGCGAGACCGGCTTCGTCTGGCAGTTTCACTATCTGCTGCCAGAGTTTACGGCCGCCGAGAATGTTGCCATGCCGTTGCTCGTGCGCGGGCAATCTCGCCAACAGGTCGATCCGGAGGCCCGCCGGTGGCTGCAAGAAGTGGGACTCGAAGCGCGTGCGCATCATCGATCCGGAGAACTTTCCGGCGGTGAGCAGCAGCGGGTGGCATTGGCGCGCGCGCTGATCACCGGTCCCAAGCTGCTGCTGGCCGATGAGCCTACCGGTGATCTTGACGGACGCACCGCCGAAGCTGTATTTGAACTGATCACGCGGTTGCATCGCGAGCATCAACTTACGTCGCTGATCGCCACGCACAACCTGGGATTCGCGCGCCGTTGCCATCGTGTATTAAGGTTGCAGCGCGGTCGAGTCGAAGAGATTGCGCCGGAGTCGCTGCCGGCGTGAGAGGCGAAAGGTCAAAAGGGCGCGACTTCGGTCGCGCCGAAACTTTACGCAGCAGCCTGGGGCATTATCCCCAGTCCGCAACATTAGTCAAACAATGTGCAAGGAATTGACAACTGCCGAAGGCCGCCGCGGTATTCCTTCGGTAACGTAATCAAAGGTTTACCAGCGCCATTTTCCCCGTTTGGGTTTTGGGGCCTTTGATTGCATAATGCAAGGATTACAATAAGAAGAGCGGTACCAGGTTCGGGTTTGGTAGGTCGGGCGGGCGCAACGTTTTTCTCGGCTAGGAAGGGTCAGGGGGAAGGGCAATATGTTTGAACGTTATACGGAGAAAGCCAGGCGCGTCATTTTTTTCGCACGCTACGAAGCCAGCCAGTTCGGCTCTCCTTACATCGAGACCGAGCACCTGCTCCTCGGACTGCTGCGCGAAGACAAAGCCCTGACCAACCGGTTCCTGCGTTCTCATGCCTCGGTGGAATCGATCCGCAAGCAGATCGAAGGACACACCACCATCCGCGAGAAAGTATCGACTTCGGTCGACCTTCCGCTTTCCAATGAATGCAAGCGCGTGCTGGCCTACGCCGCGGAAGAAGCCGAGCGCCTTTCGCATCGCCACATCGGCACTGAGCATTTGCTGTTGGGTTTGCTGAGAGAAGAGAAGTGCTTCGCCGCCGAGATTTTGCACGAGCGCGGCCTGCGCCTGCAGACCATCCGCGAAGAGCTCGCCCGGACCACGCAAGAAAAGGCCCAGCCGCAGCGTCAGCGTGAGTCCTCGCTGCTCGCCGAGTTCTCCCGCGACCTGACTCAAGCCGCCATGGACAGCCAACTCGATCCGCTCGTCGGCCGCGAAGGCGAAGTCGATCGCGTCATCCAGATTCTCTGCCGCCGCACCAAGAACAACCCGGTGCTCATCGGCGAGCCCGGTGTCGGCAAAACCGCCATCGTCGAAGGCTTGGCGCAGCGCATCGCCGACGGCGAGGTTCCGTCCTTCCTCTCCGACAAACGCATCCTCGCCCTCGATCTTTCGCTGATCGTCGCCGGCACCAAGTATCGTGGGCAGTTCGAAGAGCGCCTCAAGACCATCATGAAGGAGCTGATGGAGAATCAGAACTCCATCATCTTCATCGATGAGCTGCACACCCTCGTCGGCGCCGGGTCCGCCGAAGGTTCCCTCGACGCCGCCAACATCCTGAAGCCTGCCCTCAGCCGCGGCGAAATTCAGTGCATCGGCGCCACCACGCCCGGCGAATATCGCAAGTCGATCGAAAAAGACCGCTCGCTCGAGCGCCGCTTCCAGGCCGTGAAAGTTCCGCCGCCGAACGAAGCCGACGCCATCAAGATTCTGTTCGGCATCAAAGACCGCTACGAGAAGTTCCACGCCGTCACCTATACCGACGACGCCATCAACTTCGCGGTCTCGCACTCGAATCGTTACATCCCGGATCGTTTCCTTCCGGACAAGGCCATCGATCTGGTCGACGAAGCTGGAGCGCGCGTCAAGCTGCGCCAGACTTCGCTGCCCGAAGAGTTGACCGAGGTCCAGAAGCGCATCAAGTTCATCGTTCACCGCATGGAGAACGCCATCGCGAACCATGAATTTGAGAAAGCCCGCTTCTACTCCGACGAAGAACGCAAGGAGCGCGAGAACCTCCGCGCGCTGCGCGAGAAGTATCATCTCGACGAGTCCTCGACCGGCGTCGTCAACCGCGAAGACATCGAAGATGTCGTTTCGCGCTGGACCGGCGTTCCCATCACTTCGATTAAAGAGGAAGAAACGCAGAAGTTGCTCCGCATCGAGGAAGAGCTGCACAAGCGGATCATCTCGCAGGACAAGTCGATCAACGCCCTCGCCCGTGCCATCCGGCGCTCGCGCGCCGGGCTGAAGAATCCGAACCGGCCCATCGGCTCGTTCCTGTTCCTTGGCCCCACCGGCGTCGGCAAAACCGAAGTCGCGCGCACCCTGGCGCAATTCATGTTCGGCACCGAAAAGGCTCTGGTCCGCTTCGACATGTCCGAGTTCATGGAGCCGCACTCGGTCTCGAAGTTCATCGGCTCGCCTCCGGGATATGTAGGCCACGAAGAAGGCGGTCAGCTCACCGAGCGTGTGAAGCGCGCTCCCTATTCGGTCATCCTGCTCGACGAAATCGAGAAGGCGCATCCCGACGTCTTCAACATCCTGCTGCAGGTTTTCGAAGACGGTCAGTTGACCGATGGGCTTGGCAACACCGTCGACTTCAAGAACACGATTATCATCATGACCTCGAACATCGGCGCGCGCCACCTGCAGAAGCGCGAAGGCCTGGGTTTCCAGTCGTCGAATGAGGGCATGGTTTCCGAGAAAGTGGAAGAACTGGTAAAGGGCGAGGTCAAGCGCACCTTCAATCCCGAATTCCTCAACCGGCTCGATGAGATCATTCTGTTCCTGGCGCTCGGCGAAAACGATCTGATCCAGATTCTCGAGCTCATGGTCAACCAGCTCAACCAGAACCTGGCGCAGAAGTCGATCACGGTCACCGTGGCCGACGACGCCAAGAAGTGGATCCTCAACCAGACGCTCACCGACCGCAGCTACGGCGCACGCCCGCTGCGTCGCGCGTTGCAGAAGTACATCGAAGACCCGCTGTCGGAGGCGCTGATCCAGGGCACCATCACCACCCGCCCCGCCTTCATCGAGGTCTTCCTCGACGGCAACAAGCTCTTCTACCGCCCGGTCGATTCGGAAAAGGCGGAAGGCGTGTTGTTGTACGAGAATTAGCTCGTGTAGGGACAGCCGCCCTCGGCTGTCCGCCGAGCGCAGCTCGGCAGCGTCTTGAAGCCGTCGGCCAAAGGGCTGACGGCTTTTGCCTTTGTTGGATTTGCCCTCCGCGTCAGCGGAAACGACGCGCGATCCCAGTGCAGACGACTGACGGATGGAGTAGACTGCGGTTTTCTAGTTGAGCGTGGTTGCGGAGGATCAGTGCTGACGAGGCTGACGGTCTGTAACTTTAAGAAATTTGATCGCATTGACGTCGAATTGGGGAATCCCGTTGTTTTCATTGGCCCGAACAATTCTGGAAAGAGTACTGCTCTTCAGGCGTTGGCGCTTTGGAATATTGGCCTCCAACAATGGGCAGAGAAGAGAACCGGTAAGGCACGTGTAAAACGGCCAGGAGTAACGATCAACCGCCGGGATCTGATCGCAATGCCTGTTCCAAGCGCAATTCTCCTATGGAGAGACCTTCACGTGCGCGAGGGTGAGAAATCGAACGGAAAACAGCGGACGCAGAACGTGAGAGTGGATATCACTGTTGAGGGTGTTACTGACCAAAAGGCCTGGCAGTGTGGATTCGAATTCGACTATGCGAATGAAGAGAGTTTCTATTGCCGTCCAATCCGGCTGTCAGAGGGTAAGGACCCGCAACGAATGGAGGTTCCGCAGGAGGCGGTTAAGACCTCGATTGCTTTTCTGCCACCGATGTCGGGACTGGCCGACAGAGAAACTGCCAAGCAGCCGGGAGAAGTTAATTTTTTGATCGGCCAAGGCCGCACGGCGGAGGTGCTGCGCAACCTGTGTCTTTCTGTTGCAGCCCGTAACGACGGCGTTTGGAAGGACATCACTCTGAAGATGAACCATCTCTTTGGGGTGGAGCTAGACACGCCTACCTTCGTCGCCGAGCGAGGGGAAATCACAATGACGTACCGAGACAAGGCAGATGTTCGTCTCGATATCTCCTCCTCTGGCAGAGGTTTGCAGCAGACGCTGATGATCTTGACCTACATGGCGGTCCATAAAGGTGCCGTTCTGCTCCTTGACGAACCTGACGCTCATCTGGAGATCCTGCGCCAACGTCAAATCTATGAGCTCCTAAGCGAATCTGCGCGAGACCAAGGCAGTCAAATCATTGCGGCAAGCCATTCTGAGGTCATCCTCAATGAGGCAGCAGATCGCGACGTTGTTGTGGCTTTTGTTGGTCGCCCTCATCGCATCGACGACCGCGGCAGTCAAGTTCTGAAGTCCCTAAGAGAAATTGGATTTGATCAGTACTATCAGGCGGAGCAGACAGGTTGGGTGCTTTATGTCGAAGGATCAACAGACCTAGCGATCCTGCGATCATTTGCTCGAAAACTAGAGCATCCTGCACAGGTGGCCCTTGACAGGCCTTTTGTGCATTATGTCACGAACCTCCCCATGAAGGCTCGAGAGCACTTTTTTGGCCTGAGAGAGGCGAAGGCAGACTTGGTCGGCTTTGCTCTGTTCGATCGCATTGACCAACCTTTGCAGTTGCACACCGCCCTGAAGGAGTACCAGTGGAAGCGCCGGGAAATCGAGAATTATCTTGCGACGCCAGCTGTACTCTTGGCGTACGCGGAAGCCGAAGCTGAAGAATCTGGTCCCCTCTTCGCACCGGCTGAGCGTAAGAAGCGTACCGACGCTATGCAAGAGTGCATTGACGATCTCGCTCCGCGGGCAGCGATCAGAGACCCAAATGATAAATGGTGGATCGACACAAAGATGAGTGATGATTTCCTTGACCGTGTCTTCGAGTCTTTTTTCAAGAAATTGGGATTGCCCAACCTGATGAGAAAAACCGACTACCACGTCCTCGCAGAATTCATATCAAAGCAGCAGATCGACGGCGAGGTTGTGTCAGTCCTGGACGGGATGGTCAAGACTCATGGGTCTGCTATGCCATTTTTTGGCTAATCTTTAGGTCAATTGATTTCTCTGCGACCTTTGCGACTTGCCCTGAATCTCTTCTAACCGTAGTCCATCCGGGAAAACACCATGCCCAAAGTGAACATCGCCGAAAAATTCTCCAAAATCTCCGAATACTGGAAGCCCTACGTCGCCGCCGAACTCAACGGTCAATCCCTCAAACTCGACAAGATTAAGGGCGAATTCATTTTCCATCACCACGAGCACGAAGACGAATTGTTCCTCGTGGTCAAAGGCCGCTTCCGCATGGAATTCAAGGACCGTCCGCACGAGTGGATCGAAGAGGGCGAATTCATCGTCGTTCCGCGAGGCGTCGAGCACAAGCCGGTGGCCGAGGAAGAGTGCTGGTTCCTACTCTTCGAGCCCAGCGCCACCCTCAACACCGGCAACGTCGTGAACGAACGTACCCACGCACAACTCGAGCGGGTGTAATACGTTAATCTTGGGGCGGACGCATTCCGTTCGCCCCGAGGCCCTTAAGCGAAGCATGGAACTCCTCGTCTATTCCTCCCCCTGGTGCCCCGACTGCCGCGAAGCCAAGCGCTTCCTGGCCAAACACAACATCCCGTTCAAAGAAATCGACATCGAATCGACTCCCGGTGCCGCGGAAGAAGTCGTCAAACAAACTGGCAAGCGCGCCATCCCGCAGTTCGTCATCGACGGCGAATGGGTCCAGCCCTACCGCCCCGGCAAAGGCTTCCTCTACGAAGTAATGTCGAAGCGTCTGGGCATCGACGCTCCCTAGCGGCTCGCAGTTCGACCACGACCGATTGAGCCACTGAGATTACACTTCTGAAAGCCGCCGGGCGACGGGTTCCCGCTCCACCCGGATCGCCCACCCCAACCCCTACGGCGCCGTCTTCAAGCTCTACGGACTCAACTAGATCGCCCCAAGCGTCAAACCCGCGGAAGGCGGTTTGCACTCTCTCGTACATCCCCTTCGGTACTGTGGTCATCCCGCGCCAGACGCGGGAAGATAAGTCAGCTTATTACCCCGATCAGGCGCTTCCCCCGCTCCGGGACAAGACCACGCTCATGGCCGAACTCCAGAACCTCGACCTGAACAAGCCGTCCTCGGAGTCCGCCCCGCAAGAGTCCAACATCGTCTGCGATAGTTTTCAGGAAGTCCTGCAGGGCGTTCTGGCCGTCGTGATGCTCCTGGGCGCGCTCGCCCTGGTTCATTACTACATGCCCCGCGCCGCCGAAGGCGCTCCACTCGACAGCAAGGGCGAGGAACTCCAGAAGCAGGTGCACGAACTGACCGCCCAAGTCGATCAACTCAAGCAGGAGCAGTCCATGCCCGCCGTCGTGCTGGACCGCTACCGCAACTCCATCGGATACATCTACGGCGTCTATCAGGTCGGCTTTCCGAACCAGCGCCCCGCGATTCGCGCCCGGGTTTCCGGCACTGCCTTCCTCGTCGGCGATGGCCTGCTCGCCACCAACCGCCATGTTGCCGAACCCTGGTATGGCGATTCCGAAGCCGAATCCCTGATTCAGCGTGGCGCCATGGCAACCCTTGAAAGTCTGGTCGTCTTCTTGCCCGGCTCGCCGACCCCAGTTGCACTCTCTCCGGCAGCCACGTCGAAGACTGCCGATCTCGCCATCGTCCGCGCCGAAAACGCCGGTGCCCTCCGCGCGCTTCCCATTCTCCCGTTGTCGAAGTCGCCCAGCTCCCCCGGCCAGCTCGTGGCCGTCATCGGATATCCCATGGGCATCGCCGGCATGGTCGCCAAGTCGCCTTCCGGCATCTATGAGCGCTTGGCCTTCCGCCACAATGACATCAACGCGGCCAGCGAACTTGCCGCTCTCTCGCTCATTCGACCCTCCACCACCTGCGGCCACCTCGGCGATGTCGTCGGCGACAAGCTCATCTACGACGCGCCCACCGCCCACGGCGGCAGCGGCGGCCCGGTCTTCAACGTCAGGGGCGAAGTCATCGGCGTCAACTCCGCCTACATGGACGGATTCTCCGGCGGCACCCTCGGCATCTCCGCCGACGCTCTCCGCCCCCTGCTGCTCGAAGCGCAGACCCGCTAGCCCGGGCTACTCCACCAACATGCAATCCCCGTACGAATAAAAACGATACTTCTGCTCGACCGCATGTGCATAGGCCCGCATCACGTGCTCTTTCCCGCCCAGCGCACACACCAACATCAGCAGAGTCGACTCCGGCAGATGAAAATTCGTCAGCAGAGCCCCAACCACCTGAAACTTGTATCCGGGGTAAATAAACAAATTCGCCTCGCCCCTGCCGCCCAGCCCCCTGTGCCCCTCTGTGCCCTCTGTGGTGAGTGCCTTTGCTGCCGCATACTCCAATGTCCGCACAGTCGTGGTCCCAACCGCCACCACGCGCCGCCTCTGGCTTCGCGCGCGTTGAATCTTCTCGGCCGCGTCTGAAGAAATCGAGTACGCCTCGGAATGCAGCTTATGTTCTTCCACGCGATCGACCCGCACCGGCTGAAACGTTCCCAGCCCTACATGCAGTGTCACTTCCGCCATCTCGATCCCGCGTCCGCGAATTCGCTCCAGAATCTCCGGCGTAAAATGCAGCCCAGCCGTCGGCGCCGCTACGGATCCCCGCTCCCGCGCATACACCGTCTGATACCGCTCCCGATCCCCCGCCGCATCCTCCCGCGCAATATAAGGCGGCAAGGGCACATGCCCGATCTTTTCAATCAATCCCCAGAATCCATCGACCGTTGGGTGCCCCATTTCTGGCGCGCTTTCTGCGCCAGAAAGCCTGCCCTGAGCTTGTCGAAGGGTGGGGATTTTCTCAAACCGAATCCTTCTCTCCCCAAACTCTCCCCGCCCCACCACCTCGGCTTGCAGCTCATCCTGCTCCCCAAAAAACAGATGCTCCCCCACCCCAATCTTCCGCCCCGGACGCACCAGACACTCCCACTCATTCGGGTCTTCCAGTAACTGTTTCGTCAGCAGCACTTCAATCCGCCCATGCAGGAAGTCCCGCGCTGCCGGATTCCTCGGACTGACCGGTTGCGCCCGCAGCCCGCCTCGCCTTCCATACAGCCGCGCCGGAAACACGCGCGTGTTGTTGAACACAAGCAGGTCATCGGGCCGCAGCAAATCCGGAAAATCCAGGAACCCCAAATCCCGCAATTTCCCTGACGCGGACTCCAGCCGCAACATGCACGCCGCCGCCCGATCGCGCAGCGCTTGCTGCGCAATCAACTCCTCCGGCAAGTGATAATGGAAGTCCGATACCAGCACATTCCCGATTATAGGGAACCCCGCGCGCGCTCCCGCCCGTGCCCCAACGAATCGATTTTTCGCCCAAATTTCAATTGTTTCCCGGCTCGGACTGCTGGTAGTATGGGGAGCCCTCGAGCAGCACAGTTTTGTGCAACTCCCCCGTAGGGTATCCATGCCTACTGAACGCAAGCATCGGGAAGAGATCGTCCATTTCGGGCGCATGCTCCACGAGCGCTGCTTCGTCGCCGCCATGGACGGCAATCTCTCGGTCCGTCTCCCCGGCGACCGCATCCTGGTTACTCCCACCTGCCTCAGCAAGGGCGCCATGTGCCCCGCCGACCTGGTGGTTGTCGATCCCGAGGGCCAGCACATTTCCGGACGCCGCAATGTGACCAGCGAAATCGGTATGCACCTGCTGATCTACCGCATGCGTCCCGACGTACAGGCCATCGTCCACGCGCATCCGCCCACCGCGACCGGATTCGCCGCTGCGGGTATGGCTCTCACCGAGCCGCTCGTGTGTGAAGTGGTGATGGGCCTGGGATGCATTCCACTCGCCCGCTACGGCACCCCCGGCACCTCCGAACTCGCTCAGACCCTCGAACCCTACGTCCCCAATTACGACGCCATCCTGATGTCGAACCACGGCGTCGTCACCTACGGAGACACCCTCGAACACGCCTACATGAAGATGGAGACCGTCGAGCACTTCGCCCAGATCGCGCTGGTGACGCACCTTCTCGGCCGCCAGCAGCCGCTGAAAGAAGTGGAAATCGAGAAACTTCTTCTCGCCCGCACCAAATACTTCGGCGCCAAGGCCTCCGCCATGCCGATGCCCCGTATCCCCCAAAAAGTCAGCTAAGAAAGTTT
This sequence comes from Terriglobales bacterium, assembly GCA_037443605.1. GTDB lineage: Bacteria > Acidobacteriota > Terriglobia > Terriglobales > Acidobacteriaceae > Sulfotelmatobacter. The sequence goes on from JBBIOA010000023.1 coordinate 79,079, forward strand.
TCAAAGAAAAAGATTGTTCCGGAAAATTGGAATGAATGGGATGCCCCATGTCTCGCCGCCGTTGCGAGACATGGGAGCTGTGAACCTCAACGCTTGTCATTCCGGCCGTAGGGAGGAACCTGCTGTTTGCCAGCAGCACTAGTTCCCCTCACTCTCCCCCAATCCTCACCCTAACCCCCGCCCGGAAATTCACTGGCAGCGCCGGATACCCCACTACCTCGTTGTACCGCCGATCCAAGGCGTTCTCGACATTGGCATACAAAGTTACCCGGGGATGTACCGCGTACCACCCGCCCACATCCGCGCGCACATATCCTGCCGCATGATCGATCCCGAACCCAAAGAAATCCGAATCCGCCCGCCGTCCCACAAAACTCCCGCCCAGATTCGCGCCCCACCGCGACCCCAGATACGCAAGCGTCGTCGTCGCGGCATGTTTCGGTCGCCGAAGCAGCGGAGATCCCGGGTTGAACAGAGAATTCACCGGCGAAGGATTGTCCAAAATCTGCGTCGACGTATACGTGTAAGCCGTGTTCAGCATCAGGCGTGACCGCAACCGTGCCTGCAATTCCACCTCGGCGCCATGCGCCAGAGCCCGGTTCACGTTCACGTATTCTCCGACAAACGTCGTCGGATTCACCGTCACGTAGTTAATCTGATCGCGAAAAAGATTGTTGAAGTAGGTCGCATGGAACGATACCTTTCCCGCAAACAAATCCTGTAGCAAGCCCGCCTCAAACGAGCGCGAGTGCTCAGGTTTGAGTCCCATGTTCGGCTGGCTGAAAGGAGGCCCAGCAAAGGTTTCCTCTAGCCTTGGCTCTTTAAATCCCGTAGCAAACGAAAACCGCAGCCGCGTTCCGGAAAAAACTGGTCCTCCTCGCAACATCTGCCAAGTCACTGCAACGCGTGGGACGCCAATGGTGCCAAATGCGCTGTCATGCACGAACCGTCCGCCGCCAATCACGGACACTCGCCTCAGCGTCAACTGTTGCTCGGCGTACACGTCTTGATTGAGTCTCTGTCCCGGCGTCTGTCCAAAATTGACATCGCCCACAAACCCGACTTCGTTCTCAACGCGATACCCAAACGTCGTGTGCGCCCAGCTCCGTTCCGAGTAGTCTCCCTGATACTCGCCTCCGACTCGATTGATGCGATCCACTTCATGCGACGAAAAATCGATCGGATCGCCAAAAGGATCGACGCGAGCGCTATCTCCATTCACATTGAGTTCGTTGTAGCGATACAAATAGTCGAACCCCGTAATTCGATGCTGCCATCCATTCGGCGCAGCCACCGTCAGTTCCACGCTCCCCAGAATGTTGTTGAGCTGCGACCATTCCGCGGGATCGGGCGGCAGTGGAACCGGCGTTGCGGTCGGTCCGTTGGCCGGCACCAGCGGATCATACCCATTGAAACTCCACTCTCCCGGCACCCCCGTATGACTGTTCGTATGCCGCACGCGCACCCGCAGCGATGCCCAATCGCTCAACGCCGCGCCCACATTTGCGCCCTGCAGCGAATCCGAATACGCATCATTGACTCCGAAGCCGTTCGTGTTGAACTGATCTCCAAAGACGTTGTAATCGAATTTCCCATTCGCGCCCGCCACCGACGCATGTCCGCTCGCCGTCCCAAAATTCCCGCCATCGGCGCCAAAGCGCAACTCCGGAATCCGCGTGCTGCCCGTGCGCGTCCACATCTGCACCACGCTGGTCATCGCATCGGTTCCATACAGCGTGCTCTGCGCCCCGCGCACAAATTCCATGCGATCGCCCTGCGCCATCGACAGCGTTCCGAGATCGAACGTCCCACCCGGCTCATTGACAGTCACCCCGTCGACGATCACTTTGTTGTAATTCGATTCCCCGCCGCGCACGAACAGCGATGACAATCCTCCGCGCTGCCCCGCCGTATTCACCACCGCTCCCGGAAGAAACCGCGCCGCATCGTTAATGGCGACAGGCTGCATCGTTGTCAACTGCGCCCCGCTGAGCGTCTCGACGACGGATCCTGATGCTTCGCCCACCACCGGCGTCCGCGTCGCGCTCACCACCACCGTCTCCGCCGCCGTCGCCAGCCGCAGGTTGATCGTGAGTTCACGCTGCGACGTCACGTCAACCGTCTCCTCCGCAAATCCCGCCGCCAGCACGCGAATTCGCACCGGTCCATCCGCACGCAGTGTCACGATCCCCTCGGCCGATGTGGTCTGCGTCGCGAGCACTCTTCCTCCACGAACGACCGACACCTCTGCCCCAGCCACCGACGCCGATTGCGGGTCCACAACTTTTACTTTGAGATCCGCGGCCAGCCCGGCCGCACAGAAAACGAGAAGAAAAACACAAAGGAACACGAAACCACGGCGCATATTTTCCTCCTTTACACGCGAAAGGGGTTAATGGAGTCGGAGTGCGCCGGTCTCCTGGCTTCGCGAGTAAGGACGTTCGCCGTCCACCTCCGCCCTCGGCCTTCCCGGAATCTTCCTCCAGTGGCCGAGGACCATGTCCTCGCTTACAGTTGCGCGGCAGCGCGGGATTCACACCCGCTTCCCTGTCTTCGCCGAGCGGCAAAGACGCGCCTTCCGAAGTCAAACGGCTTTACAAAGAGCTCTCTGACCTGATCCCATACGTCTTGTCATCCTGAGCGAAGCGAAGGACCCATGCATTCCGCCCGAGGCTGCCACGAGATCAAAAGGTCAGACTCTCGTTCAAAAAATCTACCCGCCATCTTCCCCCAAGTCAAATCCCCCGTTTTCCTCGTGCCCCCAATGGAGACCCCTTCTTGAAATCTATTTGCGCACCTTCCCCACTAGCCAGAGCACCACGGTCAACACCACGCTCACCACGATGCAAGTCGCCAGCGGAAAATAGACCGTCGTATTCTTCCCGCGATACAGAATATCCCCCGGCAACTTCCCCAATGGCAGATGGAGCCGTGCGGCCACCACCAATAAAACCCCCACCAGGATCAATACGCATCCCATCCCGATCAGCATTTTTCCCATCTCACTCATGTCCGAATCCTATGGACTTCCATGTACTCTCGTGTATTGAGCGCCCGGCGCCCTTCTGCAAAACTCTTGGCCAGCGTCGCAACTGCTCTGCCCCGCTTCGACCTGACTCGGAACTGACCATCAACCGTTTCGCAACGAACGCAGGAGGTCCCCATGCCGTACCGCTCCATCGTCGCCCTTGCGCGCCTTCAAATTCTAGCTCTGCTCCTGTCTGTCGCCCACGCCCAGGACGTCCTCACATACCACAACAACATCGCCCGCACTGGCGTGCAACTCGTCGAAACCGCCCTCACCCCCGCCAACGTCAGCTCCGCCACGTTCGGAAAGATCCGCATCCTCCCCGCCGATGGCCTCGTCGATGCCCAACCTCTCTATCTCTCCTCCGTCACCATCTCCGGCGCGGCGCACAATCTCGTCATCGTCGCCTCCGAGCACGGTACCGTCTATGCCTACGATGCCGACACTGGCACCAAAATCTGGAGCGTCACCACCCTCAAATCCGGCGAGACCACATCCGACGATCGCGGCTGCGGTCAGGTGACCCCCGAAATCGGCATTACCTCCACTCCCGTCATTCTTCGCCCCAAAACCGGCAATCCGGTCATCTATCTCGTCGCCATGTCCAAGGACAAATCCAACACGTATCATCAGCACCTGCATGCGCTGGACGCCACCACCGGCGCCGAGCTCCACAACGGCCCCGTCGAAATCTCCGCCAAATATCCCGGCACCGGCGACAACAGCGTCAACGGCTTCGTCATCTTCGATCCCGCGCAATACAAGGAACGTGCCGGACTTCTTCTTATCAACCAGACTATCTATCTCGCCTGGGCCTCCCATTGCGACATTCGCCCTTACACCGGCTGGATCATGGGCTACAACATGAACACCCTCGCCCAGACTTCAGTCCTTAACATCACTCCCAACGGCAACGAAGCCGCCATCTGGAATGCCGGTGCCGGCATGGCTTCCGACGGCGCTGGCAACATCTATCTTCTCGCCGCCAACGGCGACTTCGATACCACGCTCAACGCCTCCGGATTCCCCGCCAACGGCGACTACGGCAACGCGTTCCTGCGGGTCTCCACGTCCGGCGGCCTCGCCGTCAGCGACTATTTCGAAATGGATAACGGAGTTTCCGAGAGCAACGGCGACGTTGATCTAGGCTCCGGCGGCGGCCTGCTCGTCAGTCCGAAAGACTCCGCTGCCAAAGTTCACCAGCTTTTCGTCGGCGCAGGCAAGGACGGTAATCTCTACGTCGTTGACCGCACCAACATGGGAAAATTCCACTCCGGCAGCAACCAGATCTATCAGGAACTCTCCGGCGTGCTGCCCGGTGGCATCTGGTCTATGCCCGCCACCTATTCCGGATACCTTTACTACGGCCCGGTCAACTCGCCGATTTACTCTTTCCGGTTCCAGAATGCAAGACTGCTTCCCAATGCCGTTGCGCAAACCTCGAACGCCTTCGGCTACCCCGGAGCCACTCCCGGCATCTCCACTAACGCTGGCAAGAACGCGATTGTCTGGGCCGCGGAAAATAGCAGCCCCGCCGTTCTCCACGCCTACAGTCCCGCCACGCTCGTCGAACTTTATAACTCCAACCAGGCCGCCAACGGCCGCGACCAGTTCGGCAACGGCAACAAGTTCATCACGCCAACCATTGCCGGTGGCAAAGTCTTCGTGGGCACCACCAACGGCGTCGGCGTCTTCGGCCTGCTAACCAGCAAGTAACGCATGTGGGGACAGCCGCCCTCGGCTGTCCCGCGAGCGCAGCGAGCGTCGTTCTTTCATCCAATTCAACAGTCTTGGGATGCCCCACAGTCTGCCCGTGCCGAAGGGTCTCGCTGCCTTTTCGAGACCTGGGAGCTTGCGTCACCGGTGATTTCCCCCGTGTTCCTCCGTGCCCTTATGCCGCGCGTTACTTTGCAATGAAAAGTACTTGACATCCGGCTGTCGAGCCGCTACCATCTCCTCATGCTTGACTCGCGCCCGCACCGTCGCCGCTTCCATCGCGTCCCGGCGCCCGCGCATCCTGGCGTCTCCCCCAATCTAGCCGACGACCTCCGCTTCATCCGCGACACCATGGAGCGCTCTGCCTCCTTCACCGCCGTTTCCGGCTGGGGACACGCTCTTCTCGGCGTCACCGCGGTCGCGGCCGCCCGCCTCGCGGCCCTGCAAGCCGCGCCCTTCGCCTGGCTCCGTGTCTGGCTCGCCGAAGCCCTCGTCGCCGCCGCCATCGGCCTGCTCTCCTGCAGTTGGAAAGCCAACCGCAATGGCCTGCCGCTGTTCTCCGGCCCGGCTCGCAAAGTGGCCTTCGGACTCGCTCCCCCGCTCGTCGCCGGCGCCTTCCTCACGTTCCTGTTATTCCGCGCCGGCCTGCAATCCGCCCTCCCCGCCACCTGGCTTCTGCTCTACGGTGCCGGCATCATGACCGGAGGCTCCTTCTCGGTCGCCATCGTCCCCGTCATGGGCGTCTGCTTCATGCTGCTCGGCGGCCTCGCCGTTCTCGCTCCCACGGCCTGGGGAAACTGGTTTCTCGCCGCCGGCTTTGGCGGCCTTCACATCGTCTTCGGATTCCTCATCGCCCGAAGGCACGGAGGCTAACCGCACATGCCCCGACCTCTTCCCGCGCACAAGCACAGCGCCCGCATTTCCGCGCACACGCCCGCCAAACCCCGCGAGCGTGAGGCCCATGCTCCCGAACTCCCCGAACTCGATCGCCTCATTCACGAACGCATCCGTCTTGGCATTGTCAGCGCCCTGGCCACCAACGACTCGCTCAGCTTCAACGACCTCAAGCGCGTGCTCAAAACCACCGATGGCAATCTCAGCGTCCACGCCCGCAAGCTCGAAGAGGCACAATACATCTCCTGCGTGAAATTTTTTGAAGGCCGCGTCCCCCGCACCGAATATCGACTGACCGCCACCGGCCGCCGCGCCCTCTCCGAATACCTCGACCAAATGGAGGAATGGATCCGCCTCACCCGCGAAGAGGGCTAGCCGGAACGAAGGTTTTACCTCTGTGGCCCTCTGTGGTGAAAGGAAGCCAAGCTCGCGCCCGCGACTTTGTAGAACAAAGAACACTATGTCTCAACCATCTCGACTCCGGATGCGCACCCCATGACCGACACTCCCACTGCTGCTCCCAACTTTCCCTCCGCTCTCCGCTTCTGGGAGCGCGGTCGCCTTCTCTACAACGCCATCCTTATGGCCGTCGTGATGCTTTGGCTCGCGCTGACCTGGCCCCACTTCCGCCCATCGCTCACACTCGGTTCGCTCGAAGCCATGCTTTTCCTCGCGCTCATGGCGAACCTCTGTTACTCCGCCGCCTACCTGACCGAGTTCTTCCTGCAACCCTTCGTTCCAGCCGAACGCTGGCCCGGTGTCCGCCGCGCCCTCTGGACCGTCGGCATGCTCTTCGCTCTCGTGCTCGAAAACTACTGGATCGCCGACGAAATCTACCCCGCCGCCGATCATCCGCCGCAACCATTCTTCGGAGGAACCACCGCCATGCCCATCGCTACCAACATGAACTTCCCCGCGCCGCTCGCCGCCCTCGGATTCCTCGGTGCCGCCATCGGACTCGTTCTCGCTATCGCCGCCATCGTCATCTTCTGGCTCGCGCGTAAGCCAAAGTTCGCTCGCATCGCGGCCATCGCCATCGGCGCCGGAGCGGTGACCTACCTCGCGCTTCTCTTCGGACTCTCCGTTTCCAGCCGCGCCACCATGCTCGCCCGCGGCCAGGAAAAGTACTTCTGCGAATTCGATTGCCACCTCGCCTACTCCGTCGCCGACGCCCATTCGCAACCCGACGGCCGCCTTCTCGTCACGCTCCGCACCCGCTTCGACGAAACCACCACGTCGCCCTCCCGCCCCAAAGACGCCACTCTCACCCCATCTCCCCGCGACGTCCGTCTTATCGACAGCGCGGGTCACATCTACACTCCAATTTCCATCGAGGGCACCCCACTCCTCACGCCCCTCAAACCCGCCGACTCCTACACCACGCAGCTCGTCTTCACCGTCCCCAAAGATGCCACCGCCTTGAAGTTCCTCGTCACCACTACCGCCGCCTGGCCCGATCACATCGTGATCGGCGACGAAAACAGCTGGCTCCACAAGAAGACCTACTTCGCGTTGTAATCGTGCCCGGCCGGGAATCACCCGCATCCACGGCAGGAAGCATCCAGCCCGGGGACAACCCGACCTCCATCGCCCCGGCCGCGATCCGCCGCCTCGGGCTTTGAGCCCGTGCCGCCAGCCCTCATAGCGCGGATGAACCCGCGCCTATCGGATATCGGCTGAACTTGAGCATTGCCACCCAGCGCCCTTCCCGTTTGGGATGCTTGGAGCGCGAGGTTTCGGTACACTAATAGGCTCCCCTATAGTCATCAAAAGCAGTGCATCTTCATTCCAAGGACTCTAGCTATGTTGCATAAGAATCGGTTGTTTACTCCGGGACCGACGCCGTTGTTGCCGGCGGCGCAGTCGGCCATGGCGGCGTTTACCGCGCACCACAGGACGGCAGACTTCAAGACCCTGTTTCAGCGCGTGCTGGCCGACATGAAGGACTTTATCGGCACCAGGAACGACGTGCTGGTGCTGGCCTGCTCGGGCACGGGCGTGATGGAGGCCTCGGTGTCGAATCTGACGTCACCCGGCGACAAGGTGCTGGTGCTGACGGCCGGGAAGTTCGGCGAGCGCTGGTCGGGACTGGCGAAAGCCTTTGGCTGCAACGTGGAGACGGTGACCCGTCCGTATGGAGAGACGTTTTCCTTGGACGAGGTGCGAGCCAAGGTCACGCCGGATACGCGCGCGGTGTTTGTGCAGGCGACCGAGAGTTCGACCGGCGCGCGCCACGACATCGAGGCGATTGCAAAGATTGTGCGGGCGCACAGCGGCACGCTGCTGGTGGTGGATGCGATCACCGGGCTGGGTACGACCCATCTCGATATCGATGGCTGGGGCGTGGACGTGATCATCGGCGGATCGCAGAAGGCCCTGATGATGCCGCCGGGCCTTGGGTACTGCGCGGTGAGCGAGCGGGCGTGGCAGCGCATGGAGACGACGAAATCTCCCCGCTACTACTTCGATCTGCGCAAAGAACGGAAATCGGCGGCCAAAGGCGAGACCGCATATACGCCGGCGACGTCGTTGTTTGCCGCGCTGGGCGCGGCGCTGGACTTCGTGCGCGGCATGGGCGGCGGCGATCTGGCCAAAGGTCGCGAGGAACTGGTGAACAACGCCGAACTGTGCGCGGAGATGACGCGCGCGGGCGCGAAGGCGCTGGGCCTGAAACTGTATGCGGCGTCACCGGCGGCAGCGTTGACGGCGATCTGCTCTCCCGATGGCATCGACTCGGGCAAGCTGGTAAAGGATTTCCGCGAGTCGTTCGATGCGGTCGTGGCCAATGGGCAGGGCGAGATGAAGGGCAAGATGATCCGCATTGCGCACATCGGGTACTACGATTATCTGGATACCATCGGGATTCTGGGAGCGCTCGAGCATGTACTGGCGCGCGTGACCGGAAAAAACGTGGAATACGGAGCTGCGGTGCGGGCGGCCCAGCAGGTGTATGCACGCAGCCTGGAAGGCGCCGTGCTTGCCGGATAACCTTCGACGGCGGCGAGATGCCGCCTCGACAGCCGCCGGGGCGGCGGCGCTACCGTTTTGATTTTTCCCTGGAGGAACTATGCAAGTCAGATCCGCATTGTCCGTGGTGATGGTCACCGTCCTGGCTGTGGGCACCAGCCGGGCGGATTTCAAATACACGCAAACTACCAAGATGACGGGCGGCGCGATGGTGAGCATGACCAAGACGCTGGGCGTCTTTAGCAAGAACGCGCGCCAGGCGAACGAGCCGCAGGTCAGCACTCACATGTTGAAAGGCAACCGGCTGCGCGACGAGCGAGCTGACGGCAGCGTGACGATCATCGATCTGGACGGCAAGCGGTTTATCCACATCGACACCGCGAAGAAGACGTACTCGATTCAGACCTTCGAGCAGTTCCGGCAGCAAATGGAGCAGGCCAAGGCGAAGATGAAAGAAGAACAGGCGAAGCAGGCGGCCAAGCATCCGGAATCGCAGAACGTGAAGATGGTGCCGCATTTCGACGCGCAGACGACCGGCGCGACCAAGACGGTGCTCGGCCTGACGACGAACGAGATGAAGGTGAAGATGGATGTGGAGTTTCAGTCCGACGATCCGGCGCAGCAGGCCAAGCTGCAGCAGGGCGGCGGCGGAACGATGTGGGTGACCTCGGACGAGTGGATTGCCCAGTCGGTCCCTGGGTATGACCAGGTGCGCGCCTTCTACGAGAAGATGGCCAAGGAACTGGACTGGCTGCCCGGCGAGATGGGATCGATGATGGGTGCCAACAGCCAGCAAATGGGCAGCGCCATGCAGGAGTTCCGCAAGCACTCCACAACGATCAAAGGCATGCCGATGCTCATGTACACCAGCATGGGGATGGGAGCGCCGGCGGCACCGGGAACACAACCGGCCCAGCAACAGCAGGCGCAGCAGTCCGACAACTCATCGTCGAGCAGCCCGAAGGACGCGATCGTGAAGGGGCTCGGCGGAATGTTCAAGAAGAAGCAGCAGCCCCAGCCGGACAGCGCGAATCAGCCCGCCAGTGCAACCGGGCCCGCGCCAGCCGCGCCGAGCAATTCGTTGATGGACACGGCTACCGAAGTCACGGCCTATTCGACGGACCCGCTCGACTCCAGCCTGTTCGATGTGCCGGCGGGATACACGCTGGTGCAGCTCGACCCGAATCATCCGGCGGCGTTCTAACGTTCTCCGCCCTGAGCGAAGCGAAAGACAATTGCTCGGGTCCTCCGCTTCGCTCAGGATGACAGGCCTCGGAGAGGAACGTTAGTTCACGGTGAAGTTCACTGCCGCGGAAGTTTCCGGCTGCGTGCCTCCGCCGTACTGGCCGCCCTTGGTTCCGGGGTTCGTGACGGTGACCGGGACCGTTCCGGTGTTCATGACCGCCGTGGCTGGCACGGTCGCGGTCAGCTTGCCGGTGCTGACGTAAGTGGTGGTCATTGCCGTGCCGTTGAAGTTGATTACGGCGTCGACATTGAAATGGGAGCCGTCCACTTCGAGCGCGACCGCGTTATCGGCGGTCCCGCTGGCCGGCGTGAGCTGGCTGATGGCAGGCATGGTGCCCGGTGTTGGCTGCGTGTAGTTATGCGAGTATCCGCAGGCAAGCGCAAACGCGAACAGACTTGAGAGCAGAATCCCTTGCGCGGCGTTCCGGACGAGACGGTGCTTCATGGTTTCCTCCAGGGCGAGCGGCCCGATGAGACAAGTGTAGGAATTTGGCGCTACGAGGGTGTCAGGCAGGCGTCAATTGGATGTCAATTGGTTGTCAGGGCAAGGAAAGGAACTTAGGTAACCACTCGTGAAAATTCTGGTGGCGGAGAAGACTTCGGCGTCGGCGGTGGCTCAATTACAGGAGCCGGGATGGATTGTGTTGACAGCTGATCAGTTGCAGGGCCGGCTGGAACAGGAACTGGAGACGGCGGACGCGCTGATTGTGCGCTCGGCGGTGCAGGCGGACGCCAGGCTGCTGGAGCACGCGAAGAAGCTGCGCGTGATCGGGCGCGCGGGCGTGGGCGTGGACAACATCGATCTGGAAGCCGCGACCCGTAAGGGTATCGCGGTGATGAACACGCCGGGCGCGAACGCCGTTGCCGTGGCCGAACAGACGCTGGGTATGATGCTGGCGATGGCGCGACACTTGTGCCGGGCCGACGCGCTGATGCATGCGGGTAAGTGGGAAAAGAAGTCGCTGCAAGGGACGGAGCTGCGCGGGAAGACGCTGGGGATCGTCGGGCTGGGACGCATTGGAATGGAAGTCGCGCGCCGGGCGCGGGCGTTCGGCATGGAACTGGTGGCGCACGATCCGTTTGTGTCGGTGGCGGTGGCCAAGGACCAGGGGATCCGGCTGGCGGGACTGGATGAGATTTATGCAGTCGCGGATTACATCACGCTGCACGTGGGACTGACTCCTCAGACGATGGGGATGATCAACGCTGGCTCAATCGCGAAGATGAAGAAAGGCGTGCGGCTGGTGAATTGCGCCCGCGGCGAACTGGTGCAGGAGGGCGATCTGGCTGCGGCGCTGAAGTCGGGGCAGGTGGCTGCGGCGGCGATCGATGTGTTTGCGGAGGAACCTCCGAAGAATTCTCCGCTGATAGCACTGGAGAATGTGGTGCTGACGCCGCATGTGGGCGGATCGACGCAGGAGGCGCAGGAAGCGGTGGGAGTGCAGGTCGCGCAGCAGGTGAAGGAATATCTGAAGCATGGCGTGATTCAGAACGCGGTCAATGTGCCGTCGGTGTCGGCGGACGAATACGCGACGATGCAGCCGTACATCGTGCTGGCGGAGCGGCTGGGAGCGTTTCTGGCGCAGGTGTCGGAAGGGTCGATTGAAGAGATTTCGCTGCGCTATGGCGGGCACATTGCGGAGTGGAAGACGGAGTTGATTCGCAATGCGGCGATCAAAGGGATTCTGAATCAGGCATTGGAGGAGAGGGCCAACCTGGTGAACGCCGCCGCGATCGCCGATGCGCGCGGGCTGAAAGTGCTGGAATCGCACAAGCCGAAGAGCTCGACGGGCGGAGCCGGGAGCGTGTTGTCGATTTTTGTGAAAAGTTCGTCCGAAGAACATCTGGTAAAGGGCGCGGTGCTGCACGAGACGGCGCCCCGGCTGCTGCATGTCGATGGGATCGATGTGGAAGCGCCGCTGGAGCGGAACCTGATCTACATGCGGAATCGCGACGTGCCGGGCGTGATCGGAAAAGTAGGGACGATTCTGGGGGAGGAATCGATCAATATCGCGGACTTTTCTTTAGGCCGGCGCGCGGAGAGTGCGGATCAGGCGCGAGAAGCGATCGCCGTGGTCCACGTGGATGGAGCCGTGCCCGAGTCGGTTCTTACGCGCTTGCGAGGCATTGCAGCGGTGAAGACGGCGAAGGCGGTGCGGCTGTTCTGAGCGCGAGCTCCCACGTTTCGCAAAGGCGGTGAGAGCTGTGTACCCCATTTGGCGCACTCCAACCGGAACTCACCACAGGGCGCACAGGGGAAAACGCGTCATTCGCCTTCCCCGTCATCCCGCTTGATCTTGCGGCTTTCCGCGAGCAGCGTCATGGAGTGCATGAGGTTCTGCAGGGTGACGATGCCGATGAGGCGCTCGTTTTCAACGACCGGGATAATGCTCGAACCGCGGCTGGTGAGTTTGCGGAAGGCGGAGCCCAGCGAGTCCTGGCGCAGCGAGAATTCCGATACCTTGTTCATCGCGGCCTGCACGTAGCCGTTGCCTTCGGCGCGCAGCGTGTCCAAAATGCGCTGCCTGGAAATCACTCCTACCATATCGGCGCCGCGCACCACGGGGAAATCATCCTGCAGGGAATGCACGGCCTTTTCCAGCGCGTCTTCCAGCGTGTCAGCCGGAGACAGCGTGGCAAAGTCGGTAAGCATCACTTCCTCGAGGCGCACATTGTCCAGCACGGACTGAAACACGAGCGCGCGTTCCTCGAGTTGGGCGGCCGAGAAGATAATCACACCGACCATGGTGATCCAGCTATTGCTGAACAGGCCGGCCAGGATCAGGACCATGGCGAGCGCGTTGCTGATGGAGACGGCGCGCCGCGTGGCGGATGAAGAATCGAGTGTTTGAGAGAAGAAAGCGCGCAGGATGCGTCCGCCATCGAGGGGATAGGCAGGCAGCAGATTCAATCCGGCCAGATACAGATTGGCCCAGACCAGACTCTTGGGCAGATTCCCCGCCTGCAGGCCGGGCCACTTCCATAGATCGGCACCGCGGCCAGCGCCAGTGACCAGGGCCGCCAGCAGCGACGCTAGAGCCAGGCTCACCAGGGGGCCGACCAGAGCGATGCGGATTTCGCGCCGCGCCACCACCGCGGCGGAGGCTGCCTTTTCGGTGCGCGGCTCGTCATATAACGTGACCCCGGTGAGGGGCAGGAGTATCACTGCCTTGGGTATCATCCCGAAGCGGCGGGCGGCGAGAATATGTCCCCACTCGTGGGCACTTACACAGAACAAGATGATCCCGGCCAGCGCGAGATCCCGCGTCCCGTTGGCCCGGTTGCCCTGCGCCACGTAGTCCGTCCAATAAATGAAGAAGGGCAGAATGAAAAAAGTGAGATGCAGGCGCACGTCAACGTTGAAGAGGCGCCCCACGGGAATCGACCAGCTGCGCATGAGTTTGGCTACTGGTATTTTACATGGGCGTTTATAGTGGTGCGGGAGAACGAAGGTAGCGAGACATGCGCGTGATCGCGGGGAAATACCGGAGCCGTCCGCTCAGTTCGCTGCGCGGCATGGATATCCGCCCGACGTCGGACCGGCTGCGGGAGACTCTGTTCAACGTGCTGACCGCAGGAAATCCCGCGGCCCTGGAAGGCAGCGTGTGGCTGGACTTGTTTGCCGGAACCGGTGCGGTGGGGATTGAGGCCCTGAGCCGCGGTGCCAAGGAAGTGCACTTCGTGGAAAACTTGGCGGCTGCCGCTGGCGTCATCCGCAAGAATCTGCAGAGTCTCGGGATTACCAGCGGCTTTGCCTTGCTACAGGAGCAATTACCCAGCGCATTCTGGCGGATGGAGCGCCAGCACGTGGCGGCAGACGTGGTGTTTATCGATCCGCCGTACCGGATGGAACGCGCCTACCTGGAGACCCTGCGGGCGCTCTCGGAGTCGTCGCTGGTGTGGGCCATGTCGGTGGTGATCGCCGAGCACGAGAAGAAGTTCGATCCCGGAGAGGAATTCGGTCCGCTGCGGCGATTCCGCAAGTTGACCCAAGGCAGCGCGGCGCTCAGCTTCTACCGCATGGGCCGGGTGAATGAGGTGCGCGTGCCGGAATCGCGGCCGGCTACATGATCAGATCGTTGCTGCGTCGCGCGATCGGGTGCTGCATTTCCTGCAAGTCGTTCTTCACGCAATTCAGGCCATACACGCAGCCTTCAAAATTGCGCGAGAGATTGGCGAACATCGGCGCTACCTTGGCGTATTCGAAGTGCTCGAACTTGGAGACGATGTAGTAGCTCTCCTTGCCGGCCTTGATCCACTCGACGAAACTTTCCAGACGATGGCGGCGCAACCGCTGGTGGTTGACGCTTTCCGGGAACATACCGGTGAAGAACAGCGCGTAGTCGCCGATGTGCTTGCGTACCTGGCGCTCGCGATCAAACGAAGGCGCGGCGCCGTAGACGGGATCGGACTCGAGCAGCATCTCGCCCAGATCGGTCAGCGGACGGTCCGCGGCGTCGTGAATCTTGAACAGTTCATCGGTCTCGCAGAAATCGGCGAGCAGATGCGAAACGTAGGCGATCACTTGCGGATCACGAATGCCAATTTCTGTGGCGTAATGCCGCCCCACGAGATCTTCAAATAACTGCCGCAACGGATGCGATTCCGGGATCATCGGTCAGAGCCCCCTGAACTCCGCATCAAACACGGAGTTTCAGCCACCTGCGACAGTAAATATCGTACTTCCACGTGCCCACGCAAGTGACTTTTGTTTATCGGCACGATTCCTTTTTCTGATGAGTTCGAAGTAGAAATCGGGAACAGAGTTGCCCCCGCATTTTGCTGGCACTCGCGTAGACTGGCTGCTAGAACTGGGCTGCAAATTGACTCGCTGTAATCTCGAATCAACAACTTGGGAGAGAAGGTATGGAACGAAAAAACATCGCAACCGGGACCAAGTGGGAGCCGATTGTCGGTTACTCTCGTGCCGTGAAGGTCGGGCCGTATGTGCATGTCTCCGGAACAACCGCGACGGGCCCCGATGGAAAGATTGTGGGCGTGGGGGATGCGTACGCGCAGGCGGTGCAGACGCTGAAGAACATCGAGAGTGCACTTGAAAAAGCAGGCGCCAGTCTGAAAGACGTGGTGCGCACAAGAATGTATGTGACCGACATCCGGGAGTGGGAGAAAGTCGGGAAAGCGCATGGGGAGTTCTTCGGCGACATCCGCCCGGCGACGGCCATGGTGGAGGTGAGCAAGCTCATCTCGCCGGAGGTCGCAGTCGAGATCGAAGCAGACGCGTTTGTGGCGTAGCCGGGGACAGCCCTGTGAGATGACCGGCCGGTGAAAATCAACGCCGATCCGTGAATTGTCTTGACATCCCTTTCGTGGTGAGCATAATTCCACAATCCAGTTTCACAATCGGGTCTGGGAACAGAGGAGGTTCGCATGAGCGTGCTGGAACTTTGTGACCGGGAAGTGGCGGCCGTGGATGTGGAAGCAACGGTCGCGGATGCGATCCACAAAATGCTCGATCACCACGTCGGGGCGGTGGCGGTGGTGGATAGCGAATACCGGGTGGCGGGAATTTTCACCGAGCGCGACGTATTGCGGAAGATGTCTCTGAGCCGGACGGATCCCAGGACGACTCCGGTGCGCGAACTGATGACCACGCCGGTGGAGATGGCGACGCGCGGCACCGGGCCGGGCGAGGCGCTGACCACGATGGTGGAGCGGCATTTTCGGCATCTGCCGGTGGCGGATGAGACCGGCAAGTTACTGGGAATTCTCTCCATCCGCAATCTGCTGGAGTGGCGCGTGGACGATCTAAGGCACGAACTCGACGCGCTCGAGCAGTATGTTTCGAATGACGGTCCGGGAGGCTAAAGTCGCCGATCGGTCCCGTTCCCATGGCATCTTTCCCTTCGAGCACAGCGCCGTTTCTCAGGGCGATCGCGGGCGCGCGGATCGTTACGGCCGTGCTCTTTCTTCTTTTTGGCGAATACAAGGTGGCCGGTCCGGCGTTTGCCCACGGCGGTTTTCAGGCTTATCTGCAGGAGTACATTTCCAACAGCGCGGTGAGTTTCTACCGGCCTGTGCTGGCGACGGTCGTGCTGCCACATGCCGTTTTCTTTGGTTATGTTGTAGGCGTGGTCGAACTGGCGATCGGGATTTCGTTGCTGATTGGATATAAGGTCCGCGCGGCGTCGGTGGTGGGAGTCTTGTTTCTAGTGAATATGCTTCTGTCGACGTGGTGGCAGGCGGGCCACGGCGCGGCGCTATGCAAATACTTTGGCGCTGAACTGGATCATCTGCCGCTGTTGCTGCTCTTCATCATCTTCTTTGCCGCCGATGCTGGGCGCGTGTGGGGGCTCGACGGGCGTCGCCAGTAACGCGGCAAAATTGCTTTCAATCCAAACTCCAGGGGGAGACTTGAAACAAATCAATCGAGTTGCAGCAGTTGTGTTTGTGTTGTGTGTGGCATTGGCAGCGCAGGCGCCGCGGCATCTGGCGATTCACGCCGGTCGCTTGCTCGACGTGAAGACCGGGAAGCTCCTCGCGGATCAGATGGTGATCATTGAGGACGGAAAAGTGGTCAGTGCGGGAGCGGCGTCGGAGGCGAAGATTCCGGCGGACGCGACAAGAATCGAATTGCCAAATGCCACATTGCTCCCCGGATTGATTGACGCGCACACGCATCTGACGATGAATCCGAATTTCGGGTACGAGACGCTAGCCCTGTCGATTCCCCGCGAGGCGCTGATTGGCGCGAAGAATGCCCGCCTGACACTGCTGGCCGGGTTCACGACGGTCCGCAATGTGGGCGCGGATGGATTCAGCGACGTAGCGTTGCGCGACGCCATCAACGCCGGCGATGTGCCCGGTCCGCGCATGCTGGTGAGTGGTCCGGCGCTGGGGATCACGGGCGGACATTGCGATAACAATATGCTGCCCTCGGAGTATCACGCGGTGGGCGACGGCGTGGCCGACGGTGTGGCGGCGGTGCAGCACAAGGTGCGCGAGAACATCAAATATGGTGCGGATGTGATCAAAGTGTGCGCGACGGGCGGCGTGCTGTCGCTGGGAGACAATCCGCAAGCCTCGCAGTACACGCGGGACGAGCTGAAGGCGATTGTGGAGGATGCCCACCGCCTCGGGCGAAAAGTTGCGGCGCACGCGCATGGAGCAGAAGGCATTCGGTGGGCGTCGGAGGCGGGCGTCGATTCGATTGAACATGGATCGTACATCGACGACCCCGCAATCGCGGCGATGAAAGAGCATGGGACTTACTTAGTGCCGACGCTCTATTTGGGCGACTGGATGCTCGAAAACGCCGGGGCCACGCGTCTTCCAGCCCCGCTGCTGGCCAAGGCACAGGTGGTGACGCCGGCGGCGCGCAAGAATATCGCGCATGCCTTTGCCAGCGGTGTGAAAGTTGCATTCGGAACCGATGCGGCCGTCTATCCGCATGGCATGAACGCGCACGAGTTTGCCGTGATGGTGAAGCTGGGACTGACGCCCCTGCAGGCGATTCAGGCGGCGACGGTGAATGCCGCGGATTTGCTGGGATGGGCGGGCAAAGTCGGGACTTTGGATCCTGGAGCGTGGGCCGATGTGATCGCGGTGGATGGCGATCCGACGAAGGATGTCACTACGCTAGAGCACGTGAAGTTTGTGATGAAGGGTGGGGACGTGGTGAGGAATGAGTACGGAAAATAGTCGCAAGCCGCGAGCTTGCGCCCTCTGCGACAGCCGGCGAGACGCCAGGCGCTACGGTTTTCTGCGCGCCTGCTCCATGACCCACTCGGTCCAATGCGCGCTGGCTCCGCTCGACAATAGCGGAGCCTTCCCTTCAACGGCGTCGACGAAGTTTTCGATCATCGGAAAATGCAGGTTCGCGTGCGGTGGGAGATTCTCGCGGCCGCCGGGATAGATCAGGTCGCCTTCATTCAGCGGGGATAACTCCATTTCTCCATTCGTGCCGCGGATACGGCATTCGTCGCGCTTGATCCTCGAGTGCCAGCGCACGTCGACCATCCCGCGCACTCCAGTGAGATATTCGATCATCACCGTGGCGTTGTCTTCGACGGCGTAGTGATGGATGACGTTCGAGAGCTGTCCGCACACGCGCTGCGGTTGTCCGAAGAAATAATTCAACACATCGATGCGGTGCGAAGCGATATCCAGCAGCGGGCCTGCCCCGGCCTTGGCGGGATCGACAAGCCAGCTGCGGCTGCCTGCGCCGTCGAACCAGCCGTGGCACGTGAGTTCGGCGATGACCGGCTGGCCAATCGCGCCTGCCGCGACCAATTCTTTCGCGCGCTGCACCTTCGGATACGTGCGTCGATAGTAGGCGACGCCGAGGGTTTTGCCGCTCTGCTCTGCCGCGACCAGCATGGTGCGCGATTCGCGTTCATTCATCGCCATCGGCTTTTCGCACACCACATGCTTGCCCGCGTTCAGCGCGGTGATAGTCTGGGACGCGTGCAGGAAAACCGGAGTTGCGACATAGACGGCATCGATGGCGGAATCGTGCAGAGCTTGGTCGAGCGTTGAAAAAACACGCGTGTTGTAAGGCGCAGCTTTGGCGGGATCGCGGGTGACAATGCCGTAGAGATGGCTGCGCGGCTCGGCCTGAATTGCCGGGATGACGCGGCGGATGGTGATGTCGCCGATTCCGATGACCAGCCAGTTCATAGGGGCAGGTTTCAAGGTTGGCAAGGTTCCAAGGCTGAATCCGACCTCACCCGCTGCGCGGCTTCAACTTTGCAACATTGCAACCTTGAAACATCTTTCCAGAAAATCAAAGGCCGGCGTTCGCGCCGGCCTCTGGTTCAATCTCACGCAAACTACTTCTTGGGAGCGATCGCGTCCTTGGCAGCCTTGGCGACGCGGAACTTCACGACGGTCTTGGCCTTGATCTGGATGGGTTCGCCGGTCTGCGGATTGCGGCCGGTGCGGGCCTTGCGGTGCGCCTTCACCAGGCGGCCCAGGCCGGGCACGACGAAGATGCCGTTCTTCTTGGTCTCTTTGATCGCGGTGTCAGCCAGATGCTCCAGAAAACCCGCAACCGTCTTGTTGGGCAGTTCAGTCTTCTCCGCCAGGTGCCGGATGAGCTGAGTCTTGGTTAAACCTGCAGCCATGTGTTCCTCCTCGTAAGAATCGATTTAATACTAGCCGCGCGCTATCTTATACCCGCAGGCTGTGGAAATCACCCTATTTTACGCTGGTTTTTGAGTTGACGAGTGCGAAAACGGGCGATTTTACAGGGGTTCGCGTGACCGGGATCACTCGAAGGGCCATGGGACGCGTACCAACGTAGTTACGGCACAGGCACGAGATCCCCCACCGAGGCACCGGGAAGAACCTGCGCCACGGGTGAAGTATTCATGGTTTGTCTTTCTCCGAGTCTCGGAGCCTCCGTGGTGAAACGATTCCAAGATGACATAATGAACTCTGGAGCCCATTGTGAGCTGCTCGATTTGTGAGATTCGCAAAGAGAAGCGGTTTTGCCCGGCGGTGCATGGCCGGATTTGCCCGCAGTGTTGCGGCGAGAAGCGCGAGGTCACGCTCGACTGTCCCATCGATTGCCCCTATCTGCGGCAGGCGCGCGAGCACGAGAGGCCGCGGGCTGGGGACGAAATCGATCCGGCCGGATTGTTTTTGCAGGTCGAAGTGTCGGATCAGTTCATGTATGAAAAAGAGCATCTGCTGATGGGCCTCACCTATGCGCTGGCCAAGGCGGCGCGGGCGGATCGCGGATTGCATGATCAGGATTTGATCGCCGCGCTCTCAATGCTGGCCACGACCTACGAGCGGCGGGTGAATTCCGGGCTGCACTATGAATCCCCCCTGACCAGCGAATCACAGCGGCGGGCGGCGGCGGAAGTGGAGACCATGGTGAAGGAATATCGCGAAGCCGAACAGAAGCACGCGGGCTATTCGAGCCTGCGTGATTCCGAAGTGCTGAAGGCGCTCGTATTCCTAGTGCGGCTGGCGCAGGGACGGACGTCGGGGCGGCCCAAGGCGCGGGCCTTCGTGGAGTTTCTGTTCGCGCAGTTCCCGGAGAGCGAATCGGCAGTGGTGACGCCTCAGGAAGCGGGGAGCCGGATCATTCTGCCGTAAGAATTGGCCACGGATTCTCACGGATAGAAGATCATACTGATATATCTGCGCTCTGGCTTTATCAGTTTCTCGCCTCTATCTGCCCCTGCAGCCCCCTGTGCTCCTCCGTGCCCCCTGTGGCCAAAGCCTTCCGCGCCCCCCAAAAAATCTCCGCCCGCCTGAGGGACTCCCGCCCAAAACGTCGCCTTTACCAGTGGGGCGACACAGAGACGCTCCGCTGCCCTCGGCGTGGAATTCGCCGTTTCGCCACCGAGGGACACCACTTCAGGAGCGAATCATGTCGAAACTCACTTGCGCCGTACTCGTTCTGCTGCTCCTCGCCTGCGCTTCCAGCAGCTGGGCCGTTTCCAACGCCGTCGTCGGCATCTGCCGCACCGGCACAGCCTTCACCACCATCCAGTCCGCCATCAACGCCGCCGATGTCGGAAGCACCATCCAGGTTTGCCCAGGTACCTATCCCGAAGTGCTGACCATCACCAACAATGTCACCATCAAGGGCGTTGCCGCCGGCACCTCCAACGCCGTCGTCATCACCGTGCCTTCCACCGGCGTACCCGCCAACGGACTCAGCGGCCTCTGGGGCACTCTCGACGTGCAGGTCGTCGTCAAGGGTGCCGCCGTCAACCTCAGCAACCTCATCATCGATCAGGGTGGCGCCACCACCTGCCCCACCACCACCGACACTCCCGTCGCCATCATGTTCCAGGGCGTGAACGGCGGCAGCATGACCAACTCCGTGATCCGCAATGCCCCCACGGGCTGCGCCCAGGTGCTCGGCGCCTTTGTTGACGTCAGCAACAACTTCACCTTCGCCGGCAACAACCTCACCGATTGCATTTACGTTTGTGTCGAGGTCGATTACGACGGCGCCAACATCAACATCAAGAACAACTTCATTTCCTCGGTCGTGACGACCAACCTCGCCATCGACACCCAGTATGTGACCGGTCCCGTCACCATTTCCGGAAACGTCGCTGGCGGAAACCTCGCGTACGGCATGGCCGCCCAGTTCAGCACCGGAGTCACCATGACCGGTAACAGCATCATGACCACCAGCCACGGCGGCGCCTTTGTTCTCTGGGCCTCCACCCTGTCGGTGGTCGAGAACAATCACGGTACCGGCTACTATGGCGCCATCGTCAACGACCTCAGCGCCGTCGGCGGCAACACCGTCACCAGGAACACCTTCATGGGCGGCTACTGCGGGATCGGCACCTACAAGCTCAATAAGGGCGACACCACCACCGGCAACACCAGCACCGACATGACGCTCACCACCTGCAAAGCCGGCTAACGTCAGTAAATCTGTACCTGTGACGTGCCCCACTCAAGTGCGCCTTTCGCTTGAGTGGGGTTTTTCGATTTCGCAGGTTTGACTGTGGAAGAGCGGCGCACAAATTCACAAAGAAAATGGGATGCCCCTCGTCTCGCCGCCGTTGCGAGACGTGGGCACCACCCCAGCCCGACGCCGCGCGCACCCTCGCAGGACTATGCCAACCCATCTGTCATCGACCCGGAAGTTCTGATTCGCTAAGCGAATCGCAGCCCCGGCGTGAAGTAACGTACGAAAGAAACCCCGCCTGCTGCAGAAACGACACCCAAAAACGGCCTGATCGCCAATTTCCTCAAATTCTTGTCAAGCCCCCAAAACCCGCCCATTTCCCCTAACTCACTCATAAATCGCAAGATATATTTCCCGAAACCATGTCACAAATACCCCCTCCAACTTGAGATAATAGATATAGAGGGAAAAAGAAACCAACGCGGCCATTAGGCCGCGTTTGTTGTTTTAGACAACAGTTCCAGCCCGGATCCCGCTCCGAGCACTCCCCTCGGAGAAATCATGACCACTTCGGGCATGCGCATTCGCCACGCAAAAATGCGCGGCGAATGGGCCGAACTTCGCTTCATGACACGCGCCACCGAACTCGGGTTCCGCGTCTCCAAGCCCTGGGGCGACAGCGCCCCTTATGACATCGTCGTCGACAGCACCGGACGCTTCTTCCGCGTCCAGGTCAAATGCACACTCTTTCACCGCGGAAAGTCCTACAAGTGCCACCTCGATTCCAACGGCCGGCCTTACACTCCCGATCAGATCGACTTCATCGCCGCCTACGTCATCCCCACCGGTACCTGGTACATCCTCCCCATCAAGGCTACCCACGGCCAGCCCGATATCCTCCTCACCCCGCACAATCGCCGTTCCAAATACGCACGCTACCAGGAAGCCTGGCATCTACTCGCGTAGCCAGGCGCCGATGAACAGAACATGACGAAAAGAACAAGATGAACACAACATGATGAACAGAACATGATGAACAGAACAAGATGAACAGAACATGTAGGCACAGCCGCCCCCGGCTGTCCAGTCGAGCGCAGCTCGACAGTCATTCTGTCGCCAGGGAAGCTTTGTCATCCTGAGCGAGGATTTTGCTTCGCGCCCAGCGAAGCAAAACCGCAGTCGAAGGATCCCTGCATCGCCGATGGCAAACTCGGCCAGAAGAGGAATTCCCGCCACCGCGCAGTCGTTCGGTCAACGTGGAAGACCGCCGCTTCAGCCCCGCGAAAGCAGCCCCCATAAAGTCTTGTCATTCCGACCGTAGGGAGGAACCTGCTTTCGTGAGTGCCCCATTCAAGCCCGTCTTTGGCTTGCGCGGGGATTTTGATTTCGCGGCTTTGACTGCGCAGGAAACAAGAGGGCTTTAGCCCAGTCGCCTGCACAAAATTCACAAAGAAAAATGGGATGCCCCATGTCTCGCCGCCGTTGCGAGACGTGGGCACCACGCCAGCCCACGCCGAACACATCCCCGCGCGGAAAGTCTTACAAGTGCCACCGTTGACTGCAACGGACGTCCTTACTCCCCCCACCAGATCGACTTCATCGCCGCCTACGTCATCCCCACCGATACCTGGTACATCTTCCCCATCAAGGCCACCCACGGCCAGCCCGATATCCTCCGCACCCCGCACAATCGCCGTTCCAAATACGCACGCTATCAGGAAGCCTGGCATCTACTGGCGTAGCGAGGCGCCGATGAACAGAACATGATGAACACAACATGATGAACAGAACATGTGGGGACAGCCGCCCCCGGCTGTCCGGCGGCCCAGGTGTA
>JBBIOA010000024.1:0-96917 GCA_037443605.1 Terriglobales bacterium
ATTATGACCGCGGTTGAGAGCCGCTACTTTCTACGAATTAACGGGCATCCTCGGATGAAATGACCGGACGAGTAAATGTCCCCGTTGCGCTGCTCTTGGCCGTATGTCTCATGCCGGCCGGGGCGTTCTCCCAGAACTCAGCTCACGGCCACTGGGTCACCGATCCCAACAACATTGCAACCCCAGCCTTTGTTTACGATTCACCGCCAGCCGGATTCGATCCCCTGACGGCCTCGGACGCCGAACTCAGTCAGTGGGGCTTTCTGCGTCGACCGGACATAAATGACGCTGCGGCATACGCGCAGTGGGAGAAACTGGTTACCACGAAGCGCGTTGCCCCGGAGGTTGTTTTTGCGTCGATTTACCAGGGACTCGCCAAGGACATAAAAATCGGACAGTCAACTCAACAATCCACCGCAGCTACGACCCCGAATTGGAGCGGGTACGTTATCGCGGGACAGAACGGTCTGTTCTCGTCAGGCGGCAGCACAATCGTGGCGTCATGGGTAGTGCCCGCCGCCCACCAAAGTGTATCGCCTCCCACTTGCACTTCAACCTGGTATTACTCCTCGCAGTGGGTAGGCTTCGATGGTTGGGGAACAAATGATGTCTTGCAAGCCGGCACCGAGGCTGATGCCAACTGCTCCTCGACGCTCTATTCGTTTTGGTACGAGTGGTTCCCCCTATCTGAGACTCGGATAAGCCTGCCGGTGAGCGCTGGAGACTCGGTGACGGTGTTCGTCAGCTACGAGCCCACATCGCCACAGGGAACCGCCACGTTGTTCAATCTGACGACCGGACAGAACGCCACGGTGCAGTTCAATCCTCCTTCTGGAACGACCTACGTCGGCAACTCGGCAGAGTGGGTGCTCGAGAGACCTACACTTAACGGTGTTTACGCGGATTTACCAAACTACTCGCAGGACTGGTTCAACGCCATCAGTGCAAGCAACAACAAAACCACATATTCGCCAAGCGGCCCCACCCCTCCCAGCGGCGCGATCTATTCGGTAACAATGACCTGTCCGCCATGGAACCCATCTTCCGCGTGCACGTCTACTACGAGCATCTCTAAGGTTTGGCTGTTCAGTCTCGGGACATGCGGTGGGATCTTTGGCCCTCCTTGTGGGGACGCACTGCTCTTCTACGATGAAGCCCCGGCATACTGAAAAGTGACACCCTCGATTGCAAACCCTTCTGGGCGGCCATACCCACTGGCCGCCACTTTTTTCGTCGTCCGATTTTGAACTAACTTCCTTTCTCCTGAAGTGCTTGGGGATCTTGAATAACTCTAATTTGAACATGTTCAATTTCCCCTTGACAGCTTGAAGGCTTGGGGCTATCGTCATTTTGAACACGTTCAAGTTTCCTTTGAGGGAGGAAAATTACATGGTAACCGCCAACAACATGATCGTCGTAACCTACCTGGTCTACATCGTCATCAGCGTCGGCTTGACCATCTGGGTGGCGCGGACGCTCTACAAACGTGGCGCCATCTTCCTGGTCGACGCTTTCCACGGCAACAAGGAACTGGCCGACTCCGTCAACCACCTGCTGGTCGTGGGCTTTTACCTGATCAACATCGGCTTCGTCTCGCTCGCCCTCAAGACCGCCGACGTCATCAGCACTTCACGGGCCGCCATCGAACTGCTGAGCGACAAGATGGGCATGGTCTTGTTGATACTCGGTGGCATGCACTTCTTCAACCTCTATGTCTTCTCGCGCATCCGCCGGAACTCGCAGGGGCCGCGCCATCCCCTGGTGCCGAATCCTCCGGTCGCGCCCGATGCGATGTTAAAGGTTGCGATTCCGCGCTAGTGCGGAACCTCAGGGGCTGAAGCCCAATGATTTTCTGGCACTGAGTCGGCACGGCTGAAAGCCGTGCCCTACCCAGGAAGGAGGACTTATGGAAAAGCTCTACGTACTCTATGACCCGAAATGCGAACTCTGCTGCCGCCTGAAGAACTGGATCCTGGTCCAACGCTCGTGGCTCGGCCTGGCGCTACTGGAGCAAGGTTCGGAAAAGGCCAAGCGGCTGTTCCCAGACCTTGACCGCATCGCGACCAAAGAAGACCTGGCCGTCATCAGCGACGAAGGGGCCGTCTACTTGAATGATCGCGCCTGGATCATGGTGATGTACGCGCTGGTCGAGTATCGCGACTGGGCCGCCCGCCTGACTCATCCGCTGCTCATGCCGCTGGCGCGGCAGGCTTTCGCGGCGCTCTCGAAGAATCGCCACTTGATTTCCAGTTGGCTCAGCACCGATGATCCCGAAAGCATTGCGGGCGAATTGCGCAAGGTGGAACTCGATCCCTGCGCTGTGCCCGCAGGCAACGTCGCCAATCCAAACTCTGTGGTCCGGGACTATCTCCAATGAACACTCTGGTGAAAGCTCGCGTGACGCCGCGCGCCGAAGACACGCGCCGCAAGATTTATGACGCCGCCATGGAAATGTTTCGCGAAAAGGGATTCGACGAAACCACCATGCGCGACATCGCAGCCAAGGCCGGCGTCGCGCTGGGCGGCACCTACTACTACTTCTCGTCGAAAGACGCCATCGTGCTGGACTTCTACC
This sequence comes from Terriglobales bacterium, assembly GCA_037443605.1. Taxonomy (GTDB): domain Bacteria; phylum Acidobacteriota; class Terriglobia; order Terriglobales; family Acidobacteriaceae; genus Sulfotelmatobacter. The sequence goes on from JBBIOA010000024.1 coordinate 2,576, forward strand.
GGCAGATGCAGGAGTCCAGCAACCAAGCTGTATTGGAAGCCCTGGCCAAACACAAGAAGCTGAAAGAGCGAATCCGCGTGGTGCTGGAGAAGCGGTTGGAACTGCTCGCGCCCAACCGCAAGTTCTGCGCGGCGCTGGTGCGGCACGCGCCGGACGGCGCCGATCCGCTCTCCCCCTTCAGCCCGGAAACGCTGGCCATCCGGGAAGGCGCCATGGAACACATGCGCATCGCAGCCGAAGAGAGCGATACGAAAATTCCTCCGGATCTGAAGCCGCGACTTCCCTACCTGCTGTGGCTGTATCAGATGGCCATCATCATGTTCTGGCTCTACGATCGGTCCCCCAACCAGGAAAAGACGCAGCGTCTGCTCGACAAGAGCCTGAACGTGCTGGTGAACCTGTTGCGGTTGTCGGCCCTGCCGCTGATGAAGCCCCTGCGCAAAGCCGCGCTGGAGCTGGTCGAAGACGTGGCGGGATAAGAGAAGCGCCGGCGACCCGGCGTGGGCGTTTCGCGCTCGCGGCAGAGGTTTTCTCCTATGCGGAAAACAACGGTAGGCAACACGTGGTGGCTGAGCTTGCCGCTGATCCTGGTGCCCTACGTGATCGCGGCCTATGTCCTACCCAACTTCATGCAGAACCCGCGTCCACTGCACGATCCGCTGTGACCCCAATCACAGTCCAATTAAAACGATTTAGCCTACCCTTGTAGGCAGAATGTCAGGCAAGTTGCGAGCCGGAATTCTGGGATATGGCCGCATGGGTCGAGCCTTCGTCGCCGCCATGCAGGCCAGCGATCTTTGGGAAGTGGCCGCTATTCACGACATCTGCCCCCAGGCTCGTCAACTGGCTCACGAGCACGTCCCCGGCGCAAAGATTCTCGAGTCACCCGACTCAATCTTTTCCGATCCGTCCATTGATGTCGTAGGTCTCTTCACGCTTGCGGATGCGCGCCCACAGCAGATTCGTCTCTCTCTGGCCAACCGCAAGCACGTGCTGTCGGAAAAGCCCCTGGGCGCCGACGTCGCCACCGAATGGCAACTGGTCCGCGAGATCGAGGCCAGCGACCGCTTCGTCGCCGTCAATCTGTTCAACCGCAACGCCTGGTATCACAAAGACATTCAGCGCTACATCGCCGAGGGAGAAATCGGAGACCTGGCGGTCATCCGCATCTGCCACATGACGCCCGGCCACATGCCGCTCGAAGGCCACGATCCGGAAGGTCCGCCGTTCCACGACTGCGGCATGCACTACGTCGACGTCGCCCGCTGGTACGCCCGCAGCGAATACCACACCTGGCACGCCCAAGGCCTGCGCATGTGGGGATACAAAGATCCCTGGTGGGTGCAGGCACACGGCATGTTCATCAACGGCGTGGTCTTCGACATCACGCAGGGATTCATCTACGGCCACCTCTCGCAGCAGCAGCCGTTCAACTGCTACGTCGACGCCATCGGCACGCAGGGCGTGGCGCGCATGCGTCACGACTTCTACGAAGCGACGGTGGAACTGTTCGGCGTGCATCGCACGGTGACGAAGACTGCGGCCTTCAACGACAAGAAGCTCGACGTGATGGTCGACGTGTTCGCCCGCTCTGTTTTTGCGGGAAAGAACCTAGGGTTTCCGCAAGTGCGCGACAGCGTAATCGCGTCGGAGACAAGTTGGGCCATGCTGAACGACGCGATGAAGAACCTGCCTCCCGTACGCGGCACACCGGAAGAAATGCGCCGCATCCTCGAACACCGCCGCGGCCTGGTGAACGGCTTCGGCCTGCCGGTCAAGCCCTGCGAGATTCCCGACGGGACGTTTGTGTAAGTCACTGAAAATCTGGCGGGTTAGCGGCGATTTTGTGCAAATTGACGAAGTGTCCCGGTTTAAACACTTGTGCGCACAAGTCCGTACGTACTTTGGTATGATGTTTGAGTTAAGTCCAGGCGGGAGAATGGGTTAGAGGGACAGCGGAGTTCAGGAAGATGAGCTTTCTAACCGGTGAAAGGCGTTTTGGTGGTTAGAATCTCGGATTGAGACAGGATCTAACCGGTAAAACGGGTTTTGGTGGTTAGAATTTAGGTCGTGGGGCGAATGGAGGATTTCAGAATGGAGAAATCGGTTGGAGCCGATGCGCCGCGAAATTCGATGTCCGAAAGATGCTCTCCATCCTTGACTGTCAATATGACTTTAGAAAAACGATCCCAACTGCAGTCCTTTACCCAGCCAACAATCTGGTTAGGAGCAACGATTTCACTTCTGAGAAGTTGAAACCCGCCGGAAACATCGCGAACTGCAAGGTCATCGTCGATGTAGGGCAAACCGTCCGGAAGATATTTGGCAATGAAGGCGCGATAGGAGGTCGAGTCATCGGCATTGAAACCGGCGAGCCAGCCTTGAAGCAGCATGGTGAGCTGTGCCTCTGAAAGCTGTGATGCTTGCGATAGACCATGAATCCTGGCCCATTCCTTGCGCGACGGCAGCATCGAAGGCGCGACGAGGGAGGTTGAAAGAGCCAGGAATGTTCGACGATTCAAATCGCCCTCAGGCGCTTCGTAATGCTGACCAAATGTTCGGGGATAACTCCGATGGACGCCAAAGTGGATGGATTACAAATACCATCGGTACGCCTTACCGCTTTTTGTAATTCAAAATAACCCACCGTAGCCTGTTTATCAACTTCGAGACGCTGGATGATGGCAAGCCGGATGGGCAACCTCACTCATGCATCCCCACTCAAGCCAAAGGACGGCTTGCATGGGGCACCCGTGCTAGGATCAAGTAGACCTGATTTCTAGCCGCCCGCTGCTCCAATCACCACACACCACCGGGTTTTTCACGCGGGACGGCGGAACGAAAGCATCCAAGGGGCGGGGAGAGTGACGCCATTCCAGACAAGGTAAATTCCGAGCAGGACATCGATCAGGACGTGGACGATTTGCTGAGCATCGGCAGCCGCGGGCTGGACGTGTTGGAAGGGCCGGGCTTGCCGTCGCAGGCGGCGATGGGGCCGAGGTTTGAGGAGGCGACTGACGACATCGATTTGAACCCGCTGCCGGGCAGCCAGGAGGCCGACGCCGATCCGGTGCGGGTTTACATGCGGGAGATGGGCGCCTCGCCTCTGCTGACGCGGGAAGGAGAAGTGGACCTTTCCAAGCGGATTGAGCGCGGACAACTCGGGACGTGGAAGGCGCTGTCGCGCTCCCCGATTGTGATGCGCGAAGTTCTGGCGATGGGCGTCGATCTGAAACGCGGGCAGCGGTCCATTCAAGAAACCGTCGTCTTCCATGAAGAAGAAATCAGCGAGGAGATCCTGGAGGAGCGCGTCAAACAGGTCACGCGCGGCATCGACCAGATGCAGAAGCACTACCAGGCAGCCCAACGGCTGGCGGGACAAATGGCGACGCTGCCAGCGGACAAGAAAACGCGCGAATACCGGCGCTGCCGAGGCCGGCTGAGCCGCGAGATCGTGCGGATTTCCATCCTCATCCGCAGCCTGGGACTTACCCGATCGGAGCACAAACGGCTGGTGGACCGGGTGAGCCGGACCGCCGACAGCATGCGATCGCTGGAGCGGCAGATTCGCCATCTGGACAAGAAGATGGCGAACACGCGCAGTGAGGCGCTCAGGAAAGAGTACAACTCCACCCGGCGGCGGTATCGGTCTGAGATGAAAGGACTCGAACGGGAGGCGGGGGTGAGCTTTCCGGAGCTGCAGCGCACGCAGCGCAGAATCATCCAGGGCGAGATGGATGCGGAGCAGGCCAAGCACGAGCTGATCGAAGCGAACCTGCGGCTGGTGGTATCGATCGCGAAGAAGTATGGCAACCGGGGGCTGCAGTTCCTGGACTTGATCCAGGAAGGGAACATGGGCCTGATGAAGGCGGTGGAAAAATTCGACTATCGCCGCGGCTACAAATTCTCGACGTATGCAACCTGGTGGATTCGGCAAGCGGTGAGCCGGGCGATTGCGGATCAGGCGCGGACCATCCGGCTGCCGGTGCACATGATCGAGATCGTGAACAAGCTGGCGCGCACGCAGCGGCAAATGGTGCAGGCTCTGGGGCGGGAACCGACGTCGGCGGAAATTGCGCGGCAAATGGATATTCCGGAGTCGAAGGTGCGCAAGGTGCGCAAGATTATGCGGGTGCCGGTCTCACTGGAAACACCCATCGGCCAGGAAGGGGAGTCGCATCTGGGTGATCTGATCGAAGATCAGGCCGGAGTCTCACCAGCCGAGGCGGTGATGAGCGTGAATGTGCAGGAGCGGACAGCCCGCGTGCTGCGCACGCTCACTCCCAGGGAAGAGAAAATCATCCGGATGCGGTTTGGCATGGAGGATGGCTCGGAGCACACCCTGGAAGAGGTGGGCCAGGTGTTCTCGGTTACGCGGGAGCGCATTCGCCAGATCGAAGCCAAGGCGCTGCGGAAGCTGCGGCATCACTCGCGGTCGGGCGAACTGAAGTCGTTGTTCGATGAAGTGCGCGAATAGGCGAGCCGGGGGCGAGCTGAGAGGGTGCCCTTGCCGCTTCACCCGGCACTTCCCTGCCGGACTATCCCCTGCCGGCGCTTGTTGGCTGGCGATTGCGGCTTGATTGCAGGTGCGGTGGGTTCGGGGTATAGTCAGCCGCGACACGACTGCCTGGGAGGATCCGGATGTCTCGTGCATTTCTTGCTTCTTTATCAGGCGGCTTATTTTTTGTCGCTTCTCAATTCGCATCGGCGCAGGTGCGGACGCAGTACTTCCCGAAGACTACGGACGGGGTTCATCTGGAGATGGTTTTCAATTACAACGTCAGCGATCCGAATACGGAGAGCGGCGTGGTGGATATGGTGTGGGGATCGGATTATCCCGACCAGCCGGCGGGGGTGTACAACACGGCGTACATTCCTTATTCGGTCGATAACTTCACGCATGGGGTGGCGTGGTATCAGAAATATCATCCGGACTGGCTGGAGTATTTGTGCGACCAGAAGACGCTGGCGTTTGAATTTGGCGCGACGAATCTGGCGCCGATTGATTTTGCGAATCCCAAGGTGAGGCAGTATCAGTGGCGGAACTGGGTGGATGCGCCACTGGCGGCGGGTTATGCGGGGATCGCGGTGGATACGATGTCGGCCAGCGCGAATTGGGGACGGTGCGGGCACTACGACTTGGGCGGCAATTGGGTGCAGCAGTATACGGGGCAGAATCAGGATCCGGCCTATCAGCTCGATGAGTTGGCATGGGAGGCCGACACGTATGCGCACGTGCATGCGATTTCTCCGACGGCGACCATGCAGGTGAATGTGTCGTATGAGTTCGGATATTCGAAGCAGGTGAACCTGCGGCTGATGTCGACGGCGGATTTGCTGTTTGATGAGCGCGGGTTTTCAAATTATGGCAGCCCTCCGAACGTGCCGGATCCGCATGACTGGGAACTGATTGTGGATGTCATTCGATATCTGAAGAAGCAGGGCGTCTGCTACATGGCGAATGGCGAAGAGTCGGAAATGACGGCGAACATTCCGCAGTCGGCGCGGTTGTGGGTGATTGCGAACTATCTGCTAGTCAAGAGCAATTGTACGTACATGTACATGACTGGATTTACGGCGGGCGGCGGACAGGATTATGGATCGCTGGTGACGTTTCCGGAGTATTCGATCGCTGTTGGGCATCCGACGAGTGGGATGGTCAAGACGCAGGGGGTTTGGGAGCGCGAGTATTCGGGAGGGTTGACGCTGGTGAATCCGTATCTGGAGATGGCTGTCGTTACGTTGCCGTCTGGAAATTGGGTGGATGTGAATGGGAACGCGGTGGGAGCGGCGGTGACGATGGAGGGGCAGACGGGGATGGTGGTGTTGAAGAAGTGAGAAGTTCGAAGTGAGAAGGTAGCGAATCCATCGGGGCGAATCGCGTTCGTCTTACTTCTCTGGCAGTGGGTAGCCATGGGCTTGGCGGTACAGGTCGTTCTGGCGGACGATCGAACATTCTGGACTCCCTGATTTTATGCGCACCAGCAATTTGCTGCCTGCTGAATGTTCTTCGAGATACTGCTCGGCTGAATTCATGAATATAAAAGGGACGGAGTCCGTAGCCGCATACAGCTCGCCTTCCACCCTATAGTGATAATTGACATCGGCCACATCACAACCGTAACCGCCGCGACGGCCGGTGCTTGTAACTTTCGCCTCGATGATTGGCCACGCCGCAGAACCCCGCGTTTTGAAAAAGCGGATGATGACCCGGATCAGGAACTCGACGTAAATGTCGATCACCAGGCCGCCCATGTTCGCCTCCCACGAATTCTCACGATACCGCGCGGTTCCCACGTCTCGCAACAGCGGCGAGACGTGGGGCATCCCAAAGCTCGGTGGGAATCAGGGTAAGACATAAGGAATGCCTCTGCCCCTACACGAACAAAATCTTACATGCCCGGGAGTTTCATGCCCGCCAGTCTTCGGGCGAAGCTGGGCTTGCCCATTTGCTTGAACATCTTTCGCATTTGCGCGTATTGGCGGAGGAGGTTGTTGACCTCTTGGACCGTGGTGCCACTGCCGCGGGCGATGCGCTTGCGGCGGCTGCCGTTGATCGACTCGTGATGGTTCCGCTCATACGTCGTCATCGAGTTGATGATGGCTTCGACGCGGTTGATTTGTTTTTCATCGACTTTGTCGGCGGCTTTTTGCAGGCCGGAGAACGGGCCGATGGAGGGCATCATGCCCATCAAGCTCTTGATGGAGCCCATCTTCTTCACCTGACGGAGCTGATCGCGGAAATCTTCGAGCGAGAAGCCGTCGCCGGAAAGGGCCTTGGTGGCCATTTCAGCGGCTTTCTTTTTGTCGATCTGCTGCTCGGCGCGTTCGATGAGCGAGAGGATGTCGCCCATGCCGAGGATGCGCGAGACGATGCGATCGGGATGGAAGGGCTCGAGCGCGTCGTATTTTTCGCCGACGCCGATGAACTTGATGGGCTGGCCGGTGACCTGGCGGATGGAGAGCGCCGCGCCACCGCGGGCGTCGCCGTCCATTTTGGTGAGCACGACGCCGGTGAGCGTGAGTTTTTTGTGGAATTCGTCGGCGGAGTTGACGGCGTCCTGGCCGGTCATGGAGTCGGCGACGAAGAGAATCTCCGACGGATTCAGCAGCTTTTTGAGCGACTGCATCTCGTCCATGAGCTGGTCGTCGATGTGGAGACGGCCGGCGGTGTCGACGATGAGGACGTCGCATCCGGTGACGACGGCTTCGCGCTTCGCTTCTTTCACCAGGCGTTCAACGGTCGCGGTGTTGGCTTCGGCGACTTCGCCTTCGTAGATGCTGGCTTTGACGGCTTGGGCGACGATCTTTAATTGCTCGCGGGCGGCGGGGCGGTAGACGTCGACGGAGACGAGGAGCGGGCGATGTCCACCTTGCTTGAACCAGTGCGCGAGTTTGCCGGAGGTGGTGGTCTTGCCGGAACCTTGCAGGCCGGCCATGAGAACGACGGTGGGCGGCTGCGAGGCGAATTTCACGCGGGCGGTATCTTTGCCGAGGATGTCGACGAGTTCGTCGCGCAGGATTTTGATGACCTGCTCGCCGGGGGAGAGCGCGGTCATAACTTCCTGGCCGACGGCTTTGGCGCGAATCTGGTCGATGAGCTGCTTGACGACTTTGAAGTTGACGTCGGCTTCGAGCAGCGCGAGGCGAATTTCGCGCAGGGCTTCGTCGATGTTTTCCTCGGTCAGCTTGGCTTGGCCGCGGAGAGACTTGAAGGCGCGTTGGAGTTTTTCCTGAAGATTCTCGAACATGGGAGTAATTGACTATTTTAGCAGTGAGCGTGATCAGTGGCCGATGAGCAGTGAGCTATGAGCTAGCGACCTCTTTAGAGCAAGTGGAAGTCGGCGGTGACTCGGTCCCGGGTGGAGTCACTTAGACCCGCTTCTTTGGCGTGTTGCGGCCAGTTTTCGAGGGCGGCGCGGACTTCGGCGAGGCGATCCTTTGGCCTGCGGACCAAGAAACGGTCGGCGACTTCGAGGAGGTCTTCGCGGGCGATCTGGTCGAACTTGCCGTTCACGCTCATCAGGTGCTGGTAGGTCCATTCGCCTTTGGGGTTGTGAGCGTGGGTGAGGTCGTAGGCGGGGGCGAGTTGCCAGGCACCGCCTTTTTTCAGCATGAAGGCGAAGTTCTTGGTGTGGTCGTCGCAGTTGCGGGCCATCACGTTGAAGCACATGCGGCGGAAGGCCTGGTCGAGAGCGGCGTCGCCGAGTTTGAGGCGGGTGATGGCGAGGAAGAGCTGGGAATAGTCGTTGGTGCCGCGCTGGCGGAAATCGATGTGATCCAGGGCGCAGAGAGTCTGCATGTGGTGCTTGAGGGTGCGTCCGCCGACGATCTCGCGGTCAAAGCGGCGGGTCATGAAGTGGGCGCGACCGTTTTCTTCGAGCAGACGGCTGGGGGACATTTCGATGCCGGCTGCGCGCGCCATGAGGTAGTAGGCGTACTCGATGCGGCCGTAGTCGGCGCCGGCGCCGAGTTCGGCGTCCAGGCCAACGCCGTCGAATTTGAGCAGCCAATGCTCGAAGCCGGGAGCGGCGTCGAATTGGCCGCTGCGCAGGACGTTGGTATCGGGGTTCCAAGCGATGACAGCTTTGGCGCGCGCGCCGCCGGCGGAAGTTCCGACGCGCAGGATGTTGGCTAAGGCGGCCTGGGCCTCGCGGTCGACGGAGAGATTTCCTTCAATGAGCTTGCGGGATTCTTCGACGAGAGTTTGCATTTCGAGAGGCGCCGAGCTCTCGCGATGAGAGCCGCGCTCGGGGCGGAATTCCAGCGCACCCATGCCACGCTTGCCCATGTAGGCGAGGCGGTCGAGTGTAGTGATTTCATTCCTGGCGACGCCGTGCTGGGCCATCCAAGCGTCAATGAGGGCGTTGCCAAAGGCGTCGGGCAGAGCGTCGGCGAGGAGGCCGGGGAGGCGGTGGAAGGTGAGCTCGGGGAGAGCGGGAAAGATGAAAACTTCCTGCGCGGCTGCGAGCGGCATGGTGAGCGGAGCGAGGTCGATCCCGGTTTGGCGCCACTCGGGCGTGAAAGCGACGGCATAGTAGCCCAGGCGCGGGTCGAGCGCGACGGCGCCGACGCGCTGGCCCCAGGCGCGGACCTCGATGACCTCGGTGGAGTTCACGCCTTGGGCTTTCGCGAACGGCGGACACGCTGCGGCGGTTTCGGAGTGCGCAACATGGTGAGCGGGTTGATGGTCGGCTCGGGGGCAAGGTTCTCGATGCCCTTCATGTTGTCGAGAGCGCGAAGGGTACGGAGAAGCGTGGCGAGGGTGGAGCCGCGTCCGTTTTCGAGTTTGCCAAGCGCACGGAGAGAGATCCCTGCTCGTTCGGCGGTGGTGCGCTGGTCGAGATTACGGGCCAGGCGGAGCTTGCGGAGGCGTTGGCCAAGATCGCCCTGGAGGTTTTCAATGGTTACCGTCATAGGCGTATGTTTATGCTTATTACTGGAATTTTAGCATTAATGCGCATTATTATGCTTATTAATGTGATCATAAATTATTGCTCCATAAATCCATCTTAATCAGTAGGATGCGCGCCCCATGGCGCCACCTAGACAACAAACCGCGGCTCGATACTTCCGAGCCGCCGGACAGCCGAGGGCGGCTGTCCCTACATGGGCTGAGGAATCGGCGGCTATTTGGGCAGAAAGAAGAGGCGTGGATCCAATCTCGGTTGGGTTGGAGGAGTAATGGGCCAGACTTCGTTAAGGGTTCCGTAGCCGCGGCGATGGGCTGCGGGAGAGACTTCACAAGGCTTGGCGTGCTGCCACTTCGAGACGTGTGGCCGGGCTCCCTGGCACCGGCAGTAAAGAGTGTAGTGCTCGGACGACGCATTGTCCGATGCGATGACATAGGCTCCGTTGCGATAGGGGCTGAAACCGATCAGGTAGCAGGTGTGGCAATGCGAACACTCGACGCAATGACGAATGCGGAGAGACATAACGCATGTTGTGTTGCACTCGCGCTGCCGTCGGCGGGTCGTGAGGGCGCGATGCTCAATGAAATGTGACGAGGCGCGGAAATTGGTGGCGAGGCTCCGGTGCAAAGGGACGAGTAGCGGCAGATGTTGGCTTCGGACGCGGGCGGCGGGGCATGAGAAAGCGAACCGCACTATGAAAAATACAAGTCTGCGGCGCGAGACATATCAAAAACCGTACATCCGCGCGTTGTTGAGAACGTGGTGAGCGCGGGCGAGGGGCTTGACCGTGATCTTGCGTGCTGGGTCGAAGAGAATGGGCAGAGCGAAAGACCGCATTGCATTCGGGCGCGACAGGAACGTCACTTGACTGCCGGGCGCGGGAGTTCGATGCGATTCGTTGTGCGGCAGTACTGAACGCCGCCCATGCGTCCGACGAGGTCGAGGGAGTTGCGGTCAAGACGGCCGTCTCTCAGGTTGGCTTCGTCGATATGGATGGCGACGACTTTCCCGATGATGAGACTGCTGCCGGTCGGGGCAGGAGAGAAATCGAGAATCTGGTGAAGCTTGCATTCGAAGCTGACGGGCGATTGCTGGACGCGGGCGGGACGGACGAGTTGCGAGGGCTCGGGCGTGACGTGAGCGAGTTCCCATTCGCTCACGGAAGGATCGAAGTCGCCGCTGGTGAGGTTCATGGGCTCAAGCAGGGCGTGGGTCACGACACTGACGACGAATTCTCTGGTCTCGCGGATGTTGCGAAGAGTGTCTTTCGGTTCGACTTGCGTGGAAGTTGGTTTGGCCGGGCGAAGGCTGGTGGAGAAGGCGAGCAGTGGAGGATCGACGCAAACAACGTTGAAGAAAGAAAACGGGGCGAGGTTGGGTTGGCCGCTGGCGCTCAGGGTGGAGACCCAGGCGATGGGGCGAGGAGCGATGGCGTCAATGAGGAGTTTGTAGAGATCGCGATGGGGAAGATCGGCCGGAGTTACGTGCATGCTTTCCAATATAGCGTGCGGAGAGGGCCGACGCGGGGATCCTTCGACCGCGGTTGATCAGCACAGGAACAAAGACAACTCACCACAGAGGGCACAGAGGAACACCGAGAAAAATCAACTCGCGAAAATTTCTTTGGCGGCGACGACGGTGTTTGCATGGATAGTGACCGTGTCTTCGACATCGAGAGCGTAGCCGCCGGCGAAAGTGACCATGACGGGGATGCCTCGGGCGCGGGCGACGCGGAAGACGAGTTCGTCACGCTTCTTCAGGCCTTCGATGGTGAGATTCAGGCCGCCGAGTTGGTCGTTCTTGTACGGGTCAGCGCCGGCCACGTAGCAAATCAGGTCGGGCTCGAACTGGCGCAGGCCGGAACTGAGGGCGTTGTCGAGCCAGGCGAGGTAGTCGTTGTCGCCGCAGCCGTCGGGGAGATCGACGTCGATCGACGAAGGCGGCTTGTAGAGCGGGTAGTTGTTGTGCTGGTGAAGCGAGATGGTGAAGACCTCGCCGGCGTGGGCTCCGCGCATTTTACCGCCGGGCATGTTAGGAGGCTGCTCGACGGTGGAGGCGGAGGACGACGGCAGCAGAGCGCTGGCGGTGCGCGTACCGGCAAAAATCGCGGCGGTGCCGTTGCCCTGGTGGACGTCGCAGTCGACGGTCATGGCGGTATGGATGAGATCGTCGCGCTGCAGGCGGCGGATGGCGACAGCCACGTCGTGGATCATGCAGAAACCTTCGCCGTGATCGGGGAAAGCGTGGTGGAATCCGCCGCCGATGCTGATGGAAACTTTGTCGGTGAGCGACTGGCGGGCAGCCAAGATCGATCCACCGGCGGCGAGCCAGAAGGCGTGGACCAGGTCGCGGGAGTAGGGGATCTCCATCTCCATTTCTTCGCGCGGGCTGAGCGTGCCGGTGGTCAGCTTCTGGACGTATTCGGGTTTGTGGACGAGGAGGATGTCCTGATCGGTGGCGGGTTGAGGTTCGAGGAAATCTTCCGGGGCTGCAACTTTGGTGGCGAGCAGGCGGTCGCGGATGGAGCGATATTTTTCGGCGGGAAAGACGTGGTTTCCGATGGGGAGGTAGTAAGCGTCGGTGTAGATGAGCTTGAAGGGGAGCATTGCTTGCACTCTCAGCCATAAGGCGCTGAAGGACTCCATATCATACGCGTGTGTTTGTGCGATTGCAGGTGGCAATGAGCGGTGAGCGATGAGCCATGAGCAAACCTGTCCTTACTCATCGCTCATTCCTACTAGCGCTTCTTCAGGGACTGGACGGTTGGGACCATGGGGCGGCGGACCGGCACGATGGCGCCCTTCGATGGATCGGCGGCGGCGCTGGCTCGGGTCAACACTTCACGCTGGATGTATTGGACGAAGTCCTGGATCTGGCGCTGCATTTCTTCCATGCGCTCGCGCATTTGAAGAATGATTGCCATGCCAGCGATGTTGACGCCGAGGTCACGGGCGAGCGAGAGGATAAATTCGAGGCGCTGCAGGTCTTCGTCGGTGTAGAGGCGCGTGTTGCCTTCGGTGCGTGAGGGCTTGAGCAGGCCTTCGCGCTCGTAGAGGCGTAGCGTCTGGGGATGGATGCCGTACATCTCGGCGACGGCCGAGATCATGTAGGCGCCTTTGGATTTACGCTTGGTCACAAGTTCCCTCGCTTCCGCTCGGGATTTCGCCAGCGGGCTCCCGCTTCGCTCACGCCCGCTAAGCGGCTCAACATGTAGGCGCCTTTGGACTTGCGCTTCGTCACGGGATAGTTATAGCAGAAAAGAAAATGGATGCCGATTGGGTGCACTGGGCTTTGGTTGCTGTCGATCAGCGCCGAAGAACATTCACCACGGCGGACACAGGGGAACACAGGGGAAACACTACAGAGGACGCGGAGAAAATGCAGAGGTCCTTCGGCGGGCAAAGAGCGCCCGCCTCAGGATGACAAGTCAGGTTGAGAACAACGCCTAAGCTGCGGGTTGCGGTTTGCGTTCTGGTGGGACTGCCCAGCCTTCCGGTTTGAGCGCGTGGTTGACGAAGTAGGCCACAAAGCCAGCGGCGATCAGGATCATGCCGAAGGCGAACGAGCTCATATTCCAGATCTGCTCATGCTCGCTGCGGATGACGGAGAATCCGAGCAGCAGCATGGGCGGGATGCCGATGGCGAGGGCGCCGAACAGGCCTCCGGGAACCTTGAACGGACGAGGCAGGTCGGGTTCGCGGAAACGCAGCACGGCGAGAGCGATGAACTCCAGCGCCAGGCTGCAGCCATAGAGAAGGATATCGAGAGTGACCAGGCGGGCGAAGCCGAGGCCGAGGCACATGGCCCAGCAGACCGCCAATCCGAGGATCGCGACCCACGGAGCCTTCGACTTGGGATGGAGCTTGCCGAAAACTTTGGGCAGCATGCCATCCTGCGCCATGGCCAACGGTAGGCGCGAGTAGCTCATCACGAGAGCGTTGAACATGCCGAAGCCGCTGATCATGCCGCCGAGAACGACGCCGATGCGGAGCAGCGGGCCGCCCATCAGGCCGGCGATGTCAGCCCACGAACCAGTTTCCCAGGCGTCGGCTTTCAGGCCGGTCATCCACATGGCCGCGAAGGGCAGCACGTAGCTGACGGCGACGATGGCAACGGCCACCAGCATGGCGCGCGGATAAGTGCGCTGCGGGCGCTCGACTTCGGTGGCGATGGTTGAGGCGTTGTCCCATCCCATGTAGTTCCACATGCAGATAAGCAGGCCGCCGAGAATATCGACGGTGGAAGTGGTCGGTTTGGTGACGGCATGGAGCAGCGCTCCGTACTTGAACGGAGCGAGCAGAACCACCGCCACGAACGGCGCCGAGAGAGCAAGGAACAGCCAGAGCGAGGTCAGGGAGACGACTTTGACTCCGGCAATATTGAGCAGAGCGCAAGCGACCACCACGAAGAGCGCGACCCACCATCCGCGATTGTTCACCTGGAACCACGGGAACATGCGGGTGAGGTAGGCCACAAAGAGCGTAGGGTAAATCGCCATGTCAAAAATGGAAGCGACCAGCGAGAGCCAGGCTTCCTGAAATCCCCAGAAATTGCCCATGGCGCGGCGCACCCAGGCGTAGTATCCGCCTTCTTTGGGCAGCGCGCTGGAAAGTTCGCCGATCATGAACGCGGTCGGCAGGCTCCAGAGCAAGGGCGTGAGCAACAGGATAAGGATCGCGCGACCGTAGCCGGCGCCATGCACGATGTCTTCGGTGCCATAGGTTCCGCCCGACACCATAAAGAAGGTGGCGGCGACCAGGGGCCAAAGCGTGAGGCGGACGAACTTTTTCCGGCTGGGGACGGTGGTGAGCGGCTGGGGATTGTTGAATGTTTGACGTGGAGCGCTAGCGGTTGCCAATTTCTATGTGTGCCTCCTCAAGCGACTCACTCTCACCACCGCGCCTCCCCTGAATTTCTTCATTCGCGGCTCCCGGAACCAAGCGATTTTCCGGGCATTTCGGTGGAGTTAGTTCGCAATTGTGAGATTACGGGAAATTTCTGCAGATGCAAGAATTTTTTGCGATTTATTTGAAACTTTTTGTAAGCGGGAGGGAGTGGTACTGGAGTAATCGGCAACTGCATTCACCACAGGGGGCACAGAGGACACACAGGGGAAGCACTGGGAAGTGATTAGCGAATCCCAGTCTTGGCCGTCGACCATGCGCTTGATTCCTTCTCTCAGGTGAAGAACGTTGAAATTGATGAGCAGGCCCACGCCGATTCCGCTCAGGCGCATGTAGGAGAGGAGTTGAGCCTCGTGAATGGGATGGACCCCTTCAACGGACTTCACTTCGACTACGACTCGATGCTCGACGACGAGATCGATGCGATAGCCGACTTCGAGCTTCTTGCCTTCGTAAACTACCGGCTGTGGAACTTCTGTGACTACTTCGAAGCCGCGGCTTCTGAGTTCTTGCGCGAGACATGCCTGATAAGCGCTCTCCAGAAGACCGGGGCCGAGGACGGAATGGACTTTCATCGCAGAATTGACGATTGCGCCGGTGATGTCGTTGATGCGGGTTATGCGAGGGCGCGAGGGAGTCGCCATGCGCATATTGATACCAGATTTCCCCTGTGTTCCTCTGTGACCCCTGTGGTGAAATCTTCTGGTTAGGTTCAATTTGGAAAGGCGCAAAGGGCTCACCACAGGGGACACGGGGGCACACAGGGGAAAACCTACACCTTCGTCCACAACTCCGCTCTGGGGTCTTCTGGGTTCAACTTTGCTAGCTCGCGCAGGAGTTCTTTGGTGCGCTCGTCTCTGGGCATGGGGACGCTGACGGAGATCTCGACGATTTCGTCGCCGCGGACTCCTTCTTTGGTGGCCGACGGAACTCCCTTTTCTCGTAGACGCAGCTTCTGACCCGACTGAGTTCCTGGCGGAATCTTCAAGAGTGCGCGGCCGTCGACTGTCGGGACTTCGATTTTCGCGCCCAGCGCGGCTTCCATGGCGCTGACTGGGACGGTGAGGTAGATGTCGTCGCCGTCGCGGCGAAAGATGGGATGCGGCTCGGTGCGGATGATGGCGTAGAGATCGCCCGGGGCGCCGCCGTGCGAGCCGGCATTGCCTTTGCCGGGCAGGCGGATGCGCTGGCCGTCGCGCGTGCCGGCCTTGATGCGGACTTCCATCGGCTCCGTGCGAGTAACCGTGCCTTCTCCGTGGCAAACGCTGCAGGTGGTCAGGTTCTTGCCGGTGCCATGGCAGCGCGGACACTGCACGTTGAACTTCATGCGTCCGCCAGTTTGCGTGACCTGGCCGGTGCCGTTGCACTCGGGGCATTTGCCGGGAGACTCGATCGCTCCCTGGCCGTGGCAGGTCGAACAGACGTCGCTCCGCGTTATGTTGAGGCGCATCACGCCGCCGCGGATGGCCGTCCAGAAAGGCACGTTGACCTGATATTCGAGATCGGTGCCGGGTTCGGGGCCCTGTTCTGCGTGGGCAGCCTGGCTACCGCCGAAAATTCCGGAGAAGATGTCGCGGAAACTGGAGCCGCTGCCGCTGCTGCGGCCCTTGCCTGCCTGACGGGCGGCGTTGTCCACGAGATCGGAGAAATCGAAGCCGCCGAAATCGAAATGGACGCCTCCGGGACCAGCTTGGCCGGAACCGGGGAAACCTCCCGGGAATCCGCCGCCGGACTCGCCGGCGCGAGCATAAGCTTCGGCAGTCGCAGGATCGATGTTGTCGGAATAGAAGCCGACCTGATCGTAGATCTTGCGTTTCTTGGGGTCGCTGAGGACTTCGTTGGCTTCGGAGATAGCCTTGAACTTTTCTTCCGCGGACTTGTCGCCGGGATTCACATCGGGATGATATTTGCGGGCGAGTTTGCGGAAGGCCTTGCGAATGTCGTCGGCGGAGGCCGACTTCTTCACGCCGAGGAGTTCGTAATAGTCCTTTTTGGTGCTGGTTGGCATGCTATTGCCGCCTGTATATCGATACTATACACTATACGGGTGATCAGAGGCTTCCGTCATAAGGGAATCGAGCGGTTTTTCCTGACGGGGTCGAGAGCCAAAATCCAGGCGGCTCACGCCGAACGACTGCGCAAGCAGCTTTTCGCACTCAACAACGCACGCTCGGCGAAAGATATGAACGCTCCCGGCTGGCGTCTCCATCCCTTGCGCGGCGAACTGGAGGACCATTGGGCGGTGACGGTAAGCGGGAACTGGCGCCTCACCTTTACGTTCGAAGGAGAAGACGCCGTGCTGGTTGACTATCACGACTACCATTGAGGAGTTCACTATGCGCATGCACAACCCACCGCATCCCGGCGAAGTGCTTCGAGAATATCTCGGCGACTTATCGGTCACCACCGCCGCAAAGCATTTGCGAGTCACCCGAGCCAGCCTATCCCGTATCCTGAACGGGAGTGCGGGAATTTCTGCCGAGATGGCGTTGCGGCTATCCGAGGCCATGGGCACCGGCCCGGAGCTTTGGACCGGTATGCAGTCGCAATACGAACTCTGGCAGGCCTCCCGCCGAAACCGCACGAAAGTGCCTCGGCTGGCGCTTGCTGCAAGGGCGGCCCGCTGAGGCAAACTCTTCATCTCGGCAACTTCTCGCAAACGTTGTTCGCTCCGATCGGCGTTACGACAACCTTGAATCAATCTTCAGTGTAGATCGGGCGGCCCGAATCCGGGTCGATCCGAACAAAGACAGGAAACTGCTCGCCCTCGATACGCGGGAAGACGAGCTTGTAATTCCTGGTTTCGCGGATGTCGATGCCTTGCGTAATCGGGCCCAGGGCGCGGAAATCGTCGCGAAAGCGCTCCATGACGTCGGCCACCGAGTTGCCTTTCACGGTGAAGTTCAGATCCACGTCGACACGCAGGGGATCGATGCGTTCGATTGAGACTTTGCCGTTTCCGTCGAGCAGCGAGGTGGCGTGCGCGAGTTTATCTTGCAGCCAGGCTTGCAGAGCGCCGTCCTCGATCTGGCTATCGGAAATGTCGGAGCGTCCCATTCGGATAGTGATCCAGAAGCTCTTCATGGCACGTTGCGGTCGGGGGTTGTCGTTCCCACTCCTCGCCAAGACGGCGAGAGGTGGGGCATCCCCGTCTTACTTGAGTTCCTGCCACACTGAAATTCGCACCCGAGTTTAGTTCACGATCTGACGCTTGGGGTCGGTGACGATCTTCACTTCGTCCGACGGCACCGCGTCCACGTACACCGGGATGCGGCGAACGCCGGTGGCGCTTTGGGCGAAGACGAGCCACTGGCTCTCATCGGGCGCGAGGTCGATGTAGAAGGTTTCGTCGTGGAGTTCGAAATCCAATGTGGTGTCCCCTGGGAGCGTCTGGCCACGGATCGCACGGATTTTCACGGATTTGTTTTATCCGTGTCGAACCATGCAAATCCGGGCCGGCGTATCTTACTTTTTGTCTTCGACATCCACGTACTCGGCATCGATGACGCCTTCGTCTTTCTTGGCCTGGCCATCGCCGCCGGGTTGCGGACCGGCGCCTGCCCCCGGGCCCGCACCCGGAGCTCCCGCTCCCGGCCCAGGCTGAGCCGCCTTGTACATCTGCTCGGCCAGCTTATGGGAGGCGGCGGTCAGTTTCTCCCTCGCCTTCTCCATGGTGGCCTTGTCGTTGGACTCGAGTGCCTTCTTAGCGTCGGCCAGCGCGTTCTCGACATCGCCGCGTTCGGAGCCGGAGATCTTGTCGCCGTGCTCTTTCAGCATCTTCTCGATGTTGTAGACCATGGAATCGAGCTGGTTCTTGGCTTCGATCGACTCACGAGCTGCCTTGTCCTCAGCCGCGTGCGCGTCGGCTTCCTTCGCCATACGCTCCACTTCATCCTTCGACAGACCGGAAGACGACGTGATGGTGATCTTCTGATCCTTCTGCGTGGCCGTGTCCTTGGCGGTCACGTTCAGGATGCCGTTGGCGTCGATGTCAAACGTCACTTCGATCTGCGGCACGCCACGCGGAGCCGGAGGAATCCCGGTCAGGTGGAACTTGCCGAGCGTGCGGTTCTGCGCCGCCATGGGGCGTTCCCCTTGCAGCACGTGAACTTCAACCGAGGTCTGGCTGTCGGCTGCGGTCGAGAACGTCTCCGTCTTCTTGGTCGGAATCGTCGTGTTGCGCGGGATCATCGGCGTGGAAACGCCGCCCAGCGTCTCAATCGAGAGCGAAAGCGGAGTTACGTCGAGCAGGAGCAGGTCTTTCACTTCGCCCTTGAGCACGCCGCCCTGAATCGCCGCACCGACGGCGACGACCTCATCGGGGTTCACGCTCTTGTTGCCGTCTTTGCCGAACAGTTCTTTCACCAGCGCCTGGATGCGGGGCATGCGCGTCTGTCCACCGACCAGCACGACTTCGTTGATCTTCGAGGTGTCGACGCCGGCGTCTTTCATGCACTGGCGGCAGGGACCGGCAGAGCGCTGGATGATGTCTTCGACCATCCCCTCGAACTTGGCGCGGGTCAGCTTCTTCACGAGGTGCTTCGGACCGCTTGCATCCGCGGTGATGAAGGGCAGATTGATTTCGGTCTCCATGGTGGTGGAGAGCTCGATCTTGGCGCGTTCCGCGGCATCACGCAGACGCTGCAGGGCCATCTCGTTGCCCTTGCCGCGCAGGTCAAGGCCTTCGTCCTTCTTGAATTCGTCGATGAGCCACTCGACCAGTTTCTGGTCGATGTTGTCGCCGCCCAGATGCGTGTCGCCGTTGGTGGCTTTGACTTCGATGACGCCTTCGCCGACTTCGAGGATCGAGATATCGAACGTGCCGCCGCCGAAGTCGTAGACGGCGATGGTTTCGTCCTTGCCCTTGTCGAGTCCGTAGGCGAGCGCCGCTGCCGTAGGCTCGTTGATGATCCGCTTTACTTCGAGGCCGGCGATCTGGCCGGCGTCTTTGGTGGCCTGGCGCTGGGCGTCGTTGAAGTACGCAGGAACGGTGATGACTGCTTCGCTGACTTTCTCGCCAAGGTAGTCTTCCGCAGCCTTCTTCAGCTTCTGCAGGATCAACGCGGAAACCTGGGGCGGGGTGTATTCCTTGCCCTGCGCTTCAACACCCACGTGGTCGCCCGACTGGACGACCTTATAGGGCACCATCTTCATTTCTTCGCCGACTTCGTTGTAGCGGCGGCCCATGAAGCGCTTGATCGAGTAGACGGTATTCTCCGGGTTAGTGATGGCCTGGCGCTTGGCGACCTGGCCTACAAGCCGTTCGCCGGTCTTGGTGAAGCCGACGACGGAAGGCGTAGTGCGGCCTCCTTCTTCATTTGCGACGACCTTGGGCTCGCCACCTTCCATCACGGCCACGCAGGAGTTGGTGGTTCCGAGGTCAATACCAATAATTTTGCCCATTCGAGGGTCCTCCTAAACTTTATAAGTCCTTTACAATCAATCAGGTTATGATTGCGTCTCTGATTATGCTAAGACCTGAGTGAATCGTTGTCAAGGTTTAGATGCTCCGAAGAACGAAGAAGTTGCGGGGAGCAGGCCGGCTTGGAGCGAGACGCGCGGGCGTGGTACGCCAATATCGCCCCTCGGAGATTGGGAAGCGTTTCTCCCCTGGCGGTTGCAGCCACGGGTGAGGCAGTCGCGGGAACATCCATGCAACTCCCTGCCGTCTACCGGAACCGCCGCGTGCGGGAGTGTGCCGATTCCCCTATGGAATATTCTTCGAGGCTCAGGAATATCGGGTCGTGGTAGTCGCTTAATCCATCTCCACTTTCCAGACCGGCTGGCCGCCGAGAGAATGGTAAGAACCCCAGGCGGCGAGCGCGACCACGCTGACCAGAGCCAAGGCGGTGGCTCCCATATACCACTGGGAGAAATCGGCGGTGAAGGGGACGTTGGCCAGCATGTCGATGGTGAAAGCGGCGACCGCGAGCGGCACCAGACCGAAGCGAAAGATCACGATCACCAATACCACATACACCGCGAAAAACGCCGGCAGGAGCACGGACGGGTTCTGGGTCACGAGGCCGCGGAGGCCAACGTAGATCAGGACAAAAGCGGTGGCGGCGATCCAGTCTTTGCGGAGCAGAACGCGGAGCCCGAAGGCGAGAAAGAAGAACTGGAGGGTGGCAAAGATCGACATGGGGATCTGGGTGAGCCATTGGCCGAAGGCAACGCGTCCTCCGAGCAGGTAGGAGAACGAAAGAAAATTGGGCGAGTTGCCCAGACGTGCCAGGGGGATGTTCACCACCGAAAAGATCAGGAGCCAGAGCACGCCAAAGCCCACCCCGACCAGAATATCGCGGCCGACGAGAGGGTCGCGCAGCTGTCCGGAGAGCAGGCGAGACCAGGAAATGATGGCATGCGGCCAGCGGCGGCGAATCCAAGGCTCGACCGCGAGATAGGTCATCCATACGACGGCACCGACAAACAGAGAGCCGGAGAGAGCGAGTAGAAGCACGCCGAAGAGTTCCAGGTTGGGGACCAGGTGGCCATTGCAAAGCCAGACAAGGACCTGGAGGACGAACATGACAGTGGCGAGGTGAAGAGCGCCGTCGCGATCGGCACGGCCCTGGCGGTAGTTACGGCGCGCAAGCAGAGCAGCCCCGACCAGGAGACCGAGCAGCAGGAGGATGCCCATCATCTGGGAGAGCGTCTGCTTCCAGTCGTCTGCCTTCGGGGCAGCCACCACGCGCCAAGGTTTATTCCAGTCTCCAATGGCAGCGAAGAAGACCGGCTTGCCGTGATAGGCAGCGGCCTCCACGCGGAGCGGACGGCCGGTGCCGGGCCAGACGCCAGTCCAGGCGGCACGGACATCAGCGGCTGCGAGGGCGGTCCACTGCGGCTCGGTGGACTTGAATGCCGCAGGGTCGAGGTCGGCGGCCACGAACAGCGGTTTCCAGTCGGGCACGTTGGAGGGCGCAGGCGCGGAATCCTGCTGGGGCGGGATTGCCTGGAAGTAAATGAGGCGGCCCTTGGAGTCGATCTTGACGTTGACCATCCCGGAGAGGGTTGTGGGTGGATCTTCCTCGGAGAGGACGTCTGGAGTCAGAAGCCAGTCGCGATAGCCGCTGGCAACCATGGGCTTGGGGCTTTGGCGATACCAGAACAGGAGCACCGACGGTCGGGAGGAAATGATGGAGTCCCAGTTGTGCGGGCCGCTTTCTTTTTCGACCGCGGCGAGAAACTCGTTGTCGTAGTCGAAGCGGTAGGCGCTGTCCGCTGGCTTGGCGGTGTAGCCGAGCTGGGTGATGATTTCGCGTGACTTGTTGGCGAGGACTTCCGGGGTGAGGTCGGGATGCAACTTCTCCAGACCGCTGTAACGGATGTTGAGGAAGACGCTGATGGCAAGTCCGACGAGGATTGCGGCCAGCCACGCGGCGGCGACGCCCACGCGAAGGCCGGTGGTTTCGCCGGCGGCGGCGACCATTTGCGGAGATGGGGTTTCGCCGGCGGCCAGGGCGGCGGCGAGTGGATCTCCTCCCGGAAGCGCCGCGGAAACCGCGAGCGGGCTGGCGGGACGGGAGATCGGATCGTGCTCGAGGCAGCTGAGAATGACTTTCTCGACCACGGGATCGAGGTCCTTCACCACCGAAGAAGGGCGGCTGGGTGTGTGATCGCCATGGGCGTGGCGCAGTCCGACAGGCTTATCGGCGAAGGCGCGCTTGCCGGTGAAAACCTCGTAGAGCACGAGGCCGAGCGCGTAGATGTCGCTCTTGGTGGTGACCTCGGTTCCGGCGAGTTGCTCGGGAGACATGTAGGCGGGCGTACCGCTCCGGACTTCGGGACCGCGAATGTCGTCGGCGATGCCGGCGAGGCCGAAGTCCATGATGACGGCCTGACCGCGGCCATCGAGCATGATGTTGGCGGGCTTGAGATCGCGATGCAGCACGCCTTTCGCGTGGGCGGCGGCGAGACCGGCGCAAACCTGACGGGCAATTTCGATCGCTTTGTCCTGTGGAAGGCGGCCGATGCGGCGCAGAAGCGAGGCGAGGTCTTCGCCGTCGACGTATTCCATGGTGAAGAACGTCTGGCCATCGACCTCGCCGACGTCGTAGACGCGGCAGACATTGGGATGGGAAACTTTGCGGGCGGTGCGGACTTCGTTGCGGAAGCGGTCGGCGAGACCTTCGTCGCGGGTGGCTTCTTCGGGAAGAAACTTCATAGCGACGGCCTGACCAAGGGTGAGATCGTCGGCGCGGTAGACTTCGCCCATGCCGCCTTTGCCGAGAAGGGCAATGATGCGGTAGCGGCCGGCAATGAGGCGACCGGGAAGGAAGCGGCCTTCGCTCAGGAGGAACTCGGCGGCGGCGGAAATGCGGGAGGGCGAAGAGGATGACGGGCGGGGAGGAGTTACCGGTGGCTGCGCCGAGACGAAGTCGATGGTGGCCATGTCGTCAGTGTTCGGCATCCGCTGAAAGTTCGCGGTAGCCGCGTCATGGGTGCTGGTGACAGGGCGTCCGCAGGATGAGCAGAAGCGCATGTTGTCCGACAAATCGGTTCCGCAGTTTGCGCACTTGGGCATAATATTTCCCGCAGCTTTTAGCCGCACCAGCATACCGCAGAGTCTGGATTTGCGGCTGGCGCAGCCTGTGCGGAGTACGGTTTTGTACGATATGCTTTCGGCGGAGAAAAAATGATGACTGAGTCTTCCTGTCAGGGCTTTGGCGGCGCCACCCCGGTTTTACGTGTGAAGGATGTCGCTGCCAGCATCGCCTATTACCGCGACGCGCTCGGCTTCAAGCTGCTGTGGGGCGGGCCGGACGGATTTGCTTCGGTTGCGCGAGACAAGTGCAACCTGTTCCTCACGAACGACAATCAGAGCCAGGAGCAGATGTGGGTGTGGATCGGCGTGCCGGATGTGAGGAAGTTGCACGCCGAGTACGAGCGGTCAGGCGCCAAGATTCGCAATCCTCCGAACAACTTCGAATGGGCGCTGGAGATGCAAGTGGAAGATCTTGACGGGAACGTGCTGCGGATTGGATCGGACACAGAGAAAGATCAGCCGCTCGGGGTTTTCCCTGACGCCGACGGCGCGCGCTGGCGACACCTGGGAAATGGGAAGTACGAGCGGGTGGACTGATTGCGCCTGCCCGACGAACGGATGACTCTCAGAGTCGCCGGCGGATTGTATTACTATCCACTTCGATGACTTCACGATTGGGCACGCGGCTGCGTGATCCGCGATTTCTATTGTGCCTGGCAGCCGGACTGCTGGCGTTGGTGGTGCAGTCGGGGGAAGTGGGCAGCGCCGACACCACACATCGCCTGCAAACCACGCACTGGCTGTGGACTTCCGAGCCACAGGTCTTTCCCTACGAGTATCCCGAGTTTGGCCTGCACGGACGCGACGGGAAAATTTACAGCTGGTACGGGATCGGGCAGTCGCTGCTGATGCTGCCCGCGGATGTGGTGGGCACGTGGATCGCGCGCTGGAAGATGTTCTCCGGGTATGAGGACGACCCGTCGATCCGCAGCATCGTGGTGAGTTCCAGCACCAGCATTCTGATCAACGTCCTGACGGCGCTGGTGGCATTTCGCTTTCTGCGGCAGTTGCGGTTCGGCGTGAGCGAGACGGTGGGCGGAGTGCTCGCACTGCTGTTCTGCACCACGCATCTGCATTACACGCAGAACATGATGGAGAACAACTACATCCTGCTGCTCACATTGGTGGGATTCTCGTGGCAATTTGAGTGGCTGCGGACGGGCAACATGCGCACCCTATTCTGGGGATCGGCGGCGTTGGGACTGAATCTGCTGACGCGGGTAACGACGGGACTGGATCTGCTCGCGGGGGGAGTCTTTCTGCTGGCGCTACTGTGGATCGAGAAGGTTCGTGGGTCGGATTTGTTCCGTAAGACATTCGACTACTGCAAGGTTGCCGCACCGGTGTACCTAGGATTTGGCCTGATCGAGCGTTGGTACAACTTCTATCGCTTTGGGTCGTGGACCGGAACTTACATTCCGATTTTTGCGCGGGAGCAGCGGATGCAGGATCCGACGCTGCCGGCAAGTTTCCCGTGGAGCACTCCATTTCATGAAGGCGTGCTGGGAGCGCTGTTCAAGCCGGAGAAATCGATCTTCCTGTTCGATCCGCTGATTGTGGTGGCGGTGGTGCTGCTGGCGGTGTTATGGAAGCACCTTGGGACCGAGGTGCGCGCCTATGCCGTCACTTCCCTGCTGCTGGTTGCCGGGTACATCAGCTTTTATGCGCGTTACACATACTGGTCGGGCGACTTTGCGTGGGGCGACCGGTATGTTTCGACGGCGGTGCAGATGGTGGCAATGCTGGCGGTGCCTTTGCTGATGAGGTATCGAGCGAGTCTGAGCGTGTGGATCTGGCGCGGCGCGGTTGCTTTGGTCGTAGTGAGCCTGGGGATACAGGTTGCGTCGCTGGCGTTCTGGCTGCCGCTGGAGATTTACCAGATGGAGACGCTGGGGCATCCTACGTTTGTGATTGCGCTGCGGTTCAAGAATATCGCGGCATTCGCGCTCGGAAAGATGGACGCCTGGGGGCTGAATACCGAGGCGATGCATTGGGATCCGTGGGATTACGTGCACATCACGACATGGAATTTTCTGCCGTTCCTGTTACGACGCGTAGGCGAAACACCGGCGTGGGTGGTGCGGGTGACGCTTGGAGTGTGGGCGGCGGGCGTAGCAGGGCTGGGCGCGACGTTGGCACGGCTAAAAAGCCTCGTGGTAGAATGGTAGAACGTTTAGGTAGAAATGGTGGAACGTCATGAGCCTTAACATAAAAGATGCAAATACGCACCGAATGGCCCAGGAGTTGGCGAAACTGACCGGAAAAAGCATGACGGCAGCAGTAAATGAAGCCTTACGGGAGCAATTGGAACGCGTGCGCCGGAAGCCGACGGTCGACTTGGCAGAACAGATCATGGAGATCGCGAAAGACTGCGGAAAGCGCTGGAAAGAACCTTACAAATCCATGGATATCGATGACCTGCTCTACGATGAGCAAGGTTTACCGAAATGATTGTTGACTCATCAGCAATCGTAGCCATTCTGCGCGAGGAGACGGATGCGGCAGATTTTGCCGCGGCTCTGAAACAGGCACCGGTTTGCCGGATCTCGGCCGTCACCTATGTGGAGACAGGAGTCGTCATTGATCGTAATGGCGATCCCGTCCTGAGCCGGAGATTCGACGAACTCCTTCTCAAGGTCGGCGTCCACGTGGAATCAGTCACGCCGCGGCAGGCGGAAATCGCCCGGCGCGCCTATCGCGATTTCGGGAAGGGACGGCACAAAGCCGGGCTGAACCTAGGGGACTGCTTCGCCTACGCGCTCGCGAAGGAAATGAGTGAACCGTTGTTGTTCAAGGGGCGCGATTTCGGACATACCGACATCAAAGTGGTGGATCTGTGAAGGATCTTGATCCGGTGTCGGAGGTATCTCCTCTACTCCACCGTAACTGACTTCGCCAGGTTCCTCGGCTGATCCACATCGCAACCGCGGCGGACGGCGATGTGATACGCCAGTAGCTGCAGAGGGACGATTTCCAGAATCGGCGATAACTCCTCAGGCGCTGGCGGAATGTAGAGTACGTGATCCGCAGCTTCTTTGATTTCTTCGTCGCCTTCGGTTGCCAGCGCGATGACGACTCCGGAGCGCGCTTTCACTTCTTTCAAATTTGAGATGGTCTTTTCGTAGCGGACCATCGATCCGGGATTGTCGACATCCCGGGTTGCAATCACTACGACTGGAAGATTCTCGTCGATCAGGGCGTTGGGGCCGTGCTTCATTTCGCCCGCAGGATAGCCCTCGGCATGGATGTAGGAGATTTCCTTAAGCTTGAGCGCGCCTTCGAGCGCGATGGGATAGTGAATGCCGCGTCCCAGGAACAG
The DNA here is from genome assembly GCA_037443605.1 of Terriglobales bacterium. Lineage (GTDB taxonomy): Bacteria > Acidobacteriota > Terriglobia > Terriglobales > Acidobacteriaceae > Sulfotelmatobacter. The sequence continues at coordinate 28,757 of JBBIOA010000024.1, forward strand.
GAAGTCGTGAACTTTCTGGTAACGCTTGGCAAGTTCGTCGCAAGCTTCGTCATGCGTGAGGATCGTTTCGAGCTTTGCGGGAAGGCGGGTGAGTTCGAGCATTTCGGCGCGCGCCTTTTCCGGTGTCATCGCGCCGCGCACCTGCGCCAGATACATAGCGAAAATGTAGAGAGCGGTAAGCTGGCCAGTGAAGGCTTTGGTGGATGCGACGCCGATTTCCGGGCCGGCATGGGTGTAGATGGTTCCAGCAGCTTCGCGCGTGATCATGGAGCCGACGACGTTGCAGATGGCGAGCGTTTTTGATCCGCGGGCCTTGGCTTCGCGCTGGGCGGCGATCGTGTCGGCAGTTTCGCCGGATTGCGAAATCACCAGCGTGATCGTGTCTGGATCGACGATCGGGCTGCGGTAGCGCCATTCGCTGGCGTAATCGACTTCCACGGGCACGCGAGCGAGAGTTTCGATCATGAACTTGCCGGCTAGTCCGGCGTGCCAACTAGTGCCGCAGGCGATGATGTTGATCTTCTTCGCGGCGCGAATCTCGGCTTCACTGATCTCAATTTCATCGAGGAAGATGTGGCCGGAGTCCTGGGAAACGCGGCCAAGCGTAGTATCCCGAACGGCGCGCGGCTGCTCATAAATTTCCTTGAGCATGAAATGCTTGAAGCCGCCCTTTTCAGCCATGATGGGGTCCCAGGTGACGTGCTGGATCTGGCGCTGGACGGGGCGGCCGTCGAAATCGGAAAGTTGCACGCCGTCGGGCGTGACCACGGCCATATCGCCATCGGCGAGGAAAAAGATGTCGCGGGTGTGATAGAGGATGGCGGGAACATCGGAGGCGACGAAATATTCGTCGTTGCCGAGGCCGATGACCGCGGGCGGGCCGTTGCGCGCAGCGACGATCTTATCGGGATCGTCGGTCGAGATGACAGAGAGGGCGAACACACCGCTTAAGTCTTTTACTGCCTGACGGACGGCGACTTCGAGAGGGCACGGGTGTCCACTCACTGCGACGGCTGCGGAGTACTTTTCCACGAGGTGGGCGATGATCTCGGTGTCGGTTTCGGTGGTGAATTTGTGGCCTTCCTCGATCAACTTCTTCTTCAAGCTGAGGTAGTTCTCGACGATGCCGTTGTGCACGACGACGATCTTGCCGGTGCAGTCGCGGTGGGGATGGGCGTTTTCTTCGGTGGGACGGCCATGCGTAGCCCAGCGGGTATGGCCGATGCCATAGGTGCCGTTCAGAGGCTTCTGGCGGATCGCTTCTTCGAGATTGCGCAGCTTGCCTTCGGCGCGGCGAATCTGCAGGCCCTCTCCGTCGCCGGCGACGGCAATACCGGCGGAATCGTAGCCGCGATATTCCAGTTTTCGCAGACCGTCGATGATGACGGGAACGACACTTTTCTTACCGACGTAACCGACAATGCCGCACATGTGGAGACCCTCGCTGAAGTGCCCCGGCCGACGAACTAATCGGCCAGGGAAAAACGAAATTCCTCGATCACCGGATTGGTGAGCACCTCGCGGGCGATGCGTTCGACTTCGGCGTTCGCCTGTTCGCGCGAGAGGGCGCTATCGAGCGCGAGTTCGAAGTACTTTCCCTGACGAACGCTTTCCAGTCCCTTGTAACCCATCTTTTTGAGTGCGCCGTGAATGGTCTTGCCCTGGGGATCGAGAACGCTCTTCTTGAGAGAAACGTAGACGTAGGCTGTCATAAAGCCATCATTATATACGGAGGGCGGGTAGGACCTGCCGATCCAAGGCGACGCCGCTCGACGCGGGTCATTCGAACCCATTCAGCTTTTCGTCGAGGGCGCGGAGTGTTTCCTGGAGCAAGGTCCGGTGCCTCGGATTTGTGGCAGCGGCAAGTTGCTGGAGGACTCGCAGGCGGGAGAGGCGAAGTTCTTCTTTTTCGCGGAACTTCGCGGCTTGCTCAATCGTCATTCTGGCGCGCGGGGACTCGGACGACTCCTTCGCTTCGGCTTGTTGTGCTTCGACGGACTTACTCTCCCAGCCTCGGGCCACCAATCCATTATAGTTCGGGCGCTATTTGGATGTTAGGCGAAAGCAATTGGAGGAACGTACGTTCCATAATTGGAAAGGAACACAGAAAAACATTGACGGCGATTTGGCCGTGTTTATAATGCCTGTCGTTTGCCAATCTGCTTTTGAGGGGGAGCAGAGGCCGCGAAGTTGCGGACATGTTTCCCCGTATGAGTTCAAATTCGTTTTTGGTTCAGGGTTCGCACGACCAGAAGTTTTTCGGTGTGGGCGACTCGGCTAGCCTCAGGGATTCCCTCCGGAATTTCATTCCTGGAAGTCTTCCCGTTTTCCCTTCCCGATTCCTGATCCAGGCTTTCGTCTCCCTGTTCTTGCGGCGGTATAAGGTTCCCGCAGTCTGTCGAGGTGGGCTGATGCTATGACAGCCAGCGGCCAGTCGGAATCTCGAAACGAAGGTTCGCGTTCTCCAGTCGAGTCCCTGGTGGCTTACTGCAACGCGGCGTCGGCAGGTTTCTGTCTGCTGGATCGCGAGCTGCGGTACGTGGCGATCAATGACGTCTTGGCAGCCCTGAACGGCATGCCGGCGCCAGAGCACCTGCAAAAAACGGTGCAGCAAGTGCCGGGAGCATTCAATCGAACGATGGAATCGGAACTCCAGCGGGCTAGGGCCGCGGCGGGAACATTCAGCTTCGAATTCTCTGGAACGTGCGGCCGGGAGGAAACCGGGCATTGGCTGGCACACTGCATTCCCGTGGGCGGGAACGGGGGAACCGAAGGGCTCGGATGCGTAGTGATCGATATCTCCCCCCAGAAGAAATTACAGATGACGTTGGAGCACACCGGCGAGAAACTGCGCCAGCAGACCGGGGCCCTGCAGATGCTGCTGGAGATCAGCAGCATTCTGGCGTCGAACTGGAGAGTACAGAAAGTGTTTCCGCGAATCTCGGCTCGCATTCGCAGGTTTCTGCATCACGAATACGCAGATCTGGGAGTACTGGATCCGGCCAGCGGATTGCTGGAGCGGCAGGCGATGGACTTCCCGCTGGGGAAGGGCCTGCTGAGCGGGATCGCGATCGGTGTCTAAAACACTCCGGCAGGACGGGCATTCGAACACGGAGCGCCTTTGATCTTTTCGGCCGAGCAACTCCGCGAGTTCGACTCTGAGGTCATGCGAGCGATTTTGGCCGAAGGGATACAGTCGTTTTGTTGCGTGCCCCTGCTTCGTCCGGACGGTCCGTTGGGAGTTTTTGTGCTGGGCAGCACGCGCCGGGAAGCCTTCCGCCCGGAAGATCTGCATCTGTTGCGGCAGGTCGGGGAGCAGCTGGCTGTGACCCTGGAGAACCATCGGGTAGCGGAAGAGATCCAGACGTTAAAGGATCGCCTGCTCGAAGAAAAGAAGTTTCTGGAAGGAGAGGTGCGGTCGCATCGGAAGTTCACGGAGATCGTGGGGGACAGTCCGGCGCTTGAGAGGGCGCTGGGGCAGGTGGCGACCGTGGCCGACAGCGATGCCACCGTTCTGATTCTAGGAGAGACGGGAACAGGCAAGGAGCTGGTTGCCAGGGCCATCCATCGGCTAGGTTGGCGCAACGAAAAGAGCTTCATCAAGGTCAACTGCGCCGCAATTCCGACCGGGCTGCTGGAGAGCGAACTGTTCGGACACGAAAAAGGAGCGTTTACCGGAGCGATCAGCCAAAAGATCGGACGGCTGGAAGTGGCCGACGGAGGAACGCTATTTCTGGACGAAGTTGGCGAGATTCCTCTGGAGCTGCAGCCAAAGCTGTTGCGCGTGCTGCAGGACCAGGAATTTGAGCGTTTAGGAAGCAATCGAACAATCCGGGTGAACGTAAGGCTGATTGCTGCCACGAATCGCGACTTGTTGCAGAGCATTGGGGAGAATCATTTTCGTCGCGATCTCTATTACCGCCTTAGCGTGTTCCCGATCCAGTTGCCGACCCTGCGGGAACGGAAAGAGGACATTCCGGTATTGGTGCGCCATTTCGTGCGGAAATACACCCTGCGCATGGATCGCCACATCGAAACCGTCCCCAAGGAAAGTATGGAAGCGCTCATGGAGTGGCCTTGGCCAGGAAACGTGCGAGAACTCGAGAACCTGATGGAGCGATCGGTCATTCTGAGCGAGGGCGCGGTCCTGCGCGTTCCTCTGAACGAACTGGGGCGGGGGAAGCAGCGGGGAAACGTTATCGCCTTCGACGATACGCTGGAAAGCGCGGAGCGGGAGCATATCGTACGAGTGCTGCGGGAAACCGGCGGAGTCCTGTCGGGTCCGGTCGGAGCCGCGCATCGACTGGGTCTAAAGCGGACCACTCTGCAGTCCAAAATGCAGCGGCTGAAAATTACTCGGAGAGACTACCTTCCAAGCTAAGTGCGACTAACTTTCACCGATAAGTGAAAGCAAGAAGAGCCAGGCGACGGTTAGTCGGCAGGTTGCCGACAGTCCGGCAATGCCTCAGAGATGAGGCAGTTTTCGAAATCCGGAAATGGTTCCAAACACGGAACTTCCCAGTTTGAGTCATCGCGCCCATAACGGAACTCCACGTGCAAAGTTCATGACTTCCTTGCCTCTGGCCGGAGCTGGGTCTTTCCGGCCGCGTCTTGGAAGGGCCCTATTTCCCAAAACTTTGAAGAGGAGTCCAGCGGGCAGAAGCGCCGGGTTCCAGGAGTTGTGTAGTGTTAGCGACGAACCGCTGTGTGGCGAGTCCGGACATTGTGGTCCCAGTGCAAAGAGCGGTAGAAGTTATGCCGCGAGTAACGCGTGGATTTGACTTCGCGATCCAGCCCTCCCCTTGGATATCGCCCCTCGTCATAGAACCGGAAGCGGTGTACCCGGGACCGCCGATCGCCGGGGCGGAAGACCTGGCGGTCACCGAGCAAATCTCAGTCCCGATCGATCCGTTCTACCTCTTCGCCCGCTATCTGGAATGGGAGGAAACAGAGGAGCCCACTGCCGGGTGGGATCTGTTGGCAGCAGCACGGAGTTCCCACGCCGATACCCGGGCCCACGCGCGATCCCTGCTCGCCAACTCGCGCACGCTGGGAGGAGCGGGACTCGAGGCAATTCTGGAGCGAACTCCCAAAACAAAACGGTGCAGCGCCGTGGAGACAGACATGAACACGCCTTACGGACTCGACATCATCGAAAACTGCACGGCGTGCGGCTATGCGCGGCCTCACTTCTTTTGTAACCTCCCACTGGCCGCGCTGGGCGCGTTGAATGCAGTCAGCCATAAGAGCGCGCTGCCGGCAGGCGCAATCCTGTTTGTGGAAGGACAGGAGCCGAGGGGCATGTTCCTTCTTTGTTCGGGCAGAGTGAACCTGTCGACCAGTTCCCGAGAAGGGAAGACTCTGCTGCTGAAGACGACAGAAGCCGGGGAAGCGCTGGGGCTGAGCGCGGCGATCTCGGGCACCGGGTACGAAGCGACCGCGGAGACGGCGACTCCCTGCCACGTCAATTTCCTGGAGCGCAAGAATCTCCTGGAGTTGATGCAGGCGCACAGCGAAATCGGGGTGCAGGCGGCGGGATGCTTAAGCCGGCATTTTCATTCGGCCTATCGCGACATCCACGACCTGGTGCTGAGCCGGTCGTCGGCGGGAAAGCTGGCACGGCTGCTGCTGTCGCAATCAACAGCTGGCTCGGAGGATGCCGAGGTTCGAGTGGTCTCCCCCATGACGCATGAGGAGATGGCGCAGCGCATTGGGGCTTCCCGGGAGACCGTCACCCGGCTGTTGAGCACGCTCAAACGAAGGAACCTGATTCGACTGGAAGGGCCCACGCTGGTCATTCATGACCATCTGGGGCTCGAGACGTTGGCCGGTTGAGTTTTCTCACGGGCCGGAGGATGGCTTGATCTTGAGGCTTCTCAATCAACCCATCCTCCGGATTTTTGAGGTCTGGTCCGCCTGGTCTTTTGCGGACGTGAGCGCATGTATTCTGGAACGCTGATTAGTGGCTTGTTGACAACGGTGGAGAAGGCGGAAGAGGCCGCCCGCAAGCGGCTACAGGACAAGACAGCGCCGCACCCAGGATCGTCCAGCGGAAATGGCGGCCGGGGAAAAGGGCTAGAGACCGAACAACTCACGCAGTCGCTTGGTTTGCGCGCGGCTGACCGGGATTTCGGTTTGCTTCTTGTCGTCCATGCGCAACTGGTAGGAGCTCTTGAACCAGGGAACGACTTCCCGAATCCGGTTGATATTGACTAGATAAGAGCGGTGGGCGCGCCAGAACAGGTTCGAATCCAGGCTTTCCAGAAGTTCTTCCAAGGTGCGGCAGTTCGATTGACCTTCCATGCCCGCGGGGCCGCCGGTGACCACGCTGATGACTCCGTCTTCAATCCAGGCGTAGCAGATTTCGCGCTGATCGACCAGAAACATCCGCCCCAACGCCTTCAAGAGAATCTTGGTCGCCGGCTGCTTCTGGGATTCAATCATGCGGACCAAGGTTTCGATCTTCTCTGCCGGCAGCGTGCTGGCCTCTTGCTGGCTGCGGGCTTTCTGGATGGCTTGCGCAACCCGCTTCTTATCGAACGGCTTCAGCAGATAATCGACGGCGTTCACTTCGAAGGCTTTGACGGCATACTGATCGAACGCGGTAGCGAAGATGATCTTGGGCAGGCTGATCTTCTTGTCGAGCAACTTCTTGATGACGCCGAAGCCATCGAGACCGGGCATTTGGACGTCGAGGAAAACGAGATCGGGATTATGTTCCTTGATGAGATTGACGGCTTCCAGGCCGTTCTTGCCCTGGGCGACGACGTTGACATCGTCGGCATTCTTGAGCAGATAGGCAAGTTCGTCGCGAGCGAGTTGCTCGTCGTCAACGATGACCGCGGATAAGGACATTCCTTCTCCCAGCGAGATGAAGAGCCGCTGGGAGAAGTATAGTTCCCGGGATTTTACGCGCGCAAACCTGAGACATCGCTTGCGCGCTTTCCGAAGGTGAGTGGGGTGGTTTGAGGCTTGTTCGGTTACTGGTGCTGCTGCGTCATCGCGCCCATGTCGAACTTCTGATAGCCCGCAGGCACTTCGAAAAGGCTCGACGGCTGCGAGCCTTCTTGAATGTTGCGAAGTTCAAAACCGCCGTTCGTATTGTCAGCCTTGATGACGCAGCGGAGTTTGGTGTCGACCCAGACGTTTCCCTTCTCGCCTTTGCTGGAGACGCCCTCGTATTTCACCGCGCTGCGCCCGTTCACGGTGTCGCTGCCGACCTTGGTACAGCTACCCCAGTTCTGATCGGTCTTCATTTGCTGGGCAGCGCTCTTCCACTGCGGGCAGGCATTGTCGACGTCGTCGACGTGCCAGAATAGTCCGATCGCTGGAGTCTTGGTCATCCATGGCATCGAATCCATATACATATGCCGCTGCGGCATGAGCACGAGGGAGCGGCCTTGGGCTTCATCCACGATGAGCGCCATCGGGCCCATCTGCGGATTCCGATCGTTGCCCAGTTCCCACCTTGCTTTGCCTTTGGTGTAGTAGAGTTTGCCCTGCCCAGTAGGGCCGTTGCCCTTGTTGCTGATTACATCGGCCGAGAAATCCTGGGCCACCGCGACCTGGGCGAGCAGGAAAGCGAGCACACAGAGAATACGCATCATCGATCGAGACACGGCAACCTCCTCGGATTCTTGCTGGGATTCTCGACGCCGGGGCCAGTCGAGGGAAAACGGGGGAAAGCATACCAGAGAAGGCGAGCCGCGCAAAGAAACGAAAATGGACAAATCACTACCCCAGGCACGACGGCTCCGATTTCACGCCACATTTTCCAGCGCCAGCGCCATGCCCATGCCGCCGCTGACACATAAGGTAGCGACGCCGCGGCGGGTGTTGCGTTTGAGCATCTCGTGGAGAAGCGTGACCGTGATGCGCGTGCCGGTGCAACCGATGGGATGGCCCAGGGCGATGGCGCCACCGTTAACGTTGAGCCGGTCGCGATTGAAATTCAGTTGGCGATCGCAAGCCAGCACCTGCGCGGCGAAGGCTTCGTTTAATTCGATCACGCCGAATTCGTGAAGCCGAAGATTGTGCTTGTCTTGGAGCTTTTCGAGCGCGGGCACGGGGCCGATGCCCATGGTTTTCGGGTCGACCCCGGCGGACGTGACGGCGGCGATCCGCGCCAGAGGCTTCAAGTTGTTTTGCTTCACGAAGTGCTCGCTGGCGATCACCATGGCCGCTGCGCCGTCGGTAATGCCCGAAGAGTTCCCCGCGGAGATGGTTCCGGTTTTCGAAAAGACCGGCGGAAGCTTTGCCAGCTTTTCCATGGTCGCATCGAGAAATGGATGCTCGTCGCGGCTGAAGATGGTGCTTCCCTTCCTGCTCTCGATAGTGACTGGCACGATTTCGTCCTGGAAGCGCCCGGCGGCAATGGCACGAGCGGCGCGCGTTTGTGAGGTGAGTGCGAATTCATCCTGTTCCTCACGGGAAATTTTGTACTGCTCGGCGAGGATTTCGGCGGTCTCGCCCATGACCATCTTCGCGAGAGGGCAGAAGAATCCGTCGCGATACATGCCGTCGACCAGTTCTTGCGTGCCCATGCGATAGCCCCAGCGCGCTTGATCCAAGAGATAGGGAACGCGCGACATGGATTCGGTGCCGCCGGCAAGAATGCACGAGGCGTCGCCGAGCAGAATCGATTGGTAGGCCAGGGCGATGGACTTCATTCCCGAGGCGCAGGCCTTGTTCACCGTGAAGGTAGGGACTTCCTGCGGAATGCCGCTGCGCACCGAAATCTGGCGAGCGGGATTCGGTCCGCCGCCGGCCTGGCGAGCATTGCCGAAGATGGTCTCGTCGATCTGATCCGGATGAACTTGGGCGCGCTTGATGGCGGCTTGGGCCACGACAACGCCGAGATCGGCCGCGGTTTGGGAAGCGAGTGCGCCGCCGAATTTGCCGATGGGCGTGCGAACCGCGGACAGAATGTAGACGGCTTGCATGGTGGACCTCCGAACGGAAGAGGATAGCAGGAAGAGGTTGCATCAGAAGCGCTGGGTGTGCCTTGCGCGAGGATGGGATTTGTCTTTCCAGAAGATCCTAACGCTTGTTCATTAGCCGCCGTGAGTAGGGGCCGTTCGAACGGACGTGCTTCAGACTCCGCATCAACGCACCCATCGCCGCCGCGTTCCCGGCTTGCGCTGCGTACCGTTCCAGCCATTCTCGAAAGGCGGTTTTCAGAGTCTGGTGCCGACTCCTAGCGACTCGGCGCGCTCGCTCGATCAGTTTTCCATCAGCCTTGAAAGTAATTGATCTCATTCAACTCCGCGGCTAGGACTATTCGAGTCTGACGATTTCCGGATTCCCTACACTATCTCAAATCTGGCCGTTGCAATTCCATCTAACCTTCGGCATAATAAGAGTTTGTCTTGATCTCGCCGGACTCTTCCGGAACAAGGATATACGTCTCGTGCTAATGATTCGTCTGGCGCGCGTAGGTGCGCGCAAACAACCGTATTATCGAATTGTGGTGATTGAGAAGGCGCGTGCGCGCAATGGCCGTCCGGTGGAAGTGGTCGGGACCTACAATCCCCGCACCAATCCCACCTCGATCGAGTTGAAGCGTGACCGCGTGGACTACTGGGTTGGGAAGGGCGCGCAGATGTCGGAGCGCGTGAACAAGCTGTACGCGAAGGCTCCGGCGGCTGCGCCGGTGTCGGCGGCCTAGGCACTCGATGCGTCGGGCCGGATTGCGGCCTTCCCGGTGATCGTTTCTCGTCCCCTTGGAATCACACTATGACCGAGCCTGCTGGAGACATTTGTGTTCTCGTCGAGATGATTGCGAAGTCGCTGGTCGACGCGCCGGATGACGTGTTCGTCGAGTTGTTTGACGACGGCGTGATCGAACTGGAAGTCGCCGAAAGCGATGTGGGCAAGGTCATCGGGCGACAGGGACGCACAGCGCGTGCGTTGCGGGCATTGCTGGGCGCCGCGGGACAGCGGGCGCATAAGCGGTATCAGCTGGAAATCCTCGAGTAGGGATCCGTGGACTCCGCGGGCAAAATCCCCACGTCTCGCGCACAGAACGCGCGAGAAACGGGGCACCCGGTCCAGTCCAGTGGCGGCGGGTTCATTACGCTGGCACGCGTGGTGAAGACGCAGGGACGGCACGGAGAGGTCGCAGCCGAGATACATAGCGACGTTCCGGAGCGATTTGCCGAAGGCATGAAGCTGTGGGCGCTGGATAAAACCGGCGAATCGCGGCGCGAAGTTCAGGTCGAAGATTTGTGGCCGCACAAGGGCCTGCTGGTATTGAAGCTTGCAGGCATCGATTCGATGTCTGAGGCAGAGACGCTGATTGGGGCCGAGTTGCAGGTTCCTTTGGCTGAGCGTGCGGAGCTGGGGCAGGGCTGGAACTACGTGAGCGATCTGGTCGGGTGCACGGTACTCGATCACGGCGCGGAGATTGGCCGGATTGAGGACGTGCAGTTCGGTGCCGGCGAAGCGCCGCTGCTGATTGTGGCGAGCGGCGGCAAAAAATACGACGTGCCTTTCGCAGAAGCGTATCTGGAAGGCCTGGACGTCGCGCAACGGCAAGTGCGCATGAAGCTGCCCGAAGGCATGCTGGAGATCAATGCGCCGCTGACGGCGGAAGAGAAGCAAGAGCAGCAAAGAAAGCGCTGAACAAGAATTTCAGGTTCGCTGATGAAGGCCGACATCGTCACGATTTTTCCGGACTTCTTTCGCGGGCCTCTGGATTACGGAATTACACGCCGGGCCAATGAGCTGGGCCTGGTGAAGATTGAAGTTCACGACCTGCGGAATTTCACGCACGACAAGCACCGCACCGTGGATGACCGCCCATTCGGCGGCGGCGAAGGCATGGTCCTGAAGCCGGATCCGATCTTTGAATGTCTGGAGTCGCTGGAACTAGCATCGCGCGAATCGCGGCTGGAAGATCGGGCGGCAGGCCGAGCGAAGCAGTCGGTGATTGTGCTGACGCCGCAAGGCGAGCGCTTCTCGCAGAAGATTGCTGCGGAACTGGCTGCGCTGGAGCGAATTGTGCTGATCTGCGGCCGCTACGAGGGCGTGGATGAGCGTGTCACGCAGGTGCTGGCGGATCGCGAGTTGTCGATCGGCGACTACGTGCTGAGCGGCGGCGAACTGGCGGCGGCGGTGATTGTCGAAGCGGTCACGCGACTGTTGCCAGGCGCGGTGGGGAACGAGGCGTCGACGCGGCAGGAGTCGTTTACGGCGCACGAAGCGGGCGAGGCCAGCGGGCCCGATTCGACTTGTGCTTCCGGCGGATTGCTCGATTATCCGCATTACACGCGCCCCGCCGATTTTCGCGGAATGGCGGTGCCGGAAGTGCTGGTAAACGGCAATCATCTGGAGATTCGCCGCTGGCGCCGCGAGCAGGCGCTGCGGAAAACGCTGCAAAACCGTCCGGATTTGCTGGATGGGGCGGAACTGAGCAAGGAAGACAAAAAGATTTTGGAACGAATCCGCGATGCATCCGATGTCTCGCAAAAGAGGCGAGACGTGGGGCATCCCGGGTCATAGGAATTTGAAGGACGAAGGATAAAGACATGTCAAACCTGGTAATCGAAAAGCTGCTGGCCAAGACGCAACGCACCGACATCCCGGCGTTTCGCCCCGGAGACACGGTGCGGGTGCACGTGAAGATCAAGGAAGGCGACAAAGAGCGCGTGCAGGTGTTTGAAGGCGTAGTGATCAAGCGGGACAACGGACCGCAGGCGAGTTTCACGGTGCGCAAGATGAGCTTTGGGCAGGGCGTGGAGCGCATTTTCCCGCTGAACTCCAAGGTCATCGACAAGGTCGAACTGATGCGTTCGTCCAAGGTTCGCCGCGCGCGCCTGTTCTATCTGCGCGGACTGAGGGGCAAAGCGGCCCGCCTGCGCGACGTGGAAAAGGCGTAGTGAAATTTCCCTCGGCCGCCGCAGCCGCGCCTACTGAGGATGCGACGGCGGTGCGAGCACATTGCGATCGATTGTGCCGGGATTCCCACGTTTCGCAAGACTGCGAGACGTGGAGTTCCCGAGTTCATCCCTCCATTAGGCCGACCATTCATGCATTGCATCTACGGCATTAACTCCGTCACGGAAGCGCTGAAGGCGCGCGGACGGGCGTTTGAGTGGGTGGGCATGGCAAAGGAGCGCCACGACCTGCGCCTGCAGCGGCTGATCGAAGATTGCCGCAAGGTCGGCATTCCCGTGCGATTCCTGCAGCGCACGGAATTGGACCGCATGGCTGGGAACGCGGCCCATCAGGGAGTGGTGGCCGTCACATCGGCCAAACAGTACAACGATCTGGGCGACGTGATGGCGGGCAAGCGCGGGGAGTATTCGCTGGTGGTGGTGCTCGATGGCGTGGAGGATCCGCACAATCTGGGAGCGATCCTGCGCACGGCGGACGCAGCGGGGGCGAATGGCGTGGTGATTCCCGAGCGGCGGGCGGCGGCCGTGACCGGCACGGTAACGAAAGCTTCCGCGGGAGCCAGCGAGTATCTGCCGATCGCCAAGGTCACGAACATCGCGCGGACCATCGAAGAACTCAAGGATCAGAATATCTGGACGGTGGGGCTCGATGAGCGCGGCGAGAAAACCTACGATGCGATCGACTACAACATGGATTGCGCGATCGTGCTGGGCGGCGAAGGCAAGGGATTGCACGACCTGGTCAAGCGCAAGTGCGACTTCCTGGTGTCGATTCCGATGCTGGGGCAAGTGCCCTCGCTGAATGTCTCAGTTGCCGCGGCGGTGGTTTTATATGAAGTGGTGCGGCAGCGCCGGGCCCGGGAAGCTGCATCGAACAAGAAATGAAGTTGCGCGCCAAGCCGCAGGTTATCTCAGCTTTCGGCCTCCTGCTCCTTCTCTGCACCTCTGCGGCGAATTCTTTCTGTCTGGACCGCGAGGCTTTCAGCATCACACGGTACGACCTGTCGTTGGAGCTTGACCCGACGCAGCATCGGCTGGGCGTTCGCGGCAAGATCACGCTTCGCAACGACACCTCATCTCCGCAAAAAATTGTCGTTCTGCAGATTTCCTCTTCGCTTGACTGGAGGTCCATCAAGGCGGATGACATCGCGGTGCAGTTTGTCACGCAGCCTTTCGCGTCGGACATCGATCACACCGGGGCTTTGTCGGAAGCGATTGTGACCTTGCCGCAGGCGGTGGCGCCGAAAGGCAGCGTTGAACTTGAGATTGCGTACGAAGGAATCGTGGTGCGGGATGCGACCCGGCTGACGCGCATCGGCATGCCGGAAGATCAGGCGAACAGCACGGATTGGGATCAGATCAGCGAGAATTTCACGGCGCTGCGGGGAGCGGGATACGTGGCGTGGTATCCGATCCTGACGGATGTGGCAAATATTTCCGAGGGCAGCGTGCCGGAAGTCTTGACGCGCTGGAAGTTGCGCGAGGCAGGATCGAAGATGCAGCTGAAGGTCCGCTGGAGAGGAGACCCCGATCAGGTCTTCCTGAACGGCACGCCGGGTTCTAGTGTCGAGCGCGAGGCTACAAGCGCTGTGAATCAGTATGGTGTTGCCGACTTCGATGGTCAGCCTCTTCACCGCGACGCGCCGACCTTGATCATCGCTGATTACCAGGTTCTGGAAAAGCCGAGCGCTGAAGTTCGATATCTGAAAGGCCACGATGTTGCCGCTACGAAATTTGCCGACGCCGCGGAAAGAGCAGCGCCACTGGTCGCCGAATGGTTTGGCAAGCCGCGGGAGCGGGCCAAGATCGCCGACCTGCCCGATCCCGAAGCCGCGCCGTTCGAAAGCGGCAACCTCTTACTCACGCCACTCGCCAGCGCGGACGTCACGCTCGACGGACTCGCTGCCTCGCATCAGATCACGCACGCCACCGTCATGTCTTCGCGCGCATGGATCCAGGAAGGGCTGGCCCACTTTGCACAGGCTCTTTTCCTTGAGCAGAAGCAGGGTCGTGCGGCTGCGCTGGATTACATGGCCCTGCATCGATCGACATTCCTGCAGAACGAGCAATCGGCCGCCAAATCTGAAGACGCCGATCGATCGCTGGTGAACACGACAACCGAAGAACTCTACCGCAGCAAGGCGATGTGCGTGTGGTGGATGCTGCGCGACATGGTGGGAGATGCAGCGCTGAAGAAGGCGATTGCGGCGTATCGTCCTGGAGACGATAACGATCCTTCCTATATGCCGAAGCTGATCGCTGCACAGGCGCAGCGCGATCTCGGCTGGTTTTTCGATGACTGGGTCTACCACGACCACGGTTTGCCTGACTTCAAAATGGAGCCGGCATTTTCGCAGAAGAGCGTGAGCGGAGCCTATCTGGTCACGGTTACGGTGGAGAATCTGGGCACGGCTGGAGCTGAAGTCCCCATCATCGTGAAGACGGCCGCGTCGGATGTGACGCAGCGGCTTGAAGTCCGGGCGAAGAGCAAGGCGTCCATCCGCATCACGGCTCCCGATCGACCGTTGCAGGTCGTGGTCAACGACGGCAGCGTGCCCGAAAGAGACGGGACCAACAACATCTTCAAAATGCCAGAGCCGACACAGTGACCCGGTCGCTGTGATAGGTTTTCCCTTGCGATTTGGAGGGCGGATTGGCCTACATTCAATTTCTGGGCGCGGCGGGAACGGTCACTGGCTCAAAGCACCTGATCAACACCGGAAATGGAACGGGAACCACAGGAATCCAGGTTCTGATCGACTGCGGGCTGTTTCAGGGGCCAAAAGAGTGGCGCGAGCGCAACTGGCGTGACGCACCGATCCCAGCGAAAAACGTTGATGCCGTCATCCTGACGCATGCGCATCTCGACCACTGCGGATGGATTCCGCGGCTGGTGAAGGAAGGCTTCCGCGGCCCGATCTACGCCACTGCACCTACGATTGATTTGTGCGGCATCATTCTTCCCGACTCCGGACACCTGCAGGAAGAAGACGCGCGTTTCTATAACAAGACCAAGAAATCGAAGCACGATCCCGCTCTGCCGCTCTACACCTTCGAGGAGGCGCAGGATGCGCTTCAGTTTTTCCGTCCGGTTGCGGTGGGGGAGACGGTTCGGTTGTCGGAGGAACTGTCCTTCCGTTTTGTTCGGGCGGCGCACATTCTGGGTTCCTGCATGGCGGAAGTTTCGCTCAGCCTTGGCTCACAGAAACGGCGACTACTTTTCACGGGCGACATTGGCCGGGTTCACGATCACAAGGTTGCGCCAGGAAAAGTGGTGCACTCGGGGCCGACCGAGGGCGAGATCGCCGATCTGGTGGTGATGGAATCCACCTATGGCAACCGGCTGCACCCGAAAGAGGATCCACTTCCGGAATTGGCGCGTCTGATGCGAGAAACCGCAGAACGTGGCGGTTCGGTCATTGTTCCAGCGTTTGCCATTGAGCGGACGCAGAAGTTCGTCTTCATTTTGAAACACCTGGTCGAGTCGGGTGCGATTCCGCGCATGCCGGTGTTCTGCGATAGTCCCATGGCGATCAAAGCAGTTGAAATCTTCCTGAAACACGATGAGGAGTACAGCGAAGAGACGCGGAACATGATTCGCAAGTACGGCTCGCCGCTGGAGTGGCCGGGATTTACGTTTGCAGCGACGCCGGAAGAGTCAAAGAAGATCAACGAAGCGAGGATGCCGTCGGTCATTATTTCGTCCAGCGGAATGGTGACGGGCGGACGGATCTTGCATCACCTGGCGCAGCGCCTGCCGGATCCGCGCAATCTGGTGTTGTTCATCGGGTTCCAGGCGCCGGGAACCCGCGGGTTCACCATCAAGAGCCGGGCGGAGGAAGTGAAAATCTTTGGCGACTATGTGCCGATCCGAGCGCAGGTGGCGGCGCTGGAGCAATTCAGCGATCATGCCGATCCGCCGGAGTTGTTGCAATGGCTGCGAACGTTTCGCACCCAGCCTGCAACAACGTATCTGGTACACGGCGAGCCCGATGCGTCAGGTCAGATGCGCGATCGGATGCACAAGGAACTGGGATGGAATGTACAGGTGGCGGAGTATCTGCAGAAAGTGGAAGTGTAGCGTTCCCAGCGGAGGCAGAGGTCCTTCGCGTCGCTCCGGATGACAATGATTTATGAGCGGGTGAAGCGGATAAGTGCTTCAAGTTTGGCGGCGGCGGCGCCTGAGTCGATCGACTTCGCAGCGAGGGGAACGGCAGCGGCTAAGTGATTGGCTCGACCGGCGGCGACCAGCGCGGCGGCGGAGTTTAACAGCGCCACATCTCTCCGGGCGGATTTTTCGCCTTTCAGCACGGCGCGGATGATTTCGGCGTTCTCGTTCGCGTCGCCGCCTGCCATCTCCTGCAACGACGCTCGCTGCATCCCAAATTCTTCCGGTTCGACTTCGTACGAACGAAGCGAGCCTTCGCGGGCTTCGGCAATGCGCGTCTTGCCGGTGATAGTGATTTCGTCGAGACCGTCGAGGCCGTGGACCACTAACGCGCGGCGCGAGCCGAGCATGCTCAGTGCTTCGGCCAGCTTTTCTACCAGATCGAGCGAATACACACCCACAACTTGACCAGACGCGCGCGCGGGATTGGTCAGCGGGCCGAGCAAGTTGAACATGGTCCGCATGCGGAGTTCGCGGCGCACGCCCTGGACCTGCTTCATGGCGGGATGGAGGTTGGGAGCATAGAGAAAGCAGATTCCAATCTCTCGCAGACACGCCGCGGCGCGTTCCGGAGAAAGCTGAATATTGATGCCGAGGGCTTCGACCACGTCGGCCGATCCACATTTGGAACTGATGCTGCGATTGCCGTGCTTGGCAACGCGTACGCCGGCGCCGGCGGTAACGAATGCCGTAGCAGTAGAGATGTTGAATGTGCCGCTGGCGTCGCCGCCGGTGCCGCTGGTATCGACCAGCGACTCTTCCAGAGGATCTTCGGTGAGTGCGTCACGGCCGGTTCCGCTCACCGCCAGCCCCTCGGCTCCGCTCATTACGCCACGCTCGATGGGCAACGGTGCGGCGGCGGCGCGAATCGCTTCGGCGAAACCCACGATTTCCTCGACGGTTTCGCCCTTCATACGGAGCGCGATGAGCAATGCGGCGATCTGGGCGTCTGTGCATTTGCCCGTCAGAACCTCTGCCATCACATCGCGAGCTTCGGCGCGGCCCAACGACTGGCTGTGGTTGGCAAGGCGATGGAGAGCGTCAAGGATCATCGGTCAGGGCATTGTACGGTATCAGGCATCGCCCGGCTTAGATGTAGCAGTTCAGCTTTTCGCCGCCAGCCTGCGAGAGAAATAATCGCGCCAACCTTCAGGCAAGGCCGGAGTTGCCAGAGACTTTTCGAGTAAGGCGCGGTCGTAGCGGTCCTTGGCGATGAGGCGGTTCATCTCGTCGATGGTGAGGGCGTCTTCGGCTCGGCTCAGGAGCTCGAACGAATTGCCTGCTTCGACCGTTCCTTCCTGCTCCACCGAGAAGTAAACGCCGCTGCGGCCACTGGCCAGGAACCGCTCCAACATGTCGTCGCGCTGGAACCTGGCGGCCAGCTTGTAGCAAGGAGTCCGGGTCTGACGCACCATGATAACGGCTGAGCCAATTTGCAGACGGTCGCCGATGTGAAGGTCTTCTTCCGCCATTCCCTCGGTAGTGAAGTTTTCGCCAAACATGCCCCAGGGCAGGTCCATGTCAGGCAATTCCTTGCGCCAGAACGGATAGTGTTCGGAGGGATAGGCATACACGGCCTTGTTGGGACCGCCGTGCACGCTGAGGTCCGCCTGGCGGTCGCCATCGAGATTGAGTGTGCGCAGTTGCACAGGAGCGGAGACGGGCTGCTTGAAGATTCCGGTGCTGATGGTCTCGCCCTTGTAAACGACGAGGCGAGGGCGAGCCACGTTCAACGAGACAATTTTCACGGCTGTGGTTTCGATGTGGCGCGGCGCCGGAAAGTTGCACGAAACTCGCGCGCCGGGTTCGGCCACACGGGAACTCACCGGAGCGCGGTTTGCTCAACTCTCCGTCTCTTCTATAAAATCAGGAGTTTGCTGTGAGCAGTCCGACGCCGCAAGCGACTTCCTTCCGAATTGAGCTGACGAGTTTCATTTATGAAAATTCACGAGTACCAGGCAAAAGCAATCCTAAAGAAGTACGGTGTAAGCGTTCCGCGTGGCGCAATGGCTGCATCTCGCGAAGAGGCGGAGGCTGCCGCCAGAGAACTATTCAGCGCGGGTGCAACCGGCGTGGTGGTCAAGGCCCAGATTCATGCGGGCGGCCGTGGCAAGGGCGGCGGCGTGAAGATCGCGAAGTCGGTGGATGAGGCCGGCGATCTTGCCGGCAAAATGCTGGGGATGAAGCTAATTACGCATCAGACCGGGCCGGAAGGACGCATTGTCCGGCGCCTGCTGATCGAAGAAACGCTGCCGATTGCGAAGGAACTCTATCTTGGCATTCTGGTCGACAGGGCCGAGGGAAAACCAGTCTTCATGGCATCCGCTGCGGGCGGCATGGAGATCGAGCAGGTGGCGGCGGAGAATCCGGACGCGATTCTGAAGCAACATATCGATCCGGGCATGGGTCTGGAAGCGTTTCAGGCTCGCAAGATCGCGTTCAATCTCGGGTTGGACGGCAAGCAGATCACTCCCGCCGTGCAGTTTCTGACAAGCCTGTACCGCGCGTTTCTCGAAATCGACGCTTCCCTGCTGGAAATCAATCCTTTCATCACGACGACGGATGGCCGGCTGTTCGCGCTGGACGCGAAGATCAATTTCGACGACAACGCCCTGTTCCGGCATGCGGATCTGCGCGAGTTGCGGGACATCACGGAAGAAGACCCGCTGGAAGTTGAGGCGTCGAAGTACAGCCTGAACTACATCAAGCTCGACGGCAACGTGGGCTGCATGGTGAACGGCGCAGGGCTGGCAATGGCGACCATGGACATCATCAAGTATGCGGGCGGCATGCCGGCGAACTTCCTGGATGTGGGCGGGGGCGCAAGTTCGGACCAGGTGGCGCACGCGTTCGAAATCCTGCTGAGCGACAAGAATGTGAAGGCGGTGCTGATCAATATTTTCGGAGGCATCCTGCGGGTCGACACGCTGGCGACGGGCGTGGTGGAAGCGGCGCGCAAAACGAACATCAAGCTGCCGATCGTGCTGCGGCTGGAAGGCACGAATGTGAACGAAGGCAAGCAGATTCTGCAGAATTCGGGCTTGAACTTCACTGTGGCCGACACCATGAAGGATGCGGCGGATAAAGTTGTGGCCGCCGCGCGCGGCACGCTGAATGTGACTGAGTGGCGTTAGTTCACCGCCGCGGACACAGAGGAATCACGAGCTAGCATCTGAAGATTACGTAGTGCGAAGTGAGGACATTTTCATATGGCAATCTTAGTCAATAAAGAAACGCGGCTGCTGGTACAAGGACTCACCGGCCGTGAAGGTACGTTTCATGCCAAGGCCAGTGCTGCTTACGGCACAAAGATTGTAGGCGGAGTGACCCCCGGCAAGGGGGGCACGACGCATGAAGGCTGGCCGATCTTCAACACCGTGCGCGAGGGCGTGGAAAAGACCGGCGCCAACGCAACGGTCATTTTCGTGCCGCCACCGTTCGCAGCCGACGCGATCATGGAAGCTGCCGACGCCGAGATTGATCTGATCGTCTGCATCACCGAGGGCATTCCGACGCTCGACATGGTGAAGGCGTGGGAATTTCTGCAGGACCGCAAGTCGCGGCTGATTGGTCCCAACTGCCCGGGCATCATCTCGCCAGGGAAATGCAAGATCGGCATCATGCCTGCTTCGATCCACAAAGAAGGCCACATCGGCATCGTGTCGCGCTCTGGAACGCTGACGTACGAGGCGGTCCACCAACTGACGCAGCGCGGGATTGGACAATCCACAGCGATTGGCATTGGCGGCGACCCGATCATCGGGACGAACTTCATCGACGCTCTGGACCTGTTCAATCGCGATCCTGAGACCGAGGCGGTGATCATGATCGGCGAAATCGGTGGCAATGCGGAGGAGTTAGCAGCCGAGTTCGTGAAAACGCACATGAAGAAGCCGGTGGTAGGCTTCATCGCCGGTCAGACTGCCCCTCCGGGACGCCGCATGGGACATGCGGGAGCGATCATCTCCGGCGGCAAAGGAACCGCTGCGGAGAAGATTAAGGCGCTGGAAGCATGCGGAATTCGCGTGGCCAAGTCTCCGGCAGCGATTGGGGAGACGCTGGCGGCGGCGATTGGCGTGAGCGCCTAGCAAGTGGCGGGGAAGAATGTAGATTCCTCGCTTCGCTCGGAATGACAACCAAAATTTCGTTCGTATTTATGTTAGCTAACGACTAACGACCAAGGACCAACGACTGATTCCTATGAAGACTCTGCAACGCACATTTACTATCGTCAAGCCGGATGCGGTCCGCCGCAACGCAGTGGGCGACATCATCGAACAATTTGAGAAGAGCGGCTTCCGCATCCTCGCCATGAAGATGCTGGAAATCTCCAAGCATCAGGCGGAGCAGTTTTACGCCGTTCACGCCAGCCGTCCGTTTTTCAATACGCTCACCGATTTCATGTCGAGCGGCCCGATTGTGGTGCTGGCGTTGGAGAAAGAAAATGCCATCGCCGATTTGCGCAAGCTGATGGGCGCCACCAACCCAGCGAATGCGGAGGAAGGGACCATCCGCAAGAAGTGGGCAACGAACATCGAGCACAACGCCATCCACGGATCGGACGCCGAAGACACGGCTCGGTTTGAGTTGAGCTTTTTCTTCGCGGGATACGAGTTGGCGAAATAACGAAACCGTCGTTGGTCGTCAGTCGTTGGTCATCGGCTAACCGCTTTGAGTTTGACTGACGACTAATGACTCGGGGCCCAGTACTTCTCATGCCCGTCGTTCAAATCACGATGCTGCAAGGGCGAACCGCCGATCAGAAGCGGAAGATCGCCAAGCGTGTCACCGACGCGCTCGTTGACGAAGCGGGCGCGCGGCGGGAGGCGATTGTCGTGGCTTTCCATGAGGTCTCCAGGGAGAGCTATGCTTCCGGCGGCGAATTGATGATCGATAAAACACCCAAATAGAAACTGACGTGAGTCGGGAATTACCCTCGTAACCAGTCTCCAAGGGCCTAAGTTCTTTATACTGCGCTCGAAGTATAGGAGATCCTGATGAAAACCTGGACTGTAGCTGCTGCGCTGGTGCTTGCCAGCGCCTGTGGTTTTGCGCAATCGGCAGAGACCGCCGCACCTGCACGGAAAGCCTGCGAAGATCTGAAGGCGGAGATCGCCAAGAAGCTCGACGCAAAGGGCGTGGTCAACTACACGCTCGACGTCGTCGACAAGGGCAAAGAAGGCGACGGCAAAGTGGTTGGCGGCTGCGACGGCGGCACGAAGAGCATCGTGTACGCGCGTGGCGGAGCGGCAGAATCGAAGCCGGCGGACACGAAAAAGCCACAATAACGCTGGTTGCGGACATCGGCTACTGGGACATCCGCGCGGGGTGGTCGCTCCGTCTGCAGACGCGGACAGGAGTGTCCGCGCCACCTTAGCCGAGCGGTTCGAACAGGTGCCCCTCCACGCGGTCGGCGAGCTTAGGGAGCTCCTTCTTGGCGTGCTGCAGGAAATGGGGCGCGGAACGATGGGCTTCGAGCGCGGCGTCATCCTTGTACTGCTCGTAGATGAAATATCGGCGCGCCTCGGTCTTGTGGCGATGCACCTGGTACATGACGCATCCCGGCTCTTTCCGGGACTCTGCGGTCAGCTTCTCAAACAGCGCGGCAACTTCGGCTTCGTGACCTACTTTCGACATCCAGGTAACCGCCAACACCACCATCGTCTCGTTCTCCTTCCCTGCTCGGCTTGGCCGGGGAGGACATTCTAGGCTTTCTTCGCGGCGACCTTCAACTCTTTCACGAAACCATCCAGCAGGATGGTGTGGTCGCGGTCGGGCCCGGTGGAGATCATGCCGATCTGAGCCCCGGTTTCGCTCGCCAGGAAGGACAGGTATTCGCGCGCCGCTTTGGGCAGCTTCTCGTATTCGGTGATGCCTTCGGTCGAGGTCTTCCAGCCCGGCAGTTTCTTATAAATACACTCGATTTTTTCGTAGCCGCTGGCGTGCGCGGGCGCCTCGCTGGTCGGCTTGCCGTCAATCTTGTAGCCGACGCAGACCGGGATTTCGGCCAGTTCATCGAGCACATCGAGTTTGGTGACCACGAGCCAGGAAGTTCCGTTGATCATGCCGGAGTAGCGCAAGAGCGGCAGGTCAACCCAGCCGGTGCGGCGCGGACGCCCGGTGACGGCGCCAAATTCATTGCCGCGCTTGCGAATCTGTTCTCCCAGTTCGCCTTTCTCTTCTGTGGGGAATGGACCCTCGCCTACACGCGTGCAGTAGGCCTTGGAGATGCCAATGACGGAATCAATCGCGTTTGGGGCTACCCCGGTGCCGATCACTGCGCCGCCGGAAGTTGCGCTGGACGAGGTGACGAACGGGTAAGTGCCGTGGTCGATATCGAGCATGGTGCCCTGCGCGCCTTCAAACAGAATCGATTCGCCTTCGGCCAGCGCATGATTCAGCAGAACCGCGGTGTCGCACACGAACGGCGCCACCTGCTCGGCGGCTTTGGCATATTCGGCGTACATTTTGTCGGCGTCGAGCGGCTCGGTGTTGAAGAGCGCATGCGCAATCATGTTCTTTTCGCGCACGGCGTTCTCGATGTGCTTCT
Organism: Terriglobales bacterium; assembly: GCA_037443605.1. Taxonomy (GTDB): domain Bacteria; phylum Acidobacteriota; class Terriglobia; order Terriglobales; family Acidobacteriaceae; genus Sulfotelmatobacter. Next base: position 51,372 of record JBBIOA010000024.1, read on the forward strand.
TCAGCAGTTTCAGGTCAAGCAGATCGGCGACACGCAGGCCGCGGCGTCCCATCTTGTCTTCGTATGCCGGACCGATGCCGCGGGAGGTGGTGCCAATCTTGACCCGTCCCGGAGCGTTCTCGGCCGCGAGTTCAATCATGCGGTGATAAGGCAGGATGACATGGGCACGGTTGGAAACGAAGAGATGGCCGTCAACCTTGACGCCGGCGTCGCGCAGAGCTCCAACTTCCTTCAGAAACGCCAACGGGTCGAGCACGACGCCGTTGCCGATGACGCTGCGGCACCCGGCGCGCAACACACCGCAGGGCACGAGCTGGAGCACAAACTTCTTGCCGTTGATGATGACCGTGTGGCCGGCGTTGTGTCCGCCGGCATAACGGGCGACGACGGTGAAGTTCTCGGAAAGGACGTCAACGATTTTGCCCTTACCCTCGTCGCCCCACTGGGCGCCTACGATCACGGCGGTCTTGCCTTTTTTCACAGCGAACTCCGTTCAGGGAATTTCCAGCAGGCCGATGGCTGCGCTGCTCCCGGGGTCGCACACGCCTCGCCCGCGGTAGAAATCTGAGCTCCAAAATTCTGGGATGAAGAGCGGAAAAGATGTGTACGAGTTATCTTAACGTGCTGGCCTGTGGATAGCAACGAAGGAAGCTACCACGCCGCTTCCAGTAAGATTGGAATGACCGTCATCGTCCGAGGAGGATCTCATGCGGAAGGTATTTCACTTCGACGCGCCCCGCGAGAAATATCACTGCGACGCCGCCATCCTGTGGTGTTTCGATAACCGCTTCGAGTTGGGATTCCGGAAATTCCTGAAGCGCATGGGCGTGATGAATTCCGATCCGATCAAGATTGCCGGAGGCGCGAAGGTACTGGCCTCCCCCGACCACGAAGCCGACCGCGCATTCGTGCTGGAGCAGATTCGGAAATCCATGCGGCTGCATGGAACGCGGCGGGTGATTCTGATGCTGCACTCCGACTGCGGCGCTTATGGCGGGCTGGCGAAAGCATTTGGCGGCGATGCTGCCGCCGAGGCGCGACATCATGAAGCGAAATTGCGCCAGGCCGCGGCCAACTTGCGCGCGGCTATCCCCGATGTCGAAGTGCTCGGATATTTCGTGGACTTCGAGGGGATCTGGGATGCGGAAATTGGCGCAACTGCGGAGTATGCTGCACCCGTCGTAGCCTAGACTGCTCTTTCCAGAGCTACCGAGCTACTCCCCTTCCAAGAAGGCGACTCCCGCTCCCACCCCGCGGGATTACGGCCCGACGTGATTCAGGTCACAGAAAAGACATCCTTCAAGACGAAAAAATGGGCTGTCAGCATCCGCGCGAGAAACTCTGTGCACGTTCCGTCTCTCGGCGCATAACCGCCGGGCCCAGGCCCTGCCCTCGAGGTGCATCGGTTGCCGTTTCCGAAACCAACCAGACTACGGTTGATCTCGCAGGTTGTTTTCTTCCTGCTCTTTCTTTTTCTGCTGCTGCGGACGGAGTTTCGCGGATCGCTGACGAGTTCGACGAGCGAGATTCACCTGCCTTATCCAGTCTCGCTGTTCTTCCAGCTTGACCCTTTGGTCGCCTTGTCGAATGCCCTATCGAGCCATGCGCTCTACCGCGGATTGTTGTGGAGCCTGGTGGTCCTGATTCCCACGATGTTCCTGGGCCGATTCTTTTGCGGATGGATCTGTCCGCTCGGCTCGATTCATCACTTCTTCAGCAGCCTAAAATCGGAGCGCAAGCGCGGCAAGCAACTGCTGGAATCGAATCGTTACAAACGCTGGCAGACGACCAAGTACTACCTCCTGATCGTCTCCCTGGTCGCGGCATTGTTCGGCACAGGAATTGTGGGATGGCTGGACCCGTTTTCGTTTCTGGTGCGCTCTGTCGGTCTTTCGGTTCTACCGGCTACGAACTATGGCTTACGCGCCACCCTCGGCATGCTGGAGCAGAGCCGGTACGCGCCGGTGCAGTTCCTCGGCAGCGCATTGCATTTCCTGCTGGGGCTATTTGTACTCAGTTTCAAGCAGCCGTACTTTCGCTTTGGAATATGGCTGGGCCTCATCTTCGTCTTCCTGATGGTCCTGAACTTCCGCATCACGCGATTCTGGTGTCGCGCGCTTTGCCCTCTGGGCGCACTGTTAGGCCTCGTATCGCGGTGGGCCGTGCTGGGACTGGTGAAGAATCCCGACAACTGCCACGACTGCAATCGCTGCTTGCTGCGCTGTCAGGGCGGCGATGATCCGATCGGGGGCGTGCCGTGGCATCAGCCCGAGTGCCATCTGTGCATGAATTGCGTGGGCGAGTGCCCCGAGCACGGACTGCATTTCGCGTTCTTCCCCAATCAGAAGGTCGCCGGGACGAACCTGCAGCGGAGGAAAGTTCTGACCGGTTTGGCGGCAGGCGCGGCCATCGTTCCGCTGGCACGCGCGACTCCCGGCTTCGCCAGCGAACGGCAGGCGCGATTGTTGCGTCCACCGGGAGCGCTGGACGAAGACTACTTCCTGTCGCGCTGCATTCGCTGTGGCGAGTGCATGAAGGTGTGTCCAAATAATGCGCTGCATCCGGCGTTTTCGGAGGCAGGTCTTGAAGGAATATGGACGCCGGTGCTGGTACCGCGCATCGGTTATTGCGAAACGAGTTGCGTTTTGTGCTCGCAAGTTTGTCCGACGGGAGCGATCTGGGAACTCACCGCAAAAGATAAGGGCTGGTCGGTAGACGTTGGGGTCGCCGATAAGCCGGTACGTCTCGGCACCGCGTTTTACGACCGTGGACGCTGCCTCCCCTGGGCCATGGCAACCGAGTGCATCGTTTGTGAAGAATGGTGCCCCACGTCGCCCAAAGCAATTTACCAGCGGCCGGCGGAAGTCATTGATGCGGCAGGCAACACGAAGGAAGTGAAGCAGCCATATCTCGATCCCGCACGCTGCGTGGGATGCGGCGCCTGTGAATATGCCTGCCCGGTGCAGGACCGGCCGGCGGTGTACATCACCAGCGTGGGCGAAAGCCGCTCGCATACGAACCAGATTCTGCTGAATCGAAGGAAGAGCTGACATGGCAGACGAACCGCAAATCCTCAATCGCCGCGAAGCGTTGATCAAGTTGCTGCGAGTCGCCGGAGCGGGCGCCGGTGCGGCCGGGCTGGGAGTTTGGCTCAGTCACCACAGCCTGCGTCCGGAGCCCGCGCTGGCTATGGCCGTAAAACATGGGCACACCATCGCCGCCGATCCGCAGCTTCCCGAGATGGCGGTGCTTACCGGCGAGGATCCCGCGCAACTGGCACGTGCAGCCATCGAAGCGCTGGGCGGCATTCGGCGCTTCATCGCGCGCGGCGACGTCGTGCTGGTTAAGCCAAATATCGGTTGGGATCGAACGCCGGAGCAGGCAGCCAACACCAATCCCGATGTCGTCGCGGAAGTCGTTCGCCAGTGTGCGAGCGCGGGGGCGAAGAAGGTGATCGTGACGGACACAAGCTGCAACGATCCTCGGCGGTGCTTCCAGCGCTCCGGTATCGCGGAGGCCGCCCAGAGCGCGGGAGCGGAGGTCATTCTTCCGGATCCGTCACGCTTCAAAGAAGTGGATCTGCAAGGAGAAATCCTGCGAGCCTGGCCGGTGAACGATGTGTTTCTGAATGTAGATAAGGTCATTAACGTCCCGATCGCCAAGCACCACAGCCTGACCGGCGCCACCATTGGTATGAAGAACTGGTACGGCATGCTGGGCGGACCGCGACACCAGCTGCATCAGAAGATTCACGAGAGCCTCGTCGATCTGGCTGACTTCGTGCGTCCGACGCTGACTCTTGTGGATTGCTACCGAATTCTTGTGCGCAACGGCCCGACCGGGGGAAATCTGCAGGACGTGCTCCTCAAGAAGACCATGGTGGCAGGGACGGATCCGGTGGCGCTCGACGCTTATGTGGCGAAGGCTTTTTGGAATCTGGAAGTATCCGACCTGCCCTATCTGAAGATGGCAGCCAGCCGCGGCTTGGGAACGTTTGAGTTTGAGAAAGTGCGGACACAAATCAAGACGCTATAGGCGGAACGTTGTCCCGATCGGACGACGATGGGAGAACAAATTTTGAGAAAGAGACTCTGGGTCTTCCTTTTTTCAGGACTGCTTTGCGTCAGTCCACACCCGGTACAAGCGCAGGGCAAGCCCCAGGCTTTGGCCGCTCTGCTGCAAGCGCCTCTTCCCGGCAAAGCGGCCGCCGAGGGTGCGCCCGCGAAGTACAACTCCGACAGCCTGTATCAGTACATTGACGGCGGCGCCGACCTTTACGTTCTTTACAACTTCAAAGCCTTACTCCATCAGAACTTCAAAGCCGGAGCGGCGGAAATCACGGTCGACATCTACGAGATGGGCGCGCCGGAGGATGCTTTCGGAATCTACGCCTCCGAGCGTTCGCCAAATTACAGGTTCATCCCGATTGGCGCTGAGGGGTACAAAGACAAGGGCATCCTGAATTTCTTTCAGGATCGCGATTACGTAAAGCTGTCCGGCTCGGGAGCGGATGCGGACGCACTGCTCGATCAATTTGCGCACCTGCTTTCGACGCGAATCGGCGGGTCACGGGCCCTTCCACCGCTGATTGCGAAACTACCGCGCGAGCAACGCGTGCCGCACTCCGAGCAATATGTAAGAAAAGATCCGCTCGGGCATTCCTTCCTGGCCCCGGCCTACGTTGTCGCCTACGGACAAGGCAAACAGCCAGCCAGACTGGTCGTCTCGGTCGCAAATGACGCGCAAGGTGCAAAGTCCCGCGCGGATCAACTCGTCAAACACTTCAAGCAGAGCGGCGAATGCGCGGCCGCACCCGAATTGGGCGAAGGCGGGATGCGGGCAAAAAACAGCTTCGAGGGCAGCGCGATTTCGCGAACCCAGGGGCGCTATCTGATTGTGTTATTCAATCCTCCGGCCAACGGGGCAGAAGTGCTTAAGAACACGGCACAGAGTCTTCCATAAACCGCCTCCAGCAAGCCTGGAGCAGAGTCAAGAATCGAGGATGACTATGAAAAACAATGAGTGGAATCGCCGGGACTTCATCGTGAAACCGATTCTCTGGGCCGGGGCGGCCAGCGTCATGGGCAAGGCCGACTCGCTGCTGGCTGCTAGCGGCGCAGAAAAGGCCGGCGCCATCCTGCAACGCACCCTGGGCAAGACTGGAATCACGCTGCCGGTCGTAAGCATGGGCGTGATGAATGCCGACATCCCCGGCCTGTTGCGGCGTGCGTACGAACTTGGTATACGGCATTTCGACACTGCCGCCGGCTATCAGCAAGGACGCAATGAGGAGATGGTTGGCGATGTCATCAAAGAGATGGGTATTCGAGACAAGGTCATCATCTCGACGAAGCAGCCATCCCGCAACCGCCCGCAGAATCCGGGCGAGGCCAAGCGCCGATTTGTGGAGGCGGTGGAGGCCAGCTTGAAACGGTTACAGATGGATCACGTGGATATCCTCTATCACCATGCGGTTGATTCAGTGGAGGACGCTCAGGCGGAAGGTCCACTTGAGGCTTTGCAGAGTTTGAAGAAGGATGGCAAAACCCGCTTTGTGGGCATCTCGACGCACCAGACCGTGGATGTGCTGAGTGCGGCGATGCGCCTGAAGGTCTTCGACGTGGCGCTCGTAATGCTGAATTACACGATGGCGCACGACCGTGAAGTTTTGGCGACGATCGAGCGCGCGGCCAACAGCGGCATCGGGATCGTTGCCATGAAAACGCAGGCGGGCGGCACCGTGAAGCCCGACGCGAAATTACCCAAGGAACTGCCTCCGGCGAGCCAGACGGCGCTCCTCAAGTGGGCGTTGAACCACGATTTCGTCACGACCGCGATCCCGGGGTTCAGCACATACGAGCATCTGGAACAGGATTTCTCGGTAGCGCGAAACCTGTCGTATACGGAAGAAGAAAAGCGATTCCTGGGCGACAAGACCTTTGCGGCAAGCGCAGAGTTCTGCCAGCAATGCGGCGAGTGCCAGCAGGATTGCCCGAAGCGGGTGCAGATTCCAGTGCTGATGCGTTCCCATATGTACGCCGTGCAATACAAGAATCGCTGGAAGGCGCAAGAAATGCTGGCCGCCGCTGCGCCGGGAAGAGGACTCGCTGCCTGCCGGGACTGCGCCTCCTGCGCGGCAAACTGCCGACACACCGTGAATATCGCGCGGAAGATTGCGCAACTGAAAGAACTGTCGGCATAGCGGCGCGCATTGGTGGATTGGCGGTGCAGAACAGCGTCATCGTCCACCGCTGCCGCGGAAACGCCGTCCGGAGGGGACCGCCGACGTTTGCCTCAACGGCCCGTATTTGATAGAAAAGATAGAGTTCGTTGAGTCTCGTGGGCGCTTAACTCAGCGGTAGAGTGCCATCTTCACACGGTGGAAGTCATAGGTTCGAATCCTATAGCGCCCACCATCTAATTGAAAAAAGTCGGTCAACTTAATTTTCTGAAGCCACTCTCAGAACTGGCCGACGCCTGCCATGCGATTTCTCCCACAAAACGCCGTCTAATTCAACCTTGAAGACTCAACCGTAAACTGGTTCAACACGCGTAAGCCAGGATCAGCGTCTTTCCAAAGGGTTTTAAATTCTTCATAACAGTTGCGCCCCGAAGTCGCATCGCCCGTCTGCAGATACGCGCGCGCCAGGCCCAACCCCGCTAGAGTCCCCGCAGGATCTCCGGGAAAACCCTTCCGCAGATTTGCCAAGCGACGAAATTCTTCCACGGCTTCGCTACCGTGTCTCGCCTGCAACAAGGCGTTCGCGCGCCAGTACATCGAGTCGAGGTTGCCCCGATCGTAAGGAATCCCTGCTTCAAGCAAATGAATCGCACCCTCGAAATCTCCATTGTGCTGCTTCACGATTGCCTTAATCATGGGAACCCATACGAACTGAACGCTCGTGTCCTGGGATCGGCGTTTCGCCAACTCGTCAATCAGGGCAACAGATTGTTTCTCGTCCCCCGCCACTGCTAGCGCTACAGCTACCGGTTCAATCGTGTCCGACATGCGAGAAAGCCGGAGCGCCGCTCTTGCGCTTACCTTCGCCTGCACCGGCCGGCCAAGATAGGCTTCATAGACCGCTCTCAATGCCATCGCGAACGACGCATTATCCTTCATGCCGAGCTTCAAAGCCATTTGGCTGGCCTGCAAGTAAAGTGCTTCAGAATCGCGGAGTCGGCCTCGCGAAGCAGCCAGCGCCGCGTCCCGATAAAGCAGATCCAAATTGCCGCCGCGAGTAGCCCTCAGAACAGCATCTTCCCGGCTGCGAGTGGCAGCGTCGCCTTGGGCAATCGCGATGTTGGACAACAACAGATGTAGCCGTGTCGTGTCGGGGGACAATTTCAACCCGCTGGTTATGGCTTCTTTGGCCTCATCGAGCCGGCCCATGGCCGCATATGCAACACCTGCCTCTCCCATCAATCCGCCTGAATCAGGACTGAGGCGAAGCCCCTGCAAGGCATGTTCCAGGACTTTGTCATACCTTCCCAGGATGCTGTATTCATTGGCCAAATTCCCCTGTGGCACTGGATCCTGCGGATATAGACGGCTGTAGGTTTCGTAGGTTTCGGTTGCTTTTTCGATTTGGCCGATTAGCAGGAAGTAGTGCGCCGTGATGTACAGCTTTTCTCTCTCGCTGACCCGGTCGATCAGAGTCATCGCCCGATTCTCGTGATCTTCCGCAAGCTGGAGTTGCTCCACGTTCAGATACGCGGTTCCCAGATACGCGTGCGCCAGGGCGAAATCGGGATCGATTTGGAGAGCTCGCTCGAAAAATGGAATGGCAGCCAGTTCTCCATCATTGTTGCGCTTTTCGACCGCAAGGGTGTAAAGCTGCAAGGCCTGCAGCGAAGAGGTCGTGGCTTGCGCCAATGGTTGGTCGAACTGGCGTATCGTCGAAAGCGACTCTCCGAGTTTTTCGCGAAGACGCTGGTCCGACCGGTCCAGAGCCGCGAGAATATCGTCCTTCGCGGCAGCTTGCACTCGTTCTTGCGCCAGTTCGTCACCGGAACCGACGTTGATCACCTCTAAAGTCAGCAAATACTGACTTCCTAGTGTTGCGAGTGAGCCCGTCAGCATGGCTTTGATTCCATTCCGCTGACAAATCTCACGGCCCACGTCGGGAGTCACGCGAGCGTCCCTCGGCTTACCCATCAAAATCAATGTCTGACGGATCTTGTCATCCGAGACGATGTTCAGATATGGAGACTGGCCGAGGTCGATCGAGACGGCCTTCCGCAACGTCGCGTCAAACAGTGGGTCGCCGGTCTGGTTGGAGAATTCCGTAATAAGAAGGTAGTCCTTCGCGGTCAAGGCCGGATGCCTGCGAGCACGGACAGTAGCCATTGCGGCAGTCAGTATGCCGACTATAAGGACACAAGAAACAGCCAGGATGATTGATCTTCGCGACCAGACCCTGTTTCTTGCGGCCGCCGCGTCCCCAACTTCATCTTCCTCTGTTCGCTCCGGCCCCAGACTCTCCACGGTGGCGATGAAGCGATAGCCCCGTCGGGGAATGGTTTCGATATAGTGTGGGTTCTGCGCGTCGTCCCCGAGTACCGTCCGAATCTGACGTATGCAGTAGTTGAGTCCCTGTTCGAAATCGACAAAAGTCTGAGTTCCCCAAAGCTCCCGGCGGAGTTCCTCTCGAGTGACAATTCGCCCAACCGAGGAGGCCAGAACGGCTAGGACTTTGAACGGCTGCGGCTGAATTCGGAGAGGAACTCCCGACTTACGAAGCTGCTGGGTTTGGAGGTCAAGCTCGAACAGACCGAAGTTGAGAATCGTACGCGACGGCGGCCGTGAGTCCATAACGCAGCAACCCTCGGGAGATAGCTGCGGATTATACCATCTGCAATGAGTGTGGTTGCTCCTGCCTGCCGATCTTCACTTGCAGGTCCAAGTCTCGCGCAATCAGCGTCATGCATCCTCATCCACAACTCATTTGCCATAGCCAACAGGACCGACGTACGCTCGCGATGTTTTTGGCGCCGAGGTAGAAACCATGCACTGCAATCGATGTGGAGTTGAGATGGTGCCAGGTTCGGCCTTCTGTGCCAGTTGCGGTCAGCCGGCCAGCCTTGTCGCAACGGAGTCCGGAGGCACCACGGTCAAGGCGCAGGGTATCCCGGCGAATTTGGCGGGGGCACTCTGTTATCTCGCCGGTTTCGTGACCGCCGTCGTGTTCCTGGCCGTGGATCCTCACCGCCACGACCGCTTCGTTCGCTTTCACGCGTTTCAATCGATCTTTTTCAGCGTTGCCTGGATTGTCTTGTCCATCGCGCTGGGAATGCTCGGATCCTTGCTGCCGTGGACCTTGGCTTGGCTCGGCTCGTGGCGATGATGTCGATGTTTGTGTCGCTCGCGCTCTTTTGCGTTGCTCTTTGGTTGATGTATCGGGCCTACAACAAAGAACTTTTCAAGCTGCCGATCCTCGGGGATCTTGCCGAAAAGCAGGTGTAGAAGAGGGGACTGCGAATCCCGTGATGTATGAAACCGATCAAGCGTCGGACGTCGGCGAAAGGAAAAGCCAATGAAGCGACAAGACTTGAGTTTGAAGACGGGGCTGTTGTTGCTGTCGCTGTTGTTGCTGTCGCTGTTGTTGCTGTCGCTGTTATTCGCGATGTCATGCCAGAGCAGCAAGGCCCCGTCATCATCGGCGGTTTCTTCGTTGCCTGCCACCCGGGCAAGCACCGCCAACGATTACACCAAGCCCTATCTCACCGACGACAAGATGCAAAAGTTCCTCGCCTCAATGCAAGAGGAACACAACCCGCTGGAACTGATCTTCCAATCAGGCGGTCACGCCCAAGATCCGGCGAGCATGAAGGAACGCATAGACGAGTTCAACTCTTTCGCTCACAAGTACGGGTTCCAGGATTACCAGGACTACACCTCTGTTTGGAACCGAATTACGGCCGGGCAAATGCAACTGTCAGGGGCGAAGACCTTCGAAGACATGATCAGCGGAGCGCAGGCGGAACTGAAGAAGCGCGATCTGGCTCCGGAGATGCGAAAGGTCTATGAGGACGAAATTGCCAGCTCGCAGAAATCCCTCGACGACTTAAACACGAAGAATACGAGTGTGAATGCGACAGACATGGAACTGGTGAAGAAATACAAGGATCAGATCGACGCCGCACGGAAGAAATACCAGGCCGCTAAGTGAACTGTGACTAGGGGCAATCTTACGAGAGCAACGGAATGAGCGTCGCGATCATGAAGACCAGTGCAGGCATCACCATAATCCGGCGACGCCAAGCGCTGATGCTCGCAGGCACCATGTCCCTGCTACTGCTGCCCGCTGCCGACAGCCAAAAGCCGGAAGAACTCACCGTTCACGTCCATGTCACCTGCGTTGGGAAATATGATCTCCACAAAAGCGACGGAAGCAACCGCGTGGATGAAACCGACCAAATCACCATCGAATACGACGCAACCTCCCACGACACCGCTCCCCCGGGCACTCCGCCATGGCAAATGAGTACCGGAACGACTGATTACCATTTCACCGTGAGCGGCAGCGGCACTGGCTCGGACGATGACATCAGGCTTTCCTGGACCTGGAAACTGGTAGATGCAGCGAAAGGCTCTCGGGAACTCGTGACGAACCTGGGGCCGGGGGAGTTTGAAGTTGCGTTGCCCGACTTTCAGAACGATGCCAAGATCGAGCCGCAGATGCAACTGGAGGACGCCGGGAAGTCGAAGAACTGGCTTGAAGCCGAAGCCAAGCAAGCGGCCGCGGGATTGGCGATTCACCCTGTGGCTAATTTCGCTGCGACATCCTTTGATACGCCGGCTTCCTACCAAGACTACGATGCTGTGGGCCAGTTCCACGACCAACTCAAGGGCACATTCGACCAGAACGCAAAGTCCTTCACCAAGAGCGGCAGCGCGTCGCGATCCTACTCCAATCCCCTCGGCATGACCACGTCGATCAAAATTGCGTATTCCCTAAGCTTCAATCAGCAACCGGAAGACGCCGAGGCCATCCTAATTCCCCGGGACGGCTACGAGCAGTGGATGCCGAAGGCCGGTCATGATGAAGACACACCGGGCAACGGGCTTCTGGTCAATGTGGTTCTTCAAAAGAAAGACAAGCCAGGCGAAAAGCCGAGGGCAAAAGCCAAGTCGTTCAAATTCGAGCTCATCGGGGTTTCCAAGGAGCCCGGCGTCTGCCTGAACGGGCCTTCGAAGTCTACAACCAAAGCAGATCCCGACTTCGACCTGAAGTTCGACAGGGCTGCGAACCCCAGCCTGAAGGTCGCCGCAGACGGTCAGAGTGCTACCGACGACGGTGGCTCGCAGCAAAGCAGCGTGATCGTCTTCAGCTATGACTGGGGTGGTTGGGGCAGTTTGCAGGTCACCGTGGAACTGGACAACAACCAGACTGTTGTCGCTCATTTACAGAATAGACCGGGAGTGACCGAGCTGAAGATTCCCAAGGATGACAACGGCAACCACATTGCCGACGAGTGGGAGAAAAAAATCAAAGATAAGGCGCCGGAGGCCGACGACGACAAATTGGAGTACCAGGAACTGGCGCAAGGCGATGGCCTGTCGTTCTATGAGGAATATCGCGGTTTCATGGTCGCCGGCGGAGCCCACATTCGCACCGATCCAACCGTGCCGGACCTTTTTGTCTACGACCAGGACGGCTTGAACACCGGCCTTCTGGACTCCTCCGGTCTCGCGGTTCACATCGTAGAGCGCAATCAGGTCTTCCTCGAGACAGACCCAGATCCGAATGTGAACCACCTGGTCATCAATTTCAATAGCCACAACCAGAATCTCGGGAAACAGCACGCATTGTGGCTTCGGGATGCAAACCCGGGAAAGGGCCTAGCGGGGAAAGACTTTGGCGGTCCAGGCCCGCCGAAGACCTCACAAGTGGTCATGGTTGGCATGGATGCGATCAAGCAGGCAGGGTACGGCGATCTCTACGCGCGGGTTACGGTGAGTCACGAACTGGCACACGCCGCGAACGTGTGGCATCACGGCGACAACGACTATCAGGTCAGCCGGATCTGGAAACTGAATCCGGATGCAAGTTGGGCGAGTGTACCCACGCCGCCGGAATGCGCACACGATCGACCTGGTGAAGGCTGTTATGGCGTTGCGGCTCAAGGTGGCCAGGAGAGCGGTGTGCAGGACTGCATCATGCGCTATGAACAAAACAATCTGTACGAGTGGGACGCGGGCCCCTACCGTTGGATGAAGGGAAACGGTTTTCAAAGGGGCGGCTTCTACGGAGACGCACAGCCATCGGGAACAGTCTATTGTCGCGCCGTCCAGGGCGCGGGCGTCAATGCCCGAGCACATCCTCCCGCGCCGCTGGCGGGAGATGCGACCAATGGCAATTGTGAGGCGCAGTTTTGCACCAACGACTTAAAGCGTTGCTGGTTCAAGCCCACTTACGCCAAGCAATGAGAAGAGGGTGGGCATCCTAGACACCATGAAAAGGCGCTGGTTAGTTGCGGGAATCGTTGCGATCGCGGTACTTGCGGGGCTCTATTTCTGGCTTCCCAGGCACCGCGGCGTGCCCCTGCAGGGCGAGTCGCAACGACACACGGCAAAATCGGACGACGAAACTGAGGATTTCGAATATGTTGCGGCTCCACACATCTCGATGCGCATCAATGGCACGCACGAGCCAACAGTCATTCGGGGGACTCCTTTGCTTGTGAGCCTGCGCTTGGCCAACCCGGGCGCCATGAACGCGCAGTTAATCAACCACGCCCACCAAAAACGATGGGCGGCGCTGCAGGAAAAGCTCAGCCGCGGCCAGGTGCAGAAAGAGGAGGTGGACGCACTCGAGCCTGGTCTCCGCCATGAGTTGCCCGTCAAAGCAGTCCAACTCGGCGCCGACAATGGCGCCTGGGAAGAATTTGTGCGCTTCGTGCGACGTCTGCCCGACGGCAAGGAAGAGCGGCTTCCGTGGAAGCTGGAACGGATCGGACCGCCTGCGGAAAAGAAACTGTTGCTCGATGCCGAGACAACCGTCCAACTTGATTTTGGCCTTACTCCTGAAACGGCCGCGGCCATAGAACCTGGGGATTACGAGGTTGTCGGGATTTTGGAAATTCCAGCAGACGCAAATACTCCGGCCGAACAGTGGAAGGGAAGATGTGAAACCGAGCCGCTTCAACTCAGAATCCTCTCACAACATCCGCCTTCATCAGCGGCGGACAAACTGCGGAGCGAACTGGATTTCGTGAACTACTTTCTCGCGACCAACCAGTCGGGGTTGGCTGTCCAGCATGCCGAGACTGCCTTGGCCTCGAGTCCAGATGACATCGATGCGCAAATCGCGCTGGGTGATTCCAGAAGGGCGCAGAACGATCTGAAAGGCGCTCTGGCTGCCTACCGCACGGCGATGAAGGAATTTCAAGGCCAGTCACCGGCGCCCTATGAGCCGCCGTCTCTCCTGGTCGAGAAAATATCCAAACTCGGTAAGGAATTGGAGGTCAACCCCTGATCACCAAATGCCCCAGAGAAGGCACGCACGCAGGTGGCTGGGCCGGCCGAGCTTGCAGAGATGGGAACAGACGCGGAAATGAAAAAACCAAATTATTGAGGAGAAGCCAATCAATATGAAACGCCCATTTGCAACAGACGCGCTTATGAGTCTTGTCCGAAAGCTTGCCTTGCCCTTGGTCTTCTTCCTGTGGTCCCCTACCCTGCCTCGGGTCCTTGCGCAAGACGTTCAAGGCAGCAAAGATCATCCGTTGATCTCCCGCTACCCGGGGTCGATCATCGATGACTACGCTTCAAAGGCGTACGACTCCTACACCTTGCCCTTGGGAAAAATGGGGCAGGGAGAAATTGCGAAGAGTCAACCCCTGGAGGGAAAGTTTACGCGCATTCATTACGCGATTCCTTCGGGTCGCTCCACGATGGAGGTGCTGCGGAACTATCAGGATGCCTTACAGCGCGCCGGATTCCAGACCCTCTTTAGTTGCGCTCTCGCACAATGCGGGACGGGCTACATCGAAGGCGTGACTGGATGGTGCGGCGCTTGCTCTGCACGCCATATCTCGGCCAAGCTCTCCCGGCCAGAGGGGGACGTGTACGTGAGTCTCCACGTCGAACAGGACAATGACACGACTCCCGCATGGGCGGAGATCGTTATCGTGGAAATAAAGCCGATGGATTCCGGCCTCGTCACGGTAAATGCCGATAGTTTGGCCAGTGACATTTCGCGAACCGGACACGCCTCTGTCTACGGCATCTATTTCGATACTGGTAAGGCCGATGTCAAGCCTGAGTCCGATGCCACGCTCAAGGAAATCGCCAAGCTCATCCAGAAGAACGCGCAAATGAAACTTTATGTGGTGGGCCACACCGACAATGTTGGCAATCTGGCTTCGAACCAGGATCTGTCACAGCGGCGAGCAGACGCAGTCGCGCAGTTGCTTTCGACAAAATATGGAGTGCCGGCGGCCCGGCTGAAGGCGATCGGCGATGGGCCGTCTGCGCCGGTCGCTTCGAATGACAGCGAAGAAGGCCGCGCGAAGAATCGTCGGGTTGAGCTCGTTAAACAATAAGACAAAGAGGAGACGGAGCCAATTTCCAGCCGATATAGACAAAGACCAACGCGAAAATTAACCGCCCATTGACGGAGTGCTGCAGTCTTCAAAACCTCTAAAGATTTCGGTGCGTCGCTGCTCCCACACCGACTACTGCCGGCGCGGTTCGTGCATTTCGCCGGCAACGCTCTTTCGTATGGCGTCGAGGAAAAGAAACTCGAAGATATTCGAGTGCAAGTCTTTAAGTCTCAAAGACAGTTTGAGAGCAGCCCACCTTCCCCAAAAAAGGATACGAATCGAGGATTCAGTTGTCCCGAACCCGAGCCGTTTTGCGCGCCAGTAGGTTGTAGTCTTTCGCTTTTGCTTCGGCCGCCAGGCTGGCAAGGTGTGCGCGACCTGTTTGTAGATGTCCCGACTTCACCTCAATTTCAGCGAGGGCAAGGCGGGTCTCGAGCTGATATCCCAGAAAACCTTTCTGGATCTCGTCCTTCAAGATTGTCTCTAGGCTCGATTTCGCGTCAGCAACCCTCCCGGAAGCCGCACCGGCACGGGCTGCGACGATGGCAAACTTCAGGCTGACCTGCCGATTCTGGTTCCGGGCAGCTGCGGCCGCTTCGCTATCCACGACTGCCTTGGCTTGGTCCATTTTCCCCTGAGCCAGCAACGCCTCAATCAGCACCGCCGCTGCGGTCAACTCGTCGTCTTCTTCCTGTTCATCGTGGAATTCCTTCGTTGTGTTGCGAGCGACCTTTTCTGCATCAACGGCGTGCCCTTCCTCGATCGCCAACTCCGCCAGGTAGGTGCGGGATTCGGACGCCGATTGCTTTTCGCCAATTTCGTTGCGGATCGCCAGGGACTGCTCATACGCCTTTCGTGCCTCGGCCAATTTGCCTTCGGCTAATAGTGTGTCGCCGAGCCCGGCCTGGGCGAAACCGATGCAGCGCTTGTCATCGATCCGCTGCGCCGCAGTCATAGCTTCCTGATAGGTGGTTTCTGAGGCGCGAAGTTCTCCCTGAAAAGCGATGAGTTCAGCCAGATTGACCAGGAGCAGAGACTCGCCGTCTAAATCTTCCACCTGGCGATATCGCGGCAGAGCCTCACGGAAGAGCCGTTTTGCCTCCGCCAGTTCCCCACTGACATAGATGGTAGTGGCAAGATTCGCGAGCGTCGCCGCGACGCCTTCATCGTTGCCGATGGCATGAAAGTTTTTAGCCGCTTCTTGCCAGAGCCGCTTGGACTCTGCAACGTTGCCTTGCTGGATCCGAGCATATCCGATGTCATTCAGTTCTTTTCCCACTCCGTTCAGGTCCCCGGCGGAGGCATAGAGACGTTGTGCCTCCTCACAGGATGGGATGGCGTCTTCGAATTTGCCAATATAGAGAAAGTTGACGCATTTGTTCCCGCGAGCCCGGGCCACCAGCAACTTCGCGCCGGAAGCCATTCCTTTATTGATGGCTTGCTCGTCGGCAGCGAGCGCCCGTGCATGATCGGAGCGCGCGACCGAGGCGGCCAACTGCAGGTCGATCCTCGGATCGTCCCCCGACGGCGCCGGAAGTTTCTGCAACGCCTCAAGAGTGCCGACTGCATCCACCGGTTTGCCTGCATGCTTCTGAGCTTCCGCCAGATTGAGCCCGTAATCGACGTTGTCTGGAAACAGCGTAAAGAGAGTGCGGTAGACCTCGACTGCCTTTGCGTAGTCGTGAGTCGCCAGCCGGGAGTGGCCCTCCACCGCGAGCCGTTCCTCGCGCCCCAACTTGCCCGATAATTCAACCGCCTTGGTGGCCTCTGCCTTGGCCTTGGCGTCATAGCCGAGGGCAACCCACGCGTCCGCCAATGCGGCGTGCGATAGCGGGAATTTCGGATCCAGCGTTACGGCGTCCTGGAGCAACTCGCGCGCGGCCAACGCATCAAAGACGCGCAATTTCGCCAGGCCCTCGGCGTATCGGCGAGCAGCTTCCGGCGTATCCGGCAAAGCGGCGCGCACACTGACCGCATCAGCCGGGGAGACTGCCTGTACTCCAAGCTTAGTGCGCAGGCGGGAACCGGCCTGAGATACCAGATCAAACAGGTTTGCCTCCGTGCCAATCACCGCAACATCGGCAATCGTTTCCCCGGCAGCCGTGTCTTGCAGACGCACATCCAGCCGGACGCTGCCTTCCGATTTCTTTCCGAGCACCGTATACGAGCCAAGAACCACCAGATCGCTGCCCAGGTTCTTGTGCAATCGTGCCAGCGTGTCCTGAGACAGGCTGTCGGCGTCCACCAGTGGCAGTTCAAGCTTGGTGCGCGCGATATCCTCTCCGGAAACCAGGCGCAGTTGTTCTCCAGCCACAAGTTCCGTGGTTAGCATTTCCGCCAGGGCGGTCGACAGCCAGTCTTTTTCAGGGCCACCCGACAGATTGCGAAAACCCAGGACCGCAATCGAACGCCGGGGCGGCAGTCCGGAGGGGCGCAGAGCGGCTGTCGCATGAGTTCGCCGTAAGTAACCTCGGTATCCAAGCCCACAACCTATCAGTACGATGGCCACCCAGACCCAGAGGTAACGCTGCCCGGTTCTTGGCCTCTTTGCCGGGGCAACTGCTGGTATGGAGGGAGCCTGAACAACCGGGTCTCCTTCCTCCTCGACGACTTCCCGAAGCTTCTCGGCGAAACGGTAGCCCCGTCCCGGAACGGTGGCGATATAGCGCGGATTCTGGGCCGAATCGCCCAGCGCTTTTCTCAGAACAAAAATATTCTGGGAGAGATTGGCCTCTTCCACGAAGGTATCTGGCCAGAGGCTCTTCATCAGGTCGTCCTTGGAAACGACCCGCTCGCTGCGGTCGACCAAGATCAACAGAGTCTCAAAGGCCTTCGGAGGTAGCGGAATGGTCTCCGTTCCACGGAAGAGGAGGCGTTCTTCAGGGTCAAGACGGAAGGGGCCGAACTCGTATAAGTGCTTGCTGTGCTTGGCCATAGCCGCTGTTGAACTTTTCCTGAGAACTTTTTGAGGCGTTCTTAAGGACTTTCCGTCCCGGTCCGATGCAGGATTCGCCACGTGGGGCGGTGGTGGTTCAAAAGTTGGTCTGCACTCTAACACAATCCCCCGCAGCAGGGAAGCAAACAGAGGTCGCAGGTGCCAGAAACATCCGCCCTCTGAATCCGGGCGCGGCGCCTCACCGAGAAATGGAACCACTGGGTTTTCACGACCATCGGGTCGAATTTCAAACGCGGAAGGTGGGTATGAAATACAAGCGCGGTTCGATCGTTCTTCAGCTGGTTCTCTTGCTTGGGTCCTCGTGGGCGTTGGCGCAGCAATCGTCGGTGAGCCCCTCAGTCCCGCACTTGGTGAAGTTTAGTGGCAGCGTCAAAGACCTGGACGGCAAGCCCCTTACCGGCATCACTGGCCTCACTTTCGCTCTGTATCAGAGCGATCTGGGCGGCGCTCCGCTTTGGATCGAGACGCAGAATGTATCCCTGGATTCCACCGGACATTACTCGGTCATGCTCGGCGCGACCAAGCCTGAAGGCGTGCCCGCCGATCTGTTCACTTCCAGTGAAGCCCGTTGGATGGGCGTACAACCAGATGGACAGGCGGAACAGCCGCGCGTCCTGCTATTGAGTGTCCCCTACGCGCTAAAGGCTGGGGACGCGGCAACCCTCGGAGGATTGCCGCCCTCGGCCTTTCTATTGGCCCCTCCGCCATCCGCTTCGGCCGCAGGCGAAACATCTGTTACGCCGTCGCTCAACCCACCGGCAAGTGCTGTCACCGGTTCCGGCGCTGCGAACTATGTTCCGCTCTGGACCTCCGCTTCGAACCTTGCTGACTCCGTGATGTATCAATCGGGGACGGGCGCGACCGCGAAGATCGGCATCGGCACGACGACTCCCGGGGCCACGCTAGACGTCAAGGGAGGAGCGACTGTGCGCGGCACTCTGAGTCTGCCTTCCGCCGGCACAGCGACCTCGACTGGAGGAAAGAACTCGCCGGCGAACTTAATGGTGGCATCCGTGTTCAACAGCGCTCTTGCGGCCGCGGTCGCGCAGAAGTTTGAACTGCAGTCCGAACCAGCGAACAACAACACATCCTCGGCTTCGGGGACGCTGAACCTCTTGTATGGATCGGGGACGGCGACTCCGGCCGAAACTGGGTTTAAGATCAACAGCCAGGGCCAGATCACCTTTGCCGCTGGCCAGACCTTTCCCGGGACCGGCCCGGGGACGGTAACGAGTGTAGGGCTCTCCGTACCTTCTTCGGATTTCACGGTGACGGGCTCGCCCATAACCGGCGCCGGCACCCTGAACCTCGCCTGGACGGCGGCACCCACCAGCACGGACACGGCAAACACGATCGTCAAGCGCGACGGCTCGGGCAACTTCGCCGCGAACACAATTACTGCCGGCAATCTTGGCGGTGGAGCCGTGAACGCAACGACCGCCAATTTCACCAACTTGACAGCCGCATCCCTCGTCGCTACGAGCGCCTCGATCTCCAGTTCCCTTTATATGAATTCGGCGGGGAACGTACCACTCTTCGTAACCAGCACCTCCGGGAATGCCACTGTCATCGAGGGCTCTGCATCGGCGACCGCCGGAAGCGCCTGGGGAGTCGAGGGGATCACGGCGAGCAGCAGCCCCGGCGCTTTTGGCGTGTACGGGTATGCCACCTCCTCGGCCGGGAGTCCGAAAGGCGTTTACGGATCGGCTGCGGGCATCAATGCGATTGGCGTCTTCGGACAAAACGGTTCCCTAAGCTCGACGGGCGCTACCGTTTCGGCGATTGGTCTCGGCTCCTGGGGCGACGGAGGCATTGGCGGTGGATGGGGCGTGATCGGCACCGCCGACGACGGCTACGCGGGCTCATTCACCAACAACACGCAGTACTATGTGTCACTCCTGGCGGAAAACAACAACGCATCCGGTGCCCCGTTCCTCGCCGGCAACAATGCGAACGGGACTTATTGCCTGGTGGATGCCAGCGGCAACCTTAGCTGCACCGGCACTAAGAACGCTGTTGTCCCGCTTGACGGCGGCAAGCGCAAAGTGGCGATGTCGGCCATCGAGGCACCCCAGAACTGGTTCGAGGATGCAGGCTCGGCTGAACTGGTGAACGGCTCGGCCGTTGTGACCCTCGATCCTGACTTCATCCAGACCGTCAACACCGAGAACGAATACATGGTGTTTCCGGTTCCCAACAGCGACTGCAAAGGACTCTACGTCAATCACCAGACGCCTTCCTCGTTCGAAGTACACGAACTGGGCGGCGGCGCTTCGAACGTGCGTTTCTATTATCGCATCATGGCTCTGCGCAGGAACTATGAGCGCGTCCGTTTCGCCGACCACACCAAGGACCCGGACCCACACAAGATGATGCAGCAAAAAAAGAGTGCCGGCACGCAGCCGCTCTCGCCAGTTTCCCCGGCAGGGGCAACGACAAAAGCAGGAGGTTACTAAGATGAAAGCCCTTAGCCAACGGTTCCTCGTATTTGCCCTATTGCTGACGACCGCCTGCTTCGCGCAGGCCAATAAGCCTCTGACCAACGACGATGTGGTTTCCATGGTGAAAAGCTCTTTGCCGGAAGACGTGATCCTTAACGCCATCCAGGCGAACGAAACTACTTTCGACACCTCTGCCGGTGCATTGATTGCGCTGCAGAAGGCAGGCGTCGGTTCGAAGGTCATGAATGCCATGCTGGCCGCTGCTGCGAGCAAGAAGAATCCAACCGCGCAGCCCACGGCTGCTGGACAAGCGGCGGGCTTTGCCGGAGGCGGTAACGTCCCGTCTGGGGTTCCGACATCGGCGGGGTTGGCGCAGTTTGGGGCGGCGATCAAGGCCATGATGGGCGGCGGGGGACTCCCAGGGACGTCTCCCCTCGGCGGCGGAATCGGCGGTCTCGGCGGCACTACAACCGCGCCCCTCCCTGCCGGGCTCATGCCCGTCGTAGCGTTCATCGACGGCACTTCGCGTAAGGACCTGGCTCCCGAACACACGTTTGTCGCCCAAACGAAATCCAAGGCGAATTCGCTCAAGACGATTGCCGTGGATAGCGCCGCCAAGTCTGCGTTTCAGGCCGGGGTGAATCAGGTTTGGTATTCGACGATCACCCACTTGGGCTCAGGCTTTGCCGGTCAGATGGCCTCCGACGCCATGACCCAAAGTTCCAGCGACATCACGTCCGAGATCATCGCCCATCACTTCAAACCTTCAGAAAAATATGTCTGGGCCCTATCCGGCCTGAATTCGCAGGTAACCGCTGCCTCGAATAGACCGTCCTTCGATTTGACCTATGCCGGCCTGCCCGGCATTAACCCAGACGAATTCGAGCCCGCGATCGTCAAACTGACTCCCTCCAATAACGCGTGGAGACTGGTCGGCGCCACTGACGCGAAATCGGACACGGTTCTCAACATCGCTCCGGAGTGGGAAGTCTACTCGTCGTTCATCGAGGAGCGGCAACCGGCCTCGGTCACGAGACTAGGCTCCGGACACGCGCGCATTTCCCCCTCTGCTGCGCTGGCTCCCGGAGAGTACGCAGTGGTCTTGCGCCCCATTTCCAAGAACAAGAAGTTTTCTGGAGCGGAAGTCGCGCAAGGGCAAGGTGCCGGCTTGCTCTTTAACTCAGCCTGGTCCTTCACCGTGAAGTAGGAGAGCGAAAGAACAGAGGGAAACTTCCATGCACTCGACAACGTCATCGACGAATCTCGCCGCCTGGACCTTCGCGATGTCGATCGCATTGATCGGGACGATGCAGGCACAGTCTACCAAGGCCATCACCGTGACCACGCAACCCGCATGCGCGGTGCAAGGAACGGGCGTGCTCATTGACGGCACGACCAAACTTGCCGGATCTCGGAAGACTGTTCCGATCACAGTGCAGCCCAATCCACCCAGCGGGACGCCGGCCAAACTCACGGCTCAGGCTCAAAGCAACGGCACATTTGTGACGAGTTACTCTCCGGCCGATCCGGGCGATTACCTAGTGGATGCACTCACGCCGGACGGAAGCGCCGACGCCAAGGCTTCCTTTCAGGTTGTTTCCATTCCGGCAATCAAGGTCAGCGTTTCTCCCACATCCCTGCCAGCTGAGCCGCAGAGTTGTTCCTCAGCGCCACCTGACAGTCACCGAATCATCAGGATCAGCGGTCACACCGATCTTCCATGCAACCTCACGACCGTGAGCATTATCATCACGCCTCCGGCGCCGGAGCGGGCGCAGTACCTCTCGGTGCGTGCGGGGTCGAACGGCGATTTCTCCGCCAGCTACGACGCTCCCTCTTCTGCTGGGAAGTATCGCGTGCGCGCAGTCGCACCCGACAACCACACGGTCGCGGAGAGTTTCTTTCAGGTTGAAAAATCCGAGTCCTCGCATCAGAGCCCTCTGGAGTTGAGCATGCTTTCCTCCAATCCCGGCCAAGGGGACGATGTCATCATCAAAGGCACAACCCCGTTGGACGGCCCTGGTCCGCTGAAGGCGACGGTGACTGCCCCCTCCGGCTCTCCAGTTAGCGTGAACGTCCCGCTGCAGGCCGACGGAAGCTTCCTGTTCTGCAGCACCAATACCGGCACCCCCGGCAATTACAAGGTCTGCGCTCAATCTCCGGGTGGAAAATACACGCGCGAACTTCGGTTCCATCTCGATCCAGGCCTGAGCCCGCCCGACGCCACGCCGGTCCTAGGGCAGATGGCGGTCGAACTGGTGAGCCGGATCGAACTGCTCAACCGTACTCTTCCCTACTCTTCGGCTACCGAGAACCTCTACAAAGACCTGACCGACCTGGAGGTTCGCCTTCTGGATGGCCTGAAGCAGATTGCTGTCTTCGACAAGGCGCTGCACAACATCATTGCGCTGCGCACGGACTATCCCGCCGGGAGACCTTTTGTCGCCGACCTGATCCAGAAGCTTTACGACTTTCAAGATTTCGCCTGGCAAGAACAAGCGAAGATCACCGCTCTCATTCAGCGCAGCAAGCCAGGCGCGGTGCAATGTGACGACGTTTCTCTGCTCGTGGAGGAACTGAACGCGGTGGCGGATCTGATCTCTGACATCGAGACACCCATGAGAGAACTGGCCGCATGGGAAGCGAGCACTCTGAAGGGAGCAGGTCCGGAAGACACGACCCACTACTGCCAGGGATTACCCAATCCTGGCGGCCCGACTCCTCCGAACACGCCTGACCACCTACGGTTCACGAGTGCCCTCAAAGAGCTCGATCCCGGTGACAAGCCGATCCAATACTTCGATACGGCGCTGCAGGAGACGCAGTCCATCATCTCCAAGAACTCCGAAGCAGTCTTTGCTGCGTATTGCCAGAAGTTTGAAGGCCCTGTCTCGGGCAGCATGGATGCCCTCGTCACAACCGCTGGGACGCGCTGGTGGCGCTATGTCATTCAACTCGACGGCTCGCTCGTCCTGCGTTATCCGAAAAAAGCCACGGGAGCAGTAGTTCCGCTGACGGGAGAATTCCGCGGCACCGCGACGCACATTGATGTGTGGGAGAACTCCTATGCGGTGCTGTTTCCCAAACTGCTCAATGGTCTCGGAGCCGGTTACGTCCACAAGGTATCGGCTGCGGTCCTGCCCGGCGGTTCGTCTCCGGTGAAACTCGGCTTTGGAGCCAATTCCCAAGAAGCCACCTCATCGGCAGATTTCCCCCGTCAGGGCACGAACGCTTTTGGTCCGGCCGACTTCGTCATCCCTGTCAAAGGAACATTGGACAAGAATTCCATCATCTTCGAACTTCAGCCGTCGGAACACGACTTCGAGGAAGACGTCATGAAGATGCGGGCGAAGTACCTGGTCGTTTCCCCCCTGGCGCTGGTCCCGGTCTTTCAAGAAATCGATTTCCCGCCCTACAAGGATGCGCACTTCATGCTGATGCGCGCCTTCGAGGGAGAGCGTGTCGAGTTCCCACTCAAGATCAACCCGAACTCGATGGAGATCTCAAGAAGCTTCACGCCAAAACCACACGGCGGGCCGGTTGGGACCCAGAGTTCGGCGACGGCGACCTACAAGCTCAGCGTGAAGGCGTGCAATCCAGGCTGTCTTTCGAATAATCCGTCGCCACGAGTCGTCTCGGGGAATGGGAAGAAATCTCCTGCCGTGGCGCCGAAGCATTAGAGGCAAATACTCATGAACTCATTTTGCATACAATGTGGCGCCCGATTCGAAGAGTCTGCCACCTTCTGTTCGGGATGCGGCGCAGCGCGACCCGCGCACAACGCTTCTGTCGTTGCAAAAGAGCCGCAAGTCGCGACCGCTCCTCCCGAAGGCCTGTGCGGCGCGGCTCCGCCAACGCGAGGAGAACCTGGGCATAGCCTGCTCCGTATCATCGTCATTGTGGTCAGCATTCTGCTGTTTCTTGGTTTGCTTGGACTCGGCGGTTGCGTTTACATCGCGTATCGAATCAAGAACAAGGCCATGGAAGTCGCTCGATCCGTTGCTCAGGAAGGGCCAGATGCCCTCAGGACTCCCCCTGATCAAGCATCCGGCGGCCCGGCCGCGGACGCCAGTTCCTCAACCCAAGACGTGCACTGTCCCGCTGCTCCTGCGGTGAGCGCTGGGGATAAGCCTGCCATCGTTCCGCTGGTTCCCGGTATGACCATTGTCGATGCCTGGCACGTATCCTATGGAGATTACGAATTGATCGAAAACGCTGATTCCGTTGCCGCCGATTCCGTGCGGTTCTTCATGTCGGACGGCGCGAATCATAACGAGGTCTATCGCACGATCTGCCGAGAAGACCTGCAGAACGCGCATCTCTACAAGACGGGTTTCGGGGACGGAGATCCTGAAGTATTCCTGGGGACGACTCTGTTCAGCGTGTCCGCTACTGTGCTGAACGATCTGAAAACCAAGCGCCGTGCCACCTTTACCTACACGCAGACCGTCGACGAGGGTGACGATGCCGCGGGGAAGACGGCCTCGCGGCGCTTCGTCCACGACGGATTTACCTGGGATGAGTGGAGCGGCGAGTTATTGCAGATGGAACCGGACGACACCTTGATTCCGGTAATCGTGAACGATCAGCGAGTCGAACTGCCGGCGGTGCACGCCAGGGGCATGCTCGGAAAAGAACCGACCGAGCTTTGGATCGTAGACGACGTTCGCAATCCGGTAACGCTGCGCTTTGCCCAGCCCAACAGCAAGTTCTCTCTGCAGGTAGTCAAAATCTCATTCCCCGGCGGAGAAGGGCCGAAGATCGAACAGGAGTTGAAACAGAAAGGAACGGCAGAAGTCCATGGAATCTATTTTGATTTTGGCAGCGATCAGATCCGGAGCGAATCCGAACCTGTGCTGAAAGAGATCGCGGAGGCACTCACCGCAAATCCGGCCTGGAACTTGAATATCGAGGGACACACCGACAACATCGGAGGAGATCAATACAATCAGGCACTCTCCGAGCGGCGAGCCGCGGCCGTCAAAGCGGCCCTCGTCGAACGCCACCATATCAATGCGTCACGCCTGGCAACCGCGGGCTTCGGTGCATCGCGTCCCAAGGAAAGCAACGATACGCTCGAAGGCCGGGCGCGAAACCGGCGGGTGGAATTAGTCCGCGAGTAACCGCTTGTGTTGCGCCAGAAAAATGGCAACAACTCCAGGAGATGACAACCATGAAAGCTCTCGCAAAGCGATGGGTAATGCAGGGTCTGCTGTTGTTCCTTATTTTGAATACTGCGCGTACTCAGAGTGGTGCTGGCACAAGATTCCTGGTCAGCCGTGAAAACCTCTGTGTGACGGAGGGCGCGATTGAACACGGCGCCGATTCCCGCTTGTCGGTGAACGTGCCGAAGGTGCGTGCGTACGTTACTTCGGCAGTATCGCAAGACGCTGAGATGCAGTTCACCTATCTGGGCGCGACCAGTCAGGAAGCGCGCTTGGGCTCGGGCCAAACGCGCCGTCAATTTGGCCTCAAACTCCGTGCTCAGGATCCCTGCAATCTTGTCTATGCCATGTGGCGGATCGAGCCTGAGTCGAAACTGGTGGTCTCCGTAAAGAGAAATCCTGCCCAACACGCCAGCGCGGAATGCCGGAACGGCGGCTACCAGAACATCAAGCCGCGACGCTTTGCCCCCGTGCCTTTCTTGCAGCCTGGAAGCAGCCACACCCTGCGCGCGGAAATGAGCGGCGAAGAACTGCGTGTATTCGCGGACGACCGCGAGGTTTGGGAAGGAAACGTGGGACCAGATGCGGTTGGACTCGAAGGGCCGGTCGGGATTCGCTCCGACAATGCCCGTTTCGAATTTGATCTCAGGGTTGGCGAACCTACCGGAATTCATCCGGACCACGTGATGGCCTGCAAGCCTGGCCCAGAGGCGTCAGAGTGAGCTTTGGAGAAAACGATGAAGATACTTGTTGCTGTGCTTCTGTTCGCCTTAACCGGCGTGTCACTCAGCGAAACTGCAGTAGCCCAGGGGCGAACTGCCTTCATGGTGTACGACAACATGTTTTACCGCGGAAAACCCAACACAACCGCCGCCGGATTTATCGAGTCCAACATCCTCTATGAGAACAAAATCTGGCTCAACGACCAGGACTACGGCCGTCTGCCGAACCGCGCAGCCTTCGCCGCGCTCGTTCGACTACACGCAGCCAAACCCGGCCCGTTGGTGATCGACATTGAGAAGATGCCGCTGAAGGGACCTGCCGACGTAGTTCGCCATAATGCGGAAACGCTCGCCACTCTGGCGGACTGGGCGCATGAAGCGGCTCCGGGCAAGGTAGTCGGTTTCTATGGGACCAACACTCTATCGAAGGTTCCGCCGGAGAATCTTTCCTACGCCCGCGAGCTTGCTCATCACGTCGACGCCTTCTTTCCACCGGTCTATACGTTTGACGATGACCGTCCAGCCTACGAAAAGCGAGCACAGGAGGCCTTCGCCGAGGCCCGGGCGCTCGATCCCAAGAAGCCGATCTACTTCTATTTATGGCCGCAGTATCACGACGGCACTCCCAAGCAGTTTCAATTCGTCGATGCTTCTTACTGGGAGTTCCAAT
This sequence comes from Terriglobales bacterium, assembly GCA_037443605.1. Taxonomy (GTDB): domain Bacteria; phylum Acidobacteriota; class Terriglobia; order Terriglobales; family Acidobacteriaceae; genus Sulfotelmatobacter. The sequence goes on from JBBIOA010000024.1 coordinate 77,873, forward strand.
TGGAGACCGCGCTTCGCTTCAGCAATGGGATCGTGCTGTGGAGCCCGAGCCGGTATGACTGGAATGACTCCACCGGATGGTTTGCCGCCACGCGAGTGTTTCTGCATGCTACGCGCTCCGAACTTTAGCTTCGTGGTCGAATGCACATCGTCGTAGCCCGTAGGGGTCAGGATGCATCGTCATCGAGTCGATTGTCGCGCCTTTGTCATCCTCGCACTGAGCCGGATCCTCGCAGTCCTGGCCCTGATGCTGTGCGCGGGCCTGTTGCTAAGCTGTAAGTCCAAGTCGGGTACGCAGGTCGGAAACCTCAGAATGTCGGATGCCGAGTTGCGTTACGGCATGGCGCCCACACGCAACAGCAAAGTGGTTTACCAGGACGATGTCATTCTGGTGGGGCACGGCGCCGAAGACGTGCGTTCCGTCAGCAGCGATGGACTGACCTGGACGATCAATGAACATGCAGATCACGCCGAAGAACTGCAACCGGGCAAGATCATGTTCATCACGTCTCGCGGAGTGGGACGCGTCCTCGGGGTCGAGCGGAACCAGGATGGACTGGGGATCATTCTCGGACCGGTCGCTCTCACCGATGTCGTTAAAGAAGCACAAATGTCGTTTGATCAGCCCGTCGATCTGAGCCAGATGATTGCGTACACCGCTCCTGACCTCCCCGGCACCAGTGTCAAGGCGTTTGCTGTTCCGGCGTTCCCAGCGGAGCCAGACGCTGCTTCTAGAGCCGTCAAATACGATGACTCGATGATGCAGCAAATCGCGGAAGGCATGTCCGGCGATTCGTTGTTGGCCCGTCCGCGTCTACTGCCTGCCGCTCTTACTGGTCCCGTATCTCGAACGGCGCCCCTGCCGAAGCTGGGCGTACCCAACCCGATTGACGTCGGTCCCTTCAACGTGGTTCCGTTCTGTTGCGGCGGCTTGGGGCTAAAGATCGTACACGAGCAGAACGGCCTGCGAATCATGGCCTACGCGGTCCTCCGGCTCAAGGCCCCGGCGCTGCACTTCAACCTCGACATTCGAGGCGGAAAGGTCCGGACAGCCGAACTCGAGCTGAAAGGTGTTGCCGGACTTACCATGCAGTTTGAGGCTTCCAGTGCCCTGGGGGTGAACGGAAACATTAACCAGCACGTCACCGTTCCAGTCGACTTCAGTTTGCCCATTGGCGGCCTGGGACTTCCATTAGCCTTAACACTGCATCAGGCCTTCGTTTTGGATACGGCATTCAGCGCGCGGAACTCCACTCTGAATGCCACCGGCGACTATGCGATGGATGGCTCACTGTTCATGGGCTATCACGACGGTGCCTGGGGCGCAGGCGCGCCCACCAAGTTCATAGTCCGCCAGAGCCTGCTCGATTCCATCAACGGCCTTTCACTCGGCGCAAACGGGTTAGTGATGGCCTATGAAGGAAAGCTGATCGTGGGCATTGGCGCGTTCGGCTTTGTGACCGGTCCGTACTTCGGATATCGCGTTGGCATCGGGACAGCCCGCGGCTCCGACGCGGCAGGCTTTCCGATGGGTCTGCCGGTCTGTCATTCCGCCGACCTCGATATCGGCGTTTCCGTCGGCATCGGGTACTCCATCCCTCAACCCGTAACCAATGTACTTAACTTCATCTTGCGCAATCTCAACGTCAAGGCAATCGACGGATTTGGAGGCATCGAACATCGTGAGTCCTTGATCAAGCAGCACGGCAGCATACCCGACAAGTGCGGCTGAGACCTGCCATTCGTCTCGCGGTCGACAGTGTAATAGGAAGAGGTACAAGTACCGGTTCCGAACGAGGGATTGGTCTCACTCTCGAGCCTAGAGAGCCCACCATGCTCTCAACGGTTTCGCGGGATGGGCCTGATCCACCGGCTATGCGCCTTTCAGTTGCTCCTGCACCGCGCGATAGGCCTGGTCGATTGCGGGATTCGTGTAGGCACTGGCAGCCGCATCGGAGTTTGCAATCGAGATTCGTCCGAACTGTTTGCGGCCAATCACGCACGGACGCTCGTCCGGCTTCCACTCAGGATCAAACAAGGAATCGTATTCGTAGGCGTATCCATGCGCCCAGCGATTTACCGTAATCGCGGCGACGTCACGCGCCGAATCGAATCCGGCGTGCCCGAGCATGCGATTCAACTGTTCTCGGATGTTCCTCTCCAACTCAGAAAAAGAAGTGCCAAGCAGTTCGTACCTGCCCATGCGGTATTGCTCGCGGCGCGGCAGGCCCGCCTTGCAGGGAGTCCTCAGCATGAACAGCACCATCGGTTCTTCCGGTTTGCTCGGAAACTGGTAGCTTCCCAGACTGACGGGGAAGTCGAGCATGGTGAAGCAGTGGTAGCTTCCCGGTGAAAGGATCTGTCGCAGGCCCATTTTATGGAATGCTCTCCAATTGCGAATGGCGACATGGGTGTAGAGGAACGGCGCTTTCACGCCATAGTGCAAGGCATCTTTCTGCGTGTCCGGGAGCTCGGGGCAAAGATAGGGAACCATGCCGTTGTAGCAAGCTAAGATGCAAGACTTCCCTTTCACCGTCTCGAGTTTTCCTTTTTGAACGTACGCCACCGTCACCTCGTTCGCAGATCCGACGGGTCCCGAATGCTGCGCACGGACAGCAGTAGAACTCAGACGAAGCCGGATGCGTGAGGACGCGCGATCCAGCTTGGCGTAGTCGGCGCGAGCGGTAACCACGTCCTCCATCGTGTGACCGGGAATCGTGTCAGGGATGAGGCTCCGGACCAACAGGCGCGCGATCGACGCGTTTCCGTCGGGAAAGTGAAAGATGTAGGGCTCTTCCTTCTCGGCATCGCCTCCGAGTTGCAGGCCATCGAAACCTGCGTATTGGTAGGCGCCATAGTCGTCCGGGTTGCGATAGCAAGCGAGCGCAGAAACCCCGTCAATCCCCACCGCAAAAAGATCATGGGTGTAGGACTGAAAAAACGGTAGCACTGCCGGATCGGCTTTGCAGATTTCCGTGAGAAATCCCGCGTAGCTGATCTTGCCCAGACGGACATACTTCTCTTCTTTGGAAAGTCCAGCGAGGTAGTCTCTCTTCTCGTCGTACAAGCGAGCGATCTCCTGCTGCAACTTTTCGGGAAGCGGGCTCTTCTTCAGAAATTCAGGCCATGGAGCCGAGCCCAAACCCGGCACCAGCCGATCCTCGCCAAAGGTCTTCTTGTCGAAGAAGCAGGCAGTGCCGAGACCATCGTAGAGTTTCTGATCGTATGCCTTGTAGAACTTCTTTGTTTCAATCCCGAGTTCCTGGAGCAGTCCCTTCGCGACTTCACTGTATTCCGAGGGACTCTCAATGGACTGGGTTCCACCATTGCTCAGCAGCAGACGGCCGTCCACATGGAACTCGTTGCGGCGGGCGTGGCCGCCGAAGTCGTCGTTGTTGTCGAGTATCAGGATGCGCGCATCCTTACCGGCCTGTTGGCGGTAGAAGTAGGCAGCGGCAAGTCCGCTGATTCCCCCACCGACCACAATGAGGTCATATTCTTCCCGCGTATCTCGAGGGGCGCCCGCGCTCTCCCAGAAGTCACCATCGCGCAGTGCATGGGCAACATCAAACGAACCGGGAGCGCTGCCGCGCAGGCCGGTCAAGGCAGAGGGGTCCGCGGTCAAGCCAGCGGTTTTGTGGGCGCCTGGCTGGGGAGACGTCAGGCCCGCCAATTTACCATAGCCTAGAGTTCCGACGCCGACTGCAACCCCGTTCAAAAAGTCTCGCCGTGTGATACGGCGGTTCATCCCTAATTCCCGGTCTCTTTTTTTGTCGCTCATGATTTCTGGATGAAGCTTTCGGGATTGGTAAACCGTCTCCGCGGCATACGCGGACGGCCAAGCTACATTACTATAATTCCGCAAGGTTAGAGAAGGACGCGATCTCTGTCAAGGAAAGGACGGGTCCGAAATCATGGATCGGCGCTTTATACGCCTAGCATGTCCGGTAGAACCCGGCCTGCCTCTGCCAGATGGCACTCCGTGAAGGAACGCGCGTTCGCAGGCTCTTCCGGTCCCACATAGACCGTTCTCGCATGACCCTGAACCTGCGCGACGAAACTGGCAGCCGGTTCGACCATTCCGGAGGTTCCCACAGCCATATAGATCGTGCATTGATCGAGTGCGTGGCATATGCGCTCCAGTTCGAACGGGACCTCGCCAAACCAGCAGATGTGGGGCCGAATCAATCCGCTGCACTCGCATCGGGGGAGTTCCGCAGGCGGCTCATAGGTGTTCGTGTCGCGAAAGGGTGGACGGGTGCAGGTGTCGCAGCGGCTCTTGAACAGTTCGCCATGCATGTGCACGACTTGCTTCGACCCAGCTTGCTCGTGCAAATCGTCGACGTTCTGGGTGCACAAAAACAAGCGGTCGCGCAACGCCTGTTCGAGTTTTGCGAGTGCGAGATGCGCGGGATTCGGCTTGGCTTGCGCGGCAACCGATCGGCGCATGGAATAGAACTCCCACACCAATCGCGGATCACGCCGCCAGGCATGAGGCGATGCGACTTCCTCGATCCTGTAGTTGCGCCAATGGCCGCCAACTCCGCGGAACGTCGGGATCCCACTCTCGGCGCTGACCCCGGCCCCGGCCAGCACGAATAGCCGGTCGGAGGAGGAATCAAGGGCATAGTTGCAGTCTAATCCATTGATTTCCTTACCCTTCAAGCGGAAGCGTGACCGTCATCACTGGCGTATGTGACGACGACAGTTGACCGATCCGGCACCGATCAGCTTTACTGTCGGGCGAGGAAAGGCGCCATGATGACGGGACCCGGTTTCGCCAGTCCCTTGGAGACCGTCCTTACGCGGTTAGGGGAGTCCCACGAACTGTCGGTCTACTGCGCTATCGAGCGTTTGGTGCAGGCGGCGGACGCCGTTGAGATCAACGCCGAAACCCTGGTCCGGTTGCTGGACCAGGGAATGACCTTTGCCGAATTGCTTGAGCTCATTGAATCGAAAATGAAAACACCAGCCAAGGCCGCCTGAACCCTTCTGCCCGCAGCGCGTTTTCCGCAATGAGCCCTTCCCGCCCCCCAGCATTATCCCGTATGCTCTAGACACGCCAGAGGCCTGAACAAGAGGCTTCGCGAGGCGCTCTTCTCCGCATGATCGTCAATTTCGCCGAACGCGCACACAATCACAACTGGGAACTGGATCCAGTAATCCGATCACTCCTCGATACCGACTTCTACAAGCTGCTGATGTTGCAGTTCATCTGGAAGCATTTTCCAAAAACCCAGGTTCAGTTCTCGTTAATCAATCGCCATCCGTCCGTGCGCATGGCCGACATTGTTCACATCGAAGAATTGAAAGTGCAGTTGCAGCACGTGCGCGGCCGGCGCTTTCGCAAATCCGAACTGGTCTGGCTGGCCGGCAACACATTCTATGGCCGCCGTGGCATTTTCGAACCGGCATTCCTGGAATGGCTGGAACATGACTTCCGGCTTTCGGACTATCACCTTTCGGTGCATGACGGCCAGATTCATCTGACCTTCGACGGTCTATGGACCGAGACCACGATGTGGGAGTTGTATGCGCTCGCCATCCTAGACGAGCTCAAGACACGTGCAAATCTTAAGACTCTGAGCGAGTTTGGCCTCGACATTCTTTACGCCAGAGCCAAGACCAAGTTGTGGAACAAGATTGAGCGCTTGCGCGGCGTACCCGGCTTGAGCGTGGCCGACTTCGGAACGCGGCGCCGGCACAGCTTTCTGTGGCAGGAATACGTCGTGGTGGCGATGGAGGCGAATCTCTACCAGAATTTCATCGGCACTTCCAACGCCTTCCTGGCCTACAAACACGATCTGGAAGCGATCGGCACGAACGCACATGAAATCCCGATGGTGCTGGCAGCACTCGCTCCCGACGATGAGTCCCTGCGAGCATCGCAGTACCGCGTGCTTGAACTGTGGCAGCAGACCTATGAGGGATCCCTGCGCATCATGCTGCCGGATACCTTTGGCACCACGCAGTTTCTGGCAGGCGCGCCGGATTGGGCTGCGGACTGGACCGGCCAGCGCGTCGACAGCAAGGATCCATATGTCGCCGGGGATGAATATATTGCCTGGCTCAAGCAGCGCGGGCGCGACCCTCGCGAGAAGTTGCTGATTGCATCCGACACACTCGATATCGATCAGATCCTCGGCCTGCACGCGTATTTCGGCGGAACCCCGGCTAAAGGAAGAATCCCACGCGATTTCCACACAGGCAGCGATTTCAGGGACGCCACCAAGTGGAAAGAAGATCGCCGCATTCGCCTCAGCGCCGGCTGGGGCACGCTGTTGACGAACGATTTCCGCGGATGCAATCCGAACGACAACATCGGTTTCGATCCCATCAGCCTGATCTGCAAGGTGTCGATGGTCGAAGGCAAGCCGGCGGTAAAGCTTTCCGATAACTATTCGAAGGCGCTGGGGCCGGTGGCTGAGGTGGAACGCTACCGGAGAGTCTTTGGCACGGCAGGCGTCGCCAACGCGCCGCTCGTGGCATAGCTGGGTATCAGGAACTCCGCGCGACAAAAATTAACCAACATTTCTGTTAACCAGGCCCGGTCCTCGTCCGTTGTGTCCTCAGAACAGAGAAAACGAACCTGTTTCCCGAGGAATACACAATGCGAACCAGCGCACGGTCCAGCAAGAGCCTTCTTCTAATTGCACTCTTACTCCTAACCCTGGCGGCGGCGGCGCAAACCTCGCGCCCCTCTCAGCCACCCACGACAAATGCCCAGCAGGCAAACGAACCCGGTGTGGCCGCCCTTCAGGATCAACTGCTTCAACTGTTGCGCGTTAGCCCAAGACTGGCAGAGGTGGTGGCCCATGATCCGTCCCTTCTGGCGGACGCAGAATATGTGAATCGGACCAATCCCGAACTGGCTCGCTTTCTGCAAGCCCATCCGCAGATTGCTCAGAATCCCGACTTTTATCTATTCAACAATCTCCACGGCGAACACGAGCAGCCGGCGCAGACGCTGGAGCGCAAACTGTGGCCGCAGATGGCGGAACGAGAAGGGTCCGACCTGTCTCGTGAACTGCTCAGCGACGGCATCCCGTTCCTTGTTTTTCTTTGCCTTCTCTCGGCGATCCTATGGCTGACGCATGTACTGCTGGAAAACCGCCGATGGAGCAAAATCTTCAAGCTGCAAACCGACGTGCACGGAAAACTGATTGAGCGCTTCGGCACATCGCAGGAAGTGTTGACCTATATGAATACGGACGCGGGCAAGCGTTTCCTGGAGGCGACGCCGATCGCCGTGGGCCTCGAGAAGGACCAGCCGGTTCCCAGCCCCGTCGCCCGCGTGCTGACACCGCTTCAGATTGGAATCGTCATGACGATGCTCGGCTTCGGACTGTGGCTGCTGCGCCATGCGGTTCCCGAAGGGGAATCTGCACTGCTCGTGCTGGGAACGGTCATCCTGATGCCCGGAATTGGGTTTATCATCTCAGCCGGGGTTACATGGTTTCTGGCTCACCGCCTCGGCTTGATGCCGGGGGACCCGACCAGCCATTGAAATTCTATTGCTGCTGATCCTGCCGCGACCTGACACCAAAGCGGGCGGAATGCAGCCATGAGGAAGGACGATACGACCGGAGAATACGCCATCTCGAATGCTGCCGCTCGCCTGGCTGCGGGAACGCATGAAGGGCCGATGAATCACGATACGTTCACGGGATTCTATCAGCGCTCGGCTCCCGCCCTGCGGGGCTACCTGATGAGGATTTCAGGGAACGCGGCTCTAGCAGAAGACATCATGCAGGAAAGTTATGTGCGGTTCCTGTGTGCGAAGGGATGCGAAGGCGGCGAAGTCAACTACCGGCGCTATCTGTACCAGATCGCGACCAACCTGATGCGCGATCACTGGCGACGGCCGCGATCTTCCAGCATTGAGGAACTCCCGGAATCTACATTTGCCTCCCGCAACCAATTGGCTCGTGTCGATTCGCAGATCACTCTCGACCCGGCGTTGGCGCAACTTCGCCCGCGCGACCGGCAAGTGCTCTGGCTGGCGTATGCCGAAGGCTATTCGCACAAAGAGATCGCCGAGATCACCGGGCTGCGGTCGGGAAGCGTGCGTCTGTTGCTGTTTCGCGCGAGGCGTAAGATGGCGCGGCTGCTGCGCGAGCAGGCCGCCGAGAGGGGGAACGCGTGATGTTCGGCTCATGCTCCCGCGAACCAGAACTGACTCAGGCCTTACGTGCCGGCCATTGGCCGGAAGGATGCTTGCCGGAGTTGCGAGCCCACGTTCAGGATTGCACGGCCTGCAGCGAGCTGGCTTTACTGACTCAGACATTTCAAAAAGCGCGGGCGGAATCCGAACCGGCATCCTGCTCCGCTGCACCGGGTGTGCTCTGGTGGCGTGCGCAGTTGCGCATGCGGGTTGCCGCGAATGCGCGCGTGAATAAGCCGATCAGCATCGCAGAAACCTTCGCTTTCCTCGTGGCCGGTTTCACAGCGCTGATTTTTGCTGCCTCCCAATACCGCTACATTTTGCGCTGGTTCTCCTGGTGGGGTGGGGTTGAGCCCTCCCGGTTCTTCCATTCCCTCGCCGGCTCCGGTCCGTTGACCTGGAATTTGGCGATCCTGCTGCCGAGTTTTCTGGCGCTGATTGCGCTGGGTGGCGCGCTCGCATACCTGGTGTGGAACGAATCCTAGCAGGGGCGGATCCGGTAGCGGCGCCGTTTGAAATCGTCGATGCCGAGAAGGCGTCATCCTGAGCGCAGCCGTTCTTCAGGCGGAGCGAAGGATCTCCCGCTCCCCAGAATTCGTGAGCAGGAATCCCTCCGCCCTCGGGTGAAAACGCGGGCGTTCGGAAGAACGCCGTCGAAACCACTCAGAAATTCAAATTGAGCCGCTACCCCAGATCCTGCGCCCTTACGTTCCCTCAGGCTTCTATGTCACATTAGAAGTTCATGCCTGCAGCCGCCGACGCCAGAGCTGGACGCGCCGCCTTTGCCCATCCTGCGTTCGTGCTGTTCCAGATCGCGCGATTCCTGATTGTGAGCGCCGTCGAGATGCAGGCCGTAGCCGTTGGCTGGCAGGTTTACGACATCACCAAGCGTCCGCTCGATCTGGGATTCGTCGGCCTGGCGCAATTTCTCCCTGGAATTCTCCTGTTCCCCATCTCGGGTCACGTCTCCGACCGCTTCGAGCGGCGCAAGGTCCTTTCGGCATGCTATGGAGGCTTCGGCGTCTGCTTTGCGCTGCTGCTCGCCCTGAGCCGTCACGGAGCCCATTCCGTGACTGCGATCTATGCTGTCCTGATTCTTCTGGGTGTCGTGCGGTCGTTCAACGGAACGGCCAGCCGGGCGATCCTCCCTCAATTGATACCCGTCGAACATTTTGCCAATGCGGTGGCATGGAATGCCACGACATTTCAGGCAGCGACCATCCTTGGACCGTCTTTCGGAGGAATTCTTTACGCCGCGTTCCACGGGCCTTCGGTGGTCTATGCCTTTGCTATGGTGACAGCCGCCGGCGCGATGGTCTCGACTTTCCGCATCAAGCCCGAAGTGAAAGCGCGCCTGCGTGAACCCATGACTTTCAAGACCTTGTTCGCGGGGCTGCACTACATCCGGAGCCAGAAATTGATCCTGGGTGCGATATCGCTGGATCTTTTCGCAGTCTTGCTCGGTGGTGCGACCGCTTTATTACCCGTGTATGCGCGCGAGATTTTGCATACCAGTCCTTTCGGGCTGGGCCTGATGCGTACTGCGCCGGGGATTGGCGCGGCGGTGATGGCGGTTGCATTAGCGCATCGGCCCATACGCGGCAAGTCCGGTGCGATCCTGCTCTGGGCGGTCGCAGGTTTCGGAGTCTTTACGATCATTTTTGGACTGTCCAGAAGCCTGATCCTGTCCCTGGTCGCCCTGGTTCTGCTGGGCGCGAGCGACATGATTAGCGTAATCATCCGCGCCACCCTGACTCAACTCGCAACCCCGGACGAAATGCGCGGGCGTGTGACTGCCGTCGATATGATCTTCATCGGCACGTCGAACGAGTTCGGCCAGTTCGAGTCGGGCGTGACGGCGCAGTGGTTCGGGACGGTTCCCGCCGTGGTGATCGGGGGAGTCGGCACGCTCGTGGTGATTGGCTTGTGGGCTTGGATGTTTCCCGAACTCCGCAATGCTGGAGATCTGCACGAGCTTACTCAGTCCGCGGCGCCGGCCGCTGCGGCAACAAAATCAGAGAGCGAAGGCCCTTTATGAACACCAGCGCTCAGAAGATCCGCTTTCATTCCCTTTGTCACGATTCAAGAAACTGATCGCACCCGGCCGTCGATTCACTGCTGTAACTCGCCGCCATATCGTAGAATAGTCGCTTTTATTCTCCCGACACGCACAAGAGGCGACCGCATTGATCGAGCGCTACTTTCAGCTTCGCGAGCATGAAACGACCATTCGCCAGGAGTTTCTCGGCGGCCTGACAACCTTTGTGACCATGGCGTACATCGTCGTGGTAAACCCGCAGATTCTCTCCCAAGCCGGCGTGCCCATGGAGGGCGTGGTGTTTGCGACGTGCGTTTCGGCCGCGGCCGCCTCGCTCGTGATGGGGCTTTACGCCAACTACCCCATTGCGCTCGCTCCCGGCATGTCGCTGAACGCGTATTTCACGTATTCGGTTTGCCTGGGGATGCACGTTCCCTGGCGGACGGCTTTGGGCGTGATCTTCCTTTCCGGCGTTTTCTTTCTGATCCTCACCGTGACGCGACTGCGCGAACAGATTGTCAACGGCATTCCGGACTGCCTGAAGCACTCCACCGCCGGAGGCATCGGGATGTTCATCGCCTTCGTCGGCCTGCGCAACGCCAACCTCGTGGTAGCGAACCCGGCCACCTTCGTCAGTCTCGGCAGCCTGGCGAATCACGAGGCGCAGTTGGCGTGCATCGGCCTTGGCCTCATGTTGATCCTCATGACTCGAAAGATCAGCGGCGCGATCCTGATCGGCATCTTGGGGACCACGGCATTCGGCATTCTGCGTGGTATGGCTCATTGGCCCACGTCAGTGTTCTCATGGCCTCATCCTTCGTCGACGTGGCTGCAACTTGATCTGCGGGGCGCACTCAACCTGGGCTTGCTCGAGATTATCTTTGTATTCCTTTTTGTCGATCTCTTCGACAACGTCGGAACGCTGGTGGGAGTCTGCGAACAAGGAGGGTTCGTCGTCAATGGCAAGATTCCGCGCGTCGGCCGTGCCTTGCTCTCCGATGCGGTGGGTACGATTTTCGGATCGCTGACGGGGACATCGACCGTAACCAGCTACATCGAAAGCGCCGCCGGAGTGGCCGCTGGAGCGCGAACCGGGTTGAGCAACGTCTTCACGGCGGTTCTGTTTCTGCTGGCCGCATTCTGCGCGCCGTTGGCAGCAGCCATTCCGGGTTATGCAACCGCCCCCGCTCTGATCCTTGTGGGCGCGCTGATGACCGAGTCGATCAGGCGCGTGAAATGGGACGACTTCACCGACGCGACCCCGGCGTTCGTCACGTTGCTGACCACTCCATTGACCTTCAGCATCGCGACCGGCCTTAGCCTGGGGTTGATTTCCTACACGCTCGTAAAGGTAGTTGCCGGAAAATTCCGCGAAGTCAGCGCGGTCATCTGGATCCTGACTGCGCTGTTCATTCTCCGTTACATCTATCTGGCTGCCGGCTAGGCTCTACTTCCCTTTCAGCACGGTCTTTGCCGCGCCCAGGTTGTCGTACTTGTCGTAGACGCGAACCACCACTACGTGCTCGGCGGCAGACGTATTGCCAGGCTCAGGCAAAATTTTGAAATCGTAGTCTTCGATCTTTGCATCGGACAGCTGCCCCACCGGTTCCACGTACTTCCACTCGCCTGCATCGATGGAATACTCAGCGCGTTTGATCGCTGAAAAACTGTCCTCCGCCCGGAATCGGACCCGAATCTGGGCGCCTTCAACCGCCGCCGCCAGATTCTCAACGCGCGGAGGCGTGGTATCCACTTCAAATCGGCGGCTGACTTTCTCCGTGCTCAGAGCTTCGCCCGGAGAATGCGACGGCGCGTCGGAGGCCACGACCTTCACCGAGTACCCGCCGTCAGGCAGCAAGCTGGCGTCGAAGGAGTAAGCCTTGTCGGTCAGATTATCTTTCAACAGAAGCCAGCGGCTTTCCCCGTCGCCGCGATAGTAAAGGGAATAGACGAGTTGATCGTCATTGTCATCGTGCGCACTCCATTTGACGCCAACCGCATCCTTGTCGTGAGTGCTCGGCACCGGAGACTCGAAGTGTGCACCACTGGAACCCGATAAGTCCGTGCTCAGGCTGAGAGCCGTCGACTTTCCCAGCGGTTGGTAGCGCGTGCCCAGTTGCACCGACACATCGTCGATCTCCGGGGCGATATTCCTGGTCAAGTAATTCAGGGTCACACTCTCGACCGACGGCCTTGCACTGCCCGCGTGCAATAGGGCCTTCCATTGAGCGTAGCGAGAGGAAGGTACGCCGGTCTCGCCGCCCTTTCCAAGGTCGATACTCTTCCAAAGACTCCAGTTACGGTCCGGATTATCGACATTCCCGCTGCGGATGAACAACTCCACGTTCCCTGCCCCGCGAAACTCCGCCCGGCCCCAGCGCGAGAAGATCTTGGCGTCGAACACATCGCTCTCGTAAGTGCCCTGACTCTCGGGCCCGGGACCCAACACGAAAACTTTTCCCAAATTGCTGCTGGCCGCGTACAGTCCGCCGCCGGGTGCCTTGGCAAAGCCGGTGATCTGGGAGGCTGGCGCTTTCAGCAGGTCGGAATACTCGTCTGCATTCAGGATGGCATAAACGTGTCCGCGGTTTCCCGTGCCCGCCAGCAGACGCCCTTGCGAATCGAACGCCAAGGCGTAGACGATATCCTCGCGCGAGGTCCATATCCGCGAAGGCGAACCGTCGGGCGCTATCCGATAGACATCGGAACCTCCGCTGGCTCCCCCGCCTGGAAACGGAAATGCCCCGACCGGCCCCGGACTCAGCGAAGGAGAGATCGTCGGGCCGGGAGTCTGCGGTCCAGACGGCGCCACCGGGGCTGAGGTAGTAATCGTGATCAGCGGCGTCGCACCCACCATCAACCCGGCGCTTGGTCCCGCCTTCTTCTCTCCGACACCGGCCGCATAGATGTTCCCGTCACGATCCAGCGTAAGGCTGGTAATTTCCTTCTTGGGCGCGCTGTACAAGACGAATGCATCCCCCGTTGGCGAGATGCGGTACACCAGGCCGCTGCCATCGCTTCCGGCGATCACGTTTCCCTTGTCATCTTGCGCCATCACCCGGATGTGCGTTTCGTCGCTCTTGAAAAACAGCGAATGTTCTCCTTTTGGCGTGACTCGATAGATTTCTCCATGGTCGCCGGTCGCAACATAGAGATTCCCTGCCCGATCGAGGAGCAGGTCCCAGATGTACTTTGTTCCTGGCGCGAAATAGACGGACGAACTCCAGGAAGGATCGAGCACTGGCTTGCTGGAATCCTTGGTCGACTCGCTTCCCGCCGCCTCGGCCTTCGCCTTTGGATCGGGTTTGTGTTCGAGCTTGTAGACTTTGCCATCGGGCGCGGTCGCGGCGTAAATCACGCCTTCGGCGCCAACCTCCAGAGCCTGCACTTGCAGTTCCTGCGGCTCGAAAATCACAGTCGACTTGCCATCCGGCGTGATGCGATAGACGCGCGCGGGAGCTCCAGTGGCCGCGTAGACATTCCCCGAGTCATCGGCGGCCACGGCCCAGATGTAGGTCGACGGAGTCGCATAGAGCAACTTGAACGCGGGCGCCAGTTCCAATCCACCGTTGCTGCGGATGGCGACGCCGGTCGCCGTCCCTTTGACGAGATCCTCGAACCTCGATTGTTCCCAGGTGCGAGTACCATCGGCAAAAACGGCCGCGGGAAGAACAAGTGCCAGAACTATCGGGAGAAAAGGGAAAAATCGTTTCGGGGTGTGCACTCTCATACCTTTCAAGGCTTATCGCGGAGAAGTGTGCGGTCGTATCTCTGGATCGAAACGTTGATCAGAGTGCCTGATTCTCAGGGTATCACGCGGACGCGCCGCAGCCCCAACTCGACTGCTTTGAGGCGCGATGGCAGGGGGAACTCCGTGGTATCGTAGATTTTGATGCAAGCTGCACGTCAGAATTTGCTGAGCATTCTGGCTCATAAGTCGTTCCGGCTGGGAGAGTTCAAGCTCTCCTCGGGCGGGACGAGCGACTACTACATTGACTGCCGTACCACTACTCTCGATGCCAAAGGCGCACGCCTGACCGGCGAAGTTTTTTGGGAAGAGATTCGGCAGAGGGGCTGGAAAGCGCAGGCCATCGGCGGGCTCACCATGGGCGCGGACCCGATCGTAACTGCGGTTTCCGTGGTGAGCGGCGAGTTGAGCGGCTTCCTGGTGCGCAAGTCCGAAAAGCAGCATGGCACCGGACAGCGCATTGAGGGCTTCCGCGAGAAGGGTGCGCGGGTCGTGATCGTCGATGACGTTTGCACCACCGGCTCTTCGACCATTCAAGCGATTGAGGCGGCCCGCGAGTTCGGGTTCGAAGTCGTCGGCGCTATGTGTCTGGTGGAACGCGAGGAAGCCAAAGGGCGGCCCAACGTGGAGAAGGCAGCTGGGCCGGCGCCGTTTGTTTCGATCTTCACGGCAAACGACGTTCGCCACCAGCATCTATTGCAGAATGATGACACCCAACCCGTAGTTTTCGCCGTGGCCGCGAATTGCGAAGTGTGCGGGCGGCCGGCGGTAACCAATAGCCCACGAAACCTGTGCGCGGCGCACAAGTTGTGAAATCCATCACACGAAACTAAATATGATCCAGACACTGGAATGGACCGACAAAGGCGTACGCTTCATTGACCAGACGAAGCTGCCTACCGAAGAAGTCTACGTAAATTGCAAAACCCACGAGCAGGTGGCCGACGTCATCCGCAATATGGTCGTACGCGGCGCGCCGGCGATTGGCGTGGCGGCCGCTATGGGCATTGCGCTCGGCGTCAGCAACTCCAAGGCGGAGTCGGTGGGCGATCTGAAGCAGGAGTTCGACCAGATCTGCGACATCATCGGCAAAACCCGCCCCACCGCTGTCAATCTGTTCTGGGCCATCCGCCGGATGCAGGAAAAGTTTGAGCGCATTCGCATTCGCCCAATCGCGCAGATCAAGGTGGATCTCGTCGAAGAAGCCAAGCGCATGCACGCCGAAGACATCGCCGCCAACCGGGCCATGGGCCGGCACGGAGCGACGCTCATGCCCAACGAGGGCGGAGTGCTTACCCATTGCAACGCGGGCGCGCTCGCGACGGCCGGATATGGAACGGCGCTCGGCGTCATCCGTGCGGCCGTCGAGCAAGGAAAGAAGATTCACGTCTACGCCGATGAAACCCGGCCGTTCCTGCAAGGTTCCCGGCTGACGGCGTGGGAATTGATGAAAGACGGAATTCCGACCACCGTCATTTCCGACAACATGGCCGGAGCCATGATGCGCCAGGGAAAGATTGGCGCCATCGTGGTTGGCGCGGACCGCATCGCCGCCAACGGCGATGTCGCGAATAAGATCGGGACCTACACGGTCGCGATTCTGGCCAAGGAGCATAAGATTCCGTTCTATGTCGCAGCGCCGATCTCCACGGTCGATCTCGCATGTCCTGACGGCAGCGGAATCCCGATTGAGCAGCGCAACGCCAGGGAAGTCACGCATATTGCCGGCAAGCAGATGGTGCCGGATGGCGTTGGAGTCGAGAACCCTGCCTTTGATGTAACTCCGGCCCAGTACGTGGCCGCGATCATTACGGAGAAAGGAAACGCGCGCGCTCCATACGGTGAATCTTTGCGAAAGCTCGCCGGCCATGAATCGGAAGTGCATCCGTAGTGCATTGGCCTTCCGTTACCAAAGGCACGTGTAAAGACTCGTAAAGCTGGAAATATTTCTCCCACCGCGCTACTTATTTCTCAGGTACGGGTTCCATCTAGCGACAATCCAGTCGTGCTAGCCTGAGGCAGACGCCCAGTGCTGTGCCCAGATTTTCTCGTCCAGGGGGATGTTATGTTGCGCAATCGCCTCGCTCTTCCCTTCGCTCTTCTTTCTCTTTCGCTCCTGGTAGCTTGCGGGAGCAGTTCGAATACGTCGACGCCTCCTCCCTCCGGTGCGTTCAGCAACAGCAATCTGAACGGCACCTATGGATTCTCGATCGTCGGCTCTGATTCGCAACAACCCACACCGGATTTCTTAGCGATCGCCGGGCAATTCACCGCTGACGGTAAGGGCAACATTAGCGGCGGTGCGCTGGACATCAACGACTCCGGCTTCACGACGCCGGTCATCAATAATCCCATCACCGGTGGCAGCTACCAAATCACTTCCGACGGCCGTGGACAGGCACTCTTCACTACCACAACTCCCTTTGGCAGCACGCTGAAAGTGGACTTTGTCCTCACTTCGAGCGAGCACGGGATGATCACTCAGTACGACAGCAACGGAACAGGCAGCGGAACGCTGGACCTGCAGACCTCCACGGCTCAGCCCGCGGCCGGCAATTACGTGTTGGCCTTGTCCGGAATTTCGGGGATCGACCCGAATACAGGGTTCGGAATTCCTGCTGGCACAGTTGGTCTTGTCACGCTCGATGCATCCGGCAATGCAACCGGATCGATGGATTATAACGACAACTCGACTCCATCCAACCCCAGCATCAGTAGCCCTTCGGTGGTAACTTTGGGCGGCAGCCCGGGAAAGGCCGTACTACACACGAGCGGCGGCACGATCTACTCTTTTGATGTCTATCCCATCAGCTCCACCCACATGAAGTTCATCGAAACGGACGCTTTCCCCATTCTCGCTGGCGACCTGTTCTCGCAGCCGAGCGCGGCCTTCCCCTCCGGCCAACTGGTCTTCACCATGGCCGGTTTCGATTTCAGCCAGGCGAATTCCGGTCCGGTTGCACTGGGCGGATTTATGACGTCGGATGGCACCACCATCAGCAATGGCTCGGAAGATTTCGACGACGTTGGCACAGTTGATACCACCACGCCGCAAGGTTTTGCGGGTTTAGTCACGCCCTCAGGAGGGCGCTCCCTGGTTCAGTTCACGTCTTTCGTAAACGGAGCCGCAGCCATCCCCCAGACCTATACCTTCGCGGCGTACCCCTCGAGTGGGGGAGTGCAGATGATTGAAGTCGACGGCGGAGGCGTCACGGCGGGCGCAGCCTTCCAGCAGAGCGCTACTTCGCCGAACTCTTCGACCGGCTTCGGCTTCAACTTGACGGCGTCGAATAGCGGCAACGGCAACGGGGGTTTCGAGGAAGACGATATCGCCGAGTTCACGCTCAATAGCACGAATTTCAGCGGGCTGATCGATGTCAACGATCAGGGCACGACCGGATCGGGCAACTTCGACCAGACATTCAACGGAACGATCACGATGGACTCAACCAACTCCGGCCGGGGGATTCTGAGTAACAGCTTTCTCAATGGAGCGGTCTACACGGTCGACGCTTCCACCATGCTGTTCCTGGAAACGGACGGGAGCACGCAGCTGGGCGTAGGCGGAATGGAAGAGCAGAATGCCAGCGCAAAGTCGAATCTGGCGGCCTCGCATCTGGCCATGTTGCGGTTGCAGGCACGGCCTCATAAGGCCTGGAAACGCCGCTTGAAGTAGCGTCGCGCCAGAAAACGGAGATGCCCCAGCCGTGCAGCAAAGGCATGGCTGGGGCATCCGCGTTTAGGAGACGTTTGCCGGCTGGCGCTCGACAGCCCTCACCGAAGCCGGTGTCCGTGTAGAACGAAGCCACACCACCGCCCGGTATGCCATCAGCACTCCCAAAACGGCTGCATATTCCAGCGGTTTCTTCAGATCGGCTTTCACCAGCCAGATGTAGTGAATCACTCCGGCCAGCGCGCTCACGTATATCAACCGATGCAGCACCTGCCAACGCTTGCCGCCCATTTTGCGAATCGCCCATTTCGTCGACGTCACCGCCAACGGAATCATCGGCGCAAAGCCGGTCATCCCGGCAGTAATGTATTTGCGCTTGAGCACATCCACCAGCATCTCGTGGAGATCGAATGACTTGTCGAGCCAGAGCCAGGTCGTCAGATGAAGTGTGCCGTAGAAGAAGGCATACAGCCCCAGCATCCGACGAAAGTTGATGAGCCAGTACTGCCGCGTCAGCTTGCGCAGGGGCGTGACCGCCAGTGTGATCAGAAGAAAGATCAAGGTCCAGTCGCCCGTGCTGTGCGTGATGAACTCAATGGGATTCGCGCCCAGGCCATCGTGGGTGCCGAGCCAGAGCAGCCTCCCTAACGGCACCAGGCAGGCGAGAAACCCTACGGGTTTGAAGTAGCGATGCATGTTAGCAACGAGAAATGCGCGATGAGCGATGCGTTGAAGCTTGCGGGATGAACCCAATCCCGAGCCAATCTTTCCAGTCGCCTTCGCTGAATCCCAGCCGCTCAGAAATACTTCTTCAAATCCATCCCGTTGTACAGGCTGGCCACCTGATCCGCGTAGCCGTTGAACATCAGCGTGGGGCGCATCAGGAATTCGCCCAGGCGCCGTTCCTTGGCCTGGCTCCAGCGTGGATGGTCGACATTCGGATTCACGTTCGCATAAAACCCGTACTCGTTCGGCGCGGAGATATTCCACGAATTGAGCGGCTGTTTGTCGGTGAAGCGAATGCGGGTAATCGCCTTGCCGCTCTTGAATCCGTATTTCCACGGCACGACCAGGCGCAGCGGCGCTCCGTCCTGATTGGGCAGTTCTTCGCCGTACATGCCGAAACAAAGCAGCGCGAGCGGGTGCATGGCTTCGTCCATCCGCAGGCCCTCGACGTAGGGCCATTCGAGTACATTGCGGCGCTGGCCGGGCATCTGCTGCATATCGAGAAGCGTGGTGAACTCCACGAACTTCGCGCTGCCCAGTGGATTGACGCGCTTGATCAACTCGCTGAGCGAGAATCCCACCCATGGAACCACAATCGACCAGCGCTCCACGCAGCGATGGCGATAAATGCGCTCTTCCGGAGTTGCCATCTTGAGGATCGTGTCGAGATCAAGTTCCTGCTTCTTGGCGACCAGGC
>JBBIOA010000025.1:0-13309 GCA_037443605.1 Terriglobales bacterium
TGTTTTCCAGAGAGATCACGGAGTTATCGATCACACGCGAGAAGGCCAGCGCCAGGCCGCCCAGAATCATCGTGTTGATCGTGCTGTCCATCATGTAGAGCACCACAAACGTAGCCAGCGCCGAGAGCGGGATCGAAAGGAAGACCGCCGACGTCGCGCGGACGCTCCCCAGGAAGACAAGGATCATCAGGCTGGTGAGAATCAGCCCGATGAGGCCTTCATGAAGCAGAGTTTTGATCGCTTCCTTCACAAAGGCAGACTGATCGAACACAACCGTGGATTTGAGTTCTTTGGGGATGTCGTAGAGGTGGCCGATCATGTCGCGGATCCCCTCCACGACCTGGATGGTGTTGGTGTCGCCCCCCTGCTTCATGATGGGCAAGTACACCGATCTCTGTCCGTCAACCCGCACGACGCTGTATTGAATCTGGTTGGCGTCCTCCGCCTTTCCCAGATCGTTCACCGAAACCCAGGAGGATCCGACGGTCTTGACCGGAACCTTGCCCAATTCCTCCATGCTGTCGACCAGGCTGTTCGAATACACGTAATAGTCGAACGGCCCCATCTTCACGTCGCCGGCCGGCAGGATCAGGTTCGAGTTGTTGACGGCACCCACGACATCCATCGGGCTCAACTGCCGGGAGGCCAGCTTGTACGGATCGACGTACACCATGATCTGGCGATACTTGCCGCCGAACGGCGGAGGAATTTCCGCACCCTTCACGACCGCGATCTGATTGCGGATGGTGAACTGTCCGATGTCGTGCAGCTGAGTCTGGTTCAGTCCCTCGCCCTTGAGCGTCACCAGGCATACCGGCAAGCTGGAGGCATCGAACTTCAGAACAACCGGTGGCAGGGTTCCGGGGGGAAGCCGCTTCAGGTCCGCCAAAGCCAGGTTTGAAAGTTCCGTGACGTCCGCATCGGCATTCGTTCCGGGCTGGAAATAGACTTTGATGATGCTCACGCCCAGGAGCGAACGCGATTCCATGTGGTCGATGCCGCTGGCCAGAGTAAAGAAGCGTTCCAACGGATCGGTGATATCGGTCTCGATATCCTGCGGCGGCATCCCGGAATAGAAGGTCGCCACCACCACCTCCGGCAGATTGATGGACGGAAACAGATCCACCGGCATGCGCAACAGACTGGTCACGCCAATGACCATCAGCGCCAGACAAATCACGACGATGAAGTACGGATTACGTATTGAGAAACGCGACATTGGTCTTTTCCGAACCCGCTATCAACGGCGGGCCTACTCCTGGCTGCTCTCGTGGTACTGCATGATCTGCACCAGTTGGGGATCGACTTTCTCCCCGGGCTTCAATCCGCTGCGGTCGCTCACCACAACCTGCTCACCCGCACTCAAGCCGGAGACCACTTCCGCGTCACTGGCGGTTTGAAGTCCCAGGCTCACTGGACGGTCCTCGATTTGATGGTTGGCGGTAACCACAAAAACCGTCGTCTTGTCGGCTTCGTGGTTCACAGCCTGCAAAGGTATGGATGGAATATCTTCCTTGTGTTCAAGCGTGAGAGCGGCTTCGGCGTAAATTCCCGGGATCAGGACCCGATCTCGGTTCTGGACATCTACTTCGGTGTGCATGGTTCGAGTGTCCTCTCGCACATCCACCGAAAAACGGGCTACCTTTCCCGGGAACGTGCGGTTGAGCGAGGGCACGCGAACGTCTACGTGATCGCCAACGCGGATAAATCGAACGTAAGACTCGGGAACTGGAATCACCAGCCTGAAAAGGTCGTCCTGGGACAGTCTGACAATCGGTATGGCCTGCGTGCTCGAGCCTGTACCTGCCTGCACCAGGGTGCCCAGGTTCGCGTACCGCTCGGTCACGACTCCGGCAAACGGAGCCGTGATCTTGGCATAGTCAAACAGGCTTTGATCGTGAGCCAGCTTTGCTTTGGCCACCGACAATTGGCTCTGTGCCGCCTCTAGCGCCGCCTGGCCAGCGTCTACTTGAGAGGAGGCCGCCAGGTCCTTCCCCTGTGCGTCGTCCACTTCCTGCTGCGCGACAATCCCAGGTTGACTCTCAAAGACGCCATTCAGTCGTGTGTATTGCAGATGCAAGGCCTTGTACTGTGCCTGGTAGCGGTATAACTCGTGTTGGGCGCGGCTCACCTGGTTCGCGGCATTCTTGATTTCCGCCTGATCTTCCTGAAGCTGAGCCTCCAACTCAGGAATCTCCAGAACCGCCATTACCTGGCCCGCCTTTACGTGGGTGCCGTAGTCGACGAGCAACTTTTTGACATATCCGGATTCCTTGGCATACACGTCGATCTCCTGGAAGGGCACCAGTTCGGAGGACAACGTGATTTGCCGTCCCAGTGATTTGTTGACCACCTTCGTCACGCCGACAGTGATCGTCGGGCCGCTCGCTTGCACCCGTCCGTTTCCGTTCCCCGAACACGACGAAGCAGCGATCGCGAGACCGACCACAACAGTCGTGAGTAAATAGGAGAGTCCCTCATTCGATCTGCCGGCTCGCATCTTGTGGAATCCATTGCAACTTTGAGTCATCGTATTTCCCTTGACCAGCATTCCCTGGCGATTTCTTAACCCAGCGTCTTCATAACCTCGCGCAGCTTCGATACCGAGAAGTCCTTGGATCGACAAAAATCGATGACCTTTTGCTCCGCCTGTTGCAATCGGTCGGCAACGCCGGGCACGCGAGCCGCAATCTCCGATGGAACGGTGAGCACACCGTGGCGGTCCCCATGCAGCAAGTCTCCGGGGCGCACTTCCATTCCCCCCACCCTGATCACGGCTCCAATCTCGAAGATGTGGGCATAGGCGTGCGACACCGCCACGCTGCCAGCAAACAACTGAATGCCCATCTTGCGAACCGACGGCAATTCACGCACGGCGCCGTTGGTCACGTAGCCGACGCAGCCCAAACCGTTCAGAATTGCGGCGTGCATGTCCCCGACGAAGGCCCCCCGCCCCGGCGGGTCGTCCATGTCCTCTAGCACAAGAATGCGCGGTGCAGGTATCGCGAGAATTTTGTTCCAGAAGTCCGCGCGGTCGTGGAAGGTGTCGCTGCCAATCGGTGGCGCGCCACTGCGAAGGCGGGCGGTGGCGGCGTACCCCACCATCGGAGGAGCATCCTCGAAGATGCAGCGAACACTGGCATCGGCAAACCCAGTGTTCCGCAGCCTGACGGAAAATGATTCGATCGCGTTTGCAACCATGCACGTGTCGAACTGGCGAAGAGCGTCAAGCTCGATTTCGGTCAACAAAGGTGCGACGGGCATGCCCATATCCTTTTGGACTCGTCGTTACTTTCCAGGAACCACTTGCTTTACCACATTTTCACAGACTCTTGCCAGTGGAGTGCGGTTTCAATGCACGCCACGCAAGCCGTTGCGCCGGAATTGGGAATTCTGATTCGAACCTGCTCCGCGATCGGTCTAGGCCGAATAGCAGAAACAGGCCGCTCTCACCCGCTTGTGGCAAAAACGCAAGGCTAGCGGCGGAGGTATTTACGAAAGGGATTCGGAGGATGGAGGTGGCCGAACGTAAAGGTTCTCTTCGAAAAGAAGGCCTGGTGCCGGGGGCCCGGCAGGCGCAATTCGAGGATAACTGCTGGGAGACTGCAAGACGCTGAAGGGCACCACCGGAGGTATCCAGTCAGCTGCATCCTTAGCGAGACGTTGCCGTTTCGCGTCGGGGGATGCGTGGCTCGGGACGGCCTTTACGACGGTGGACGGAGCATCGCCCGTATAACAATAACGCGTCGCCACGCTGACAATCAGCGAGCACGCGGCGACCAGAACGACCGCTGCGCACCAACCCAGGTGCCGACGATCTTCAGAATGGCTTGTCAGTGACATCTTCTAGCTGTTTGTACCATATAAAATTGAGTCGCTGCAAGCACGCGGATGGACATGACTACGGTAACCCAAGCGGAACACTCCATTTAGATACCCACGGCGTAGAGTTGGTTGCATCCGTGTGCAGGTTTCTCTTTCGAATTACGCCGCCGGTGGTTCAACCGTGCCCATGATCCATTCCGCACAATGACAGTGCTCGCTGTAGGAGATCAGTTTGCGCGCGAGGACTATAGCGACGAGCTTAGACGCTCATCATAAACGCCTCAGGGAGAAGGTGCGCCCGCCGGAAGCTTTGGATGAGAATTGTGCGAAACAGGAAGCTGCCCGTAACCGACTCACTCTACAGCTTTAAAATTGGTGCGGAAGGGGGGATTTGAACCCCCACGCCTTTCGGCGCCACCCCCTCAAGATGGTGTGTCTGCCAGTTCCACCACTTCCGCACGGATCGGAACTTGAAGTACCGAATGACAAAGTGATTATAGCAAAGTTGTGCGTGGCCGCTGCTGGCGGTCGGGCATTGCGAATCGGCGGCGGCTTTCTGCATAATGACCGATCCCATGCCCTCTTTGCGTGATCTCCGGCACGACGTGCGTCCTACTCTCCGCCTGGCTTTGCCACTGGTTCTGGCCGAAATCGGCTGGATGAGCATGGGCGTGGTCGACACCATCATGGTGGGCCGCCTCCCCAACAGTGCCGTAGCCATCGGGGCGACCGGATTGGGGCAGAGTCTTTACCACATCATCGGGATTTTTGGCGCAGGTCTGTTGCTGGGACTCGATACCTTCGTCGCGCAAGCCCACGGCCGCGACGACATCCGCGACGCCCGGCATTCTCTGGTCAATGGATCCTTTCTCGCGCTCGGATTGACGCCCTTCCTCATGTTCCTGGTTTCATTCTGGCCGGCGCTCATGGGTCGCTTCGGGGTGAGCCCGGAGCTGATCGAACCCATGCGGCCCTTCCTGCGTGCGCTGAATTGGGGCACTCTGCCGCTGCTTTGTTACTTCGCGCTGCGGCGTTATCTGCAGGCGGTGAACGTCGTGCATCCCATCATGTTCACCCTCATCTCTGCCAATCTCATCAACTTCGTTGGCGATTGGGCGCTCATCTATGGGCACATCGGAATGCCGGCGATGGGCATCACGGGCTCCGGTTGGTCCACCTGTCTCGCTCGCATCTACATGGCGCTCGCCATGCTCGCCACGATTCTCTACGTGGAAGCGAAGCGGGGCCTGTCGCAATGGATCGACGAAATCAGCTTTGACCTGAAACGCATCTGGGCACTCTTGAAACTGGGAGCACCCGCCGCGACCCAGATTCTGCTGGAGGTCGGCGCCTTTTCCGGAGCCACCGCGCTCTGTGCGAAGCTGGGACCAGTCCCGCTTTCCGGTCACGAGATCGCACTGAACTGCGCTTCGTTTACGTTCATGGTGCCGCTGGGCATCAGTTCGGCAGCCGCCGTTCGCGTGGGCCAGCAGATCGGGCGGGGCGATCCCGGCAGGGCTCATCTTGCGGGCTGGTCCGCGATCGTGCTGGGCGCGGGATTCATGACCTTCATGGGTTTGCTGTTTTTGACCCTGCCCAGGCAGATTGCTCGTATCTTCAGCCCGGACCCGGTTGTGATTGGGGTCGGCGCGAAATTGCTGCTGGTCGCCGCCGCATTCCAGTTGTTTGACGGAGTGCAGACGGTCACGACCGGAGCGCTGCGCGGTGGCGGCGATACCCGCACTCCCATGCTCGCCAACCTCGTCGCCTACTGGTTCATCGGGCTTCCTGCCGGCGCGTTTCTCTGCTTCCATTTGGGATGGGGAGCTCTGGGAATCTGGATCGGGTTGTCGGTGGGGCTGGTGATCATCGGTCTCGCACTGCTACGGACATGGCACGCGCGGTTGCAATCTGGTGTGCTCGCCGGTACGAGCGAGAAGGCGCGCGATTCACGGATCCACTAGCCGGCCTCGGCCCCGTTCTCTTTATCTGGGCAGCACAATATCCGATTCGCAATATTCCTTGACACTTTCTCCGCACGCCCCTACGCTATTGCTTCCAGCATTCGTGCTGGAAAGCCGTATCTCATGCAGAGTGGCTGAGGGTAACGGGCCCGCAGAAGCCACGACAACCGGATCAGGAACCAGCCTGATCAATTGGTGCCAATTCCCGCCCGGTTCGCGGGGGACATGAGATCTCGGTGAGCCTTTGCCTCATCCCCAAAATCCCGGATGAGGCATTCGTGTTTTTGGGCGCGCAATCCGCAAGAAGAACCGGCGCAGCCCCGTTGGAGCCAGTCATGAGTTCGCGTATCTATTTCGATCATTCCGCCACCACGCCGATCGATCCGCGTGTGCTGGAGGCCATGCTTCCGTTCTTGGGTGGAGCTTTCGGCAACGCTTCCAGCCTCCATCACGAAGGCCGCGTGGCCCGCCAGGCCATCGACAAGGCTCGCGAGCAGGTCGCCGGCCTGATCGGTGCGCAGCCGGAAGAAATCATCTTTACCGCCAGTGGCACCGAGGCCGACAATCTCGCGCTGATCGGCGCGGTGCGAGCCAGCGGTAAACCGGGACACGTCGTTACCACTTCGATCGAGCACGCCGCGATTCTTGAAACCTGCAAATTTCTTGCGAGAACGGGTACGACGATCACGCGTCTCCCGGTCAACGTCCACGGCGTGGTCGATGCTTCATCTCTCCTGCGCACGCTGCAGTCGAATGTGACCCTGGTCTCGATCATGGCCGCGAACAATGTAGTCGGGGCGCTGCAACCGATCGAGGAACTCGCCCACCTCACCAAGTTGCATGGAGTTTTGTTCCACACCGACGCAGTTCAGGCGGGCGGGAAGATTCCACTCGATGTGAATCGCCAGAACATCGATCTGCTCTCGCTTTCCGCTCACAAGTTGCACGGCCCGAAGGGCATCGGAGCGCTTTACGTTCGCAACGCGGTGAAGTTGTCGCCCATTGTCTTCGGCGGGGGCCAGGAGCGCGGCCTGCGCTCGGCTACCGAGAACGTTGCCGGAATCGTGGGATTCGGCGAAGCGGCGGCCATCGCGCACGAAGAACTGGACCGGGAAGCGATCCGGCTTGCGGAACTTCGGGAACGGATCGTGGCGGAACTCAGCCAGCGATTCCCGCAGTTTTACGTTTTTGGACATCCTACGAATCGCCTCCCCGGCCATCTGAGTTTTGGGCTGCGCGGCCAGGAAAGGGAAGTCGGCAAACTGATCGCTGCGCTGGATCACGCGGGCATCGCGGTTTCCGCAGGCAGCGCGTGCAACGCCCATCATGCCGGCGAACCCTCGGGCGTCCTGCTCGCCATGGGCTACGACGACGCCCAAGCTCGTGGCCTGATAAGGGTGACCCTGGGCCGGTTCAACACGGAAGGGGAAGTCGAGCGCTTCCTCGAAATCGTAACGGAAACGGCGGGCGCCGCTTTGCCTGCGTCTACCTCTCTGGCCAGCGCGGTTGCGCTTGCCAACCGCTAGAGCCGGGTTCGAGGACCTCGATTCCGAAACCTTGGCGCGATCCCGCCGGAGCGGTTTCTAGCGAGCGAACCCGGAAAAGGCAGGGTTATCCCCCAGGGAACTGAAAAGGACGCAAAAGAACCATGCTCCTGTGCGCAGGAACCATGTTCCAGAAAGGGGGTTGGACCAAAATCCCCCTCACCTGTGCTCGACGCGAATTCTGGCTGAGCCCATAGGTCCCGGAGGGACCGTCCGACAATAGCCCGGCGTTTCAACGCCGGGTGGTGTGCGCACAATCGAGCCGCGTGCCGGGGGCACGCCTGAAACGCTACGCACGGGCGCCCGCCGAAATACGCAGCCAATACTCGATTCACGCGACCCGGCCTCATTCGCGAACGTCTTTCCAATCTTAAGGACGGCATCCTACGCGGCGGCCACCGGCCGGTACGTCAGTTCGTCCACGACCGGATTCACCAGCCGCACCATATCCTCCCAGTGCATGCGCACCAATTCGCGGTGCGTGCCTGCGCTGAACGTGATCTCTTCTTGCGATGCCAGGCCCTGGTCGGCATAGACGGCCATGTCGTAGAGATTGCCGAACGGAGGCATCGCTCCGGTCTCGCAATCCGGGAACGCATCCTTGAACTCGGCCTCCGACGCGACCTCCACCAGCCTTGCACCGGTCAACTGGCGCAGCCGGTCTAGGTCGACGTGCGTCGACGCGGGAACAACTGCCATGGCCAGCAGACCGTCGACTTTGACGATCACCGTTTTTGCCAGCTTCTTACCGGACACGTGCACCAGCGCGGCAATGCCCTGCGCCGTATAGGCCAGGGAGTGGGAAATCACCATGTACTTGATGTTGTGCGAATCGAGAAATTCGCGAAGCTTCGACAGCGGCATAAGACCTCCTCGCGGGAACCGCAAGACTGAGGGGCTCACTTGCGCAGACTATGCTGTCGAATTGTAGGCAGAGAGCGAATCATCTCGCAGTGCGCCGGATCACTCCCCAATCCTGAGAGGGCTGGTAGCTTGGGATGGAAGGGGCTCGCCGTTCTTGCGCGCACTGGGAATGGAGACTGCCGCAAACAACAATCCCCACGTCTCGCAACGTCGGCGAGACGTGGGGCATCCCAACTCACGGCTGCTCAGTACTTCACAATCCCCGCGAACGACTTCGGATCGAGCGAGGCTCCGCCCACAAGCGCGCCGTCGATTTCTTCCTGCGACATCAGCGCGGTAGCGTTGTCCGGCTTGACCGAGCCGCCGTAGAGAATGCGGAGCTGCCCAGCAAACTCCTCACCGAAGATCTCGGTTGCCTCGCGCCGGATCACAGCATGCGCCTCAGCAGCAATCTCCGGAGTGGCGGTCTTGCCCGTGCCGATCGCCCAGACCGGTTCATAGGCCACGACCAACTTCGCGGCCTTCTTGGCTGAGATGGCGTGGAACGCGCGCACGCATTGGCGCCGCAGCACGTCGTCCGTCATTCCGGCTTCACGTTCTTCGAGCACTTCGCCCACGCAGCAGATCGGTGTAAAACCAGCTTCCAGCGCGGTCTTCAGCCGCAGATTCACCGTGTCGTCGGTCTCGCCGAAATATTGCCGGCGCTCAGAATGGCCGATGATCACCGTGTTCACACCGATGGCTGTCAGTTGCCCGACCGAAGTTTCTCCCGTAAACGCGCCTTCTTCTTTCCAGTGCACGTTCTGCGCGCCGACCACAACATTCGAGCCTTTCGCGGCCTCCAGCGCCGCCGGAAGGTTCAGAAACGGCGGGCATACAACGATCTCGTCGCGCGTGTGTCCGGAGACCATCGGCAGGAAGTCCTGAAAAAAAGCTTTGGACTGCTCGGGAGTCTTGTACATCTTCCAGTTGGCGGCAATGACTTTTTTTCTCATGAATCAGCCTTTTCGAGGATGAATTTCTAAGCAGAACTTTTGTCATGCTGAGGAGGGGCGTTCTTTGCCCGACGAAGGACCTATGCATGCTTGCGGCGCTCAAGCCAACTGCAGAGGTCCTTCGCTCAGGATGACAAAATCGGGGTAACTCGACTACTGGATACTATTTTGAATTCGTCAGCGCTTCCACGCCCGGCAGTTTCTGGCCTTCCAGAAACTCCAGCGACGCGCCGCCGCCGGTTGAGATGTGCGTGATCTTGTCGGCCACGCCAGCAGACTTAACCGCCGAAACCGAGTCGCCGCCCCCGACAATCGACACCGCACCTCCGTTGTCGGCGACGGCGTGCGCGACCTTGAACGTGCCCTTCGAGAATGCAGGCACTTCGAAAACGCCCATCGGGCCGTTCCATACGATCGTCCGCGCGTTCGAAATTTCCTCGGAGAACAGTTCGATCGTCTTGGGCCCAATGTCGAGCGCCATCTTGTCGGCAGGAATCGGCTGGCCTTCGCCAATCTGCTGAATCACCGCGTTGGCTTCCGGTTTCGACGCGACCACGTGATCTACCGGCAGCAGGAAGCGCATATTCCGCCGCTTCGCTTCCGCCAGCAGTTCCTTGGCGAGGTCGATCTTGTCGGCTTCCAGCAACGACTTGCCGATCTCGTGTCCCTGCGCCTTCAGGAAGGTATACGCCATGCCGCCGCCGATGATCAGCGCATTCACCTTGGTCATCAGGTTCTTGATGACGCCGATCTTGTCGCTGACCTTCGCGCCACCGAGAATCGCAACGAACGGCTCCTCGGGATGCTCCAGTGCCTTGCCCAGATACTTCAATTCCTTTTCCATGAGCAGTCCAGCCGCGCACTGCTTCATGAACTTGGTCATGCCTTCGGTCGAA
Organism: Terriglobales bacterium; assembly: GCA_037443605.1. GTDB lineage: Bacteria > Acidobacteriota > Terriglobia > Terriglobales > Acidobacteriaceae > Sulfotelmatobacter. The sequence goes on from JBBIOA010000025.1 coordinate 10,089, forward strand.
GCATGCGCGCGATGCGCCGATCCGAATGCATCGTTCACGTAATACTCGGCGAGATTCGCCAGTTGCCGCGCGAACTTCTCGTCGTTGGCTTCCTCTTCAGCGTGGAAGCGCAGGTTTTCGAGCAACAGCGTCTGGCCCTTTTCGAGTTGCGTGGCGACTTCTTCGGCTTCCGGCCCAACGCAGTCCGGGCAGAAACCGACGTTTTCGCCGCGCGCCAGTTCTTTGTCGAGCAACATGCGCAGCCGCTCGGCCACCGGCTTCAGACTCATTTTCGGATTGGGCTTGCCCTTCGGACGGCCAAGGTGCGAAGCCAAAATCAGCCGCGCTCCGTGGCGCAGCGCATATTCAATGGTCGGCAGGGTTTCACGGATGCGGGTATCGTCCATCACGCGCCCATCTTCGAGCGGAACATTGAAGTCCACCCGCATGAATACCCGATTGCCGTTCAGCGGAAGATCACGAATCGACAGCTTGGACATGGCTGGAGTCCTTTAGCAGATGTTGTGTGGCGCGGGCACTCCTGCCCGCGTTTTGTTCCCGGTGATGCAGGCGGCGCGGGCAAGAGTGCCCGCGCCACATGATCGATTCTTACAGGCCCTTGCTCACCAGGTAGTGGATCAGGTCGCGCACGCGCGAGGAGTATCCCCACTCGTTGTCGTACCAGGAGATCACCTTCACGCAGTTGCCGCCGACCACCATGGTGCAAGGCGCGTCCACGATCGAAGAGCGCGAGTCGCCCTTGAAATCCGACGACACCAGTTCATGCTCCTCATAACCGAGGTAGCCCTTCAGCGGACCGGCTTCCGACGCCTTCTTCAGCGCCGCGTTCACTTCTTCCTTGGTCGTCTTCTTCTCGACCCATACCACGAAATCGACCACCGAAACGTTCGGAGTCGGCACGCGCATGGAGAATCCGTCGACCTTGCCGCCCAGTTCCGGAATCACCAGTTTTAGCGCCTTGGCTGCGCCGGTGCTGGTCGGAATCATCGACAGCGCCGCTGCCCGGGCGCGCCGCAAGTCTTTGTGCGGGAAGTCCAGAATCACCTGGTCGTTGGTGTAGGAGTGAATCGTCGTCATGGTGCCGCAGACGATCTTGAATTCGTCGTTGATGACCTTGGCCACCGGCGCCAGGCAGTTCGTGGTGCAGGACGCGTTGGAGATCACGTGATGCTTCGAGGCGTCATATTTCTCATGATTCACGCCCAACACGACGGTCACGTCTTCGTTCTTCGCCGGAGCAGAAATGATGACCTTCTTCACCGAGCCGCGCATGTGCTTCTTGGCGTCATTGGCATCGGTGAAACGTCCGGTCGACTCGACCACCACCTGCGCGCCCACCGACTCCCAGGGCAGCGCCGCCGGATCTTTCTCCTTGAACACCTTGATCGTCTTGCCATCGACTGTGATGCTGTCCGGCCCGGCCGACACCTGGTTCGGCAGGTTGCCCAGCACCGAGTCGTACTTCAGCAGGTGCGCCAGCGTCTTCGGGTCCGTCAGATCGTTGACCGCGACGAACTCCAGGTTGGGATCCTTCAGCGACGCGCGCAGCACGTTGCGCCCGATTCGTCCGAAGCCGTTGATGCCTACTTTGATTGCCATGTTTCCTCCCTAAGATTTATGAGGCCCTGATGCAGTTCTGTTGTGGGTTGAGTGCTAAATAAATGATGTTAGCAGGGAAAGGGAAGCGCCGTAAATGACGCCGAATCGTTTTTGTACAGGCTCAGTTCCGATCACGGAAGCGGGTGCGCGGGGTCATTGACAATCGCGCCACGAGAGCCCTCAAGCGGCCTCTCTTGAAGATCTCTTATAGAAGCCCGCCCGATTTCCAGCGATCTCCCTCAGTGGCTGGTCGCCCCGCTGTCGTTGCTGACGATCAGGCTCGACACGTTGACGGGTTCGAAGTTGCCCAGCGTCAGGCTGTGCAGGCACTGCAGGTCATTGTCGTTCCAGCGTGCGTCGGGTGTGCCGATCAGGCCTCCGCTTGAGCCATTGTCGGCCAGGATGATTCCATAGTTGCGGAATGCGGTGATGATGACCGCCGACTGTGGGCTGCTCGCCGCACACGACGGAGTCGCCACCGACGCCTTCAGCCGATAGATCTCTCCCGCCGGTCCTGACATGGTGCAGCTTGTGGGCGGAGTTGCTTGCGAGATTTCCGATTCCGTCGGGATGGTCGTTCCATTCTGCGTGCAGCTTCCCGTTCCCGCCGATTGCGTTCCCGGCCACACCCAATAATTCACCATGTGGTTCACGGTGAAGCGAATGGGATGTTTGATGGTGCCTTTGGGGGCGCTGGGTGTACCTGTGCCGATGACTTCGTCGGCATTGGCAAGCAGCGGACCGACGGGAAGTCCAGCGGCGTCGGAAGTGCCATTTCCCTGGATTGTCAGGTTGTTGGAAGTCGTGTCCGGCCAGAGAGCGTTGGACGAATCGGTCCACGGGCCGCCTTCGGCGATGCCTTGCCACATTTCGTAGAGTGCTGGGTTGTTGCCGCCGCCGGCCTGCAAATAGACGAGCACGTGCCGGTCACCGGTCGACTCGCTCGTGCCCTCCACCGGGGCGTAGGCGGGGATCGGCCCGGAAGTGAAATACGACTGGTACAAAGTCGTCGTTACCTTCACCTCCGCTTGGTTGTACGGAACCTGGATCGCCGGAATTCCGTTGGGGAACGACAGGTACGAACTGCCTCCGAAGAACGCTTTGATCGTCGCCGACAAATATCCGCTGTAAATCGGTGCCGCCGGGGATGTGTCCACCGGCAGGCCTGTCGTAGCCGCGTCGACGCGATGGTGAAAAATCGACGTCGACGGGAAGATCTGAGCCAGGAATGCGTTGTTGCCGTTTAGCGCGATGTCGATGTTGGCCGTAGCCTGAGCACTGGCTGAGTCCTTCACCACAAACTCAGGTGTGTAGGTTCCTTGGCCGCCAATGAGTGAACTGGTGACGGCCCCGGTTGATGCATTCAGAGACATCCCTTCGGGCAACGGTGTATTGTTCGGCCCCTGCGTAATGGAGAAGGTGTAAGGCGGCGTCCCGCCGCTGGCGACGATGGTGCATCCGGCATACGCCGAGCCCTGCGTTCCGCCGGGGCACGTTGTGGTCTGAATCGTCAGCGGGCCGCCCGATGCCGTCACCGTGACTTTCGCCGTCGCCGTGCTGGAGCCGTTGGCATTGGTGGCCGTCAGGGTGTAAGTGGTGGTAGCGGTCGGGCTGACCTTGGT
>JBBIOA010000025.1:13409-93900 GCA_037443605.1 Terriglobales bacterium
TGGCATTGGTGGCCGTCAGGGTGTAAGTGGTGGTAGCGGTCGGGCTGACCTTGGTTGAACCACTGGCCGACGTAGACGTGAACGACCCCGGCGTGATCGCAATACTAGACGCACCGGAGGTCGCCCAACTCAAAGTGCTGCTTGAACCCGAGGTGATGCTCGTTGGGTTTGCCGCGAAGGAACTGATCGTAGGCTTGCTACCCGACGTCACGGTTACGGTCGCGGTGGCCGTGACCGATCCTTTGGAGGTTGCCGTCAACGTGTAGGTCGTGGTCGATGTCGGGCTGAACTTGGTCGATCCACTGGCCGACGTGGACGTAAACGATCCCGGCGAGATCGCAATACTCGTCGCGCCCGCGGTTGCCCAACTCAGAGTACTGCTTGATCCCGAAGTCACGCTCGTGGGTGACGCGGAAAACGCGCTGACCGTCGGTTTGGTACCCGGCTGCGTGCCTGCGCTCGAGGCGCCCCCGCAGCCCATCAGTCCAACGCAGGCGGCGAGAGCGATCAGCAGGGCGCAAACCAGGGTTGATAAGCGATGGGCTTCGGGGAGACTTAGCGTCCTGTGGTCAGGCTGCATATGAGGGGACCGTGACTCCGGCAGACTCAGCCAGTCTAAGGTTCCCGAACGATCGCCTGTAGTCACTGTGGTCTTAGTCCCGCAGGCCAGTCCTCGGCTTGGGGCACAGGTAACCTCGACGGATTCTTGAAGTTACCTTCTTGTGATCCCACGCACATTCCCCCGCGACCCTTGTCACTGCCCCTACCCCCTCCACGGCCTCTAATAAGACACGCGGAGACTGCGGTGCGGAGCGGCACCGCATTCCCCCTCGATTTCCCCACCGAGAGGCTGGCTATGCCCGACGACGTTGTGAAGTGCCCGCTGTGCGGAGGATTCACCCAAATCGCCAAGCCCGATCTGCTGGCAGCCCTGCGCGAACCGCGCATCCGCGAGCAGGTGGAGCAATACGTTGCCAAATTGCTCAACTCCCCGGTCGAGGAATTGACTTCGGTAGGAGCGCCCAAGGAAGGGCGGGATTTCCAGAAGGATGTTCACGGCTGGAACCCGTGCGTCCCCATGTGGCGCCGCAGTCCAAAAGAGTAGGCTGTTTCGGTGAGGCCGCCCAGCTCGCCGAGGTTGTTGTTCTTAAATCAACGCCTGCCCGGCGGTTCGAGGCAGGGCAGGAAAGTTCGATCTTCGTCTTTTGGGGATCCAGGTTGATCCGCAAAAGAATTCATATGCCCACAGCCCGGCATCTCGCCCGCTTAAATCCTGCGATCCATCTGTACTCCAAGAAGCAGTCGCTGTCCCAATCGGCCAAGAGCCCTGAAACCTTACGTTCTCCGCGGAGGAAGCCATGCCCGTAACCAAACAGCAGGCGCTTGATTATCACAACGGCCCGCGCCCAGGAAAGATCGAAGTTACTCCCACCAAGCCCTGCCGCACGCAGCGCGATCTCAGTCTCGCCTACACGCCCGGCGTGGCCGAACCTTGCCTTGAAATCGAAAAGAATCCCCAGGACGCCTTCAAATACACCGGCCGCGGGAATCTGGTCGCCGTGCTCAGCAACGGAACCGCGGTTCTCGGCTTGGGCGATATCGGCGCGCTCGCCGGCAAGCCGGTGATGGAAGGGAAGGCGGTGCTGTTCAAGCGCTTCGCCGACGTTGACGTGTTCGACATCGAAGTCAACTCGCACGATCCGAAGGAAATCATCAAGCTCTGCCAGTTGCTCGAGCCCACCTTTGGCGGAATCAATCTGGAGGACATCAAGGCTCCCGATTGCTTCGAAATCGAGGAGGAACTGCGCAAGACGATGAAGATTCCCGTCTTTCACGACGACCAGCACGGCACCGCGATCATCTCCGGCGCGGCGCTGCTTAATGCGCTCGAAGTGGTCGGCAAAGACATCGGGAAAGTCCGGGTGGTCTTCAACGGCGCCGGCGCTGCCGGCATTGCCTGTGCTGAGCACTACGTCCGGCTGGGAGTAAAGCGGGAAAACATCACCCTGTGCGACACCAAGGGAGTGGTCTACAAGGGCCGCACCGCCGGAATGAATCACTACAAGGAGCGCTTTGCGACCGACACGCCGTTGCGTACGCTCGCCGAAGCTTTGGCGGGAGCCGATGTGTTCGCCGGCTTGTCGGTAAAGGGCGCGATTACGCAGGACATGGTGCGCTCCATGGCCGCCGATCCCATCGTGTTTGCCATGGCGAATCCCGATCCCGAGATCACCTATGACGACGCCAAGGCGGCGCGTCCTGACGTGATCATCGCGACCGGCCGCTCCGACTATCCCAACCAGGTCAATAACGTTCTTGGATTCCCCTTCATTTTTCGCGGCGCGCTCGATGTTCGCGCCACCGCCATCAACGAAGAAATGAAGCTGGCCGCGACCAAGGCTCTCGCCACGCTCGCGAAAGAAGACGTTCCCGATTCCGTATGCCGTGCCTATGGTGTTTCCCACCTGCAATTCGGGCGGGAATACCTGATTCCCAAGCCGTTCGATCCGCGCGTGCTGATGTGGGAAGCGTCTGCCGTGGCCGAAGCGGCCATGGTCACGGGTGTAGCCCAGCAACCGGTCGACTTGCAGACCTATCGCGCGCAGCTGGAACGGCGTCTGGGCAAGGCTTATGAAGTGTCGCGCACCATGATTCACAAGGCGCAGGCCAATCCCAAGCAGGTTGTCTTTCCCGAAGGCGACAACGAAAAGATCCTGCGTGCCTGCCACAGCCTGGTGGAAGAAAACATTGGCCATCCGATCCTGTTGGGGCAGGCTGACCGTATCCAGGCCCGCGCCAAAGAACTGGGCGTAAGTCTGGCGGGAATGCAGATCGTAGATCCGGCGACTTCCATCCATCGCGAAGACTATGTCCAGGAGCTGTTCCGCCTGCGGCAGCGCCGTGGCGTCACCCTGCACGAAGCCGCCACGCTCATGGAGAACCGCAACGTGTTCGGCTCCATGATGGTGCACATGGGCGATGCCGACGCGCTGGTCTCCGGCGTCACGCAGCACTTCCCGGACACCATTCGCCCGGCGCTGCAGATCGTCCGCATCCGCGAAGGCCTGCATCGCGTCTCCGGCTGCTACGCCGTCATTACGCGGAGAGGCGAGGTCTTCTTCATGGCCGATACCAGTGTGAACATCGAGCCCACCGCGGAAGACCTGGTCGAGATCGCGCTCTGCACGGCGCACATGGCGCGGCGCTTCGACATGGTGCCCCGCGTCGCGATGCTCTCGTTCTCGAGCTTTGGCAGCGTGAACCATCCCATCTCCGCCAAGGTGCGCAAAGCCGTCGAGATGATCAAGTTCGCCGATCCGACCCTGATCGTCGACGGCGAAATCATGGCGGACGAAGCGCTTTCGCCGGAAGTCATTGAGCAGCACTACCCGTTCAGCCAGCTCAAAGGCGGAGCCAATGTGCTGATCTTCCCCGATCTCGCTTCGGCCAACATTGCGTGCAAGCTGGTGGCGAAGATCGGCGGCGGCGAACTCATCGGCCCCATCCTGATGGGCATGAGCCGCCCCGTGCACGTGCTGCAGCGCACGGCTACAGTGGAAGAGATCGTGAACGTCGCCGCGATTGCGGTGGTCGATGCGCAGGAGAACGACACCTACGCGCATCCTCACGTGCACGTGCCGGTTGAGCCGGAACTGGTCGGGGAGGATTAGGGGTAGAAGTGGCAAGGTGGCAAGGTGACAAAGTGGCAAGGAATCGAAAGCTGAGCGCAACAAGAATCGCAAGTTCGCTTTCATTGCCACCCTGTCACTTTGCCACCTTGCCACGTTAAAACTTGCACAAGCTGTAGGGAGCTTCCCCCATGTCCACAATCTGGAAATCCCGTTACGCGCAACGCACACTCGGCATCAAGAGTTCGGCGATCCGCGAACTGTTGAAGGTCACCCAGAAGCCGGAAATCATTTCCTTCGGCGGAGGCCTCCCGGCGCCTGATGTTTTTCCCGTCAAGCGCTTCGAAGAGGCCTGCCACAAGGTTCTCTCCGAGAACGGCGCTCAGGCGTTGCAGTACGGGCCGACCGAGGGTTACCAGCCATTGCGCGAGATGATTGCCCGCAACCTCGCCCGCTACGGCATCCTGGCCAAGCCGGAAAATGTTCTGATTACCTCCGGTTCCCAGCAGGCGCTCGACTTGATCGGCAAGCTGCTCATCAACCGCGGCGATCGCGTCCTCGTCGAAGCTCCCACGTATCTGGGCGCGTTGCAGGCCTTCAATGTTTACGGAGCGCAGTACGTCTCGGTGCCGGTCGATCACGACGGCCTGATCACCGAGCAACTCGAAGCCTCCATCCGCGCGGGTGCGAAGTTCATGTACGTGCTGCCGAATTTCCAGAATCCCGCGGGCGTCACGCTCTCCGAAGGCCGCCGCCACCAGCTCATCGTGCTGGCTGACAAGTACGGCATCCCGATTGTGGAAGACGATCCCTACGGCAAGCTGCGCTATGAAGGCGAGCATATTCCGCCACTCGTCGTTCTCGACCGCCAGAACCTGAGCCGCGACGAAGGCTTTACGCTGGGCAACGTGATCTACTTGAGCACGTTTTCGAAGACGCTCGCGCCGGGCATCCGTCTGGCGTGGATGGTCGCTCCCGAAGACGTCATCAGCAAGCTGGTGCAACTGAAGCAAGCTGCCGACCTGCATACGTCGACGTTCGCGCAACATGTTGCCTATGAAGTGGCGGCCGATGGCTTCCTCGATCGCCATGTCAAGCTGATTCGCCAGGTCTACCGCGAACGCCGCGACGCCATGCTGCATGCGCTGCATGAGTATTTCCCGCAAGAGGTTACCTGGACCCAGCCCCATGGCGGGCTGTTCCTCTGGGTGACCATGCCCGAAGGCGTCGATTCTCAGGGACTGTTCGCCGCGGCCCTGGCGGAAAATGTCGCCTTTGTGCCGGGCGACGCCTTCTACGCCCCCAACAACGGCACCAATGGCCATCACGAAGGCGGGCGACACATGCGCCTGAATTTCTCCTACTGCCAGCCCGAACAGATTCACGAGGGAATCCGGCGCCTGTCGGTGGCGGTCAAGATGCAGTTGCGCTCTCTGCATGTGGTTCACTGAGGTAGACACCACGGTCCAAGCCTGGACTGTAAGTTGTTGTTGTCTATAGGTCAACAGGGAGTGATCACGATCACGGAAAACCCTGCGGCGATGATGTGAAATAGCAAGTTGTTGTCATCGCCACACATACTCTTTTTTTCTTCACAACATTCTGTGCCTGAAAGCGAGGCTCTGTGATTAGCACCCAGGGAGCACTTCCCACGGCGGAAGTCTGTGCTCAGATCAAGAAGTTTGGTTACGGCATGTCCCAGAAAATCCGAATCTACGGTGAGGAGTTCGACGTTCTTTCCGACCCATTTCCCAACGACGTTGGAATCGCGATTCAGGTGCGTTCCAAGCGGACGGCGCAGACTCGCGTGCTGCAGTTGCCGGCCACCGTCATCCATCGTGTGACCGCGCGGATCGCCTAACGGAGCAAGAGTTTTGATCGCGGGCGCCGGTCCTGGGCTCACTCGTGACTGCAATCACGTTTCCCGGTGACCTAAGGCACCGCTGTTTTAAGGGTCTTCCGTCACACTGTCTCTACACGAGCGATCCGAAAGAAGTCCGGCGACCTCGGCGCGAGGCCCGATCGTTTCCACTCCGATCCTTCCCCCGATGAGGCCGCGCCGGCCAGGAGGGCTTATGTCACTCACACTGTTCATCGTCCTCACCGTCGTTGTCCTCGCCGTCGGGCTTTTCGCGGTTCGTGCCATCCCGGGCCTCCGCGCCTACTTCGGATTTCGCGGCAAACGTCTGATCACCTGCCCGGAAACTCATAACACCGCAGCGGTCGAAGTCGCGGCCGGAGAGGCGGGCGTCGGAGCATTTCTGACCGAGCCCACCCTGCGCCTGAAAGAATGCTCGCGCTGGCCCGAGCGTCAGGATTGCGGTCAGGAGTGCCTGCAACAGATCGAGGTTGACCCTGCCAATTGCCTGGTGTGGAATCTGGTCTCGAAGTGGTATGAAGGGAAGACTTGCGTGTTTTGTCACAAACAGCTTGGCCCGCTCCATCATCTCGATCACGCCCCGGCCCTGCTCTCGCCGGATCACAAGACGATGGAGTGGAAGGACGTGGTCCCGCAGAACCTGCCGGAGATTTTCGAAACGCATCGCCCTGTCTGCTGGAACTGCCACGTGGCAGAGAGTTTCCGGCGGTCTCATCCGGAACTGGTGGTAGACCGCGAACTGGAACCCAAGCGAGTCCGCTAATCCCGGCTGCGCAAGGGGTCCTCGCGGCCTGCGGAGTGGTCTGGCCTTCGATCGCTTGTGCGCCCTACCCGTCCTGTTCGCCCTCCGCTGCGACCTGCTGGTACAGTAAAGCGATCAGCTTGCACGCGACGCGATGCAAGCACGGCAGTCATCCTGAGAGCGAGTGGGGAATCCTGCAGGCGAATCGTTGCATCTTGGGATTACTCAGCAGGCATATCGGCAACACGGCGGCAGCGGTGTGGGATCTCTGGACCGCCACCTTCGCCTCGGCGGCATAACCATCCAACTGGACACCAGGAGCTGGCATCGATTTTGAAACTGAGGAATGCAGCGCGTGCGGGCCTACTCATCGTGTCGGTGGTATCTTCTGCGGTTCGGGGCGCAGGTCAAAGCCCCACGCAGCCTCAAACACCAGAATCCACTGCGACCACTTCCTCAGCGCCGACCACGCCCGGGGACCCGTTGCCGGCACAGACCTCTTCCGGTCAGACCGGCACCGTCCACGACGATGCCAAGAAAGCAGATCCCGAAAAAGAAAGCGGCAAAAAGAACGACCGGATGTTCTACGTGATGCCGAATTACTTGACGGTGGATGGAGAATCGCAAGCGAAGCCAGTTTCCTGGAAAGAGAAGTTCGCGATGGCAGCCAAGGGCTCCTTCGATCCCTATGAATTCACCATCGTCGGTATTGTGGCGGGCATTCACCAGGCGGCGAATTCCGATCCGGAGTTCGGGCAGGGGCTCAAGGGATACTCGAAGCGGTATGGAGCGGCCTTCGCCGATCAGGTGGATGGCAATCTGATGGTGGGCGGCGTTTACCCGACGATCCTGAAAATCGATCCGCGCTATTTTCGCCTGGGCCGGGGTTCGTTCCTGCACCGCTTTGGCTACGCCGTCGATCGCATTTTCATCGCCAGGAAAGACTCCGGCGGGCATATGTTCAACATTCCTGAGTTTGCGGGCAACGCAACTGCGATCGCCATTTCCAACGCATATTATCCCGCCGACGATCGGACCTTGTCAGGGAATCTCAACGACTGGGGCACGCAGATGGGTCTCGACGCCATCGGCAACGAGTTGAAGGAGTTCTGGCCCGATATTCACCACTATTTGCAGCGCAGGCGTGCCCGCCACCTGCTGAAAGAACAAGAGGAAGCAGCGAAATAGACTCCCCGTTCGGAGTCCACGTTCCCGTTTTCTGCCGCTGGCGTGCATCCAAACCCGGATTCAAGCAATCCAAGTTCCAGTAACTCGCTTCCGGAAGTGTGCGAATGCTCCGAGATCAGGCCCGGGCGGGCAACGATGGATGTGGGGGAAGGTTTGAAAGAGATGCGATTGCTTTACTTGGCGGTAGCGCTGTCCGGGATGTTGTCAGCCGTGTCGGTTCACGCTCAGCAATCAGCCAGCGCGCCCGAGCAGCTGCCGGAAGGCACGGTACCGTCCAGTCTGCACGAGGTTTCGTCGGCCACCGGTGCGACGAAGGTTTCGCCAGCCGAGCTGTCACAAAGTCAGGACCAGACGCCGACTTCCACAACTGCGGATGGAGAGTCCTCCCTGCCGGACGCGCCGACGCCGCAGGTCAGCCAGTCCGCTTTGCCAAGCGATTCCGACCACCCTGCAGATCCGATTCATCCCATGGAAGAGTATGGCAAGCAACCCAAGCGAATTCTGGGAATCATCCCGAATTTCCGCGCGGTCAGCGCCAACGCCCATTTGCCTCCGCTGAGTTTCAAGAGTGAACTTTGGCTGGCTTCGCAGGACACGTTCGATTACTCCAATGTCATTTTCGTGGGAGCGCTCGCCGGAGTTGGCATGGCTGGCAAATCGGAGCCGGCTTTTGGACAAGGCGCCGAGGGCTTCGGCAAATACTACTGGCATATCTTTGTCGACGGCGGTGTAGAAAATTACATGACGGAAGCCATCGTCCCGGTCGCGACCCGGGAAGACCCGAGATACTACACCATGGGGGAAGGTGGATTCTTGAAGCGCGCCGGTTATGCGGCCAGTCGTCTATTCGTCACCAGGACCAACTCGGGACGCAGCACGTTCAATCTGTCGGAGATCGTGGGAGCCGGGGCGGCTGCCGGCATCGGCAACACCTATTACCCGGCCGAATCCAATCCGTGGGTGAAAACCTACCAACGTTGGGGAACGCAGGTGGCTCTGGATGGCTTCTTCAACGTGTTGAAGGAATTCTGGCCCGACATCGACCGGGCCGTGTTTCGTGGCAAATACTGATCACCGCGGCGCCACCTGGGAAGTGCCTGCGGTTCACCGAACCCATCCTTGGAAACACCACCCGGTCCGCTCGCTCCCGTGCATTCTTCCATCGCGCAGGTGTGACCCGACAGAGCGCCGCGGAATTGCCGGGTCCGTCGTCAGAACAAGTATTTAAGGATGGCGATGCAACACGTGGGTAGCGATGTCAGGCCAATACTCGCGGAAAACGTTGGTGAGGGCGTCACGGCCCATCGCCCATCCAAATTTCACCGCCAGTGTGCCGACCGTGCGGTCTGCTTTAGGGTAGTACGCCGTCGAGATTCCTTGGGCCATCGCGCGGCCGAGGATCTCCGACGCGTTGAACGTGTCATGGCCGTGATAGTCGGGAGTGATGAGGATGCGCGATGCAGCATAGATGCCGCGCTTGAAAAATGCGCCCTGACCCTTGGCATAGTAGCGTTCGTCTTCGTGGAATACCGTAGGCAAGGCGAAGATTACCAGATAGTTGCCGTCGGTCTTGTCCAAGAAGCCACGCCAGTAGTATCTGCCGAAGCCGGGCAAGCCCTTTCCCAGGGCCGGATGAGCATCCGAACCCTCGGCCAACGCCGAGGTGATTCCCACAAAAATGAACGACGAGTAGTCAAAAGTGTTGCGAGTGGCGATGACGAAGGCCTCCTTGGGCGTCGGGGGCGGAGGCAACTCTCCCGCGCTCACCGCGCGAAAGTTGGGCATGACTCCCAGAATGCGTTTCGGCTGCTGCTTGGAAGCGTCCGGCTGCGTCGCGGCGCTGTCCGGTTTTGCAGCCGCCTTCGCCGAATCCTGGGGCGCCGGGGTCGACGCTTGGGCGGTTGCATCGGTGGTGGCCGGCGCCATATCTTGCTGCTCCGCGCAGGCCAGGGACGCCAGGCTCAACAGCGCCAGCCCGAGGGTGATGGGTGAGAGAAACCTATTCGACAATGAATCCTCCCAGTACGCATTCCCGGTGAAGGGAACTCGATGCTTTGCAATTCTAACCATCGCATTCGATGCCGTGCCTCGCGTCCGCCGATCCGTTCCACCGCCGCCTTGGAAATCTTAAACCGCGGATGGCGAGACCTGGAACAGGGGTGAATGCGTCCACCCTAGAAGTGGAATCCAACTTCCGCCGTCAGTCCTCGCGGTGAAACGTAATGCGTCCCGCTGAAGGTGGAAAGGAAGTTGTATAGCGAATAGTCGTTGGTGAGGTTGATCGCGGTCAACTGCACGCTGACTTTATATTTGTCGCCGTGGAACACGTCGTCGTCGCCGATGGAGGCGTCGAACAAGTTGCGCGGCGCGACCCGTGCGGGATTGTGATCGTCATTCTGTGTCCCGGGCGCCGGAATTCTGAGCAGGGTGGATCCGAACTGCCCCACCGGACATGCCGCGGGCAGTGCCACGGTGGGCGTCGCACGCTGCGAACCGCAAAACAATCCCGCCTCGAACTGCTGGTCCGCGGTCAGGGGAGCGCCATTGGCGAACAGCGCCACCGCCGGTTGCCCATTGAGCGTTGCGGTGGCGGCACAGCCTCCGCCGTAGCACGGGGTGGCCGCCGCCACTTGTCCGCTGTCATAGCGCCAACTCAAGGCAAACCACGGTCCGCGCTTCCACGGCTGATATTGCAGGTGCGTCGACTGATTGAATTTCTCGTCGTGGTCGATGCGGAAGGGAAGTCCGCTCTGTCCCACCGTCACGCCCAGTCCACCAACCTGCGGCGGGAAGAAGCGCGCCGCCACGCTGGAAAACACGAACGTCGCGCTGATGCCATGCACCGCCGGCATGTGCACGCTGGCGGCGAATCCTGGAATCTTGGAGTTGTGCCATTCGATGGGGAACGCGATCGGCGTATTGCCCAGCACGCTGAAGTCGTAGCCGTTGTGCGTGTATTTCCAGATGTATTCGCCGTCGAACACCAGGTATCTGCCAAACGCCTGCTGCAGTCCGGCGTGAAACTCGTTGCGGAAGCCGGGATTCAGATTGGCCGGGATGCAAGGCACAATCGCGGCAATCACGGCGAAATTGCATCCGTTATTGGACAGGACCAGGTTTTCGTTGAATGGCGTTTCCAGCGTCCGCGCATACGAGGCGCGGAGCACCGTGCCGGTCTTCTTCACGTTGTAAGCAAGCCCCAGGCGGGGCTCGACCTGCCAGGCTGAGGCCAGTCCGTTGTAGAGGTCGCCACGCAATCCCAGGCTGAACGACCAGTTCTTCAGGCTGATCGTATCCTGCGCGAACAGCGCCAGTTCCTTCACGTCGGTGCGGCCATGGAATCCGAACACACTGCCCCCGCGCGTCAGATCGTAGGGCAGCAGAATCGGATTGAAGTAGGGATAAAGGGAAGTCCCCTGGGCGGGCGACCCGGGCCCGGGCTCGTTTGAGAACAGGCCCACCGGGCATTGCGCCGGATCGGTGATGCCCGGCTCGGCCACGGGAGTTCCGGTCGCATCGACGCAAGGCGCATTCAACAGCGGATCGACCACACCCAACGTGTCGTTTTCGCGCAGAAACGTCTGCTGATACATGCCGCCGAACTTCATGTTGTGGATGCCGCGCACGTACGCCAGATCGGCGTGAGCGCCGGCGTTGGTCAGCGTGCGCTGCTGCCCGATCGACTCGCGCTGCAGGTTGCGCGGGCCCAGATCGGCGAACGGGTTATCGCTCGGATAGTAGTGAGAATCGTCGCTGCGCACGTAGCCGCCCAGGGTGAAAACTTTCTGCGGGCTGATCAATAGCGACCAGGACGGCGCGATGTTGTAGGTCTTGATCTGCGACCGCTGATCCATGGCGGGCACGGGATTCCCGAAGGGATCGAGCGCGCCGACGTTCAGGTTGTCGTAGGTCTGCGGAGTCTGAAACCAGGACCGCGACCACTGCACGTCGAGATGCACCGTGTTGCCGGTCGCGATCTGGTAGTCGACGCGGTCAAACGCGTTCTCCGCGTTGCCCTTGTCGTGCATCACGGCAAATTCCGGCGCGTCGAGAAAGCGCCCGCCGTTGGTGCCGCTCAGAGCAATGAAATTCCCCCAGTTCTGTCCGCCATACGCCAAATCGAAGGCTGCGTTCGTGGTGCCGAACGATCCATAGGAAGCAGTCAGCGATCCAGTTGGCTTGGTCACGCCCTGGCCCGAACGGGTGCTGACTTTCACCACCAGGCTGGTCTTGCCGCCAAACTCGGCGGGCGGCGCGCCCGGGATCACGGTCATCGCCTCGATCGAATTCGATGGAATTCCATTTGAAAACGTCTTGCTGCTTTGGTCCGAATTGGCCTGCTCGTCCACCGAAATCGTATTCTCGGCGTGATCTCCCAGGCCGTGCATCATGTTGTTGGAATCCGCCGAGACTCCCGGCGTCAGATTTTCCACGGCCGCCGCGACTCCTGACGGTTCCGCCGGCATGGGCAGCCGTTCCATCAGGCTTTTGGGAACATCGCTGTGAGCGGTCGAATCGGTTTCCACCAGATCGCTGGCTTCCTCGCGTACCGTGACCGTCTCTCCCGCCACCACGGCCTGCAGTGTGATGGTCAAGGTTAGCGGCAACACCGACTGGAGTTTCACGTCCTCCGCGTGGGGAGAGAACCCCTTGGCGATTACGGTGAGATGGTAAGGATCGACGGGAATGTTGAGAAAGTTGAACTGGCCGCTGGCGTCGGTCTGCGCCGTGCGCTCCATACCGCTGACCGGATTGTGAATTTTGACGGTCGCCGCAAAAATGACGGCGCCGGTGGCATCCTGGACGGTACCGAAAAGAGCGGTCGAATTGCCCGCCGATTGACTGAAGCTGGCGGCTGCCAGTGACAGCACTGCGGCCACTACTGCGGCCAGCCGTCGCGGATTGTAACCCTGCATGAAATCCTCCTGAAACCAAATAAGCCAACGACAATAGGGAATTGCCGGGCTTTCCGTCAGCCGGCATCCAGGGAGCACTCCCTACAGGGCAGGAGGTCCGCGAATCCCGGCGTCGGCGAAATCCAGCCGGGTTTTCGCGACAATCACGACTTCTTGCAGTTGGCCCACCGCCCGGAACCGTGGCGCGGCGTGGCCGGAACCGATCGCGGGGTTGGCGCTGTGCGCCACCACGCAGATGGAGCAGGAATAGCGGTCCGTGGGGTTGGTGTGGTTATGGGTAGGCTCCGCCGCTACCGTCCATAACATCAAGGACAGGCACAGCCACGCCGACCATGTTTTCCACATGCGCATGATCCCCTGGATTTTCCTGCTTTGGGATTCGATGTATTTAAGTTTAAAACGGTTATCCGAACCAGAGCAACGTCCGGCAAGTTACTATGGAAACAAGATCGATGGCCGGACCATTTCCGGGACCTGCTTACTTGCAGCGAAATGCCGCCAACCACATTTGAAACAACGAGAGGAATCGACCGATGGCTGAACCGACTTACGAGGAACTGAAAGCCAAACTGGCTGAACTGGAAAAGGAAGTGGAGGTCAAGAAGCGCAGCGGAGACCTGATTTTCAAGGTCGGGGAGAAGGGTGGCGTCAGTGTCTATGGCCTGGGCCGCTTTCCGGTCACGCTCTACTACGAACAGTGGAACCGGCTGCTGGGCGCCGCCGAAGATATCAAGAAGTTTATGGAAGACAACAAGGCCAGGCTGAAATTGAAGGAATAAGAGGACAAACCGATTCTTTGGTTCCCTTGCGGAGGGCAGCGCCTGAGCTGCCCTTTGCCCTTTAAGTTCGCGCATCCCCCGGCTCCCGGCCTGAATCTAATGCCTTGATGCGCATACGAAAAGGCCTGATCGGTTTCGTCTCGTTCGTTCAAACTGTTCTCTTCCTGGCTCATCTCCTCCTCTATAAGACGTGGACCTATGGATTGCCCACGACGACCTCCGGCGGCGAGCGTTTCTGGCTGCGGATTGCCTTGGGAGTTCTTTCGGTCAGTTTCACGATCGCGTCGCTGCTGGCTTTTTCCCATACCAGCCGTCCCGTGCGGGGGCTCTACAAAGCCGCCGCCGTGTGGATGGGTTTGCTGAGCTTCTTGTTCGTTGCATCGGTTTCCGCCTGGGCCCTCTTCGGCGTGGCATCGCTCGCGGGCTTGGCTCTGAACTTTCATCGCAGCGTGCAGCTGCTCTTCGCGGTTGGCGCGGCACTGGGCGTTTACGGCCTGGTGAACGCGAACTGGACGCGCATCACCCGCACTCGCGTTCGTCTGGAGAACCTGCCCAACGCGTGGCGTGGGCGGAGAGCCGCCCTGCTCACCGACGTTCATCTCGGTCACGTGCGCAATCGCAACTTCCTGCTGCGCCTGGTGGCCAAGATTCTCGCCGAGGAGCCAGACCTGATTTTTATCGCCGGCGACCTGTTCGACGGCACCGCCATCGACGCCGCCCGCGCCGCCGAGCCGCTCAGCCAGCTTTCCGCGCCGCATGGGGTCTACTTCGTCGCCGGCAATCACGAGCAGTTCGGAGATGACCGCAAATATCTGAATGCGGTTGCTGCCACCGGCGTGCGAGTTCTCAGGAACGAGCACGTCAATGTGGAAGGCCTGCAGATCGTCGGCGTGCCCTACAATAGCGCGACGTCCAATCACGATCTGACGTCTGTTCTGCGCCGCGTTCCCCTCGACCGCGAACGAGCCAGCATCCTGTTGACCCACGCGCCCGATCATCCGGAAGTCGCCGAAGCCGCGGGATTTTCCCTCCAGCTTTCCGGCCACACCCACGTCGGCCAATTCATTCCGTGGAGCTGGATGGCGCGCCGCATCTACCGCCAGTTCGTGTACGGACTCAGCCGCATCGGCAAGATGCAGGTCTTTACCTCCAGCGGCGCCGGGACCTGGGGTCCGCCGCTGCGTCTGGGATCCAACCCCGAAATCGTGATGTTGGAATTTGAGTAGCCCATGCACTTTCGATCGGGTTGTACCAGGCGCACCAAACTGGCCATCGACGAGTTCCCGGTGCCTTCCGGTATAATTTAAAAACTGTGCCGAAATACTCCATCGTCGTACCGCTGCATAACGAGCAAGAGAACGTCACCGACCTCTACGACCGCCTGAAAGCGGTCATGGAAGCGCACGGCGAGAGCTTCGAGATCGTTCTCGTGGACGATGGCTCCAGCGACCATACCTTCGCCATGTTGCGCGAGATCGCGGCGGTCGACAGCCGCGTGACGGTCGTGAAGTTGCGCCGCAATTTCGGACAGACTGCCGGCCTTGCCGCCGGATTCGATCACGCCCGCGGCGAATACATCATCGCCATGGATGGCGATCTGCAGCACGACCCCAACGACATTCCTTTGTTCCTCGAAAAGATTGCCGAGGGCTACGACATCGTCAGCGGATGGCGCAAGAATCGGGTCGACAATTTCTGGATGCGCCGCATTCCCTCGCGCATCGCCAACTGGATGATGGCGAAGATTTCTGGCGTCGATATCCACGATTTCGGCACCACGTTCAAGTCCTATCGCCGCGACATCCTTGAACAGGTTCCGCTGTACGGCGAATTGCATCGCTTCATCCCGGCGCTGGCCTCATGGCATGGCGCGTCGATCTGCGAAGTCGCCATTCGCAACATCAACCGGGAACGCGGCGTTTCGCACTACGGGATCACGCGCACCTTCCGCGTCTTCTTCGACCTGCTCACGATTCGCTTCCTGCTGCGCTATCTCTCGCGCCCGCTGCACTTTTTTGGCGGCTTCGGCATGATGAGCATCTTCGCCGGCACCGGCATCGTCCTGTGGCTCGGCGCCGAGAAGTTTCTGCGCCACGTTTCCATCGCCGCCACCCACGGCCCGCTCATGATGGCCGCCCTCGGCCTGCTGCTCGGTGGATTGAACCTGCTCGCCATCGGCCTGCTCGGAGAAATGCAGGTCCGGCACTACCACGAACCCAGCCGCCGCGCCCCCTATTCCGTGGACCGCGTCCTGCGTTCGCAGAACGAAGAGCACAGCGTCTCGGAATAAACATCCCGATTTTCATACGCTCGCGATTTTACAAATCTTCACTTACCTCATCCGCAGCACCCGAGCTATCATCCTTCGATGCTTGCGCGCCTCGTTCTTTTCTTGACTCTGGCCCTCTGTGTTTCCTTTTCTCAGACGCAATCGTCTTCCGCCGCACCTTCGAGCGACGACACCACTCGCGTCCCAGGCGTCGAGTGGGAACAAGCAAAACCCGGGTCCTTGCACTATTCCTCCGCTCGCCTCGAAGCTCTGCGCAGCTGGCTCAAGACTCAGCAAACTGCGGCCATGATGGTCGTCGTACACGGCAAAGTCATCTTCGAATACGGCGACGTGAAAGTCACGAGCAAGGTCGCCTCGGTTCGCAAGAGCGTGCTGGGAATGCTCTACGGGAACTACGTCTTCAGCGGGAAGATCGACTTAAGCAAAACGGTGAAACAACTTGGCCTCGATGACAAAGAGCCATTCCTGCCGATCGAGGAAAAGGCGACATTGGAGCAACTGCTCGCTGCCCGTTCCGGAATCTACCTTGCGTCCGGCAACGTACAACTGGACGCGCTGACGCCGAAACGCGGCAGCGAATATCCGGGAACTCACTACGTCTACAACAACTGGGACTTCGACGCGGCTTTTACCGCGTTCGAAAAACTCACAGAAAAGAATGTCTATGAGGCGCTCCAAACGGATCTCGCCGTGCCGATTGGCATGCAGGATTACGATCCCAAGAATCAGAAGAAGATTCCGACGGTCTCGGTGCATCCCGAGTATGCGATGTACCTTTCGGCGCGCGACATGGCGAGGCTCGGGCAACTCATGCTCCGTTACGGCGAATGGAATGGCAAGCACCTGATCCCCGCCGACTGGATCCGATACTTGACCAGCATCGTCACGCCATTTGACGAACTGAACCCAACCGGCCTGCACGCGCGGGGACGCCCAGATCGCTGGGCTTACGGTTCGCTCTGGTGGGTGTGGGATGCCCCGGTGTTTCCCGGCGGCATTTACACCGGACCTCTCCAAGGCGCCTACTCGGCGATGGGATCGGGCGGTCAGTACATCACCGTGATTCCTTCGGAGGACATGGTCATCGTCCACAAAGTGGACATTGACAAGGACTATCGCGCCGACATTTCTCCCATGGGCTACGACGCAATTCTGGCCATGGTGCTGGATTCGAAATGCGCAGGCTCCTGTCCTTGATGCGATGCGGCGGGGTGAGCCCACATCTACATCGGGCCGTCACTCCCACTTCGCATCCGGCATCCCTTCTTTGATCCACACAATGAAATCCGTTGGCGGCGGCGCGCCGCCCAGCTCGCGCAGCCGCGTCGCATTCTGTCCGCGATGATAGTGGCTGTGCATCGCGGCCTGCATGAGCGCATGCCGCCGGCTGATCTTCATGCCCGGAAGCCACGGCACGTCAAAGGTCTCCTCAAGCCACTCCGGCGTTGCTGCCTTGGCCATCGCCAGCAAAGCAGCGCCTCCTGCTTTGGCGTAGATCTTCAGTTCGGCGGTCGACGGAAAGTCTTCAACTTTTCGGGGAACAAACGGCGTCGAGCGCGGACTGGCCATCCAGTGGAAGGCGTGCTGTACCAGGTGAATATGCACGAGCCGTTCGCGGATTGCCTTGTCTTCAAGCGACGCGGGATGCGCTTCGAACGCCCGCCAATGCGCAGCGTCGGCCCACTGCTGATGTGCGAATAACTCTTCCAGATAGTTCATGATTGTTCCCCCCGTTGGATAGCGTCATCCCGAACGCGCGCGTTTTCACCAGCGCGCGGAGGGATCTCCCACATCTGCAGCAGTGCGCCGGAGATCCCTCGCTCCGCCTGAAGAACGGCTGCGCTCCGGATGACGCTGTTGTCCGTTCACCATACCCGGCACATCTTGGCCGCGGGGGCGACCATCGGCTGGCCTTCTTTGCACGAGAACGCCTCTTTGAATTCCGGCATGTTCACCACCACGCCGTTGATGCGATACCGCGCCGGAGAATGCGGGTCGGTCATGGCACGCACCCGCAGATCTTCGGGACGGTCGTTGGCGCAATCCCACTGCGCGAATCCGACGAAGAAGCGTTGCTCGGGCGTGAGCCCATCGACCGGCTCCAGGTGCTTATCCTGGGTGGCATCCTTCCATGCCATGTACGCCAGAATCTCGCCGCCCAGGTCGGCCACGTTTTCTCCCAGCGTCAGCTTGCCGTTTACATGGACGTCTTCCACTGCCACGTAGCTGGAATACTGATCGTCCACGCACTTGGTGCGTGCATCGAATTTCTCGCGGTCTTGCTTGGTCCACCAATCGCGGAGATTTCCCTTGGCGTCGAACTGGCTGCCCTCGTCGTCGAAACCGTGCGTCAGTTCGTGGCCGATGGTGCCGCCCGTGTCGCCATAGTTGGGCGCGGCATCCATCTTGGGATCGTAGACCGGAGGTTGCAGCACACCGGCAGGGAAGTTGATGTCGTTCATCTGGGGATTGTAATAAGCATCCACGGTGGGCGCGGAAATGTCCCACTCGCCGTGATCGACCGGCTTGCCGATCTTGTTGATGTCGCGCCGGTTCTCGAACGCATGCGCGCGCTCCAGGTTGCCGGCAAAATCGCTGGGCACGATCTTCACCGAGCTGTAATCGCGCCATCGATCGGGATAGCCGATCTTGTTCCGGATGCCCGCCAGCTTGGTCAGCGCCTGCTGCTTGGTCTCGGGACTCATCCAGTCGAGCGCGCGAATGCGCTGTCCCATGGCATCTTCAATGCGCCGCACCATGTCGACCGTGTCCGCCTTCAACTGCGGCCCGAATACTTTGGCCACGTAGACCTGACCCAACGCCTCGCCCAGGTTGTAGTCGGTGAACTGCACGCAGCGTTTCCACCGCGGCTGCATTTCTTTCGCGCCGCGCAGGTACTTCCGGTAGAACTCGAAGTTTTCCTCGACAAAGGGCGAGGAGAGCGACGTTGACGCAATATCGGCGGTGTGGAATCGCAGGTAGGACTTCCAGTCATCGACCGGTTCACTGCCCAGAAGCGTGTTGACTTCTTTGAGGAAGTCCGGCGCGTCTACGTTGAGAATCGCCAACCCGGGATATTTCATCTCCCGGTAATACCCCGCCCAGTCGAAGTTCGGCGCCAGCTGCGCCAGATCCCCGAGCTTCATTTTGTGGACCAGGCTGTGCGGATCGCGTCTCTGCACCCGGGTCATGGAAGCCTTGGCCATCGCGGTCTCGATCCGCATCACGGTCTCGGCGTCGTGCTTGGCCATTTCCGGACTCTCGCCGATCAGTTCGAAGACTTTCTGCACATGCTGGACGTATCGTTGCTGCGTCTCTTTCGACTTTGGGTCCTCCTTGGTGTAGTAGTCGCGGTCGGGCAGACCGAGCCCGCCCTGATCTACGTCGGCGATGACCTGCTCGGAGTTGTCCGGATCCTGGCTCGAACCCGCCGCAAACAGGAACGGGTTGCTGTACGAAGCCCGGAAATAGGCTGCCTGCAGTCGCGCCACTACCGGCATGATGTCTTTTGCGGCTTGGATGTGCGCGATCGCCTCCAGGTGCGGTTGAATCGCCGCCACGCCTCGCTGATTCACGGCGCCCTCATCCATGCAGGCCGCGTAGAAGTCGCCAATCTTCTGGGTCACCGCGTCGCGCTGGGCCTTGGGCTGCGCCGCCTGCTCCAGCATGCCGCGCAGGAAATTCAGGTTGTCCTGATACAGCTTGCCATAGACCGACCATCCCGTTTGATCGGGCGGAATCGGGTTCTTCTTCTGCCAGCCTCCGCAGGAGAAGGTGTACAGGTCGGCGCAAGGATCGACCGAGCGATCCATCGACGACACATCGAGACTCGGGCTGTAAGGAAGGACCGGCTCGGCGGGCTTGGCGGAAGACGTCTGCGCCGCAACCGCGGCGGCCAGACCCAAAACGAAGCAGCAACACAAAGCATTCTTTTTCATGGCTCTCGTTAGACGCGTAAGACGATTGTCGGTGAGTGCGACCGGTCATCCTACTCGGCAACGTTGCCCGCCTTCAAGCCGGACCGTGTGGGAAATCCGGGCGTATAATGTGCCGTTTGCCCGTGGAGGACTTTGCGCGATGGAAAGAGCCACCCAACACGAATTGCAGTTGGCCCGCCGCATGTCGCGGCTGGGCACGGAAACGGCGTTTGAGGTTCTGAACCGGGCGCACGCGCTGGAGCGCCAGGGCAAAAGCGTCATCCATCTGGAAATCGGCGAGCCCGATTTCGACACTCCCGCGAACGTGATCGAAGCCGGGGCCAAGGCCATGCGCTCCGGCTGGACGCACTATGGGCCTTCGGCGGGACAGCCCGAACTGCGGCAGACTCTGGCCGATTACGTGAGTCGTACGCGCGGCGTGAAGGTTTCCAGCGATGAAGTCGTGGTCGTGCCTGGCGGCAAACCCATCATCTTCTTTACCATCCTCGCCCTGATCGACGATGGCGACGAAGTCATCTACCCCAATCCGGGCTTCCCCATCTATGAATCGATGATCCATTACGTCGGCGGACGCGCCGTCCCCATCCGCCTGCGGGAAGATCGCGACTTCGCTCTCGATGTCGACGAACTCGCCGCGCTCATCAGCGACCGCACCAAGCTGATTATTACTAACTCGCCGCAAAATCCCACCGGTGGCGTACTCGAGCGCCGCGACATTGAGCAGATCGCCCGCGTCATTGGCGACCGCAACATCATGGTGCTGTCGGATGAAATCTACAGCCGTCTGCTCTTCGACGGCGGCCAGCACTTCTCCATCATGAGCGTGCCCGGCATGCAGGAGCGCACCATCCTGCTCGACGGTTTTTCGAAAACCTATGCCATGACCGGATGGCGCATGGGCTACGGCGTGATGCGTGCCGACCTCGCGGCGCACATGACGCGGCTGATGACGAATTCCAACTCCTGCACCGCCAGCTTCACCCAGGTCGCTGGGGTGGAGGCGATCAAAGGCGATCAGAGTTCGGTCGACCACATGCGCGATGAATTTCAGCGCCGCCGTGACGCCTTCGTTGCCGGATTGAACAAGATCAAAGGCTTTTCCTGCCGCATGCCCAAGGGAGCGTTCTACGTCTTCCCGAACATCACGGGTACGGGATGGAAGTCGAAACTGCTGGCCGATGCGTTGCTCGATCAGGCGGGGGTGGCCGCGCTCTCAGGCACATCGTTCGGAGAATACGGCGAAGGCTACCTGCGCTTCAGCGTGGCCAATTCGCTGGAGAACCTGAACGAAGCGCTGAACCGGGTTGATCAGTGGACGAAGAAGAACTTGTAGGGACCGCCCGCCCTCGGCTGTCCCTCATGTGCAGTTCGCTTACTGTTCCGGTTGCAGGAACATTACTTTCGTTACCCGCGCCGCACCTCTCTCGCCACGCGATCCCGCTGTTTCCGCCCCTATAATCACGACAAGCCAACACAATCAGAGATCCGCGCCGCAAGCGTGCTCGCTGATTGCATGGCTGCGTCCGCATGAGCAAGCTCACCGCATCCGCGAAGTCCACGCCGTGGATCTACAACCCCGCGCTCGACCTGATCGTCGGCTGCGGGGCGTGGTCGGCTCCGCTGCTGCTCGTGTCGTATTTCGCAATCGCGTCCAGCGCGCGCACCTGGTCGATCGTCTTCTATCTGCTGGCGTTTTTCTTTAACTATCCGCACTACATGGCGACGATTTACCGCGCCTACCATCGCGCAGAGGATTTTCAGAAGTATCGTGTCTTCACCGTGCACATCACCGCGCTGGTGCTGGCGACGCTGGTTCTGTCGCATGCCTGGCTGCGGATTCTGCCTTGGATCTTTACGATCTACCTGACTTGGAGTCCCTGGCACTACAGCGGACAGAACTACGGCCTGTTCATGATGTTCGCGCGCCGCGCCGGGGCCAATCCGTCAAAAGGCACGCGCCGTGTCCTCTACAGCGCCTTCATCGTTTCGTACCTGATTCTGTTTCTCTCGTTCCACACCGGACCTTCGACCGATTCGCTGTTTGTTTCGCTCGGCATTCCCGCTGTTGTCAGCCGCTGGGAGCAGGTCTTTCTCGGAGTCGCATTCGTTGCCCTGTCCACTTACGGCCTGGCGAAATTGGCAAAGGAGACCGGCTGGCGTAATCTGATTCCACCGCTCACCCTGTTCTCGTCGCAGTTCCTCTGGTTCCTGCTGCCGTCGGCAATCTCGCTGATCAAGGGCCTCGCCGTCCCGCAGAACCGCTACAGTTCTGGCGTGTTGGCCGTGATGCATTCCGCTCAGTATCTGTGGATTACCAGTTACTACGCCCGCCGCGAAGCGACCAGCGAGTCCGCCGCCCAGCCGCGCAGTTGGCGTCCGTTCGCCTATTTCGCTGTACTGGTCATCGGAGGCATCGCCCTGTTCGTCCCCGGTCCCTGGCTGGCGAGCCGGGCCTTCCATCACGATTTCACCGCCAGCTTCCTGATCTTCACCGCGCTGGTGAACATTCACCACTTCATTCTGGACGGCGCGGTGTGGAAGTTGCGCGACGGCCGGATCGCGTCGTTCCTGCTGCAATCGCGCGAGCGCCTCGCCGATGCCGCCACCGGCGCCGGCGGACGAATCTCGCAAGCCGGGCAGTGGCTCACTGGCAGCACGCCCGCCGCGCGGAGCCTTCGCCTGAGCGCCGCTGTCCTGCTGCTGGTCTGGGGCACAGTCGATCAGGCGCGCCACTACCTGGCGCTGCGCACTGACGATCTCAGCGCTCTTGAGCGGGCCGAGAGGCTCAATGCTTTTGACAGTTCGCTCGACATGCATCTGGCCAGCCGCGCCCTCGAAGTCGGCAAGTCCGCCCAGGCGGAAGCCTACTGGCGGCGCGCCATGCAATCGAATCCAGCCGATCCCGGTCCGCGGCAGGCCCTGCTGCAGTTCCTGATCGAGGAGAGTCGCTACGACGAGGCGATGACGCTTACCGAGACGGCGCTCCGGTACTCGCCTCGTGATCCCAACCTGCTGATCAATCGCGGGCTACTGGCGATGAATGGCGGCCATCCCGAACAGGCCAGCGCCGATTGGCGGCGTGCCCTCGAGATCGATCCCAACCAAGTCAACGCCCAGCTCTACCTTGCCGGAGAACTCGACAAGACCGGGCAGGCGCAGGCTGCAGCCAGCCATTACAACGCCTATCTCACCAAGATCGCGCACCAGTCCGCGCAGAACCGTCCCAACCCGGAACAGCTCATCGCCGTCGTCTTGCGCATGGCCGATTGCCAGGCGCGCTCGTCGCAGCTTCCACTGGCCGAGAAGTCGTACCAGATGGCCGAAGCACTGGCCATCCAAACGCAGCAGCCAAAACTCCAGAGCGTGGCCGAGAACAACGCGGCGGCACTCGAAGCCAAGGCGGGCAAAATCAGCGAAGCTCTACGCCTCTACCAGCAGGCGATCGAGGTCGACCGAAAAACGGCCGACAACCGTGCTGCCGCGGATGACTGGCTCGCCTATGCGCGCTTCCTTGACACTTTCGGATTTTCACCGCGACTGGTCTATGCCAGCCTCCTGCAGTCGGAGGCTTTGGCGAAGACCTTCTCCACCGAGCCGGACGAGACCCTGAAATCAGCGAAGAAAGCGGTCGAGAAGCGCCTGGGCCCGGAAGCCTCGGTCTTGCAGCATGATCCAGAACCGGCGCTCAGGGAGGCGCTGGCTTTGCGTCACGAATAGCGTCGCCAGAGGTTGAGAAGTCGGCATCCTATCAGCCAATTGACACTGTGCGGGCAGTACTAAACAATAAGGTATCCCAGCAATTTTGAGTTTACTTCCTCAGGAGGGAAGCGTGTATGCCGGATGAAGACGGTCACATTCATATGGAGCCTCAGTCCAACGCAGGCAAATGGATTCTCGTAGTCGTGGGAATCCTGGCGATAGCCGTATTCGGCTATGCGCACTATGCCACGTACTCTTCGATTGGCAAATTGAAACAGGACCTCAGCGCCAGTCAGGCCCAGGTCAAGGAACTGCAAAATCGCATGCAGAGCGCGGAAGAGACCGAAGACGCTCTGCGCCAGCAGTCCGGCCTGACCAAGCAGGAACTTGCGCAAAAGACAGCCGAACTTCGCGCGGCGCAGAAAGCTTCCGAAGCGCGCTTAGAGAAGGAGCAGAAGGCGGGAATCAGCCAGGTCTCCGGTGACATCGCAGGCGTCAAAACAGATGTGGGCGGCGTCAAGACCGACTTGGGCAACACCAAGGCCGATCTGGAAGCAACGAAAGCCAGTCTGCAAAGTGTGAAGGGCGACATGGGCGTGCAGAGCGGCTTGATTGCCACCACGCGCGACGATCTCGAAGTCCTGAAGCACAGGGGCGATCGCAACTACTTCGAGTTCACGCTGCTGAAGGGCGCGGCTCCGCAGATGGTATCTACGGTCTCTGTGCAGTTGAAGAAGACGGATCCGAAGAAGGGCAAGTTCACGCTCAACGTCACCGCGGACGACAAGACGATCGAGAAGAAGGACCGCAGCATTGCCGAGCCGATTCAGTTCTACTCAACTCGGGCCGGCGAACATATGCTGTTTGAACTCGTGATCTGGAGCGTCGACAAGAACAAGGCCACCGGATACCTGAGCACACCGAAGGGCGCGCCCACGCCGGTCACCGCGTCGGCTCCAACGTCCGGCGCGAACTGAGTGTGATGAGCGGGGCGGTGTTTCCCGGCGGCGCGGTGCTGTTGCAGATCGTGCTGCGCACCGGCGTCATCTACCTGCTGGTGCTGATCGGAGTTCGTTTAAGCGGCAAGCGTGAGGTCGGACAGATGACCCCGTTCGACCTCACGCTGCTGCTCCTTCTCTCCAACTCCGTGCAAAATGCCATGACCGGCCCCGACACTTCGCTCATGGGCGGAGCGATCGCTGCGGCTACTCTGCTTATCCTCAACTACCTGGTCGCCAACGTGGCCGGTGTGAACCGGCGCTTCCGCCGGATGATCGAAGGCCAGCCTTCGTTGCTGGTCCATGACGGCAAGACGATCGAAGCGCATATGGCGCGCGAGCATGTCAGCACGGATCAATTGCATCGTGCGCTGCGCGAGCATGGGATCGAACATGTGGACCAGGTGGCGCTGGCGGTCCTCGAGGTTGACGGCTCGATCAGTTGCCTGAAGTACGACGAGATCACGCCTGATGCCAACACGCACTTGGCGCGCCGGAAGGGAATTCAGCGGAAGCAGTAGTACACGAAAGTAGGTATTGGCACTGCACCACAAATGGTGCAGCCCACTGTAAGCCTTTGATCGCAAAGCGGGTTGCGCGCGGCGCGACCTGTTGAAAAAAAATCGCGCAAGTCGAATCGAATCAATAGCTTTGAATTTTGGAGTTAAACCGATTTAACAAGTCGCAGGAGCGCGCGAAATTTCCAACGAACTCCGGGTCGGCCCGATAGCTTTTCTTCGTCAGGCGGGCTCACAAATCTCCGCAATGGGCATTTCCTGAAGCGATCAGGATCGCATTTTTCCTGATTCCTCCACCCGGCGTCATCCCGAGCGTAGCCGTCGTTCAGGCGGAGCGCGGGATATCCCTTGCAGACAGACACAGTTTCGGAGATCCCTCGGCCCGCTGGAGAGAACGCGTGCCTTCGGGATGACGCCTCAACGAAGGATCGCAGAAGAATGGTCAGACTCATTCCACGCGCAGGAACTTGATACACACCGGCGTGCCTACGTCGAACGTCTTCCCCGTAGGTGTCATCCGTCCCGTCTTCTCGTCGATGGAGAAGACCGCGATGTTATTGGAATCCTGGCCTGCGGTGAGCAGCAGTTTCCCGGTCGGATCGATCGCAACTCCGCGCGGGATTTTGACGCCAGCCGAAGCGACGTCGACCAGAGTCAGCGTCCCTTTCGCTGGATCGACAGCAAAGATGGCAATGCTGCTGGCTTGTCCACGATTCGACGCGTACACGAACCGTCCCGACGGATGCGCCAGGACTTCGGCGTCCTCAGTCAGTCCCTTGTAGTCTTTCGGTAGAGTCGCGATGGTTTGAAGCCTCGCAAACGTTCCGGCGGAAGAATCCACCGAGAGCGCCGTCACGCTGCCCTGCATTTCGCTGACGACGTAGGCAAACTTGGCCGAAGGATGCAGCGCGAAGTGCCGCGGCCCTGCGCCGTCGTCAAGCTTCACGAACGCGGGATCGCTCGGCGTGAGTTTTCCCTTGGCGCTGTCGAACTTGTAGACCTTCAGTTGATCGAGACCCAGATCGTCGACGAAGGCAAAGCGATTGTCAGGGGAGAGGTCAATCGAATGCGCGTGCGGACCTTCCTGCCGCTCGGCATTTGCGCCGTGGCCCTGATGCTGCACAAAGTCAGAAGCCTCGCCCAGTTTGCCATCGGCAAGAATCGGGAAGACCGCAACGCTTCCTCCGGTATAGTTCGCCACCAGCACCCACTTGCCGGTTTTGTCGACGGTGACGTAGCAGGGATCGGCGCCGCGGGTCGGGACTTCGTTCAGGAACGTCAGCTTGCCGGTCGCGCGATCGATCTTGAAGGCGCTCAATCCGCCGCTATTCGGGCCTTTGTAGTTCGGCAACTCGTTGACGGCGTAAAGGTATTTGCCACTGGGATCGAATGCCACCCAGGACGGATTGACCGTCTCGGCGGCCAGGCCGAGGGGAGTGATCTGCTGCGTAGCGGCGTCATAGCGAAACGCGTAGATGCCTTTGCCCTGGGCTTTGTCTTCGGTGTAGGTGCCGACGTACACCAGGTACTTGCCGGAGTTCTGGGCGGAGGCGAACAGGCTGAGCAGCATGATGCCGAGTGGAACGAGCGTGCGGAGCGAGCGGATCGTCATCCTGATATAGAAACGCAGGCAGGGGAGTTTGCGCAAGCGGTTGTAGCACTCGTCGTACTCAGATGGGTTGTCATTCCGAGCGTAGCGAGGAACCTGCTTTTTCCTCGCCCCACACGAACAGCAGGTCCCTCCCTTCGGTCGGGATGACAACTTGAAGTCTGCTTTGGCTTCAGGATCCTCGGTTACTTGGTCAAAATCACCGGCACGGTCTGGTCATAGGGCCAGAGAATCACGCTGATGGACTGGCGTTGATTGAATTGATCGATCGTCTTGGGGAAGGCGACGATGATGGTGCGGAGTACGGATTCGCCGGGTTGAATCTTGGTTTCAGGGGGCAACGGATCGTGAGCGCCGACTTTCAGAGCAGGGAAGGCCTGATAGTAGCGCTCGAAGTCGACGGCGGAAACGGCGTCGGCCGTGGCATCTCCGCTGGGCGCCTTCATGGATGCCTGCAGGCTGTGCACATAAAGAATCTTGTCGCTGGCGTTGTAAACGGTGAACGACAGCGCGACCATGGTCGAGCCTTGTCCGGGAATTTCGACGGCCACGACGTTGTCGAGCGATCCGCTGGCCTGGGGCTTCGCGCGCTTCATGAAGGAAACGCCAATCACCACGACCAGCACTGCCGCGACCGCGATGATCACGATCTTCGCCGGTGGCAGATTCTTCTTTGCCGTGCCGTATTCTTCGCCGATGTTGATGGTCGGGCCCGCGGGCGGCTTCGCGGGTGGTGTCGGGTTGGGTGCAGTGGCCATGCGGCGATTCTACGCTTCGAGAAGGCTTGCCGGTCAATCGTCGAGCCAGCGATGTAAATCCGAGCCGAGCTGCGCTCGGCGGACAGCCGAGGGCGGCTGTCCCTACATGCTTACCACGCGTGCTTCATCGCTTTGGCGAACTTTGCGGCGGGGAGCGTGTTCAGCACGTCGTCTTTGGTGAGCCAGGCGCGGCGAGCCTGGAGGATGCCGTAGCGAATCTTTTCCATGTGCGAGGTG
This sequence comes from Terriglobales bacterium, assembly GCA_037443605.1. GTDB lineage: Bacteria > Acidobacteriota > Terriglobia > Terriglobales > Acidobacteriaceae > Sulfotelmatobacter. The sequence continues at coordinate 40,590 of JBBIOA010000025.1, forward strand.
TGGTGCGAATCGGTGTTGATGATGATCTTCACGCCATGCTGCTTGGCCTGACGCAGATTCACGTCGTTGAAGTCGAGGCGGTCGGGATAGGCGTTCAGTTCCATCGCGACCTTATGTTTGGCGGCGGCGGTCAGGACCTGGTGCATGTCGAAGTGGAAAGAGTCGCGGCGCAATTGAATGCGGCCGGTGGGATGTCCGATGAGCGACGTGTTCGGGTTCTCGATCACTTTGAGCAGGCGGTCGGTCATCTTGGCGGAATCCTGATTGAAGACCGTGTGCACGCTGGCGATGACGATGTCCATCTGCGCGAGCACGTCGTCGGAGAGGTCGAGATCGCCGTCGGCGAGAATGTCGACTTCGATTCCGGCGAAGATGGTGATGCCGTCGATTTTGTCGTTGGCGGCGCGTATGCGCGCAATGTGTTCGACGGCGCGCTTGTCGTCGAGTCCGTTGGCGAAGGCAAGATTCTTTGAGTGGTCGGTGATGGCCATGTACTTGTATCCGCGGGCTTTGGCGGCTTCGGCCATTTCTTCGATGGTGTTCTTGCCGTCGGTTTCGACGGTGTGCATGTGCACGTCGCCCTGCAAGTCTTCCTGCGTGATCAGTTGCGGTAGCGCGTGTTCGGCGGCGAGATCGATTTCACCGAGATTCTCGCGCATTTCCGGTGGTATGTAGTCGAGCTTGAGCTTGGCGTAGATTTCTTCTTCGGTTTTTCCCGCGACGGGCTTTTCGCCTTCGAGCGTTGAGAGTGAATATTCGTTGAGCGTGTAGCCCATCTTGAGCGCGCGCTGGCGCAGCGAGACGTTGTGGGCCTTCGATCCGGTGAAGTACTGCATCGCCGCGCCGAACGACTCCGGCGGCAACAGCCGAACATCGACCTGCATGCCGCTGCGCAGGTGGAAGCTGATCTTGTTGTCTCCACTGGCGATCACGTCCATGAGCGGCGGATATTTCGCGACATGAGCAATCGCTTCCTGGCGCCCTGCTTCGGTGGTGCAGGCCTTGCCGGTGACGAGGATGTCGAGGTCGCCAACGGTTTCGCGGCCGCGGCGCAGGGAACCGGCGGGAGTGATCTTGTCGATGCCGGGGAACTTCTTCACATACTCCGTAAGCTTTTCGGCTTCTTCTTCGGCGTCGTTGACGAGGAAGCGTCCGCCGATGCGGCGAAAGTCTTCGATGGCCTTGAGCAGTTTGGCTTCGTGCTTTTCGCCCATGCGCGGCAGTTCGCGAATCTTGCCTTCGCGCGCGAGTTTTTCCACACCATCCACGTCGCAGACTTTGTAGGCGCTCCAGATCAGCGCGATGGTCTTGGGGCCAAGTCCCTGAATCTTCAGCAACTGCAGCATCGACGGGTTGTACTTTTTGAGCAGTTCGGTTTGCGCGCTGAGTTTTCCGGTCGTAAGCAATTCTTTCAGCTTGTCGAGCATGCCTTTGCCGACGCCGGAGATGGCGAGGACGGCCTTGGAATCGGAAATGATGTCTTTGATCTGAACGGAATGATTCTCGATGGCCTGCGCCGCGTTGCGATAGGAACGGATGCGGAAGGAATCCTGCCCGTCGATTTCCAGCAGGTCGGCAGTTTCGTAGAGGATGTTGGCGATGGCCTTGTTGTCCATGAGCAAGGGTAGAGTAAAACAAGAACCGAAGGAAGAACCAGAGCAGAGAGCCGATCAGGCGGTCAAGCGTGCAAGCTGAGTCCGTCGAAAAAGGATCAGCGGCGCCGCGATCGGACTATGGACGGCGTCGCGAAGCTCTTGACTGTCGAAGAAGACAATTCCGCGTGGGCACGGACGTGGACGTGCATTCGCAAGATTCGCTATAGGGTTCCCACAGCTACGCTGGCTTGGTTACGTTTGCCGCCTGCGGGCCTTTTTGACCGTCGGTGATTTCGAACTCCACCTGGTCGCCTTCCTGCAGGCTTTTATATCCCTCGGACGCAATCGCGCTGTAGTGAACAAAAACATCCGGCCCATCCGCGCGCCCGATGAAGCCGTACCCCTTGGCGTTATTGAACCACTTGACGGTTCCTTTCAGACGTTCCACTTGAAGGCCCCTCTTTCTGCACGTCCTTAGTTTGGGGGGCCAGGACGTGCACCGCAGTCGATGGATGCATTTTGTGCCGAGAAGATTGGACTGTCAAGAAAATGTGTGTCGCGCTGACCCAGGGCTCGCGGACGCACCAGAAATTCACAAATCAGCCAGAGTGTTGATCGTTATGACGATTTTCGAACGGTGAAAGGTTTGCGCCCGGTGCGCAGCATGTGGTCGAGCCACAGGACCGACGAAATGGTCTTGGCGTCGCGGATGGTGCCCTTCATCACCATCTGGACAGCGGAATGGAGCGGCACCATGCGTTTGAAGATGATTTCATCTTCTTCGGGCTGCGCTTCACCCGCGACCAGGCCGGTGGCGAGGTACACGCTCATGGTCTCGGCGACAAAGCCGGGGCTGGCAAAGAAGTTCAGGATGCGTCGCCAATGCGCCGCGGTGTATCCGGTTTCTTCCAGTAGTTCGCGTTTGGCGGCGGCGAGTTCGGGTTCGCCGGGATCGATGCGTCCGGCGGGCAGTTCCCACAGATAATCCTGGGCGGCGTGGCGGTATTGGCGCTCCAGCAGCACGCGCGGCGTGGAGCGTGAGTCGTCGACGGCCAGCACGACGATCGAGCCGCTGTGATGGATCATGTCCCGCCTCGTGCGCACGCCTCCGGGCTCCTGCACGTGATCGGTGGTTACATGGAAGACCGGCCCTCGATACACGGTGCGCGAGGAGATCAGACGGACGCCATGCTGGTTCACGGATGGTTTCTTCCGGGCGATGCGCTTTTGTGGAGCGGAGGACTTGGCCATACCAACAATATAAAGCACGAGTTTGTTATGCTGCCGGGCATGGCGAAGGGACCACGAATCGCGATTATCGGAGCGGGGAATCTGGGATCGGCTCTGGCGGTAGCGTTGCGGCAGGCGGGATACCAGATCGAGGTCATCGTGACGCGCCTGGGGAAGTCGAAGCGGAATCTTAGGGCTCGCGACCTTGCCACAGAAGTCGGGGCGCGGGTAGTGGATTCGCTTCAGGGCGCGGACGCGGATCTGGTGTGGTTTTGCGTGCCGGATGCGGAAATCAGGAAGGCGGCGCTCGTGCTGGCAGATGGCGTTGACTGGAAAGATAGAGTGGCCTCGCACGCCAGCGGTGCGCTCAGCAGCCGTGAACTGGATGTGCTGAGAAAGCGTGGGGCTTCGGTGGCGTCGGTGCATCCGATGATGACGTTTGTGCGCGGTTCTCGCCCCCGTCTGACCGGCGTATCGTTTGCCATCGAAGGCGACGCCCGAGCGGTGCGAGTGGCGCGAGACGTCGTGACAGCCCTGGGAGGAATCCCGCATTCGATCCGCCAGCAGGACAAGGCCGCGTATCACGCGTGGGGGACATTTGCCTCGCCTCTGTTGACCGCGTTGCTGGCGACCACCGAGCGGGTAGCGCATGGTGCCGGAGTCAGTCGAGCAGCGGCGAAAAAGAGGATGTTGCCGATTCTCTTGCAGACCCTTGCGAATTATGCCGAGTTTGGTGCGGCCAACGGATTTTCGGGACCAATCGTGCGCGGGGATGTGGAAACGGTGAAAAAGCACTTGCGCGGGCTGCGGGAAGTTCCGGCCGCCCGCAGAGTTTATGTCGCACTGGCCGATGCGGCCCTGCAGTATCTTCCGGCAAAGAATCAGCAGCAATTGCGACGGGCGTTGCGCTCAGACGGTTAGAGCGGTCTTCTTGACATCCGTGCGAGTACGCCGCATCAACAGAGTCAGACCTGCGACCACCACGAACGGAAATGCTGCCGCAGTGCGCAGCGGCAGTGCGAAAACGGCCTTCGAATAGAAAACTTCCGGGCTGACAAACGGGCGTATCGCAAGCAGGCCCATTGCGGCCAGCCACGGCCACACAACCAGGGCTGCACCCATCATCAGGAGGGCTCGCGCTGCCATGGTTCGCGGCCGCGATTCGTCGCGGCCCGCCAGCAGGAAAATCCCCGGCAGAAGAATGATGTGATCGCATACGGACTGTCCGGGCACCAGCGTGATCGTGGTCAGCGCGAGCAAGAGACTCACGGTGAGCCAGAATTCATAAGAGCCGAGGGTGGCCGCGCGAGCCCGCAGCGCAAGCCCCATGGCCGCGATCAGCAAGAGTGCGATCACCAGCGTTCCGACGTGGCTGCGCAGCGTTGCGCCGAGCAGCTCGCTGGCCAGAGGAGGCGTTGAATAGCTCGGGTAGCCCGCGATTACGCTGATCCATGAGCGAATCCATCCCGGCCAAACCATCAGGGAAGACGCGATGAGCAGAAACAGGGTGGCGAAGAAGGCGACACAAAAACGGCCACGATGCCGCCAATCGTACGCGCTCCAGAGCAGGAGATAGAGAACCGCGAGCAGCACCATCTGGGGCTTGATGGTGGCCACTGCCAGTAAGGCACCGGCCAGCACGAACCGATTCCGCGCCAGCGCCAGAAATGACGCAGCCACCAGAAAGCCGACGACCAGCCCGAGTTGACCCGCGTACAGACCCTCGAGTTCCTGGTAGCTGAATAAGGTCAAAAGGAGCACGATGCCGAGCGAAAGCGCGCTCAGGCGCCATTCGAGGGTCCGCGCCAGGAACACCACCGACGTAACCAACAGCGTGGCAAGCAGAGCAATCCAGGGCAGTCGCAGCGTCGGGAACGGAATTTCGGCGACTGGCCAGAGCAGCAGATCGGTGTACGCAGGGTAGGCGAATCTACGATAGTCGGCGGGCGGATCGGAGGGAGTCCGCGACTCCAGGGTCCGTCCCAGCACTCCGATCTGGATCTGGCGAGTGAGTTCCGGACCGTAGGGGTCCATGCGCTCGCGAAGCCACTGCCGCGAGGTGAGCCAGATGGGATAGAAATCGTTGCCCACCGAATACTCACCCGCCAGGTGCTTTGCCTGGGTCGCCTGCCTGACGTGGGGCATGAAGAGAACGAGGTGGTAATACAGCATGCATGCGCTACCCACCAGGGCGAGCAACAGACCAATCAGGGAGCGGCTGTAGCGCCGGTCGGAGGTGGGCATGGGAGCGAGTCCGCGCATCGAGCGCGGAAGCACGAGCGACACAAGTCTATAGCAACTGGCTCGGCAGATGTTCCAGGCCCAGCCAGCGGAGGGCTTCTTTGCGGTCGGAGAAAACCTTTACGGAGTCCGCGCCCGCCACCACCGCGGACCGTGCCTCCAGCACGCGGCCCAGACTGAGGATGACGAGATCGTGCGCCAGAAACGCCCATTGCGCCCTCGATTGCCGGCGGGCGAGGAAGTCTCGTATCTGGTCAAAGGAGACGTCGAGGTTGGTCACGGTAGTCGCGTCGATGAGTTGTTTGAAATCCGGATCGTACTCAGGATCGTGCAGCAGACGTTCCTGGTGAGCCGTCACTTCGGCAAAAGAAACGCGGTCCCAGGCGGTGCTAAGGATCAGCCCATACTGGGTATGGATCACGTAGCGGCAGGGCATGACGAGTCTGCGATCTCCAGGGAGAGATTCGGGGCGAACACCCGATTCCAGCTATCTTGGCACGGACGAACGGGACTCGCCGAGTGACGAACGTCACTCGGAACCCAGGAAGTTACCGCGACGCGGCGAGTGCGAGCGCCGACGAAGACGCATGCGAAGGCAGCGTCCGTCTTGTTGCAGTTGTTTTGTTTGGTCGCGCGTCCGAAAGCAGTTTTCCGCGTCGGGCGCGGCATTCACCAGCGTATACTGTGCAGCGCGAAACGCTTTCGAGGAGGTGGACGTGACCAGGCTTGCCACCAGGATATTTTTCCTGCTGTTGATGAGTTGTAGCGCATTGCCCATTGCAGCCCAGCAATGGAAGGCCCCCACCAGCATGAAGAAGTTGCCGAACGGGCTGATTGTGGTGGTGTCGGAAGATCATTCGGCGCCGACGTTTGGCCTGTGCATCAGCTACGGAATTGGTTTCCGACTCGAACCGGAGGGCCGCACCGGTTTCGCCCACCTGTTCGAGCACATGATGTTTGAGGGCACGCCGAATGCCCCCAAAGGTGTGCTGGACCGCGTGATCGAAGGCGGAGGCGGCAACAACAACGGCGACACGCGCTACGATCACACGGAGTACATCGAGACAGCGCCCATCTCGGCCCTGGACCCCATCCTGTGGATCGAAGCCGACCGTTTGAAGACGCTTGATTTCTCGCCGAAGAATCTGGAAAACCAGCGCAAGGTCGTCGAAGAAGAAGTTCGGGTGAACGTGTTGAATCAGCCGTATGGCTTGTTCTTTGCCATCGATCTGCCGGGCAAGGCGTTCGACACCTATCCCAACGCGCACAATTTCTACGGCGACTTCCACGATCTGGATGCAGCCAAGATCGAAGATGTACAGAAGTTCTACGAACAGTATTACGCTCCGAACAACGCCGTGCTGGCCATCGTCGGCGACGTGCAAACGGATGAGGTCTTCGCGAAGGTGGGGAAATATTTCGCGAACGTGCCATCGCGGACGGTGCCGCCGCGACCGAAAGTCGAGGAAACGCCGCAGACCGCCGAACGCCACGCGAGTCAGACCGACAAACTGGCGAAGGTGCCGGCGCTGGCCATTGGCTACCGGATGCCACCGCGGCATTCTCCCGACGCTCTGGCGGGCGCTGTTACGGGAGAACTGCTCCACAACGGGCAAGCGTCGCGTCTGTATCAGGCGCTGGTCAAGGACAAGCAGGTCGCGCTTTCGGCGGACGGAGGCGTGAATTGGCCATTGGGAACTCCGTTTGAGTACAACGGTCCGACTCTGATGACGTCGTTTATTGTGTATCCCCCGAACATCACGGAGGATCAAGTGATGGCGGCCTACAACGCGACCATCAAAGACCTGGCCGATAAAGGGCCCAGCCAGCAGGATGTGGACCGCATCGTGACCAAGATGCGCTCGGACTTGTACGGGAACCTGGAGAGTCCCATCAACCGGGCCTCGGCGCTTTCGCATGCGGTTTTGTTTGACGGCAGCTTCGACAGCGTGTACCAGGTTCCTGACGATCTGGCCAAAGTAACGCCCGCGCAGATTCGTGTCTTTGCGGCGAAATACCTGGTGGCCAGCAATCGCACCATCATCAATCGGGTTCCCGCGAAAGAATCGGAAGCGAAATCGGGAGGTGCTCAGTGAAGAAATTCATGTTGAAGGTTCTGATGATCTCGCTCTCGATGTTCTGGCTCGCGTCGTTCGCGGTGGCACAGAAGGAAGCGCCGTTGCCCAAGGATCTGCCGGCCTATGGCCCGGAGAAAGCACTGCAGACTCCGGACGTGAAGTCGGCGAAGCTGGATAACGGATTGAGTCTGTGGCTGGTGTCGGAACCGGGATTTCCCAAGGTTGCGCTGACCGTGGCGGTGCGTGGCGGATTGGCTGCCGATCCCGCGAATCGGCCCGGAATTTCCGAGTTGCTGACCAATACCATCGACCAGGGTACGCGGACGCGCAGTGCAAAACAGATCGCGCAGGAATTGCAGGCGACCGGCGGAGATTTGAGCGGCAGCGCCGGCAAAGACAGCATCGAAATGTCCACGGTAGTGCTGTCTTCGAAGCTGGATGCGGCGTTGGCGGTGCTGGCGGACATCCTGCAGAACGCATCTTTTCCGGATGCTGAAGTGACGCTGGCCAAGCGTAACCTGGCGGACTCGCTGGAACAGCGCGAGGCACAGCCGTCGTTTCTGGCGGATCGCGCGCGGGATAAAGTCCTGTTTGGAGATCATCCCTACCATGTAACGGCGCCCACAAAGGAGGCGGTAGAAGGGGCGACGCCCGCGGAACTGCGCCAGGTGTTTGCGCAGCGCTTTCGTCCCGATCAGGTCATGCTGATTGCGGTGGGCGATTTCCAGAATGACAAGATCCTGGCGACGGTGAAGAGCGTGCTGGGCGGCTGGAAGGCTCCGGCGGCGGCCCCGGTCGGAGCTGTGGCGAGTGTCCCGATGGAGGTGGAACATGCCGTGTACGTGGTGAAGCGCGCCGGGTCGGTGCAAACCACGCTCGAACTGGGAGGGTTTGGACCACGGCGCGGCGATCCTGACTATGCGGCCGCGCAAGTAGCGAATGCCATTTACGGCGGCTCGTTCAGTTCTCGCCTGACGTCGAATATCCGCGAGGATAAGGGATACACCTATTCGCCGTACGCCTATCTGGCGGCGTATCAGCAAGGCGCCGAGTTCATTTCCCACGCGGATGTGCGCAACGAAGTGACCGGGCCAAGCCTCAACGAAATCGTGTATGAACTGAATCGCATGGCAACCACCAGTCCAACGGACGAAGAGATGTCTAACGCCAAGCACTACCTGGTGGGGCGCGAGGCATTGCGCATGCAGGACCGTGGGTCGTTGGCGGCGCGGCTGGCGACGCTGTGGGTCTCAGGGCTGGAGCCGGACGAGATCGGCAAATACGGCAAGAAGGTCGCGAGCTCGACCGTGGATGACGTGAATGTGGCCGCCAGAAAATATTTCCTCGCTTATCGCACGGCAGTGATCGCTGTGGGCGAGGAAAAGGTCATACGCGATGCGGTCTCTCCGCTGGGGATTCCGGTGCGCACCATGCAGTAAGGAAGAGTTCAACCAACGCTCGGCTGCCTACACGGATTCGAACAGGTGGCCAAGCTTTTCTTTCTTGGTCTTCAAGTATTCCTCGGCGTGGGGGCTGGGAGTGACTTCGCAGGGAACGCGCTCCACCACTTTCACGCCGCTGCGTTCAAGCGCCTCAACCTTGTCGGGATTGTTGGAGAGCAGGCGGACGCGGGTCACACCGAGCGCTTTCAGCATTTCGGCGGGAAGCGTAAATTCGCGGTAATCGTTGCGGAAGCCGAGGCGCTCGTTGGCCTCCACGGTGTCGAGACCGGCATCTTGCAACTCGTAGGCCTGCAGTTTCGCCATCAAACCGATGCCGCGGCCTTCCTGCTGCTCGTAGATCAGGATGCCCGCGCCTTCCTCGGAGATCATCGACAACGAAAGCTCGAGCTGCTGGCGACAATCGCAACGCAGGGAGTGGAACACGTCGCCGGTCAGGCATTGGGAGTGCACGCGCACCAGTGGCGCGGCGGACTTCACGTCGCCCATGACCAGGGCTACCGCTTCTTCGACGCGCGAGCTCCCGTCGGACCCGAAGGTCCCGCGAAATCCATAGATGCGGAAATGCCCCCAGCGAGTGGGGAAATCGGCTGAAGCGACTTGCTGAATCGCCATTTCGATCACAAATTCATTATAACGGGCGCAGCGGCGGGGGAGTCGAGCCGGAAGTCTGGGAAGAATGGGCCGCCATGGTGGCGGCCCATCATCTTAGCGTTGCAACTAAATCACCGTGCGGAGCGTGTGGAACTCCATAACGACGGTGTTGTTGCTGGCTTGCCCTAAACCATAGAACAGGCTCGCGGATTGACTGAACAACGTCTGATTCGTTGGAGGAATCAGCGTCGTCGTGCCCTCGATGACGGAAATGCTGTAGTTTCCGGCAGGAAGGATCTGATCGAGCAAAGCGCCAGGATTAAGTGTGTAGGTGTACGACTTCATGGTGGTGAGGTTCTGGAAGATAACCTGCACCGCTGGAGCATTGGCCGCATGCGCGAACAGGACGCGCGCGGAGTCCGCGGGAACGGGAGTCAGGTCGTTGGTGAAGGTTAGCAGTTCCGGCTTGCCCTCGCTATTCAGCGTGATGACGGCCGAGATGTCGGTTTGCGGTTCAATCTTGAGCTCGGTGTCAATGAGCGGAGTTTCGCTGCAGGGTGCGAGCGTGTTCGCGATGCTGACTTTCACGTTGTAGGTGCCGGGAAAAAGCGTCAGCGGATTGGCGATCACGCCGAAGGGCAGTCCGTGTTCGTAGCAAACCTCGTTGTTGACGAGAACGTCGACGGGGAATGCGGGATCCGTGCGAGCGGCGTAGTTTCGTCCCGCGAGACCCTGGACGATGTACACGGAGGAAGCGTAGCTGGCCGAACTCAGCGCGCCGCACAGAAGAGCGAGCGCGAACGTGAGGCGAATGCAATTCTTCATGGTTCACTCCAAAAGTTTGAGGAGGCGGCTATTGGCCAGATAGCCGGCATTCAAGGTGATGAGGGCACTCATGAACTGCTTGCTGCGTCGTGAGAGCATCTCGCTCTCGGAGGGTAAGAACCCAAGCGCACTACGAAAGTTCTCGCGAGTGATGAAATTAACAACACGCTTCGAGTGGGTTTACGCGGCGCGAGTTGATTCAGCCGCGCGCTTTGAACGGGAAGACCGCATCCTGTCGCGACGCGATGGGCGCACCGTTGCGCGTAGCGGGATGGAAGCGCCAGTTGTCGAGCGCGGCCAGGCATTTGGAGTCGATCTCCGGGCTCAGGCTTTGCAGGACAACTTTGTTGGTGATGGTTCCGGTCTGGTCGATGGTGATTTCGATGACTTCGATGCCGTCGGAATCCGGGCGTTGCCACGGGTAGACCACCGGATCAGAAGTGGCAATCGGAAGGGCGGGGATGATTTCGTCGCCATATACCTGGCCGCGATTGAGCGTGCCATAAGAAAGTCCGGCCTGCGTGCCGTGACCCTGCGCGGAGAGAGTTTGGGCCTGGGAATTGTCCTGGGCGGGTGTGGGGGAGAGAGCGGGCGGCGCAAGTCTTGCAAGCTGCACAGGCACTTTCAAGACCAGCTTTTGCTGACTCATGCGCTGGCGGCGATAGCGTTGACTGGCGTCGTCGGAAGAGTCGTGGGTGCTGTCGTCGTGGAGCTTGTTGGTCCAATAGAGACGGGTCAGGGAATTGCCGTTGTGGCCGAACGAAACCGACACCGGATTCAGCAGCAGGGGAGTGGGCGAATGCAAAATCCAGGCCAGCAGTAGCCCGTGGGAAGCGATGGAGGTCCAACGGAGCCGGCGGCTGGAACGAGCGCTCGATTGTAATGGTGCAAACACGAGATAGTTCCCCAAAACGCAACTATTTCTATAGTTAGACGCAGGACACAGGGATTGGTCAAGAAGATTTGTGGCGGGTTTGGTGACTGCGGGCCAAGGCTGCTAAAATGTTGAAGTTCTTTTCCCTCCATGTAAGGGCCTGTAGCTCAGCTGGGAGAGCGCATCGTTCGCAACGATGAGGTCGCCGGTTCGATCCCGGCCAGGTCCACCAGATCACCTTCAATCCACTTACAGCAGCCGATCTCGTCATCTTCGGAGAAACACCACCCGGTCGGCCCAGTCCCAGCCAGATGACTCTTTGTATAGGAGTGATAGAGCGCGGACCAGTCCCCCGACATCGGACGGGGAGATCGTCTTCTGGTCGACGAAGATCACGCCGCCATGGTGTCGGCTCTGTTCCGCCCAATTCTTGAGCAGGGGTGGGATGGAGCGCAGGTCGTAGGTGACCAGAGTCAGACTTTGAGCCGCGGCTTCGAGAAGGCATGCAGCATCCGTTTGGCCGAGGAAGCTGCCTCCAACCCAATGTGCCAGGGGTTGGACGACCAGGGATGGGTGGCGGCGCCGGAGGCCGGTGGCGACCCTGACGGCAATGTGTTCATCGAGCAGAAGGCTGAGCATGCCGGCGGCGCGCCGACTTCGCGGCGACGAATTCCTGTGTTTGCGGCAGTTGGTGTTTCAACGCCTGGAAATTCGCATCGCCGTTCTCGGCCAGCGCGTCCTCGATTTCCGCCGGGAACGCTTCGGCGTAGTGAATGGCGGCATGAACCTTGGCTTCGGGCCAGTGGAGGTGCCTGGCGACCCTGGTCGGATTTTGCGGATGGCTGCGGAGCAGCAGCATGACTTCCCAAACGGCCAGCGAACTGCCCTGAATGTAGGCCTGGCGGCCTACCGGAGAGTCCCGAAAATCGATAAAGGCGAATTCGGAGCGGCGCAGGCCCTCTTCCACCAGGCGCGCGCCTGCGTCGCTTGGCGTCCAGCCTTGGCGGCGAGCCATTCGTTTCAGGCGCGTCCCGCTGTCTTCCGACAGTCGCATGCTGACAACAACGGAGCGATTGGGTTTCACGGCGTCTCCTTTGTAAGCATTGTAACTATTGTATCAACCCGCAGGAAGCGGGTTGTGGCTGGCAGGATATTAAAAGGGGGATGCTCCCTCAACGAAAAGCCGCCCATACTATTGGGCGGCCGATTCGATGCGTTCGGAAGACGGATGCGGGCGGAACTTAAGCGACAAGCCGGCGGCGAACCGCGCCGCCAATCCCGAGCAGGCCGATGCCGAACAAGGTGAGGGTGGCCGGTTCCGGGACGGCGCTGAAGCCGATGAATTCCTGCGGGCCCACGCCGGGCTTGCCGCCGATCGGCGTATAGAGCAGAAGGCCGGCATACGCGCTGTTGGGGGCCGATCCAGCCAAAGCCAGATACATCTGATCGATGGTTGCGCCGTTATATTTTGCAAACAGCGGATTGCTCTGCGCGCTGGTGGAGAACAATCCCCAGACTGCCCACTGCGCCTGCAGCGTGGTCAGGGTGCCGCTCAGCATGCCTTTGTAGATCAGTCCGGCCGCTTTGTAATCGAGCGTCATGGATGGGCCGAACATGCTGCTGGCGATGCCCTGCAGGAATGGGCTGACATTCGCCGTCCAGGTCTCGCCACGATGAACGTTGTTGTCGTAGGCGTCGCACATCAACGGAATGTAGTTGCTGCTGCCGTTGATCGAAACATAGTAGTGCTGGTTCTGGTATTCGAACGTCATCGTGACCGACGTCGCCGACGCGGTATTCGCGACCGTCAAAGCCAGGAACGCTACAAGGAGGGCGGCAAGGATACGGCTTCGCTGCATAGGCTTCACTTCCGTAATGCCAGCAAATCTTACCACTGAGGGGACCGATGGGGAATGGCTAATCGGCGGTCATCTGAGGAAATCCGAAAAGGGCGAGAGCGTTTTCCGGAGAAACGAATCGCGGAACATATTTTGCGCAAGCGCCTGCAGCCTCTGTTAGGATGGGGGGCCGTTCGTGGCTTGTATCCCCTTGTGTTTCCTGAGGATCGGGCATCTCGAGGTTGGAAGCCGGAGTGCACTAAATTGCGACGGCGTGGTGTGTCGAGGCCACGGACCAGAACCAGAATTTTCCTGAGGTAGGCGTAGTGGAGTTCCGTCGAGCGGACGCAGAGGGATCGGATGGGACGATCGTGCACCGCCGTCCAACTCGCCGCCACCGGCGCAATCGCCGGATCCGGCGCCTGTTGGTGTTCACTTTCCTTCTGACTGCCGGCGGCATTTTTTCCGCCCTGATGTCGCACTACGCAGGGTCGATGTCATCGAGATTTTCCAGCCGGCCGCATCCGCAAAAAATCGACCTGAGCCAGGATCTGCTGCAGTTAGAAGCCGACGAAATGCTGCGCTCGGCGGAGAATCGTCCGGTGTATCCGTATTCGGTGGTGCCGGGCGGCGTGCGGGATGTCGAGGAATTGAAGTGGGCGGCGGCGCACGATCCAGTGGTGCGGGCGCACTATGCCGGATTCGACTATGACCACGCGCGCGTGGTGCGCCTGGTGCTGGAGCGCACGGCTTACGTTTCTTACCGCATCGGCAACAAGGTGTACTGGACGCGGCGCCGCATCACCCTGCGGAAAGGCGAGACCGTAATCACCGACGGCCGGATCACGGCGCGCACCAAGTGCGGCAATCGCGTGGAGGAAGTCCCGCAGCAGTTGAGTTCGATCGAAGCCCCGCCCATGCTGTTTGATGAGCCGCGCATACCCGAACTGGGGCCGGCGATTCAGACTCCCCCAACCCTGTTTCAATCGGCGTTGAATTATCCCCATGGCGCCGACGGACCGCTGGGAGTGTTCCAGCCGATCAGTTGGGGAATCTGGGTTCCCATTGCTCCGCCGCCGCTGCCCGGCGTTTGTGGCATTGGCAAAAAAGGTGGAGGCGGCGGGAAGAAGGGCCATCCATGCGGTCCCGGCGGACAGGTGCCCGAGCCAAGTACTTGGCTGCTGGTGGGGAGTGGTGTTGGCTTATTGGCATGGAAGCTGAGACGAGGTTCCGCTGCCGCCTGATAAGTTCTGACTGCCCGCCTGAGTTGCATCTTCCAAGCGTATTTCGGTAGCCTGCAGGCTACCGTTTTTCCTGTTTGATCCACTTGGAGACTTGCGTGATGCCTGCACGCCGTGAACCGGTGAGTGTTTTTGCCTGCCTGTGCGTTGTTTTTCTCTGCATGTTACTGGCGACTGCGCTGGAGTCGCAGGTCATTCGTATAAACGTCGATCTGCGCGACGCACCGCGCAATATTTATCACGCGCACCTCCAGGTTCCGGCGCATGCCGGAGAGATGTCGCTGGTGTTTCCCAAGTGGATGCCGGGGAACCATCGTCCGAGCGGGCCAATTGCCGCGCTGACGGGAATTCGCATGGAGGCGGCAGGGAAGGTGATCGACTGGCAGCGCGACGCCCTCGACATGTACCAGTTTCACGTGAATGTGCCGCCAGGGACGAGCGTGATCTATATAAGTCTTGATGCGATTACCTCGCAGGACAGCGCGGGAGCGGGCGGGCCGGCGGCATCGAGCAACATTCTCGATCTGAACTGGAATGCGGTGGTGCTGTATCCGAAGGGGGCGCGGTCCGATGAAGTAAATTTTTCGCCGTCGATTACATTGCCGGCTGGATGGCGATTCGGAACAGCTCTGCCCGATCCTCACGTCCACGGTGATGACGTGGAATTCGCCACCGTGCCGCTGACAACGCTCATCGACTCGCCGCTCATCGCTGGCGAGCATTATCGGCGAATCGAACTGAGCAAGCCCGGCGAGACGCCTGTGCATGTCATGGACCTGGTTGCGGATTCCGAGGCGGCCCTGGCGATGAGCGATCAAGACATCGCCGCGTATCGCAAGCTGGTGGCCGAGACGGGAGCGCTGTTCGGCGCGCGCCACTACCGGCAGTATCACTTCCTGCTCACGCTGAGCGATGTGGTCGGCGGGCACGGACTGGAGCATCACGAGTCGAACGACAGTGTGGAGTCCGAGCGGGCGCTGCTCGATCCTGATCTGCACAACCTGTTTGCCGACCTGGTGACGCACGAGTTCTCGCATTCGTGGAACGGAAAATACCGGCGGCCCGCGGGACTGGCGACCCCGAATTACCAGGAGCCGATGATTGGAGACCTGCTGTGGGTCTACGAAGGATTGACGCAATATCTCGGAACCATGCTGGCGGCCCGGTCGGGACTGTGGACCGATGAGCAGTACCGCGAGGCGCTGGCTGAGACGGCGGCGGAATTGGACCATCGCACGGGACGAACCTGGCGTCCATTGGAGGACACCGCGCGCTCGGTACAGATTCTGCGGCTGATGGGGCCGCAGTGGCAGAACTGGCGCAGGAGTCTGGACTACTATCCCGAGGGCCAGCTGATCTGGCTGGAAGTGGATGCCGCCATTCGCCAGCAGACGCATGGCGAGCACTCGCTGAACGATTTCTGCCGCAAGTTCCACGGTGGCGAAAGCGGTCCGCCGAAAGTTGCTCCCTACACATTCGACGACGTGGTGAAGACTCTCAACGAGGTTGCGCCCTACGACTGGGCGAAGTTGCTGCGCGAGCGCGTGGGGGCGGTGAGTGAACACGCGCCGTTGGGCGGAATTGAACGCGGCGGATGGAAGCTGGTCTACAGTGAAAAGCCGAATGCGTTCTCGGCCGCGATCGAAAAGTTCAGCAAGGCCGGGGACTACTCCTACTCGCTGGGCTTCAGGGTCGGCGCGGATGGCCGAATGGAAGACGTGATCGTGGGTTCGCCGGCGTATCTGGCGGGTATCGGACCCGGCATGAAGCTGGTCGCGGTGAACGGCAGGAAGTGGTCGGTGCCGGGATTGCAGGACGCGCTGAGATCCGCGAAAGGAAGCGATGCTCCGATTGAACTCCTGGTCGAGAACGCGCAGTTCTTCAAGACGTACTCGGTTTCTTATCACGATGGCGAAAAGCATCCGCACCTGGAGCGCGTCGCCGGTCAGCCGGATCTTCTCGAGGAGATTCTGAAGCCGTTGACGCGCTAGCCCGGCGTTCCATTTAGGCACTTTGGTAAGCCGCGGCGCGGCGTTTCGGCGCTTCGTGACTGCTACAATCAGGGCAGTCGACGAGTCGAGTCTCGCCTTTCTTGTCGCAGGTCTCCATGCCCCGGTTCCCCCGAGTTGCGACGAACCCGAGGTTCAGGGTCGCGGCCTGCGCACTTCTACTCACCGGCGCTCTTAGCGCACAGACTGCCGTGCGCAGCGTGAGAGTGCTCGACAGCAAAGACGCGGTCGAGATCGAAATCGAAGCCAGCGACCGGGTGAAGCCGGATACACAGGTGCTCACCAACCCGGAGCGGCTGGTCGTGGATTTTCCCAATGCGGTGCCGGGTCCGCAGCTACGCAATCAGACTATTCATCGCGGACAAGTGAGGGGCATCCGCGTTGGACTTTTTCAGGCGAAGCCGCCGGTAACGCGGCTGGTCGTCGATCTGAACGTAGCGCAGTCCTACCAGGTGTTCCCGTCCGGGCGCACCGTCATGATCAAAATTGCTCCTGCGGGCGCCGCTCCGTCCGCCATTTCACAGAAGCAGTCTGCCGGGCTTGTGCCCGCCAACTACTCGGCGGACGCGCAGCCCGTGGCCGCACCCGCGGCCCCTCCCCTGCAAGTGACTTATCAAGATGGACTGCTGGCCATTCATGCCGACAAAGCCAGTCTCTCGGAAGTGCTGAAGGCGGTGCAGCAAAAGACGGCTGCGCAAGTAGTGCTTGCGCCCGGGGCGGAGCAAGAGACGGTGGTGGTGGATTTCGAGCCGGCACCGGCGCCGGATGTCATGGCGCGGCTGCTCACGGGATGCAAGTTTAATTTCCTGATTATCAGCGCGCCCAGCGATCCGCATAAGCTGGATCGCGTCATTCTGTCGCCGCGGACGGATGGCGGTCCGCAACCTCTCGTGCCCATGACCGACAATCCCCCCCCAGCCGATCAGGCCAACGATGACGATGAGCAGCCCGTCCGGCCCGAAGCGGTCCCGCCTCCGCCCGATACGGTACGGCCGCAGACGGACGCCAATTCGAATCCGCAATAATTTCCAGGCGCTGAAGGTTTCACTTACGGGTTGGTGATCAGGCGCACCGGCACGGGAGACGAGCCGGTTACGGAGCCGCCGACGGCATTGGTTCCGTTGCCGCAGCCGACCACGTTCAGAACGATGACCTGCATGTTTCCCCAGGTATCGACTCCCTTAATGAAGACCTGTAGAAATCCGATGATGGTAACCGAAGTAGCGCCGGTGCCGTTGACCTGGCCTGGATTTGCGTTGGGAGGGTAAATCGCGTCGGAGTCATAAATCGGCAACGACACCACGGAATTGCTGCTGCTAATGACGGTGCCTGCCAGCGCCCCGCCGATTATCGGGTTGGATGAGCCAGCAAGGATCCTGAAGGGATAGGCGCTCAGGCTGATTGTGTCTTGTCCGGTCGGAGTCGGTGGAAACGAGTCCTCGTCCGCTTCGTTGATCAGCGCCTTGACCCCGTTGACCACGTCGCCGGTTCCCCAACCGGGGTTCTCGATGAGGTCGACCGAGTTGGGATTGGCGCTGGCAGAAGACTGCACGCCGCACTGGTAGACGGTCGACGTATCACAACCGGCAACCGCTTCCTCATACGGACGACCAGAGGCCGCGGTCGGAACTGCCAGGGGCGCGGTGGTGGGAGCTGTGCCCGGCAAAAATTGCAGAGTCGGAGGGATCTCCATGAAAGCTGGATAGGGAAAGAAGGTGTTATTTGCGATTGGGGGATTCAGCGGCAGGGGGGTCGGGCTGCTGTTATCAGTCCGCAGCCGGCAAGTCGCCCCCGTGTGCTTGCAGTCGGGCTCCAGCCAGAACTGCTCTCCGATCACGCCAGTCGCGCCGCTGCCGGTGGTGGAGACGCCTGGATTGACGATATGGCCGTCGACCCGGTCAACCAGATGATTACAGCCGGGAGCCGTGCCAGTGCAATAGGTAGCTGCGTTGAGAGGATTCGAAGGCTGAGGGTGCAGGGGGTCTTGGTTGGGGACGATCCAAGGCTTGACGCACCGAGGCTGAACGGCGGTGATGGTGCCAGTGGCGCCACGATTGCCATAGTTGCCGGAGTTCGATGGATTGAAGGCTTCCGCGCTCGCAGTGGCCGTGACCGTACTCCCCGTTCCGCCCCAGATGCGAGAGAAAAATGCCGGCAAGCTCCCGCGGCTTACTAGCACCGTAACGATGGGATTGTTAACGCCCGTCGAAGAACTCGGAAGATTTGAGCAATCCGCGGAAGAGGTGCCGGCCGCGGAGTAGGTTACGGTCACGGTGGTGGCGGCGACGGCGCCGATCGTATTCTGTTTGGCGACCGCTGAGGCAACATACGAAGCCGCCAGCGACGTGGGACTGCTGGGTCCTCCACACACCGATTGCCACGCCGCGCTGGCGTTGATGGGATCGCCGGTGACTCCGGAGAGAGAGAGCACCCTGGCCCCTGCAATGGCAGCGGCGTCGGCGGAGCGTTGCGCCTCCTCACGCGCCAGGTAGAGCGTGACCACATCGATGGAGATGGCCGCCATGGCGATCATGGCCACCAGGGTTAATGCGACCAGAATCATCGTGATGCCGCGTTCCGGGTGCGTCGGCGGCTGATGGCGTGAGCGCAAGATGAGCAACGGCACCTTCATCGAAAGTCCTCAGTTCTCGTTCATGGCCACGGCGACGGCGGAAATGTTGGCCGGCATGGTACTTCTGGCGCCGAGCAGGCTCGCCACCCGCCCGAAACGCCACGGATAGGCATACTGGATGCTGACACAGGTGGAGATCACGGCTGTAACGCCGGCACTGGGCGCTTGCGCGATGCAGTTGACATCGGCCGGATTGCCCCCGCCGCCACTTGGATAGTAGTACCCGCGGTTTACCGTGATCACCAAACCCGATCCCCCGCAGCCGTTGCCGGTCGCGCTGAACGTCCAGGTCGAGGGCGGTTTGGGAGCAATGCTGCTCACGTTGATCCCGCAGTCGTTGATGTGGTTGGCGACGAGATAGTTGTCGACGACCTGGAAGGCATCGCTTACCGAGACTGGGAGGGGGTTGCCCAGGTCGCTGGCGGGATCCGCGGCGGCTACCCGGGAGGCATCGCGCGCCGCGTTGGTGAGTTTCTGCTTCAGGGTGTAGGCGGCGCTGAAATCGAAAATACCAACCACAAACAGGACGAGCAAGGGCAGCGCGACCGCGAACTCGACAATCTGCGCCGCTCGCTCCTCACGAGCCAGACTCCGAACCGCAGATTGGAGAAGAGGTCTCACTACTGGTTCTCCAAGCGGACCCGCGCCGAGGCCCTCAGGTTGATCGACTTCTGGTTCAGCGATGTGAAGGGCAGAAAGAACTGGAACGGATAGTTGAAGGAAACGGATATGCCGCAAACGCCGCTGCCGCCGGGCACCGTCGACGAGAGC
This sequence comes from Terriglobales bacterium, assembly GCA_037443605.1. Lineage (GTDB taxonomy): Bacteria > Acidobacteriota > Terriglobia > Terriglobales > Acidobacteriaceae > Sulfotelmatobacter. The sequence goes on from JBBIOA010000025.1 coordinate 59,978, forward strand.
TCTACCGGACTCTGGACACAGACATGCGTGCTGGAGCCGTCGCAGGTTGGAGCTCCCCCTCCGTTGCACGCGTTCAATGGGGGAGTTGGAACGGGCAGCGTGGCTAAATTGATGTCGAGATGAGCGGCCGCCAGCGAAGCTTGCACTGCGTTCACCGCGTTCTGCGCGGGCGTGTTTCCGGCTGCGCAGGTGCTGCAACTGGGGGTGGCTCCGGCGCGCGCGCCATCCTGCGCCGCGCGTGTGATCGTGCCGAACTGGCTGAAGGCTTGCCCAAACCAGAAAATGGACAAAATCACCATGAACAGCAAGGGCAGGACCGCCGCGGCTTCGGCGATCTCGGTCCCGGAAGTTTCCTGGACGAGGCGCGCAAGGAAGGATTGTGCCGATCTCCACATGCTAAGCCACCACCCGCAATTTCCATAGAATCCCGTACAGCACAACGGTCAGCGCCAGGGCGACTCCATAAGGAATTTTCAACGAGTCGGGGTTATCGAGTGAGACGCGCTGCCCCGGCAACTGAAACGTCACCAGCGAAATCAGGATATGCCCGATATTGCGAATTGTCTGCACGAGCCGCCGCTTGTAAATGACCAAAGCCAGAGCCATCAGTCCCGCCACCAGAACAGACCCGAGCAGCAGATCCACCAGAGCCCCGGGCCCGGTGAAAGCTCCTAAAGCTCCTGCCAGCTTCCAGTCGCCGGCGCCCAGGCTGCGCAGCAGAACGAAAGGCAGCAGGAGCACCAAGGCCAGACCCGCACCGAGCAGGGAAGCTTTCAGTCCGCTCCAGCGTCCGACGACCACATTCAGCACGACGCCAACCGCGAGCGCGGGTACAGTCAGCCAGTTCGGAATGCGGCGCGAGCGCAAATCGGTCCAGCCCGCAACAATTGCGAGCAGTCCGGCTCCGGCCAACGGAATCGCGTTCAAACGGGCTCAACCCCAGGGCTCAATCTCAAGCTGCGCAGCGGATCTCCGCCAGGCTCAATGATAGGGGAAAAGGCCTGCAGGACGGAAGTTCAGAATCGAATGCCCCAACCGCTCTCCCGGCATCGGGCGTCATCCCGGCGTCCCGCGCTTTCACCAGCATACCGAGGGATCGCGCTGCTTGCGCTGGGCGTTTCGCGAGGAGATCTCCCTACGCCTGAAAAATGGCTGAGTCGGGAGGACGCCACTCCGGGATGAAGCCAGAAAAGAAAGGGCCCGGGAATTCTCCCGGGCCTTGGTTTGATGGAACTCTCTAGCGATTGAACGCCGGGGCCGCATTGCGCTCGGCGACGATCTTCCGGGCGTTGTCCATCAGCGCCTTGGCCTGGGGCAGAAGGTCAAGGCCCTTGACGACCTCCGGATCGGATTCGGCACGAACCCGCATGCCCTCATCCTGTCCGAACGCGTCGGTGAAGATCTCCGACTTGATGCTCGCCTTGAGCCAGTCGGCGTTGTCGATCAGATCCGCCTGCGTGTACTGAATGCCGGCTTCATCCAGCGACTTGCGGAATTCCTGCATGGTCGCGTCGTCCACTTCGAACGTCTTGCCCGGGTGGTGATTCACCACGTAGCGCTTGGCGAAGTTGAAGAACGCGTAGTGCTGCAGCAGCGCGTCCTGGAAGTGATTTGTCTTGATGGGGGGAATCATTACGTCCGGCGCGATGCCTCCACCGCCGTAGACGGTGCGCCCGCTATCGGTCAATTTCACTTCGCGATTCGCCATGTTCGGACTGTCGGCGGTGTCGCGGCTGTAATAGTAGTCGTAGAGAGAAATGTTCGAGTAGTCGCGCTGGATGAGCCGTCCGCTCGGCGTGTAGTAGTGAGCCGTGGTCAGCGCGAGGCCGGTGTTTTCCGAAAGAGGATACACCGTCTGCACCAGGCCCTTGCCGAAGGTGACTTCACCGGCGATCAGGCCGCGGTCATGATCCTGGATGGCGCCGGACACAATCTCGGCGGCGGATGCCGTCTGCCGGTTGACCAGCACAACAATGGGATAATCCTTGCCGCCATTGCCATGCTGCGCCACGTAACGCTTCTCGGCTGACGCGCGGCCGTGATGCGAAACGATGAGTTGCCCCTTCTTCAGGAACTTGTCGGCGACTCCCACGCCCTCGCTCAGCAGCCCGCCAGGATTGCCGCGCAGGTCGAGGATAAGGCCTTTCAGATCGCCGAACGAATCGAGCGCGTCGGCGACTTCGTGTTCCGTGGTCTCGTTAAATCCGCTGACGTGCATGTAGCCGATGCCCGGCTTGATGGTGAAGTGCACATCGACCGAGTAGCGCGGAATCTCGTCACGAACCAGCGTGAACTCCATCGGCTTCTCGACGCCTTCACGGTTGATCGTGATGTGGACCGTGGTCCCTTTCGGCCCTTTGAGCAAATCGGCAACGTCGCCGGTGCTCATGTTCTCAGTGGACTTGCCATCGACGGCCATGATGACGTCCCCAGGATGAATGCCGGCCTTGTAGGCGGGCGTGCCGGTGAAGGGAAAGATCACGATGACTTTATTGTTGCGCGGACCCACGGTCATGCCGACGCCGTAGTACTTGCCGCGCTGGTCCTCGCGCATCAACGCATAAGATTTGGGATCAAAGAAATTCGAGTGCGGGTCGAGCGCGTGCAGCATGCCGGGAATGGCGCCGTTGTAGATGGCTTTATCGGCGTTGACCGGGTCGGCGTAGTTCTCCTCGATGACCGAATACACATCGGTGAACTGCTTGAAGCTGTCGGTAACCGCGCTATCCGCCGCCGCCGACGATTGCTGGCCCGAGCGCTGGGCAAACAGAATCCCCAGAAATCCGCAGGCTAAGAGGAAAAAACTAACCAGGAATAGTGACCGGCGAGAACTACGAGCCATCTTCATTTCCTTCGTTTGAGGGTTGCGTACACCCTAGCTACCGCATTGAATACAGGCAGTATATCACCCTGTTCGACTGCCACGGACCGGAATGGTTACCAACGGTACATGGCCCGTATGGGTATGAGATGCCGGATCAGGACGGGCGGGTTCCTGGCAGGCAACGCAAATTTCTGTACAGGCAACTAAGCAATTAGTTGACGTTTTCCCGGCTGCCACGTCTGATGCTAAAGACGGCAGTCGGCAACTGAGGGAGACCCGAGTGGCGCGCGCCAAGTCCGCAATCTTGACGGAAGCCGAGTTGCGCATCATGAACGTGCTGTGGGAGAAGGGATCAGCCACCGTCCATGAAGTGCTGGAGAGGATGCCCGGGCAGCCGTCTCTGGCCTACAACTCTGTCCTGACCATCGTCCGAATCCTCGAGAAGAAAGGATATGTGATGCACGCCAAGGACCGGCGGGCACACGTCTATACCCCCTGCGTGGACCGTGGGGACGCCACTCGGAGTGAGGTGCGCCGGTTAGTGAGCCGCTTCTTTGGCAATTCCCACGAAATGCTGGTGCTCAACATTCTGGAGGATAAGAACCTCGACGCCGCGGAACTGCAGCGCGTCCGCGACCTGCTGGAGGGGAACAAGAAGCAATGATGACCCCAACCGGAATGGAAGCGATGTCGCAGAATGTGGCGATCCGCTTGGTGGATTGCGCGATCGAGGGGACGCTGATCGCGGTGGTTTGCGGGCTGGTGCTGCGGCTATCGAGGCGGCAGAGCTCAGGCACGCGGTTCACTCTGTGGTTTTCTTCGCTCATCGCGATCGCGGCAGTGCCGGTCTTCAGCGGATGGCAGTGGACTTCGACACCGGGCTCTGCCCCCGGGCACGCTGCGATTACGCTGCCGGACTCGTGGGCCGTGCACCTGTCGATTGCGTGGGGATTGATTGCGGGCATCGCTCTGCTGCGCGTGGCGTCGGGATTGTGGCATGTGCACGCGCTGCGCAAGAGCTGTGTGTTAATTGACCCCAGTCAGTTGGATGGCAGTGTGTTGGCCACGCTGAAAAGCGGTGCAGGACAGCGACGGGTTTCCTTCTGCTGGTCGGAACGAGTGCAGGTTCCAACGGCGCTTGGGTTGCTGCGTCCCGCGATCGTGGTGCCGCGGTGGGTGCTCGAGGAATTCTCGGCGGACGAACTCAATCAAGTGCTGCTCCACGAACTCGCGCATCTGACGCGCTGGGATGACTGGACCAATCTCGCGCAGAAGATCGTGAAAGCTTTGCTGTTCTTCCATCCGGCCGTGTGGTGGATCGAGCGCGAGATTTCGCTGGAACGCGAAATGGCGTGTGACGATGCGGTTTTGGCGGCGACGGAGCGTCCGCGGGCGTACGCCGAGTGTCTGGCGCATCTGGCGGAGAGAACCCTGATTCGGCGGACGCTGGCACTGGCCCAAGCGGCTTTGGGACGCGTGCGTCAAACGTCGTTGCGCGTGGCGCAGATTCTCGATGGCGATCGCCCGAGAGCGGGCAAGTCCTCCCGGCTGCCGGCGGCGGTGCTGGCCGGGTGCGTCATTGCCTGTGCTGTTTTCGTAACGCGCGAGCCAAGGCTCATTGCATTTCGAGCGACGGTCACGGCCAGTCCCGTGGTCGCTTCTTCGAGCGCTGCGGCTGAGAGTCACGTTTCTCCGACGGCCCAGACCATTCCGCTGAAGCCAGTGAAGGCGGTTGTGCATCGGCGAGCAAATGCGGTGACTCTCGCGAAGAGCACGAATCCGAGTCCGATTCCTCAGCAGCAGGCCCCAGATCGGCGAGCCGACATCGCAGCGTCTGCTGCCGCAGATAGGGACGCGGAACTCGTCCTTCAAACTCCGCCGTTGTTGATCCCGGCGATGTTTTCCGATGCACCGGCGATCGAGACAGTTTTCGTTCTGGTGGAGCATCGCCGGATCGGGACCGAAGGACAACCGATGGTTCAGATTCAAGTCTGGCGCATGACGGTGTTGCGGCAAGCGATTCCGTCGGGCACGCGCGCCGTTCCTGTTCCCCACAAAGAAACCTAGGTGGAAGGAGAGGGGAGAATCGCAGGCGTGTTCTGTAAATAACTAACGAATTAGTTGCGACAACGAAATCAAACGACTCTGGAGGATTCACCATCATGAATGCGAAATCGATGTTGCAGAAACTCAACTCAAATCTGTGGGTGCGGCGGCTCACCTTGCCGGTTCTGACACTCGCACTCGCGGTTCCGCTTACGGCATACGAGCTCGGCAAAACACCGGGCACAAGATCCGGCGACGGAGGATCGGCAGCCTCACCGGCGCCAGCGCCCGCTGCCGCTCCGCTCGACTCCGACAGCGTTGGGGCGCTGCTGGCTCTCGACCGAGCCATGGAAACGCTGGCGGCGCACGTAACTCCAGCCGTGGTCAACGTGACCGTGACCTCGCGCAACAAGTCCGGCGACATGGCCGAGCTGCCGCAGGATATGCAGCGCTTCTTTGGTCAGGGAGGTCCGGGCGGGCAATTCCACTATTTCGGGCCGCAAATGCGGCAACCGCAGATTGAGCACGGCATGGGCAGCGGGGTTGTGATTTCGCCCGACGGCTACATCGTCACGAACAATCACGTCGTCGATGGCGCGGTCGACATTCGCGTGACCACCAGTAATCGCCGGGTGCTGAAAGCCAAGCTGATCGGCACCGACCCCCTGACCGATCTGGCGGTGCTCAAAGTCGACGAGAAGAACCTGACCAGCGCTCCCTGGGGCGACTCGAAGGAAGTTCGCCCGGGACAGACCGTGCTGGCGTTCGGCAATCCGTACGGATTTCGTTTCACGGTCACCCGCGGCATCGTGAGCGCGGTGAATCGTCCGAACCCCGATGCGAGCGACCCGCGTAAGCCGGGTCAATTCATTCAGACCGATGCGGCCATCAATCCCGGCAACTCGGGAGGGCCGCTCGTCGATGCGCGTGGAGAAGTGGTTGGCATCAACACTTTCCTGGTTTCACCGTCGGGAACTTTCTCGGGCATGGGATTTGCGATTCCCGCCCAGATCGTTCGGCCTACCGTGGAAAGCCTGATCAAATATGGCAAAGTCAGCCACGGACGCATCGGGATTGGCGTGGCGGATGTGACTCCGGAAAATGCCAAGTTCTTTGACCAATCAAATCCGAGCGGCGCAGTAGTCACGCAGGTGGAAACTGATTCGCCCGGAGCGAAGGCGGGATTGCAGATTGGCGACGTCGTCACTGAAGTCGACGGGCAGAAAGTCAGCGATGCCGGCGAACTGCAGGTGCTCATCGGGCAAAAGCAGCCCGGGACGAAAGTGAACTTGAGCGTTCTGCGTGACGGCAAGAGCATGAGCGTTTCGGTCACGCTGGAGGAACTGGGCAACCGGCCTGGCAACGACGGCGAACGCAACGGCGAAGGCCACGGCAAGATGCGCTGGGGGATCGGCCTCGGTGATCTGACGCAGGATGCGCGCGAGGAGTTGCAAGCGCCTCGCGATGTGCACGGCGCTGTGATCGAGCAGGTTCAGCCGGGCAGCCCCGCCGACAATGCCGGACTACAGCAGGGCGACATCATCCTGGAAGTGAACCGTCACAAAGTGCAGAACGCATCCGACGTGCAGCAGGCGCTGTCGAGCGTTGCGAAGGGAGAAGACGCGTTGCTGCTGGTGTGGTCGAACGGCGGAAACTCGTTCCGGGTGCTGCACTCGACGGAAGGTTCCTAGCAAGGCGTTTGTCGCGACTGTGACTTCGGTGCCCCACGTCTCGCCGGTTTTGCGAGACGTGGGGATTTGAGACGATTGGTCTACATCAAAAGCGAAACGCGAAGGTCGCGAAGAACTGCCGCAAAGGACGCGAAGAGATTCCGCAGAGATCGCGAGAAACGCCGCAGAGAACGCCGAAGGATCTCTTCAGATATAGGAAGGCTTGTACGCCTTCACTACCTGCCTTTGTTCTCCCAAACCATCGATTCCCAGGCGCATCACGTTGCCCTCACGCAAGTACACCGGCGGCTTCTGCCCCAATCCCACGCCCGGCGGCGTTCCGGTGGAGATGATGTCTCCGGGCTGCAGGCTCATGAAGCGGCTGAGATAGCTGACCAGATGGCGAACGCCGAAGACCATGGTGGAAGTCGATCCATTCTGATAGCGATGGCGGTCGACCTCGAGCCATAAATGCAGCTTCTGTGGGTCGGGCACTTCGTCGGCAGTCACTAGATACGGACCGATCGGGCCAAATGTGTCCGCACTCTTTCCTTTCACCCACTGCCCGGTGCCTTCGAGTTGAAACGCGCGCTCGGAGAGATCGTTGATCACGCAGTAGCCGGCGATGTGCGAAAGCGCGTCCGATTCGGAAACGTCCTTCGCCTCTTTGCCGATGACTACGCCGAGTTCCACTTCCCAGTCGGTCTTCTGCGAGCCCCGCGGCATGATCACGTCATCGTAGGGCCCGCAAATCGCTGAGGTTGCTTTCATGAACAACACAGGTTCTGCGGGAACCGCCATGCCCGATTCGGCGGCGTGATCGGAATAGTTCAGGCCGATGCACAGGAACTTGCCCACACGTCCCACGCACGGGCCGATGCGCGGCGTTCCCGAAACCAACGGCAGGGAAGCGGGATCGAGACGGCGAAGTTTGTCGAGCGAATCGGAGGACAGAGCCGGGCCGGCGACATCCGGAATGATGTGCGTAAGGTCGCGAAGATTTCCTTGCGCATCAAGGATGGCCGGACGTTCCTGACCAAAATTTCCGTAACGGAGCAGTTTCATTCTTTCCTCTAAAAATAATTGTAGGTGGGTGAAGGCTTATGCCGCCCAGTCGCGCGGTACGTTGAGATACGAACGATCCAGCGCGGAGACGGACGCGCAGCCGAGCAGTCGCAGCGTGCGTTCCACGTCGGTTCGCAGGATGTCGAGAGCGCGGCTCACCCCCGGTTGTCCAGCAGCCGCCAGACCGTAGGCATAGGCGCGTCCGACGAGCACGGCGCGGGCGCCCAGGCAGAGAGCTTTTACGATGTCGCTGCCGCGGCGGATTCCACCATCCATCAGGACTTCGATTTTCCCTTCGACGGCCGCCACCACTTCTGGCAGGGCTCGCAAGGTTGCCGAGACGGAATCGAGCTGCCGGCCGCCATGATTCGAAACAACCACGGCCACCGCGCCTTCGTCGATCGCGCGGCGTGCGTCGTCGCCGGTGAGCAGTCCCTTGACCACGATCGGCCCCTTCCACGATTCGCGAATCCAGCGCAGGTCGTCCCAGGTGACGACGGCATCGGCAAGGGCTGAGCCGACGTCGAGCAGCTTCATCGGGCCCTGGCCGGGAATCACCACGTTTTCAAGATTCGGAACGCCACCATCCAGTAGAAACCCGGTCAGCCATCCGGGATGCGCCAGGATGTTGGGCAGGAAGGGAATCTTCGCAAAAGGCGACGAGCCCAGCAACTCCTTCATGCCGTTGCGCGGATCGCGCTCGCGCATGCCAGAGACCGGGGTGTCGACGGTGATGACAAGGGCGGAGAATCCGGCGCGGCGCGCGCGGTCGAGGGAACCTTCGGCGGCTGCGCGACCGCCAAGTAAATACAGCTGATACCAGACCGGTCCTTGCGACGCCGCTTTCACGTTCTCCAATTTATGCGCCGAGATGGTGGACAGGATGTAACCGGTGCCGGCCAGTCCCGCCGCGCGCGCGGCGGCTACTTCGCCCTCAGGATGCATGAGGCGGCTATAGCCGACGGGCGCGAGCATCGCAGGAAAGGAAAGCTCGTGGCCGAGGACCTGCGTCTTCAACTCGCAATCTCCGACCGCAACCGCGCTGCGTGGACGGAAGGTCACATCGCGGAAGGCGCGGCAGTTTTCCTGCAACGTCAGTTCGGCCTCGGCGCCGCCATCCAGGTAGTCAAAAACTGAGCGAGGAAGCCGGCGCTGCGCGATGCAGCGCAGGTCCTCAATATTCACAACCTTGGAGGAGCGCAAGACACGAGGGACGGTGGTCATGGGGAGGCCGCAGTTTCCGGGCGACCGTTGAAGTTATCAAAAATGTGTGGGTGCACGCCAGCGCGTTTCTGTTTCGCGCGCCCGGTACTGCAGAAAGAAAGGGCGGCAGCGCTGGGCTGCCGCCCCTTGGTTCTGGTTGACTGCGTTCCGCGCTAGGCGCCCGCTCCGGCGGCCCGGACTCGAGTTTCCGGCTGAGTGGTCTCAGCCATCCGCCCGAAGTACAAGCTATAGGAGCGATGGATCCCGTACATCACCGGGAACACCGCCAGCGCCAGTCCCCATCCCAGGTGCGAAGTCATCGTTTGCACCATGGTCGTGACCCCTGCGCTGACCACGTAGTAGGGGAACGAGAGATGCGCCAAATCCCACCAGAGGTGCCCAGCGGATTTTCCTTCGGCGAGAGAAACGATGGCAGCCACTGGTACCGTCTGGCCCAGGAAGAGGGCCGCCGTTGCCAGGACGAGGCCGAGCGTGCTTGATCCCCAGCTTGCCGACGTCAGCCAATGCGCGTGGAACATCAGGCTGGCGGAGCAGGCCGCAAAGGCCATCATGCTCAGGTTAAACGTCATCTGTTCCGGACGGAACTTCGCATTCTTCTGCGGCCAGCATTGCACCACGGTTGAAGCGCAAGTGATCGCTACGGCTTCGACCGCGCTCAGATTGACCACTGCCGTCAGCAGGAACGGCAGGTTCATCGACATGTTGCCGTTGATGCCGGGCAGCTTGGCCTTCATCCGGGAAGTTGCCGCCGCCAGGGCCAGCACCGCCAGGCCGAAGTAGACATGCAGGTCGTGGCTCACGACTGCGGCATATCCGGCGGTGCCCACTGCGATCAGCAACATCGCGCCGATGAATGTCTTAATGCGCCGTGTGTTATCCATTTGGTCTCCTCCTTTCCTTGAAGCACACGGCGATTACTGCTCGCTGAGTACGGCTCCATCGGCGGTTGCCGAGCCCCAAACCACGCTGCTGGCGGTCGTGCCTGTGGACGATCCCCAGACCACGCTGAAGCCGCTGGTGATGCTGCTGCCCCAGACCACCGAGCTGCCCCAAACCACGGAACTGCCGGCGACGTTGCTGCCCCAGACCACCGACGATCCCCAAACCACCGAGGATCCCCAGACCACGGATGAGGGCGACACCGCACTGTTTCCGTTGGAGATGGTGACGTTGCCGCTGGTCGCGTCGAAGCTTGCGCTCGGCGACAGAGCCGAGCCCACGGTCGCGGGAGCAAGGTCGGTATTGTTCAGAGCCGCCGCCAGATCCAGATAGCCGGCGCCAACCGTGAACAGGTCATAGTAAGAGGTGAACGTTTGACCGGTGGTGGGATCGGTCGCCACCGAGGACGCCGGGAAAGTCTTGTAAGCCGTCTTCATCAGACGGGCCTTCACCTGGTCCGGCGTCATGTTGGGATTTTGCTGCAACAGCAAGGCCACCGCTCCGGCCACCGCCGGAGTAGCCATGCTGGTGCCGCTCAATGCCAGGTAGTCATGATTGGTGACGTTGCCGGCAACAATGTTGCCCGGCAATTCGGCTTCGAGCGTGCTGAAGTTATCGTCGAGCGAAACCACCAGGTTGCCCGGAGCGACGATGTCGGGCTTCACCACGTGGTCAAACGTCGTGGGGCCCTTGGAACTGTAGCTGGCAATCTGATCGTCCGTACGGGTATAGGTGCCCATCGACTTCATGGCGCCGACCGTAAGGACCAAAGGATCGTTTCCGGGAGCGGCGACCGTACCGTAGCCGTTGCTTCCGTTCACACTAACGCGCCCGAAGTTTCCGCTCGCGGCGACCACGACGATGCCGGCATTCCACGCCGCCTCAGCTGCCTGGCACAGCGGGTCTTGTGCATAACCCACCGAGATTCCGCGGCCCAACGACAGGTTGATCACCTGAATGTTATAGGTGCTCTTGAGGGCGATGGCGGTCTGTATGGCGGCGATGACGTTGCTGTCGGAACCGGCGCCGTTGCCATCCAGAACTCGCAGGTCCACAAAGTTCACGTTCGGCGCAACGCCCGCATAGCGTCCGCTGGAGCGATATCCGTTGCCGCCAATGATGCCGGCAACGTGTGTGCCGTGACCGTAGGTGTCATACACCAGGCGACCGTACGGGTTGTAAGGGCTGGCTCCGGTGAAGTCCTGGTGATAGACAACCCGTGAAGTCGTTTCGGTGGGATCCCAGAGGTCGGGATGATTGTCGTTAATGCCGCTATCAATGACGGCAACCGTGATCCCGGATCCGTTGTAGCCGGAGTTCCAGAAGCTGCTGACGTTCATCGCCGCATCGGTGTAGTCATCCAAGCCCTTGAGTGGATGATCCACGGTCACCGAGAGTACGTCGGGATCGGCTTCGAGAGTGGGTAGTGCGCTCACCGGGATGGTGAAGGCGGCTGCGTGAATCAAGTGCAGCTTGGAATGCAGGCGCGCGCCGCGCGACTGCATCATCGAGTAATGCGCCGCGGTGGGTGTCCGGCGATACTGCACGATCACCCGGACGGTTTCATTCTTCGCCTGTCCGGCGTTCGCTTTCGCCAGCATGGGGGCGAGTTCGCGAGAAACCCGGCTCCCCGCTGCGCCAGCGGCCAGGTTCGGTCCAAACATCAGGCTGGCCACCAGTAGCGCCGCCAGGCTCAGACGTTTTCCACCCCAGGCCGCGCTGTGCTTCTGGCTTCGGCCCGAAGGTTTCTTGGTTTTCAGTGTCTGTCTCATAAGATCTCACCCTTTTCCTGATCTGGTTGGGGGAAAGGACGCATTTCGTACGGGGTATTGTTTGCAAGGGATTAGCCACTTCTGGCCGCTGTAAGTCGTTGATAATGCGAGCGGATAATTTCGTTTTGTGACGGTCGGTGGGACACTCTGTCCCGCCCAGCGGGGCGTGAGCCATTCTGTCCCGGAATGGCGGATGACTTTAGTATCCGCTTAGCACATCTGGTGGGAGGCGTTTACGCCGGGTCTGAGAACTACACGGTCGCTGCTTTGCCGAATGCGGTGGAGCTCAGTTTGGGCATGGCGGACATGAGGCGCTGGGTGTACTCATGCTGTGGGCGGGACAGCACCTGTTCGGTCGTCCCGGTTTCCACAATCTGACCGGCGTGCAGAATGGCGATGCGATCGCAGATGCCGGCGACGGATGCCAGGTCGTGCGAGATGTACAGGATCGACATCCCGGTGGTGCGGTTCAGTTGGCGGAACAGCGCCAGGATTTCCGCTTGAGTGATCACGTCCAAGGCGCTGGTGGCTTCGTCGGCAATCAACAGTGCCGGACGATGCAGAATGGCCATGGCAATCAGGACGCGTTGCGCCTGTCCGACGCTCATCTGCGAGGGATGCTTGCGCAGGAATTCGTCGCTGGCGGGGAGGCTGGCGCTTTCCAGCGCAGCGCGAATGGCGGTTTCGCAGTCGGAGCCGGACCCATGCGCGTGCGCGCGCCAGGCTTCGCGCAGTTGCGTGCGAATCTTCAGCGCAGGATTCAGGGACGACAAGGGACTCTGCAATACGAGAGCCAGCTTCCGCCCGCGCAGATCGCGCAGGTCACGCTCGCGGAGATCGAGCAGGTTCCGCCCTTCAAACTGCAGGCTGCCTTCGGCGTGCACCCGCTTACGGTCGAGCAATCCCAGAATCGACAGGGCCAGCGTGCTCTTGCCGGAGCCGCTTTGACCGATCAGCCCGAGGACTTCGCCGCGGCGGACGTCCAATTCCACGTCTCGAAGCACCGGCGGTTTCTCGCCGTAGCTCACGGAAAGACGCGCGGCGAGGAGTACGTCGGATTGTGCCGGCGGCTGCATTTGTCGGTTCTCGTGATCGGCTCTCATCAGCGAAAATCCGCTGCGAAAGGAATCCTCTTACTTCACCGAAAGAAGTTCTACGTTCCAGTATGTCTGCGGCGAGAGAATCACCGGCGCAACTCCCTGCACCTTGGCAGCAACCGCCGACAGCGCATTGCGATTCACCAGATAGATGAACGGCGCCTGTTCGACCACGATCTCCTGCACCCGATCGAAACTCTCTTTGCGTTTTTTGGCATCGGCGAAAGAGGCCTGGGCTCGCATCAGCTTGTCAATCTCAGCTTCCCACGCCGTCTCCGGAGATTTTTCCGACGGATTCCACTGATGATTGTCGGAGGAACTCAGCCACACGTTCATCTGATCGTTGGGATCGAGGCCGACGTTGGTCAGGCCCAGCAAGATGGCTTCATAGTCGAAGGTCTGCGTCATGCGCTCGATCAGGGAGGGGAAGTCGAGGGTTACGACATTGACGTGAACGCCGATCTTCTGCAGGTCTTCCTGAATCATGGTGGCCATGCGCTCGCGGTATTTGTTGCCTGAGTTGGTGATGATGGAGAAGACGACCTCGTGCCCCGTCGCATCCTTGAGCGCGCCGTTTTCCAGGCGGAAGCCTTCCGCCTGCAACGCTTTCAGCGCCGCCTCAGGAGCGTAGCTTTGCGGTTTCAATTTCGCGTTGAACCAGAATTTGTTTGCCGGGGAGATCGGTCCGATGGCGGCCTGTGCGTGTCCACGGAAGACGACGCGGCTCAGGTCGTCGCGGTTGATCGCTTCCGACACCGCTCGCCGGAATGCTGCCGAGCGGAACCAGGCTTTCTTGTAGTCGGGCAGCGGAGACTTCGCGACTTCGTTGAACCACATCTGCTCGCTGTCGAGCGACGCGCCGGCGTCGTGAACCAGTTGCGGCGACGTCTGCTGCAGTTTGTCGAAGTATTCGCTGTCGATCGCGTTGATCAGATCGATTTCGCCCCGCTTGAAGCGAAGCAGTTCCACGTCGCGGTTGGCCTGAATGTCGAGGCGAATCGAAGCCAGATAGGGCAGCTTGTGGCCTTGCGCGTCCGATTTCCAGTAGTTCGGATTGCGTTTCAGGAGCACGGTTGCGCCGGGCTTGTAATCCGCCAGCAGGAACGGGCCGAGCACCGCATTCTCTTTCTTCGGAGAGTGCGCGGAAAGCATCGCGACCTGATCGAACTGGCGGTCGAGTCCCGCGACCGGAGCCGGAAACGTAATGGAGATTTGGGTCGGCGAAAGGATCTTCGTGTCGACATTGCCCGGGCCCGAGCGGAAGGAATCCCCCACGGGCGAATGCAAGGCTGGATCCATCAACTGCTGCACGGTGTAAGCCACGTCATCGGCGGAAAACGGAGTGCCGTCCGAGAAGGAAACACCGCTGCGAAGCTTGAACGTGATCTGGCGACCGTCTTTCGAAACCTTCCACGACTCGGCCAGTTCCGGCTCCAGAACCTGCGTCTGGCGGTTCAGGCGGACCAAGCCTCCGCCTGTAAGATAACGGATCGCCACCGAGGCGTCATCTTCAACCTTGAGCGGATCGAAGGTCTTCGGCTCCGAGCGCAGACAGAAACGCAGCTCGCCTTGGCCGGCGGCGAGGATGGAAAGAGAAAGGCAAACGAAGACACCAGCGGCGAGTCTCCGCGAAACTTTGAAGAACAAATGGCGGCTCGTCATGGGGCCACCTCCTCCTGCTGCGACAGCAAAAATTGGAACGATGTGACCACTGCAATCAGCAACACCAGGGGGACAAACTTCCAGGGCTCTTCTCCAACCGAGACGAGGCCTTCCAGTTCCTTCAGCAGGCTGCCCCAGGAAGGCATCGGCTCAGCCACACCGAGGCCGAGGATTCCCAGGTTCGCCTCGCTCAGAATGAAGGCGGGAATGGAGATCCAGAATTGCGCCAGCAGTACCGGCTTCAGGTTGGGCAGAACGTGAATCCAAAACAAGCGAGCACCGCGAATCCCCGAGGCTTGCGCCTGGCGGACAAAATCGGATTCGCGCAGTGATGCCGCGGTGTTGCACAGGACCCGCGCCGCACTGGTCCATCCCAGCATGCCCAACATGAGAAACGTGACCATCACCGAGACGAGGGGCGGCACGTTCAGGGGCAAGAGTGCGCGAACGGTGATCAGCAAAAATAGCCAGGGCAAGGAAAGAAACAGATTAATCAGCGCCATGGCTGCGCGTAGCCACATGCCGCCGAGATATCCGGCAAGTCCGCCGACCAGGGCGGCGAGAAAGACGGAAAGCAACGCCGCCGCCGGAGCCAGCAGCAAGGAAATGCGTGTGCCAAACAGGATGCGAGCGAAGCGGTCGCGGCCAATGTCGTCCGTCCCCAGCCAGTGCGCGTGAGAGGGCGGCGCGCCAGCGGCCTCACGATACTGCTTGGCGTAGCCACCGGGAGCCAGCCAGTTCGCGGCCAGTGACGCCACGAGGATGACAGCCAGAAGCCCGTAGGCCAGCTTTCGGAACAGGTTGGCCATCGGGCTCATGCTTCTTGCCCTCGCAGCAGTTGGCCGATGATGTCGGCGCCGGAATTCGCCAGCAGCGTCACCAGCGTGACCAGGATGGTGATGTTGGTGAGCAGGGGCAGATCGCGTGCCAGCGCCGCCTGCCATGCCAGTTGCCCCACGCCCGCAAGTCCGCAGAGAGCCTCGACGGGAATCGCGGAGCCCACGGCGATACTCACCGAGATTCCCCCAACCGCGAGCAGTTGCGGCGCGACCACGGGAACCACGTGCCAGAACAGAATCCGCCACTCGCTCAGACCTTTGGCGCGGGCGCTGACCACGTGCAACTGCGAATAGGCCTTGGTTAGAAGATTGCGCGCGTATCGAAATACCTGGGGGAAGACGATCAGTCCAACGACCAGGGCCGCAGGTGCGTTCCAAAGCACCGACAGCAGGGCCAACACCGCCGCCGGCAAGCACAGGAACAGCCCGCTCATGGCCGTCGTAAGTGCGTCATACGCGGAAGTGCGCAACCATGCGGCGCTCAACGCGAGCGCCATGGCCAGGCTCCAGCTCAGAAGAAGGCCAATGCCCACCAAGCGCAACGTCAGCGGCAGCCGCTCGCGTAACAGGGTCGTGACCGGCTGGCCGAGTGAAATCGAAGTTCCCAGATCGCCATGCAGGGCGCGAGACAAGGCATGGAAATAGAAGCGGAAAATGTTGCTCTGCGCGGTGCGCGCTTGCCGTAACGCCTGCAGGCTGGCCGTATTCAGATGTGGATCGAGCAGGCCTTCGTCGGTTGCGAAACCGGGAGCCAGCCGCACCAGGGTCGCCGAAAGAAATCCGCCGAGCAGGAGGACGGCCACAACCTCCAATCCATGCCGTGTGATCGTTTTGAGCATGGAGGACGTCCTACTTTCCCGCCCCGCTGGCCTTGGCCTGTTCGGCGAACGCTTCGGCGTGGTGGACCTGCTTCATGGAATACATGCGGCGGTCGGCTTCGGCCAGCAGGCGTTCCACGTCATAGCCGTCTTGCGGACAGAAGGCAATGCCGACGCTGAGCGTAATCAGGTCGCGGCCGCAGACGTGCCGTCCGGACTCGATGGCTGCCCGATTCAACCGTTCGGCCTTTTCCTTGGCGGCTTCGGCGGTGAGTCCCGGAGCGGTGATCACAAATTCGTCTCCGCCCATGCGCGCCACGTAGTCATAGCCGCGGCAGATTTCCTTCAGCCGGGTGGTGAACTCGCGCAGCAATTTGTCCCCTTCCAGGTGGCCGAAGGAATCGTTGATCTGTTTAAAGCCGTCGATATCGCACACCAGGACAGCCAGTTCCGTGTTCATGCGGCGGCAACGAGTGACTTCCTGTGCCAGGTGCACGAACAGCGAGCGCGCGTTAGGCAGTCCGGTCAGATAGTCCGTGGTGGCGGAACTTTCGGCCTGCTGATACTTGAGGGCGTTCTCCACCGAGAGCGCCACTTTCGAGGCCACAGCCAGCAGGATGCGGAGATGGTCCGCGGTAAAAGCGTCGCGGCTCGCGTGATACATGGCCAGCACGCCCACCACGCCGTTCAGCCCTTCCAGCGGCACCGCCAGCGCGGATTGCAGCGGCGGTTGCTTGCTGGGATCGGCCGAGTATCCCGCTTCCACCATGGGATTTCCGTTCATGATCGGCTTGCAGTTTTCGGCGACCCACCCGCATAACCCTTCGCCGATGCGAATTTTCAAGGAGGACAGTACGCGGAAATTTTCGCCGCTCACCAGTTCCGGCAGCAGCCATCCGTTGCGATTCACATACACCGCGATGGAATCGTAGGGAATGAGCCGGCGCAGGCGCATGGACAGCACCGAGAGAGTTTCGCTCAGACTCAGCGAGACGCCCAGGTCCTGGCTGAGCTCGAACATGGTCTGCGCTTCCTGCCGCGCGGAAGCGATCGAGGACAGGAAGTCCGCGCTTTCCGCCGGTCCGTGCGTGGGTTCCGTATTTTCAAATCCGGTGGCCGGCGCGATGCCGCGCTCCACCCGCACGCTCTTCGACAGAGAATGCGGCGCGCAAGTGTCTTCGCTCATTTGTGCCATGCGCTCAAGTTCGACGTAGCGCTCCTCGAGCAGACTGACGATCTTCGGATCGAACCATGTGCCCGACTTTTCCGTCACCTTGGACATGGCCTCGGCGAGTGGCAGCGCCGGGCGGTACTGCCGATGGGAAGCGAGCGCGTCGAGGCAGTCGACGGTTGCCAGAATCCGCGCACCAATGGGAATCTCCTCGCCGGCCAGGCCATCGGGATAGCCGGACCCATCCCACTTTTCGTGATGGCAGCGAACGATTGGCGCTACCGGATAAGGGAATGCCACCCGCTCCAGAATCTCCGCGCCCACGATGGGATGGACCTTCATTTTTTCGAACTCTTCCGGCGTCAGGCGGCCGGGCTTGTTGATGATGTGCTCGGGGACCGCCAGCTTTCCGATGTCGTGCAGCAGCGCAGCCGCGCGCAGGGCCTCGACCTCGCCGTCCGGCAGCTTCAACTCTTTTGCGATGGCGATGGCGTACGTGCGCACCCGCTGCAGATGCGTGTGCGTGGTGTGATCCTTGGCTTCGATCGCCAGCGCGAGCGCTTCGATGGTGCGCATGTTCAGCGAAGCGATCTCTTCCACGTGCCGCTTTTCGATCTCGACCCGCTCTTTCTCAGCCTCGAGACGGCCCAGGTAGAGCCGGTACGAGCGGTACACCCAGTAGATGAGCGGTAAAACCAGCAGGGAAGTCTGCCATCCCGCAGTGCGGTTGACGATGCCAACAAGTCCTACCGCGGCCGCGCCGACCAGGTAATACGGGAATGACCAGAAATAGCACTCCTTCCAGACTTTGCGCGTCGATTTGCCTTCCGTCAGCGCAATGATCACGGAGATGGGCAGCGTGTTGGCAAAGAAGAACACCAGGGCCGCCACCATCAGCAGGATCGGCTTGTTCGACTGGAATCGCCCGGCGAGCCAGTGATAACTCAGATACGTGAGTCCACTTGCGTTGGCCATCATGCTGGCAACGTTGAACAACACCTTGATGGGATCGAGACGCTTGCGGGTTTGCCAGACACTCTGCACCAGGGTTGCGGTGCAGCCGATCAGCAGGGTTTCCGGGAGGCTGAGCTCCATCACGCCCAGCAGGATGAACAGGAAGTTCACCGACATGGTGCCGTCGATGCCCGGCAGTTGCACCTTGAGGCCGGAAGCCAGAACGGCCACGGCGAGATAGCATGCGAAGCGCAACAAGTCCTGCGACTGCCAATGCAGCAGGGCGTACACCAGCATGACCACGCCGAGGAGCGCAGTTACGCCGACGAATGCCTTCGCCTGAATTGACAAACCGTCTTTCTCTGTCGTCATGGCATGCCGATCAATGCGTTCAGAACTCTTCCACGAGCGCTTTTTTGCCCTCTGTTTTCCCCCTCAACAGTCCATTCAGGGTGCTCTGCAGACACACACACCCTTGCCCGAATCCTATTGCAGGGATTGGGTTAACAGAAGCTTACCGAGGTAACACGGAGGCGTTGATGTGCGCTTTCTGGATGATCGAAAAAGACCCAGGGATGACGCCAGGGTCCGTCAATTATTACCTTCGTCATGTAGTGCATCACGCGGCCGTCCTGGAAGGCCCCCACTCTGTGTCAACATCGTTCCAAACGTTCCGAAATGCTGCTCTATAACGGCAATCCGAACCAGCAACAGGCGCGCAACGGGAGCAGTCCCGAAGCGCTTGGCGAGGCTGCCGTCGAGCCCTCGATGGCGGTGTTTGCCACCGATCTGTCGGGAGATTTCGCCGCCTGCAATCCGGCGTTTACCGAAATGTGTGGATATTCGTCGAAGGAACTGCTCGGGCGCAACTTCGCGGCTTTGTTTGCCAGTCAGGAAAAAGCTGGCCGCGAGGAACAGGCGAGAATGCTGCGCACGATCCTCGAGGGAGCGGGATCGGGGCAGTACCAGGCAGAATTGGTCGCCTATCGGAAGTCCGGCGCAGCGGTGCCCGTGCAGTTCTCGGCCACGCTACTGCGTGACGTGGATTCCCG
This sequence comes from Terriglobales bacterium, assembly GCA_037443605.1. GTDB lineage: Bacteria > Acidobacteriota > Terriglobia > Terriglobales > Acidobacteriaceae > Sulfotelmatobacter. The sequence goes on from JBBIOA010000025.1 coordinate 79,111, forward strand.
CCCGATTTCGATCGTGGCCTTTGTGACTCCGCTCGTTCAGGGTGCGGGCGAGAAGGCGGAAGGTACGCTTCCGCCGGGCATCGTTTCCCGCAAGATCGAGGGCACCGACTTCATCCTCGCCAGTCCGGTGATGCACAAGTTCATGGGCTTGGTGGACCGTGTCGCCAGCCACACCGAAACCGTGCTGATCACCGGTGAGACCGGTACCGGCAAGGAAATGATTGCCCGCACGGTCCACGAATCTTCCGAGCGCCGCAGCCGGCCCTGGGTCGACATCAACTGCGCGGCCCTTCCCGAAAATCTGGTGGAAAGCGAACTCTTCGGCTACGAAAGAGGTGCGTTCAGCGGGGCCGATTCCGCCAAGCCCGGGCTGTTTGAGCTGGCGGACAAGGGCACGTTGTTTCTCGACGAAATCGGCGAACTGCCCTTGCAGATGCAGGTGAAACTGCTGCGCGTGCTGGACGGCCATACATTTTACCGCCTCGGCGGGCATCGCAAAATCAAGGTGGACGTGCGCATCGTCGCCGCTACCAACCAGGACCTGGAAGCGGCCGTCCATGCCGGGCGCTTTCGCCAGGATCTATTCCACCGGTTGAGCCAGTTCCGCCTCAGCGTGCCGCCGTTACGCGAGCGTCCTGAGGATGTGGTAGCGCTGGCCGAGCATTTCTTGCGCTTGAAATTCCCCAACAAGCACTTCTCACCCCAGGCGATTTCCTCGCTGCTGTCGCACTCCTGGCCCGGCAACATCCGCGAACTGCGGAACCTGGTGGCCAAGGTCAGCATGGAATCGTCCGGCCGCGAAATTGACTTCTCCCGGATCAGCGCCGCGCTCACCGGGGAAAAATCCGCCTTGCGTCAGACTGCGTCCATGCCGGTAGGAAATCTGGAAAGCATGGAAGAGCAGATGATCCTGAAGGCTCTGGAACGTACCGGCGGGCATCGCTCGCAGGCTGCCGAGCAGTTAGGCATCTCGCGCCGGACCCTGAGCCGCAAGCTGAAGGAATACAACATCAATTTCGAGTCCGGAGAGTCCGCGCCGGCCATGGGCTTCATCAGCACGGAACAGCAGAAGTTTTTCCGCGCCCGGGTACAGATTCCTGTGACTCTCACCAACGCGCGCGGGGAACAGATCGAAGTGCAGGGCGTGAATCTGAGTACCGGCGGCATGGGCCTTGACGGCTTGCAAGAGCCGCTGCGCTTTTCCGGCATGATCGACGTGAAATTCAAGCTGCCCGACAGCGACATTCTCTTCGAGGCCAAGGCCCGCATGATGTGGATCGGCGACGAAGGCCGAATCGGCATCCGCTTCGCCGTGATCGAGCCCGCTCTCTTCGAACACCTCCAGCGCTGGACCAACAACAAGATGAAGGAAGAGGGCTGGGACTTTCCCGCCTAGCCCGAGGCGCGCTCCATCGCAATCGCCCGGGGGAACAAGATGTTGTTCTCCAGGTGAATATGCTGGTGTAAATCGGCCTCGAACCCTTCCAGCGCCGCATACAGCGTCCGGTAGCTGACACACCCATCTGCCGGGGCTTGAAACCCATTGCTCGCCTTGCGCAGTGCGCGCAGTGCGGAGCCGGCGGAATCATGCTCGTGCATCATCATCGATACCGGATTCCGGACTGTGCCAAACGGCGGGGGCATCACCGGATCCTTCTGCATCACGGCTTCTTCCATGCGTTCGGCGTACGGAAACAGCACCCGTTCTTCTTTCATCATGTGCATTGCCAGTTCCTCCGCCAGGCCGCGGAAGGTGGAGCGAATCTCCAGAAGTTCGGGATGATTCTTGCCATGCACGCCGCAGACCTTGTCGAGAAGCGCGGTCAGGCGAACGGTTTCTTCGCGCACGAACTTGTGGTGGGTGCTGTTGATGTGATCGATCAGGGCCGAGAGCGGTTCCTTTTGCCAATCGCGGGTTGGGTTGGACTCGGATCCGTCCTGCTTGGCGGCTTCCACCGCGCTTGTAACTTCTTCGAGACTCAACTTGGCCGCACGGCAAGCATCTTCCAGCGAGCGATCGCCGCCGCAGCAATAGTCGATGCCCAGCTTCTCGAAAACCCGTGGTACCGCGGGGTGTTCCAGCGCCCAGTCGCGGACTGTCTTTTCAGTAGTGACCGTCATCGTTTCCTCCATGAGTCGATCCTCAATGCCAGGAGGTTACCGGCCGGGCGCGCCCTTGCCGATGACTTTTGTCACGCCTTGAGAAATTCGCAGCGAGATCCGTCGGGGAAATCGTATGTACGCTTGTTGATTGTCATCTGAGGAGCGTTCTTTGCGACGAAGGACCTATGCAGTCCCCAGCCCGTTGCACAGGTCCCTCTTCGCCAAGAACGCGGCGCAGGATGACCATCGTGCGCTCCAGCGAGAATAAAGCGCTCTAGTCCTCGGAGTTGGCGGCCGCCTGCAAGCCCTTGAGATCGAGTACCGTGACCTCGCGGCCATCCATGCGAATGGCGCCTTCCGACTGCAGCCGCGAGAGATTGCGCGACACCAGTTCGCGGACCGTGCCGATCTGCGAGGCAAGTTCCTGATTGTTCGCCGGCAAGTTGAACCGCGCTGGCGTTGAATTCTGCGCATGGGCCCCCTGCGCTTCTCGCAACAGAAACGCCGCCAGTCGATGACGAACCGTGGTGAACGAGAGCTCTTCGATGATGCCCACCAGATGGCGCAAGCGCGCTCCCACGACCTTCAGAACCTTCAACGTGACTTGCGGATGGGCCAGGCAGAGGGAGTGAAAATCTTCTTTGCTGACAAACAGCAGCGTGGCCGGGACCACCGCGGCCGCCGAAGCCGGATAGCCGCCGCCATCGAAGACCGGCAATTCGGCGATCGAGCTGCCCGGCCCTTCAATGTTCAGCACCTGCTCCCGGCCGCCCGCGGAACTCTTGAAAATCCGTACTTGCCCCGACTCGACGACGTACAAACCGCCACATGGTTGCCCTTCGCTGAACACCGTCTCGCCCGGCGCATAGCTGCGTTGCACCGCGCGCTGGGCGAGAAACTGCAACTCGCTCTCACTGAGGCCGGAGAAGATGGCCACTTTCGAGAGCGTCACCGAGTTTGCGGATAGAGACGGCACGCGCGCTATTGTAAAGGACGCCGCACTCCTTACTGCGGGGTGCCCGAAAAATCCGCCGTCCCAATGCGTACGATCGTGCCGCGGCGGGCGGGTTTTGCTTCTTTTCCTTCTTCCTTGGATTCGGGCGCGGGCGCCGGCTTCTCCATCCAGATGCCGTACACGTGTCCTCCGTAGGCCGCCAGTCCGGTGTAGTCGCCGAAGAAGACGCCGCTGGCGTCGAACAGATCGTCGGTCCAGGCGTAATTCTTGAAGTGTGCGCCGGCATCGGTGGAGCGCGCCAGCACGACGATCTGCTTGAAGTTGGCGGGATCACGGCGCCGGTCGTAGAACAAAACGTTCACCGAGCCATCGACGGGATCCACCGCCAGCCACTGAAAGAACTGCTCCGCGCCGTTGTGCACGGCGTCATCGTTTGCACGCACGGGAGCCGACCAGTGCTTGCCGCCATCGCTCGAAGATGATAGGAACACGTCGAGGTCCCCGTTGCGGTAATCACTCCAAGTCACATACAGACGCTTCGACTTTGGATCGACCGCGACCTGCGGAAAACCGTTCGCCCGCTCCAGGGTGGAGATGGCGAACATGATGGGCGCGGTATGGATGATCGGCCGCGCACGCGAGAACGTCTTGCCGCCATCGCGCGACGCACTCATCCAGAGGTCGTCATCCTGGCTCCAGATCGCATACAGCGTTCCATCCGGCCCCACCACTCCGTCGAAACCTTCGGCGGCGCCGTTGTCATCGCGCGGCAGGCCGGGATGAGCGTCAATTTCGATGGGCGCCGACCAGGTCTTGCCGTCGTCGGTGGAGCGCGAGATCACCATTTGCGAATCCGCGATCCGCCAGCGGGTCCATCCAACGTAGAGATTGCCGGAGAACTTGCCGCCCGTGGTGTCGGCCACGATGTAAGGCTTGTCCTCAAACGGAATGCCGGGCTCGCTCCGCTGTTCGGCAACGGGGATGTGGTCAGCTTCCCAGGTCTTGCCGCCGTCGAGCGAACGGCGCACGAAGATTCCGTTGCGAGTGGCGCCGTGCGCCCAGTAGTTGGTGGTGCCCAGCTTGTCAAACGCGATGTAGCAGAGAAACGCGTGGCCGTCGCGATCGAACACCGTGGAAACGTCGCCGGAGACGCGGTAGTTCTTGGCTTCCACGCTGTCAGCCATCAGCCAGGTCTGGCCGCCATCCTGCGAGTAGGCGGCCTTGGCGTTGTCCTGAAACACTCCGATGATCTGTTTCGGATTTGTCGGATTGACGGCGATCCCCGGCTCATTGAACGGTCCGGGATCCGGCGTCAGCGTGAAGACCTGCGCATGGGGAGGCTTCGGCAGTTCCTGCGCGGCAAGGGCCAGAGACAGCGAGAAAAATATCGGAGCGGCGGATGAGATGAGTTTCTTGAGCATGAGATATCCAGGCAAGTTCTTTCCCGAGGTTAATCCATGAAACACAAAGCAGCGCCTCCGGCGATTCCTGCGTCGGCCTTGTAGTGCGCCAACAGCAGGGGAATCTTGGAGACGTGAGGATTGACGCACCAGCGCGGCAATTGTTGGCGAATGCCGTCGAAAAACGGGCTGAGCATGGCCGCAACGCCTCCGCCCATAACAATCACATCGGGATCCAGAATGTCGACAATGTTGCCGAGCCAGATCGTCACCAACTCGACGGTCTCCTCCAGAACCTGGCGCGCCACGGCATCCCCCGCGGAGTAAGCCTTGGCCACGTGTTCGCTGGTGACGGCGGCGGCATTCCCGTTCACCATATCGAGCATCGCGGAGGCCGCCTTCGCTTCCGCCAGTTTCGCGCGCGCCCTCGCGCCAATCGCCGGACCCGCCGCCAGAATCTCAATGCAGCCAAGTTTTCCGCAATTGCAGCGCGGACCGCGATAGTCGATGCTGACGTGGCCCCCCTCGGCTGCCGAGCCCGTCTTGCCGTGGTAGATGCGATCATCGAAGACGATGCCGGTGCCGATCCCGGTTCCGAAGGTCGCATAGAACACATACTGGTAGCCGCGCGCCGCGCCCCAGCGGGTTTCGGCCAGGGCCGCGGCATTGGCGTCGTTATCCACCTTAACCGGTACGCGGTATCTCGCGGAGATTCGCTCAGCCAGCGGGAAGTTGCGCCACGCGGTCAGATTCGGCGGATTCAGCACGACTCCCGCTTTCGGATCGAGTGGTCCGGGCGCGCAGATGCCGATGCCGCGCACGGTGTGCGTCGCCAGCAAAGTATCCATCGCCCCGACCACGGCGGCCAGCGCGGCTTCCGGGGAACCGCTGGCAATCATGGGAGCGCGATGCTGCGCGAGGATGGCGCCCGCCGCGTCGACTACCCCGACCGCAACCTTGGTCCCGCCGATGTCGACGCCGAGGACTACATCGCCTGACGGATCGCTCATGGTTTTCCCGCCGCACTGGCCTTGGCGGCATACTGCACTTTCACGGTTTTGATTTCATAGGGCTTGGTGTGCACCGTGACGGTATTGTTCTCCAAAACGACGCTGCCTGTGGGCTTTTCCATCAGGTTGCACTCGGACGCCGAAGTTGCGCCCGGCGGAAGCTGCAATTTCACGCCGCCGTCTTTTCCCGCCCACTCGTAGAAGCGAACCACCAGGGCGTCATCATCCTCGGCTTTCTTCGCTGCGGTAACGATCACGTTCTCAGAATCGGTCCGCACGAACGAGTGCATGGGCGGCAGCGCGCCTTCGTGCTTTTCCACTGGCAAGGACAGCAGCTTGTAATTCAGCTGGTAGCCCTGCCGAATGGTGAGAGCTGCTTTCCAGTCTCCGGCGTGCGGATAGACCGAGTACGTGAAGTCGTGTTCGCCCTCGTCGGCGTGGGGATCGGGCCACTCCGGCGAACGCAGCAACGAAAGCCGAAGCACATTGCCCTTCGCGTCATATCCGTACTTGGAATCGTTCAGCAGGCTCAGTCCGTGTTTGCCGTCGGAAATATCTGCCCACCGCTCTGCCGGGACCTCAAACTGCGCCTTTTCCGCCGGAGTGTTTCGCGTCGTCGGACGCTGCACGGATCCGTAGGGAATCTCGTACGTCGCTTTGTCGCTAAGCGCGCTAACCGGGAAAGCCACTTTCAGCAGGATGTGCTTCTCGTGCCAGTCAGCGTGCATCTTCACGTCCACTCGCGACGCGCTGGCATACAAGGTCACGTCCTGAACGAACGTCGAGTTCTGGAAGTGATTCTTGATGCGGATCACCGCGCGCAGCGGACCGCTTTCGACCAGTTTGACTTCATCGGCCTTGGTCAGGTCCCAATGCTTATCCTCGAAGTCGGCATCGATGTTCCAGGCGTCCCACTGTTTCGGTTTGTCGACGAAGGTCTGCAGTAGATTCCCGCAGATCGAAGTCTTCGGCCCGCCGGTATCGGTCTCCGCCGGTGCGAGCGCCTCGGTGTTCGTGCGCTTGTCGAACAGGCTGGTCATGCAGCCGGTCTGGGGATCGATCTTCACTCGCAGGTTCTCGTTCTCGAGCGTGTCCGCCGAAGCTTTCAGCGCGGAATGCGTCGCGGCCGGTTTCGAGGCAGCGCGCACGAAGTAAGTTTCATAGCCAAGAGACGGCGTGTGTGCCTCGACCAGCAAGCGGGCACGATGCGTGTCCTTGTCCATCGATACAAGTTGGGTGTCAACCGGCTTTCCTGCGGCGTCAACCACCTGGACCTGATCGGCCGGGGAGGGAAGCTGAGTCTCCAATTCCACGACATCGGTCCGCGGCCAGGAGAGCGAATTGAAAAGCATGATCGCTTCGCCCTCGCCTTTTGTATCGACGTGCGCCGCAATCTCGCGCAGCGAGCCCATCGTCGCCATGTGAGCGATGCGGTCCACATCTTCCAGATTGCGTTCCGCATCCAGATAATTCACCGCAATTCCGGAGCCCGGCATGATGTCGTGAAAGTGATCGAACAGCAGGTTCTTCCACGCCAGTTGCATGTCGGAAGTCGGGTAGGAGCGACCATACAGCAATGCCAGCGAAGCGAACTTCTCCGCATTCAGCATATTTTCTTCGCTGCGGCGAATGCGCCGCTTGGTTTCAGCCTGCGTCGTGAACACGCCGCGGTGATAAGCGAAGTAGAGTTCGCCGTCCCACGTGGGAACCTGCATCGTGGGCATCTTCTTTTCCATGTCGGCGAAGAAGTCGCGGGCAAAGCTGAACTCGAGTTTCGGGAAAACCGCATTGGGCGCCCGAAGCTGGTCGGCGTTGTCGAGCATCACCCGCGTCGGCCCGCCGCCGTGGTCGCCCACGCCGTACAGATGCATCATCTCCATTCCGTCGGTCACCTTGGGGCCGTATAGGGCAGGCATCCACACGGAAACATCGTTGCCCAGCGGCTCGCCCTCGATCGGCAGCGCATAGTCGCGCGGGAAGTACGTGAGCAGGCGGCTGCCGTCCGGCGACTGCCACCAGAAGAATTTGTAGGGGAACGTGGTGAATTCATGCGCCCACATCAGTTTCTGGGTGACGAAATAGTCCATCCCGGAACGCTTGTAGATCTGGGGCAGTTGGTAGTTGTAGCCGAAGGAATCGGGATTCCATCCGATCTTCACGTCCACTCCGAAATTCTTTTCGAAGTAGCGCTTGCCCACCAGAATCTGTCGCACCAGCGATTCGCCGTCGGGCATGTTCAGGTCGGGTTCCACCCACATGCCGCCGATAATCTCCCAGCGTCCCTCTTTCACGCGCTGTTGAATCTCCGCAAACAGATCAGGATATTTTTCCTGCATCCATTCGTAGGTGCGCGCCGAAGACATGGTGAACTTGAAGTCGGGATACTCGCGCATCAGGTCGAGCACGCTGGTGAAGGTGTTGCGTACAACCTCCACCGTCTCGGTCCAAGGCCAGAGCCAGGCCATATCGATGTGCGAATTGCCGACGGCGCGGATGGTGAACTGCTGCAGAAACGGCTTGAGCGCGGCCAGTTTGGCGGTGGAAGCCTGGAGCGACGCGTCGAAGGCTGTCTGGTCGCCGCGATCCAGCGGAGTGAAGTCGATGGCCTTGACGGCGCCATCGAGTTGCTGCAAACGTTCCGCCTTGCCTTCCGCGTACGCCGCAATGACGGGCCGCGCGGCCAGAATCTCCGTACGCAGGAACAGCGGGTCAGGACGATCGTTGGCTTCTACCTGCAGTTCGCTGTGGAAGAACTCGCTCTGGGCCTCGTCTCCCGCAACCACGCGAGCGGCCACCAGGAATCGTTGTCCCGGCTGCGCGTTTACAGTCAGGAGCATCGGAAGAATGTTGTCGTCGTCGCCGCGGTAGAGGATGGCGCCATTCGAGAAGACGGTAATCTTCAAGCTGTCCTGGCTGCCAAAGCGCAGGTCGATCTTCACCTTCGCGCCTTTGGTGGCGTAGCCATTGATCTTCTCCGGAATCTGCACCCAGCGCCGGAACACGCGTGCGCCCTTCCAGTGTTCCTCGTTCGCGTTCTGGCCGCCGGGACCGGAGACGTTCTTTACCGTAAACGTTGCCCAGTTCGAGTCGTCGATCCCAGGATCTTCCGGATGAGGAACATCGGCGTGAGATTTCCACTCGGTTTCGCCCTGCCGCGTCAGCGAAGTCAGGCGGTCAAGAACCGGCTTGTAGGGATCGGTTGGCGCGGAATTCTGGCTGAAAGCGAACAGTGCGGAGAACAGTAGAAGTGCGGGCGTAATAAGGACGACGGAACGCTTCATCGGGCCACAACCTTTCGACTGGGGATCAAACGGCATGGATGTGCTGGAAAGCAACCGAAGATTATCGCTCATGATGAGCCATCCTGGCGAAAACGATCTAAGTGGTTGATTTTTATCCCCGATTTCGAGCATCCAGGACAGCATGAAAAAAATGTGATCCTTTGCATCGAAATTATGAATCCAAGTCGTTACGCAAGTTCGTTGACGGCGAAGGGCCGTCCGCTTAGAATCAGCAAACTAATGTCAACGGTCACCAATCTCTGCGTCATGTGTTGTTGTTGCATGTGTTGTTGTGCATGCGTGTGCACTGGCGCGGGAGGTGGCGGACCTAAGTAAAGTTTCTTAAAACCGGCACTCATCAAACCCACCGCCAGTAGCCCTGGCGGTGGGTTTTTCGTTTTCCGGCAAAAAGGATCCCAGACAGGATTTATGACCATTCCAGCCCCAACCGCAGTGAAAGAGACCAAAGCGCAGCGCGTCGAGCGACTCAAGCGCACCATGAATCCGTGGGAAAGCCTCGACGAAATCCGGCGCTTTGGGCGCGAAGGCTTTCAGTCGATTCCTCCCGAATGGATCGGCACTTACTTCCGCTGGTGGGGCGTCTACACCCAGGGCGACGGCGCGGGCGTGACCGGCGGCAAGAACGGGGAAGGCAGAGCCATCGAGCGCTTCATGGTTCGCATCCGCATCCCCAACGGCATGATGACTTCCCGCCAACTGCGCGCCATTGCCGATCTTACCCGCCGCTACGCCAACGGAATTGCGGACATCACCGTCCGTCAGAACATTCAACTGCATTGGGTCACGATTCAAGCGCTGCCCGAAGTTTTGGACGGCCTGTGGCAAGTGGGCCTGAACACGACCGGCGCCTGCGGCGACGTGGTGCGCAACGTAACCGGATGCCCGGTCGCCGGAGTTGATGCTCACGAGATCGTCGATGCGTCGCCACTGGTGCACGAAGTCTCGCAACTGCTGGCCGGCAACAGCGAGTTCTACAACTTGCCGCGCAAGTTCAAGATCTCGATCGCCGGATGCCGCGCGTGGTGCCCATATCCCGAGATCAACGATGTCGGCCTGACTGCGGTGACGCGCGTGGTCAACGGCCAGCCCGAGGTTGGTTTTTCGTTGCGAGTCGCCGGCGGACTTTCCACCGAACCTTATCTTGCGGCGCGTTTGAATGCCTTCGTGAAGTGGAATCAGGTCGTCCCGGTGGTGAAGGGAATCGCCGAACTCTTCCGTGACTCCGATGTGCTGCGTGAACATCGCGAGCGCGCACGCTTGAAATTCCTGTTCCTGCGTCATGGCTGGACGGCCGAGCGCTTTCAGTCCGAACTCGAAGATCGCATCGGATTCAAACTCGATCGCGCCGCCGAAGAGAATCCACCCGACGACGTCTACCGCGACCACGTCGGCATCCACGCGCAGAAACAGCCTGGGCTCTCATATGTGGGCGCGGTTGCCCTCCGAGGGCGCATCACGGCGGACCAGATGCACTCGGCCGCCGATCTCGCCGAGCGCTTCGGCTCCGGTGACCTTCGCGCCACCAACATGCAGAACCTGCTGGTGGTGAACGTGCCCACCTTGAACGCCGAGCCACTGGCAAAAGAATTGGATGCCATTGGGCTGAGGGTCGGCGGATCGGTTTTCCATCGCGGCACGGTGGCCTGCAGCGGCACCGAGTTCTGCAAGCTGGCCATCACCGAGACCAAGAGTTTCTCCCGCTGGCTGGCGGACGAACTCGAAGAACGCCTGCCCGGTTTCGATCAGCACTTGAAACTGCACGTGACCGGTTGCCCCAACAGTTGCGGCCAGCACTGGATTGCCGATGTCGGCATCGAGGGCAAGAAGATCAAGGTCGACGACCGCCTGGTCGACGCGTACTACTTCTGCGTCGGCGGCGCGCTCGGATTCCATCCGGCGACCGCCCGGCCCGTCGGATACCGCTGCGCCGCAACCGAAGTTCCAGACTCGCTCGAACGCCTGCTGACTCGTTATCAGGCCGACCGCGAACCTGGAGAAAACCTGCGCCGCTTCTTCGCTCGCCACAGCGATACGCAGTTGCGCGAATTTCTCGCCGGAGAACTCGTTCCCGCCGTAGCCCGCGATTTGCCCGATCCGTCGCGCGCTCTGGGCGTTGCAGGAGGCATCGGTGACTAGCTTATTTCCCATGTTTGTAAAGCTGGAAGGGCGGCAGGTGCTCGTGGTCGGCGCGGGCAAAGTCGGTGAGCCCAAAATCTCCGGCCTGCTCGAGACCGGTGCTCATATCCGCGTTGTCGCCTTGGAAGCCAGTCCCACGGTTCGGCAGTGGGCGCTGGAAGGCAGGATCGAGCTCGAGATTCGTGCTTTCACCAACAACGATCTCGCCGGTGCTTTCCTTGCCATTGTGGCCACGAATTCCCGTTCGCTGAACGAACGCGTTTATCACGAGGCACAGCGACGGAACATCCTGTGCAACGTGGTCGATGTCCCTGACCTTTGCGACTTCTACTATCCCTCGGTCGTGCGCCGGGGCGATCTGCAGATTGCTGTCTCGACTGCCGGTCAAAGTCCGTCGCTGGCACAGAAAATTCGCCAGCAACTCGAAAAGCAGTTTGGTCCTGCCTATGCCGCATGGGTGGCTGAACTTGGCGAGACTCGCAAATTCATCCTGGCCAGTGATCTCGAAAAGCAACGCAAGCTCGATCTGCTGCATTCGCTCGCCAGCCGGGAAGCCGCGGAGGCGGCCATTGCCGAACTGCCTGCGCTCGTGGCCAAGGGAGAGAGCGCATGAAGACTCCGGCCAAGGCAGGAAAGGTTTATTTAGTCGGCGCCGGCCCGGGAGATCCGGAGTTGCTCACGGTGAAGGCTCTGCGCCTGTTGCAGACGGCGCAGGCGGTGCTGCACGACGATCTGGTCGCGCCGGAGATTTTGCGGCTCATCCCGCCCACCGCCCAGATTCACAATGTGGGCAAGCGTTGCGGCAAGAAGAAGATCTCGCAGGAAGAAATCAATTTCCTGATGATTGCCCTCGCGGACACCGGCCTGCGCGTGGTCCGTCTGAAGAGCGGCGATCCCATGATCTTCGGGCGTGCCGGCGAGGAAATCGAAGCCTTGCGCCGGGCTGGCGTCTCTTACGAGATCGTCCCCGGCGTGACCTCCGCGCTGGGTGCTGCTGCGCTCGGTGAGATCCCGCTAACCCATCGCCGTGCATCCTCGGCGGTTGTGTTCCTCACCGCGCATCAAGCTTCGGGTAGCGAAGCGGCGGACTGGAGCCGCCTTGCCGGCAGCGGGGCAACCCTGGTGCTCTACATGCCGGGACACAACTATGCGGAAGTTTCCGCCAAGTTGAAAGCGGCTGGGCTTTCCGGCGACACGCCCTGCGCGATCATCTCGCGCGCCAGCACACCGCGGCAGAAAACGCATCGCGCCACCGTCGCCAGCTTGGCGCGCGCGCCGCAGCTTCCCGCGCCCACGCTGCTGGTGGTGGGAGAGGTCGTCCGCTTTGCCGATCCCGTCACTGTTTCGCAGAACTTTATCGTCCCGACTCACACGCTGAACCCGGCAGCAGCCCTCCCTGACATGTATGCCGAGCTTCCCGCGTTTGCCGAACCCGTCACCGACTTTTCCCCGTACGAGGAGCCGATTCCGTGAACGCACAGGTTGAAATCGCAGAAATTCAGCAGGCCGCCGAACTCTGGACCCCGCAGCGCACGCTGCGCTGGGCCTTCGACACTTTCGGCGGCAAGGTCGCCATCTCGTCGGCGTTCGGCGCGGAGGGGATGGTCATCATCGACCTCGCCTCGCGCCTGCACAAGGATTTTCGGCTCTTCACCATCGACACCGAGTTTCTGTTTCCGGAAACCTACAACCTGATGGATCGCATCGAAGCCAAGTACGGCATCACAATCGAGCGGGTTTTCTCAGCGCTCTCTCCCGAGGAACAGGAGAGCAGCCACGGAGCGGCGCTCTGGACGCGCGATCCCGACCGTTGCTGCAACCTGCGCAAGGTGGAACCGCTGCGCCGCAAGCTCACGGAACTCGATGCCTGGATCACCAGCATTCGCCGCGATCAGACGTCGAATCGCTCGACCGCCCGCCGGGTTGAGTGGGATGCGAAGTTCGGATTGGTGAAGATCAATCCGATTGTGGACTGGACTTCGAAGCAGGTCTGGCGCTACATCCACGACCACGACGTGCCCTACAACGAACTGCACAACCAGGATTATCCCAGCATTGGCTGCACGCATTGCACGCGCGCCGTGCGTCCGGGCGAAGATCCGCGCGCCGGGCGCTGGTCAGGATTCGCCAAGACCGAGTGCGGACTGCACCTCATCGAGCCCGCTCCGGCCGACGCTTCCAAGACCGCCAAAGCAGGCCAGTAGCGCCGCCGGACCCTCGGATGTGGCAGGGGCGTCCTCGCTCGCGTAGCAGTCGCTACCGGTCGCTACAGCGATCGGCAGAACGCCGCCGACGATTCCTTCCAGTCGGGCGCGGCGACCGGCGGCTGAAAGAACTCCTCGTGCAGGCGCTGCACCGACTCTTTCGCGCGTTCCTCCTCCACTAGAAACGACAGCGTGCGGTCGGACGCGCCCTGGCACACCACCCGAACGCCCAGATCAGCGACGACAGCGAACGCCCGGCTCGCCACTTCTGGTTGCCGGCGGATATTCTCACCCACCAGGCAAACCAGAGCCTTGTGATTCTCCCAGCGCACTTTGGCAACGCTTTTCAGATCGGCGGCCACCTCCGGCAGAGCTGCGGTCGAGCCCACCACCAACGACATTCTTCCCAGCGACACGGCCATAACATCGACCGGGCAGGCGTGGCGATCGAACGCGGCGTACACGCTCTGCAGCCATGCCGAATCGCGCCCCTGATTCGATTCGAGAGGATGCGATTCGATCTCCACTGCCGCAACCTTCCGCTTGGCGGCGATCGCGCTCACCGGATCGCTGTTGCGTGCGCGCGGCGAGATCTCCGTACCTTCGGCCTCGGGCCGGCGGGAATTCAGCACATACACGGGAATGTTTTCGCGCATCGCCGGCGCCACCGTGGCCGGATGCAACACCTTGGCGCCCGCGTGCGCCAATTCGGCGGCCTCATCGAAGCTCATCTTGCGAATGACGCGCGCGTCGGGACACAGTTTGGGATCGGTGGTCATCACGCCGTCGACATCGGTCCAGATTTCGATGCGCGACGCTCCCAGGGCCGCGCCGAAAATGGCCGCGCTGAAATCGGAGCCGCCTCGACCCAGCGTGCTTGGGACTCCGTCGCCCGTGGCCGCAATAAATCCGCCGAGGACTGGCACCTGTCCGGCGGCCAGCAGGGGAGCAATCGAATCCTGCGTACGCTGATTGGTGGCCTCCCATTCTGGACTGGCTGCGCCGTGGCGGCCGTCGGTCACAATGCAGTGGCGCGCGTCCACATGAGCTGCTTGCACTCCTGCCTCGCGAAGCGCTTCTTTCACCAGCTTGCTGGAGAAACACTCGCCGAAACCGAGCAGCAGGTCCTGATCGCGCGCATCCAGAGCCCGCGCCGACTCCAGGCGGAGCAGCAGCGCTTCCAGTTCGCGGAACTCTCCGCGAAGTTCCTGATCGAGCGAACTGTACGCCGAATCATCAACCAATTCATCCGCCAGCCGTTCGTGCCTCACGTAAATCTCGCGCACCGCTTCCAAAGCCGCGCCCAGATGCCCTCCCGCCGCGGCACGCCCGGCCTCCAGCAGTTGGTCGGTGACCCGCGCCAGCGCGCTGACGACCACCACAACCTGCCCGGAAAGGCGGCCTTTCACAATCCCGATCAGCCGCCGGATCGCCGCTGCGTCTTCCACGGACGTTCCCCCAAACTTCATCACTACCAGCTCATCACTCTTGTCGAATCTGCTCTGTCGCCCCGCTTGCATAAGATCGTTCTCCCTTTCATGTGCCCAAAGAAAAACCCACCGCCAGATCGCTTCTGGCGGTGGGTTCGGTGGACTTGCTTAAGATTGCTTTCCTAGATCATCCGTTCCCGTCCTCCAGAAGACACGTAATTCGTGTCGACATACCTGTGCCTGTCGATGT
>JBBIOA010000026.1:0-92069 GCA_037443605.1 Terriglobales bacterium
GGACTCTACACTAACGGAGAACGTCGCTTCTCCATTTCAGGCTGAGCCAAGACACAGTCTCTTAGTTACCTTGTCTCGCGCACGCAGACTAACGTTCGCCCCGCTACAGAAAGAGAGGTCCCGGGGTCGCAGAGTTCAAGATAGTCCAGCCCTTGCAGTTTTTTCTGAGTCTGCTTGCGGATGTCTTCAGGAAGTATTTTCGCCATTCGCTCTCTACCGCTGCAAGTCGCCGCCTGTAGCGCTCAGTTCGATCTTTCTGGCAATCGCGTCCTTTGCGAGGACTGGATAAACAGTCCGACCATTCTTTAGGGTAAGCGTGAAGTCGTCGAAGGACTCAATTTCCTCCACTAGGAACTTAGCCTCAAATGTGGCGCTTCCGGGCGCGAGCTTATCTGACAACCTCAGGACGACGGTTCCTTCGTTCATCGCATCACCAACCTCTAGTCTGCAGCATCTGGGCCTCATCTAGCGCGCTGACCGCTAGGCCCTTCATTGCTCCCTGCAGGTCTTCGCTCACTTCCAGCAGAACTTTCGGGTCCTGATAGTGCGTCGCAGCCAGCACGATTGCTTTCGCGCGCTTTGCCGCTTCTTCTGGATCAGCAAACTCAGTCGAGTTCTTCATGAAGATGCCGCTGCCGACGAACACCGCTTCCGCTCCTAGCTGCATCACGAGCGAAGCGTCGGCTGGCGTTGCGATACCTCCGGCAGAGAAGTTTGGGACTGGCAACTTCCCTGCTTTCGCAACCATCCGGATCAGTTCGTACGGCGCCTGGTGCTCTTTCGCTTTCGCGTAAAGTTCTTCCTCGCTGAGCACCGTGAGAATCTTCATTTCCTGAACGATTTGGCGGATGTGCTTGACCGCGTGGACTACGTCGCCGGTGCCGGCTTCGCCCTTGGTGCGGATCATGCACGCGCCCTCGGCGATGCGGCGCAGGGCTTCTCCCAGATTGCGCGCGCCGCAGACGAAGGGCGTCTTGAAGGCATGCTTGTCGACGTGGTGGGCTTCGTCGGCGGGGGTGAGTACTTCGGATTCGTCAATGTAGTCGACGCCGAGTTCCTGGAGAATCTGGGCTTCGGCGAAATGTCCGATGCGGCACTTGGCCATCACCGGGATGGACACGGCGGCCATGATCTCGCGAATCTTCTTGGGGCTCGCCATGCGGGCGACGCCGCCTTCGGCGCGAATCTGTGCGGGCACGCGCTCGAGCGCCATGACGGAGACGGCGCCGGCTTTTTCGGCGATTTCGGCCTGGCGGGCGTCGGTGACGTCCATGATGACGCCGCCCTTGAGCATTTCGGCCAGTCCGGTCTTGAGACGAAGAGAAGTGTTCGAGTTGTTGCCGTTGTTCGACATGTTTGGAACCCTGTGGATACCTTTTCGCAAGCGCGAAGAATGGGCTGTCCACTGCAGCCTTCAGGCGTCAGCGTTCAGCGCTCAGCGAGCCCTTGATTCAATATCTTCGGGAGGGAGTTCGCCGCTACTTCATTTTACAGCGGGTGAAGAGATTGCGGAACCCCGCCGTTGACGACGATCAAGCGCAAACCACAAGACTGCGACGATCATCCAGAGCCCGATGCCGTACGTAAAGTACCAAGAGGTCTCTTGACGTGCCGTGACGCGAAATGGACCAAGGACGACCAGGGCCCCGGTGGAGCTTATGTGCATAAGCTGCGCAAGAAGCAGGCTGCGCGTACCGAGGTACATCCGGCCAATTAGAATGCGGACGGCAGTCATCACCACCCAGAAAGAAACGAAGAAGGCGGGCAGGTATGCTCCGTGCGGCCTGGCGGCACCTAGAAAGTCAATCACTGGAAGATGCCAGAGGCTCCAGAGGCAACCCAACACAAATCCCGCTTTGAAGGTTCCAAGCAGGTCGCGCATGCGCGGATACGCAAAGCCGGTCCAGCCAACCTCTTCCAGTATCCCGGCGGGCACACCGAAGGCAACTCCGACAAAGAAATGGTTCGGCGCATAAACCCGAGAGACAAAAGTCTTCAGGACCAGCAATACGGTCAGGACTACGATAGGTGGGACCAGCAACGCCGCATACCAAACGGAGAGCCTAGGCACCTGCAGGATTCGGCGTAAGAGATTGCGCACACCAGGCCGGCCATCAACCTTCCATGTCATGAACAAGCCGGCAAAACTTGGCCCGAGGAGCATCGCCGGGAACATCAAGATTCCTGTCATATCAGGAATGGGCAGACCACGTAGGAGCCGGGGGGCAATGACAGCCAGCGCCGAAGCCCACGAAACCGCAAACGTTAGGACGAAGTAGATCAGAATCTGGCGACGGTTGCTCATGAGAGGGGGTGTAAACTCCATCACGACCTGACTATCTTTCTACGAACTTACCGAACATTTTCTCGGGATCGATGGCCACGAACACACCACGGCTGCGGGCCAGAACTTCGCCGCGGTCGTCCATGATTTCCGCCATATTCACGTGCTGGCGGCCGTGGACGCTGACTTCACGGCTCTCGACGCGCAGCGGCGTATGCAGCGGAACCGGCTTCAGATACTCCACCGTCATCTCCTTGGTCAGCGCGATGACATTGCGCAGCTTGTTCACCTTGCCCATAGCGTCGTCGAGGATGGTGGCGATGATCCCGCCATGGCAGTGTCCTGGCGGTCCGGTGTAGCGCTTGGGCAGGCTGAAGTGGCACACGAAGGTGCGACGCTCCTCGTCGAGGGTGAATTGCAGGTGCATGCCTTCGGGGTTATCGGGGCCGCAGGCGAAGCAGTGGTTTTTCTTCAAGCTGAGATCGGGAATCTCGTGGCCGTGAATCTTGCCGGACATGAGGAAGATTGTATCGTGGGGAAAATGAAAGACCAGCGTAGAAGTCATTTCCGCTCCCACGAAGGCGCGTCCAGCCGTAAAATACTCCCAAGGGGTTCGTACCACCGCGCCACACCATCTGACCTCGGACCGAGTGATGGCCACCTTGACGCCTTCAACACCGATGCATGACATCGGACGCGGGAAAGAACCGCCTCCGCCTCCCCCGGGCGGCGGGGACGATGCCCGTGGCGGCGAGATTCCCGACTACGGTGCGAGACTGCGGCGTGCGCGCGTCGCTCTGACTTGCGGGATCGTCATGGTCACCATGCTCTTCCTTGCGCTCACGGGTGCATACCTGGTGCGAGAAGGCCTGGTGAACATCGATGATCGGCCCGCCGATTTGGTGCGGGATTGGGGCCGAGTACCGCTGCCGTGGCGGCTTTTCGAGATCAACACGCTGCTCTTGCTGATCAGCAGCCTGACCATGGAACTGGCGCGGCGGAGCGCGACGCGGCAGGCGGCGCTGGCTCCGGTGAAATCGATCCCTGGAGTATCACTTGGCAACGAGCGCAACATCCCGTGGCTGGAATTGACGATGTTTCTCGGATTCGGATTTCTTGCCGGGCAATGGACGGCATGGGGAGAACTGCACCGGCGCGGTTTCTATCTCGACACAAATCCCAGCAGTTCCTTCGCGTTCCTGTTGACGGCTACACATGCCCTGCATCTGGCCGGAGGAATGATCGGCTTGCTTTGGGCGACGAGCGCTTCCCTGCTGGATAAGCCCCCAGAATCCCGCCGCATCCTGGTCGACATCACGGCGTGGTATTGGCATTTCATGGCCGTCCTGTGGATCTGGATTCTGGCACTGATGGGTTTGGCAAAGTGAAGCGACCCGGGTTTTTTGGTAGTGGGCGGTTTTGAATTTCGAAAACCACTGCCACATGGTTGCGATCTACCATGCCTACTACAACTTCTGCCGCGCAAATCAAACATTGCGCGTTACACCTGCAATGGAAGCGGGATTAACAGACCACGTATGGACTGTTTCAGAACTCATTACCATGCAGGAACTTGCAACCAAAAGAGCAGCCGCGTAATCTAAAAAGTTAGTTACCGCAGTTACTTGTCCCTGTGCTACACTCCGTAGTCCACTGATATTTGGTGGAGGTGTCCCATGACGACAGAAGATCAACTCACATTCAGATTGCGCTACTTCTGTCGGTTCGATGAGGGCGTGGAAGCCTTCGTCGGGTATATACCCAGCTTGCAGGTGTATGCGCAATCTCCCTCGGAAGAAGGCTTAAGGACCGCAGTGCATGCGAGTGCCCTACGGTTCATTCTGGCATGTGCAGACACGCAGGTTCTCACAGAAATCATGCGTGAATGCGGCATGCACAAAGTTGGAACCGCTGAATCGTCGGCGCTGAAACAAAACGAAGAATCGGACTTCGTGAGCGTTCGCGGATACAAAGAGTGCTCCGATCGCATCGAGGTTTCGGTTCCGTTGTCAGTGATTGCCGCGCAGCACGCCACAGCATAATTCCACTCAAGATGGCTAATGATAATCAAGAATCTCCTCTCCTCATGGAGGAGATTCTTCTTTTATGGGGCTATAGAGTCCATTTCAAAGATGCAGAAGTGTGTTCGATGACCGATCCACAAAAAAGGGGACGCCCGATTTGTATTTCCCAAAGACCAGGACCTAAAGGCCTGAGTTCAGACATCGTAAAGAATATTCTCTTCGACGCCAGAATCGATCAGTTTCAGTACGAACAATTGCTTGCTAAGGCCCAAGCAAAGATGGCACTAGATCAAGAACGCAATTCCCGTTAAAAATCAAAACCGCCCACTACCGGGTTTTTTGCACAACTTCTGCGCCGCTGATCATCTCGTATAATAGAAAGATTCGGCAGGCTTCGCGGAGCACTCCGGAGGTGTTCTCCGCGAAAGAAGCCCTGTCCATCCCAGGATTCGATGTCTTCTGACCCAATATCTCTGGATTCCAAAAGCAGCCACGCCATCGTAGTCAAGGGCGCGCGCGTGCATAACCTCAAGAACATCGACTTTGAGATTCCGCACAACACGCTGACGGTGGTGACCGGCGTGTCGGGTTCGGGCAAATCCTCGCTTGCCTTCGACACGATTTATGCCGAAGGGCAACGGCGCTACGTGGAGTCGCTCTCGGCCTATGCGCGGCAGTTTCTGGAGCGCATCGAAAAGCCCGATGTGAACCTGATCGACGGAATCGCGCCGGCGGTGGCGATCCGGCAGAAAAATACGACGCGCAATCCGCGATCGACCGTGGCTACGGCCACGGAGATCTACGACTACCTTCGCCTGTTATTTGCGCGCGTCGGGCGGACTTTCTGCTGGAACTGCGGACGCGAGGTGAAGAAGGACACGGTCGACGAAGTTGCCGATACGATTCTGGCGCTCGATCCGGAAACCCGGCTGCAGGCTCTCTTTCCGCTGCAACCACCCGGACTTCCTGCGGCCGCCGAGCAGAAGGCCGCGCGCAACGCAAAGGGGAAGAAATCGGGTTCGGCGAAATCGGCAAAGAGCCCGGGTTCCGACAAGGCCACGGTCGAGTTGTCCGATGCGCTAAAAGCGCGTCTTTTCGACTTGCGCAAGGGCGGATTCAACCGGCTCTATCAGAATGGGCAGGTCTTCGAGTTTTCCACCCCGGAATCTCTGCTCGACATTGACTTTGCTCAGCCCGTCTTTGTGCTGGTGGACCGGCTGACGGTTTCCGCGGAAGCGCGCTCTCGAATCATCGACGCGATTGAGACCGCCTACCGGGAATCAGGTGAAGTTCACTTCGAGATTCCCGGGCAGAGCGAAAACGCCGGAGAGGCCGCCCGATCCACACGATTGCTTCGCTTTGCTCAGCGCTTCGAGTGCAAGCACTGCCACATCAAGTACGAAGAGCCGGAGCCGCGGCTGTTCTCTTTCAACAATCCGTTTGGCGCTTGTCCGCGCTGCCAGGGGTTTGGAAACACCATCGATTTCGATCTGGACCTCGTGATTCCCGACAAGCAAAAGACTCTGGCTGACGGCGCCATTGAGCCGTGGACCAAGCCCAAGTATCGTCCGCTGTTCACCGACCTGAAGCGCTACGCCAAGCAAGCTGAGATTCCGCTCGATGCGCCCTGGGCGGAACTGGAGGAAGAGCAGCAGAACCTTGTGCTGAACGGCGATGGGAAGTTTCTAGGCGTGCGCGGATTTTTCGCCTATCTGGAGCGCAAGAAATATAAGCTGCACGTGCGCGTGTTTCTGAGCCGATATCGCGGATATTCGCTCTGTCCCGAGTGCAACGGATCGCGCCTGCGTAAAGAAGCGCGGCAGGTTAAGATTGAGGAGAGAAACATCTGCGAAGTCTCTGCACTGACAGTGGAAGACGCGTTCCGGTTTTTTGAGCAGGTGCAGTTGAGTCCAGAGCAAGCTGAAATCGCCGAGAAACTACTGGAAGAAATCCGCGAGCGATTGCGCTTCTTAAATGACGTTGGGCTCGAGTACTTGACGCTGGACCGTCTCTCTTCAACGTTGTCGGGCGGTGAGGCCCAGCGCATTCAACTGGCGACTTCTTTGGGATCGCGCCTGGTAGGGACGCTCTACGTTCTGGATGAGCCGTCTATCGGGTTGCACGCTCGCGACACACACCGGCTCATCAAAATTCTCCACGACCTGCGAAATCTGGGAAACACGATTCTGGTGGTGGAGCACGATCCCGAGATCATGCGTGCGGCGGACCGGATTCTCGACCTAGGTCCGGGCGCCGGTGAAAATGGCGGCAAACTGGTGGCAGAAGGCACGTATCAGGAGATTTTGCGGAACTCGGCGTCGCTCACCGGTCGCTACCTTTCCGAGGACTTGCGGATACAGGCGCCGGCAGTGAGGCGCAAACCGGGGGCACAGCAGATCACCATCCGCGGAGTCCGCGCAAATAATCTGAAAGGCGTCGACATCAGCATTCCGCTGGGCATGCTGGTCGCGCTAACCGGGGTGTCGGGTTCGGGCAAGTCCACGTTGCTCCATCATGTACTGTATCGGGCGCTGGCGCAGGCGAAACAACAGAGCGCGAACGGCGCCTCGGGGCCGCCTGCAACCTGGGCAAGCCTGGTGGGCGATCAGTTGATCGATGAAGTCGTGATGGTCGATCAGTCGCCGATCGGGCGGACACCGCGATCGAATCCGGTGACCTACATCAAAGCATTTGACGCGATTCGCGAACTCTTTGCTTCCCTGCCCGAGGCAAAGAAACGCGGCTTTGCCGCTGGGCACTTTTCCTTCAACATTCCCGGAGGACGCTGCGAGACCTGTCAGGGCGATGGGACGGTAACGGTGGAGATGCAGTTCCTGGCAGACGTGGAACTGATTTGCGAGGAATGCCGCGGAACCCGCTACAAGCAACAAGTCCTGGAAGTGAAATATCGCGGCAGGAACATTCATGAAGCGCTGAGCCTGACGGTGAAGGAAGCCCTGAAATTCTTCGCCGAAGTGCCGAAGATCACAGAAAAATTGCGGCCCCTGGAGGATGTGGGCCTCGGGTACCTGCGCTTGGGACAGTCGGCGACCACGCTCTCCGGCGGCGAGGCGCAGCGGTTGAAGCTCGCGGCCCACCTGCAGCCGTCTTCGCTGAGCACCGGGCGCACCAGGGCCGAAGAGAAGAAACGTCGATTGCTTTACATCTTCGACGAACCCACGACCGGCCTGCATTTTGATGACGTCAGCAAACTCCTGGTCGCGTTTCGGCGTCTCATTGATGCGGGAGGCTCGATCGTAGTGATCGAACACAATCTGGAAGTCATCAAGGCGGCAGACTGGATCATCGATCTTGGCCCCGAGGGCGGGAATCGCGGCGGCAAGGTGGTAGGAGCGGGACCGCCGGAAGCGATTGCCAAGCTTCCGGGTTCGTATACAGGCAAATATCTGGCGCGCGTATTGAATAGCAACGGCAACGAGGGGGAGAATGGCCGGTCGTAAATTGACTCTTGGAGTGGCATTGGCGTGCCTCGTGTGGGTGCCGGTCTATGCCATTGGTCAGGCGAGTTCTCAATCACCCTCCTCCGATCAGTCCCAGCAGCCGGGAGTGTCTGCCAGCAAGAAGAAGGCACTCCGTCACATACAGGTGGCCGAGGAAGAACCGGCTTCTCCAGAATTGGGACAGGCCGAGGCGTTGATTCAGAAGAAGGACTACGCCGGGGCGGAGACCCTGCTGCGCAAAGTGGTCGGCAACGGCGACGCATCCGCGAATTACGTCGCGTGGTTTGATCTGGGCTTTGTCGAGAACGCACTGGGAAAAACAGAAGATTCGATTGCGGCGTATCGTAAATCAGTCGCAGGCAAGCCGGATGTCTTTGAGTCCAATCTGAATCTCGGGCTGCAACTGGCGAAGACACGACAACCAGACGCCGAACAATTCCTGCGGGCTGCCACGCAACTGAAGCCGACCAGCCATGGAGCCGAGGGACACTACCGTGCCTGGATCTCGTTAGGGCAGGTTCTGGAGGGGGCGAAGCCCGAGGAAGCGATCGCAGCCTATCGTCAGGCCGCCTCGTTCCAGCCAAAGGATCCCGAACCGCATCTCTCTGCCGGGCAGATTCTCGAAAAGCAAGACAAATTCTCCGATGCCGCGCAGGAGTACAAGCAGGCGCTCGATCTGGGAGCATCCGACGCTCTCACCGCGCTTGCCAATCTCTACATGCGCGGGCGGCGATTCCCCGAGGCGGCTGAGTTTCTGCGCAAGCTGGTGGCAGCACATCCGGAGAACGCCAGCGCGCATGTGCAGTTGGGACGCGTGTTGGCGGCCGAACAAAGAAACGACGATGCGCTCGCCGAGTTGGAGACCGGGGCTAAACTCGCACCGAATGATCTTTCGGTGCAGCGCGACCTCGCCGATCTCTACTCCACTACCGGGAAGTATGCCCAGGCTGAGGCCGCCTACCGCACTCTCCTAAGCACTCGCCCGAAAGACGCGGAACTGCATCGCGCGCTGGGTGACAGCCTGCTGCGCGAAAAGAAATTTGCCGATGCGCAACAGGAATTTCTAGCGACGGTGACTCTGAAGCCTGACCTGGGCGAAGCCTATGGCGACCTGGCTTTCGCCGCCAGTCAAAACCAGAACTACCCGCTGACGATCAAGGCTCTGGACGCCCGCGCCAAGCGATTGCCCGAAATTCCCTTCACCTACTTTCTGCGCGCGTCCGCTTTTGACCACCTGAAAGATGTCAAGCAAGCGATCGCGAATTATCATCTCTTTCTCGATTCGGCAAAGGGGAAGTTCCCCGATCAGGAGTGGCAGGCCAAGCACCGGTTGATCGCCCTCGAGCCGAAGAAGTAGCTGTGGCAGAATTGATGTTATGCGTGGGCAGCAAAGAGTCGCGAGCGGCTGGGCGATCGGGATGACGGCCATCATCCTCGCCGTGGCGGCCTGTGCGCACGCCACCGATCCCCCGGCGGACGAGCTCAAAGCAAAGCTGTCTTCCGCCAGCCTTGGCGAGAAGCCGCACCTTTGCATCCAGATCGCCGAACGGCAAATTGCCGCTGCCGACAAGCTCTATGCCGCCAACGATATTGAACAGGCACAAGCCAAGCTCACCGACGTGGTGGCGTTCTCCGAGTTGGCTCGCGACTACGCCATCCAGTCGCACAAGCACGAGAAACAGGCGGAGATCGCCGTGCGCAACATGGTGCGGCGGTTGGAAGGTTTCAAACGTCTGGTCGGGCATGAGGATCAGCCGCCGATTCAGGATGCGATTAATCGCATGCAGCGGGTTCGCGACGATCTGCTGGTGGCGATGTTTCCCAAGGGGGCAAAATGAAGGCTTCCCGCTGGTTCGCAGTCTGCGTGTTGCTGTGTACGGCCACGGCGTGGTCGCAGCACCACCGCGATCCTTTGACTCAGCCCGAGATTGACCAGATTCGCGATGCCAGCTGGGAACCCAAGCAGCGGCTCACGCTTTACGTGGACTTTGCCCGCGCGCGTCTGGTGAAAATGGAGCAAGTGCGCAGCGATGCGAAGACCAACAACCGCGCGCGCCAGACCCACGATTTGCTCGATGATTTTCAGCTCCTCTACGATGAACTCAACGACAACATCGACACCTACGTGGAGCGCAAAGACGACATCCGCAGGCCGCTGAAGGTCATCATCGCGGCGGACACTGAGTTCCAGGCAAAGCTCCTGGCATTGAAGGACGCCGCCGACGTGCCGAGGAGCGAGGCTCAGCAGTATGAGTTTGTGCTGACGAACATCCTTGAGACTCTTGGCACTTCATCCGAAGAGCATAAGAAGTTGCTCGACGATCAAGAAGAGGCCGCCCGGCATAAGAAGCTGAACGCCAACGCAGCGAAAGGCGGCGGTAAGCCGGAGTAGAGAATGGCGTGGTAAGTGGCTAGAGTGGTGCCATCCCTGAACGAAGAATCCGTCGTGCTAACCTACTCTTACCGTGCGTGAATGCCTGCTGGAGATTTTCCAGGAAACTTACAGCGAACTGCGGCCCGGGGCTGCAATCCCCGAGCTGAAGATCGACTTCTTCGCCTTCGCCAACATCAACAACACCATCCGGCTGCGCAACGGACGGCTGCTGGTGCGGCTTTCGGATTTGCTGGAAGGCGCACCGGATGCGGTTCTACGGGCGATCGCCCACATTCTTCTCGCCAAGATGTATCGGCAGCCGATTGACCGCGGGCATTCCGCGCGCTACCGGAAATATGTGGCCAGCCATGAGATCGTCCGCAAGGCGCATCTGGTGCGCCAGATGCGCGGACGCAAAAAGCTGCGCCCGGCGCGCGGGCACTTCTTCGATCTCGACGGCGTATTTGAAGACTTAAACAGCCGGTTCTTCCACGGATTGATGGCGCGCCCGCGCATGAGCTGGAGCCAGACGAAAACGCGACGCATTCTTGGACATTACGATCCCGCGCATAACGCCATCGTCATCAGCCGCATCTTCGATCATCCGGCCGCGCCGCGGTTTGTGCTGGAGTACATCGTGTATCACGAGATGCTGCACCTGAAGCATCCGGTGAAATTGCGCGGCAGCCGGCGCTGCGTGCATTCCGCGGAGTTTCAGGCGGAGGAAAAACTCTTCCCGCACCTGCACGAGGCAAACCTGTTTCTGAAGCGGCTTTAGCGCACGGCGTTTACGGCGTCACCTGGAAGGCGACGTTGCTCTTGATGGTGAGTCCGGGAATGCGGACCGTCACTGTTCCCGAGGTGGCTCCAGCGGGAACGGTCGCCGTGATCTCCGAATTCGAAACCACGCTGAACGCGGCCGGCGTCCCGTTAAAGCTCACTGCCGTCGCTGTCCCGATATTGGTTCCCAGGATCATGACCGGCGTCCCACCTGTGCCGAAGGCAGGCTGAAGTTCGACGAAGCGGCCCAGGTTCAACGGCAGGCTAAAGATGGTGCCGAAACCTTTGGTTCCGCCCATGTAGGCGGTCCCGTAGAAAATTCCGTTGGTGGATTGCGTCAAACCGTCCCAGATGCCCCAGCCGTTGGTGCCGTTGAAATTCACCAGCGTCTTCACTGCGCCGCCGGGAGTGATCTGGAAAATCGTGCCGCACCCGGTGCTGCTCTTGCAGGTCACACCACCGCCATCGCCGGTGTAGGTCGTGCCGTAGAAGTTCCCGTCGTTTCCTGGCACCAGTCCGGCCGTCGGAGTGCCGCCTTCCGTGGGAAATCCCGAGAAGCTGTGCAGCGTCGTTAACTGGCCTGCAGGGCTGATCTTGAATACTGTGCCCTGGCCGCTGGCGCCGCCATCGGCGGTGGTGCCGTAGAAGTTGCCGTCATTGCCTTGCACCAGCGTGCTCTGCGGACCGTTGCCATCCGGACAGTTGAGCTGGACGCAGAAGGTGTAGAGGGTGGTCAGCACGCCGGAAGAAGTAATCTTGAATACGGTGCCGCCGGGAGTGCGGGAGGTGCTTCCGCTCTCGTAGGTCGCGCCGTAGAAATTGCCGTCATTCGCCTGAACGATTCCCCCATACGGATACGTGCCGTCCGAGCAATTCAGTTGACTGCAGAAGCGGTAGAGCGTGGTCAGCGCGCCGGCGGGCGTCAGTTGGAAGACAGTTCCACAGCCGCCCCCCGCATAGCAGATATTTCCTCCCAGCGTAGTCGCGCCGTAGAAGTTGCCGTCGCTGCCGAGTACCATGCCCCCGGTCCCGCCGCCGCCGTCTGCACACTGTGCTTTGGAACAAAAATTGTAGATGGGAGTGAAAAGACCCGCCGCGGAGATCTTGAAAATCGTCCCCTGATTGTTGGCCCCGCCGCTTTGGGTGGATCCGTAGAACTGGCCGTCCGGGCCCTGCACCAGCGTGCCGACTGGGCCCGAGCCATCCAGGCAGCCGGCTTGCGGGCAAAAGCTATAGAGGGTCGTCAGCGCGCCTCCGTTGGAAATACGGAAGATGCTGCCCAGCTTGTAGGCACCCCCGACCACGGTCGTACCGTACAGATAGCCATCGGTGCCCTGCACCAGCGCCATGCGCTCGGGATTGCGCCCGTTGGTTCCGTTGAAGTTCTGCAGGACGTGGAGAGTCTGCGCTGAGACGCCTGCCGCCAGGAGGCAAAAAAGGACGAAGAGAAACCGAGAGAAACGAATGAACGGCATAAATCCTCCTGCGGGGGGGCGGACGAAGCTACCGAGCGAGTGTCGCTTTCGCGCCTACGCGGTGTCAAGCGAATATCCGGTAAAACTCCGGCCGAATGGGCCGCCCGGCAAGGGATTTCGCGCACCGCCAAAGCCGCGGCCGGTCCACAGGTCGCGGTCGGCTGGGTACCGTTCAGGGGCGTATTTCTACCGTGTGATTGCAATCACATTCGATTGTGAGGCCGCGGATTGACTGGGCGGGCGGCGGAGGACTATCCTTGAAGTTGAAATTGAAATTCATTTTCATAATCATAAGGCTCATCTAAATGCTCCAGGCGTTCATCATTACCCTGCGTGAGGGAGTAGAAGCCGCGCTCATTGTCGGCATCACCCTGGCCTATCTTGCCAAGATTGGCCGGGTGGAACTTCGAAAGACAGTCTATGCCGCGCTGGGTGCCGGAGTTCTGGGCAGCATCGGCGTGGCCGTGGTCATTTCCCGCACTCATCTGAACGAAGACGTCTTCGAGGGCTGGATCATGCTGGTGGCCGCCTTCTTCGTCATCACCATGGTGATTTTCATGATGAAGACGGGACGCAAGCTGAAAGGCGATATCGAGGGCAAAGTCGGCTTGCTGGCCGGCAACGACGCCTGGTTCGGCCTGTTCGTTTTCATCTTCCTGATGGTGCTGCGCGAAGGGGCGGAGACGGTACTGATCCTCTCGGCCGTCTCCCTGAACTCCACCGAATTGATGAGTTTTCTCGGTACCCTGCTGGGCGTGCTGGCCGCTGTCGCCTTCGGCGTGATGTTCGTCAAGGGCAGCGTGCGCATCAATCTGCAGAAGTTTTTCAAAGTGACGACCGCCATCATGTTCCTGGTGGCCGGGCAACTGATCCTCTCCGGACTGCATGAACTGTCGGAAAGCCTGGACTGGTTCCCACACTCGCGCCAGGAGATGGCGATCATCGGCCCCATCGTCAGCAATGACTGGTTCTTCTTCGTGACCATCATCGCGCTGGCCGCCCTGATGATCCTGTTCGATGCCAAGCGCCGCGAAGTGGTCCCGGAATCCTCCTCGCCCGCGGCGCGCCGCAAGGCTATGTGGACCGCCCGGCGGGAGCGCCTGTGGATGGCCTCGGTGTACAGCTTTTCGTTTCTTTTCATCGTGATGGTGACGGCCGAGTTCGTCTATTCCAAGAGCGTGAGCGCGCTGTCGCCGGCCACCGAAGTCAAGTTCGTCGCGGGCAAGCTGGTGATTCCTCTGTCTCAAGTAGCTGATGGGGATTTGCACCGCTTTCAGGCCCAGGAAAACGGAGTGACCGTCCGTTTCTGGCTGTATCAGAAGCCCGACGGCAAGATTGCAACCGTATTCGACGCCTGCGAAATTTGCGGCGCGGTCGGCTTCTACAAAAGTGGCCATGGCGTGGTTTGCAAGAACTGCGCCGCGCCCATTAATCCACAGTCGGTGGGCACGGCGGGCGGATGCAATCCGGTACCGTTGAAAGCCTCGCAGACCACCGAGGCGATCACCATCGAGGAGGCGGACATTGCGGCCGGAAGCCGGATGTTCGGGCAACCGTAGCCGATGTTCGTGCGGCTCGTTTACGAATCCTTCCGGCGGCAGAAACGGCGCAAAGTTCTGGCGGGCGCGGCCATCACGCTGGGCGTCACCGTGGCCACGGCCATGATCGCGGTCGCCACCGACATCGGCGACAAGATGAACCGCGAGCTCCGCCACATCGGCGCCAACCTGGTGGTCACTCCGCAGGAAGATTCTCTCGACGTGGAAATTGGCGGCGTGAATCTGAAGCCGCCGACCGACGGCGCGTTCTTGAGCGAGGCCGACCTGCCGCGCATCAAAGGCATTTTCTGGCATAACAACATCACTGCGTTTTCGCCCATGCTGCCGGTCCACGTGTCTCTAGAACGTCACGATATGCGGCTGGATGTCACCCTCGTTGGAACGTATTTTGCCAAGCAACTCTCGTTTGGCACAGAGCAATTCACCACGGGTGTGCGCACGACGCATCCGTGGTGGAGGGTCGACGGACGTTGGCCCGACGACAATGACAGCAGCATTCTGATCGGCAAGCGGCTCGCAGATCGGATCCATTGGCACGCACTGGAAGCGCTGTCCCTTTCAGGTCGCGATTACCACGTGAGCGGCGTCCTCTCCACGGGTGGCCCAGAAGACGACGAGATTGTGGCGCCTTTGTCAGTGGCACAGACGATTCTCGGGAAACCTGATGCGGTGAAGCGCGTTTACGTCAGTGCCCTCACCAAGCCCGAAGACGCCTTTGGCCGCCGCGATCCCAAGAGCATGTCGGGCGCGGTTTACGATCGCTGGTACTGCACGCCCTATCCGGCAGCGATTGCGTTGCAGTTGACCGAAGCCATGTCGCATTCCCATGCCGAGCAGATTCGTCAGGTCTCGCAGAATGAAGGCGCAGTGCTGACTCGCATCGAGGGACTGATTTTTCTGATTACGGTGGCCGCTCTGTTCGCATCCGCCCTGGCGGTTTCCGCGGCGATGGCCACTGCAATTTTCGAACGGCGCGGCGAGGTAGGGCTGATGAAGGCTTTGGGGGCAGGCAAGTTTGCAGTGGCCGCGGTCTTCTTCGCCGAAGCCGTGCTCCTGGCGCTGTTCGGCGGGGTCGTTGGTTTCGGGATCGGCTCAGTCCTGGCGCATCAGATCGGGCGCTCAATTTTCAACTCCGACATCGCCATCTCCCCTGTGCTGCTGCCAGTCATCTTGGCGATCGCGGTCATCGTGACCTTTGCCGGGAGTGCGGCGGCAATCCGGCGCGCTGTAGGACTCGATCCCGTGTTCGCACTGAAAGGACAACTGTGAGCGGCCCCGTCTCCAATACGGCCCGCGAACTGGCGGCGAACCGGGCGAAAGCCCCGAACACGTCGATGTTCCTGCGGATGCTGGTGCGGGCCGCCGTCCTGCGACGCGGTCGCGCGGCTTCCGCACTCTTTGCGATGGTCGTTGCGGCTGCAGTCGCCACCGCGATGCTGAATCTCTACGTCGACGTTCAGGCAAAGCTGAGACGTGAATTCCGGAACTACGGGGCAAACATTGTTCTTGTGGGAAAAGACGGCGCTTCCCTGCCCGCCGATTCTCTCTCCCGGGTGGATTCGCTTCTGGCGGGCCGCGGCATCGCGGCACCGTTCGGATTGGTTGTCGCTCGCACCCGCGACGGGCAGCCGATCGTCGTAGCGGGAACCGACTTCGATCGCGTGAAGCAGCTCAATCACTGGTGGTCGGTGAATGCGTGGCCCACTGGCTCGCATCAAGCCCTGATCGGAATCCGCGCGATGGCCGTCGTCTCTCCGAAGAACGATCCATTCGATCTCACCTTCCAGGGCCGCACGCTACATGTGACGCCTGCAGGAACCGTGCAGACGGGCGCAGCCGAGGACAGCCGGATTTATCTCGCACTCCAGGACTTCATCGCATGGACCGGAGTTCAGCCTTCAAGCATCGAAGTCGCGGCCAGCGGTCCTCCGGAGGAAGTCGCTGCCATGATGAATCAACTGGCGCAGACTCTGCCGTCCGCCGACGTTCGGCCGGTGCGCCAGATCGTGGAAGGCGAGGCGCGAGTACTCGGCAAAACGCGCGCCACTCTACTGGCGGCGGCCGCGCTCATCATCCTGACCGCTTCTCTGTGTGTGCTTTCTACGTTGATGGGATGGGTGTTCGACCGGCGTCGCGATATCGCCATCATGAAGGCGCTCGGTGCCTCCGCCCGCATGCTGGGTGGATTCTTCGCCGCAGAGGCGGCGGCTCTGGGCGCGATCGGCGCACTTCTGGGATTTCTTATCGGCATCGGCATCGCGGCCTGGATTGGACGCGCGAACTTCCACGCGCCGGTGGTTCCGCGAATGAGCGTGCTGCCCATCGTGCTGGCGGGCAGCATGGCAGTCACGCTGCTGTCGGCGATCCTGCCGATTTCGCTGTTGCGCCGGGTGCAGCCGGCAGTCATATTGAGGGGCGAGTGAAATGATTCAGATCAAGGACGTCACCAAGCTCTACCCGGCCAAGGAATCGGGCAACGGATCGGGCAAGGACAACAATTCGTCGATTCACGCGCTCGACCATATCTCCCTGCATGTGGCTCCGGGCGAGTGGCTGTCGATCATGGGTCCGTCGGGCTCGGGCAAATCCACGCTGGTCAATCTGATTGGCTGCCTTGATCGTCCATCGTCGGGTGAGATCTGGCTCGATGGGCAGAATGTAGCCGGCATTTCCTCGGCGGAATTGAATCGCGTCCGTGCGGAGAAGATCGGATTCATTTTCCAGCAATTTCACCTGATCCCCTTCCTCACCGCTGTCGAGAACATCATGCTGGCGCAGTACTTTCACAGCATGACCGACGAAAAGGAAGCCATCGACGCGCTGGCCCGCGTGGGCTTGGGGGATCGCGCGCATCACCTGCCTTCGCAGCTTTCCGGCGGCGAACAGCAGCGCGTCTGCATCGCGCGTGCGCTCATCAACGATCCCCGCATCATTCTTGCCGACGAACCCACCGGAAATCTCGATGCCCAGAACGAAGAAATCGTGCTGCGCCTGCTGCGCGAATTCCACCAGCAGGGACGCACCATCGTGATGGTCACCCACGACCCAGTTGTGGCGCGACTTGCCGACCGGCGCATTGAACTTCATCACGGGAAGATCGCCTCGCAGGAAGTCTTCTCCATGGCCGACGAAGAGCAACTCGACGAAGTTCTCGAAGAACTCTGGGTGCTGGCCGAACACGGAGAGATCGCAGAAGCCGAGCGCATGGAAGTGCACGGAGCGCTGCCAGTCAGTAT
The DNA here is from genome assembly GCA_037443605.1 of Terriglobales bacterium. Lineage (GTDB taxonomy): Bacteria > Acidobacteriota > Terriglobia > Terriglobales > Acidobacteriaceae > Sulfotelmatobacter. Next base: position 17,194 of record JBBIOA010000026.1, read on the forward strand.
GGCAATCGAAAAGATGATCCAGATGGGCTTGGTGGTGGCGGCGCCGCACCCGCCGCAGCCGCATGATCATAAGCCGTTCGTGAATCCCTGCCACGACGCTCTCAAACCGGTCTCGGCCTCGATCGGCGACGGAACCATGATTGTTGAACTCACGCCGCGCGGTCGCGAGCGTGCGGGCAGCATCATCCGGCGGCATCGGCTCGCCGAGCGCCTTTTCACCGACAGCCTGGCCATGGACAGCGAATCGGAAATCGAGCAGCAGGCCTGCAAGTTCGAGCATATTCTCTCCCCGGAAGCCACGGACAAGATCTGCTCGTTCCTGGGACATCCGAAAACCTGCCCTCACGGCGCGCCCATTCCGCCGGGACCGTGTTGCGGGCGCAGGGATTCTCGCGAGCCAGTTGCGCGCGAGGCCGCACGCGCGAACTAGCGGCGCAGTGCGTTAAGGCGAGCCTTCCCGTGCAACTCTAGAAGCCTGTGCACCGTTTATCATCAGAGCAGAATGCGGAATCCCACGATTGGCGTATTCGACTCCGGCTTTGGCGGCCTTACCGTCCTTAAGGCGCTGCTGGACGTTGTCCCCGAGGCAGACTACGCCTACTTCGGCGACACCGCGCGTTTGCCCTACGGTTCCAAGTCGGTCGAGACGGTCGCGCGCTACGCGGTCGAAGCGGCGCACTATCTCGAATCGCACGGCGCGGAGATGCTGGTCATCGCATGCAATACGGCTACCGCGCTGGCACTCGACCAGATCAAGGCAGCGGCCCATGTGCCCGTCGTGGGCGTGGTGGAACCCGGAGCCGAAGCAGCGGCAGCCGCCACCTCGAATCGTAAGATCGTGGTCATCGGGACGGAAGCCACGGTCAGCAGCCACGCCTACCGCAAAGCACTCGAGAACCGTGGCTTGCAGGCACGCGAGAAGGCTTGTCCCCTCCTGGTCCCGCTGGTGGAAGAAGGCTGGGTGGAGCATCCGGTTACCGATCAGGTGGCGCGTATCTATCTGGCGGAGGCTTTCGTAGACGGGTTTGCCGATGCCGACGTGCTGGTGCTGGGGTGCACGCACTATCCGCTGCTGAAACCGCTGCTGCACCGGGCGGCGCCGCCGCATGTGCAGATCGTCGATTCGGCAGACTCCACGGCGCGAGCGGTCGCCTCGCACTGGCGGCAGTTGCTCCCGCGCAGTCCCGAGCCGGTCGAGCGACGAACTCAGCCACGATTGAAATTCTTCGCCACCGATTCCGTGGAAAAATTCAAGCGGCTCGGACCGCGATTCCTCGGCCATCCAATCGAAGACGTGCTGCACGTCGACCTGAAGGAATAACCGCATTCTCAATTCGCACGCAAGATCCGGATAGCACCCCGCCATCAGCCAGAAATACTGTGTCTTTACGGCGATCCTCGCCGTCAAAGGAACAGAAACGATGCATCCCTTGGACAACATCATCTGGCAGGCGTTGACCACGCGCCAGGCGGCCTTTTCCGTGGGCTCGGACAAGGCCCGGCGGTTCATTCCTGAGATCGGCCCGCTGGCGGCGTTCGCGGACCCCGAGAATCCATCCTACGAATCCCTCGCAGGGTTGGTGGAGCCCGAAGGCACACTCGGAATCTTTCTCTCCCAGCCGTATTCAGATCAGCGAGGATGGGCCCACTTAGGGGGCGCACCGCTGCTGCAGATGGTATGCGCAAATGCGATTCCGCCGGATACGGCCCGTGCATCCAATCTCAGAATCCTCGAACTCGGGCCCCCGGACTCCCAGGAGATGGTCGAACCCGCCGCCTTGACCAAACCCGGGCCATTCAGCACTCGCACCTGCGAGCTCGGCCTCTACCTGGGTATTCGCGACGGCGGGAAGCTTGTCGCCATGGCTGGCGAACGCATGAAGGTCCCGGGATACACGGAAGTCAGCGCGGTCTGCACGCATCCCGATCATCTGGGCAAAGGCTATGCCCAAACGCTGATGTGGGAAGTCATGGAAGTCATTCGGAAGCGCGGCGAAAGGCCGTTCCTGCATTCGCGCGCAGATAACGAGCGGGCGATTGGGATTTATCGAAAGGTGGGATTCGAAGAATGCTGGCGCGGCTACTTCGCCGTCTTGCGACGGCTCTAACTCAGTACAGGTGAAAATCGACTTCCACGGCGATCTCGACCCGAACCGGATGCCCGTCTTTCATCGCCGGCTCGAACTTCCAGGTCTTGACCGTCTCAATCGCTTTTTCATCGAGGCCCATGCCCAGGCTGGAGAGCACCCGGATATTGGTGGGACGACCATCCACACCCACGATCAGACCAAGCGTGCAGGTTCCCTGGTACTTCGCCTTGCGCGCTTCTTCGGAAAACTCGGGCTCCGGCGCAAAAACCGGACGCGGCGGGCTAACCCCACCGCCAACGTGGAAGACACCACCGCCTACGCCGCCACCCTCGCCGGGACCAAAACCGGGGCCGTGTCCCGACCCGATGCCACCGCCTTCCCCGGAACCGATGCCGCCGCCACCGCCCGTGCCATTGGACGGCAGCAGCGCTTTGGCCAGCGGATCGCCCAAATTCGGCATATTGCTCGAAGCAAGCTGAACCTGCGGAGGAATCACGATCGTCGGTTCGACCGCTAACTTTGGATGTTCGTTTCGAACCACCACCAGCGGCGGAGTAATCTGCTGCATCGAGAATTTTGGCAGTTTGCCCTTGCTGGCCTGCAACACGTCTCGGTCGCCGCCGCCACCGCCGCCTCCCACCTGCGTTTTGGAAGGCTTCAACGCGGGAATATCGCTCGGATCAAGCAGCGTCACCGTGACGTTCTGCTTTGGCGCCGCCGTCACCACTCGATTGCCGATGATGGTGGCCACGATCACAATTGCCGCAAGCAATAAATGCACGCCGGTCGAGCCAAGAACGCCATTCTTCTTGTAGTTGTAGAAACCCCAGATATCTTTGACCGGCTCTGGCTTCGACTCCAACTTGAGCGGCGGCAGTTTCTTGGGGAAAAAGAAATCGTCCAGTTGACGCGCCAGCGACTTCCACAGCGGCTCCTCAAAACTGTCTTTGGCAAGAAGGAGATGCAGTTCGGGTTCGTGGGCGTCGATTTGCGGCTTTGTTGGACCGGATCCCATATATCTGGTGTGAGTAGTTCTCGCTTCGTCGTGAGAGTACGATAACTGCCCTGTAATCTCCTCTTTACACAGATGAGCGGTATCTGCCCGAAGTTGCTTGAAAATCCAGTTTTTTGGAGCCTTGCGGACCCCTCAGGATATACCAGGCGCCTTCGATCTGCTTTACGAAATTGTAACGCTAACGGGTGGGTTTAGGACAGTGGATTTCCGAATCCGGCAACCCTCCAGAAAGACATGTCCTTTCACCGCCGGCGTCCCAACGTGCTCATCCCCCTTCCTGAACAATCGTGCCTTGGAAACGATCTTCCAGCTTGGCGCAGTTTGCGATTTCGCGATCGGTTGTCGAAATTGATCCCAACGCAATCGGCTACCTCGATCGCAAAGAGATTCCGTCCGAAGTTTGTGATGCCGCGCGTGGACGTTCTGCGCCTGTACTCCCTATAATGAAAAGATTCAACCATTTAGGAGACCCGACCGCGTGCCGTTCGAGCCGAAGAAGACCGTCAACCTGCCCCAGACCGCCTTCCCTATGAAGGCCAACCTGCCGCAGAACGAGCCGAAGATCCTGGAGCGCTGGGAGCAGGCGGGTCTATACGAACGTATCCGCCAGGCCCGCAAAGGCGCACCCCGCTACATCCTGCATGATGGTCCTCCTTACACCAGCGGCCCCATCCACATGGGCACCGCGATGAACAAGTGCCTGAAAGATTTCATCGTCAAGTCCAAGACCATGTCGGGATTCGACGCGCCTTACGTCCCCGGCTGGGATTGCCACGGTCTGCCGATCGAGATCAAAGTCGACAAGGAACTTGGCGGCAAGAAGCTGCAAATGCCCCCTTCGGCAGTGCGAGCGGCGTGCCGGAAGTATGCCGAAAAGTATTTGGATCTGCAGCGGATCCAGTTCAAGCGCATCGGTGTGTTCGGGCGATTCGACCGGCCTTACGCCACGATGACTCCACAGTACGAGTCGGTCGTGCTGTCGACATTCTTTTCTTTCTACGAGAACGGTTTCGTCTACAAAGGCTTGCGCGCGGTTTATTGGTGCATGCACGACGAGACCGCGCTGGCTGAGGCCGAAGTCGAATACGAAAATCACACCAGTCCCACGGTGTGGGTGAAGTACGGCCTGCTCGACGATCCTTCCAGGATCGATACGGCTCTGGCGGGCAAGAAAGTCTCGACCATCATCTGGACCACGACTCCATGGACGCTGCCCGCTTCCATGGCGGTGGCCTTCCATCCGGACGAAGACTACGTCGCGCTGGAATCGGGCGGCGAAGTCTACATCGTGGCATCGAAACTGGCGAGCGACGTCGCAGAGAAATGCAATCTCGATTCAACGGTGGAACTCGCGCATTTTCCCGGACGCAAGATCGAGCGATTGAACTTCCAGCATCCTTTCCTTGATCGCAAGATTCTTGGTGTGCTCGCCGACTACGTCACCATGGACACCGGAACGGGCGTTGTGCACACAGCTCCGTCGCATGGCGCCGAGGACTTCATCACCGGCATGAAATATGGCCTCGACGCTACCAGCAACGTCGACGAGAAGGGCATCCTGCGCAACGGACTGCCGGAATACACCGGGCAGTACGTCTTCAAGGCGAATCCGCTGATCGTGGAATTGCTGCGGCAGCGCGGAGCCTTGCTGCACGGCGACAAGATGGAACACTCGTATCCGCACTGCTGGCGCTGCCACAACCCGGTGATCTTCCGCGCCACCGAGCAGTGGTTCATCTCGATGGAAGCGCCCATGCCCGGCGGCGCCGGTAAGAATGACACGCTGCGCGCGCGGACGCTCGATGAAATCAAGAGGGTCCAGTGGGACCCATCCTGGGGCGAAGAGCGGCTTTCGAATATGATCCAGACGCGGCCCGACTGGTGCATTTCGCGGCAGCGCGTCTGGGGTGTGCCCATCGCGGTATTTCTCTGCGAGTCCTGCGGTAAACCTCTGAACGAGAAGGCCATCAACGCCAAGGTGGTGGAACTGTTCAAGAAATCCGGGGCGGATGCCTGGTTCACGCCCGAGTCCGATACGATTCTTCCCGCCGGAACGAAGTGTCCTCACTGCGGTGGCACGAAATTCGAAAAGGAAACCGACATTTTCGATGTGTGGCTCGAGTCGGGCGCAAGTTATCTGGCTCTCGTCGATGACGAACCCGAGTATCCGTGGCCTTCCGACTTGTACCTGGAAGGCGGAGATCAATACCGCGGATGGTTTCAATCTTCCCTGCTCTGCGCCATGGGAACGCACCAGACCCCGCCCTACAAAGTCGTGGTCACGCCCGGGTGGACGCTCGACGAAAAGGGCCAGGCCATGTCGAAGTCACTGGGCAACGCCGTCGATCCGGTCGACATCGCGGGCCGCCTCGGCGGAGAAGTTGTGCGCCTGTGGGTGGCTTCCGTCGATTTCCGCGAGGATGTGGTCGGCTCGGAAGGCCTGATGCAGCGGGCGGCTGAGAACTACCGCACGATCCGCAACAATCTGTTCAAGAACTCGCTCGGCAACCTTCACGATTTCGATCCCCAGACCAACGCGGTTCCGTATGAAAAGCTCGAAGGGCTTGATCAATACATGCTGCGTCAGGCCTGGGCCCTGGCTCAGGACGTGCGAAAGTGGTATGACGAATTCGCCTTCCACAAGATCTACCACCGTGTGAATCACTTCTGCGTAGTGGATTTAAGCGCGTTCTACTTCGACATCATCAAGGACCGGCTCTATACCTACGCTCCGAATTCGCCGGGCCGGCGGTCGGCACAGACCGCAGTGTGGCGCATCTGCGAGACCATGGTCCGCCTGCTGGCTCCCATCCTGACATTCACCTGCGAAGAGGTTTGGCAATATCTGCCGAAGATGCCGGGACGGCCCGAGAGCGTGCACTTGGCGACCTTCCCCGAAGCGGCCGATGTACTCGGCGGCGCCGTGCCTACTGGCGATGCCGTGCAAACGCAAGAGTGGGAAACCTTGCTGAGCATTCGAGAGCAGGTGACAAAGGCACTGGAAGAGGCGCGCAACAGCAAACTGATTGGCAAAAGTCTGGAGGCGCAACTCACCATCACGGCCGCGGACCCCGCGTATTCGGTGTTGCAACGGCAATTTGCACAACTGCGCTACCTGTTCATCGTTTCCGCCGTGAGACTTACGGAAGGCTCAGGCAACGGCACCGGCGGCGTACACGTCGAAGTCAAGAAAGCCGACGGCGCCAAGTGCGAACGCTGCTGGAATTATTCGACGCATGTGGGCGAAGATGCAACCTATCCCACGATTTGCGAGCGTTGCAGTGCGGTGTTGAAAGAACGGGAAGGCGGACAGGACCTACAATCAAACTAGATGGATTCCACCCGCGCACGCTCCATACATTTTCTGCTCGCGCTGCTCGTCGTCATCGTCGACCGCTGGAGCAAGCACGTGGTTGCCGCCCGCATCGCGATGTACAACCACATCCAGGTCATTCCAGGCTTCTTTCGCATCACCCACACGGAGAACACCGGCGCCGCGTTCAGCCTGTTCGCCGATTCTCCGGCGCATTGGAAAACCGCGATGCTCATCGGCTTCTCGCTGGTGGCGATGATTGTCGTTTCAATCCTGTTGTGGAAGCAGTCGTGGGCGCTCAGCAAGACCGGAATCGCGCTCTCGCTGATTCTCGGCGGAGCCTTCGGCAACCTGTGGGATCGTGCCACTCACGGCCGGGTGGTCGATTTTCTGCTTGTCTACGTGAAGCAGTATCAGTGGCCGGTGTTCAACCTGGCGGACAGCGCCATCGTCATAGGCGCATGTCTGCTAGTGCTCGATATCATCTTTGACCGGCCAAAAACCAGCACTGACCCTATCTAGCGCAGATCGACCTGCCCCGCACCCACATGCGCATGCAGGCGGTACCGGCCAGGCCCGCTTCGATCGAACGAACGAAACAAACCGCCCTTGGATACATCGAAGGCGGGCGCATTAATCTGCCCGCTATTCACCGATGCGTCGACCCGTTCGTAGTCGTCCGGCTCTCCCACTTCCATCGTAAGCTGACCAAAGCTTACCTCGACGTCTTTGTCCCCCTGGACGCCCCGCACGTCTACCTGTCCGGCCATCATTCGCACCTGGAGAGCGGAAGCCTTGGGCAATTCAACCCTTAGCTGGAAGTTGTTGTGTGGGCAACCGGTCACACCCAGATCGGCATGGTTGCCATCGATCCTGATCCGAACCCTGACGTCGTCCCGATCGGGGTGGTACGACACGCGAACGAACTTATCTTCCGTTCCTACGATCTCGGTTCCACTCGGGCAAAGGTCCATCCGAACCCGCCCTCCGGGGGCGAACTTGACCTCGATGGGAGTCTCGCCGGTCTGGTCAACCTTGGTGTCCTGGGCAACCAGCAATGCGGCTCCCAGGCCGAATAGGACAAGCAGCGTTCTCATGCCACACCTCAATCCCTGCGTCTAGTTACGGAATGGAGGGCGCCGCAGTTCCGTGGTTTGAATCAGGAGCGCGCTGAAACTGAAAGGTCAGCGCAGCCAAAGATGTGCCAACCGTCATCGGAGATTGCTACGGCGCGCCATACAACTGCTTGTACACGCTCGTGTTCCGCATGATCGCCTGCACGTACTCTCGCGTCTCGGTGAACGGGATAGACTCTACGAATTCCTGCTGGTCGCGATATTTGCCCTCTCCCAACCATTCTTCCACGCGATCGGAACCGGCATTGTAGGCAGCCAGTGCGTACTCAAACGATCCGCCAAAGTGATCGACCATGCCGCGGAAATACGCCGTTCCCAACTGTAGATTCACGGCGGGTTTGTACAAAAGGCTAGCATTGAAATGCCGCAGGCTCTGGGTGTTGGCCACAAGCTTGCCTGTCTTCGGCAGCAACTGCATCAGGCCCACCGCGTTGGCGCGCGACACTGCGTTGGGATTGAATTCCGACTCTTGCCGGATGAGCGATGCCACCAGATAGGGATCGAGCCGATTCGCCACCGAGAATCGTTTGAGGTCCGTCCAATAAGCGCGAGGAAATAGCGCTTCCCAGTACTGTCGCGGCAAAGTGGGAATATCGACAGCGAAATAACTGGGCACGGCCTTTTTCAGAGTCTCGATCGCCCGGTCATAGTGCTCGGTATCGAGGTAAAGCTGGGCGGTTTCCGAAGGTCCCCAGTTCCCTCCGTTCGCCGCCGACGCCGCCTGCAGTTCGCGGACTGCGAAGTCGACCAGTCCGCCGTTTCCCAGCAGTTCGGCCTTCTGGAGATGCAGATCATCCGCGGGCGGCTCCGACAGCACAACCTTCTGTCCGTTGTCGAGCGGCGGCACGTGATCGAGCAGAGCGTAATGCCCCGGCGGGTCGCCACTACTGGAAAGCTTTGCCAGGCGCTGGCGTCCCAGCTCTGCGTAGTAATAGTTCCGGTAACGGTCGGAGAGCTTCTGGTAATACGCCCGGGCCATCGTGAAATCACGATCTTCCTCGGCCAACCGCGCCCGCCAGTAAAGAGCCGCGGAGGTATCGCTGCCGGTGGGATACAACGCGATCTGCTCTTCGAACGCCTTCTTGGCATCCTCGGTGCGGCCCTGGCGGAAGGTCAGCCAGGCCGCTTTCCAGTGCGCGTACGATGCCTTCGATCCCGTGGGAAAGCGCTGCTGCAGTTCGCGAAATGCATCGAGAGACTGGTCGTACTCGTGATGCACCAGGTGAAGATTTGCCACCGACAACAAGGCCGATTCCAGCCAGGGACTCGTGGGCGCCAGTTTCCGCAAATCGTCGACCATCTTGTAGAAGGTTTCGTTCTCGTTCAGCGACCAGGCAACTTCTCCCAGGATGTAGAGCCGCTGCGCAGACTGATCCAGGGTCGCGTTGGGCAGAGTGGTGAGTTCGGCCCGAGCTTCCCGATTGCGACCGGCACGATGCAACGCGTCGGCCAGCGCGAGCGTCATGGACGGCCGTCCTTCGACCGGCGCATGAATCAATAAGTCCCGGTACTCGTCCGCCGCGTCGCTGTAGCGGCGGGCTTTGAGCAGCAAATCGGCGCGCGTCCTGCGCTGCTCCGGGCTTGCCGGAGGAACGGGCGCAAGCTTCTTCAGTTCGGCATACGCGGAATCCGCTTCCGCCGCGGTGGGCATGTTGTAATAAACATTCGCGAAGGCCTCCGCGGCCTTGCCATTCTGCCCGACCGCTGCGTAGGCGCGGCCCACATTGAACTCAATGTCGGAGCGCGCCGGCAGCCGGTCTTTCTGTAGCAAGGCCACGGCTTCCGGCGCGCGGCCCTCGGTCAACAGGGCCCCGGCGTAACTTAAGTGCGCGTCCCGGGCCAGCAGTGAATCCGGATAGTTCGTCTCGAAGTCGGCCAGAGTCGCCAGCGCTTCCCCCTGGTGCCCGGTTTGCAGATAGCACGTGCCGAGATAGTAGGCGACGTAGTCGCCGAGATCGCCCGCGCGCGGCTTGGCGCGATTCAGCGGATCGATCGCTTTGGCACAGTCGTGGTCCAGAAAGTGGGCATAGCCGATCACCAGCCACGCCAAGGCCCCAGCGTCCTCCTTCGCGTGCGTGCGCCCGTAGGACTCCAGTCCGGCATACGCGGCCGGCGTGCGATCCTGAATCAGTTGTTGCGCCATCGGACGCAGAGTGGCGGACGCCACAAACGCCTCCCGCATGCGACGGACCCGGGGAGACAGCGGGCGCTTGCGACTCTTTGCGGGAGCGTGCTTCCTGGCGGTACTGGTCTTCGGGGTTGTTTTTTTGGCTGGCGACGCGGGCTTATCGGGAGTTGTCTGCGCGTCGGACGCAGAAGAGTTCGCAGATTGTGGAAGGGCACAGAGTGCTACGTTCGCAGAAAGCGCGCACACGACTGCCAGAACGAACACCCGCCACTGCTTGAGACCCAATCGAACCACCTTGTGATTCCGCGGAGACGCGGAGACCAGAGCCTGGAAATCTACTTCCGGAAGTTCGCGCCCAGCAGCGTGACATCTTCTTCCGCCAGGTTGCGCACGACTTCCTTCTGAAAATAATCACCGCTGGCCGCTATCGTGCTGCCATATCGCTTCTGATACGTGGCGCGGCTCTTTTCAATGTCTTCCTTCAAGCGATCGTACAAATCTTTGTGACGCCGGCCTTCGTTTACCTTGGCCTGGTTGTAGAGCTTGATCTCATCCACCAGCAGGCGGGCGAAACGCTGTGCCTTGCGATGCGTTTCCGCGTCCTCGGCAGACATTGAGGCCAGTGGGTCCGCCGCCGGCGCGGGTGCAGACGCTGCGGCGCTGGCAGCAGCGGCATGAGCGGCAACTTCTACCACTTCGGCGGCCGGCTCGGGTTCAGGCTGCGGTAACGGCTCAGATTTCGGTGCGGTGTGCTTCGGCACATGTGCGGCAAAGGGATCCGCAAAAGAACTCACCGTCTGCACTGGCGCTGTTGCGGGGGCAGGCATGGGCGGAGGCGCGACCGCCGACGCAACTTCTGGAGCTTCCTTCTGCGCCTGCTTGCGCAAAGATGTCACTTCCAGCCATGCGCTGGTGGAGAGCACCAGCAGTTCGAGAGCAGGGGAATCCAGAAGAGCGGTGCTTCCGCCGTCGGCGTAGAGCAAGGCTGCGACTTTGTCTTTCAGCACCAGCGGCAGGATCAAGATCTGCTCGTTCTCCGGTCCGCCGAACTGACTGACGAAGCGGCGATCCATCTCCGCGATATTGGCGGGAGCGGGGATACGGTTCTGATAAGCATGAGACGCCGGACCGCTTGCCATGTCCAGGTGAAAATCCTTGACGGACTCGTCGTTGCCGAAGCCTCTGCCTTGCCATCCACTGGCTGCGCCAGCTTTCACTACGAATAGCGCGAGGCGCGCAGCGTATGCACTTCCGGCGTCGAGCAAGGCGCGAAGAATTTCCTTCTGCGTGGTTCCCGACTGAATACTTGCGACGGCCTGCACCAGACTGGCTTGCCCCGCCACCGGCTGGCTCGCGCCGCTCGGTTCGCCCGCACCAGCCGGCAACTCGGCGAGCACGTTCTGTACGAGATCGGCCTGAAGCTTGGGCAAGAGACGATCCAGTACCTGCGCCACTGCCCGCTCGACGATTTGCTGACGTTCCTTGCTTTCCGCCATTCTCGAAGAACCGTTATCTGAAGCTCAAATCAAAGGCCTGGCGCCATCCGAGGCGCTCCTTAAACGCTGATTATACGGAACTTGCGCCAACGCGGCAGGGTACTATAGTACCTGCTCAACCGCGCAGCACGCTTCCACAGAAAACTCTATCGCAAACCCACGCACCCGCGGATGAGAAAGCGATTGGGCAAAGAAGGCGGTTACCAAGTAAAATAACAGTTCGGGTCTCGTCGTCGCAGTCGAGCCTCGGCAGCGAAGTAGCCTTTTACCGAAATTGTCTTCTCATTGCGCCACTTGCACGCAGCTGCAGTTGCGTCAGCCGTAAAATACTGCATCGTCGAAAGAATGGGAGCCATCCAACAAAACAGGTTAGAGGGGCCCAGCGAAGAGCTCGCGCTGGTACAGGCGGCGAAGCGCGGGGACGATTCGGCCTTCGAGGAGTTGGTCCGGCGTTACGACCGTAATGTCTTCCGGATCGCGCAGCACATCACGCAGAACCGCGAGGACGCGGAAGATGTGGTGCAGGAAGCATTCCTGAAGGCGTACGGAAATCTCGCACAGTTCCAGGAGCAATCGAAGTTTTATACCTGGCTGGTTCGGATTGCCGTCAACGAAGCGCTGATGAAGTTGCGCCGGCGCAAGCCCGAGCGCACCGTCTCGCTCGACGAAGACATCAAGACGGAAGATGACTCCCTGCCCCGCGAGATCGCGGACTGGAGTCCGAATCCGGAGCAGCAATATACGCAAGCCGAATTGCGTGAGATTTTGAGTAAGACCATCCAAGGCCTGCCCCCTGGCTTTCGGACGGTGTTTGTACTAAGGGATGTCGAAGGCTTGTCGACCGAAGAGACGGCGGCCGCTTTGGAACTGAGTGTTCCGGCGGTGAAGTCGCGGTTATTGCGGGCGCGTTTGCAGCTTCGCGAACGGCTCGGCAAGTACTTCCAGAAACGCGAGAGTGGAGATGGCAACCAGTGAAATGCTCTGAATTCCTTCGTGAGCTGACCAATTACTTGGACGGCGTGCTCGACGACAAAACCAAAGTCGAGCTTGAGAACCATCTCTCCTGGTGTCACAACTGCTACGTCGTTTGTGATACGACGAAGAAGACCATCGAGATCTACCGCGACTCCCAGCTCTACGAATTGCCCGACGACCTCCGCAGCCGCCTGCGTTCTGCCATCATGGTCAAGTGCCAGCAACAGAAGCGGCGCGGACCACAGAACGCGTAACTTCCCTAAACTAAGGAACCATCCACCCTCCCCCGCTTCAGACGGGGGTCTTTCTTCTCTAGCGAAAACTCCCCTGTAACGTTCCGGCTCCTGCCGTAACTATTTGTCAGAGCTGGGGTTTCTATGGAGTACCAATCCGGGAACACCCAGGCGGATTTCAGAAACCGTTTTGCTACAACGCGAATCTAAGTATGTAAGTGAGTTGAGCGCGTTGGAGCTTGAAGGGAATGCGCAGTAGTGCTTTCAACCAGGTTCGTTCGAGCGCGAGTTCGCTCGAACTAGAAGGTGGGGATTTATGATTGGAAAAATCGTGAATGCATTTTTCGGTTGCAGACATGCTCGATACAGCTTCCCGGTAACGGTTCGGAGAGCATCGCGCCGCCCCCAGGCTGCGGCTCTGACTGGGACGTATGTGGCCTGTCTTGATTGCGGCAAAGAGTTCCCTTACGACTGGCAGGAAATGAAAGTGATTACGTCGCCCGAGCGCCATCGCGAGCATTTGGCCGAACTGGCCAAGCACGCGGCATAAGCGTCGCCACGCCCTTACTTGCCGCTGGCTCAAGCCCTCAGTCCAAGCGAAAAGCAAATGCCCCGCTGAAGCGCGGGGCATTTGTCTTTCGCAGATCAACTCAGCGGCCCGGATACTCGGCCGGAATCGGCACGGGTACGCGTTTGTCGATGGGCACAAATTCGCGCTCGGCGTATCCGGTATAAACCTGCCGCGGGCGGGCGATCTTCTGCTCAGGGTCCTTGATCAACTCTTGCCATTGCGCCAGCCAGCCCGCGGTGCGCGGAATGGCAAACAGCACCGTGAACATCTCCGGACGGAAGCCCATCGCCTGATACATGATGCCGGAGTAGAAATCCACGTTGGGATAGAGCTTCCGCTTTACGAAGTAATCGTCTTCCAGCGCGATGCGCTCCAGTTCGAGCGCGACGTCGAGCTTGGAATTACGTCCCGTCACCTGGAAGACCTGCTCCGCGCTCCACCGAATGATTTTCGCCCGCGGATCATAATTCTTGTAGATGCGGTGACCGAAGCCCATCAGCTTGATGTGGCCGTCTTTTACCTTCTTGATGTAGGCCGGAACGTTGTCCTTGCTGCCGATCTCGTCCAGCATTTTCAGGACTTCCTCGTTGGCGCCCCCATGAAGGGGACCCGCCAGGGCCGAAGCAGCCGAGGCCACCGCCAGGTAAGGATCGGTCTCCGAACTGCCCACCGCGCGCATGGCATTGGCGCTGCAATTCTGCTCGTGATCGGCGTGCAGGATGAACAGAATGTCGAGCGCCCGCGCAATCGCCGGATGAGCCACGTACTTCGGCTCCACCATCTTCCACAGCATGTTCATGAAGTTTTCGGTGTAGCTGAGGTCGTTGTCGGGATAGACGTAGGGGAATCCCACGTTGTGGCGATACGACATCGCCGCGATCGACGGGACCTTCCCGATCAAACGGACGATCTGGTGCATGCGGTTGGCCGGGTCATGCACATTCTTCGCATCCGGATAGACACTGGATAACGCGGCAATCGTGCTCACGAACATCGACATGGGATGGGCGGAATAGCGGAAGCCCTCCATGAACTTCTTGGTGGTTTCGTGCAGCATGGTGTGGTGCGTGATGTCGTGGACCCACGTCTGCAGTTCCTTTTCCGTGGGCAACTCGCCGAACAGCAGCAAGTACGCGACTTCCAGGAAGGTACAGCGCTCCGCCAGGACTTCAATGGGATACCCGCGATACCGCAGGATGCCCTTGTCGCCATCGATGTAAGTAATCGCGCTCTTGCACGAAGCCGTATTCATGAATGCCGGATCGTAGGTCATGAGCCCGAAGTCCTCGGGGCTGGTCTTAATCTGGCGCAGATCCATGGCGCGGATCGTGCCGTTTTCCACCGGGACGGTATACGTCTTATTGGTGCGGTTGTCGGTAACGGTCAGTGTGTTTTCTGGCATGGGAGTCACTCCCCAGTTCTGCAACAATAATTCCAACCTAGACGAGCCTATTGGGCTTTTCAAGTGCAATCTGTGATTTAAATCACCGAAGATTGTGATGCACGGATGAAAGCCCATGGATGCCGGGCGAAACGCCTAAAACTAACGGTCCGCTTGCGGTTTCGGCGCGAAATAGCCAGAGCGAGTCTGCAGGGTGAGCTTCGTCGGCCCAACCAGTCGAACCCTCAGCGTGTGCAACTTGCCGTCGAGTCTTGGTGCTAAGGGACCGAGCGGGTAGACTCCACCGTCTTATCCCTCAAAAAGAAACCGGCAGCTAAAGCCGCCGGTTTCAGGTGTCACTTCGTTCGACTTAGTTCGAGTCGTCGCGCCGCTTCAACGTTGGACGATCATCATCCTGCTTGTCGTCGCCCTTCCCTGAAGTGTCGCTGGTATTGGAGGTACGACGGAGACTCGGCTTGGTCGAGTCCTTTTCGTCAATCAGCTTGTGCTTGTTCTCAATCGCCGCCAGGCGGGCCTTGACCTCGTCGAATTCCGAGGTCGTCACCACGTACTGAGCCTTGGCGGGGAGGATCTTGCGAATCTCCTCTTGGGACTTCTCGATGCGGTCCGGCGTCTGCGGATGCGTGTCGAAGGCCTTCGACAGCGTCCCCGGCTTCTTCTTCTCCATGGCCTGGATTTTTTCGAAGAAGGAAACGAACGCCGACGGATCATAGCCGGCGCGGTACATATACTGGACGCCGAGGTAGTCCGCCTCAGCCTCGAATTGACGCGAGAAGTGAAGGAAGGTCAAAGGAATCCCAAGGCCCATGCCCTCGTAAATCCCATAGCCGACCCAGCCGCCCATGAAAATCGCCGGGAGCGACATCAATTGCAGCAAGTTGGCCTTGGTCATTTCGCGGCCATAGTGGCAGGCCGCTACGTGGGCAATCTCGTGGGCCATAACCCCGGCCATTTCAGATTCTTCATCCGCGGCCAGGATCAAGCCGGAATTCACGTAGAAGAATCCGCCGGGCAACGCCATCGCGTTGACCACGTCAGAATCGATCACCTTGATGGTGAAAGGAACCTGTGCGTCGGAATTGCGCACCAGGTTCTGGCCGATGCGGTTGACGTATTCGGTTACGACCGGATCGTTGACCAACTTGATCTGCGACTCGATCTGCTGGGCATAGACGCGGCCCCGCGCCACCTGGCCTTCGACGGTGTACCAGTTGCCCACGCCGCGCCCGCAGCCGACGTTGCGGTTGCCAATGGCATCCACATCGCTCTTGCCGCCATTGTGCTGAATCTGGTCGTCGTCCTTGGTCGGCAGAGCGGCCGGCACCGGTTTAGGAGCGTTCTGGATGTCGGCGGCCTTCGGTTGCCCCTGGTCCGTATCCGGACCGGGATTCTTCGATTGAGGCTGAGCCTGCGGTTGAGTGGGCTGGGCCGGCGTCTGGGTCTGAGCCGGATCCTGCCCCGAAGTCGGCGTTTGCGCCTGCGCCAGCGTCCATCCCCCCACACTGAACGCGGCCAATACCCATGCGATTGCCAGCCTTCTGAATTCCATAAATACTCCTTGACACCCGATTATACGCTCGACCGGAAACACACCCAGGCCCTATTTTGCTCCCTGATTCTTAGACGCCATCGGCTCGTCTGGGGTTACCTGCGATTCCATTTCCTTTGGCCCGCCCACCTTTCAAATTCAATGCATTAGGGTTGCACTCGACCAGGCGTGATATAACAATCGCCGCCGGAACCGGAGGTGTCTTGTGATCGATCGCCGCCATTTCCTTGCCGCATCAGGCGGGGTGGCCGCCTCGCTTCTGCTGCGTACCAGCCTTCAGGCCCAGTTGCAGCAGGCTCCGCCTCTGCCCGATCGCGCACTGCTCGACTCGAAGAATCCCAAGGAGGAAGACGCCTACTGGGCGCACATGCGGCGGCAGTTCCTGATCCCGGAAGACGAAATCTACCTCAATAACGGCACCGTCGGAGCCAGTCCTGCGCCCATACTCCGTGCCATCTTCGAGGGCTACACCACCACGGAAAAAATGGACCAACTGGACCCGGAGGATTACCCGATCTGGGGATATGGGCCGTGGAACGAATTCCGCGACCCGCTGGCCGAGTTGGTGGGCTGCACGCGCGATGAACTTGCCCTGCTCCGGAATGCGACCGAGGCCAACAGCTACATCGCCAACGGTGTGGACATGAAACCTGGCGACGAGGTGCTTTTTACCGACCAGGAGCATCCCGGCGGCGAGCATCCCTGGGATTTGAAGGCCAAGCGCTACGGCATCGTGATCAAAAAGGTCACGCTTCCCCGCCCCGTGAAGGATGCCGCGCAGGTTCTCAATCTGTTCAACGACGCCATCACCCCGCGTACCCGCGTGATCTTCTTCAGCCACATCACGACTTTTTCGGGAGTAGTGCTGCCGGCTAAAGAGATCTGTGCCCTGGCTCGGAGCAAGGGCATTCTTTCGGCCGTCGACGGCGCGCACGTTCCCGGCATGATGCGGCTCAACATCCGTGACATCGGTTGCGATATGTACTCGGCCAGCCCGCACAAATGGATGTTCGCCCCCAAGGGATCGGGATTCCTGTATGTCCGCGACGAGGTCATTGACCGGCTCTGGAACACGATCGCCACCGAAGGTTGGGACGACCCGAAGTTGCGCGCCGAGCGCTTCCAGCGGATCGGCAGTTCCAACGTTCCGGCGTTGTGGGGACTGCGGGCGTCAATCAAGCTGGCCAGTGATATCGGGATGGACCGCATCGAGCGCCGCCATCGGCAACTCGCGGATTATGTTTTGGCGGAAATGCTGAAGCGCGGCGCGGAATCGTGGACATCGCCGGATCCGGCGCTGCGCTGCGCGCTCGTCAGCGTGAATGTGCCCCCGCTTCAGCGCATGGAACTGGAAAAGTGGATGTGGACCACGCACAAAATCCGCATCCGCGGCGGTGATCCGCACAAGCTGCGGCTGTCTACGCCCTACTACCTGCAGAAAGCAGATATCGACCGCTTCCTCGCGAAGTTCGACGAGTACAAGCGAACGAAGGCCGTGCGATTGTAATCGCAGACACGCGAGCCACCTTATTCAATCCTCACTTCGTCCAGTTCGAACTCGAATTTCCCCGGGTTTGGGGTGACGAAGGCGAACGACGTGATATCGCTGCCGTCCGTATCGAAATCCGCAAGAGCGAAGGAATAGTGCTGCCACTGCGGACCCGCCGTGAACGGCTTGATGGGCGGCATTCCTTCCATGCGCTGCGTCAGCAAGGCCAGGGTGTAGGTTTTGCCGTCGCCCTTCGCCCAGAAGCTGATGGTCTTCTTCCTGGACAGATTCGCAGGCGCCATGGGCCCTGCTCCCGGTCCGAATCCCACCCCGGCATACGAGAACTGGCTGTTTCCCGCCACGACTTCCCCGCTGACGCGTAGCGCGCCCTTCGACCCGTTCGCCCCGCCTTCCACCGCCCGCATGGAACTGCTGGATTTTCCACCTTGCATCTGGTCGGAGATCGCAATCCACGATCCGTAACCAGCGGTCGTCTTCAGGTCATCGAAGTTGCTGACCAGCCCGGACTCGGAACCCGGCGGCGGTGGCGGAAGCGGCGCCATTCCCGTTTCTCCGTTGATGCCGCGCACGGTCAACAGAACTTTGCTGGTGTCCGCGGAACTGGGACCAACCATCAACTCAAACACTCCCGGCTCGACCACCTTATGCATGTCCACGTTCAGCATCGAGAGCATGTCCGGCGTGACGGCGAAACTCACCGTTTTCTTTTCCCCCGGCTTGAGCGTGATTCGCTGAAACCCTTTTAGTTCCATGACCGGCCGGGTCAGAGAAGCGATCTTCTGGTGAACGTACAGTTGGGGAACCTCGTCGCCTTCCCGGTTACCCGTATTCGTGACATCGACGGCCACGCGCGCCGTGCCTCCTATAAGAATCTGCTCCGGCTCCACCCGCAGATTTTCGAACTTGAAGCTGGTGTAGCTCAGGCCGTAGCCAAAGGGGAACAGAGGCTTGCGCGTACTAAAGGCGTACGTCCGATCGGCGGACGGTTTGTGGTTGTAGAAATCGGGCAGGTCACCGACCGAACGCGGAAACGTGATGGGCAGCTTGCCGCCGGGATTGACGTCTCCGAAAAGAGCTTCCGCCGCCGCCGTTCCCCCTTCTTGACCGAGATACCAGCCTTCGAGAACAGCCGGGACATGCTCGGCGATGTAGTTGATCGAGAGCGGACGTCCGTTGATGAGCAGAACCACGACCGGCTTCCCGGTGTCGACCACCGCCTTCACCAGATCGTTCTGAGCGCCCAACAGGTCGAGCGAATCGCGATCCCCCAAATGCTGTTCGGACCAGGCTTCGCGATTTGTACTTTCATTTTCGCCGACCACCAGGATGGCGACGTCGGCCTTGCGCGCGGTATCGACGGCGGTCTTGATGTTCGCGGCCTGCGTCGCCGGGTCGATGAGGTGCACGTTGTCGGCGTACCAGCCGCGCCAGCCCTGCTTGGCGTCGGTGATCTGACAGCCTTCGGCGTACAGCACCTGCGCCTTGTTTCCGACCCGATCGCGAATCCCTTGCAGAATGCTCACGCCGTGACCCGGCTCACGGCTATAGCCACCCAGATGGACATCGGCGGCGTTGGGGCCAATGACCGCGACGCTCTTGATCTTTGTGAGATCGAGCGGCAACAGATTCTTGTCGTTCTTCAGCAGCACCATCACTTTCCGCGCAGCTTCGAGCGCGATTTGACGGTGCTCGGCGCTGTTCGTGACTTTTTCCGTGTAGTCCGGATCGACGTAAGGATTCTCGAACAGGCCCAGCCGGAATTTTGCGGTCAGGACCCGAGCGACAGCCTGATCTAACTCGCGCTCCGAAACAATTCCCTGCTTCACTTGATCGATCAGCGTATGGAATGGCTTGCCATCAGAGAGGTCGTAATCGACTCCTGCGCTGAGCGACAGCCGAGCAGCCGCTGCATTGTCCGCGGCGACGTGATGGGTTCCAACCAACATCTGAATGCCATTTCCATCGGAAGTCACGTATCCCCGGAAGCTCCACTCCTCGCGCAAAACATTCCCCAGCAGCCAGTGGTTGATGTGAGATGGGATGCCGTCGATTTCGTTGTAAGAGGCCATCACGCTGCCGGCTCGGCCCTCCTGTACAGCAGCCTGGAACGGCACCAGAAAGTTCTCCCGGATGATGCGCTCCGAATAGTTCCCCGGCGCGGTATTCGTGCCGCCCTCCGGCTGCCCATGGACGGCAAAATGCTTGGCTGTGGCCATCACGTGATGGCGCGAGATGCTCCAGGTATCGCCCTGCAATCCCGTCACCGCCGCGACGCCCATGCGAGCCGCCAGAAATGGATCTTCGCCGTACGTTTCCTCGGTGCGTCCCCAACGCGGATCGCGCGCCAGATCGAGCACGGGAGAGAAGACTTGCCCCACACCAGCCGAACCCGCTTCATCTCCAGCCGCGGTGAATACTCTGTGAGCCAGCTCGGGATCGAACATGCTGGCCAGGCCCAGCGCTTGCGGAAAACTCGTGCTGCCTCCCGCCATGTAGCCATGCAGGGACTCTCCCATGAACAACGCCGGGATGCCGAGCCTCGTCTTCTCGCGCAGATAGCGTTGCACCGCGTTGCGCAGGATTGCCCCCCGTTTCGGCGTGAGCGGGTACTCCGGATCCCACCAGTGGCGGAAGGCGTCTTTCGCCTGCTCGGGCGTATACGTGCCCGTGGCGTCGATGAAATCCACGTTTTGCTCCCATCCGCCGCTGATTTGCTCCACTTTCTCTTCCAGCGTGAGGCGCGGGAGCAGATCTGCGGCGCGCTCTTCCGGCACAAGGCTGGGATCGCGATACCGCGCGTTCTCCTGCGTTGTGGACTGTCCGGCGGAGATGGCGAGAACTGAAGCCAGGAAAAGAACCAGGGCGGGAATGAATCTCGACATAGAGACCTCTCAGTAGGACTTGCCTCGGAAACCGACAAGTATAGTCCCCGGTGTAAACCTGCGCGGCGGCGAATCAGACCGGTGGTGATTCGCCTCACAGGCGGATATACTGGCCGCCCGTGACATCCTCCACGACAACGCTGGAAACAGCGGAGCAGCGCGTCCATCAGCACGAATCCGCGTTGCGCAAAGAGTTGGGCACCTTCGATCTCGCCCTCGCCCAGGTCGCCTACATGATCACGCTGGAGTTTTTCGGCGCTGCAACCAAGGCCGGCCCGTCCCACGCCGTGCTATGGTTGACGGGGATCGTCTCTTTCTTTCTGCCGCTCGCCGTGGTTGTCATTTTTCTCAACGACCGCATGCCGCTCGAAGGCGGTCTCTATGAATGGGCGCGACTCGGCTTCAACAACGGCCTGGGATTTCTGGTCGCCTGGAATCTCTGGCTGTATATCGTGTTGCTGGTCGGGGAATACGGATTTGTCCTGATCACCTACGTCGCCTTCGCCGTCGGCGACCGAGCCCAGTGGATGGCCTCCAGCAAACTGATGATTCTGGCGGCTTCTCTGCTGTTTGTGAGCGCGCTGGTCGTGCTTACCGTATTGGGGCTGAGAATCGCCAAGTGGGTCATCAACGTTGGCGGCATGATGACCATATTTACGCTGGGCCTCCTGATCGTGATGGCGGCCACCCGCCACTGGATTCCAGGCCATGCCGCCGCCCAGCCGCTGCCGCTGGTCGCCCCACCGCCCACCCTGCTCAGCCTGAGCATCTTCAGCAAAATGACGTTTGGGGCGCTATGCGGCTTTGAGTTTGTGGCGATTCTCGCCGGGGAATGCCGCAATCCCGTGCGCACGATTGGGAGATCCGTCCTGATTTCGGCTCCCATCATTGGTGCACTCTACATTTTCGGAACCAGCGCGATCCTGGCGTTTGTTCCAGCCGACCGCGTCAACCTGATTGGCCCGGTGCCGCAGGCGCTGGTGCTGGCTTTGCATTCGAATGGCGCCGGGCGCTTGCTGGCCCCCGTTACGATATTTCTGCTTTTCACCAACATCTTCTGCACTGGGGCGTTGGTGTTCGCGGCCAGTGCGCGGCTGCCCATGGTCGCCGGATGGGAAGGCATTCTGCCGGAGTGGTTCACCCGTCTGCATCCAAAATATCGGACGCCCATCAACTCGGTGTTTTTCGCCGCCTTCGCAACCTTGGCCGCGTGCGTCATCGCGCTCGCCGGGGCCAATCAGGAGGAAGCCTTCTCGCTGATTCAAATCTGGGGATTTACGCTCTACGGCTTAGCCTATCTGTCGATGTTCGCGATTCCGCTGGTGAGCGGCAGGCTGCGTGGAGGCGCCAGGCCTTGGCTGAAGTTCGCCGCCGCCTCGGGTTTCGTGGTCACGCTGATCTTCGTCGCGCTCTCGATTTTCCCGGTGATTGACGTGCCGAATCCAGCCTCCTACGCGTGGAAGACAATTGCAGTCGTGGTGGGAGTGAATGCCGCCGGGGTGCTGCTCTACCGGCGCGCCAAGCGCCGCCAAGCAGCTATCCCCGACAGCATCGAAACCGAACTATCTCAGTCGTAGTACTCCAGCCCCAGGTGCGTAATCAGTTCCTCGCCCTTCAGGTGACGAAGCGTGTTCTTCAGCTTCATCAGCTGAATGAACAGATCGTGTTCTGGATAAAGGCCCGGCACCGTCATCGGTGACTTAAAGAAGAAACTCAGCCATTCCTGGATGCCCAATCCTTTTAGTTCTGAACTGCGCTGGGCCAGATCCATAAACAGCACCAGATCGAGCACGATCGGCGCGGCCAGAATTGAATCGCGGCAGAGGAAATCGACCTTGATCTGCATCGGATAGCCGAGCCATCCGAAGATGTCAATGTTGTCCCAGCCCTCTTTATTATCGCCGCGCGGCGGGTAATAGTTGATGCGCACTTTGTGGAACATGTTCCCGTAGAGTTCGGGATAGAGACCGGGTTGCAGGATGTGCTCCAGCACCCCGAGCTTCGACTCTTCCTTCGTCTTGAATGAACCGGGATCATCGAGCACTTCGCCGTCGCGATTGCCGAGGATATTGGTCGAGTACCATCCGCTCAGGCCGAGCAGGCGAGCTTTGAACGCCGGGGCGAGCACCGTCTTCATCAGCGTCTGGCCGGTCTTGAAGTCCTTGCCGCAGATCGGCGCTTCGTTCTTGCGCGAGAGTTCGAGCATCACCGGGAGATCCACCGTCAGGTTTGGCGCGCCGTTGGCGAACGGGACACCTTCCATCAGCGAGGCGTAGGCGTAGATCATGGAAGGCGCGATCATCTCATCGTTTGCGCGCAGAGCCCGCTCGAAGGCCCTCACCGACTGGTGGGCTTCGGTGGGTTCGATGTACGACTCCGTCGAACCGCACCACATGGTGATCAGTCGCGTCGCGCCGCTCGACTTTTTGAAGTCGCGAATGTCGTGGCGCAACTGCTCGGCAAGATCCATCTTGGTCTTGCCCTTCTTCACATTCGGGCCCTCGATCTTCTTTACGTAGTTATGATCGAAAACGGCGGGGCGAGGCGTGATCGAGGACAGGAACGGCTTCAGTTGCTCGAGCAGTCGGTAGTCGAGCACGCCGGCGTTCGAGGCAGCCTCAAACATGTTGTCTTCAAAAATGTCCCAGCCGGTGAACACCAGGTCGTCGAGTCCGGCGAGTGGCACAAACTCTTTTACCTTCGGAGAACGGCCATCCGTGCGCTTCCCCAGCCGGATCGTGCCCATCTGGGTGAGCGAGCCGATGGGCTTGGCCAGACCCTTGCGGATGGCTTCGACGCCGGCAACAAACGTCGTCGCCACCGCGCCCATGCCTGGAATCATGACGCCCAGCTTGCCTTTGGCCGGTTCCATGGTGCCCCCATCCGCCACCGGCTTCGGGCGGCGGGAACTGCTGCTCCGTGCCGCCAGTTTCATTTCGCGCCCGGCCCGCTCGGCATGCGCAAGGGCGGTTTCCCGGTGCTCGTGTTCGCGGGCTCCAGATGCGGTAGAAAATTGCTTGCGATGGCGGCGGCCGTCCGCGTCCCACCAGTCGGCCATAAAAACTCCCGGCTTCTTCTGATACATGAATGAGGTCCTTTCTTGGTGGCGGTGGCTAGCCACCGCCACCAGAAGGACTATGCTCTCATAAAAGGCTCTCTCCCCGCAAAGCGGCGCCTTGCGACCGGAACCTAGTGGGATACGGGGCGGCGTCTCAGAGCACGGAATCTACTTCCCCAGCAGAAGTTTCCCGAGCCAGGGAACGGGCAGCGCGCCTTCGTCCAGCGCGCGATCATGAAATTCGGCAAGCGTGAAGTCCTTCCCTTTGGCCGCTTCGTAGGCCTTGCGCAGCCTCCACCAGTCGCTGGTTCCGACGTAGTAAGTGGGCAACTGGGTGGAGCTCAGCTTGGCACGCTGCAGTTTCCCATCGGCTTCGGCGCGCGTCTGAAACGCGTCGTTCATCATGAACGACATCGCCTCCGCGTCCGTCATTCCCATGGTCTGCATGCGGATATCCAGGACCGCGTTGCCCACGGCTCGCAGCCACACTTTGAGGTAACTCAGGCGATAGCGCGCATCGTTGTCCGCATACCCCTGCTGCATCATCACTTGGGCAATATATTCCGCCCAGCCTTCCACGTACGCTCCGTTGCCAAACATGCCGCGGCACAAGCGACGGCTCAGCGGCTGAATTTCATTGGCATGCTCGGCCTGCACATAATGCCCCGGGAGCGCCTCGTGAATACTCAGCCACTGCAACACCCAATTGTTGTATTCGCGCAGCTTTGATTCAGCCCGGTCTTCGGGTGTCTTCGGATCGATGGGCGTAACCCAGTATTGCGCCTCGGCATTTGGATCGAGCGGCGGCGCGGAATGGAACCCTGCCACTGAATAGATCCCTCGCATGAAGGGCGGCGTCGGGATGACTTTCAGGTTGTCCCGCGACTTCAGTGAGACGACCTTCTTGTCGAGGATGAACTGCCGGATGCCCGTCAGATCCTCGTTGACCGTCTTCATCAGATCGTCGCGCTTGGGATGATCGTCGGAAATCTTCTGCAACACTTCTCCGATCACCTTGTTCTCGCGCTCCTGGGCGCTCAGCGTGGCGTGTTCGTCGTGGTCCGGGTAATACTGCTTATGCAGCGGTATCGCGATCTGCAACATCTCCGCACGCGTTTGCTTCATTACTTTCTCTGCATCGCCGAGCACCTGGTCGGGAGTGATGGGTGTCTCCATCACCAGCCGGAATTTTTCCGCGTAGAGCTCTTTGCCCAGGCGCCAGCTGCGCTCGGTTTTCCGCTTAGCCAGATCATCCTGCAGCCACCTTGAAAACTTGTGAAGCGCGTCCACCGCCAGGGGCGCAACCCGCTCAAACTCCGGCTTCAACGCGGACGCAACTGGAATGGCCGGCCCGATCGTGTTCTGGATCAGGTCAACATTCCCATCGTTTTCCTCGACCGCAACCTTGACGAAAATCGGGTCTGCATCCAGCAATTGGCTGCGTGCCTGATCGAGGAACATAGGAATGGCGGCAATTCGCGAAAGGATGTGCCCTAACCGCACATCCTCCGGCGCATAGTCATCGGTGAAGGGCTGAAACAGCGCCCCGCCCAACAGTTCCACGTACACGGTCGGATTATGTTTGTAGTTTTGAATCCGGTCGAATTCGAGCAGGTTGAGCGCAATCTGGTCATCGATGAGTTGCCAGTCGGCTGCATCCTCAGGATTCAGCGACCCCGCCGCGGTCTCCGCATGGAATCGCTCGCGCCACTGCGCATAGACGCGCCGCTGCTCCGCAAAACCGGCAGCGCTGACGTCGTCCAGCATGGCGTCGAGCGCAATTGTGCCGCCGGTTTTCGGTTCCTTGTGCTGATGGTATCCGGCCTGCGATGCACTCGCAGGCGACAGCGCCAGGGTTTCGTGGATAAACTCTTCACTCAGTTTGGCGAACTTGCGTCCCGCATCATCGGTTGCAGTCGAGGTTTGCGCCATAACGGAACTTGACAGTAGAAGACCAGCGATCATAGGAAGGACTCGCATCGTGCTTCGCCTCCAGGCGGCTTACTTCATGGGGATGGATGAATGTCGGCTCATTGTATCGCCCCACGACAATCATTTCTGATGGCCGCGATAGATTCTTTGAATTGGACAACTGCACCGCTTTCGAGGCATCCTGGATTCACTTTGCGGTCGTCTGCGTTGGCGGCCCCGCAGAGCTGCTGTTTGCATGTAGGCCCTGTTCGCTGCAGTGCAAATCTCCTGACCTCCGTTGGTCTCCATCACAATCTGAGCCCGCAGCCACCCGGCGTTTTGAGCCGAGCGGCGTGCTCGTCAGACTGGCCCTTTTGGGCAGAACAGGAGATCTATGACTTCCATTCGCAAGTTCGCTTACACCGCTTTGCTGGCAGTTTCCACCCTGGGCATTGCTCCCAACCTCGCTGTCGCCCAGACCACCGCACATGGTCAGTTCAAGCTGACGCACGACGTGCGCTGGCAGAACGCGGTTGTCCCTGCGGGTGCGTACCGCTTCTCGCTGGACGAGCATGGCCCCTCGGGACTGTTGATGCTGACCAAGCTCGACAGTCCGCGGACCGGGTTTCTGTTGTCCGTGCTTGAGATTGACGAAACCCGCGCCACCGAGGTGAGCCAGCTCTTGCTCGAAAGCACCGCCAAGGGCAGCTACGTCAGCGCCATGGAATTGCCGGAGTTCGGCATGACGCTGCGCTTCGCTGTGCCGGCCGCGCCCGTGGCGACCACCGTAATGGCTTCAGGCAAGTAACGCACGAACAATACAAAGGGCGGATACCCAACCAGGTATCCGCCCTTTGTATTGGGAACGACGCGGCACTAGCTGGGTCGATCGTTGGAGTTGCCGCGCACTTCGTCGCTCAGAACGATCGCTTCCGCAATTTCCTTCATTGGACGGCGCTTCTGGCGGCTCTGCCGCTGCAGGGCCAGGTAAGCCTGCTCCTCGCTTAATCCCAGATCGCGCTGCAGAATGCCCTTGGCGCGCTCCACGATCTTTCGCGTCTGTAACTGTTCCGCCAGAGTGGAGTTGGCTTCTTCCAGCCGAGCCAATTCAATTTCGGCGCCCACCAGGAAACCAATCGTGGAGATCAGCCGAATTTCGCGCCTGCGGTACACGTGATGCTGGCGATGCTGCAGATTGATGACGCCCACCACCCGGTCCCGGCACATCAAGGGCACGGAAAGAAACGCTTCATAGCTGTCTTCAGGCAGCTCGTGAAAGAACTGAAAGCGCGGATCCTGCGACGCCTTCTCCGCGACTGCCACCGGTTCTTTATGTTCCGCCACCCATCCCGTGATGCCTTGCCCTACGCGCAGCTTGAGCCGGTCGACCACCTCCGGGTGCGGATTTTTCGAAGCCCGCAGCACCAGTTCGTCGCCTTCCAGCACGTAGATCAGGCAGGAATCGCATTTCACCAGGACCGTGGCAAACTCTACGACCCGGCCCAACACATCATGCAATGCGTCCGACCTATTGAGCCGGACGGTAATCTCGTGCAATACATCGACATGTGAGTCTTCAACATTAAGAATGGAGACCATGCCGCTACCTTACCGATTTTGTAGGGATTGGTCTAATTGCAAATTTCGATAGCGGCGATAAAGGAATTCCTTCTATTTTGTCACCGAGATTTAACATCCCCGAGCAGTTCTCTGCATCTACAGGGGATGTCGTGAGAATTCACGAGCCGGGTCGCGCTAAGTTATCGGGCGGGTACGGCCATCAGCCAAACCAGCAGGCCGAACAACACCACCGCGCCAACCAGCGAGAACAGGGTGTGCAGCGGATGGAAGTGGAAATACGGGTTCCGCTCCAGATGACGTCGAGTTGCCAGCATACGAACCTCCTTCGCATGGCAGCGTACTGCATGCGGGAAGTGACGTTCTAAGAGTATTGTCGCACCACCCGGGCCCGCCGAAGTTTTTTTCTTGAGTCTTCCTGTGTCTACGGCTTCTCCAGATCTACCGTCTTCACCGGCAAATCCCAATGGGCGTCCAGAATTTCAAAGCGGCGCTGTTCTTCCCGCGTGTAGGTTTCCTGGTCGGGCCAGAGCTGCTTCTTGAGACCGTCTTCGTCAAAGGCCTCGTTGGCTACCGCCGCATTCTTGAAAACGATCGTCACGCGGAAATCCCAGCGGCCGTCTTCGGTCGTGTGGTAGCGGGGCTGGTCCATCCAGACCTTCAGCATCCGTCCCATCTCCACTTCTTTCTTCAGCAGCGGATAGTGATTCTTCTTGAACAGCTTCAGGAATTCGTCGGCGTGTCCCCACTTCGTCTTGTAGTAGTACTCAGCCACGAAAGGCTTATCCGCCGATTGAGTCTGGCTGGCGGCGGGGTAGAACATCACGGCAAGCAACAAACCAAAAAATACTCGGCGAATCATGCAGGCCTCCAGCGGTAGTTTCGTCGTTGGTACACTACCATCTTCGAAACAAAAACCAGCGACAAATTCTTCTGCAATGCAGGTGAGCATGAGTGACGAGCATACGATTCTGGCGCTGTTTGAAGACGGCGACCGGGCCCTGATGGCTGCGGATGTTCCGGAACTGGAGCGCATTTACGCTGGCGATTATCTCCAGCACGATGAGTCGGGCGTTCCCGCGACGAAGCAAGATCTGATTCGCAAGCTGACCTCCGGTGCCATTCGCTTCCTTTCCATGACCTCCACCGGACGCCGCGTTCGCTTTCTCCGGGACGATATCGCCATCGTCCACGGCTCTGAAGACGATGAAATCGAACAAGCCGGACAGAGATTCCACGTGCGTTATATCTACATGGATGTCGTGATGAAGCGCGGCGCCCAGTGGCAGATCGTGGCATCGCAACTAGCCAGACCCTAGCTCCGCCTGATTCCCCTAAAAAGCAAAAAGCCCTGGCAGGAGCCGAGTGGCTCTGCCAGGGCGGAATTTCTAGGAGAAGAATGGAACGGCGGTGTCGGCTACTGTCCCGTCCCGGTCGCGCCGAGTTCCTGAGGACCAAACTTCGCGTTGTGATACACGGTAATGGTGCCGCTGATCGCTCCGCTTACCACAGGACTGAAGACGACTCCGACATTGCAGGAGCCGTTGCCCGGAATCGAACTGCCGCAGGGATTCGTCGCCGCGGTGGTGATCGCAAAGTCGCCGCTTGCCGTGATGTTGTTCAGCGTCAAGACCGTGGACGGCTGATTGTTGCTGATGGTGAGCGTCAGCGGAGCGCTGGTGGTGCCCACCGCTTGAGCGCCGAACGCCAGTCCGGGCGATGGTAGCAGGCTGACCGGCAGCGCCGCGCCTCCCAGCAGATTGATCACCTGCGGGCTGATCGCGGCATCGTCAACAATCGTCACCGCGCCGAAGGTCTGGCCGGGGAAGATCGGGCTGAAGGTCACGCGAATCCGGCAGGTAGCGCCGGCAGCCAGCGACGTGCCGCACGCGCCCGTCCCAGTGACCAGGCTGTAATCCCCGCTCACCGAAATCGACGAGAAGTGTACGGTCGAGGTCGTGCTGTTCGTCACTACAACCGTCTTCAAGGCCGAGGTTGTACCCACGATCACGCCCGTGAAATTCAGCGTCGCCGGAGTAAATGTCAGCGGCCCGGCTGTGCCGCTGACGCCGGCTCCGCCCAGTCCGATCACCTGCGGCGAGGCCAAACCGCTGCTGCTGATGGTGACCGCCCCTTTGATGTTCCCGTTGACTCCTGGACTGAACTTCACATCCACGGCGCAACTGGCTCCCGCGCCCAGGGAACTGCCGCAGGTTGTACTGCTGATCGCGTAATCGCCGCTCACAGAGAAAGGCAGCGGCAGCGCAGTCGTCAGGTTATTGGTGAGCGTGACCGCTTTTGCGGCGCTGGTGCTCCCCACCGTGACATTGCCGAAGCCCAGGTTCAGCGGAAGCATCGACAGCGGAATCGACGCCAGCCCGCTGAGCGTAACCAGATGCGGCGAATTCGGAGCGTTGTCCACGATCGTGATTTCCCCCGTGATCGTGCCGCTGGTAGAAGGCGAGAAGCTGATCGTGATCGTGCAGGTGCCTTTCGGCGCGAGCGAGGCCGGACAGTTGTTCGTCTGGTTGTAATTCCCGCTGGCCGTAATCGAACTGATGAGCAGCGGGCCTGTTCCGGTATTGTTCACAGTCACGGTTCTTGCGGCGCTGGTCAATCCGAGCGCGGTCTTCGGGAATGTCAAACTCCCCGTCGATAGCAACACCATCGCTGAGACTCCCGTGCCACTCAACGGGGCTGTTTGCGGGCCAACCGCATCGTTAATCGTCAACCCACCCGACGCGCTTCCCGTCGCGGTTGGGGTGAAAGTCACGTTGATCGTGCACGTGCCGCCGGCGGCGATTGGACTTCCGCTGACGCAGTTGTCGGTCTCGGCAAACGCGCCACTGATTCCGACGCTGTTGATGGTCAACGCCACGCTCTGGTTGTTGGTCAGCGTAATCGGCTGCGGACTGCTGGTCGTGTTGACACTCTGCGCCCCGAAGCTGAGCGACGATGGCGAGAGGGTAACGGAGGATCCTCCACAGCCCGGGAACTTGAACGCCGTGATGCGGGTGGTCCAGTTCTGCACGCCGCTGGTCTTGTAATACTCGTTGGCATACCAGAACGTGCAATCGTCGATGGGGTCTACGCTCATGCTGGTGTAGTCGCCCCAGCGGCTATTGCCGCTCTCCACTCCGCCACCCGAAACGATGTTGATCTCGGGCTCCAGTGTCCCCAGCGCATCGGATGGAACTCGTCCCGCATAGTAAATCGAAGGATTCTGGTTCGCGCTCGACTCGCTGTACCCGACGGCAATGTCTCCGACCGCATCCATGGCCATGCTCGGCACCCAGCGCCAGTTGCTGTCGGGCCGGAAGGTTCCCTGCTGAAAAATCACGGGAGAATATGGATTGCGGATCTCGTACCAGCGAATCCCCGCCGGACTGCCGATCGCATGAGCCACCACCAACGACTCGTGTCCATCCGAAAAATGACGGTAGGCCAGGCGGTACATCAGGCGGTCTCCGACCGAGTCCAGCGTTTGCGCCGTGCCTGGCTGCGGCACGCATACGCCGCCTCCGCATGCCTGGTTAAAGGCAAATACCGGAACGTTCACCGGACCCGTCAACGTGGAGTTCGTTGGCGTCGCGAAATCCACGTGGAACTTCCATTCATTCAGCGAGTTCGTGCCCAGGTTGAAAAGGTAGTTCGGCGCTCCGCTCGGTGGAAGGATCGTTCCGTCCAAATCCGAAGGCAGCAAGCCCAGATAGGTCGGTGACAGGCTGAAACAGATCGAAGTCGCTGCATTCCCCGCCAGCATCTGGGTGCGGTCGACCGCACACACCTGCGCTCCAAGGTTGTTAAACGAAGAATCCTGCAGGTTCGACGTGATGTAGTACGCATCCGGCCAGACCGCCAGCTTCGCGTAGTCCGTAAAATTGGTCGAGACCGGAAAGGCGTAGCGATAGTAGGACCCAGTCGCATCCGAGGTGGTGGAAACCGCGATACAGACCTCGTACGGCTCGGCCAGGATCGCGTGCTGCATCATCACCCAGCGCCCGGCTGGCTTGTCGTACTCCGCGATGACGTCGCCGTTGTTGTCGTTTTCGCATCCACCGCCAAAGCCCGACCACAAGGTGTTCCCGGCCACCGGCCCATAGACCAGCGCTCCGTTGGACTTGTTGTACACCGCAAAATCGGTGTTCACCCACTCCACAAACTGCGTAGCCCCGGCGGCTCCGTTGGTGTCGGGCACGGACCACCCTGAAGTCTGAATCAGCCCGTCGAAGCTGAGGCCGGTGGTGGGTCCGGCCGGCGCCAGGGCCTGGCCGGTTGCCGCCATCGCCTTCGATGCAACGCCCTCAACACGAGAGGGCTCTCCCTGGTAGAACCGATCCTCCGAGTGCCTTCGTTCCTGCATGTCGGGATCGAACCACTGCCGCTGTTTCGAGGACTGCCGCGGGCGCATGTCCCGCAAGGGCATCGAGACGTCATGCTTCACTTCGGCATGGGTCTTCATGCTGGGCTGAGAAGCCGCCGTCGCCGGCAACGAAGCGGCCAGCACAACGAGAACTCCCAGACGAGTCGATGAAAGGCTCACGATCTGGTTTCGCATGGTCAGTTGGTCCCCCGGTAGTCGGTTCGCTTACGCAGGAAGAGGTTGCTCAGATTTTACTATCAGAAAAACAAAACGGGACCCCCACTTTTGGGCGCGGTGGGGATCCCGGGTAACTGCCGCAGGAACCGCCTTATTGGCCGGTTCCGTTCAGCGTGACGACCTGCGGTCCGGTCGGATCGGGGTCGCCAAAGTTCAGCGTAGCGGTGCGCGCGCCTGTGGCCGTCGGTGTGAAGGTCACAAGCACCGTGCAACTGCTGTTCGCCGGAACCGGGTTGGGGCAATTGTTGGTGATGGCGAAATCCTTGAAGTTCGTTCCCTGGATGCTCACCGTCAGCGGCATCGCCACCGTGGCCACACTCTTGAACGTCACGGTTTGCGCTGCGCTCGTCGTCCCCACGGTTTGGGCTGCGAACGGCAGCGTCGTCGGCGTCACCTTGACGTTGGTCCCGATACCGTTCATCAGGATCGCCTGCTGTCCGTTGCCCGGCGAGAAGTGCCCGAACACCGTCAGAGCCGCCGTGCGGTTACCGACCGCCACCGGCTTGAACGTCACGAACACGGTGCACGATCCCAACGGCGGCACTACATTGCTGCTGCAGTTGTTCGTGGTAATGGGGAATTCGCTCGGGTCAAGTCCAGTCACCAGCAACGATGTCAGGTTGACCGTAACCTTGCTCTTGTTCACGAACGTCGCCTTGAACGGTAAGGACGACGATCCAACCAGCGTCGTCGGGAACGTGTGCGGGTTGGGCTCAATCGCCACCAGGATGTTGGACGTTCCGGTCAGTTCGACGCCGATCAAACTTCCATTGGACAATGGAATCGAGATCAACGCGGTCCGCGTTCCCATATCCTGCGGCGTGAAGGTTACCGTGTAGGTGCAGGTCTTGCCCGGAGCCACTGCCGCGCAGGTGGTGGTATAGCTGTAGTCGCCCGGATTCGCCCCGGCCAGCGTCGCCGCTCCCAGCGTGACAGTGGTGGTTCCGGAGTTGCGAATCGTTGCGGTCAACGGCGCCGCAGAGTATCCGCTGATCGTCTTCGGGAAGCTCAGGATTGTCGGATTCACGCTCAGCAGAGTCTGCGTGAACACGCTCAACTGGCCACCATCGATCGTAGCCAGATCTGGCAGGCCGTCGCGGTTGAAGTCCGCCGCCAGCACTGCCACCGGAGCCGTGTTGGTCGCGAATACTTCCTGCGCCTTGAAGGTTCCGGTTCCCGTACCCAGCAACACCGAAATCGAGTTGGCGGCCAGGTTGGCGGTAATCAGGTCGATGTTGCCATCGCCGTTGACGTCCGCGGCTTCCAATCCCTGCGAGTTGGCGCCAATCGCATAGGTCGCTTGCGCGGCGAAGGTTCCGTCGCCGTTCCCCAGCAGCACGGAAGCCGAGTTGGCCGCGGTTGAGAGCGCCAGATCCAGCTTGCCGTCCTTGTTGAAGTCGGCGACCTTCACGTCCGTAGGCAGGCCTGCCGTCGCATAATCGACGTGGGCCGCGAATGTCCCGTTCCCCGCGCCGAGGAGGATCGATACCGT
This sequence comes from Terriglobales bacterium, assembly GCA_037443605.1. Classification (GTDB taxonomy): domain Bacteria; phylum Acidobacteriota; class Terriglobia; order Terriglobales; family Acidobacteriaceae; genus Sulfotelmatobacter. Next base: position 50,133 of record JBBIOA010000026.1, read on the forward strand.
GCCGTCGCTATTGTTCGCCACAGCCAGGTCGAGCAGGCCGTCGCGGTTGAAGTCGCCCACCGCCACCGACACCGGCTTCACACCCGTTCCGTATGGATGCTGCAACTGGAACGTACCGTCGCCGTTGCCCAGCAGTACAGACACCGTATTGTCGGAGAAATTCGTGGTGACCAGGTCCAGCTTACCGTCGTTGTTCAGATCGGCGGCGGCAATGGCATCCGGGTTGCCGCCCGTGCCGAATTGCTGTCCCATCGTGAACGTGCCGTCCCCGTTGCCCAACAGGATGGCCACCATGTGGATGTGCTCGAGCACCACCGCCAGGTCCTTCTTCCCATCCCCATTGAAATCGGCGGCGATCACTGCCACTGGAAATCCGGAGGTAAAGGGGTAGTTGACGGGTGCCGCGAAGGTGCCGTCGCCGTTGCTCAGGAACACGTCAATGCTGTTGGCGGAATTGGCCACCACCAGGTCGGTCTTGCCAATGTTGCGGAAATCCGCGGCCACCGCCGACTGCGCCGTAGCATTAATTGTCTGGTCGACGCGGGTGAAAAACGCACCGGTCGTCGCTTTCGCAACGGAAAACGCTACCGGGTTCGAGGTGCCGCCACCCGGAGCAGGGCTGGTCACTGTGACCGACGCTGTACCTGCCGTCGCAATGTTGGTTGCCGGCACGGCTGCCGTAAGCTGCGAGGCGCTGACAAAGGTCGTGGTCAGTGCCGCTCCGTTCCAGTTCACGACCGAACTCGATAAGAATCCACTCCCATTCACCGTGAGGACAAAAGCCGCTCCCCCGGGGGCGGCGGCGTCTGGAACCAAAGGCTGGCTCACCAGTGGGACGGCATTCTGCGCCAGCAGACCGGCCGGCACCAGTACCACCAAGGCCAGCAAAATCGCCACCTGGGCTGCAAAGGACTTCTTGAGGGTGTTCATTTTTTTGTTGTCTCCAAAATCAAAATTCGCAAGGGGCTAGGGTTAAGGGGAGTGGGAGATTTAGCATTACCGCCGGTCGCCATTGCCAGCGGCAACGAACCCCGCCGGCTCTTCTTTTTTTCTTCCTTGGGTCCAGAACCGAAAATCAGTCAAACGCCCTCAGGCCGAGGATTTCCAGCCCGACGTTCCACGCAAAAACCGAACCAAACACCAGATAACGCCTCCACAGCCGCTTTGGCTCTGCTACCAGGCGGAACAGCCATTCCAATCCGTTTTCGCGCATCCAGGCCGGCGCCTGTTTCAAGCGCCCGGTATTTAGGTCGAAGGCCGCTCCAATGCCGAACATCGCTGGAGCGCTGATCTTCTCCCGATGCTCGTACATCCATGTCTCTTGTTTCGGAGTGCTCAAGCCCACCCACACAATGTCGGCCTGCGACGCCTCGATCATTCCCACAACTTCCCGATCTTCTTCTTCCGTCAGCGGGCGAAACGGCGGACAATACGTTCCCACCACGCGAATTCCATGCCGCTCCCGGAGTTTGCCCGCCAGTTCGTCCGCCACTCCCGGCGCTCCCCCGTAAAAAAAGTGACGGTACTTGTCTTTGGTGACCGCGCAAAACGTGTCGGTAAGTTCCGGACCGTAAACCCGCCGCTGCATGTTCTTGAAGCCGTGCCAGCGTCCCAGCCAGACCAGCGGCATGCCATCGGCCACGACCAGTCCCGCCGAATCCAGAATCTGCCGAAAGCGCGCATTCTGGCGCGACTCGGTGATGCCATGCATCCCGGTGACCGCCACGAAACGGCTCGGGCCCCGCTCGGCGATCCAGCGCTCCACTTCCGCAATCGCGTCCGGGATCTGCACCGCGTTGACCCGCACGCCGAGCACCCGATAGGTCGCGCCTGCCGCCGCTGTCTGCTGTCCGATCACCGGCATTTCCAGTTCAGTCGGCATACGAGTTCCCCGAGCGCAGCGACTCTTTCTGATTGGCGCCTTCCTGCTTCACAAATTCCGGTTCGCGCGCCTTCATTCCGCGATAGGCCCGCAACCAGCTCAACGGGGCATTGCTGTAGATCACCGCCGTGGCCGAATCGAAGGCCCGAAGAGCGCGATAGACACCTGCATCGGAAACACGCTCGAACCACCCCGGACCGCCCGACGGCTCGCCGGGTTCGGGATATTGCGGCCACGTCCCGTTCGACTGCTCGCGCCACATGTGCTGGTAGCGCAGAATCTTCCGGCGTAGTGCCTCCGGCAGAACTTCCGCCCGCGGCCCGGCGGCGCTGATCGCAGTTCCCTTCACCCCCGAGTGATGCTCCGCGTTATAGATCGCCGATCGTTCGGCCTGCGCCAGCGTTGCCATGCGCTCGTCGTACGGGATTTCCAGAAACGCGCAGATCTTGCGCAATTCCTGCTCTGGCTCGCGCACCAGTTCTTCGTACTGCAGCGTGTGCAACCGCGCCCCCATCTTCCCCAGCAGATCGGTTTGCTGCTTCATCTCCCGGTACCCGAGCACCGCCCGCAGCGACATCCCCGGACGCGAAAACCAGGACGCCTTGCGGCCGGCGCGCACGATGCTGCGGCAGATATCGGCGGGGTTGCGGAAAATCACCACGAATCGCGCATCGGGAAAATCCTGCGCCAGTTGCGCCATTGCGTCGTAGTAATTCGGCGACTTGCATCCCCAGATCGCGTCGCCCGCGTACTCCCGGTAGGCCAATTCCACGGTTTCGCGGATCCCCTGCGGCTCTGCACCGTTGGCTCGCCCACTGATCTTGTGCCGTGACAACGCGCCGTTCCAGAATTCCCAGCGCTCCCGCCAATCCGCCTTCGTCCGTCCGCCGCGAAACAAGGCGCGCAGCAGCGGAAGGTCGCCTTCGTACAGCAAAGCGATCTGCGGATTCTGATTCAGCAGCGCATACAGCAGCGAAGTACCCGACCGCCACATGCCGACGACAAATAGCGGACCTCGAAACGAAGAGTTCGCCGCGGGATTCCCGTCAACTTTGGTCATCATTGCTTTCTCAGGATTGCGGTCCTACAAGGGGAGACGAATAAAGGTATTGTACTTAGGCGTGAACCGGCTCGGGAGTGGTCATTCTTCTCACAACTTTAGTGGGGGGTACTAGGCCTTTCAGGCGGGACGGCCGCTCCCGGCGCACGAATTCCGCGTACGCCACAATCGAAAAATACAGCAACGGAGCATGCCAGCACATCTCCACGTTAAAGAACGATCGCACGGAAAGCACCGCAAAAACGGCGGCCACCTCCGGTAGCCATCCGCGTTCCTTCGGAGTGAGCGAGCGGTCGAAATAGCTGCGTCCGATCACGATCCAGCACCCCACAAACGCCGCCACAAACGGCAGCAAGCCCCATAAGCTCGAACCGGACAGCGTCTCCAGCCAGTCGGAATGGATCTGCGAAGCGGCAATCCCCAACTTCCCCAGCACCGCAAACTTGCCCGCCGCGTAAGCCCCGTATCCAGTCAAGGGACGCTTTTGAAACTGCTGCCAGGCAAAGGTCCACCAGTCCACGCGGCTGCTCATGCCCACGATCTGGCTTTCCGTCTGGTCCCGGGCAAGGAATGTCAGGACTTTCGGCCCAAGGCTGGTAAAGATCAGCAGCGGGACCATCGCGAGCGCACCCACCGCGCCGATCCAAAGCTTTCGTTCAAAAAACAGCAACAGCGCAATACCGACAACCAGGCCAGCCATGGCATTCCGCGTCTGCGAGGCAATCAGGGTAGCGATGCCGATGAACAACAAAACCAGGTACCAGGCGCGGTCCCGATAATCCTTGCTGGCGGAGCGCCCGAGCAGCCTCGACAGAGCTACCACCGTCACCACCGAACTGGAGGCTCCAAGGCTGTTATAGGAGATCTGCGGCCAGACCGCCTGCAACCGCCCCAACTCGTCCAGCGCATCCTGCGGCCAGGCTACTGCGTTGGCCCAGGCCCAAACCATATCCAGCCCGTACAACATCCACATCAGGTTGCACATCTTGCGGATATCGTCTTCGGACTTAACGCAGGCCAGAAACGCCGCCAGCGCCGTCACATCCAGCAGGTACTCGAATGACTTGTAGGCCGTCCACGCCGGATACACCGACCAGACGGAGGAAATCAAACAGACTGTGGCATAGGCAGCCAGCAGGCGTACCAGGCCGGTCAGCAGGCTTTGCCGCCAGGAAGTCTCCGATCGCTTGGCGCGCACATACAGGATGGCGACTACGATCATTTCCGGCACAATGCGCAGGAACGCAGCCGCATCGATCGGATTACTCGTAACCACCGAATTGTCGCGCTCGCGAAACACCAGCGTGCTGAACACCAGCAGCAGAAACGTCCAGTGCCACCAGGTCCAGTCCGCACCCAGTTCCCTGAAGTAGCGCCATCCTTGCCGCAAGCCCGTCGCCCCAACCGCAATCATCGCCGGGGCCAGCAGGACCAGCACCAGGGCCGGAATCAGGCTGATCCGCTCGAAGCCGCCCGCCACAAAATATGTGCCCAGGCTCAGGAACACGCCCATGGCCACGAACAACAGCAGCAGCTTCAGATTGCGCGCGCTGGCGAGACCGGATTGTGTAGTGTCCAGGTTCATCCGAGGTCAGGATTCGGCGCTAGCGCCCCTCTTTGAGCGCCTGCAGCACGCCATAGTAGGCCGGCTTCTTGTCGAAGTTATCGTCAAACAGGAGCGGCTTCGCATCGGTCAGGCCCTTGGCCTCATGCAGCCAGGTGGCCGTGTCATACAGTCCCCACACCGCAAACGTCGAGCAATTCGAATCTTTCAGGCAGGCATGCGCGATGTTGTAAAAAACGTTCTTCTGATTTTCGAACGGCTGCTCAAAGGCCCCTGCCGGTCCCTGGTAAACGTCCATCTCCGTCACTTGCGCTTCCAGGTGATTCTGCCGGCATTGATCCAGAAAATACTTGAACTCGTCGACATAGTTCGGGTGCAGGCGGTGCGCTTCCAGGTGCATCTCGCTGCCCACGCCGTCGATGTGTCCGCCCATGGCGCGCACCCGCTTGATCAGCGCCATCATGTCGTCCACCTTGGCCCGATCCACACCCTCTTGCCCAAACGCGTCATTCAGGAAGACCGGCACATTCGGATTCGCCTCGTGCGCATACTGCGAAGCCCGGGCAATCATGTTGTCCTGCCCGCCCATCAGAAACGACCAGCAGCCATTGTGACCCGGCGACACTGGCTCGTTCACCACTTCCCATGCGTAGAACAAGTCGCCGCCATGATGCACGATGGTCGTGATCTGCTCCTTCATGATGCGGTCGATATCCCCACGCGACCATCCCCCGCAATTCCGATCCATGAAATGCAGCCACGCCGGCGAGGCCGTGCTGCGATAGATGAGTCCCGCGCCGAACAGCTTCATGTTGTGCTCGCGCGCCATCTTCATCTCTTCGTCCATGAAATCGAAGTCGAAATGCCCGCGCTGATCCTGGATCATCACGGCATAGGCCACCGCGCGATTGAACTCGCGCTCGATAATCTGCTTGTGCCGCGGGTCTCGTTTCCACCAGCGCGGCTGCACGAACACGCCGACGCCGAATCCCAGCTTGTCCGCGTAAGAGCGCAGCGTCTCGTTGTCCGCATTCGGAGACGCGGGTCCCGCCGGCGCCAGCCCTAGCAACAGTCCGGCGGCCACCAGCAACAATCCGCATTTCAGGATGGTAACGAGCGCACGAGATGACTTCTTGGCTTGCATCATGACTTTCGGCTCCCCAGTTATTTGTGTGCTCGGGAGCATTCTAACTCTCACCGCCCCAAATCCAGCCTTCCTCTGTGCCCCTCAGTGTCCTCTGTGGTGCAAGGTTTCGCGTTGCGCGATCGCTCAGGACACTTCCAGTTCGACTTCCGCTTCGGCCTTAGCCAGCATGTCCGGCGTAATCATCACCTGCTTTCGCAGCAGATACGCCGCAAACACCAGCGCCGCGGCGTTCGACAGAATCACGCTGATCAAGCATCCCCACAAGCCATAAACATAGGTCAACGGGATGCCCACCGCCACCGCCAGCACGCTGGCCGCGCACCGCGCGTAAAACACCGCTTTCGGATTCTCCATCGCGCGCAACACGATGGTCGGACCAAAGGCCGCGCTCCACAAAATCGTCTCCACCGCCACATAGGGCAGCAGGTACAACACCTCGGTGTACTTGCCCCCGTACATAAGATGGAACACCGGCCCTTTGAACGGGATCAGCACCAGCCAATACGCCCCCGCACCCGCGGTATAAAGCAGGGCGATGCGTCCGGTAAGAGTGCGCGAGCCGACCTTGCCTTCGTCGCGATGCAACCGCGCCGCGTATGGCAGGAACAGCATGGCCAGCGCCGTAAAACTCTGCTCCAGCGGCAGCGCCAGATTCATCAGCGCCCGCAGCTGCCCTGTTTCCTTCAGGCCGCTGAATGCGCTGAGCAGCGGATAGTACATGTAATACGGAATCCAGGTTGCGCCCGACGTCGCCAGTGCCCAGCGGCCATAATCCCAGTGGCGCGTCCAGGTCTCACTCAGCGTGGGGCCGGGCTCTTCTGCCGGAAGCGTCGTCCGCACGTGAAACAACAGATACGCGGACGTCCCCAGCGCTCCGAACGCCATCAGCGCAAATGCGCTGAACGGCGACAGCCATCCCCGGTGGTAAACAACAAACAGCCCGCCTGTAACCAGCACGCAATAGACGAGCGCTCCGACCGCCGCGCGCGCCGGCTCCAGGTTCATGTAATACGCCCGCCGCGCCAGCCAGAACAGCAGAATGCACGGCGCCGCCAGCGTGACGCCAAGGAGTGCTCCGGGCAGATCGGCGCCGCCACGCCGGTAGGACACCAGCGTAACCATTCCCAGCACAATCGCCCCACCGCCCGTCAGCCAGGCATGAATCCACAACAGCGCGCTCAGGTATCCACGCAGCGACTTGCGATAGGCCGAGCCGCTGAACACCGCCATCGGCTCCAGCAGCAGCGACTGATACAGGAACGTCAGCAGCAGCGAAATCGAAAACGCCAGCGCGTACGCGCCGTAGGATTCGGCTCGCATCCAACGCGCCAGGAAGATGCCGACCAGAAAATTCGATCCCGAAATCAGCGCCTGATCGATGATCGCCAGACCGCCCTTGGTCGCCCATGGCAGTATCTTGCGCATCTTGCCTGCAGCCGGTGGCGGTTGCTCCATCACCGGCTCTTTCTCCACCACAGTCCTATTCTTGTCAAAGGTCGCGGTCATGCAGATCTTTCTGGGGCTCGCCTGGGAAACCGGAAAATAAGGAAGGTTACCGCTCGCAGAGTTGGGGCTCTTGTTCCGCACTGCGAGCCCGTTCGAGACACTCGGTGAGTTTTGCGGCGAGGACGTCGACCTGCGGCTCGCTCAGAATGCTGACGTGCCCGCCCTGAATTTCGAAAATCTCCAGCCCGCCCAACGCCAGGCCTTTCCATCCGGCGGTCTCATCATGCACGCCGCGCAACGATTTCTCGCTGGCTCGGAATAAGGTGACTGCGCCTTCGTAGGGCTTCGGGTGATAGAGCGTTCCCGCCTGGTGAATCCCGGCTCGGACGTTCTTGAGCGCCTCCGGCAGGAACATGCGGTCGATGCGGCGCTTCCAGTTCCGCGCGTAGGCCGTGGTCTTGCGGCGCACGTAATCCAACTGATCGCGCACCGGCATGCGCGTCAGCTTCACCAGCAACGAAGCAGCTGCCTCGTATTTGCCGGGAAACGTATCGAACAGGGCCAGCAGCGAGACTTCTTCCCCGCGTTCCCGCAGCCGGCGCGCCATCTCGTACGCCACCGTGCCGCCAAACGACAGTCCGCCCAGAAAATACGGGCCATCCGGCTGGATCGTTCGGATGGCTTCGATATAGTGCTCGGCCATCTCCGGCACACTGGTCAGGCAAGTCTGCTGCCCGTCCAATCCCTGCGCCTGCAGCCCATACACCGGTTGATCGGGACCAAGCTTGCGCGCCAAATCCCGATAGATGATGACCGTTCCTCCGGCGCCGTGCACCAGGAAAAACGGAGGCTTCGTTCCGCCCGCGTGAATCGGCACCAACGACGACCACGAAGGCGCCCAACCCTTGGTCCGCAGCAATTCCGCCAGATGCTCGATGGTGGGAGCCTGGAATAGCGTGGTGATCGGCATCTTCGTACCGAAGACCTGCTCCATGCGATGCATCAGGCGCACCGCCAACAGCGAGTGTCCGCCCAGATCGAAGAAGCTTTGGCGAATCCCAATGGGCGACTTCCCGAGCACCGATTGCCAAATCGAAACCAGTTGCGATTCCAGCGCATCTTTCGGCTCGTCGAAATTCTCGGCTACTTCCGCATCTGCCGCGCTCGGTTCCGGTAAAGCCCTGCGATCCACCTTGCCATTCGGGGTCAGTGGCATGGTCGCGAGCTTCACGAACGACGACGGAATCATGTGCTCCGGCAACCGTTCCTGCAGGAAAATCCGCAGATCGCCCGACTTGGGAGCCGGCTCGTGCGTCGGAACGAAATACGCGACCAGCGACTTTTCCCCGCGCGCGTCCTCGCGGGCGATGACCACGCCCATATCCACGCCTGGCGCCTGCGCCAGCAGTGCCTCGATCTCTCCCAGTTCCACCCGGAATCCGCGAATCTTGACCTGATCATCCGTGCGGCCGAGAAATTCCAGGTTGCCGTCCGGCAGATAGCGAGCCATGTCGCCCGTTCGGTAAAGGAGCGCTTTACCGTCACCAAATGGATCGACGATGAACTTCTTTTCGTTCAGGTCGGGACGATTCAGATAGCCCCGCGCCACGCCTTTGCCGCCGATGCACAGTTCGCCGCGAACTCCAATGGGCTGCGGCTCCAGGTTCGCGTTCAGAATGTAAACCTGAGTGTTGGCGATAGGCTTTCCGATGGGCAACGGCGTCGGGAAATCGCCCTTGGGCTCGTAACTGGTCGCGATCACGCTGGCTTCGGTCGGGCCGTACGTGTTGATCCAGCGGACACGGTCGCCCGCCAGCTTGCGCCACGCGGCCAGCGTCACTGGTGACGCTTTCTCGCCACCCACAATCACCAGCCGTAGTCTCTCCGGCAGTTCCAGACCCGACTCCGCCAGCTGATGCACCAGCTCGTGCCAATACGCAGTCGGCAGGGATAGCATCGAGATGCGGCGCTGGCGAATCCAGCGCAGAAACTCTTCCGCCGTCAGCGGCATGTCCGGTGTCTTCAGCACCAGCCGCGCGCCGCTGATCCAGGTCGGATAAATCTCCTCCACCGCGATGTCGAAGCTGATCGACGAGAACTGCAAAACGCAATCGTCCGGCGTGAGCCCGTACAGCCGGATCACCGCCGCGTTGTGGTTCACCAGCCCGCGATGCGTGAGCTGCACGCCGCGCGGCTTTCCGGTCGAACCCGAGGTGTAAATCAGATACGCCAGATTCTCCGGCGTCATCTCCACCCCAGGGTTGTCCGTGCTCTCCTGCGCGATGCGTCCCCAGTCGAGATCAATGTCGATGACTTCCGCGCTGTGATTCGGGAAATTCTCCGCCGTCCGCGAATCCGCAATCAGCACCGCCACGCGCGCATCCTCGATCATGTACGCCAGCCGTTCCTGCGGATATTTCGGATCGAGCGCCAGGCAGGCCGCGCCCGCTTTCAGCACACCCAGCAGCGCGACCATCATTTCCGGCGAACTCTGCAGGCAAATGCCAACCGGCACATCGGCCCCCACGCCGCGCTTTCTCAGGGAATGGGCAAGCTGATTCGCCCGCGAATTCAGTTCGCGATAGGTGAGAGTCTGCTTATCCTGCTGCACCGCAACCGCCGAGGGCGTCCGCTCCGCCTGCGCCTCCACCAACTGGTGAATGCACTGGCCCTGCGGATATTCGACTTGCGTCCGGTTCCACGCGGCCAGCTGCTCTTTCTCGGCCGCGGTCATCAGGCCGATCTTTGAAATCGGCTGATCGGGATTCGCCACTGCGCTTTCCAGCAGCGTCTGCCAGTGTCCCAGCGTCCGCGCAATCGTCGCGTGATCGAACAGATCGGTGTTGTAGACGAAGCGTCCGCGGATGCCGTCCGGCCGGTCGTCAAGCTCAAGATCGAGATCGAATTTCGCCGCCCCCGCGTCGACCGACATCTGCTTCAGGTCCCAGCCATCGTCAACCTTGGGCATCGGAGGCGCCAGCGAGATCAGCACCTGCAGAATCGGATTGCGGCTCAGGTCGCGCTCCGGCAGAAATTCCTGCACCAGCGAGCCGAACGGCACATCGTCATGCGACAGCGCGCCGAGAATCGCCGTGCGCGCCCGCTTCTGCATCTCGCGGAAACTCGGATCGCCCGAGGCGTTCATGCGCAAGCAAACCGGATTCTGGAAGCACCCGATCAGCCGCTGCAGTTCGGTTTCCTTGCGGCCCGCGCTCACCGTGCCGACCACGAAATCGTCCTGCCCGGTGTAACGGTGCAGCAGCGTGGTGAAAGCAGCCAGCAGCGCCATAAACACCGTGGAGCCTTCCCGCTGGCTCATCTGCCGCAACCCATCGCTCAGTTCCTTCGGTAAACGGAATGCCTGCATCGCGCCGCGATAGTTCTGCACCGCCGGCCGCGGACGGTCCGTGGGCAGCTGCAGCACCGGCACTTCCCCGCTTAACTGCTGCCGCCAGTAGTCCATCTGCTGGCAGAGCGGGCCTTCCAGCTGGCGCTCTTTCTGCCAGGCGGCGAAATCGGTGTAACGAATCGGGAGCTCGGGCAGCGAAACCGTTCCGCCGCTCGCGTAGGCGCGATAGAGCGCCAGGAATTCAGGGAAGAACACGTCGTAGATCGAAAGACCGTCGAAAACAATGTGGTGCAGCGTAAGAACGAGTTGATGATCCTCATCGGTCAAACGCAGCAACTGCGCTCGCACCAGCAGGTCTTGTTTCAGGTCAAACGGCTTGCGCGTCTGTTCTTCGGCCAGCGAGCGCGCCTTCAACTCGCGTTCGACGGCGCTCAGACTCCGAAGATCGACCACCGGTACTCGGATCGGCTGTGCATCCCGTACCACTTGCACCGGCTGTCCGTCGGCCAGCTCAAAGTTCGTGCGCCACGCCTCATGCCGCCGGATGATCTCCGACAGCGCGCGCTCCAGCGCCGCCACATCCAGCGGTCCCTTGCGGTCCACAATCACCGCTTCGTTGTACATGGGCACTTCGGGTGCGAGCTGCGTGTGCAGCCAGATCTGTTCCTGTGCGCACGACAACGGCACCGGTCCGTTGCCGCTCTGGCGCTGAATCCGCGGCCGCGAAAAACCGCCTTTCAAATAATTTTCGATCGCGCTGCGCTTCGCCGAGTCCGGAGTCACCGAACCGTTGCCCTTGCTTTCGACAGAACCTGTCTGGACCGTAACCGCGACGCCGTTGCCCTTGCCGTCGCGGGAATTTTCCCGCGCGCTCGAGTCATCCCATTTCACTTTCAACGAAGTCAGCCCTCGCAAACCGGAATTCGTCCGCCACTGCAACTGCTGCGGCTCCAGCCGGATCTGCGGAAAACGCCGCAGCAGCGCCTGGAATGCCTCTTGCCCTTCCGCCCGCGCCAGCGGCGCTCCAAAACAAAAATGCGCCGCATAGCCAAACGCCAGGTGGCGGTTGTCTTGCCGCGCAATATCAAATCGGTCGGGATCCGGAAAGCGTTGCGGATCTCGATTCGCCGCCGCCATCACGGCAATCACTGCCTGCCGTTTCTGAATCGTCTTGCCGCCCAGTTCGCGGTCCTCCGGCGCCAGCCGCGCCGTATGCTGGCTCGGACTCTCGTAGCGCAGCATCTCTTCCACCGCCGAAGGAACCAGCGACAGATCGTTACCCAGCCGCTGCAGCTGGTCTGGATTGCGCAGCAGCGTCAGCAGTCCGTTCCCGATCAGATTGGTGGTCGTCTCCTGCCCGCCCACCATGGTCACGATGGTGTTGGCGACCACTTCTTCTTCGCTCAACCGGTCGCCATCGATTTCCGCCGTAAGCAGGGAGTGAATCAGTCCTTCCCGCGGATGCGCCTTGATCTCGCGGATCATGTCGCGGAAATACGCCGACATTTCATCCACCGTCTTCAGCATCAGCGGCACATGGTCGGGATTGTGCTGGAAGTTCCCCAGCATCTCGGCGAAATTCGCCGACCACTGCTTCAGAACATTGCGGTCCGTGGTGGGGACGCCCAGCATTTCGGCGGTCACAATCGCGGGCAGCGGTTCCGCCAGGTCCGCGATCACATCCATGCCGCCTTTTTCCTGCACCGCGTCCAACAGGCGGTTCACGATCCCTCCGATGTGCTCCCGCAGCTTTTCCACCTGGGCGGGCATGAACGCCTTCGAAGCCAGGCCGCGCAGCCGTGTGTGCGCCGGCGCATCCATGAACAGCATCTGCTTGACCATGACTCGCGCGATCGGGCTGAAACGCGCCAACCCCATGGCTTCCAGCTGCTCCGCAGTCGGAGTCCGGTCGGCAGAAAACGTGTGGAGAACTTCCAGCACGTCCGGATAGCGTGTCACGACCCAGGCATGCAAAAAAGGATCCCAGTGAACGGGATCCTCTTCCCGCAACCGCTGGAACAGCGGATACGGGTTGGCCACCACCTCCGGATCGAGCAGGTGATACAAACTCAGCTCACGATCCAGGCGGTCGTTGCGCGGCACCGATGGTGTGGTGGAACTCACTAGGCGGCGTCTCCCGTGCGAGCTCCCGACGAAGCATAACGCTCGCTCTCGGCGCCCACCTTGGCCAGAATCAGCTTCTCGATTTCCGAGGACATCTCCGCCAGCGTCGGATGCTCGAACAGGCTCAGCAGGCTCAACTCCACGCCGAAGGACTCGCTGATGCGCGAGATCAGCTGCGTCCCCAGCAGCGAATGCCCGCCCATGAAAAAGAAATTGTCGTGCACCCCAACCCGCTCCACCCGCAGCAACGGAGCGATGATGGCGGCCAACCGCTGCTCCACCATGGTCTCCGGCGCGACGTAGCGTTCCTCCTCCAGCATATTGCTGCGCTGCGCCGCCGGAAGCGCGGCTACATCGACTTTGCCGTTGCTGGTGACCGGTAACGTCTCCAGCCGGACGAACGCCGCAGGAATCATGTAATCCGGCAGCGGCCCGCGCAGAACCGATCGCAGTTCACTCGCCGTCGGGCTCGTGCCATTCTTCAGCACCACATATGCGACCAGGCGGCGGTCACCCGCTTCGTCTTCGGCCGCGATCACCGCGCTCGCTTCGATGTCCGGGCAGGCATCCAGCGCCCGAATGATTTCGTTCGGCTCAATGCGGTAGCCGCGAATCTTGATCTGCGAATCCAGCCGGCCCAGGAACTCCAGGCCGCCACTCGGCAATGCCCGCACCATATCCCCGGTGCGGTAGAGCCGTTCTCCCGCAACGAAGGGATTCGCCACGAACTTCTGCGCGGTCATTTCCGGAAGATTGCGATAGCCGCGCGCCAGGCCTGCTCCGCCAACATACAATTCGCCGGCGGTTCCAGCCGGCACGCGCTGCATCGTTTCGTTGAGAACGTAAGCCTGCATGCCGTCGATGGCCTGACCGATCGAGATCGGCTCGGTGCTCGATGGCATAACCGTGCCCGAAGTTGCCACCACCGTGCACTCCGTCGGCCCGTAGTTATTGACCAACAGGAAGGGCAGACCTGCACCTGGACGGCGGTGAAGCGTATCCGCGCCCGTCAGCAGCAGCCGCAAATCCGAGGGCCGCGGCCAACTGAACTGCATCATCCGCTCCGCCAGCGGCGTCGCCAGAAAGCTGACCGTGATCTTTTCGCGCACCAGCCAGTCGCGCAGCGCTTCCGGATTGTTTCGCACGCTGTCCTCAGCCAGGTAGACGCTCGCGCCCGCAGCCAGATACGGCCACAACTCCCAAACCGCGGCGTCGAATCCCAGGGCCGCCAAATGACTCGCCCGGTCCGCCGATGTGACCTGAAATGCCCGCAGATGCCAGCGCACCAGGTTGGCCAAGCCTCCGTGGGTTAGTTCCACGCCCTTGGGTTGGCCGGTCGAACCGGAGGTGTAGATCACATACGCAAGACTGTCGCTCGTAATGCCCGGTTCCACTGCATCGCTGGAACTCCCGGCGACCGCCCCGGCGTCCTTCTCCACATCCACATGGCGAACGCTGGGCAGTGATGCCGCCAGCTCGCGCGTGGTCGGATCGGTCACCAGCACGGCCACGTTGGCGTCTCGCAGCAGGGTCAAGGTGCGCTCCGCCGGCATCGACGGGTCGGTGGGCAGATACGCTCCTCCCGCTTCCAGTGTGCCGAGGGCCGCGATGACCATCTCCGGCGATCGCTTCACCGCAACCGCGACCAGCTTCTCGGGACCCACGCCCATCCCGCGCAGATAGTTCGCAAACTGCCGGCTACGGCGGACGAGTTCCCCGTACGTCACAGTCTTCGCGCCCGAAACCATGGCAATGGCTTCCGGATGTTTGCCCGCCTGAAAAGAAATGAGCTCCGGGATCAGTACATCTTGGCCAGATTGAACCGGTTTGGTCACATCATTCATAAACAGCTACCTCGCACATTTGCGATGGGTGAGTGTTGTTGGAAATATCGATTCCCCCCGGAATCGATGAGTGTAGCGTCCCCAGCGGGACGCCAGAAGAGTTTTGTTGGATGCGTGGGATGGAGCCGGGCTTACCCGGTTGCTGAAAAACTGGGCTCTCCGGCTTGATTTTGGGTGGCGCAGCGCTTCAGCGCTGCGATAACGGACCAATTTTCAATGTCGGCTTTAGCCGCTGAGGTCAGCTGCCGGGCAGAAAACCTCATTCAACCGCGCGCTTACGCCGCGCCCGAGCCCCGCAGTACTGCGGGAATGGTTTCGAGCAGGATACGCAGGTCAAGCCAGAGCGACCAGCCGTCAATGTACTGAAGATCGAGTTCCATCCACTGTTCGAATGGAATCGAGCTGCGGCCGCGCACTTGCCACAGGCAGGTGATGCCGGGGCGCACGCTGAAGCGCCGCCGCTGCCAGTCCTCGCTGAAGCCTTCGTAGTCGCGCACCGGCAGCGGCCGCGGCCCCACCAGGCTCATGTCGCCCTTGAACACGTTGAACAGCTGGGGCAATTCGTCGATGCTGGTGCGGCGCAGGAATCTCCCCACTCGGGTGATGCGCGGATCGTTCTTGATCTTGAACACCGGCCCGCTCACTTCGTTCAGATGCTGAATCTCACGCATCTTCTTTTCGGCGTCGACCACCATGGTGCGGAACTTGTAGATCTCGAACCGCCGTTTGTTCAATCCCAGCCGCTTCTGCACGAACAACGCCGGACCGGGCGAAGTCGCCCAGATGGCAATCGCCGCCGCCAGCAGCACCGGACTCAGCAGCACAATCAGCATGCCCGAGACAAAGATATCGAGCCCGCGCTTGGCCAGCAGTGCGATCTCGTCGATCGCTCCGGTTCGGTGGGTAATAAACGGATCGCCGCCAAATTCCTCCGCCAGAGAATGCGACCGCTTCAGATCGAAGATGTTGCTCAGCAACCGCACCACAATTCCCTGCTCTTCGCAAAACGCCGCGATCTTCGACGATTCGTAATGGAAGGAGCGCACGGGCAACGCCATCACCACTTCGTCGACCACGTTGCTGCGCAGGAACTCCTGCACCCCGTCGAAGTCGCACACCAGCTGGAAGCCGTTCTCGCGCAACTGCTCGGCGCCTGCCCACGACTGATCGACGAATCCGATCACCCGATATCCCATCTGCCGGCTGTTTTGCAGCTTGCGCGCAAAGGTCATGGCCCGCTGGTTGCTGCCGATGATCAGTACGTCGCGCAGGTTGCGGCCATGGCTGCGTACCCAGGCCAGAACCATGCGCATCGCGATCCGGCTGGCAACCGCCGCGAACGTCGCCACCAGCCAGAAGACAGCCAGGAAGCGCGGGGTCACCATGCTGACGCGGAACACCACCGCCAGCGCCCAGATCATCACCGACGCCAGCGATGTGGCCGTCGCCGCATCAATGGCCTCGCTCCGCTTGTTCGCCAGCCGGTGCGAGTCGTACAGATGGAACGCCCGCAACACCACATGCCACAAAAACACGAACAGGGCGAAGACCAGAAAATTCTCGACCTTCACCCGCATGGAGAAAAACTCCGACAGCGTCACCGTGTGACTGTGGCCCACCAAAACCACGCTGGCTACCCCGAAAGCTGCCAGCATCAGGGCAATGTCCCACAACTTGAAAGCGTTCAGTAGAATCTGACGGCGTGCGTTGCTCATTGCAGGGTCACCTTAGTTACCAATGGAAATGGAACGCGGTTGCTTGAGACGATTTGACACGGACCGGGGGATGCGCGGGCGCCGGGGGCCGCTGCCGGTGATGCTTACGACCAATCGAAGCAAAGAAAATACAAGGAAGACCTGACGGGTTCACTCTTCCCTTTTGTCGGGGAGGTTACAGGCGTTTGTAAATTTTTTCCGGAATCGGAAATTCACGTTGATTGAGTACCGCGCCGAGAATCCGAACCTGCGCGTTCTCCAGCTCTTGCACCGCTTTGCGCGCAATCTCGCGGCGCGAAGCATTGGCGCGGATCACCAGCACCACGCCGTCCGCCGCGCGGCCCAATACGGCCGCATGATTGGTCACATTGAGCGAAGGCGCATCGATCAGCACATAATGAAACTGCTGGCGCAACTCGGCGATGCGAGCCCGCATGCGGTCGGAACTGATCAGATTCTGCCAGCTCGCGCTGTCGCCGCCGCTGGGCACCATCCAGAGATTCTCGCGGCCCACGCGCGCGGCAAACGTGTGCACCGGTTCCGCGTCGCGCAAGGCGTCCGCCAGTCCGTGCGCGTTCTCCACCTGAAATTGCTGGTGCAATCCGGGAGCGACGAAATTGGCGTCCACCACGCAAACCGTCGCCGTCACCTGCGACGCCAGCATCTCGGCCATGCGCGCGCACATCCAACTGCATCCGCTGCCTGACTCCGTGCCTGCCACCACCACCGTGTGCGCCGCGTCTTCTCCCGGCACCAGGAACAAGCGCTGTACGACCTTCGACAGTTCGTCGCGCTGGCTGGCATTCATCTCCAACTGCAGCGGCCGCACCTCGGACTCCGGCAGCGTCGCAGGTTCCACATGGGCCATGACCGGCAGCGGGATCGCGGCTGCCCTCGGCGTCGTCAGAATCGGCTCGGCGTCATGTTCGAAGACGAAATTTTCTTTCCCGAGATTCTGCAGTAGTTCGAAGTTTCGGCTCATTCGGCTCTCTGGTTTCTATGGGGTTAGATTTTGGTTCACGGACGGTCTTCAGGAACGCCTACGAGCGCTTCCGCGACATGCCCTGCCAGTTCTTCAGGAAGCGCGTCACTTCCTGCATGTGCTCGCGCGCCTCGTCCGGGCTCAGCAGATCGCGTTCGCTGCTGGCATTGGTCCGGACCAGATTCGGCTGAACCAGGCTCGGCTGCGCCGAGTGCGCCCGCGATTCGCCTTTCGGCGCCGACCGCTCGTCCCACTCCTGGTGAAAATCCATGTCCAGTCCGAAGTGCGCCCCGCCTGCATCTTCGTGAGTCAGCAGCCGCCGGATGTCCAGATCGTCGGCCACTTCCCGCACCATGCTGCCGTCTACCACTCTCTGCTTCACCGCAAACGCAATCGAGAGCGCGTGGAAACAAAGATTGTTGATGTTGCGTGGAATCCCTTCGCTGATCTCGGCAATTAATCCCAGCGCTTCGGAGTCGAACAGCGACGGCCCTTCGTATCCGGCGACTCGCAACCGGTGCTCGATGTAGCGGGCCGCCTGATCGACGGGAAGCTGTTTCAACCCGTTGAAGCTGGTAATGCGCTGTCTTAACTGGCTCAGTCCCGGATGCGACAGCTTCTCCGCCAGTTCCGGCTGCCCGGCCAGAATGATCTGCAACAGCTTGGCTCGCGGAGTTTCAAAATCGGAGAGCAGGCGCACGGTTTCCAGCACCGGCGGATCCAGGTTCTGCGCTTCGTCAATCACCACGAGGAAGCGGCGGCCTTCGCGCGCCGTCTGCAGCAGCAGGCGGTTGAAGATTTCGTGCATCTGCACGAAATCGCGCCCGTCATGTTCCAAGCCGACTTCCGCCAGCAGCAGCCGCATGAATTCCCGCGAACTGCACTGCGTCTGGAACAGAAACGCGGTGCGCGCCCGGTTGCGAAACTTTTCCAAAAGGTGAAACAGCAGCGTGGTCTTGCCCATGCCGGGCCGCGCGATCAGCGACAGAAAGCCGCGGTTCGACTCGATCCCGTAAAAAAGCGACGCCAGTGCCTCGCGGTGCGCCGGCGCCAGATACAGAAAGCGCGGATCGGGCGTTACCCCGAACGGTTGTTCCCGAAGTCCGAAAAATTCCTGAAACATAGGGTCCCTGCGTTCTCTTTCTCGATCGCTTACAAACGTACCGGCTGGATTTCGCTCTCTTCCCGCGCCACCGGAGCAAATCCTCCACCCGCCGCCGCGTGATGCGGCACCGCCGCCAGCACCGGAATTCCAAGCTCCGCCGTCACTTCCGACGGCGTGCGGAATGACTGGTCAAAGTAGTCCAGCGCCAGGGCCACGCCCACGCTCGCCACCAGGCCCAGTGCCAGGCCCATCACCGCCAGCAGCGCCGGCGAACGCGAAGGCAGCGCCGGTACCGATGGAGGCTCCGTCACCGCCACGTTCAGAATGTTGCTCTGGTCGAGCGCATCGGCAATCCGCGCCTCTTCGCCCTTCTTCAGGTACAGCAGGTAATTCGCCTCGTTCGCCTTCTGCGTGCGCAGCAGATCCTGCTGCGTGATTCCCTTTTCGTCCAACTGCTTGGCCGTGTTCTGGTAGGTGTCGACGATCTGCTGCTGGGCCGATTCCCGGGCTTTCAACCCGCTCAGGTCCGCCTTCGCCTTCGCCAATTCCTGGTTGATCCACACATACGTCTGGTTCTGGTCGGTGGTCTCTTCCTTCAGCGGATTGCCTTCTTCCTTGGCCAGCGTCGCCTTGGTGTCGGCCAGTTGCTTGTCCACTTCCACCACCAGCGGATAATCCGGCTTGTACTTGGTCAGCAGTTCGGTGCGCTTCAGTTCCAGTTGCACCAGCGTGCCCTTCAACTGCTGCAGCACCTGCGGATCGTCGCCCTTGCGCATCTGCGTGGTCAGGCGCGACGGCGTCGATGTCTGCTGGCCCTGGAGCTCCTGAATCCGCGTTTCCGTCGAGCGAATTTCCGCCCGTGTCGCCTGCAGGCTGCTGTTGAACTCCGACATTCTCTGCAGCGTCAGGTCGCGCATCGCCGCCGGCGCCACGCCGCCTTGCGTTTGATCGAACTCCTTCAACTGCGCTTCGGTGTCTTCCAGAGCCCTCCGGTACTGCTCCGTCTCCTGCTCGAAGAACTTCACCTGGCCCGACGGATGGTGCACCTCGAGGTGTTTCTGAATGTAAGCCTGGTTCAGCGAATCCAGTACCTTGGCGGCCAGCTGCGGATTCACAGACTCATACGAGATGCTGATCAGGTTGCTCTTCTTCACCGCCTCGATCGCCAGATCGCCGCGCAGCCGCTTCACCGCCTTGGCGATCTTCGTTTCCGGCGACTGCGAAATGCCCAGCAATGCCGAGAGGCCGCGGCGATTGGCCAGCCCGCAGTCCTCCACCACCTTCCGCAGCACGTCCTGGCTGCTGATCAGCTCGGCTTCCGAGTTCAGGTCCTCTTCGCTCACCGAGTCCTTGAACATCATGGGAGCGTTCTGCTCCGGACTGACCACCGGATCAAGACGTTCTTTCTTCACCAGGATCTTAGTCTCGGCCTTGTAGCTGGGAGGCAGCACCAGCGCCGACAGCAGCGTGCCGGCGAACACTCCTACAAAACACAGCGCCATGACCCGCTGGTGGCGGAAACCGATGGCGACAAAGTCGCGCAGCGTGAAAGATAACGTCCGGTTTCCAGTGCCGTTGTTCGAAGAAAAATTCATATGGTTAAGTCTCCGCAAACCCTTTAGTGGATCGGGTTGACCATCGTGCCCATGTTGGCCGTGGGAATGAACTGCCTGAACTTGGAAAACGCGTTCTTGGGGACAAACACCATGTCGCCGGGATGCAGGAACGGATCTTCCTTCAAGTCGGCGCGCTTTTCCATTTGCTTCAGGTTAAACAGCTTGGCCTCGGTCCACTGATCGTCGACCCGGCGGAACAGAATCACCTGCGAGTGCTTGGCCGAATCGTTGAACCCGCCGGCAATCGCCACCGCCTGCGTCAAGGTCACGTTGCCGCGCAATTCGTACTTTCCCGGCTTGCCCACCTGCCCGTCGGCGATAAAATACGGCTTCTCGAAATCCTTCAACACCACCGAGATGATGGGATCGTTCAGGATCTTGCCGTAGGCCTTGTGCAGCGTCTCGGTCAGCTCAGGAACGGTCTCGCCCTGCACGTGCAGGTCGCCCACCCCGCGCAAGGTCACGTATCCATCCGGTTGCACCGTGACCGTCTGATTGAACTCGGGGCTCAAATCGAAGGCGACGTCGAACTGATCCCCCGCTTCAATGTGATAGCGCGGATAGCGATCGCGGAACTGCGGATGACTCGTCGTAGGGTTGGCAGCGCTCGCGTTGTCCGCGGCCGGAGGCGGTGTGGTGCTCGCCGCATCCTGCGCGCCGGCCAGCGAACCCAGCGCCAGCAAACTCGCCAGCATCATCGC
The DNA here is from genome assembly GCA_037443605.1 of Terriglobales bacterium. Lineage (GTDB taxonomy): Bacteria > Acidobacteriota > Terriglobia > Terriglobales > Acidobacteriaceae > Sulfotelmatobacter. The sequence goes on from JBBIOA010000026.1 coordinate 70,668, forward strand.
AATCGTCGTCTGTTTCATATGCATCGTGGTCAGTACCTCTGAAATCCCCGTGAAACGGATCCGGTCCGAGCCAGGCTTACCGATAACTCTAAGACCTGCAACCCGTTATGCCTAGTGATTTATGCCGTCAGCGAGCCCGGCCCGGCTTCCGAAGAAGCCACCACCGGCTTGCCGTTAGCCCGCGTGATCTTGTGCCGGCTGATTTTGTAGAGCAGCGCGCGGTAACTGATCCGCAGCAGTTGCGCCGCCCGCTTGCGGTTCCAGCCCACGTGGTCCAGCGCACGGTTGATGGCATAGATTTCCGCCTGGGCCCGGTGGCTGCGCAGCGAGTAATTCGTCCCGTCCACCGCCGCCAGCCAGGGAAGGCTCACGCCCGCTTCCGCTTGCGCGGGCACGCTCGCCAATTCCGGGTTCATTACTTCCAAACTCATCTTCTGATCGCTCATGGTTTGCACCTGAAGAAATTTTCTAGGGGAAACACCAGCGTGTCGCTTTCGCGGCCATCGCTGACGGGGGACGGACAAAAGAGGGAGTAGGGGAAAGCTTTGGGCGCTAGACCGCTTCGACTTCGTAACCGGTCACCTGGATCGAGAGCGAACGCTCAATCGGATCCAGCGAGATCACCAGGCTGCGCTCGCCGTTCACCGACGTCAGGATGCCTTCCACGCCATCCAGCGCGCCGCCCCGCAAGCGCACCCGCTGGCCGATGCGCAGAAAGCTGTGATCCCTGAACGGGACATCGTTGGCCAGAAGCGTGCGCAAATTCTCGATCTGGTTGTCGGGAATGGGAACGCCGGTCCGCTGCACTCCCACAAAGCTCACCACCCCGTGCGCCTGCAGCACCTTCAGCCGTTGTTCGTTCGAAGCGTAATCGACGTGCACGAATGTGTAGCCGGAAAACAGTGGCAATTCCACGCGCTTGTTGCGGTCGCTCCAGCGATGCAGCCGGGTCACGGTCGGCAGATAGGTTTCAATCCCCCGGCTCTCCAGTTGCTGGGTCACGGTCCTCTCGTGGCGCGAGCGGGTACGCACCGCGTACCAGCGAACGTCTTGCGCTGTGATCAACTCTCCCATGGGCGAATGGTCCAGTGTAGCAATCAATTGCACGCTGCTCATAGCTTCGCCCTCTCAGTCCCATAGGCCGCTTTCAGACTCGAAAAATAAAGCCTGAGGCCGGGACTGGCCGTCGAGTGTGATTCCGAACTTGAAGAACGAATGCGTCGTGGCAAAGCCGCCGGGGGGATTGAAACTACCGAACCACAGAATTCAGTCGCTTGAGTGACCGACGCGGGCCACGAGCCGTTCACCGAATATGCGGTAGGCTGCAATTTCTTGCAATGGAACTTTCGTGCCATATGGCGAATCGATTCAACTGGTATTCCAATCAACGAGATACAGGTCCCCGACGCTAGCGGGACGCCAGCGGAGCCCCTCCGCTCGGCGGTGCCGACTGCGCCGACTTTACTTCCCGCGCCGGTTCGCACGCGGCTTCATAGTTCGGCAATCCCTCCACCACGCGCTTCACTTCGCCGGCGATCACTTCGTTGCCCGCCACGCTCGGATGTTCCGGGTCCATGTACATCGCGACCGGATCCTTGGTGCTCATCACCGGAACCACGTTCACCACGGGCACGTGTTGTTTGTCGGCAAATTCCAGCATCGCCTTGGCCAGCGGCGCCAGCGGCGTATCCGGTTTCTGTCCCTCCACGCCCATCAGCATGAACACCAGCTGGATGTGGTGCGCGTTGCAGATATCCAGTTCGTCCTGCAAATTCTGGTGGAACTGGTTCATATCGATGTTTTCCATGTCGCCCAGCGTGCCCGCCATGATGGCGTGACGCAGCTTGTAATACGCGACTTTGCGCAGCAGGTCTTCGATCAAAAAGTTGTAGATGGCGCTGCGCCGCACAATCGACTTCAGTTCCACGCGCCGCAGAAACTTCTCTCGCTCCGCGCCTTGCAGCTTGGTCAGCCCTTCGAAGTTGCTGTTGCCGCTCACCGCCACCACAAAGACATCCGGCCGCGTCGCTTCGTCCTCGACCAGCATCTTCAACTTTTCGGCGACCAGCGAGTTCGGATACGCATTCACGCCGCCGGTGATCACCTGGAAGCGCTCGCGATTGCACGATCCGCGATTGAGTTCTTTCTCCAGGACTGCGCTGAAATGCGAACGATCGTCCACGCCCCAGCCCTGCACCGTCGAATCGCCCAGGGTGATGATGCGGAACTGGCCGCTCTGCTTCGGCTGCAGGTCGGCGGCATAGCGCAGGCCCTGATGGTTGATGGTGATCGGCAGATGATTCACCACCGTCACCGTCTGCCCCGGCTCGGGAACCCACATCAGGCGTGAATCCGGCCGGTAGATCGTGTAATGGCCGTAGCCGAAAAGGCGCAGTACAAATTCGAAAATCAGGCAAAAGACAAAGAACGCCCCGACCGATTTCCAGAACAAGTGCTTCTTAGGACCCGTGCTCATTGTTGAGAGAACTCCATAAGTGTGAGTGGCGCTTCCATTCGCGGAAGGCAGGGGGAAGAAAACGGTGAGACGACCACAACCCGGATACAGCTTCGCCCTCTGAGTCCCATGACTTCGTTTCACCGGGACCCAACTGCGGGGACTACGAGCGTCTGGGTGGCGGAACCGCCATCCAACCGGGCTATTAGTGCGTTAAGAGGGGGAGACCGTTGCTACGAAGCGGCGCAATATCGGGACTACCAACGTCCCTTGAACTTGGAGCTGATTCTAGCCACCTGTGCAAGTTGCTGCAAGAGGCGAAAAGTGGGGAGAAGAAAGTCTCTATCGGCCTCAAGAAGGTGTTCGGGTAACTAACGTAACCATCAGGAAATATGACAGATATCCACAGTCGATTGTTGCGGGGATGTGAATCTTCGATCCGATCAAAAGACCGGAGACGTTCACCAAGTCGTAATATCCGGCCTTCAGCCATGTAGCCTCAAGCATTACCTCCCAGGCATGCAAAAAATAAGGATTTTCTAGGGCATTTCTGGAGCCCCGCTCCACTCCGGCCGACTCCAGGAAATCCCCAACGATTCATCCTTCGAATCCCTCGAAACCAATTTTCGGCTCAGCGTTTCCCCCAACCGTGAATGCCCGATGGTGCTATTTACTCCGGGTAGAAATTCCCCTATCGTCCTTGTATCCCTTTGCCGGGGGCTTTCCGGTTTCGGTCAGTTGGCGTCCGGCTCTGACACCAACGACTATGGCCCATCCGACAGTGATCCCAATGCAAGACCGCCTGCGAGTCGTCGCTGCTGACAGCAGTTCGATGAGCACCCAGCTTCTCGTGGAAGCTCTGGGCCGCGACACTCACCTCCAAATGATCGAAGGGCCTTCGAACGGTCCTGCCTTGTTTACGGTCATTAAGCGAGAGAAGCCGCAGGTTGTCGTTCTGAGCGCAAAATTGGGGGAAACGCAGGGGCGGGGCTACGACTGGGTGCGCGAAATCCGCGCGCATGTCCCCGGAACACGCGTGGTGGTGCTGCTCGACGCTTCCGAGCGCGCCTCGGTGGTGGAAGCCTTTCGCGCGGGAGCCCATGGCGTTTTTTGCCGCACCGAACCCTTCCGCCTGCTGGCCAAATGTATTCAGTGTGTGCACCAGGGCCAGATCTGGGTGAACAGCGCCGAACTGCACTACGTGCTGGAGGCTCTCTCCAAGCCCGCGCTGGCGAATCTTCCCGCGGGCGGGCCGAAGCTTTCGGCGCGCGAGATGGATGTGGTGCGCTGTGTGGCCGAGGGCCTCACCAATCGCGAAATCGCGCAGCGGCTCAAGCTCACCGAGCACACCGTGAAAAATTATCTTTTTCGGATTTTTGAAAAGCTGGGAGTATCCAGCCGGGTCGAAGTGGTCCTCTACGCTCTCGGCTCGCGCGCGGCCACGCCTCCGCCCGGGGGCCATTCGCGCCGCCAATCCCAGCCTGCGGAGAGCTCCTCCGCGCTGCGCAAGACCGCTCAATAATCAGGCTGTTATTGCGGCAGGCGAAAGTTCAGCGTGATTCGCGTTTCCATCTCGGCGGCATGTCCATGCACCATGCGCGGCTTGAAGCGCCACTGCTTCACCGCATCCACCGACGGCTCCAGCAGAGGCGCTGGACCGCTGACGATTTGAATGTCCTGAACCGCTCCGTCAGTCCCGGCGCGAACCAGCAGGACCACTGCGCCTTGCACCTTCTGGTCGCGCGCCCCCTCCGGGTATTCGGGCTCCACTCGTCGCAGCACTTCACTCTCCGCCGCCTGGCGCGAGAGCTTCACCACGCCGGTCTTTCCCAACGTCGACTTCTCCACGGTTGACGCCCGTTCCAGGCCCGTTCCAGATTTCTGACCAGAAACTTTCCCAGGAACCGGCGCTGGCAGCGCTGAGTTCAAACTGCTCTCCCTCGCAGGTTTTGGCTCCAGACGAAATACCTCTTTCCCGTTCTCAAACACAGCCAGCCCGCCCGGGGGAACCTGATCATCCCCCCTGGTTGACGTCTCGCTCGGCGAACTTGCAGACGCCCCGGCCGCCATCGTTTTGCCCGCGTCGGCCGCCGACGCAGTGGTAGCGGGAGGAACCGCGTTCTTCGCACCGGTCCCGCCGAATCCCAGATGGCGCGACAACACGATCCCCAGCGCCACCGCGCACAGCACGACGGCAACTCCCAGAATCCACGAGATCGCATCGCCTCTCCTGGTTCCTGCAGGCGCAAGTTCCGCAAATATTCCGTCGGGAACAACCTCTGGGCGCGACGGCGTGGAGTCGGGTTGATCCATGATGCGTGCATTCGGTTCCGCATCCGGGACCGCGTTCTCGGGCGACGACGCCACGATGTTCCGGCCTTGCATGATGCGGGTCGCCGATGCCGCCAGGTCCGGCGCCTGCTCCGCGCTGCGCAGATTGCGCAGGACGCGTTCGGCCAGCGCCCCCAGCGTCATGGCATCGCGCTCGCCAAATGCCTCGGTCCGCGGCGAAAAAACTTCAAACACGCCCACCAGCTCGCCGCCGTCGGGGCGTACCAGCGGCATCACCATCAGCGAGCGGATCCCCAGATGGGCGCACGCCGTGCGATCGACGCGCGGGTCGGCAAAGGCGTCATCGCAACGTTGAATCTGCCGGGTGCGGATGCATTCGCCCGAAAGTCCCGACGCCGGATCAAGCCGGGAGCCGAGGTCCGGCGCGTTCTCGCCACTGCGCGCGCGGCACACCAGTTCCCCGCCCCGCTCCAGCACGATCGCGGCTCCGGTCGCGCCCGTGGTCAGGCACGCCTGCTCCACAATCTCGTTGAGCACGATCTCCAGGGCCAGGTCCGCGGAAAGATCCGGAGGCAGTCCACCTCCGCTATGCGACGAAAAACGGGCCGCCAGATCGGCGAACTCCGCGTCCAGATCGGAGTTTGGTCCGGAATTCGGCAGGCCGGCGCCGGCGCCCGGAGCGAGATCGGCATTCGGCTGGGAGGAGTCGGGTTCCGGCACAGGAGAGCGCGGCATACCGAGGCAATGAACGCCAGAAGCGGCGTCTGTAGCGGAGTTTCGCGCGAAAAGGCCCGCTTGTCAACAACTAGTAAGGGCAGCCAATCGCGCCATTCCCGTTCCGGAGAGGCTGGAGTTGCGAACCGCATCTTCAGCGCTGGTAACCCGGAAGGCTGCCGTTCGGCGATGCCAGGGAGGCCAACAGCTAACGATACCCGCGAAAAACGCCTCGCCACTTTAATTGCGGATTCCGCGGCCGGACGCCGGATCAAACCGCTCAGCCGGCCGACCGGTACACCCTCCGTTTCAAAACGGGGCAAGAAGCCTGCAAAAAAGTAATAGGAAGAAAGTGGTGGGGCCATTTCTCCCCTCCCAATGTTAGGCTGAGCCTGTTAGGATCGTAGTCAACATGGGGCGATCAGAATCAGTCGCCCGACGAATCCTGTTTCCATCCCCCTGGCTTCCTGGCTGAAGCCCGATCAAACGAAGCGAGCGGTTGCACAAACATCTTTCAGGAGAATCTGGAATATGCGGATCGCGGTTGTCGGCTCTGGATACGTAGGATTGGTGGCGGGGGCTTGTTTCGCCGATCTGGGACACGACGTGATTCTCGTCGATAACGACGAGCGCAAATTGACTGCGCTGAAAAACGGCCAGGTTCCGATTCACGAGAAATTCCTGCCCGAACTGCTCAACCGCCATCGCGGCCAGCGCCTGACCTTCTCCGACAATCTGGAAGAAGCGGTGCGGAAGAGCACGGCTGTGTTCGTCGCCGTGGGCACGCCGCCCACGCAGCGCGGCGACGCCGATCTCTCCTATGTGGAATCGGTGGCTCGCGAAATCTCCGGCGGCATTGACGGATACAAGGTCGTCGTCGAGAAGAGCACCGTGCCGGTCTACACCAGCGAATGGGTGCGCAAGATCATCCTGCGCAATGGCACCGACCCGGAGATGTTCGATGTGGCCTCGAACCCGGAGTTCTTGCGTGAAGGCACGGCGGTCACGGACTTTTTATACCCGGACCGCATCGTGATCGGCTGCGACAGCGAGCGCTCCGCCGAAGTGCTGCGCGAAGTCTACGAACCTCTCACCGACGGTAGCTATTACCAGAAAGTCGACGCGATTCCCGGCCCCGACAACGCATCGATTCCCGCGCCCATCATCGTCACCAGCACCAAGAGCGCGGAATTGATCAAGCATGCCTCGAACGCTTTCCTGGCGATGAAGATTTCTTTCATCAATGCCGTCGCTTCCGTCTGCGAGTCGGTGGGCGCCGATGTGCATCAGGTCGTGCATGGCGTCGGCACCGACGCCCGCATTGGCCCACGCTTCCTCAATCCCGGTATCGGCTACGGTGGATCGTGCTTCCCGAAGGACGTGATGGCGTTCCGCTCGGTGGCACGCGAGAACGGCTACGACTTCCGCCTGCTGGATGAAGTCATGAACATCAATGAGGACCAGCGGCAGCGCTTCCTGCGCAAGATTCGCAGCGCGTTATGGACCCTGCGCGGCAAGAATCTGGGCGTGCTCGGGCTCGCCTTCAAAGGCGGCACCGACGACATTCGTGAATCGCCCGCGCTCTTCCTGGTTCAGGCGTTGCTGCAGGAAGGCAGCAAGATTACCGCCTATGATCCGGCAGCGATGGAACGCACGCAGGAGATCATGAATTCCAGCATCACGTATGCGAACTCGCCGTATGAGGCAGCGCAGGGCAAGGATGCACTGCTGATCCTCACCGAATGGGAAGAGTTCGCGAATCTGGATCTGGAGCGGCTGCGCCGCGAATTGCGCTATCCGATCGTGATCGACGGACGCAACCTGTACGATCCGGAAGTGATGGCCGAGCACGGATACACCTATTACAGCGTGGGCCGCGCCGCGTCCCATCCCGACGGCGTGCCCGCGGGCGCGTTGAAGAACGGCAACGGCAAGAAAGCCTAGCGATCTTTTCAGGGGCGTCATCCCGAAGGCCCGCGTTCTTACCGGCGGGCCGAGGGATCTCCCATAGAGCAGTCTTTTTGAGGAGATCCTTCGCTCCGCCTGAAGAGCGGCTGCGCTCAGGATGACGCCAGACAAGACTTACAAGCAAGAATTCATGACCAACAAACGAGCACTAGTCACTGGCGGGGCAGGTTTTCTTGGCTCCCATCTCACCGACGCTTTGCTGGGCGAAGGTTGGAACGTCGTAGTCGTCGACAACCTCCTCACCGGCCGCCTGTCGAATATCGCCCACCTGCGCAACGATTCGCGGTTTGAGTTTCTTCAGCAAGATATCTGCCAGCCGTTCGATCCCGGCCCGGTTGCTTACGTCTTCCATTTTGCCAGCCCGGCCAGCCCGGTCGATTACAGCAATCACGGCATCGAGACGCTGCAGGTTGGATCGCTCGGCACGTTTCACGCGCTCGAGGTAGCCAAGAAGTACAGCGCGAAGTACCTGGTGTCGTCGACTTCGGAATGCTACGGCGATCCGCTGGAGCATCCGCAGTCGGAAACCTACTGGGGCAACGTGAATCCCATCGGCCCGCGTTCGGTGTACGACGAGGCCAAGCGCTTCACCGAAGCCGTGACGATGGCCTACCGGCGATATCACAACGTGGACACGCGCATCGTGCGCATCTTCAACACCTACGGCCCGCGCCTGCAGATCAACGATGGCCGTGTGGTTTCCAATTTCATGAAGCAGGCGTTGCGCGGCGACGACTTGACCGTCTACGGCAATGGCAATCAGACGCGCAGCTTCTGTTACGTGAGCGACGAAGTCGATGGCTTCATCCGTCTTTCCAAATCGGACGAGCACCTGCCGGTCAACATCGGCAATCCGTCCGAGTTCACGATTCTCGAGTGCGCGAATCTTGTGCTGAAGGTGACCGGATCGAAAAGCAAGCTTCGCTACGAACCCCTGCCGCAGGACGATCCCAAGCAGCGCAAGCCAAACATCACCAAAGCGAAGACGTTGCTGGGATGGGAGCCGAAGGTGGACCTGGAAACCGGCTTGCGCTTGTCGCTGGATTATTTCAAGAAGGCGGTGGCGGAAGAGGCGGTCGCCAAGTAGAAGTTGGTTCGACCTGCGAGCAGCGGCGGGATGCCGTCCGCCTCAACGACTAGAAGCATCATTGCGGGGCCGGAAACGGCCCTAGGATCGACGATCGCCGCCTCAGCCACCCTAGACAGCGGAATATGCAAAACTTTGCATCCTAGCGCAAAGTAACCATGTTCCACGACAAATCAACAACTTACAAGCCATTGTAAATCTTCTGCACGAAGATTCAACGACTTACAGCGAACGTCCCAAAACATCGCCTTATCCCTCCGAATCGCCGCGAAGCGGCGGTGCGGAACCTGCTGTTTTCTTGCCCACTCGAACCGCCGGAATCTCGTGAGCCCACGCAAAACAGCAAGGCTCCTCGCCGAGTCTTCGACTCGGTTCGGAATGACATCAGGTTTTTGAAGAGAATTATTTGGACGAGTTTGCCGCGACCATGTCGTTCAGCTTCTTGACGTTCTCGCGCTCGTCTTTGGTGTTGAGTTCGAAGGCGACGCCCATGCCGTAGCCGGGATGTGACGCTTGCACGGTGCCGCGCAGCTGCAGCTTGACTTGATGGGTGCGCACCACGATTTCCACCGACGATCCTTGCGGCGCGGGCGAAGACAATTCCAGATAACAGCCGCCCGGGCTGAGATCGGTGAGGCAGCAGTGATGCGGCACCGGAGTTCCGGTGCGGTAGACTTCCGCGCCCAAGCGGCAGGAGTGCCGCGCCTGACCACGGCGATTGTCGGGATCGGCCGCAGCGCCTGACTTGTCGGCAGCTCTCTGGGGCGCAGCGGAAGCGCCGCCACCGTGAGTCTCTTCCGCCACCGAAACGGCGGCGAATTGTGGTTCTTCCACTTCCACCGTAACGTCGGGCAGCCGATCCTTGCCCGGCTCGGCGGGTTTACTGGCGCTCAGGAATTCGTCGATCAGTTTGCGCGAAGCCTTGGGAACATCGACAAACTCCACGCCCGCGCGGCCGTTCCAATCCTGCCAGACGACTTGCCCCGACAGGCGCACGCTCATCCTCTGGGTGGGCAGCTTGAACTGAAAATATACCTTGCTGGTGGGCGGCAACTTGCGCCCGAAGCGCACGGCCATGCCCTCGCTGGCCAGGTCGACCAGCGTGGCCTTTTCTTCCTGCACATTGGCGAAATCGACGGTCGCATGCGCGTGGACAGTATGGCGGGCGCTGCGCCGCTTCTCTTTGCGCATGACGGCGCGCGCGGCGCGCAGGCTGCTCAGGGCGCGCTCGTGGGCGACCGGCTTGTACAGCACGAAGTTCACGCCGAGCGAAAACATCTCGCGGATCGAGTCCTGCCCGTCCACCACCGCCACCGCCAACGTGGAATCATTCATACGGGACTGGCGGGATTCCCGCAGCAGCGCAATCACTTCGGAGTTGTTGGCGCCGTCGACAATCACCACGTCGAAGCGTTGTTGCGCCAGACGGATGGCGGCGCGCACCAGATCCGGGCAATCCTCCACCTGGATGCTGAGTTCTTCCAGCACCTGGCGCAGCACCTTGCCGGCGGCCTCATCCACGCACACGAGCAGAGCAGAAAGAGTCATACCTGGTGCTCATCCTAGGATCGTCAGTTTGCCGCGACAAGTTACCAGGGTCACGAATCGCGCGGCGTCGAGCGGGTAAAGCCCGTGCTTTCAGTGAGAGTGACATGAGTACCCTCTCATGATTCCGAAAGGCCATCGTCCCGCTATTGGACTGTCGTGCTTTGACGCCACCCTGCCCTATTCCTAGGATGAAAACTGACGCGACGGCAGATGGCGCGCCCGCTCTCTATGTCTGTGCGAGACGGGTGCCGACTCTCCGGAGTGGCGCAGGCAGTGGGAGTCGAAGTGCTCAGGATTTCGCCCTCCTCATCGAAAAGAGAACTATGACGCCGAGGAAAAATCGCGGTTTCTCGCTGGTGGAGATGTTGATCGTGGTGGCGGTCATCTTCATCATGGCCTCGTTTGCGGTCATCTGGATGACGCCGATGTTGCGCAAGAACTCGGTGGATCAGGCCTACGACACCACGCTCTCGGTCATCCGCAACTCGCGCAACCAGGCCATCACCAACAGCAAGCGGTACCTGATCATGTTCACCGCGCCGGGGACCATCACGGTGCAGTACTGGGGGGTGGGGGTTCCAGTGAATCCAGCGCCGGTGACCGTGGCCACGTACAAGCTGCCGGGGGATGTGCAGTTCGCGGTGCAGGCGGGCTTTCCCACTCCCGGGCCGGACGGTTTCGGCACCGGAGGCGTGGCGAACACCTTCAACAACTGCGCCGTTGCCGGAACCAGCTGCGTGATTTTCTATCCCGATGGATCGGCGAAGGACGATGCTGGCAACTTCAACAACGGGGTGATCTACATGACGCGCCCGGGCGATGTTTACAGTTCGCGGGCGATTTCCGTATTCGGCAGCACCGGACGCACGCGCGGCTGGCGGCTGTACAAGCAGGGCACGAACCGATGGGTGCAACAATGACGAATGGTCCAGGCAAGGCCGAAAGCGGATTCACCATCATCGAGACCATGATCGCGATCGCGGTGTTGAGCGTCGGCATCATGGCGCTGGTGGCGGCGTTCGCGACCGCGGTGAGCGCAACCCAGAATTCCCAGGAAATGCTGATCGCCCGGCAAAAGTCGCTGCAGGCGCTGGAGAGCATCTACACCGCCCGCAATACGCAGCAGTTGACCTTTGACAAAATCGCCAATGTTTCCAGCGGCGGGATCTTCACCGACGGGGCAACGCCGTTGCAGTGTGCGGGGCCCGATGGTCTGGTCAATACCAACGACGACGTGAGCTGCCCGGCCGCCCTGCCCTGCGCCGCCGGACCGGAGTGCATCGTGCTGCCGGGGCCGGATGGAATCCTGGGCACCCCCGATGACGTCCCCATGAGCCTGGCCAATTTCACCCGCCAGATTCAGATTGCCAACGTTTTGAACCCCGACGGCACCACGAACACGACCCTGAAGCAGGTGACGGTCACCGTCACTTATACGACGGCGAATTCCAAGGCCGCCCGCTCCTACAGAGTGAATGCGCTCATCTCGGCATTTCGCTAGAAAGCTCGGCCACAGGAACCACGATGATGAAGACGGCACACGACAATTCGAAGCGGGGATTCACGCTGATTGAGCTGATGGTTGCCATGGCGCTCGGCCTGATCGTGCTGACCGCCATGGCCAGCCTGTTCAAGACGGGCATGGATTCGACCGTGCTGGTGACGCAGCGAGCCGAGACACAGCAGAACATGCGAGCGGCCATCGACCTGATCGCCAAGGATGTCAGCATGGCGGGAGCAGGATTGCCGTCCGGCGGCATAACCTTGCCGCAGGGCGGGACCGGGCTGTCGAAGTTCGGCTGCGATCAGGCCGGGGTCTGCCACGTGCCGACCGCCACGTATCCGGCCGGCAATCAAATGTACGGCATCATCCCCGGCTACAAGAACGGGGTGGAAGCCAATGCGGTGATCCCCGCGGCTCCGGCACCGGCATTCAGCGACAGCGTGACCGTGGTGTACGTCGATTACAACTTCCCCATCTGGGAATACTATGCCTGCTTCGTAGGCGGTTCGAACGGAGGCACGGTGAATCTTACGCCCAATCCCGGCTTCGCACCGGCCCCTCCGCTGCCGAACGCGGCGGGAGGGATTCAGGCGGGCGACCTGATCCTGCTCTCGGGGGGAAGCAAGACGGGCGTGGGGGAAGTGACGACGCTGAATACCACCAGCCTGAACTTCGCGAACACGGACGCTCTGAACGTCAACCAGAGCGGGGCAACCTCCGGCAATCTCAATGCGATTCAGGGCGCGGTGGGCTCGTGCACGGCCACTGCCGGCGCGAACAATGTCAGCATTTATCGGCTGTACGCCATTACCTACTACCTGAACGTGCCGGCGGTTGCCGGCCAGACGCCCCGGTTAATGCGCCAGGTGAACGGACTGGCGCCGGTGCCGGTGGCGGACGACATTATCAATCTGCAATTCGCCTTCGATGTCTATAACACCAGCAGCGGGGCGCTTGACGCCAATCAGGCCAACCCGCTGGGCACGGGCGAGTCCCCCAACAACATCCAGAAAGTCAATGTGCTGGTGATGGGGCAAAGCATTATCACCAACGGCAATAAGGCGCAGAACATGTATCTGGCGACTGACGTGGCCGCCCGCAACATGGCGTTCCGCAATCGCTATCAGTAAAGCAACCGGGCAGGAGAATCGAACCATGGGACAGGGAAGAAAAAGTTCGCGGGGATTCACGCTGATCGCAGCGCTGCTGATTATGATCCTGCTGTCGGGGGTGGCGGCGGGCCTTCTGTTTCTGGTCACCAACGAATCCAAGATGGGCGGCAACGATCTGGAAGCCAACCTGGCATACTTCGATGCCGAGTCCGGCATGGAGAAGCTGACGTCGGACCTGGGCGCGTTGTATCAGGCGAACATGGTGCCGACCAGCGCGCAGATTCAGGCGCTGACCACCAATCCCCCCAGTTCCAGCATGGTGGGCGTCAGCACCTTTGCCGAGCAGATCATCTATCCGCTGGGAACCGACGCCTCCGGCAATCCCAAGAGCGGCTTCAACACGGTCAGCGCGGGACCCAACGAGGGGCTGTATGCCGAAATCGTGCCTCTGACCATGCAGGTGCAGGCGCTGCGGCCTTCCGGCGCGACGGTCAGCATGACGCGGTCGGTGGAAGTGGCGCTGATTCCGGTATTCCAGTTTGGCGTGTTTTGCGGATATGACTGCAGCTATTTCGCCGGACCCAATTTCAGTTTCGGCGGCCGCGTGCATACCAACTCCAACCTGTTCCTGGCCGCGGGGGGGGACTTGGTATTCAACGACAAGATTCAGGCCTTCAAGCAGATCATCACCGACCGCCTGGAAAACGGCTGGCCGACTTCGAGCGGATACACGGGAACCGTGTACGTACCCAACGCCGCCGCCGGCTGCCCGCTCAGTGCGTTCCCGCCCAGCGGATCCAACTGCAAGGCGATGAGCAGTGGGGTACCGGGCGATGCCAGTTGGAGCGGCGGCTATCCGATGGCCGGCAGCAAGAACAACGCCTTCCCCAACACCACGTCCATCGGCAAGTACAACTACTACCTGGCGAACTCGCTGACCGGCGTGGGCAACCTGCAGTTGCCCTTTGTGCAGAACGGCTGCGTCAGCAATCCGCCGCCCTGCACCGACCCGATTTCGATTGTGCGCAAGCCGCTGGCCGGCGAAGCGCCGACCAGCACGCTGGGCTCGTCGCGTTTGTATAACAAGGCGCAAATCCGCATCCTGATTGCCGACACCATTGCCGACTTGCATCCGGAGCGCGGCGCGGGCGCGCTCGACGCCCAGGATGTCCAGTTCCCCACCGCGACCACGTTTAGCGGCGGGCCGTTCACCGGCGCAGCCGTAACCTTGACGGCCGGCGGGACCGAGCCGGTGGGCTTTGCCACGGTGGGCAGCGCGGGCTGGATCAATCCATACACGGACGCCGGACTCAGGGCCTGGGGCGGCGCCATGAATATTCCGCTGATCGGCGAGGTGACGACCAACCCAGCCAGCCCCTCGGTCATGACCGGCCCCTGGATTCGGGTGGAGTACTGCAGCGCCTCGCCGTGCAACGTAGCGGCACACTGGGTGGGGGTGACGCAACAGTGGTTGAAGCTGGGCTTCAGCCGGATTTTCAACCTTCCTCCGACCAGCCCGGGCACGAATGCCATCGACCCCAACGCCATCCTGATCCTGCAGCAGCTGCGGCCCTCGGTGGCGCAGGCAGCGGCATCGGCGCATGGCACGGCCGCGGCGGCCGGGGGCAACTTCTATCCGATTAACTTCTACGACGCGCACGAAGGCGAAATGCGCGACACGGCGGTGGCCAACTCGAGCTACACCAGCGGCGCGAACGTCTACACCTATTCGTCCTGCTCGGTCAACGGCATTATGAACGCGGTGGAACTGGACGTGGGCAACTTGAAACGCTGGCTGAGCGGAGCCATTGCGGGCAGCGGCACCAGCGTGAACTACACGCAGAACAACGGCTACGTGCTGTATTTCTCCGATCATCGCGGCATGTTGCCCTCGACCCACCCCAGCAACGGGGGTCAGACCCCGGCGGGAATCGTGAATGGCGAGTCGGGGATTGAAGACGTGATCAACTCTTCGCAGCCGTTGACTTCCACCAGCACCGACGGTGTGCTGGAAGCGACCACGTACTATACCTATTCTCCGGAAGACGTAGATCAGAACGGCTTCCTGGACAACTGGGGCGAAAAGAACATCGGCTACGGATTTGGCATCAACACCAGCATGCCGTTGCCCTACAGTCCGTATAAGAGGATCGCTCCTGCCAACACCAACTCGCCGGGCGCAACTTCAGTCGACTGCGCCAGCTTAAACACCAAGACGAACACATTGTTGACGGGCCCCACCGATCAGGAAGGCATGGCCAACCCGGTCAGCGGAGCGCGCCATGTGTTGAAGCTGGTGGACGGCGGCATGAGCGCCGGCCTGGTCAGCAACGTGCCGGTCATGCCGGCCGCCAGTGGCTGCACGCAGAGCGCCGCCAGCCCGACCGGCTGCGGTGGTTTCACGGTGGCCAGCGAGAATCCGGTTTACGTGCAAGGCGACTACAACACGACTTCGACCGATCCGTTCTGGGGGACGGCGACGAGCACCACGCCCACCCAGGCGCCGCATTCGGCGGCATCCATCATCGCCGACTCGGTGACTGTCTTGTCCAATGCCTGGAGCGACATGGGCAGCTTGATGTACCCCGACGACATCAGCAAGCGCGCGCCGGCCGCCGACGTGTATTACCGCATGGCGGTTTCCGGGGGCAAAAATATTCCCTTCCCGCAACCGAGCTTTGCCGGGGCGAGCCGGGACTTCGGCACCGATGGCGGCATGCACAACTTCCTGCGTTACCTGGAGAACCTGGGCTCGATCCGCGTTTGGTACGACGGCTCCCTGGTGAGTATGTACTACGCCGAATACAACACGGGGACGTTCAAGTGCTGCGCCACGGTGTACAACGCGCCCACCCGAAACTTCTACTTTGACGTGTTGTTCCTGAACCCGGCCAACCTGCCTCCGGCCACGCCCGAGTTCCAGGATGTGGTGAACCTGAGTTATCACCAGAACTTCACGCCACAGTAACGGCTTGCGTTAAACAGAATGCCCCGGTTTCCGCTCAGCGGGCCGGGGCATTCTTTTTTGGAAGCTGCTATCCAATCCGACATTCCCACTTCTCGCGAAACCGGCGAGAAGTGGGGCATTCCGTTTTTTTGGAGATCTTCTAGTATTTCTCAACTATCTTCCCGCGACGGCAGATTCTGTAGAATGAGCGGCATCTTTGGCTGACTCGCGTCTCCGCTGGAAACGTGGGCAAGGGGTTCTGTCACGCATGGCTGCAAATCGTTCCCGGGGGCTCTGGCCCCTGCTCGCCGTCACGGCGCTCGCCGGCATCGGGATGTTCATGGTGCCCACGTTTATCATTCGCCCGTTTGCCTATCAGAGTCCGCGGGGATTGTTCTGGGCGATGGCGATCCGGCAGAGGGCGCCACTGGGATCTTTGTTGTGCGCCCTGGTCTGCCTGCCGCTGGTCGCGTTGTTATGGCAAAGGACTTCCCGGTGGGGTCGAGCCGCGCTGGCCACGCTGATGGTATTCAGCGCCGCCTCGGCGGTCATGTCGCGGCTGAATTATTTCGAGTGGATGTTCCATCCGGTCGATAGCCCGCGGTTCGAAGCCGAGGACGCGAGCAAACTCGACAAAAGCGAAATGATCATGGCGTTGCGTTTGGGCGACGATGCGCGCGCTTACCCCATTCGCGAAATGGCCTACCATCACATTCTGAACGACGTGGTCGGGGGAGTGCCGCTCGAGGTCACGTATTGAACGCTCTGTCACACCGGTCTGGTGTGGAAACGCGAAGTGAATGGCAGAGTGCTGCATTTTTATCTGGCGGGAATCAATAACCAGAATTTCCTGATGCGCGACCGCGAAACCGGAACGTGGTGGCAGCAGATTACCGGCAAAGCGATCTATGGCCCGCTGAAGGGAGCGGCGCTGGACCTGGTGCTCAGCGACGAGCTGACCTTCGGCGAGTGGAAGGCGGAGGTTTCGGGCGGCAAGGTTCTGGCCGAGGTGCCGAAGTACGCGAAAGAGTATGACAGCAAATGGGAAGCAGAAATCGCGAAGCTGCCTCTGGTTCTGAGTTTTCCCGGGACGGAGTTGAAGTCGCGGGACGTGGTGGTGGGATTCACGCTGAATGGGGCCAGCCGCGCTTATCCCTGGGATGCGCTGGTGAAGCAGTCTCCGGTGGTCGACCACGTGGGAGGCTTCCCCGTTCTTGTGGCGGTCGGTCCGGACGGAAAATCGTTCCGCGTGTTTGAGAGCCGCGTGGACGAGCAGGACGACGAGTTCTTCCTGCAAGGCGAGGAGACGCCGCCTGCCCCTGCGCCTGCGCCGGACGCGAAAGCGAAAGAAGTGCCGGCCAAATCTGCTGACGCGAAATCGGATGCCAACAAGCCCGCCGATGCGGCCAAAGCCGTGGCGCCAGCGCCAGCGCCTGCGCCTTCCTCCAAAGAGTGGAAATTGATTGATGCCGCCACGGCGAGCGAGTGGAATTTCCAAGGATGCGCGATTTCCGGGCCGTCGCAGGGGAAATGTCTGAAACAGATTCCGGCGTTGAAGGATTTCTGGTTCGACTGGCGGAATTATCATCCGGATACGGGCGTGTACAAGCGCTGAGGTGGAAACGCCCACGGAAAAAGACTTACCGCAGAGATCGCAAAGAAAATCCGCAAAGGACGCCAAGAAGAACTAGCCCAGACCCGGCCCGCGCGAGATCCCTCGGACCGCTGGGGAAAACGCGGTCCTTCGGGATGACGCCGTCATCGTGGTACTTCGATTACACTCGCTAGACATCATCTTCTGTGGAGGTCTTCCTTGGCGGAGATTCGCGCACTTTTTTGGGATGTCGGCGGCGTGTTGTTAACCAACGCATGGGACCGCACACAGCGCGCGGCGGCATTGCAGCATTTTTCCCTGGATGAAGAAGAATTTCACGACCGGCACGACCTGATTGTGGCGTCGTTCGAACGCGGGGAGATCACGCTCGACGAGTATCTGGACCGGACCGTGTTTTATCGGGCGCGGCCGTTTACGCGCGAAGCGTTTCGCGATTTCATGTATTCGCTATCGCAGCCGTTTCCTGAGGTCATTGCGTTCGCACTGGCGCTGAGCGATTCGGGCAAGTACTTTATGGGGACCATCAACAACGAGTCGCGCGAGCTGAATCAATACCGCATCGAGCACTACGGGTTGCGTGGGATCTTTCGCATTTTCCTTAGTTCCTGCTACGTCGGCCTTCGGAAACCGGAGCGCGGCATTTACCAGCTGGCGCTGGAGACGACGCAGATCCCGCCCGAGCAGTGCTGCTTCATCGACGACCGCGCGCTCAACCTGGAGTGCGCGGAGCAACTCGGGATGCACACGATTGAAATGCAGTCGATTGTGGAGTTGCGGGCGGATCTGGGGAAGCTGGGAGTGAGGCCGTAATGGGATCGGGGCCTCAGCGCGGAAGCACGCAGTTTTGATTCACTGACGGCACGACTGAAGTCGTGCCCATCCCGTTCCATGTCACCGTAGATCCCATGTCTCGCAAAGACGGCGAGACATGGGGCATGCCATCGCTGTTATTTCAAAGTCGCGGGCGTGCTACCTGGGCCGCATTGCTCCACGCTAACGGTGAGGCGCTTGATGGCTGCGGGTTGCCAGGATATGCCAAGCGCCCAATCGGTGTAGTAGCTGTAGAAGGTCGAGCCGAGGATCGCGGGATTTTCTCCCAGCCCAACCGCATTCGAGTAGGCGTAGGTTGCTGTTTGCGGATTTTTGCCGATCAGGACCTGCATGGCGGGCCAGTGCAGGCCGTCGAGCGACTCGCCGTAGGCGGTGTATTGGCCGTTGTTCAGGATGGCGATGAAGCGTTTGCGAAACGAACTCCAGTAAATCTGCGGGTCGCCGTCGGTTTGTCCGGTGACCGCGGGAAACAGCTCGCTGGCCTTGCCGTCGAGGCCAGGCTGATTCCACTGGCCTTTGAAATATTTCTGAAACAGGCCGGTGACGGAGGCTCCGGTCATCGATGCGGTCAGAACTTCGTCATACGATGCGCGAGCGACCGAAAGATAGGCGAAGTCACTGCAGGGAGTCGTGCTGTTGAGGAAACATCCCTGCGGAAAGTAAATGTAGAAGTATTTCTGCGCGGTCTTGGGGTCGTTGACGACCACCAAGTTGCCGTCGCCGATATCGAGCCAGCCCTGTGCGGAATAGGCATGCGTGCCGCCGATAATCAGACCCAAGTCCGTCCAGGTCACACCTTCGTCGGTGGACCGCGCCAGTCCCAGCCACGACCAGAAAGGACTGGCGGGGCGTTCGGCGTGGTAGACGATGATCAGATCTCCAGCGCCGGGTTCGCCGTCGGGCACACGATAGACGGGCCCGCCGCCAACGTAGTCAATATTGGCGGGAAGATTCCTGCTGACGGGAAAAACAAATTCCGTGACCGGCGGATTGGGATCGCCGAGAGGCTCGCCCAATGGGTGATCGAGCGTGCCGGTCGACACGGTGATGGAACCATAGCGCGGAGTCTTTCCGCCGCAGTTCAAGTGACAACCACCATCGCTGCCGAAGAAAAGATATCCGGAGCCGTCGCGCGTATGGGCCACCCCGAGCGGCGTATCGCTCCAGGCAAAATACGGCCACTGCCCGGGATGAGGAAGGATGCCGTCAGGCAGAACGTGGAATGCCTCTTCCCTTCGTTCGTGATCCGCCACCACAACGTCATTCGCGGTAACGCGCGCATGACAAGCGGCCGCCGCATTGCCCGATTCCTGCGCTGCGGATGGAATCACGAGAAATCCGGCCAGCAGACATAACAGGAACGAGGTGTTCTTCGAGAGCGAAAGGGGCGGATGAAAATTCACAGCAGGATCTCCGTTCGATCAGTCTGCTTGGCTAGAACCCGCTTGATCCGCGGAAGTTGCGATGGGCGACGAAGAGTTCGTCATCGTGCGCCGCAAATAATTTCGCTATGGCTTGCGCGGTTCTCGAGTCCGCACACCGCTGTGCGACGGGACATCCGATTCCATGGTGGTGAATGTCAGGTCGCTGGACCAGCAGTCGGCGGCCAGTTTCCATTCGCCATTGTTCTGGCGCGCGCAGACCCACAGATACTTTCCGCGCTCCTCGCGGCGCTTGCCGGTGGCGCTGGGAACCAGGGCTTTCCAGCGTCCGGCTTCATAGGCGAGATCGCCGGCAACATCCACGCGCAGGGGTTCGACTTCCACATCCCCCAGGCCGGCATCGAGCGCCGCGAAAAAGAATTCGCGCACCGCGGCTGCGCCGCGCACCGGAGGATAGTTCGAGCGCAGCACCAGAGAATCCGGGACGTAGAGATCGAGCAGATCGTCGAGGTGGCGAGTGTTGCAGGCCAGGACCCATTCGTGGGTAATCCGCCGGACGGCGGCTTCGGCGCGGCTCATTTCTCCGCGCAACGCGGCGTTGGGACGCATGCGCTCCTCGCGCGAAGGGTCGGTACGCAGGGCATCCGTGCGCGGCGCCTCCGCGGCAAAATTCGGGGCCGCGGACTCTCCGCCCTGAAAATAGTGGTGGTGATAGTGATGATGGTAGTGATGCGTTTCGATCGCGCCGCTTCGGTTCGAGGCCGGTTGCAGCGGCAACCCCGGAACAGGCGCCGCTGGGGCAAGTTCCGGACCGGGCGCGGAAGTCGATTGCATCGGCAATCCGCACATGCCGCAGAACTTGTTCGCGCCGCGGTTATGGTGTCCGCAGACCGCGCAGATGACAGCTCCAGGATCGTTCATGGATTGAGCAAAGTCGGTGGCCATGGATTCGGCTTGAGTCTCGGCGGCGAAATGCTGCGCGGCATCGAGCGCCGCGGCCTTGGGGTCTGGAGCGGCCTGCAGCCGCCGGTCCAGTTCTTCCAGTTCGGCGGGTGTGAGATCGGCGCTCAGCGGCGAATCCGGCGGGCCGGCTGGTTTCTTCTTTCGATCCAACGCCCCCCCCTCGAATCGGAATGCTGCTGGCGTCATTCTAGCCCAGGCGTTCGGGCTACCGGGTGAAAAACTCGACCTTGCCCTCGGTCTCGGTGGGTACGCCGTTGCAGGTTGCGGGACGATATCTCCAGCTGCGCACGGTCTGCAATACGCGGCGGTCGCCGGCCAGTCCCGCGCTTTCCAGAATCAGCGGACTATGCACTCGCCCGTCAGTGCCGACAATGAAGCTGACCTTCACCTTACCGCCCTGCGGATTGAAAAATGGATCGGGAGTGGCCAGAGCCTGGGGCGGACGCACGTCTGCGCACGACGGGACTGAAGTCACATGAGGAACGTCGATAAACTGCGCAGCCCGCAGGAGAGGCCGCGCGATGTGATGCTCCTGCTGCGTCAGCCGGCGGGTGTTTCCGTACCCGCCGGAAGTAGGCACGGCAAGGACGTCCGCCGACACAGCGAGTAAAAGTAGCGCGGATGAAATGCGGCGAAACATGAGTCGTGCGTGCCTTCCCACCTGAGAGGGGCACGCGTGGGACCAATTTGACACCACTCTAACTATCCTATTTACAGTCACTTGCAAGACTTGCATCGATCATCGGCGCGAGGCATAGGAAAGCGATTGCACACAGACCTTGGGGATTTTCGCCTGGCCGATCGTCGAGTTCCACTGGGGATAGGAGTGGAATCGTGTTTGATGAAGTTGGCGCGAGGAAGTCACTAAGAGTCATTTGTCGCCCCACGCCGCGGCCCGATACTGCCGGGCCGCCGGACAGCCGAGGGCGGCTGTCCCCACATGATCCGCGGCTGTCCCCACATGGTCCGCCGCTGTCCCCACAT
>JBBIOA010000027.1:0-77428 GCA_037443605.1 Terriglobales bacterium
GCTCCGTTATCTTAACGGACGAACGCTTTCTCCATTTCCAACTGAGGCAGGACAGTCGGAACAATCTTGAACTTCAGAGACGAGAGCAGATTGCCCGACGGTTCCTTCACGGTAATCTGCGAGGTCGTGGAACCGGCAGCCGGCTTCGCCGTTATAAACGTGTCGCTGGTGACGGTATAAGTCGCGGCCGTGTTGCCAAACGTCACTCCGGTGGCGGTCGTGAATCCCTGGCCCAGTAGTCCGACGGAAGCGCCGACCTTGGCCGACACAAGAACCACTGGCTTCACGTACGGTTTCAAGTTGTTGGTGAGGCTGAACATGGTGCCGTAGGCGGGATGCGTGCCCCCGTGTTGGGTCTGCCCATAAATCGTTCCATTGGTGTGCAGCAGAAGAGCGGAAGAGGGTGTGTCGCCGGTCGGCGGATCGAAGCTGTGGAGTAAGGTGAAACCTGTGCCTGCGGTGCTCACCTTGAAGAGAGTCCCCAGCCCGTTGGCGCCCCCCGTCGAAGCAACGCCGTAAAGGAAGCCATCGCTGCCCTGGACAACACCGTTTTGTGGGGTCCTGCCGTCGGTAGTGCCCGCGGCGGTGAAGTTGTAAATCACTTTGTAGGCGCCTGCGGTGGTGATGCGGTAAATGGCCCCGCTGCTGCCGGTGCCTCCCACCGCTGCGGTTCCGTAAATGGCTCCGTCGGTTGCTTGCAGCAGAGGCCCATTCGGCGACCATTCGTTCTTGAAGGAGTACAGCGTAGTAATCGTTTTCGCTGCTGGCGAGAATCTGAACACGGTTCCTTCGTTGTAAGTTCCACCGTACAGCGTGGTTCCGTAGAGGTTACCGTCAGTTCCCAAAAGGAGAGGCGTGTAGCTCTGGCTGAGCAAGGTAGCTACCACGCTGAATACGCCGGCAGAAGTGAGTTTGTACAGGATGTAGTTTGAGCCGTTGCCTGTGGCTCCGTAGAGGTTGCCATCTTGCGCCTGAACCGGTGGCGTGCGCGGGTAGGCCCCGTCGCCGTTGTTGGAAAAGCTGTACAGCGAAGTAAAGACTCCGGCCGGCGTGATCTTAAAGATCGTGCCATGCTGCGTCCCGCCGCCCAGGTACGTGGTTCCATAGAAATTCCCATCGAGACCCATGGTGATGCCGCCTTGCGGGCCGTTACCATCCGTGCCACTGAAATCGTGGAGATCTGCAATCGCGCCGGCTGTAGTGATCGCGAAGACGTTTCCGGCCAAGTGCGATCCTCCGCTTAGAGTTGTTCCGTAGATCCTCCCGTCTCTTCCCTGAGCCATCATGCTGGGATAGATGGTGCAGCATCCATCGCTCTCGATGAAATTGTGAAATACGGTGAAGGTTTGTGCCTGAGCCATCGCGCCGGCTAGAACGAGAATCCAGAACACGATCAGGAAACGGCTGCTACTCCAAGAATTGGTCGTCATGGTCTTTCTCCTGGGAGGAGAGTGTTGATCTCCTGGGGACGTCCCACCGGAAATCAGACAAGGGAATCTGGGCGATGGAGCAGATTCTTACCCGACGATCGCCCGAATTTCCGTTCCGCCGCCGGTGCCCCCCGACACCGGCGCGGAACCACAAACAATTCCCGACAACGGCCCATTTCGAGCCGCAACATCCTACCTGTTAATGCGAAAAACGGGGAGAAAAAAGCTCAAATATAAAGAGCGGGACCGGTCAAACCCGGCTTCTGACGCCTTAAGTCATGCATTTTCAATTCGTTGACATCGAAGGCAATACCCGATATGCTTCGCCGCACGAGGCCGGGACTCGGGGCGGGAAACGCGTGCCACAGGGGTCTTCCAATCCGGTTACGGAGTTGCTGGTCCGATGGCGAGAAGGGGACCAAAGGGCGCTCGACGCGCTCATGCCCCTGGTTTACGAAGAACTCCGGAAACTTGCGCGCTACTACCTGCAACGGGAACGCTCAGACCACACTCTGCAAAGCACCGCCTTGGTGCATGAGGCGTACATGCGGCTGGCAGGGCAGAACCAGCCCCAGTGGCAAGATCGGGCGCATTTCTTTGGCATTGCGGCGCACTTGATGCGCCAGATCCTGGTGGAACATGCGCGCCGGCACGCCGCCGAGAAGCGAGGTGGAGGTGCCTGCCGGCTAACTCTCGACGAATCCCTGGCGGTGTCGGCTCAGGCAGACGTCGACGTGATCGATCTCGACAAAGCCCTTACCGAACTCTCGGCGATGGACGAGCAGCAGGGTCGGATCGTCGAACTACGTTTTTTCAGCGGCCTCTCCATTGAGGACACGTCCGAGGTGTTGGGTATTTCTCCGGCTACGGTGAAGCGGGAATGGGTTTCGGCGCGCGCCTGGTTGCACCGGGCGATGTCGGGGGACGCGCGGGCATGAACCGGGAGCGCTGGCAGCGGGTGAAGAGCCTGCTGAGTCAGGCCATCGACCTGGCGCCGCCAGAGCGTGATCCTTTCCTCCAACGCGAGTGCCAAGGAGACGCGGAGCTGCTTCACGAAGTGCAATCGCTACTCGCGTCTCACGAGCAGGCGGAAAGCGGTTTCCTAAACAAACCGGCCCTCGAGTTGAACCGCGCTCCCCAGGTGCCGACTCGGGTCGGCCGCCGGATCGGTGCTTACAACATCATCGAGCAGATTGGCCACGGCGGAATGGGCGAGGTGTATCGCGCCGACCGGGCCGACGGGCAATATCAAAAGGAAGTCGCCATCAAATTGGTACGGGGCGGCTATGACAGCGCCGCCGTTCTGGAGCGCTTCCGCCAAGAGCGCCAGATTCTAGCCTCGCTCGACCATACCAACATCGCGCGCTTGCTCGACGGCGGTACTACCGAAGACGGATTGCCCTACCTGGTGATGGAACTGATCGACGGGAAGCCAATCCTCGACTACTGCGTTGATCGGGAACTCTCCGTAAACGACCGGCTGCAACTGTTTCGCCAGGTCTGTGCGGCGGTTCAGTATGCGCATCAACGGCTGGTCATTCACCGGGACCTCAAACCGGGCAACATCCTGGTAACGACCGGCGGCATTCCGAAGCTGCTGGATTTTGGGATTGCAAAGTTGCTCGATCCAACCCAGGGAGCCGAAGCAACACTGCTGGGCGCCATGACACCGGAATATGCCAGTCCGGAGCAGGTGCGTGGCGATCCGATCACGACGGCCAGCGATGTGTACTCTCTGGGCGTGGTGCTTTACCAGTTGCTGACGGGGAAATCCCCTTATGGTACGAGCACTCGTTCCCCTGTCGATTTGAATCGTGCTATCACCGATACTGATCCGGAACGCCCGAGCACCGCGGTGCTCGCCCGACGGCAAGACGCTGCGGAAGCCTCGGGCGGAATGGACCAGTCCGCACGCCTGAAGCTGCACCGTCGCCTCGCAGGCGACATGGACAACATTATCCTGAAAGCGCTGCGCAAGGAGCCTTCCCGTCGCTACTTGTCGGTCGAGCAATTTGCGGAAGATATCCGGCGGCATTTGGAAGGCCTGCCAGTCCTTGCGGTGCCGGACTCGTTACTGTATCGGACGAGGAAATTCGTCCAACGCAACAAAGTAGGCGTGATTGCGGCTGCGCTGGTCACGGCTGCGGTCATCGGCGGCGTGTGGATGAGTCTGCGCCAGGCGCGCATCGCGGAGCAACAAAGGATTCGAGCAGAGAAGCGCTTCAACGATGTGCGCAAGCTGGCGAACTCCCTGATCTTTGAGATTCATGATTCGATCTCGTCCCTGCCGGGAGCGACGCCCTCCCGCAAACTTCTGCTGAATCGTGCCGTGGAATATCTGGACAATCTGGCGCAGGATTCCGGTGGAGACATTGATCTGCAGCGGGACTTGGCCTGGGGGTATGAACGTCTCGCGACTGTGCAGGGCGACACCACGCAGTCTAATTTGGGGCAGGTGAGCGCGGCCGAGGAGAGTCATCGCAAGGCTCTGGCGTTGTTCGAAGCCGTCGCCAAGGCGAATCCTCACAACGTCACAGATCAACTAAATCTCGCCATGACCTACCGCATGCGCGCTTTCTTCGACGTTTATGTTCCGCCCGGCATGGAAGAAATCAAGCGTGCGCTGGCCGTGACCGATCCTCTCAT
Source organism: Terriglobales bacterium (assembly GCA_037443605.1). Lineage (GTDB taxonomy): Bacteria > Acidobacteriota > Terriglobia > Terriglobales > Acidobacteriaceae > Sulfotelmatobacter. The sequence goes on from JBBIOA010000027.1 coordinate 4,077, forward strand.
GATTACCGATGGAAACAATGTAGAGGTGAAGAAGGAGCGCGCGCAGGAGTACGAGATTCTAGGCTCAATTCAGGATGCAGTGGGAGATCGTCTGAAAGCGGTGGACACATTCCGGGAACGCCTGCGCTTGTGTGAGGAGATCCTCGCGGCAAAACCGGACGACCCGAACATCCAACAGAGAATTGCCAAGGCTCAGGTCGTTTTGGGGGAACAACTCGCTCGCTTCGGATCGAGGAAAGAAGGAATCTCACTTCTAGACCAAGCGATCAAGGAGTACGAGGTGCTGGTCAAGGAAACGGGAAATCCGGGGGTTACGCGCGACTTGGCTTCAGCGCTCAGCCGACGGGCGGATACCGAACTGATGAACGGCGATTTTGCCGCCGCCACCGCCGACTTTCGCCGCCCACTGGAGCTTCTTGCGCGTCCCGCCAAACTGGATCCGGAGAACAAGATGCTTCAATCGGATGTCTGGGTGGGCGAGTTCGAGATGGGTCGCGCTCTCGCCGTGGCGGGCAAGTACTCGGAAGCTCTTCCCATCCTCGTGCGTTCTTTCGATGGTTATAAAAGCCTGCAGATGGAAGATGACGTTGGCCCCGGTCCCGGAGCGATGCAGGCCTGGATCGCGGAGGCAGAAGCCGGATTGCACCGCTTCCCAGAGGCTCTCAACAGCTATCAACAAGCGCGAACGATTCTGAAGAGAGACGAGTCGAGCTACGACGATGCGCGCTGCGACATTGCCATGATCGGCACAAAGATTGCCGGCGTCCTCGTCAAGATGGGTCGGCTGAGCGACGCGAAGGAGGAATATTCGAAGGCCCTCGATGAGGCGAAGCTGCCGTTTTCGCTGGAACACATGGATATTCCGTCACTGATTGCGGGAGCAGACGCCTACGCCGGACTTGGGGACGTGGCGCTGGCTATGGCGCGCATCGAATCGAACCAGCAGGCGCGGGCGCGGCTGTTCAGTGAGGCTCGCGATCAATATCGGAAGAGTCTGGATCTTTGGAAGCGGGTGCCGACCCCCTCCCGCTATGGCCCAAACGACTACCTGTCGCGGACTCCCGGTGACGTGGCCGAGAGTCTCGCACAGTGCGAGAGGCAGTCCAGCCTGGTCTTGCAGCCAGCCAAATGACGAAGACCGTCAGGGCAGTTTGGCCGGATGTTGCGGCGCCGAACTAGAAACGACTCCTTCGCCCTCGCGTACTACATAGAATCGATCGGCCGACAGATTCGTCAGGACTTCCCGTTTCCCGCTGGGCCAGAGAATCTCCGCCTGGTTGAGTTTCTCGTGATTTCCGAGTCCAAAGTGGAGTCGAAGATCATGCTGCGACAGGTAGCTTCCGCCGCTTACGACTTCGCCGAGTTGAACCAGATCTCCTGCGGTTGCCCGTACCCGTGCGTTCAAGGCAAGACGGTTGCTCTTGACTCCCTCCAGTTGGAAGCTGATCCAGTGATTCGGCGGCCCGTTTTCAGGGCGCAGGATCATCGGTTCGCCGACCAGATTTTCGACGACGGCTTCCAATCGCCCGTCATTAAACAAATCGCCAACCACCATTCCGCGGCTGACCTGCGGAACCTGCAACGCCTGCCCAACCCGGTGGCTTACATTGCGAAAACTCCCGTCGCGCTGATTCAAGAATAGGAGTTTTGGCTCAAGATACCGGGTGGAGCGCTGCACGTTATCTACCTGCGGATACACATGTCCGTTCACGAGGAAGAAATCCTGCCAGCCACTGTTCGAGAAGTCCACGAACGCGTCTCCCCAGCCCACATAGCCTTGCGTGCCGCGAGCTATGCCCGAGACGATCGACACGTCGGCAAAATTCATGGCCCCGTCGTTGCGATAGAGCGCCGCATATTCAATGTCGAAGTGCGATAGCAGCAGCGACATGCGTCCGGTATGCAGGTAATCGCCGATGGCGACGCCCATGTTCGCCTGCTCCAGCCCGTCCTCGTTTTCGGCGACACCAGAGATCAGCGCGACGTCCTCAAATTTGCCTTTGCCATCGCCCTGATAGAGATAGTTTGGCTGGCCGTCGTTGGTGACAAAGAGGTCAAGCTTGCCGTCATTGTTGAAGTCCGTCCAGATGGAGGTCAATCCGTAGCGGCGTTCCGGGTCGTCCACTCCGGCTTTCTTCGCCACCTCGGTGAAGGTCCCGTCTCCATTGTTGTGATAGAGACTGTCGGGAACGCCCTTCAATCCGCGCGGACCGCACTGCACGTCTAGTCCGAGATACTTGCAGGATTTTGTAGAACCAAAAATCGGCAAGTCATCGAGGTGAAAGTCCACATAATGCGACACGAACAGGTCCGCCCAGCCATCGCCGTCATAGTCTCCGAAGGCAGCGCCCGTAGCCCATCCTGAGTCGTTACCCAGTCCGGCGGCCTTGGTTACATCGGAGAATGTGCCATCTCCGTTGTTACGATAGAGGACGACCCCGCTCAGGCAAGTGACCAGCAGATCGGGCCAGCCGTCATTGTTATAGTCGCCGACCGAGGCTCCCATCGCCCAACAGGGAAAACCGACACCGGCCTTGTCGGTGACGTCGGTGAAGGTTCCGTCGTGATTGTTATGGAATAGAGCGCTGCGGGCCTTCACCCCGTGCAGCGCCATGTCCACGTTCTGGGCGTTCGTGAAGTAAATATCGGGGAAGCCGTCGCGATCGTAGTCAATCAGCGCGACGCCGCCACTCATGGATTCCGCAATGAACTTCGCCTCCGGGCTTGAGAGGTGGTTAAAGTGGATGCCGGTCGAAGCCGTAATGTCGACCAGAGTGGGATAGTTCGGGAGCGGCCCGGTTGCGGCTCTTTCTGCTTCCGCCTTCTCCTTTTCTTTGGGAGAGAGCGGAGCTGCGGTCCCCATTTGTGCGGCGGTGATTCCTGTGAGCGACAGGATGACCGCAAGTACCATCCATTGAACCCGGAAAGATTGCATTCCCCGACAACGTCCCCTCCTTGCATTATAGGGCCTCGCAGCGCTGGGCTGAGATGCTGGCTAGAAGTGAAAAAGGATGCCCTTGTCCTTCAGTTTCTCGAATTTCACGCCGAGCGGGCATCTGACCATAGCGACGATATTCGTTCAGAAGATTAACAATCCTCAGCAACTCCATCTTGCACGAAAGGTTAAGCCTGTTCATGATTATCCGAATAGGTGGTCGCTTATTCGTCAGTCAGGCGATCTGCATTATCCACTGTGTAGCAATAAATTACCGAAGAAACTCAATGTAGTGTTGCAACTCGTCGAGGGAGCGCTCCGAGAGCAGGGTGAAGGGAAGCGCTCGGCATCCTTTGGGTAGTTCGGAGGCGATCAGAGAGTCGCAGGCAACCGCTACGGTCTGCTTCAGACCGCGTTGCCAATTGGGCTCGCGGGCATCGCGAAATACCAGACTCTCGGGCTCGAACCCGGCAGCTTGCAGCACAGTGCGCGCCATTTTGAGAAACTCCGGATAGCGCGAGGCCACGCCCACCAGAATCCCCGCTGGCGCTGGCAAGAATCCAGCAATCGCCGAAGGTACGGAGCGGACCTGCAGCGTCAGCAATTCGCTTCCGGCCGGCAGCATCTCGCGGACTTTCGCGGCACGATTGGGAAGGGTCACGGCGATACCGCCGTTTAGAATCTTGGGGCATTCTTCATACCCGCAGGTCTCGACCGGGAAGGCGACTGCGCGGGAGATTTCCGCCGCCAGGATTTTCCGTAATTCTTCGTCCGGTTCCACCAGCAGAAAATGATCCGGTGGTTGCAACTCCATCCACTGGCGCAGGCGCGAACGCAACGCTGGCAACGACACGCCCAACTTTCGTGCCGATCGAAACACTCCGGCAATCATCTGATCGAGCGCGAGCTCGGTCCCAACCGCCTTTTCCGGCTTGCTGGCACGGACGTAGACCCCGCTGCCCCGCCGGAATTCTACCCACCGCTCCCGCGCAAGTTCCCGATATCCCGCACTGATGGTGTTGGGGTGGAGATGAAATCGCCGCGCCAGTTCTCGAGTGGAGGGCAACCGTTGGCCCGGTGTCAAGTCGTCGCTCAAGATGCCCAGGATGACCTGCGTCACCAACTGTTCACGAATCGAAACTTCACTGCCGCGAGCGAACCAGAATTGCATGGCGGGAACATCTTAGAACAGTTCCCAGTTGCCAGTTCTCAGTTCTCAGCAAATCGCAGGACATGACCAGTCGGGTTCCTCACCGTGACGACCGTGGATCAACGTGTCGAAGGGTCGGCGAGCCTCTTCTGAGAACTGAGAACTGAGAACTGAGAACTGAGAACTGAGAACTCAGAACCGCCCGCGTCAATTCTTTGTCACGCGAATTGGCGCTTCTGGTTCTCCGGCAGTATCATGAAGCGCATGAGTTTTTCGGAAACCATCTTCCTGTTCGTCCTGGCGCTGCTGGTCTTCGGACCCAAAAAACTGCCGGAGATCGCCAGGACCATCGGTAAGGCTCTAAACGAATTCCGCCGGGCGTCGAACGAGTTCAAGGCGCAGATTGAGCAGGAAATCGCACATCTCGAAGTGGAAAAGACGACGATTCTGCCTCCCGCCAAATCGCCGGAAGGCACGGCCAGCCGGACTTTGCCGGCATCTGTGGCCCCGGTGGAAGAGAGCAAGCAACTCGCGCCAGCCGTCGAAACACCCACCGAGACACCCGCAATAAACGCCACCGAGAACTCTGCCGGGAGCGCCCCGGCTCCATCTCCTGAGGTTGTCGCCTCCGTCGTTTCCCAGGAGCCGCATGCCTGAAGTAGCCGACGCGGTCGAACAGGAAAAAGACACTATGCCCACCATGGGTTTCCTCGATCATCTCGAGGAGCTTCGCACGCGCATCATGCGCTCGGTGATCGCCGTGGCCATTGGCGCGGGCGCTTGCTGGGGATATCGTGAGCGCATCTACGACGTGATGCAGAAGCCGATCATGGACGCTTTGCGCCACCAGGGCCTGCCCGAAAAGCTGGTTTACACCAACCCGGTCGATCCCTTCAATCTCTACTTGAAGATCGCCATGCTGGCGGGATTGTTCCTGACCTCGCCGTTCGTTCTGTATCAGGTCTGGATGTTCATCTCTCCGGGCCTCTACCGCAATGAAAAGCGTTACGTGATGCCGTTCATGGCGTCCACTATCACCCTGTTCACGCTGGGTGGATATTTTGGTTACCGGATCGCCTATCCCCGCGCTCTCGACTTCTTCGTTAAATTCAACGGCCAATTCATGCCGATGATCACGGTCGGCGAATACACATCACTGTTCCTGAGCATTGTTCTGGGTATGGGCCTCATCTTTGAGATGCCGATTCTGGTTTTCTTCCTCGCCTTTCTGGGCATCATGACGCCGCGCTTCATGATCACGAACTTCCGCTACGCGATTCTTATCATTTTTGTGATCGCTGCCATCGTTACGCCCACTCCCGACGTCATCAACATGTGCGTCTTCGCCGCGCCCATGCTCGCACTTTATGCCATCAGCATCGGCGTGGCGTACCTTGTGCATCCCGACCAGCGCCGGGCCCGCCAGGAGAAGCAAGCCTGATGAAGTTCAAACCGGCATGGATCCTGCTGGGACTAGCGCTGGTTGTGCTGGCCTGCGATCGCGATAAGGAGTCGCCAGCCAAGGCGACACCGGCCAATGCTTCGGCGGAATCTCCAGGTCCTACGGTCACTTTTCCACCCGATCCCGGCCCCTTGCCCAAGTTCGACGGTGAGCGCGCAATGCAGTATGTGAAAGACATCGTGAAGTTCGGCCCTCGCCCCTTGGGTAGCCCGGCTCACAAGAAGGTTGAAGAATACCTGGCTTCACGCCTGAAGAGTGATCAGGTCGAAGACGATACCTTCGCTGCCGATACGCCGGAAGGGAAGTTCCCGGTGCACAACCTCATCGCGAAATTTCCCGGGACGAAAGACGGCATCATCGTGGTGGCCAGCCACTACGACACGAACTATCCGCTGCGCAACACCTCATATGTCGGCGCGAACGACGGCGGATCCTCCAGCGCTCTGCTTCTGGAGATGGCGAACCAGCTACGCCAGACCAGCGGCAGGCCCCGTGATGGCTACAGCATTTGGCTGGTCTGGGATGACGCCGAAGAGGCCATTAAGCCCGACGGTTCCGGTGGCCTGCCTGAAGTCCTGCCGTTCAAAGACGACAGCCTCTACGGCATTACGCACCTGGCGCAGAGGTGGGAGTCTGATGGCACGCTGAAGAAGATTAAAGCCTTCCTCCTTGCCGACATGGTGGGCGACTCCGATCTGAATATCGACCGCGACACAAACTCCGCGCCATGGCTGGAGAATGCCGTCTTTGAGGCTGCGTCGCGCATGGGGTATCAGTCGCACTTCTTTGGCCGGAACAACACGGTCGGCGATGACCACATGCCCTTCGTGACTCGCGGTGTTCCCGCGGCGGACCTGATCGATTTTGACTACGGCTACAACGACGTCTTCTGGCACACAACGCAAGACACCGTCGACAAACTCAGCCCCAAGAGTCTGGAAATTGTCGGCACGGTCATGCTCGAAACCATCCGCATGTTGGACAAGATGGATCCGTTGCCGGCGAAATAGATTTCCCCTGTGCTCTCTGTGGTGCACGTTTTTTTGCGCTTTTCCCTGAATTCATTTCTAATGCTCGCCATGCGAACCCTGAAGAATTTGTTCCTGGCGAGCACCGTACTTGTTTGCTGCGTCGCCGCAAGTTCTCCGTCCGACACACCTGCGGATCAGATCATCCAGGCGGCCCTCCAGCCGTCTTCCCTTGAAAACAATCTTCGCCGCCTGACCGATGAAATCGGCGGACGCGTCCCCGGAACCCCGGCCATGCAGCACGCCGTCGCTTGGGGTGTGCAAGCCTTCACCGCTGCCGGGGCCGATAGCGTCCACACCGAGGGTTTCACGATTCCCAATTCGTGGGCCGAAGGCACGACGGAAATGACCGCGACCACCGCATTCCACGTGAGCGATTCGAATGTAGGAGGCGGCACCGTACTTTCTCCCTTTCGCGTCCGCGCCGTTTCCGTGGCTTGGGCGCCTGCGTTGGCGGCGGTGAAGCACATTCCAATTGCGGACGTCGGCGAAGGCTCCGACGCGGATTTCCAGAAAGCAGGCGATGTTTCCGGGAAAATTCTCCTCGTGCACACGACGGTGCTGAAAACGTGGGATGACCTCTTCGCGGAATACACCAAAGCCCCGCCGATCATCGATCGGGCGGTGAAAGCGAAAGCCAAGGCCATCGCCTTCATGGCGACCCGCGAGCACGACATCCTCTACCGGCACACCAACGCCGGTGCCGGAGAGATCGACAGGATTCCGCAAGTTGTCATCGCTAGGGAAGATGGTGAGCGGATCGCACGCTTGCTGGCAGCGGGCAATCTGGTCTGGGCCGATCTTTCGATTCCCAACCAGCTTGGCGGCCCCATCAAGGCGTCTAACGTGATTGCCGAACTTCGGGGCACCGAACTGCCGGACGAGTTCGTGATCCTCGGCGCCCATCTCGACTCGTGGGAGCTCGGCACCGGCGCGCTCGATAACGGCTGTAATGCCGCTCTGGTCGTCGATGCGCTGCGAGCGATCAAGGCTTCCGGCCTGCGCCCGAAACGAACGATCCGGTTCATTCTCTTCTCCGGCGAAGAGCAGGGACTGATGGGCTCGCGCGCCTATGCCTTCAACCATCGGCATGAACTTGACCGCGCGGCCGGAGCGGTGATCTTCGATTCCGGCACGGGTGCAACTACAGGCTTTTCCGTCGGCGGACGAAAAGACCTTGCCGGCGCTGCGAAAGAGCTCATTGCACCGCTTGCCCAGTTCGGCGTGACGGACCTGAAGCCCGACATGGAATGGGGCACCGATCACTTCGACTTCATGCTCGAAGGCGTCCCCACCTTCGTCGCCGATCAGCAGGAGGCAAACTACCTGGAAAATTATCACGCCGTCTCCGATACCTACGACAAGGTGGATTTCGCGCAACTGAAGAAGCACGTAGCCGAGGCCGCGACCTTCAGTTTCGAATTGGCGAACGGGACTTATAAGATCGGCCGTCGCCTCACGCACGATGAGATTGAGCAGACCATGCGCGAGAGCAATAGCATCGAGCTGTTCAAGGCCTTCGGCCTATGGGATGACTGGGTGAGCGGCGCGCGGGGAAGAGCAAAATAGAATCGCACGCCGATACCGCTTCGCTTCTGGTTGAAACGGCTCGGCTAGCAATCACGAATCAAGAATCAAAAGACCCTTGCTCTACTTCTGGATTCTCTTCAACCTGTTCGCGCTCGGCATGCTGGTGCTGGACCTGCGTGTATTCCACCGGCCTCGCCATGTGGTGCGATTTCGCGAGGCGCTCCTTCGCAGCCTGGTCTACGTTGCGCTGGCCTTGGCCTTCGACGTGATCCTATACTTCTGGCAAGGCCGCCAAGTTGCGCTGGAGTTCGTTACCGGCTACGTCCTGGAGCTCTCTCTCAGCGTCGACAATCTCTTCATCTTCCTGTTGATCTTCAATTATTTCGCCGTGCCGGAAGAATTTCAGCACCGTGTGCTCTTCTGGGGGGTGATCGGCGCGCTGGTCATGCGCGGCATTTTCATCGGAGCTGGGGCCAGCCTGCTCCTGCATTTCCACCCCCTGATTTATGTTTTCGGCGGCTTGCTCATCTACAGCGGCATCCGATTCCTGGTCATGGGGGAGCATAAAGTCGATCCTGCCAGGAATCCCCTGGTGCGTGCGCTTCGCAAGGTGATTCCAGTGACGGACGGCTACCAGGGAGGAAAGCTTTTCTTTCGCGATCCGCGCGACGCCCGTTTCTACGCCACGCCGCTGCTGGTCGTGCTGGTCGTGATCGAGACCACCGACGTCATGTTCGCTGTCGATTCCGTTCCTGCTGTTCTTGCCATTACCCTGAACGCCTTCATCGTCTACACATCGAACGTGTTTGCCATCCTCGGCTTGCGCTCGCTCTACTTTGCCGTATCCGGGCTCATGAAGCGCTTTCGCTTCCTGCACTATGGACTGGCGCTGATCCTGATCTTCGTGGGCGTGAAAATGATCATCGCCAGGCACGTGCCCATCCCGATTCACATCACGTTAGGGGTGGTGGCTGCCGTGTTAATGCTTTCCACGATGCTGTCGCTGGCTTTTCCCGAACGGCAAGCGAAATAGGCGCGGGTTCTAAACAAACTCGACTTTTTCTCCCCGCACCACGGAGTGCCGCAGGAATCGCTTATCGTTATGGTCGGGATAATCGACGCGATAGTGGGCTCCACGGCTCTCCTCGCGGGCTAACGCCGATCGGGCAATCAACCACGCCGCCAGGCGTAGATTGGCCGCTTCATGACCACGGCGGGTTTTGGGCTGTACAAGCTTGGGCGACATCTCTTCGAGAATCTTCACGGCCTTTTGCATGCCCATGCGCGTGCGCACGCAGCCAACTTCATTCCACATGAGATCCTGAATCTGCCCGATCGTGTCCTCCACCCCGACTTCGACCGGCCCATTCGAATATGCCGCCTGCGGGGTTGAACTTCCCCGCGCGCCGGATTTGAGCTCGGCTCTCATGGCCGCCCCGGCGCGGCATCCATAAACCAGGCTTTCCAGCAGGGAATTGCTCGGCAGCCGGTTTGCGCCATGGACTCCGGTTGCGGCTATTTCACCCGCAGCATACAGTCCCGCAACACAGGTCTTGCCGTTTAAATCGGTCCGAACTCCGCCCATGCTGTAGTGCGCCGCCGGCCGCACCGGAATCATGTCCTCTGTGATGTCGATGTTGTGCCGCATGCAGGTCGCATGGATCCGGGGGAAGCGCTTCTGGATCTTGCTCGCCGAAATCTCCGTCAGGTCGAGATACACAAATGGATCCTTCGCCCGGCTCACTTCCATCTCGTGCACGATGGCGCGCGCCACCAGATCCGGCGGCGCAAGCTCGCCCATCGGGTGATACTTCCCCATGAACCGGTTCAACTCAATATTACGAAGGGCGCCGCCTTCCCGGCGCAGCTCTTCGGCCAATAGGAGTCGTGGCGCTTTTTTGAGATAAAGCGTCGTCGGATAGAACTGCACGAATTCCATGTCGCTGACTGCCGCCCCCGCCCGAATCGCCAGCGCCATGCCGTCCGCCGTGGCCAACTCCGGATTCGTCGTATTGCGATAGACCTGCCCCATTCCACCGCTCGCGAGTAAGACCGACGAACAAGCGACGTCATGTGGAACACCCTTGTCGTCGAGCAGCGAGACGCCGACAATTCGCCCACCATCAGTCTGCAGAGCCGTGGTAAACGCAAACGGCGCAATCGTGATCGCCTTGAGCGAGCCGGCTTTGGCCGCAATCGTCCGCAGAATCTCCCGTCCGGTCGACTCGCCCTGCGCGTGCAGACTCCGGCTGCGGCTGTGCGGGCTTTCGAGCCCAAAGACCAGCTTGTTGTTTTTGCGAAAGAAATGAGTGCCCCAGCTGATCAGTTCCTCGATCCGGTGGGGAGCTTCCTCGATCAGAATCTTCACTGCGTCTGCATTGCACAGACCATCCCCGGCGCTGAGCGTGTCTTGCAGGTGGAGAATGATTTCGTCTTCGTCGCTGAGCGCGGCCATGGCCTGCACCCCGATCGAGTCTGGATCGGCGGCCGGTCGCTTGGTCAGCACAAGCACACGCCCGGCTTGTGCCAGCTCAATCGCGGCGCGAAGTCCGGCCACTCCCGCGCCGACCACGACAAAGTCGGTTTCTCGGGGAATCCCCATAGCCGGGGCCATGGTACACCCGCTCGGGGCAGGCAGTCATTACGCGCGTTACGCTATCATTAAACCCATGCCGCAAGTGACCATTCACGTGCCGCCGCGGCCCTACCAGGCCTGGATCGAAAACGGCCTGTTGACTCGCGCCGGCTCCGTCTTAGCCGATCTCCTGCCCCGCGCCGCGCGGGTCTTTATCGTGACCGTCCCCCCGGTGCGCAAACGGTGGGGAAGCAAGCTGGTTCAATCCCTGAAGGCGGGAGGTTTTACGCCGCAAGTGATTCCGATGCCGGACGGTGAGCCTTCCAAGCGCCTGGCCACCGTGGAAGCCCTCGCCGAGAAACTGGCACGCCTCGGTGCCGACCGCAAGTCGGTCGTGATTGCTCTGGGCGGGGGCGTGGTCGGAGACGTCACTGGCTTTGTCGCCTCTCTCTACATGCGGGGCGTGGAAGTCGTGCAGGTTCCCACCACGGTGCTGGCGCAGGTGGACGCTTCCATTGGCGGCAAGACTGGCGTCAATCTGGTTGCCGGCAAGAATCTTGTGGGGACGTTTCATCATCCGCGAGTCGTCTTGATCGATCCGCAGGTCTTGAAAACCCTGCCTGATCGGGAATTTCGGGCGGGCCTTTACGAAGCACTCAAATGCGGCATCATCGGCAACGTCGAACTCTTCCTGCGTTTTGAGCAGAACCGAGCCCGCATCCTGAAGCGCGATCCCGTGGAACTGGAGTGGCTGATCGCCCAGTCCGTTCGCCTGAAGGCAGAAGTCGTTTCCGCCGACGAGCGTGAAGAGGGCCTGCGCCGCGTTCTGAACCTCGGGCACACGATCGGCCACGCCCTTGAAGCCGAAACCGGCTACCGGAAGCTGCTGCACGGCGAGGCCGTCGCCTGGGGCATGATCGCCGCCACCAACATCGCGCTCACCGTGAAGCGCACCGATAGCGTCACCGCCGGGCGTATCGCCGATGCCGTCCTCAGCCTTGGTCGCTTGCCGGAAGTCAACGTTACCCCGCGCAAAATCCTCGCGCGGCTGAAGTCCGACAAGAAAACCCAGAACGGCGTCGTTCATTTTGTGTTGCCGCGCGAGATCGGCAAGGTCGAGATCGCCAGCGACGTGCCCGAGACTGTCATTATCGATACGGTTGACGAGCTGCGCCGCCTCTCCCGTGGCGGATGGGTCTGGGGAAAATAAGGAGAAACCATGCAGGAAACAGCGCCGCAGTACATACAGCGAATCCTCGGCTACATCGAAGGGAAAGATGCGATCAAAGCCCAACGGGCAACTGCCGCTAAGCTGAAGAAATTGGTTCACGGTTTAACGCCTAAGCAGTTGAAATGGAAGCCCGATCCGTCGAGGTGGTCCATCGCCGAGATCGTTGCGCACCTGGCGGACGCCGAAATCGTTGCCAGTTGGCGCATGCGGTCGATTCTGGGCGCGAACGGCACGACCATTCAGCCTTTCGATCAGGACGTGTGGGCCTCGGTATTCGCTTACGGCAAGCGCGATCCCAAGCTCTCCATCGAGACCTTCCGCGTGTTGCGTGAAAATAATCTGGCGATGCTCAAAGCCCTGCCGCGCGAAGCGTGGGAAAACTATGGCATGCACCTGGAGCGCGGCAAGGAAACGCTTGCGCATCTGACTCGCATGTTTGCTGGACATGACACCAATCACGTTCTTCAAGTCGAAGCGCTGGTAGCCGAGCTGAAGAAATCCGCACCCAAAAAGAAGAAGCGAAAGTAACCGAACGTGCCCGATTCCAGCAAAGTCGAAGTCATCGGAGCGGCGCCGGACGGATCGACCGACCGCCAATCCGCGGCCCTTGCCGTGCGCGAGATGTTTACCTCCATCGCGCCTCGCTACGACCTGCTCAACCACGTGCTCTCGTTCAACGTGGATCGCATGTGGTGGCGCCGCACCGCTCGCACGTTCCGCCACATCCTGAGCCGCCCTGACGCCCACGTGCTCGATCTCTGCTGCGGAACGGGCGACATGACGTTCGCGCTGCGTCGCCAGGCGGGTGAATCGTCTCCGCAAATTCTAGGAGCGGATTTTTCCCACGCCATGCTTCAGCACGCCACCACCAAGTCCCAGACAGAAAACAAGCTGAAATGGGTGGAAGCCGACGCTCTCGACCTGCCATTCCCCAGCGAACAGTTCGATCTGGTGACGGCCGCTTTCGGATTCCGCAACCTGGCTGATTACGACGCTGGCTTGCGCGAAATTGCGCGCGTACTTCGCCCCGGCGGCGAGTGCGGCATTCTTGATTTTGGCGAACCGGACGGCCTGATGGGCTCGCTCTATCGCATCTACTTCAAGCAGGTCTTGCCGCGCATCGGCGCGCTCATCTCCGGCGTACGCGGGCCCTACGCTTATCTTCCCGCATCGGTCGAGCGTTTTCCGTCGCCCGAGCGAATGCTTGCCCGCATGAAAGCCGCGGGATTCTCGGAAGCTTCCTGGACGCCGTATACGTTTGGCATTGCCGGCCTGTATCGCGGCACGAAATAGTGCGGTTAGTGCGCGTCGCGCAACAGCTTGCTCAACGCCTCAACGTCGCTCGCGCTGACATCCCCAACCACAAAATAGCGCAGTCCATTCTCGCTCCAATTCTCAACGTTAAAAGCGTTCGCCTGCATTGCCCCGGAGGTCTGTACGCTCTCCGCTCCGCGATCCTGAAAAATGAAAACGGAAATCTCATGCTTGCGCAGTTGATAGATCAAATGAGCGCCTGGCGCCTGCCCAAGATAGGTTACGCGCCCACCGATCAAAGTGAAGTCCGACCCCTGCAACTCCGGCAGATTGAAGCTGAATGGAATCTTTCCCTGAAACCAGGGTTTTACCGTGTGCCGGTCGGTGGAAATCACGTCGACCGGCGATGAACTGGCGAGCGCCGAAACGTGCAGATCTGCAAGCTCACTGTAAACCCGCTCCCGTCGCGCGCTCTCGCGCGCCACGTACCAGCTCACTCCGAGAGAGGCCAGCAGCACCACAATCGCGGGCGCCGCCGCGAGCCTCCAGGCCCAGCCTTTCCGGGGAGATGACTTTGCGCTAACGCTTTTGCTGATCTTCGCGCGAAGATCTCCACTCGGCGCATACCGCCGCCCCGCCACTGCTACCGAACGCTTCATCTGCACGTGTTCCAGCGCCTGCGCCGCACATGACGCGCAGCTCTTTAGATGAACCCCGACGGCAGCCGCATCCTTCGGTTCCAGTTCGCCATCGGCATAAGCGTCCAGCTTGCTGCGCCAGTCGTTACACGTCACGACGCCCTCCTTGCAGTTTCTGCTCCAGAAGACCACGCAGCGCCTTGCGCGCACGAAACAGTCGCGACATCACCGTCCCGGTAGGAATCGCCAGCGTCTCGGCGATCTCCTGATAGGACATCTCCTCCACCTCGCACAGCAGCAGAATCTCCCGAAAACGCAGGGGTAACTCTTCCAGCGCCCGCTGCACCATTACGCGGTCTGCTTGGCTCAGCAGAACGCTTTCCGGAGTCGAAGTATCCGTGGGTGTCACTTCGGAATCTTCCTCCTCCAGTGAAACTGTCGTCTTCAATCCGGTGCGCGAACTTAGAAAAGAATTGCGCAGAATGCGGTACATCCACGCCCGAAAATTTGTGCCTGCCTGAAACGACGAAAACCCCCGCAACGCCTTCGCGTAGGTCTCCTGCACCAGGTCTTCCGCTTCTACGGTGTCGCGCGCGAGCCAGCACGCGAAGTTGTAGAGCTGATCGAAAAGAGGGAGTGCCAGATCTTCGAACGTCGCGGCGGGCAAGCGTTTGTCTGACACCTCCATAGCATAAACCGGCCAGCCGGAAATTTATTCCCTCGGGCGCGAAAGAAATGTTTTTTCGCGCCCCGGTGGAATATTTGCGATGCCTCTCAGTTATCGCCTTAGAACGCGCAAGTTTGAGGAGATCGAATGAAGAATCCGGACCGCAGGTCATTTCTGAAGATTACCGGGGCCTCGCTGGGAATCGGCGTGCTCTATTCCACTTATCCCGCAGCCCTCGCCCACGGTGAGGCAGGGGACATGTTTTCCGCCTTGGGCCGCGCCAATGGTGAGAAGGTAGCGCCCTTTTCCTTCGTGCAGTTGAGCGACGCGCACGTCGGCTTCAACGGACCTCCGGATCCGCTCGGCACCAAAGCCTTCGAGCGCGCAGTCGACATGATCAACGCCCTCCCTCAGCGGCCCGACCTGATCCTGTTCACCGGCGACCTGACTCACGACACCGAGGACCGCAACGTTCACGTCGAGCGCATGAAGCAGTTCCAGGAGATTTCCAGGCGGATTAACGTGCCCCTAATCAAGCACGTGCCAGGCGAGCACGATGCCGGACTCGATAGCGGCGCTCTCTATCGCGAGTTCTTCGGCGAAAGCTATTACTCTTTCGATCATCGCGGCGTACATTTTGTGGCCCTTGACAATGTCTCCCGTGCCAAGCCGGAAGTCGGCACTGAGCAACTCGCATGGCTGAAGAAAGACCTGGCGCGATTCTCGAAAAGCTCGCCGATTGTCGTGTTCACCCACCGCCCTCTGTTCGATCTCCGCCCGGAGTGGGAATGGTTCACCAGCGACGGAGACGACGTCATGAACGTTCTCTCCGCTTACGACAACGTGACCGTACTCTATGGCCACATTCATCGCGACGATGCCCACGAAATCGGCAGCGTACATTACTATGCCGCTCGTTCCCTGATCTTCGCATTTCCCGATCCTACCGGCGTGACCGGACCGCGAAAGCCGGTCCCGTTCGACAAGGATCACCCCTTCAAGAATCTTGGAATCCGCACGGTGAGTTTCAATGGAAGACCGCAGCCAGGATCGACTCCGCTCTCCATCGAGGATGTGGAACTTACCTCACGCCAGTTCCGCGGCATCAATGGCGTGCAGCAACTTTTGAAGGACCCCAACGTTTAGCAATCAAATCCCGGCCATCATGGTCGTTGGAGCGAGGAGTTATGAATCGAGTCACGCTATATCACACTCTGAGGCAACGGGCGATCGCTGCAGCTGCTATCTGCCTGTTTGCCATGCTTGCTTTCAACGGTGCCAAACACGCAAAAGCCGACGACGTCCCTGTCGTCGAAATCACCGCCAAGCGCTTCGCTTTCAGCCCGGACAAGATCACGCTGAAGAAGGGCCAAACCGTGAAGCTCCGCCTGCACAGCGAAGATGTAACCCACGGTTTCTTCCTGCGTCCGCTCAAGCTCGATGAAGAAATCCCGCCAGGTCAAACGGTAGATGTTGTCGTAACCCCGCAAGTCGCAGGGACATTTACCACGATCTGCGATCACTTCTGCGGCACCAATCACGGCAATATGAACATGACGATCGTGGTGGAATAAACCGTGTCGGGGATGCATTCACGTCGTCTGTTGCAAGCGGGCCGCGCCGTCACGATGCTCGTGGCGGCGCTGTTCTTGGCGGGATGCCAGGTCCGCACTCCGGGCCAATTCGAAACGCGCTTGATCGACGGGGCGAAACGCAGAATCACCGTACGTGGGAAGAGCGATAAAAACCCTCTGCCGCCTGATGAAGAGAATATCCACGCCGGGCAGAAGAATTTCGGCGCCTACTGCATGGTCTGCCACGGTCTCGACGGTGAGAACAGCGGGGTGCCGTTTGCCGGCAAGATGTCGCCTCCGGTGCCCCTGCTGAATTCCCCTGCCGTGCAGTCGTACACCGACGGACAATTGCATTGGATCATTCAGAATGGCGTTTCGCCGTCCGGCATGCCGGCGTCCAAAGATGTTTTCCGTGACGAAGAAATCTGGCAGTTAGTGCTCTACATCCGCCATCTACCGCCTAAAGGGAGCCTGGGAGAGCCGCAGGTCTACGGCGGGGAAGGCCAGGCTCCGAAGCCGAATCCAGAGCCAGCTAAGAAGTCGCGGCCACCGGTTTGAAGCTGTCGGCGAACGCCTCCCTTGTGCTATAGCGCATCACGTGCTCATATTCCGGCCCCAGGAATCGCCGCAGCCGGTCCGTGTTCATGATGTACTGTCCGGTCATATACGGAACCGCCTCGGGTGGGATCGCGGAAATCTTGTAGCGCCACAACACCCTCAGTACTTGGCGCATCGCCCATTGTCCGGGGACGCGGATCAACTTGGCATGAGCCATTTCAATGCATTTTCCGAAGGTCAGAGGTTCGCCGCCACCGGCTACGTTGAGAATCGTGAGCCGCTGCGCCTCAGGCTCGCGCTGCAGAATGTGCCGGATGAGCCGCGCCATGTCATCCACGTGCACGAACTGAATCTTGTTGTCCAGGTAGCGGTGCCCGCGCGGCATCATGCACGGCAGTCGCTTGCCCTCAGCCCGCATTTTCTGGGCGCGCTCGCTCTTCCCATTCGGCGTGCCATGGAACGCACCCATCAGATAGTTTTCAACGCTCGCCCCGGCAAATATGTGCGGACGCAGAACGTAAACGCTGCATCCCCGCATCGCCGGCGACCGCTGCTGGACCACTTCATCCGCTTCTTTCTTATGAATTGCATACGGCAGTGTGTGCGCGGCCAATGCCGATTCCTCGGTCGCCGCGGCAGGGAAGTCCGGACCATAGACTGAGACGCTGCTGGGAACGATGAACTGCTTGACCCCGTCGTCGGTCGTGCGGTTCGCTTCGGTGACCGCCTCCATTACCCGTGCCGTTCCGGCCACGTTGATCTGCCACATGCGGTCCACGTCGAGCACACCAGCCCGCACCGGATCGATCACAAACGCCAGGTGCACGACCGCATAGGCATGCGTATCGCGCAGCAGTTCGTAAAGCGCCCGGGTCGAAGACTCCCGTCCCAGGTCCATGCTTTCAAACTGCAGCTCGCGGTCGGTACGGGGTGGAACCACGTCCACCCCGATCACCGAATAGCTGCTTAGCAAGGGCAGGAGCCTGATTCCCAGGTTGCCCGAGATCCCGGTAACGACAACGACAGGTTTGGCCATCAGTTCGGTTTGGTTGGTGCAGGTTGTGCGGGCGGAGCGCCTCCGGGCCCCATGTTCCGCGGGCTCGGCATCCGCGGCGGAGGAGCCATGCCCGGCTGTCCCGGTCCAAAGTAATCGGCGCTTGTGTCCACTTTGAACGAAGCGTTCACTTTGTCCATCATCTCGCGCGAACGTTGGCTCGCAAGAGTAGTGTGAATCTCATCCTTGACTTGGTCAAGCGTTGGATCGTCTTTGCTCTCAACTTTGTAGATGTAGTGGCCGCCGGCGTCATTGATCACTTGCGAAACTTCGCCCGGCTTCAGATCGAAAACCGCTGCGTGCGCGGCCGGAAGACCCGTGCGCCGAATCTTCGGAAGATTTACGGTCGGTGAATCGATCTTCATGCCCGCCGCTTCGAAGGCTTCCTTCTGCAGCTTCACGAAGTCCTCCCCCTTCGCGGCCCGCGCCCGCAGGGTATCGGCAAGCTTCGTCATGGCCATTTCATTGGCTTCGGCTCGCGCCTTTTCTGCGGCTTCCTTGGCTTTCTCGTCCTGCTTCTTATCTTTGTCCTTGTCTTTGTCGGCATCGCGTTCGTCGTCGTCCTTGTCAAAATCCGCTTGCTTGGTGCGCGGGACGAACAGCCGGTCCAGGTTGTATTGCTGAAAGCTCTCTGCGTGCTCTTTGTAGTACGCGCTGACGTCCGTCTCGGAAATCTTGCCCGCATCTTCCTGGATGCTGCGCTGCATTTCGTTGGTCAGGATCTGCATCTGCGCGAATTTCAACATCTGATCAAAACGTTCGGTTTTGTCGAGTTGCTTCGCTCGTGCTTCGCTCGACATCGCGATCAGCCGCGGCAGGATCGTCGCCAGCTGCCGCTTCAACTGGGGCGTCATGTTAGGGGCCAATCCGCCCGCCAGTTTTTCGAATTCCGCCTTGGTGACCACCGTTTTGCAGTCCGGCAAGGAAGTCTTTCCCTCTGTCATGCCGGCCGGTTGTTCCGGACACACGCCGTTCACCGTGATCACGGGCGCGTCCGGCGCCACCGATGCCGACTTATCCGCTGCCTGTTCGTCGTCCGCGGGCGGTTTCCCCAGGGGCGGCGGTGGGGCGGCCTGTGCCAAGGCCATCGACCCCAGCAGAACACACAGCAGCCAACTCTTACGCATAAACAATTTCCTCCAGGATTGGTCCATCAGAGATTGAGTACTGCCAGGACTACAAATCCTAGCACAAGCCGGCCCAGGACTTCGCCCCCCAGACGCGGTTGGCAGATCTGCTAAATTCCCCGGATTGTCGGCCCACACGAACCGGTTTGGCGCAATTCCCATCCAACGGCGATAATGCCTCCATGCCAGTAAGCTCCACGATTCCGCCATCGGACTTGGTGCGTGCCGAAAAACGTTCGGTCGCGGCCAATTCCGTGTTCGCGGCCGTCGTGATTACCGGCATGAAGCTGGTTGTCGGATTCACCACCGGAAGTCTCGGCATCCTTTCCGAAGCGGCGCACTCCGGACTCGACCTCATCGCGTCTCTGCTCACCTACTTCTCCGTGAGTGTCTCGGACAAACCGGCCGATGCCGACCACCAGTATGGCCACGGCAAAATCGAAAATTTCTCCGCCTTCGTCGAAACCGGCCTGCTGCTGATCACCTGCGCGTGGATCATGTACGAAGCCACGTTGCGGCTCTTCTTCCGGAGGATCGAGATTGAGCCCTCCATCGCCGCTTTCGCTGTGATGCTGATCTCCATGGCAGTCGACTGGTGGCGTTCCCGCATTCTCGGTCGCATTGCCACCAAGTACGATAGTCAAGCGCTGGAGGCCGATGCCCTGCATTTCTCCACCGACATTTGGTCCGCCGGAGTGGTCGTTCTCGGCCTGGCGCTGGTGCTGCTGGGACGCACGTATCACATCGACTGGCTCCGCGACTCCGACCCGATCGCCGCCCTCTTTGTAGCCGGCGTCGTTGTTTCTGTGAGCTGGCGCCTGGCCCGCCGCACCGTCGACGCCCTGCTGGACGCCGCTCCTGCCGGCGTTCGCTCCCAGATCTACGACGCCGTTTCCCGCCTGGACGGTGTGCTGGAAGTTGATCGCGTGCGCATTCGCCGCGCCGGCAATCGCTACTTTGCCGATCTGGTGGTTGGTCTCGCGCGCACGGTGACCTTTCAGCGCTCTGGCCAGCTAACCACCGCTGTCACCGACGCCGTCCGCAAAATCCTCCCCGACGCCGACGTTACCGTTCAGCCGCTGCCTCGCGCCCAAGGCTCGGAGAACATTTTCGACCGCATTCGCGCCGTCGCCACCCGCAGGAATTTGAACGTTCACGACATCAGCGTGCAGGATTTCGACGGCCGCTTGCACGTTGAGCAACACATCGAACTCGACGAACGCATGACTCTGAAAGAGGCACACGATCAGGTCACCGAACTTGAGGCCGACATGCAGCGCGACGTGCCGGAGATTGCCGAGATTCTGACCCATATCGAAAGCGAACCTGCCACCATCGAAAAGCCCGAGCAATGGCAAGGCGACGCTGCCCTGGAGTCGCGTCTCAAAGCCGTGGCCGCCCAATTCCCCGAAATCCTCGACGTACACGAATTCGTCTTCAAGCGCGTGCGCGACCGCGTTTACCTTTCCTGCCACTGCACGCTTTCTGATGACCTGTCGCTCGCCCGCGTGCACGACCTCCAGACCGAATTGGAAATCCGCTTCAAGCACGACGCGCCGGAACTGTTCCGCGTCCTCATCCATCCCGAACCCAGCACCGACAATCGGAGGTAGAAAGCCATGATCACCGCCAAAGCGATCTGGACCGACAACGAGCGTTATCTCGGCGAAGCCACATCTCGCCACGCCATCGTCATGGACACCGCGTCGGAGAAAACCGCGGCCACGCCTATGGAACTTGTCTTGATCGCTCTCTGCGGTTGCACAGCGTCCGATGTGGTGGGCATCCTGCGGAAAAAGCGCGAGCCCTTCACCGGCCTCGAAGTCAGGGCGCACGGCGAGCGTGCCACCGGCTACCCCGCTGTGTACACCATGATCAAATTGACCTACCGCGTATCTGGACAGGTTTCACAAAAGGCCATGGAAGACGCAGTGAAGCTCTCCAAGGAAAAGTATTGCTCGGTCTCCGCCATGCTCGAAAAGACGGCCAAGATCGAGTTTGAAATCGAATACGCATCCGTGTAACGATCCTTAGCACGGAATCGGCCATGTCAAATCGCGCGCTGCTGTTTACGCAACCCGGATGCATCTCCTGCGAACTGATGAAGATATTTCTGGAAGCCAAGGAGATCCCTTTCGATGAGCGCGACATCAGTACCGACCGCGATGCCCGCAGCGAGATGACCGAGCAACTCAGTAGCAATGAAACTCCAACCCTTGTGCTTTTTGTCGACGGAAGCCCGGAAGTTGTCGTGGGCTTCGACCCCGCGCGCGTCGACGAACTGCTGAAGTCTTCGTCGTCTTCCGATCCGGCGGTGGGATCCTGAGCACGACCCCGTCAGTAGAGCCCTCGCCGCATCCCCTGCGCGGTTACATCTTCATTGCCTCGGCGACTTTTCTTTGGGGAGTCTCAGCCGTACTCGGCCGCGCCGTCTTTACCGGAACACTGGCGCTGAGCGGCCAGACCACAAATCCGATCAACCCACTCATCCTGTCGCAGACACGTACTTCGTTCTCACTCCTCTTACTTCTGCCCATGCTCATCGCTCGCCGCGGATGGCAGCGAATCCATCTTCCAACTCGCGACCTGATTTCATGCCTGGTGCTCGGCGTGTTTGGCGTTGCTGCCTCGAATTTCTTCTATTACGTGGCGATTCAGAAGACCAGCGTCGCCATCGCCATCATCGTGCAATACACCGCTCCGGTGTGGGTGCTGCTCTATGTCGTTGCGCGCCGCCATCAGAGACTCACTCTCCAGCGTCTTGTCGCCGTCATCGTGGCGATGCTTGGCATCGCGCTCACCATCGGAATCGTGGGCGGCCGCTCGGCCGGACCGCTGCATCTCGACTCCTACGGTCTGTTCGCCGCCGTTCTGGCGTCGTTTTCGTTCGCGTTCTACAACATCGGCGGGCATAGCATCCTCGCCCTTTATGACCGCTGGCGCGTTCTCGTCTGGACCCTGATGTCGGCTTCCGCCTTCTGGTTGATCGTGAATCCGCCGTGGAAGGTTGCCGCCACGCACTATTCCCCGGCTCAATGGACCTTCCTGTTCGCCTTCTCGATCATCTCCGTGCTTGGGCCTTTCTCCCTCTATTTCCTTGGCCTACAGCATTTGGAACCAACGCGTGCCATCATTACCAGTTGCCTGGAGCCGGTCTTTTCGATCCTTCTGGCCGCGGCTCTCCTGGGCGAGGGAGTTCATCCGCTTCAGTCCTTGGGCATCGTACTCGTGCTTTCGGCAATCGTAATCGTGCAGCTGCCCGGACGAGGGGTGTCGGAAGAGTCAGTGATGGTTGATCCCATGGAATAGCGCCAGTTGCGCGATTACTCCCGGTTACTTCCGTCATTCTGCGTGACATTGTTTTGACAACGCACCGCGCGGCATTCGCTACTCTCTCCTAGTCCCCCGGAAAACGACTCCCCGAGAAATCGAGGTCCGTGCTATGCGATTCCGCTCGGCAATTTACCTAGTGACGTTTCTGTGTGCCAGCCTGGCGCCTTGCCTTGCCCACCACACGGCGGTGGTCGTCAACCGGGAAAACGCGGCCGACAACGTGACGTCCGCGCAGCTGGAGAAAATCATCCGCGGGGAAATCAAGAAGTGGCCCGACGGCAAAAACGTCTTCCTGGTCTTGCATAAAGATTCCGCAGGAGAATCCGACACTCTTCATCATCTGGTCCACATGAAGGCCGCGGAATGGAGCGCCTTTCTCGAAGCTCACCGCGAATCGATTCTTTTTGTCGACACGGACGCGGATGTCTTGAAGGCCGTGCAGTCTGAACCGGGAGCCGTCGGCCTGATCGAGGTCCATTCCATCGATAGCAGCGTCAACGTTGTGCGCGTGGATGGCAAACTGCCGATGGAGGCGGGCTACCTGCCGCACTGATGCCGCGCCACGTCCGGCCGAAACGACAGGGAAGAGCCGACCGTCAACTCGAACCGCTGGCTCGGCTCAGCAGATGGAAATAGCGCCGCGCTCGGTGCACGTCGCGAGCAATCTGTTCCCGCAGTACTTCCACCGATGGATACTTGATCTCGTCGCGCAGCCGGTCGAGGAAACATATTTCTACTTCCGTTTCCGGCATCAGTTCAATGGGATGGAAATTCAGCAGATGCGTTTCGACGGCGAACAGTTCATCGCCAAACGTCGGCCGGGTCCCCACGTTCGTAACCGAATCGAATCGTTCCTTCCCGACGCGCGTCCACGTGATGTAAACGCCGTTCTTGGGCACCAGTTCTTCATAACGTGCGAGGTTGATCGTGGGAACCGTGTACTTCGATCCATATCCGCGACCGCGTCCCGGCGTCCCCAGGATGCAAAACGGGCGCGCCAGCAGATGCCGCGCCCGGCTCACGCGTCCCTCGCTGATCAGTCGCCGAATGTGACTGCTGGAGACAGGTTCGCCGCGCAGGCGCATCTCCGGATAGACCTTCACTTCAAAACCCATCTCGCGGCCGAAGTCTGCCAGCATCTTCGTGTCGCCGGCAGCCTTATGCCCGAAGCGGAAGTTGTATCCCTCATGCACTTCGCGAGCCTGGAGTCTTTCGTGCAGGATTTGCCAGGCAAAATCCCGCGGCGTCATCAACGAGAGATCGCGCCCAAAGGGCAGTAACAGCACCGCGTCGACACCGGTCGTTTCCAGCAGCCGCAGTTTCTCGGGCGTGGGCGTCAACAGCTTCAGCACGGATTGCGGCCGCAGAATGCGCGCCGGATGCGGCTCGAACGACACGGCTACGGCCTTGCTCCCGCTGTTCTTCGCGCGCATGACAATTTCCCGCAGCACGGAGGCATGGGCTCGATGCACTCCATCAAAATTACCCACGCTTACCAGCGCTGGACCGAAATCGGCGGGAACCTGATCGAGTGTGTGGAAGACTTGCATGGGTAAGGGCAGATTTCAGATGGTTGAACGAAAAGCGCGTGAGATTCCATCAACCGTCAACCATCGACAATCATCAATCTCGATTCAAATCTCAAACTCCAGCTTCATCCCGTCATAGGCCAGCCGGATGTGCCGCGGCAGAGTGGCGTTGGTTTCCTCGTGCGCCAGATCATGGCAAATATGCGTAAAGAATGCCCGTTTTGGACGCAGCCGATCCACGATCGCCATCGAGCCCTTCACCGTCGAGTGCGTCGGATGCGGCTTGTGCCGCAAGGCATCGAGAAAAAGCACATCGAGCCCTTCCAGTTGGTGCATGGAATTCTCTGGAATCTCGCTGTGATCGGTCAGGTAGGCCGCCGAGCCAAAGCGGTATCCGTAAATCTGCTGCTCTCCGTGAATCAGAAGGATCGGCTCAAAGCGCACTCCTAGAACGTCCACCGGCCCGTCAATTGGCTTCAGTTCCAGCAGCGGGAGTCCGCCGAACTTGTAATCCGCGTCGAAGATGTAGGTGAACATCTTGCGCAAAAACGCCGCCGAATCGGGCCGCGCATAAAGCGGCAGCTTGTTCGGTTTGTGCGCATAGCTCAGCGGACGCAGGTCATCGATGCCGAGAATGTGGTCGGCGTGCGTGTGCGTGTACAGCACCGCGTCGACCCGCTGAATATTCTCGCGAATGGCCTGCGCGTAAAAATCCGGCGTGGTGTCGATGAGTACGACCTTGCCTCCGTACTCGATCATGATCGAAGGTCGCGTCCGCCGATCGTGCGGATCCGGCGAATGGCAGACGGCGCAATCACAGCCCAGAGTCGGAACGCCCATCGACGTTCCACTGCCCAGCACGGTCAGGGTTCCTTTCATCTCGCTCGCGGTCCGCCGGTTCCGGTGGCGGGCGGCGCCTGCGGCGCGCGCGCCAGCGCGTTAGTTACTTCCACATACGCCATGCGCAGTTCGTACAGGCTGTTTTGCAGGAAGTTCTCCTCCTGCGGCGTCAGGTTGCCCTTCGTCTTTTCGCCGATCAGGCTGAGCGTGTCGATGGTTCCACGCGCGCCAATGATGTCGATGTGCGGTTGCTCGCCCTGCTGCCGCATCAGCCCCAATTGCAGCATCGCCGTCATATACAGCTGCGCCAGGAACCGCTCGAACGTAACTTCGAAGTCTTTCGCAGAATGTCCGCTCAGTTCCACCTGCGAATCGAGCTCTTTTGCCGATTTCTTATACGCTTCCACCTGCGCCTGCTGCTCCTCGGTCGAAGGCGGAGTCGGTATCTCGCCGAGTCCGTCGTCTTTCGCGGCCTCGACTGGTGGCGGCGCGGAGGCTTGCGCCTTCGCCGATTCCACCGGCTTGGGCAGCTCTTTCTCCTCCGGGACGTCACCGCGGAGTTCTCCGTCCGAGGTAAACAGCCGCCGGTCGGTGACGGTAAAGCTGGGTTCTTGCTTTTTCTCAGCCATGAATCTTCCTCATCCTGTATAGAACTTCGAATGAAACCCGGAATGGGAGAATCTTACATTTGCTGCTCCACTGCCTGATCGCTGATCATCGCGACGTCAACCGGTAACTTGGCGACGGTCGCCCGATTTCCGCCGATCATGACTTCGCGTCCAGGCGTCCCCACTTCACGGCGGATGTAGCCAAGCGCCACCGTCTGCGCCGCGTTCGGCGTCGCAAAAGACGCTACGCTGGTGATCTCTCCCACTTCCTTTTCCCCCGCGGAGATCTTGTTTCCGCGGGCGATGCCAGCCCCGCCTGCGGTCACAAACCCGCTGAACTTGCGATGCACAGCCCCTCGCGAGCGAATCCTCTCCACAATTTCCTGTCCCACATAGCAGCCCTTGTTGAAGTTCAATGCGCGGGTCTGCTCGGTTTCCTGCGGCAGGTCACGCTCGCGAATATCCACACCATACAGGGGAATGCCCGCAATGATCCGGTGCAGTTCCAGCGCCTCTGATCCAACCGGAGTTGCGCCGGCCTTGATCAACCCATCCCACACGGATCGCGCGTGCTGCGGCGGCATCCACAGTTCGTAGCTTTCGACTGCCGGGTCATCGGACCGGACGATCGTACACTCCACACAGCCGCAGTCGCATTCGCACATCGCGCTCTGAAGTTCCAAGGGCTGCAAATCCGGTACGTTCAGTCCTGCCGCCTGTAAAACACTGCGCGCCTTCGGCCCCGAGGCTCCCAGCGCCGTAAACTGCTCGCTCAGGTTCGCGACTTCCACGTCATCCATGATGATGTAATGGTCAAACGTCGCCAGAATCTTCCCGACCTGATTGCGATCCATCGCAACCGTGATCGATTCTCCGCGGTTGTATGCATAAAGATCGCCCAAGATGTGCCCCTGCGGATTCAGCAAAAACGCATACGCGCCGTGGCCAGCTTGCAGGTCGCGAATATTGTTCGTGACCATGCCATTGAGCCAGCGCACGCGGTCCGCGCCAGTGAGCGAGATCTGTGCCCGAAAACCGGCGTCATACACACCGCAGCCGCCACGCAGTCCCGCCAGTTCCGCCTGAGGATCGCCGAAGCGCGCAGCGGTCGTCGCGCCTCGATACTCGCCGCTGACGCAGCCCGGAAGCCCGATTTCGTGATCCTGCAGAGATGTGTTCCCCATGGCGCTTCGCAAGCTTCGATTATAGCGAACGCCGCACCAGGGTAGCGCCGGCCTCCCGGCCGGCTGTCGAGAGCGCGTCTTGCGCTGGTCTGTGCTACTTTCTTCCCGTGACATCTCCATCGAAGAAACGCATCGCCGTTCTGCCCGGAGACGGCATCGGCCAGGAAGTCATTCCCCTCGCGGTAAAAGTCATTCAAGCCACGGGCGCGCCCGTCGAGTTCACCAATTTCGACTGGGGCGCCGACCGCTACCTTCGCGACGGCACCACCGTTCCGCCAGACGGTTTCGCCGTGCTCGCTCGCGATTTCGACGCCATCTTCGTGGGCGCTTTCGGCGATCCCCGCGTCAAAACCAACATTCACGCCAAAGAGATCCTCCTCGGCATGCGCTTCAAGATGGACCTCTACGCCAACGTTCGTCCCGTCCGCCTGCTCGACTCCGCGCTCTGCCCCCTGAAGGGCGTCGAACCGAAAGACGTGGACTTCGTCGTCCTCCGCGAGAACACCGAAGGTGTCTACACCGATGCCGGCGGCGTCTTCAAGCAGGGAACACCCGACGAAATCGCCACCCAGGAAGACATCAACACGCGCAAAGGCGTGGAGCGCATCATCCGTTACGCCTTCGAATACTGCGGCAAGAAGAGCAACACGAAACTCGACGGCTCCCCGCGCAGCAAAGTCCTGATGTGCGACAAGTCCAACGCCATGACCCACGCCGGTGGCCTCTGGCAGCGCACCTTCAAAGACGTCAGTGCCGAGTACCCGCAAATCACCGCGCAGCACATGTACGTCGACGCGCTGTGTATGCAGATGGTCCGCGACCCGCGCCAGTTCGACGTCATCGTTACCAACAACATGTTCGGCGACATCATCACCGACCTCGCCGCCGGTTTGCAGGGAGGCCTCGGCATGGCCGCCAGCGGCAACATCCATCCCGGCCGCACGAGTATGTTCGAGCCTGTCCACGGCTCCGCCCCACCAATCGCCGGCAAGAATATCGCGAACCCATTCGGCGCAATCTTGACCGCAGCCATGATGTTGCGGCATTTGGGATTTCAGAAAGAGCCTGACGCCGTCGAGGGCGCAGTACTTGAAGCACTTCGACGACGAGTGAGCACGCCTGATGTCGGCGGCTCTTTGGGTACTCGAGAAGTCGGTGACTTCACCGCGAAGGCTACGTCTGAGCGGTGCCGCTTAGACTTCAGAAAATTCAAGGCGTATGTCGGTGATCCCGACTTTCACGACGGAGTGATTCAGAAAACTCGACGAGAAGGAGAAGATTTCGTTGTCCAGGTCGAAGGCTATAGTGGAGCTCGTTACACAGTGAGGTTTACAAACGTCACAGCCGTTAGAGCGCATCGTCCCGAGGGAATGGTCCTATATTCGCTCTCAGAGATGGAGCATGAAGGAAATTTACGGCACTTCAGCTTTGCGAATTCCCGCGAGCCGGATGAAGAAGGCGGGGATTCGATGCTTGAAGTAACATCGCGCGATTTGGCCGTGATCCGTCAGTTGAGCTTTCCTCCTGAGCCCAGGTGAGTTCAACCAACACACTACTTCCACGCCCCATACATCGAGTTCAGCAAATCCTGCGATGTCCCGTCGTAGTCCGCGCTTAGTTCCCACATAAACACTCCGCCGAATCCGCGGCTCTTCACATAGCCGACCTTTTTTGCCGTGGAAGCCACGCCATCGTACGTGATAAATCCCGGAGTTGTCGTATTTGTCAGATAGGGTGCGCGCGCCGCGATGTCGAAATTCGTCGTCCATCCCTGCTGGTTGATGCGCTGCTTGATATAGGTCCCGTAGTTCCACGAAGCGCTCGCGCAACTGGAGCAGTTGGTCCAGTTCGTGTCCACGCCATCCCACTCGTAGCCATAGAACGGCGTTCCGATATTGAGCTTCGCAGCAGGGACGCCGTATTGATTAAGATAAAGATCCATCGACGTCTTCACGCTGCCCGCCTGCGCCGGATCATTCGGATCCTGCAGCAGCGGCGACACCAGGCCCGTTGCCCCCGACCACGTACCGTAGAAGTCGTACGTCATCACGTTGAGGAAGTCGACGATCGGTGCCAGCGCTGGAATGTCCAACCCAGCGCCGTAATTCCGCGGATCGGCCGTCACCGCCATCGAAATCAGCCACGGCGAAGGCAGCCCGTTGCGCAGTTCCTGCATAAGGGTCGTGCAATTCGCGGTGTCGGCGGCGTTCGGAACTTCCCAATCGATGTCCACTCCGTCATATCCATGCTTCACCAGAAATGCATGCACGTTCTTCACGAAATTCTGCCGCGTCGTTTCCGACGCCGCCATCTTGTTGAAGCGCGGTCCCTGAATGCCGTCGCCGCCGCCGATCGACACCAGTACCTTCACGCCGGCAGCATGAGCCTTCGAAATCAGCGCCGGTTCAATCATTCCCGATGGAATTTGCAGTGTGCCGTCCGCCTTGTACGCCACCAGCACGAATGCGTGCGCGATGTGCGTGAGCTTGGCGTACGGAATCTGCGCTGCGCTATATGCCGGAGTGTTGTATTTCGACCAGTTTGGATAATAACCGAGCAGTCGGTGCGGAGTCGTAGCTTCCTGCGCCGCCGCAGTGATGGTGAGTAGAACCGCACTCAATAGCGCGAACGGAACCTTCACGGAAAAGGCGGGGCAGGGAATCGAGCGCATGGCAAACCTCGTCGACTGAAAATGAAACCGGAGTTGGGTTCCGGCACCGATTGCTCGATTCTACCACCGCCTGGAAAGCCTTATCCCTCGCGCCGTCCCGCCAGCAACGCCAGTTCCCGCCACTTCCAGAAGCAATCCACATCGCTGTACCCAATCTCCCGCAACCACTTCAACTGAACATGCAGATCGAGCAGCTTGTTCGACGGATCCTCCGTTTCCACCGTGAACCCGATCCCCAGCAGAAACTCCTCATGCAGCCGCTCGGTCGGCGAAGCGACATGTTCCAGATTGCAGAACACTCCGCCCGGCCGCAGCATTTGATAAATCTCGCGATACAACTCTTGCTTCCGCTCGTGCACCACATGATGAATCGCAAAGCTGGAGACAACGGCGTCAAACGTACCCAGATGCGGCAAGGGCGCGTCCATGTTGTGATCGACAATCGTCACCGACGCATCCCCCTTGAACCTCTCGCGTGCTTCTTCCAGCATGGTCGGCGAGAAATCCAGCGCCACGCCCTCCGCTTGCGGGCAAGCTTGCTTCACCATGCCGAGCAGCCGTCCATTGCCGGTGCCCAAATCGAGAATGCGCTGTGCCGTGCGCGGCAGAAGGTCCAGCACCACGGCCTCTCCCTCGCCGCGATGCGAAATCAAATCCGCGCGGCCCAGGTAGTCGCGCACGTGTTCCTTTGAGGTCCAAAGATTCACGGGTGGGTTCGTTGCCATGAACGAAAAACTAACAGACCGTATACACTCGATCTCAGGGAATACGGTCGAAATGCTTGCTCAGAGAAGTAATCGGTGGCTTTTCGCGGCCAGCCTGCTGTCCGCCGCGATGTTGCTCGAGCCCCTGTGCGCGCAAGACTCCCAGCCAAGTCAAAGCGCGCCCGCGCAGCCCACGGCTCAGCAGCCCGCGGCCAAACCGTCCGACGCACAACCGCCAGCCGAGGCTCCAATCGACGAGCAAAAGGAAACCAGGATCACTCCCCGCCAAGCCGAGGAGCTTCTGCACTCCGTCGACGAGATCCTCGAGTTCGACAGCCAGCAGACCGGCCTTCCCATCAAGCATCAGGTCAAGCGTCGCCTCACCAGCCGCGACGAAGTCACTTCCTACCTCACCAAGCATGCCAGCGACGACGACACCCAGCGCCTGCGCCGCTCCGAACTCGTGCTGAAGAAGTTCGGCTTGCTGCCCCGCGACTTCGATCTCGAGCCTTTCCTGGTCGCCCTTTTGCGCGAGGAAGTCGCCGGCTACTACGATCCCAAGACCAAAACCGTGAACCTCCTCGACTGGGTCCCCATGGAAGAGCAAGAGCCGGTCGTGGCCCATGAGTTGACGCACGCTCTACAGGATCAGGCCGTGGGCATGCAGAAGTGGATGAAGCGCGGCGACAAGGACCTGGCCGAAATCAAGAAAGACCCCACGCCTGCCGACATCGAAAACGACGAGATGGATAACGCCCGCGAAGCCGTCATCGAAGGCCAGGCACAGGCCATCATGTTTCAGTACGCCATCGCGCCCACCGGCCACACCATTGCCAACTCGCCCGAACTCGTGAAGATGATGGAGGCGGAAACCTTAACCGGCACGTCCGGCACGAAAGTCTTCAACCAGGCGCCCATCTTCATGCGCGAATCGCTCACGTTTCCCTACACCTACGGTATGGATTTTGTGATCAGGCTGATGCAACAGGGGGGCAAGGACAAAGCCTTCGCGGGCTTGTTGCGCAATCCGCCACACACCACGCGGCAAATTATGCAGCCGGAAACGTATCTCTCGGACGAGAAGCTTCCACCCATGCCGCTGCCCGACTTCAAACGCGATTTCAAGGATTACCAGAAGTTCGACGTCGGTGCGATGGGCGAATTCGACGTCGCCGTGCTCATCGAGCAATACGCCGGCAAGCCCGCTTCTGACCGCATGTTTCCCGAATGGCGTGGAGGTTATTACTACGCCGCCAAGCGCAATGAGGATTCCCCAACCGGCAAGCCATCGACCGGTTCGCTCGCCGTGTTGTACGTTTCTCGCTGGTCGACTCCAGAGAAAGCTGCCGAGTTCGCCGCTATTTACGCGAACTCCCTGAAACAGCGTTACCAGCGGCTAAAGCCGGACGATCCGTCGCCCGATCCTCCATCGCAACCGGGTACGGATCAACTCCCAGGCCGCCATAGCTGGTCTACGGAAGAAGGCCCGGTCGTCATCGAGGAGCGCGGCGACGAGGTCTTCGTCAGCGAGAGTCTCGACGCCGCAACGACGGCGACTTTAGAAAGAGAAATCTTCGCCGCGGAAACCCCTGCAAGCAAGTAAAGCCTCGCGGGCGAGTAACGCCGACTCGACCCACCACAAACAGAAAGCTGCCAACGGCAAGCCCCGACTTCAGCCGGGCCGATGAGCCGCGATAAGATCTCGGCTTTAGCCGCTGAGGGCACCGCCGCCGAGTTGCCTCAAAACCGCAGGATCAAAAAGTGCATCGGCTATTTCTTCTTCTTGCCTTCCCCATCATCCGGCGTCTCCGCCAGAAAATGCTGTACCTGTGCGCTCACCGCAAGCTGCTTTCCACCGCGATCGAGCGTAAGCCTCCGCTCCTGCCCCGGCGTCCCTCGCAGCATCGACCAGACCTGGCCCATCGTCCGTCCCTGCACTGGAATCCCATCCACCGCCACAAGATAATCCGCCACTTGGGCGCCGTCGACACTCACCACGCCCAGCACCGAATACCGCCCATCATCCTCCGGACGCAGCGTCAGACCCACCACATCAAACTCCGGAAAGTTAAACAGTCGTCCAATGTCGAAATACACGATCCCGTGCGCGTAATCGATCCCCACCCGATAGTTCTGGAACTGGTTCGCCCCGATCAACCCAACAGTCGCCACTCCTGCGCGCTTCGCGAAAAACTCTACCCCGTCCTTCGGGAAATCCACCACCGGCACGTTCGCCAGAAACAGCGGTCCGTACTCCACTCGATCCACGCGCATCAACTTCCACTTCGGTTCGTCATCCAGTCCCCACAGGTTTGCCGCAGCCACCGCTCCCGTCATGTGCGGCCAATCCGGATGGGCAGTCTCCATCGGGTCAAACAACTCCGCCGAAAGAAAACTCATACTCGATCCCAGATCGAGCGCCAGATTGTATTTCTTGTTCTCGATCTTGCTCGGCACCTGAACAAGCCCGTCGGGATTGACCAGCACCTTGCCGCTCGATCCCTGAAAGTGAATGTTCCCCGGCGCGCCAAGCGTCAACTTGTGCCCCGGAAAATCAATCAGCACGTCGTAGTGGCGTAGTACACGGGAAGGAAGATTGATTTCAGCGGGCAGTCCCGGCTGCATAACCGTTGCCGCGTACACGGGCCTCAGCGGGATTTTCGACTCTTTGATCCCGTCGAGAGGAATCTCGAAATCGCCGACGCGGATCGCTCTAGGTGGTGGCGACGTGCACTCGCGGTCGTCGCATTGCACCGCCAGGCCCAGTTCGGTCGCCACCCGTCGCGACAGTCGAAGCTCAGGGTCCCCGTTGTCGAGCCAGGCATGGGTCTTGAACCACGAACCATCCGTGCGCGGTAATGCCACGTCGAGGATGATTCGGTTGTGATCGATGGTTGCCGGCATCGTCACCGACCGCGGTATCGCAGTGCTTCGGTCCTGTGCCCACAGCCCCACGCACAAGATCACCACCCCAACAACGGTGACTCTCATAGTCAAAATTGTATCTCCCCGCGATGGCTCGCCCGGGTCGAGAGCGCTCTCCGCGATTTCTCGATCTCTTGTGATCCCTTGCCGGAGAGCTTTCTGCCTGCCAGTTCTCCTAATCCCCTCCTGTATAATCAACGGTTTGACTCAAGTCGCTCGCGCTCTGGAGGAGCTTTGCCACAAGCTGAAATCGGAATCATCGGCGGCAGCGGACTCTATTCCATGCCCGGCCTGACCAAAGTGAAGGAGGTCCGGGTCAAAACGCCGTTCGGCGCGCCTTCCGACGCCTATGTCTGCGGTCAGCTTGAAGGCCGTAAGGTCGCTTTTCTGGCGCGTCACGGACGCGGCCACCGCCTGCTGCCAAGCGAACTCAACTTCCGCGCCAACATTCACGGTTTCAAGCAGCTCGGCGTCGAGCGCATCATTTCCATCTCCGCTGTCGGCTCGCTGAAGGAAGAGCACAAACCCCTCGACTTCGTCATTCCCGACCAGTTCTTCGATCGCACTCGCCATCGGGTCGATACCTTTTTCGGCGCCGGCGTGGTCGCCCACATCGCTTTTGCAGACCCGGTCTGCGGCGAACTGGCAACCGTGGTCCATTCCGCCTGCGCCCGCGCCCAGGTTACTGGCAAACTCGGCGGCACCTACCTCTGCATGGAAGGACCCCAGTTCTCCACCAAGGCCGAGTCGAATGCGTACCGCAGTATGGGCATGGACGTCATCGGCATGACGAACCTGCAGGAGGCAAAGCTCGCGCGCGAGGCCGAACTTTGCTATGTCACCGTCGCCATGGTCACCGACTATGACTGCTGGCATCCGCATCATGACTCGGTCACCGTCGATCAAATCGTCTCCGTGCTGCATAAGAACGCCGAAAACGCCGCCCAGGTTGTCCGCCACACCGTAGCTGCCTTGCCGCAGACGCGCTCCTGTAAGTGTGGATCGGCGCTGGCCCACGCGATCCTCACCGACCGCAAGAAGATTCCCGCAGCCACGAAAAAGAAGTTGAAGCTGATCCTTGGGAAATATGTGAAGTAGTCGAGGCCGTCCCCCGTGTTCCTCAGTGTCCTCTGTGGTGAAAATCACAGGCACGATACACAAGAATCTGAAAGGGAAGCGAAATCCACATGAGCATTCTCGTAGTCGGTTCGGTCGCATTCGATGACGTCACTTCTCCCTCGGGCAGCGTAAAGAACGTTCTGGCTGGCGCCGCCACGTACTTCTCTCTGTCGGCAAGCTATTTCACCGACGTCCGTGTCGTCGCCGTGGTCGGAGAGGACTTCGGTCCCGATCAGGAGAAGGTCTTTCATCAGCACAAAATCGACATCCGTGGCCTGGAACGCGCCAAGGGCAAGACTTTCCGCTGGGGCGGCACCTACACCGAAAATTTGAACGAAGCCAAGACCGACTTCACGCACCTCAATGTCTTCGAACAGTTTCAGCCGCAGATTCCCAAGGAATACCAGGACTCCGACTTTTTGTTTCTGGCGAACATCCAGCCGACCCTGCAGGCCGACGTGCGCCGCAAGATGAACCGTGTGCGCATGGTGGGCTGCGACACCATGAATTACTGGATCAAGGGCACGCCCAAGGAGCTCGCCGAGACCCTGAAGCTGGTGGACATCCTGCTCATCAACGACACCGAAACCAAAATGCTGGCCAACGACACCAGCCTGCCCCGCGCCGCGCAAAAAGTCATGGCGATGGGTCCCAAGGCTCTGGTCATCAAGCACGGAGAATATGGCGCGACGATCTTCTTCCGCGAAGGCGCTTTCGGTTTCGGACGCCATCCGTTCCGTGCGCCCACCCTGCCCATCGAAGAAGTCAAAGATCCCACCGGTGCCGGCGACTCTTTCGCCGGAGGTTTCATGGGCTACATCGCCTCGCAGAAAGAATTGAATCGCGAAGTGCTGAAGCGCGCTCTTTTCTACGGAGGCGTGATGGGATCGTTCGCCGTCGAGCGCTTTGGAACCGAGCGCTTGCAGTCGCTGACCCGCGATGAAATCGAGGCCCGCTTCCAGATCTTCCGCGAGCTGACGCACCTGGAATAGAGAATTTGTAAGGGCGGATTCATTCCTCCGCGCAGCGAACAAGCAGGGCTCCGTGGTGAAAATCTAGTTCCGGGTGGCGCAGCGCTTTAGCGCTGCGATATTGTCGATCGAAACTCTGCGGCTTCAGCCGCTGGGGGTGCCTTGCCTTCGACTATGGCTAAGACAAAAAGAACCATCACCACCCCCGCCTCCCGCTGGGACCCAGAGTTCCGCTTGCTCATCTTCGTCGCCGGGGGTCTGTCCATCTTTTCGTTCCTGTTTTATCTCCAGCGCCACGAAATCGCGCTCTACGGCGATGCCATCGCCCACATGAATATCGCCCGCCGGGTTTTCGACTCCCGCACTCCCGGCCCGCTGCAACTCGGCACCGTCTGGCTCCCGCTGCCGCATCTGCTGATGATCCCGTTCCTCGCCTTCGATGACCTCTGGCGCAGCGCCGTCGGCGGATCTGTCCCGTCCCTCCTCGCCTACGTATTCGGCGTGATCGGAATGTATCGCCTCATGCGCGGCGTTCTTGCTCGCGACTCCGAATCCGACGCTTCCGCCCGCTTCGCCGCATGGATTGCCGCCCTTGTCTTCGCCGCCAATCCAAACCTGATCTACATGCAAACCACTGCCATGGGCGAGTCCGTGTACCTGGCGTTCTTCATCTGGGCAATCGTGTATTTCTCGGAGTCGACACAGAATCCTCGACGCCTGACCACGTGCGGCCTCTGCCTCGCCGCCGCCTGCCTCACCCGCTACGACGGATGGTTCCTCGCCGCCACCATGGCCGGCGTGGTTGCTCTCAAGGTCGTGGCGGCA
This sequence comes from Terriglobales bacterium, assembly GCA_037443605.1. GTDB lineage: Bacteria > Acidobacteriota > Terriglobia > Terriglobales > Acidobacteriaceae > Sulfotelmatobacter. The sequence goes on from JBBIOA010000027.1 coordinate 39,569, forward strand.
GCGCTGAAACCCGCTTCGGCGTCCGTTCCGCGAAGTGCGGCCTTTAAGTTCATTCTGATCGCCGCCTCTGCCCCCGTTCTCTGGCTCGCCTACAACGGCATCGTCTACCGCAATCCGCTGGAGTTTGAAAACGGCCCTTACTCCGCCAAGGCCATCGAGAAGCGCACGCAATCCGCGAATGGTCCCGGACATCCCGGCAGCGGCAATCCCGCCATCGCCGGGCTTTACTTCCTCAAGTCCGCTCAGTCCAACGTCGCCGAGAATCCCTGGCTCCAGCGCGCGTGGATCCTGCTCTTTCTTGCGGGCACGGGATTGACTCTCGCTCGCAGGACGGCAAACCGAAACCCTCGCCACCTCACTCCATTGCTTTTCCTACTGGTTCCGGTCGCGTTCTACGGATTCTCCGTCGCTTACGGCGGTGTCCCCATCTTTGTCCCCGCCTGGTATCCATTCAGCCACTATAACGTTCGTTACGGCCTTCAGCTGCTCCCCGCATTCGCAGCCGCTCTAGGCTTGATTGCCTTTTACACAATCGAATTCAAGACAGTTTCTGCCTGGTGGCGAGCTGGCGTAGTCGCAGTGCTGATCGTGATCGTATTCGCCAGTTACGTTTCTGTCTGGAACGCCGGCCCGGTCTGCCTGCGCGAGGCCCAAATCAACATGCGCACGCGCAATCAACTGGAAACTCAACTTGCTAACTGGCTGCAGAAGCTGCCTCCCAACTCCACCTTCCTGATGTACCTCGGCGACCATGTCGGCACCCTGCAGCAGGCCGGCATCCCGCTGCGCCGCACCATTAACGAGGGCAATCACCGCGTCTGGAAGCAGCCTGTCGATCCCGATGGCCTTTGGGAGCGCGCGTTAGCCGATCCCCCGAAGTACGCCGACTACGTCGTCGCTGCCGAAGGCGATCCCGTGTGGCAGGCCACGCAGCCAAAGCATCTGCCTGCGCTGGTCGTGCTTCATGTCACCGGACAGGCTCCGGTCACCATCTCCAGCGCGCGGTAATCACACCGGTAAATGCGGCGCTCCCGCCTCACGGTGATAGAATCCCGCCATCGCCGCAGAGGCGCGCGTCAACTCATGGACTGGCACCACTTCACCGACTTGCTGCGCCACGAACTGGAAAGCGGCATCGTTGCCAGTTCGATGACCCGCCTGATCCTCGCGGCCATCCTCGGCGGCATCATCGGTCTGGAGCGCCAACTCAAACACCGCGCCGCCGGTCTGCGCACCAACATGTTCATCTGTTTTGGTGCTGCCCTCTTCACCGTTCTTTCCCGCGGTCTGGCTGCCGAGCCTTCCGACTACACCCGCATCGCCGCCCAGATCATTCCTGGCATCGGTTTCATCGGTGCCGGATCCATCATCCACAACCGTGGCCTCACCACCGGCCTTACCACCGCCGCTACTCTTTTCGTAGTTGCGTCCGTCGGAATGGCGGCCGGCGGCGGCCTTTACGCTACCGCCGTGTTCGCCACCGTTCTCGTGCTCGCCGCTTTGTTTATTCTTGGCCAGATGGAAGAAGCGTGGAACTTAAAGCTGTTGATGAGCAGCTACGAGGTCACTGGGAGCAGCGTGGAAGAAATCTCCAACGAAGTGAACCGCATTCTTGAGACTCATCACCGCATCATGCAAAATGTCGCCAGTGCCGACACCGGCCAGCACATTCGCCTGCAATTCGACGTCGAAGGCTGCGACCGCGAGCAGAAGGACCTTCTCGCGCTGCTCAAAGGTTCGAAAGTGCTGACCGGCGCCACCTCCCTCGGCCATGTGGAGCGCGAGTGAACGCTACCCAGTCCATTCCTTTTATCAAGGCCAGCGCCTGCGGCAATGATTTTCTCTTGATCGACGGTGCGTTCGCTCCGCTTGATCCCGCGGCCTTCACCCGGCGCATCTGCGACCGTCACCTGGGCGTCGGCGCAGACGGCGTCGAGTGGATCTTTCCGCATTTCTCCGCCGATGCGGAAGCTCGCCTCATCAATGCCGATGGTTCCGCGGCGGAAATCTCCGGCAACGGCACGCGTTGCGTTGCCGCCCACCTCTGTTCGGGTTCGAACAAAGACCGCATTTCCGTCCTCACCGGCGCTGGAGCAAAAATCTGCTCGCTCATCTCCCGTAGCCATTCCGAATTCGAATTCGAAATGGAAATGGGCCAGGCGACCGTCGATCCCGAACTCGTGCTAAACATCAAAGGCAAGGAAGTGCGCGGCGTTCCCGTTTCCACCGGCAACCCGCACTACGTAGTGTTCGTCTCAGAATTTCCGGCGAACTGGCAATCGCTGGCGGCCGAAATCCAGCGCCAGCCGCAGTTTCCCCAAGGGGTCAACGTGGAGTTTGTGATTCCCCAGGGCAAACGCGAAGCCCGCGTACTTTTTTTCGAACGAGGCGCGGGAGAAACACAATCTTCCGGCACCGGTTCCTGCGCGTCTGCCGTCGCGTCGATCGCGACCGGCCGCGCTGATTCGACCGTGAAGATTCACGCTCCAGGCGGTATGCAAACCGTTCGCAAAGAGGGCGGCAACATTTTCTTGCGTGGCCCGGCGCGGTTAGTGTGCCGGGGAGAGTTTTTCTTGAGTTAGTCTGTACGATTCTGTCCGGGCAGTTCACGCTCATGTCCGATCTTCTTCTGAAGCCGCCCGCTCTCCGTCCCGGCGACACCGTCGGCATCGTCGCCCCTGCCAGCAACATCCGGCAGCAGGACTTGGAAGCCGGCTGCGAAGCCCTGCGCCGTGCCGGATACCAGCCGTTCTATTCCGACTCCATTCTGCAGAAGGACCTCTACTTCGCCGGTTCCGTCGAACGCCGTGTCCGTGAACTCGAAGACATGTTCCTGCGCGATGATATCCGGGCGATCGTCTGCGCCCGCGGCGGCTATGGTGCAAACTATCTGCTCGAACATTTGGATCTTGCGAAGATCACGACACACCCCAAGATCTTCGTCGGCTACAGCGACATCACTTCGCTGCTCACCTACTTTACCGATGTCGCTCGCTTCATCACCTTCCACGGCCCCATGGCGGCCAAAGACTGGGCGCACGCCGACGGTGTTGACCTGTCTTCATGGCAGGCTGCGTTGTCCGGAGAAACGGCATGGGACGTGCCCCTCGCCGCCGATGTCACCGGTCTGGTCGAGGGCGATGCCGAAGGCACGCTCTACGGCGGCTGCCTTTCCATCCTCGTCGCTTCGCTGGGCACGCCCTACGAAATCAACGCCGATGACACGATCCTGTTCCTCGAAGACCTCGCCGCCAAGCCGTATCAGATCGACCGTATGCTGATGCAGTTGAAGATCGGCGGCTTCTTCGACAACGTGCGCGGCCTCGTTTTCGGCGAGATGCTCGACTGCGTGCAGAATGCCAGCCAGAGCTACACCCTGCAGCAGGTCGCGACGCGAGTCGTTGGCGATCTGGGCGTGCCCGTCGCCTTCGGCGTCCGCTCCGGTCACGTAACCTCCGGCAATATCACCCTGCCCTTCGGAGTCCGCGCCCGACTGAAGGTGGAAGGCAAAACGGTCCGTCTGCGAATCCTCGAATCAGCGGTGACTGCGTGAACTCACGGTACGGTGTCATCCTGAGCGTAGCCGTTCTTCAGGCGGAGCGAAGGATCTCCCGGGACACTCACATTGTCGTGAGCAAGGGGACACCCGAGACGGAGATCGTTGTTGGCGCAATGAAATCAATCCCGAGATCGCCATGACTCAATGACTGGGAAGCATGTGACTTTAGTCGCACGGCTAACCGCCGAAAAGGACCTCCCTTCAGCGCCTGAGGGCCATACTCGTCAACCCGAAGAGTTGTTTCGAAGCTCGCTCGTGATTTAGCTTTTCCAGATACATGACTTCTAAGCACATCCACCTTATCGGCGTCTGTGGCACCGCCATGGCCTCCCTCGCCGGAATGCTCAAGCAGCGCGGCTTTCAGGTCACCGGCTCCGACGCCGCCGCCTATCCGCCCATGTCCGATTTCCTCCGCGACCTCGCCATCCCCGTCGCCCAACCCTTCGACGCGAAGAATCTTTCCCCGCAGCCGGACCTCGTTGTCGTCGGCAACGCTATCTCGCGCGGCAACGTCGAGCTCGAACATATTCTCGACCAGCGCATCCCCTTCTGCTCGCTCCCGCAATTGCTGCACGATGAATTCCTGCGCGGCAAAGATGTGCTGGTTGTTGCCGGAACCCACGGCAAAACCACGACCACGTCCATGCTCTCCTGGATCTTCCAATCTGCCGGCCTCGATCCTTCATTCCTCATCGGTGGCATTGCCGAAAACTTCGGCTCCAGCTTTCACCTCGGCTCGGGCAAGCACTTCATCCTCGAAGGCGACGAATACGACACCGCCTTCTTCGACAAGGGCCCGAAATTCCTCCACTACTTTCCCGACTCCGTGATTCTCACCTCGGTTGAGTTCGACCATGCCGATATCTACAAAGATCTCGATGCCGTCGAGACCGCTTTCAAACGCTTGGTGAATCTGGTCCCTCGCCGCGGACGCATCATCGCTTTTGACTCGGCCGGAAGTGTGGATCGTTGCCTGGCCAAAGCTTTCTGTCCGGTGAAGCGCTATGGGTCCACGGAAAGAGCCGAGCACGGATTCCAGATCGTCAGCCTCGAATTTGCGAACGATCGCTCTCATTGGCACGTGCTCGACGATGGCGAAGTCTGGGGGGAACTCGAAATGCCTCTCGCCGGCGAATACAACGCGTGGAATGCCACCGCAGCGGCCGTGATGGCAAATGCTTACGGCATTCCTGTCCGCGACATTCGCCACGCGCTTGAGAATTTCAAAAGCGTCAAGCGCCGCCTGGAAGTAAAAGCGCAGGTCAACGGCATCACCATCATCGACGATTTCGCGCACCACCCCACTGCGATCGCCGGAACCCTGAAAGCGCTGCGTGGACGATATCCCGGCGCGCGTCTCTGGGCGATCCTCGAGCCGCGTTCGAACACTCTGCGCCGCCGGGTTCTACAGGACGATCTGGCCGCCAGCCTCGCCATGGCCGATCAAATCGTCGTCGCCAATGTCTTCCGCTCCGAAGCTGTCCCCGAGAACGAGCGTCTCGAACTGCCGGCACTCGCGAACGCCATCGAGCAGAAAGGCCGTCCTGTGCGTCTTCTGCCCGATGCCGATGCTATCGTGAACTCGATTGCCGCCGAGCTTCGCCCCGGCGACGTGGTCGCGATTCTTTCCAATGGCGGATTCGGCGGCATTTATGAAAAACTGCCCGCGCGCCTGAAGCAACTGGCCGAAAGAAAATGACGAACCTGAATAGCGCTGATCACCATGTGGGGACGGCCGCCTCGGCTGTCCGGCGGCCCGGGTGTATCGGGCCGCGGTTGACGGCAAAATCTGGAATGCATGGGTGGCGCAGCGCTTCCAGCGCTGCGATGAAGACAACTATGAAACTTGCGGCTTTAGCCGCTGCGGTGCTCTTCACCTCCGCTGCAGCCCAGACCAACTACACAGTCACTCTTGCCTCCCCCGCCGACCACCTGATCGAAGTCCAAATCACTCTCCCGCCCGGCCCCGCCCAACGCGAACTGCAACTCCCCGTCTGGAACGCCCTCTACCAGGTCCGCGACTTCTCGCAATACATCAACTGGATTCACGCCAAAGACCGCGCCGGAAAACCGATCCCGCTGCACGAAGAAAATCCCAGCCTCTGGCAGATCGACGGTGCGCCGACTGGCGCAGTCATCCAATACCAAATCTTCGTCGACTCTCCCGGTCCCTTCGGCGCTCAGTTCAATCCGCATCACGCCTTCCTGAATCTCGCGCAAATCCTGATGTACCCAGTCGACGCCCGCAACGCCGGCATCCACGTGCATTTCGCCGGTATCCCGGGCGGATGGAAAATCGCCACGCCGCTCAACTCCGCGAATGGTGACTACGAGGCCCCAAACTACGACCGACTCGTCGACTCTCCGGTCGAGCTCGGCGATTTTCGCGAGTCCGATTTCGACGAATCCGGGGCCCACTACCGCGCCATCGTCGACGCCGATCCCGCCGATTACGACATGGCGAAAATCGTCGACGCCCTGCACAAAATCGTCATTGCCGCCACCACCTGGATGAACGACCGTCCCTACGACACTTACACGTTCTTCTACCACTTCCCGCACGGACCGGCGGGAGGCGGCATGGAACACTCTTACTCCACCGCCATCGAACTCAACGCCGACTCCATCAAGCAGTCGCTCTATCCCGTCACTGCCGTCACCGCACACGAGTTCTTTCATCTCTGGAACGTCAAACGCATCCGCCCGCGCACGCTCGAGCCCGTCGACTACACCAAGGAAAATCCCACGCGCGCTCTCTGGTTCAGCGAAGGCGTCACCAGCACCGCCGAAGGCATCATCCAGCTTCGCGCCGGACTGGTGAAGGAGCGCCAATACCTCGGCGAACTCAGCGGCGAGATCACCGAACTCGAGCGCCGTCCCGCGCACCTCACGCAGTCCGCCGAAGAGTCCAGCCTCGACGCCTGGCTCGAAGGCAACAACTACTATCGCCGCCCCGAGCGCAGCATTTCTTATTACAACAAGGGCGAACTGCTCGGCGTGATGCTCGATCTCGCGGTGCGCCAGGCCAGCCACGACCGCGCCTCTCTGCGCGAAGTCCTCCAGTGGATGAACGCTAACTACGCCCAAAAAGGCCGCTATTTCGACGACTCCAACGGCGTGCGTGAAGCCGCCGAAGCCGTCACTCACGCCGATCTCGGCTGGTTCTTCAGGAAATATGTCGCCAGCACCGAAGAAATCCCCTGGGACGATTTCTTCCGCACCGTGGGCCTGCGCGTCGTGCAGATCGAAACTCCGGTCGCTGACCCGGGCTTCTCTGCCTCGCGTAACTTCGATGGCCCCATGACTGTCGGCGCCGTGACCGCTGGCAGCGAAGCCGAAAAGGCCGGCCTGCAAGTCGGCGACACAATTCTCGAATTACAGGGCAAGACGGCCGGCCAGGATTCCCGTCAAGCGCTGGCCAGCCTAAGCCCCGGAGACACGCTCACCGTCAAAGTTCGCAGCCGTCGTGCGGGAGAACGCGACCTGAGTTGGAAAGTGGGCAGCCGCCAGGAAGTCTCCTACGACGTGGAGAATCTCGACGAGATCACTCCCGAGCAGCGCGCGCGCCGTGAAGCCTGGCTGCGCGGGGAAGCGCAAACCTCAGAAGGAGCAAGTTCACCCTCCGCATCAGCAGGGAACATGAGCGGGGTTCCCAAAAAATGATTCGCACCCTCGTCATGCTGACCTTTTGGGCACTGTCTGCACCGTTCGCTGGGTTGATCGGCTTCACCTGGGCTTTCCTCACCGGCGACATCGGCCCGCTCTACAAAATGTTCACCTGGGGAGCCTACACCGGCGTGCGCCTCACCGGCGTCCGCGTCGAAATCATCGGCCGCGACCAACTCGACCCTAATCGCGCCTACATCTACATGTCGAATCACGTCTCGAATCTGGACCCGCCCATCCAGATTCCCATCATCCCGGCCCGCACCTCGGTCATGGTGAAAAAAGAATTGTTCAAAACGCCCATCCTCGGCCCCGCCATGCGCATGGCGTCGTTCGTCCCCGTGGATCGCGGCAATCGCGAGGCCGGCATCGAAGCCGTCAACGCCGCCAGAGCCGCCGTCGAAAAGGGCATCAACATGACCATCTACGTCGAAGGCCACCGTTCCTTCGACGGCAAACTGCTCCCCTTCAAGAAAGGCCCGTTCTATCTCGCCATGGGGTGCGGCGTCCCGATCGTCCCCATGACGATCGTCGGAACGCACGAAGCCATGCCGAAAGCCCGATTCGCCGTCAAAGCCGGCAAGGTGAAGGTAATCTTCCACCCGCCCATCGAACCCAAAGATTTCGGCACCCGCGAAGAACTGATGGAGAAAGTCCGCGCCATCATCGAAAGCGGCTTGCCAGAGGAATATCGGCAGCCGTCTCCGCAAGCAACGGAGTCGAAGGTCGAGTAAGCCGCGGTTGCCCCATGCTTACAGATTAGAATCGTACTCGCCCCCGGTTGCCCCATCCTTTCCGCGTTCTGTGCGGAAGGATGGGCGGGGAACTATCGTGGGCCCGGATTAAACAAGTCGCCTGCTATGTGCGCAAAGTCCCGTAGGGACGTCTTAGAATAGCCCGGCGTTTCAACGCCGGGTACGCGCAGGGCTAACCAACCGCATCCCGTAGGGATGCCTGAATCTTCCGCCAGATGGGGGGCGTTTTTCGCAAAGACAATCAATCGGTCTTCAAAATGTACCGCCGCACCTGGCATTCTTCGGATATCCATTTGAATGAGGCACATTGGGTTGTAGCCCGCTTCAACCTCGGCCACGAAACGCTCCCAATTGCGCTCGCGGTACCCGGTACTCGCTCTTACTCTTTCCCGCTCTTCCTCACCGCCCGCACCAACTCCGGCAGCCTCGGCAGAATCGCCGAATACTTCAGCCACGCCTTGTGGTCCACCGCCGGCGCGCCGCTCACCAGCGCTCCCGCAGGAATATCGCCCGCCACGCCGCTCTGCGGAGTCACAATCGCATTGTCGCCCACCTTGCAGTGCCCGACCACGCCCACCTGTCCGGTCAGAATCACACGCTTGCCAATCTCCGTTGACCCGCCCAGTCCCACCTGCGAGCACAGCAGCGCGTCTTCTCCCACCTGCGACCCATGTCCCACCTGCACCAGGTTATCGACCTTCACTCCTCGTCCAATATGCGTCTCGCCCACGCTCGCCCGGTCGATGCACGAATTCGCCTGCACTTCCACGTCATCCTCAATCACCACCCGCGCCGGCTGCGGAATCTTGTGCCAGCTCCCATCCGGACGCTTGGCAAAACCAAATCCATCCGCTCCCACCACTACGCCATTCTGCAACAGCACGTTATTCCCGATGCGGCAGGTCTCGCGCACTACCGCATGCGCGTGCGCAAAAAAGTTGTCGCCGATCTTCGCCCCGCGATAGATCACCACATGCGCCAGCAGCACCGCATTCGCGCCAATCTCCACATCCTCGCCGATGACCACATACGGCCCGATATGCGACCCCACTCCAATCCGCGCCGACCGCTCCACCACCGCCGTCGCATGCACCCCCGCCGCATACTTCGTCGCCGGATGAAACAATTCCAGCGCCCGTGCAAACGTCAGATACGGATCCTTCGCCCGCAGCATCGCTGTGGGAACAGCAGGGAAGTCCTCCGACACGATCACGGCCGAAGCCCGAGTCGTTCGCGCCGCCGACGCATACTTGGGATTCGACACAAACGTCAACTCCCCAGCCCCCGCCCGATCAATTGCATTGAGCCCGGTAATCTCCGTCTCCCCCGAGCCGTTTTCCAAACGCACGTCCAGCGCCGCCGCAATCGCAGAAAGTTTCATAGTATTTTGTGGGACGTTTCGCCTCAATCCTACACCACGCTTTATGGAGCGCGGCTTTAGGAACGACGGTGGAGGTAGCGGTGGGTTTATTTTGAGGCGGTTCATGTAGGGGCGGAGCCACAGCTCCGCCCCATCGCGCAGCGACGAGTGCCTTTACTGCACGTTCAGCACGAACGTGGCAGTGTGCGACAACGTCCCGCTGGTTGCCGTCACCGACACCGTGGTTTGCCCCACTGGTGTTCCCGGATCCGTATGCGTACCGCTTCCACCGCCGCCACCGCACGCTGGCAACATCACGATCAGCCCGAGCACCAGCAGCAACATCGCCACTCCCACGCGCCGTCGCGGAGCGCCCAGCAGAAGCACTGCCCCAAACGTCAAACCGCCGGCCAGCGTCCAGAACGCCAGATAGTCCTGCTTGGATTTCTCCAGGTGCGCCACCTGATGCGGCCCAGTGGTCGTCACCGACATGGTTCCGGTCGTCGCAGGACCGGCGATCGTTCCGGTCGAGCACGTCGTTTCCGAAGGCAAGCTCGACGCTACGCAGGTAAATGTCACCGTCCCGGTAAACCCGTTCGTCGCCGTCAGGCTCAGATTCACTGTGCCCGTGCCGCCCGGAGCGCTCACGTTCACCGTCCCAAATCCGCCGGTCGGCAACGTGAAGTCCGGTGTCCCGCCGACCGTCACGTTCACGCCGTTTGAAGTGGGCGACGCGGCATAGTTTGTATCGCCGGTGTAGACCGCCGTGATCGTGTCGGATCCATCGGCCAGCGCACCTGCGCTCGTCGTCAGCGCCGCGGTCGCGGTCGCTGCCGTTGTCGACCCTGTGAGAATGTTCCCCGATCCGCTGGTTCCGCTCACCGGGGAACTCGCTAACAGCGTCGCGCCGTTATAAAACGACACCGTCCCCGTCGGCGCGGCACCATAGCTCGAAAGTCCTGCGCTTCCCAGCGTGAACGTCGCCGTCAATGTAGTGGTTGCGCCCGAGGCGATCGAAGTGGGCGAGGCAACCAGACTCAGAGCCGTCACCCCCTTGGAGATGGTGAAAGGAAACGCGGACGACGAACTGGTCTTAAAGCTGTTGTCCCCGATATATGTTGCCGTTACCGAGTGTGCTCCCGCCGGCAGGTTGAACATCCCCTGAGCCGTTACCGCACTACCTTCACTGTTCAGTCCGAAATTTCCGGAGATGCCTCCCGCTTTTGTATCGCTGAAGCTCACTGACCCGGTCGGTAGTCCGTTGCCAGATGCCCCTGCTACGGTGGCATCCAGGTAGACCAGGTCCCCATAAGGTATGGAAGCGCCGCTGGCCAGGGTGGTGAAGTTGCCATTCGCGTCCAGAGTGGTACCCGCAATCGTCGTCGTGCTGTTCTCCGCCGTTACCGTCACCGTGACCGGCGTTGAATCGCTCGCCGCGAATACTCCGCTGGACGTGCTGGTCGAGTTCCCCGCATAGTGCGCCGTTACCTGGTAAGAAGCCCCGCCGGGCAGTTGGCTCGTCGTTCCCGTGAATGTCCCTGCCGATGTTAGCGTGAACCTATCCACAGCACTCGGATCTCCAGTCGCAACGCCGCCGACGGTGGCCAGCAACGCCACGTCACCCGTAGGCGTTCCCGTCCCACTGCTCGGTGTCACCGAAACCGTCACGTTCACCGCCTGCCCATGCGTGATGTTGGTCGTGGGACTCAAGGTCAGCGTGGCCTTAGTCGCCCGGAATATCGCGCTGGCCCAGTTGTTGACCAGATTCGCCACGTTCACCGATCCCAAACCGCTGGCTCCGTCATAGCCGGTACTCGCCGTGTAGGGTGCGCTCGGATATCCCGGTTCGCCCGGCACCTCGTTGTTTCCGGAAGTCGTGTCATTGAAGGTGCACGTGCTCGCTGGAGCAGTCGTCGTGCTCGATCCGTTGCACTTCGAAAGATTCGAGTTTGCCGCAGCCGCTAGCGGATACAGGACGTAATCGGCCTGTCCCTGCCGCGCGCCGCTCGACGGTTGCACCGATGCCATCTTCTGATCGACTAGTGCCATGATCCCGGCAAACGACGGCGCCGACGCCGAAGTCCCGGCTACCCGGTAAATCTGTTGGCCGGCGCATGAATTCTGGAAGCAGAGTACGTACCCATCATGCGGCGCAGCCGTCAGGGAGACATCCGGCAGGTAGCGGTTGTTGCTGCTCGGAATTCCCGTCACCCCAACTTGCCATGAAGGCTTGGCATAGCCGGGGAATGTGCCCCCGCTTGCCAAATTCCCCGTGCTCGCTCCGCCACTGGCCGCCCAGATGTTCGCATTCGAACCGCACGTACTGGAAGGGCAACTGTCGTTCCACACGTTCTCCGGAATGTAACTGAGAGCCGACACTGCGCCCGCCCCGTTGTTGCTGCTCCAGTAATTGGAGTCCTGCCCGTGCTCGTTGAACACCGTGCCGCCCACCGCCACAGTGAATGGAGAAGACGCCAGTACGTTGACTGAAATCGGCCCAGTCGCCGCCGCCTCCGCATTGGGGTTATCGCAGCCCTCCGCCCCGTTATCCCCCGACGACACCATCGACGTGATCCCTTGTGCCGCCGCCTGCTCCGCCATCTGCAGCACGAACGACACATAGGAGTCGCCCGCGTTGGCTTCGCAACTGCCGTAGCTTTCTGTCATCACGTTGGCCAAGTTGTTTTCGACAATGTACAGCTCCGACAAGTCGACTCCATCGGTGGTGTCGGTACTCGCCGAAACCACGAACTGCACGCTTGCGCCCGGTGCCACCGCCTGCGACCACGTTGCGTCCAGCGTGCCTTCCAGGTCATCTCCCGGAACATCGCCGGGATCAGCCCCGTTCAGAACGATGGTTGGGACATTTGAAGAAAAGCCCAAAAGGTTCTGGAACTGCTGGAAATCGGAAATCTGTATTTCTGTCCGCGCCACCACGCCAATCGTGACGCCGTTTCCTGTGATCCCCGCGTTGTATACCGGGTTGATGTTGTAAATCACGGCATAGTCCGCGGGCCCCAGTCCATGGCTCCCGTCGCTGAACGTCACATGCGGAGGCTTGCCGCTGACAACGCCCGTTTCCTTTGACAGGATGTACTGCGGCTTCTTCAGGAAGTTGTGCAGCGACGCCACCCCCGCCACCGCCGGCGCCAGTGCCGCCGGAACCTGCGGATCGCCTGCGTTCGCCCAGTGCTGCTCGCCGTTCACCAGATACTTATGAATCGCAGTGTGGAACGCTTCCTGCACCTGGCTCGCCGATCCCGAAAACTCCAGCACCGTGCGGCCCTTCGTCGTGCCTACCTGGAATCCGTGCGACTGCAGCCACACGGTGATCTTCTGCATGTCGTCGTCGGTCGGACCAAACTGCTGCCCGAATTCCTCCGGCGTCAGCCAGTGGCGATAGTTCGGCGACGCCTTGTCTTGCTGGTCGTCAAGCATCTTGCGCAATGCTGTTTCCTGCTCGGGGCTGCGCTTCAGCACTAACAGCATGCGCTCCATAGGCAGGCTCGCTTGCGCCGTCCCCAGATCGAACTCCGGCCTTGCCAGCGGATGGACGTTGCCTCGCAAGGTGATCCGCTGCGACTCGTCGATCGCAGACGTAATCAGCGGCCGCGGACTCTGCTGGGTCGGCGCACTCTGCTGCGCCAGGGCCGGCAGGCCGAGCGAAAAGCTGAGAATGATAAGACCGGAAATCGCCACCACGGAAAGAAGGCAAGACCAAGCAGGAGTAGACCGCATCGCTGACACCTCTCGCGAAAGTTACACACTTCCACCGGCGCGATCGGATTTGGGAGGAAGGGAGGACTGGTCCGAAAGCCGCGCTGTGCCGGGCTCTTGGCCCGGGTGGACCGAGAATGCTACTCCAGGTTCCCCAAATTTTCAATGGAGTTATTCGTCGAACATCGGCACCTGGCGCTGATCCTCGGCTCCGCGCCGCTTGCGCCGGGTGGCGCCGATCACGGCCAGAACTGTGAGCGACTCCAGCGCGGTCCGCGGTACGAAAACCCGCTGCGTGTTCGATCGCTGGTCGGGAGGATTCACCAGAAAACCTTCAGGCGTGGTCTGCGTCAGGTCGGCGGGCATCAATCCTTCGAGCACTTCACTGTCTTTGAACCGCAACCGCACCCACAACCCTTCCGACCGCGGCCGCGAAGTAAACGTCTTCCGCGCCAGCGTCTCCGAGTCGCCAAACTCGCGTACAAAGTACACGCCTTTGATCTCCTTCAGATCAATGGCAATGACTGTGCCAGACGTATTCAACACTTCCACTTTGCCTTCGTTCACAAACTGCGTCGGCGACACGTATCCCGAGACCGAATCCCGGTCCATCTTCCGGACAATGACTTTCTTGTGTGTCGAAGGCATTCGAGTTATTGCGTACCTGGCACCGGGCAAGAATGCTGATCCCGGTACTCCCAACTAACGCGATTCTCGCACTTTTCTCCGACTTTTCGCCGGAATACACCTTGGCAGTAGCCAAAATGTAAACGTTGTGTTATTTTCTTTAGCTTGCTGCAAAGTTTGGGCTGCACCTAAGTGCTTTTGGCTAAGGCACTTGCGTGCAGGTTGAGGACTCCGCACGGCAGGATGTCGCTTGGCCTGTGGAAATCGTGTGGAAATCTGAACGAGCGGTAGCGTGCTGGGGGGAGCGCCCACGGCGGTTCGTCGCTCCTAACCCCTTGAGATTGAATGGCTGATTACATTTATACGATGGAGCTCCGGCTGACGCCGGATCAACTGAAGGGCGTCGGCTTGGTTCAGGACGTCGCTCGCGCCGCGGGCATGAATTTGTACCTCACCGGCGGCGCTATCCGCGACATCATCAGCGGATCTTCCATCCGCGACCTCGATTTCACCGTCCAGGGCAATCCGCTCAAGCTTCAGAAAGACCTCGAAAAGCACGGCGCAAAAGTCGTCGCCGTCGACGAAGATGCTCGCACCATCTTCGTGTCCTTGCCGGGCAACGCCCGCGCCGAAATCAGCATGGCGCGCACCGAGGTTTACGAGAAGACGGGCAAGCCGCCGGTGGTTTCTCCGGCCACGATTCACGAGGACCTGCGCCGCCGCGACTTCAGCGTCAATGCCATGGCGCTCTCGCTCAACGAAGGCTCGCGCGGACTGCTGCTCGATCCCTTCAATGGCGTCGCCGACATCGAAGCCAAACTGATTCGCATCCTGCACAACTATTCGTTCCTCGAAGATCCATCGCGCCTCATTCGTGCCACACGCTTCAGCGCGCGCTTCCACTGGCCGCTCGAAGAGCGCACCCAGGCACGGTACGATGCCGCCAAGGAAGGCAGCTACATTGACCACATCCTGCGCACGGCCATCGGCCACGAAATCGCCGCGCTGGCGCATGAAGACGATCCGCTGAACGTGGTCAAGATGCTCGAGAGGGAAGGCTGGCTCGAGATTCTGCATGATCGCTGGACCACCGCCAAGGTAGACACCAACGGCTTGTCTGCGCTCATGCGAACCCGCCAGCAGATGGTCGATCTCGGCTACGCGCCCGATGCCGGCCCGGCCGTCATGTACTTCCTGACCGCCAAGTTTTCTGACAAGGAAGTCTCCGACCTGCAGCGCTTGATCCCGCGCAAGGACCTGGTCGAAGCCTGGCGCGACATCGACGACCACGCCAAAGAACTCGCCAAGCGCCTCACCGGCAAAGATGCCGCCACGCCGTCGCGCACCTGGAACCTGCTGCAGAGCGCGCGCCCGGAGATGATCCTGTTCCTGGCCGTGACTTCCAGGCAGCAGGCGGTCGAGCAGAAGATCAAGAATTTCCTCACCAAGTGGCGTCAAGTGCAGCAGACGCTTCCGTTGCCCGAAATGACGGAGTTGCTCATCACCCCGCAGTTGCCGGAATATCCCAAGATCGCCAATGACGTCTTCCTGTTGCTGCTCGATGGCAAAATGCGTTCGCGCACCGAGCGCCTGAAGTACCTGAAGCCTTTGGCGCCGCCACCACCGCCGCCACCGCCGCCGCCGCGCCGCGGGCGTGCCGCCAAACAGGCCGCCGAAGCCGCGGCACAGGCTGCCGCCGCTGCGAAACCCGCAGGGAAGGAAAAGCCAGGCAAAAAAGGCAAAGCCGCCGCCGCACCGGTTCCGCCGGCGCCTGTACCGGCAGCCAAGCCTGTGGTTCCCGCCAAAGCCGAAAAGCCCGCGGAAAAAGCCAAGGCCGCCAAGCCTGCTCCCGCTCCTGAACCGAAGAAGCCCGAAGCGAAAAGGCCCGAGGCCAAGAAGCCAGCGCCGAAGCCCGTCAAGCCGGCGAAGAAAGCTGCCACGAAAGCTCCGGCTAAGAAAAAAGAGAAGTAGCAAGTCCTCCCGCGAAAAATCAAAGAGGCCCGGCAGATTTCTCCGCCGGGCCTCTTCAATCTCTACCTGATCTACTGAATTGCCGCGCACAACAGGTATAGGGTCAGGTGGTACGGACTCCCTGACAGGTTCCACACGGACACCTGCCAGGTGGATGCTGAGCTCGGGCCGTTTTGATAGACCTGGAATCCCGATACTCCGACCGCATCCGTCAGGTAGCCTCCCGAAAGCATCACAGGAAAATTCGGATTCGGACAACCCTCGTTCAACGAGTCGGCGACGCCTGACGCGACTGCCACGGGCCCATAGGTTTCCATCTCCGTCGCCAGGGTTCCCTTCGGTCCGGCCGGTCCTTGTGGCCCTTGTGGTCCGGCAGGCCCCATCGGTCCCATCGGTCCTTGTGGTCCAGCCGCGCCCGCAGGTCCCTGCGGCCCGTTGAGTCCGGTCGGCCCCTGAGGTCCAGCAGCCCCTGCCGGTCCCTGAGTTCCAATCGGTCCGGCGAATGAAATCAACAGCTCCGGTTCATGGCTGGTCAGTTGCGATTCCTTCGAGTCGAAGGCGAAGCTGCCTTGTGCGGTGGTCAGGGCCAGCACGACCCCGTTGTTGGTGATTGTTCCACCAGCCCATGCCTGCACCAGAGAAGTGACGTCGAGCTGAATAAAGTGATCCTTCGTCGCCGGTCCTACCGCCACCGGATTGCTTCCAGTCGCCGACACTCCCGGCGGCGGCGCATTGTTCGCATTCAGCGCCGTCTCGCTCCACGCGGTATTGACTTGATAGGCATCGAAGCTTCCTTTTTGCATGACGGCATCCACATACAGGCGCAGGACTGCTTTATTGACGGTCGCATTCGTCGGCAACATGCCCAGGCTGAACTTCAGGTACGTCTTGGCCTGCGAATTGACCACCAGCATCGGAGCAGCCCCAAAGTTCGTGGTGGGTTGTGTGGCGAGAGTGTAGGTGTCGGCTGCCGGAGGAGCCAACTGGCTGAAGGCCGCAACGGAGGCCAGCACCAGGGAAGCGAGCACCATGAGATTTCGCGTCGAAGTAGGCATAGCAGTTTCCTCTGTGTTTCGGATTTTTGGGGCTAAGGGCGTTTCACATCAGTACGCCGCAGAATCAAACCAGCTATCGGTTTTGATTTCGTCCCACCTGATAGAGCGACGCACTGTCCTCGGTTCCCTCAGGAGATCGACACGATTTACCTCAAAAGTTTTTCGACGGGCTACCGGGAAGGCGGGCTTATCGCTGAACTGTCAGGAAACTGCGACGGGCGGGAAATCTGCGACGGACGGGACGTTCCCCGTGGTTCGGTTCAGCCAAATTGGTAGACGTCCCGCCCGTCCCGTTGGGTCTCCACTGCTGGTGTAGGCGTCCAGAAGTGGGTCCGCTCATTGTCGACGGCTGGTGCGGATCACGATCACGATGATGATGATGACCGTGCAACCGATGATGACGACGATGACCCAAACGTCGGCCACCAGCAGAAACGCCGCCGTCATCCATGTTGAAACTCGTTGCACCAGTGCTTCCAGTTGCCCACCCAGGGCAAACAATGTGGCAAGGACCAGATTGAGTGACATGGCTCCTCCTTTCCGACGGAGCGCTTTCGCCGGGAGAATCTTTGGCTCACCTGCCGCGGTCTGATCTTTCTGTGTGCAACGCTCCGTCCGGCTCCCCAGAGACCGCGGGCCACCCCGCTCCCGCTTGCACAATTAGTGATGGAACGCGTTGGATCGTTTCGTGAGAGATGGCAACTTCCCAAGCGGAAGATTTGACATCTCGATCCGCGATTCGGGGGTAAGATATGGGTATGCGCCGCCTGTGGATCATCGCGACGGTCGCCCTCTCGCTCGCTGCGGCCCCGCTGCTGGCGCAGCGGGTTGGCGGTCATGCCAGCTTCGGTGGCGGTCACGCAGTCGGCGGTGGCCACGGTTTTGGCGGAGGGCACGCTGGATTCGGCGGCGGGCATTCAGGCGGTGGACGGATCGGCGGGTTCTCTGGCATTCGTTCCCACGGCGGCGTTCACAGTTTTTCCCACGGGCCAACTTACTCGCAGCACAGCTTCTCTCGCTCGCCTTACCTGCACAGCAATTTCCGCGGCAATCGATTTCATAATCGTGGCTTCCGCGACCACCATGACCGCTCCTTCCGCGGCAACAACTGCTTCGGCTACGGCTGCTGGGGTTACGGATACCCCTATTGGGGCTATGGCTACGATCCGTGGCTGTGGGATTGGTGGGACGATCACCAGTCGTCCTACGACGATGACTACCAGCGTGATCGCATGATCGCCGCCGATATGAACCAGCAGAACCTGGACGAGCAGGAAATGTTCCGCCGCGAAGAGGCCGACGGCGAGCAGGACGCCTACGATCCTCGGGAGCGCGAGCCTCGCGAGCAGGCAACGGAAGAGAAGCCCGCGCCAGTCCTTCCCGCGACGCTGCTTGTCTATCGCGACCAGCACACGCAAGAAGTTCAGAACTACGCCATCGTCGGGCAAACTTTGTGGAGCTTCAGCCCGCGCACGCAGAAGATTTCGCTGGCCGATCTTGACCTGCCCGCTACGATCAAAGCCAACGACGAGCGCGGCGTCTCGTTCCGCGTGCCCGCTTCCAACGAAGCGCAGTAAGAAACCTGTTCTCCTCACCAGACCCGCAATCTCCACTCACCGCACGTTTTTGCGCTTCGCTGCATCCGAAGCGGTGTTCGATCCCGATTGATTTTGTTTTTGCATCCGAAACTAGTACAGTGGAATCAATAGCTTAGGCCTTTCGGGTCGAATCTTGGGGGAACCTGCGGCAGCACCGTGCTGGAAAGGGCCGTGCTGGAGCCGAATGTTAGAATATTGCTTATCCAAATATGCCTTTAAAAACACTGCTGCTGAATCCGCCTTCGTTTGAAAACTTCGACGGAGGAGCGGGCTCGCGTTGGCCCGCCACACGCGAAATCGAGAGTTTCTGGTATCCGGTGTGGCTCGCCTATCCGGCGGGCATGCTGGAGGGCTCGCGTCTGCTGGACGCGCCTTCGCATCACGTCTCCGGCGAGGAAACCATCGAGATTGCCAAGAGCTATGAGTTCCTGGTGCTGTTTACCTCGACTCCCGGATTCCCCGGCGATATCCGCCTGGCGCGCGCCATCAAGCAGGTGAATCCCAAGATCAAGATTGCCTTCGTCGGCCCGCACGTTACCGTGCTGCCGGAAAAGTCGCTCCGTGACTGCCCGGAGATCGATTTCATCTGCCGCAAGGAATTCGATTACAGCGTGGTCGACTACGCCAAGGGCAAGCCGCTGGAAGAAATCCCCGGAGTGTCGTTTTTAAAGGACGACAAAGTCGTCCACAATCCGGATGCACCGCAACTTCAGAGCCTGGATGGGCTGCCGCACGTCACCGAAGTCTACAAGCGCGATCTCGACGTCACGAAATACAACGTGCCATTTCTGCTGTATCCGTACGTGTCGCTGTATACCACGCGCGGTTGCCCGGCGCAGTGCACGTTCTGCCTGTGGCCGCAAACGTTGAGCGGACATCCCTGGCGCAAGCGCTCGAGCGACGACGTAGCCGCCGAAATGGCCAAGGCCAAGCAGTTGTGGCCCGACGTGAAGGAATTCTTCTTCGACGACGACACCTTCAACATCCAGAAAGCGCGCACCATCGAGCTGTGCGCGAAACTGAAGCCGCTCGGGCTGACCTGGTCGTGCACGTCGCGCGTCACCACCGACTATGAAACGCTCAAGGCGATGAAGGAAGCCGGATGCCGCCTGCTGATCGTGGGCTACGAGTCGGGCGACCCGCAGATTCTGAAGAACATCAAGAAGGGCGCAACCGTGGAACGCGCGCGCGACTTCACGCGCGATTGCCACAAGCTCGGCCTGGTGATTCACGGGGACTTCATCCTAGGCCTGCCCGGCGAGACGCGCGAAACCATCAACACCACCATCAAGTTCGCCAAAGAACTGGACGTGGAAACCATTCAGGTTTCGGTGGCGCACGCCTACCCCGGTACCGAGTTGTACGACTACGGCGTGAAGAACGGCTTCTTCGTCGCCGGCAACAAGATGGTCGACGAGGGCGGACACCAGTTGGTGCAGATGCAGTACCCCGGACTGCCCGCCGAAGAGATCATGGCGGCCGTGCATCGTTTCTACGACGAGTACTACTTCCGCCCGAAAGCCGTCTACCGCATTCTGCGCAAGGCGGCGTTTAACAGCGGCGAGCGGAAGCGCCTGTACAAAGAGGCCAAGTCGTTTATGAAGCTGCGCGCCGCGCGCAACAAGATGGTGAAGCAGCACAACCCCGCCGAGCCGGAACCGGCGAAGGCGTGAGACTGCAGGTTTCAAAGTTTCAAGGTGGCAAGGTTTCAAAGTTGAAGCCTTGGAGTGAGCGTCCTTGAAACTTTGAAACCTTGAAACTTTGAAACCTGGATTCTAGGTGACCTTCAAGAAATATCTGGTGCTGGTGGGAGTAACCGTCTTTGCCGCGGGCGGCGATTCCATGCTCTCGCATGGCATGAAGCAGGTGGGCAGCGTTTCGCTCGATCATCTGCAGGGCGTCATTACGGCGATCTTGAATCCTTGGGTGGCAGCGGGCATTGTCGCGCTGCTTTTCTTTTTTGCGGCCTATACCAGTTCGTTGTCCTGGGCCGACTTGACCTACGTGATGCCCGCGACCGCGTTTGGCTATGTGCTGCTGGCGCTGGCGGCGCGCTTCCTGCTGCATGAACATGTCAGTCCACTCCGCTGGACCGGCATTCTGCTGATCTCCGGAGGTGTGGGATTCGTGGCCGGAGGCCCCGTGAAAACGGCGCACGAGCATGAGCTTCCGACGCCGAGCGGCGCCGCACCCGCTAAAGATGCGGAAGAAGTTTCGGCGGCGGTTTCCGGCGGTGCCGAGTGACGCATGCGCAGATCATGCTCTATACCTGGGCCGGAATCCTGATCGTGGCCGGGTTCTCCGTACTCGGCGACGTCTACATCGCGCGCGCCATGAAGCAGGTTGGCGATGTGCATGACTTGTATCAACGTGCTGGGTTCTGGGCCATGGTGGGACGCGTGCTCGGGAATTCCAGCTTCTTTTTCGGCGTCTTCTGCATGGCGATCGCCTTCTTCAGCCTGCTGTTCGCGCTGTCGTGGGGCGACATGAGCCTGGTCGCGCCCGCGGCAGCATCGCTGACATTCATCGGCAATGCCTTCGCGGGCAAGGTCTTCTTAAAAGAGAAAGTGGATCGTCGGCGCTGGATCGCGACCGCGCTAGTAGCCGCGGGAGTGGCCCTGCTGGCGGGGTAGGCTAGACGATCTCGCCCCTGTGTGTTTCCGATCACTGACCTTACCTTTCCCGTCCGCTATGAATATGGCGAGCAGGAGGAGTCATGAGCGAGCCACGCGTGTCCCTTGAGTTGATCGAGGATTTCCTGGCGCAGAAGCGCATTGCCATGATTGGGGTGTCGCACGACCCGAAAGATTTCAGCGTCCTGCTGTTCACCGAGTTCTCGCGGCGCGGATACGAGATCTTCCCGGTGAATCCCAAGTTTGACGAAGTTGCAGGCAGGCCGTGCTTTCCGCGTGTGCAACACATTCATCCTGCCGTGGACGGCGCGATTCTGATGACGTCGCCCGCCGTCACCGAAGCGGTGGTGCGCGACTGCAAGGAAGCGGGCGTGCGGCGCATCTGGATGTACCGTGCGGCCGGGCAAGGAGCGGTGAGCGAGAAAGCAGTCGAGTTCTGCCGCGCCCAGGGAATGCAGGTGATTCCCGGGCAGTGTCCCTTCATGTTCTGGCAGGACGCGGGTTTCGGGCATCGGCTGCATGGGTTTGTCCGGAAGATCACGGGGAGTTATCCGAAGCGGTTTCACGGGGTCGCGGCGTAGAACGGGAAATCCTGTCAAGAGGGGTTGAGTAAGTCGATGGATGGAAGTTACTGATTTACTTGGGGAAATATTGTTCGACCTGATGTCCCGTACAGGATGTCGAACTTGATATCCTAGAAGTATAGGGTGAAGAAATGGCGCTAGCCTTCGGGCTTGGCGCCATTTTTGTTTGGGGCGTAACGAGCCGGCGAGGAACTCTCGCGTGAGGCCGAGCTACCGGGCGGAGGCTGTTGTGCTATTGAACAGGGGCGAAGAAATAGTAATCCGCAGTGTAGTCGCTCTTGGTCTCGTCGTTCTTGTGGGCTTCGTCGCAGCCGCTGCTTGCAGGTTGCCCGCCGTGGGTGTGCACGCGCTGAATTACATTCACCTTGGCGAGCGCGCCCTTGCCGGAATTGTTGACGACGTTCACCAGCAGCCACGGAATGGATTCGGAGTCGAGCGAATCGACCTTGGCGGCGGCTTTGCCGTTCACTTCGCTGCCGTCGTTCAGCTTCCAGGTTGGGCCGGCGGAGTGGTGGCCGATGACTTTGTCCTTGCGGTCGTGCAGATCGGCGTCGGGGCCTTTGAGCGTCCAGGAGAATTTGCCGTCGGACCCGGCCTGGCAGGTGTAGACCTGCGATCCGGTGGCGTGGACGAACAGCACGGCCTGCTCGTTCGCTGGCACTTGGATGGCGTCGGGAACGTCGGGCGCGGATTCCTTGGCGGGAGCGTCTTTCTGGGCGAAGGCGGACGCGGTCAAAGCGAGCGCGAGAAAAAGTCGGAGCATGCGGGGAATTCTATCAGCCGCTTCATGCGGACGAGCAAAGGCTTGTCACCACGGAGGGCACAGAGGGGCACGGGGGAAACACTGCGTGAGTCAGGAGAACAGGCGCATCAGGCCGGTCGGCGCGATGTCCGGGGAAAGAAAGCGCGCGGATTTGCGGCTGGCGGCCTGGAGGAGAGCTTCCGCGGCGCGGTATCCGCTGCGGACAGCACCTTCCATGGTGGCGGGCCATCCGGTGGCGGTCCAGTCGCCGGCAAGGAATACGCGCGGCCAGCCGGTCATCGGCGATGGGCGATGGGCGTCGATGCCGGGGCGCGGGGAGTAGGTCGCGTTGACCTCTTTGATCACGGCTGACTTGACGAGCGCGGCGTTGCGCGCCGCCGGAAAGAATTCGCGCACCTCGGCGAGCGCGAGGTCGACAATTTCGGAGCGCGATTTGTCGATCAGCGATTTGGAGGAACTGACGACGAGTTCGATGTAGCTGCCCTCAGGGGCTGAAGCCCTTTCAGAAGAACCAAGGTCCGCAGCGCTGGAAGCGCTGCGCCACCCATTCCGATTGTTTTTCGATTGGCTCCGCGTCGGTTGCAGGCGGGATTTGTGGAACATCCACTGAATGGTGCGGTCGAGGAGGACGGCGTGGTCGAGGTCGGAAATCTGGCGGTCGAACCAGAGGTGGATGCCGGTGATGGGAGAGTTTTCGAAGTGCGAGATTTGCTCGCGGATCGCGGCGCTCTCGGGAGCGTCGGGGAGGACGCGGTCGAGGGCGTCGAAGGGGAGCGCGAGAATGAGATAGTCGAAGGCGGCGGCGTCACGGTTCCCACGTCTCGCAAAATCGGCGAGACGTGGGGCATCCCCGGTGGGGTTATCTCCAACTTGTGGAGAGTCAACTTCCCCACCCTTTGCAAAGGACGCGAAGGATGGGGCACCCGCGTTCAATTCACTTCCTCGATTCGTTTGATCGCGCAAGAGGAGTTGAACACCGGAGGGATCGGCGGTGAATCCGTCGATGGGGCGGCGGAAGTGGATTGTGCCTTGGCGGGCGCGGATATAGTCGCCGGCGGCGTTGTAGAGATCGGTGAGCGGGAGCGCGGGGACGCCCATGTGGCGGGCCTCCGGCGACTTCATGGATTCGCGGACGACCTGGGCGGCGGCGGAGACGGAGATTCGGTCAAGATCCTCGCTGAGCGCGCTGACCATGATCGGGTTCCAGAAGCGGCGGATGGTGGCTTCCGTTTGACCGTGCGCCATCAGCCAATCCTGAAATGATTTTCCGTTGTCGCGCTGTACGGTCATGGTCAGTGGCATGAGCGCGCGGGCAACGGCGAGCTTGTCGGCGAGGCCGAGGAAGTGGAATCCGAAAAAGGAGGGCGCTGTGTGCATCGGGGCGGGAAGGAGGGAGGACTTCATCACCGAGATGCGGCCACCGGGTTCGATGAAATTCATTTGATCGTACCAGCGAATTTGATCGTCTACGCCGATGCGCTGGTAGAACTCGATCAGGTTGGTGCACACCTTGAAGAGCACGTGCTGGCAGTTGTCGACCACCTCGCCGGTGCCAGGATGCTCCCACGAGGAAGCGCGTCCGCCGAGGAATGGACGCTTCTCGAAGAGTGTGACCTGGAAGCCGGAGTCGGCAAGCGCGCAGGCGGCGGCTAGGCCGGCGAGGCCGCCTCCGGCGATGGCGACTGAGGGTTGGGAGGATCGAGTCATTGAGTGATTGAGTCATTGAGTCATTGGATCTGCAAATCGCACAATGACTCACTCATTCAATTCTAGGTGAGGCGCTTGAGGAATCCTTTCCCGAGGATGCGGAGTTTTTCCCAGGTGCTGAGGGAGACTTTGGCGGTGAAGACGTCGTATTGTTTTTCGGCAATGCGTTCCAGCAGGCGGCGGTAAATGTTGACGAGCACCCAGAGGGCGGGTTGGGAGTCTTCGCTGACGTAGGGGATGAGGGCGTCGCCAGAAGCGTAGAACTCGCGGGCGCGATTGGCTTCGAGTTCGAGCAACGGGCGAATGCGAGCCGCCTCTTGGTTCGTGGTCAGGTCGGAAGCCGACAGATTGAACTTCACCAGATCTTCTTCGGGAAGATAGATGCGCCCCATCGAGGCATCTTCCTTGACGTCGCGAATGATGTTGGTGAGCTGGAAAGCGAGGCCGCAGCGCTCGGCGAGCGGTTCCGCGGCGGGATCGCGATATCCGAAAACGTGAATGCAAACCAGGCCAACCACCGAGGCCACGCGGTAGCAGTACTGGCGGAGGTCCTCGAAGGTTTTATATTGCACGGTGAGCTCGCCGCCCGACTGAGATTCGTCAAGATCCATGGCGGTGCCGTGGGCGAGTTCGTCGAGCAGGCCGGCGGGAATCGAGAAGCGGCGCTGGGCGTCGGTGAGGGCGAGGAGAATGGCATCGTCGGTGGGCTGGCCTTGCTGAGCACGGTGCAGGGCGTCGAGCCAGGCGTCGAGTTTCTGGCGGCGCTCGGCGAGCGGGAGGGAAGCGTCGTCGGCGATGTCATCGCAGCGGCGCATGAAGGCGTAAACAGCGCACAGGGCCTCGCGTTTGCGGCGCGGGAGAACGAGGAACGCGTAGTAGAAATTCTTGGCCGCCGTCCGGGTAATGCCTTTGCAGACGGAATAGGCCATGACGAGCTGGCGTGGAGCGGGTGTCCAGAGAGCGGGGACGGGTTGGGCGCCGGCGGTCATGCGGGAAACCTGTTCGCCGCGGATTTGCGCGGGTTCACGCGGATACCCCTTTTTGATTGATTGGGGCGTCGGAGCTACCGAACAATTTGTTCATCGCGGCGCGGGCGACCAAGGTCAGCTTGCGTGCCTTTGAAATCGCGGGACGATTGCCGAGGACAGCGTAGTTTTGCTTCTCGATGGCGTTGAGGATTTCGATGCCGCCCCGGCTGAAGAGATCGAGATCGATAGCAAGCTCGCGATCGACCCGGCCGATGAGCGGCAAGCCCTGATGGAACCAGTCGCGGGCGCGGGCGACTTCGAACTTCATCATGGCGCGGAAAGTGGGAGTGTTCTCCTGCTTCGCGATGGTGTCTTCGGTAACGCCGAACTGGCGCAGGCTTTCGAGCGGAAGATAGATGCGACCCTTGGCGTAATCGACGGAGACGTCCTGCCAGAAGTTGGCGAGTTGCAGCGCAGTACAGGTGAAATCGGAGAGGCGCTGACGATCGGGGTCGCGATATCCGCAGAGGTAGAGCACGAGATGGCCGACGGGATTCGCAGAATAGCGGCAGTAGGCGAGAACGTCGTTGAAAGTCTCGAAGCGCGTGATGGTCTGATCCTGGCGGAAAGCGGTTAGAAGATCACAGAATTCGTGCTTCGGAATATCGAACTGGCGAACGGTTTCGGCGAGGGCGACGAAGACGGGATGCTTCGGGTTGCCTTCGTAGCAGGCGTCGAGTTCTTGTTGCCACTGATCGAGCAGGGCGAGGGAAGCGGTGGCGTCGCCGACTTCGTCGCCGAGATCGTCGGAGATCCGGCAGTAAGCGTAGACGTTGAAAAAATGCTGGCGCAGACGCTTCGGGAGAAACCAGCTCGCGACGGAAAAGTTTTCGTAATGCGAGCGGGCGAGGCGGGAGCAGTATTCGCGGGCTTCCGCCAGCGTAGGAGCCGAGGCCGGGATGGCGTAAGCGGCGGGCAGACGCGACCAGCCAAGAGCAACGGGGGATTGGGCGATTGGACTCACGCGTCTTGTTTTTCTCTCGCCCCTCGGGGGCTGCTCCTCGTCTTCCGCTTTCCCACGGCTTACGCCGCGGGCTGCATGCTTGCGCCGCTATGCGGCTTGCTTCTGTCGACTCTCAACGGTTGTTGCCGGATCGGCGCCTTCGGCTCCGCAACGACGCCGTTCGCAAACTCGTGGCTCCGGTCAGGAGGACGATTCCAAAGGTCATGCCGTCCGGCTCAGTGGCCGGGGATGATGGCGGTTTTGATTTCGCCTCCACGGTTCAGCATGTGGCGCAGGACGTGCTGCAGGCGCGACAGCGGCGCCTCGCCGGTGATGTAGTCGGTCGGGCGAATCTTCTTGGCCGCGATCAATCCGAAGGCGCGACGTACCGTTTCCGGCGTGTGATGGAACGTGGCTTTTAGAGTGATTTCGGAATAGTGCAGGCGATTGGTTTCGAGCTGCACCTTGGTGCCGCTGGCGCATCCGCCAAAGAAGTTGACGGTCCCGCCCTTGCGGACCATGTCGACGGCCCACTCCCAGGCTTCGGGTTTGCCGACGGCTTCGATGACCACGTCGCAGCCGCGCTTTTGGGGCGAGAGAGCGCGCACGGCATCCACCACATTCGGCGTCTTGGTGGTCTGAATGATTTCGTGGGCGCCCATCTGTTTGGCGGCTTCGACCTGACCGTCGCGTTTCACGACGGAGATCACGTTGCAGCCAATGGCGCGGGCGACTTGCACGAACATCAGGCCGATGGGGCCTCCGCCGAGGATGGTGACCGTGTCGCCGATCTCGACGCCGGTTTCGTGAAGTCCGCGAAGAACGCAGGCCAGCGGTTCGGTCATGGCCGCGTCTTCGAAAGTCACGTTCTGCGGAATCACCAGCATGTTGGCTTCTACGATGCGGCGCGGAACGCGGATGTATTCGGCGTAGGCGCCGTTGTTGAAGAGGAGGTCTTCGCAGAGATTTTCCTGGTGTTTGGAGCAGTAGAAGCACATCTGGCAGGGAGCGGAGTTGAGCGCAACGACGCGCATCCCCTTCTTGAATCCGTTGACGCCGGCGCCGACTTCCTCGATCACGCCGGCCAGTTCGTGGCCGAAGAGCGCGGGAGGAACAATCATGCGGGCGTGGTAACCGCGCTGGTAGACCTTGAGGTCCGTGCCGCAGGTGAGGGCGACTTGCACCTTGACCAGGACTTCGCCATCCCCAACTCGGGGGATCGGGACTTTTTCGATTTTCAGATCTTCTTTGCCGTACAGGACGGCAGCGGTCATTTTTCCGTTCACTGCTTTTCCTTCCAAAATGCTACCTCTGGGGCTAGAGCCCCCATTTTGAAGAGACTACTGATCGCA
Organism: Terriglobales bacterium; assembly: GCA_037443605.1. Classification (GTDB taxonomy): domain Bacteria; phylum Acidobacteriota; class Terriglobia; order Terriglobales; family Acidobacteriaceae; genus Sulfotelmatobacter. The sequence goes on from JBBIOA010000027.1 coordinate 66,887, forward strand.
GGGTTGAAGCACTGCGCCACCAAAATCAACGCTCAAACTCAATCCCAGTCTCAGAATCTAGCGCACTCCAATGCTGCCGGGCTGAATCATGATCTTCATGGACGAAGGCTGCGGATGGGCGGCCAGATCGAGTGCCTGTGGGCTTTCGGCCAACGGAAAGCGATGGCTGATCAGGCGTTCCAGATCCATCCCCCTTGGCTTCATTCCGTCCCCCATGACAAAGCGAACCGACTCGTCCTGCAGATCGACGGACGCGCTATAGGACCCCACTAGAGCCTTCTCATCGACGCAAATGGCTGCAGGATCGATGACGGCCTCTCCGTGCTGCGTTTGTGCAAACAGCAAGACCCGTCCTCCCGGACGGGCCGCATCCATTGCGGTACGAATCAGGGCAGTGCCGCCGACGGCCAGAACGACGGCGTCAGCTCCACGTCCCTGGGTTAAATCGCGGACACGCTCCATGACGTTCACCCGCGAGGCATCGATTGTCGGCTCGATTCCGTAACTGCCCGCTATTTTAAGCCTCTCGGGGTACAAATCGGAAGTAATTAAGCTGGCCCCCGCCCGGCGGGCCAGAACGCTCAGGATAATGCCGATGGGGCCCTGACCAATGGTCAGGACGGTTTCGCCCGGTTCCAGCCGCAGGGCCTCGATGCCTTTCATGCAGGTGTTGACCGGTTCGACGAAGCAGGCTTGCTCGAAGGAAACGCCCTGCGGAATGCGGACGGTGCCATGCTCGACGATCCAGTCCATGACGCGGACATATTCGGCGAAACCGCCGCCGGATGGCTCAAAGCCGGCGGTGCAGCCGACTTTCTTGTAGGTGGGACACTGGGCGAAGGTTTTGTGGCGGCAATAGAAGCAGTCGCGGCAAGGGATGTGGTGGAAGACCATGACCCGGTCGCCGGGCCGATACTGAGTGACGTTATCTCCGACGGCGGCCACTACGCCTGAGGTTTCGTGCCCGAAGATGCGCGGGGCGGAATGGGAGCCTGTGGAAATCTTTTTGAGATCGGTGCCGCAAACGCCGCAGGAGTGGACGCGGAGCAGCATTTCTCCGGGGCCGATTGCGGGCACAGGGACGGTCTCCAGGCGGACATCGTTGATGCCGCGGTAGACGGCGGCCTGCATAGTGGCGGGGAGTATCGCTGGTTCGCTTTCAGCCGTCGACGGCCCGGGGGTCGGCATAAGTTGTCTTAGATGAAGGCTTTTGCAGTTTGGCTTCACCCATTGTACGGGAAGGGGAGGGGATATAGTTAGTCGGGAAGGACAGCCTCGAAGTCTATTGCTTTCATGCTATGCTGCGCACAACTTCGTGGTGCGGGGATGAGCCGTGCTGGTCGAGCTACGTCTGGAAAATTATGCGGTGATCGATAACCTGGTGGTGGAGTTTGGGCCGGGGCTGAACCTGCTGACTGGGGAGACCGGGGCGGGGAAGTCGATCCTGATCGATGCTCTGGCGCTGCTGCTGGGCGACAAGGCGTCGAGCGACGTGGTCCGCTCGGGCGCGGAGCGGGCGGTGGTGGCGGCGGTGTTTGAGGCGGAAGGCGCGGCGGCAAGGTCTCTCGAAAAGATTCTGGAAACAAATGGGCTGGATGAGTCCGACGACGGCTCTTTGATTCTGCGGCGCGAGATTGCGGCGGGCGGCAAGGGACGAGTCTTCGTTAATAATCAGCCGGCGACCGTGGCGGTACTGAAGCAACTGGCGCCGCATCTGGCGACCATCCACGCGCAGAATGAATCGATTTTGGCGTTTGACGGGCCAGTGCGGCTTGGTTTGCTCGACACGTTTGCGGGGAATCATTTGGAGGGCGTCGAGAACGCCTTCGCGGCGTGGAAGCAGATTCGCACGCGCATCGATGAACTGGAGCAGGGCGAGCAGGATCGGTTGCGGCTGGTCGATTTGTGGACATTCCAGAAGCGCGAGATTGACGAAGGCCGCCTGCAGCCGGGCGAGGATGAACGCCTGGAAGCGGAAAAGCGCGTGCTCGCCAACGCCGAGAAGATCTATAACGCGGCCATGCATGCGTTCGATCTGCTGTACGAGGGGAATGGATCGACGGCGTCCTCGCTGCGGTCGGCGCAAAAGCAGATCGAGGAACTGGCGCGCTACGAGCCGAAATTTCAGGAGGCGCTCGCGGCGCTGGAGTCGGCGCGGATCAGCGTGGAAGATGTGGGCGCGACGGTGCGTGATTATGCGGGAGGGATTCAGGCGTCGCCGGAGCATCTGGCGCAGGTGGAAGATCGGCTGGCGTTGATGGATCGTCTGAAGCGCAAATATGGACCGACGCTTGATGACGTGATGGCATTCGGTGCGGATGTGACGCGGAAGCTGTCGGAGGTTGAGAACAAGGACGAGATTCTGAAAAAGCTGCGCGCGGAATTAGCGGCGAGCGCTACGGAATATTTACACGCGGCTCGGGCGTTGTCGAAGAAGCGTGCGGAGGCGGCGCGGAAGTTGGAGAAGTTGGTCGAGGCGGAGATCGACGACCTGGCCATGAAGTCATCGTTCCGCGTGGAGATCACGACTTCCGAGGAAGAAGGGAACTGGGCGGCGTCGGGGATTGATCATGTGGTGTACATGATTACGACGAATCCCGGCGAGCCGATGCGGGCGCTGGAGCATGTGGCGTCGGGTGGGGAGCTGTCGCGGGTGATGCTGGCGCTGAAGGTCAGCGTGGAGGCGGGGAAATCCCCACTTCTCGCGCAAAGGGCGCGCGAGAAATGGGGCACCCAGGATTCGGAGAAAGTCCCCACTCAAGCCAAAAGACGGCTTGAATGGGGCACCCGAACTTCGCAACGCACGATGGTTTTTGATGAGATTGACACCGGCATTGGCGGGCGAGCGGCGGAGGCGGTGGGGAAGAAGTTGAAATCGCTGGCGCGGGCGAATCAGGTGCTGTGCGTGACGCATCTGCCGCAGATCGCGACGTTTGGGGATCAGCACTATGTCATCGAGAAGAAAGAACACGCAGGGCGGACGCGCACCGGCATTCGCGCCGTTACTGGCGATCAGCGCACCGAAGAAGTTGCGCGCATGCTGAGTGGGGCCAAACTGACGGAGACTTCCCGCAAGCATGCGGAGCAGATGATCAAGGCGAATGCATGAGGGCGTACCTCAGGGGCTGAAGCCTTCGATTCCCAGGAGATCCGATCGCAGCGCTGAAGCGCTGCGCCACCCAAAGTCGACTTCTTAACACGTAGCGGCTTGCGCGAATGGTTTCGCTCTGCTCGGGATGACCGGTCTAACGATCGGCATGACTGAGATAAGGAGTTTGGTGGGGGAGTGTTGCGGATTCCGGCCGGATCCGCGAACTCTAGTAGCCGCCCTGGGCTTGCCAGGTGGTGCGGGGCGCGTCGTCGGTGACGCGAATGGTGAAGTTCACCGTGATGGTCGCCTGGGTCTCGACTGCCTGACCATTCTGGATGACTGGCTTGAAGCGCCACTGGCGCACGGCTTGCTGCGCGGCAGAGGTTAGGATCGCCGGGCCGCTCAACACATGCACATTCTGAATCACGCCGTCGGCGCCGACCAGGGCTCGCAGGACTACCGATCCCTGCACCTTCATCTGCTGCGCCAGCATCGGGTAGGGCGTATTCACGGTTGCGTTTGAACTTTGCAGCGTGGCGGTCGCGAGCGGGGTGCGCTCGACCGCATTGCTGGCTACTTCCATTTTTGCCGCGGACTGCGGCGCAGCCTGACGCGCTACGGAAGCGGCATTGCTGATTTCCACCTTCAGGGCATTGCTGCCGGGGTGCACGTCGCGGTGTTTGTCGCCCGCGATGACTTCCACATCCAGCGGAGGCAGAACCGTGCGAACCGCGGCCACATTCGGAGTGTTGGCCGGTTGGGCACCAGGAGTCTGGGCCTTTGCCGGTTTCGCCTTCGCAGCGGGAGCGGTTGTGGTCTTCGAGGGCTGAGGATTGATGGCTGGCGTCGCGGACTTCGCAGGCGATGACGCCGGCTGAGCGCCTTCCGGCGTTCTGGCCACCGGCTTGGCGGCGTGGGTGGAAGCCGCGCTGGCATCCAGCAGTTCGCCGTCCCCAAACCAAAAGTCGCGATCCCGGAACAGGAGCACTCCGAGCGCCACCACCAGCAGAACCAACGCCATCAGCAAACGGCGCGGCTGCCGGCTCTCGAACGAGCTTCGAGGGCGGATGGTGGCGGCCGACTTGGGAGTTAAGTCCAGCATGGTGTGACTTTCGGGTATCAGGATGCGTTACTTGTGGTTACTTCACAATGGCACGGGGTGGGGGGAGGGGGGCACGAGGGGGCCATCCGGTGTCTTATCCAGCAACTTGCAGAACCTGTGAGTGTGGAGGGACGGCGGTGTGATTTCTGTCACTGCCGGGTGGGAGGCGATGACCTATACCCAACGCATGAGTGTACAGAAGAACGATCGATTGGCATGGTTGCAGGGGCCTTCGGGATCATGCGCGGAGACTCCTGAATGGAAAACGACGCCGTGGCGGCTGGTGCTGCTGGGTGCCCCGGGCGTGGGCAAAGGAACACAGGCATCGCTGCTGACCGAGCGGCTGGGGGCGTGCCATCTATCGACCGGGGACGTATTTCGAACCGCGGGTAGCCGCCCGGCGTGCGACCAGAGCCCGGCCATGCAGGAAGCTTTGGGCTACATGAAGCGCGGAGAACTGGTACCGGACTCGACGGTCTGGGACTTGGTCCGCGAGCGCAAGAGCTGCCTGCACTGCGGTGGAGGCTTTATCCTGGACGGTTTTCCGCGCACCCTGGGACAGGCGGAATCGCTACAGAAGTTGATGAAGAGCGAAGGGCTGGAGTTGACGGCAGTGGTCAATTACGAGCTGCCGTTCAACGAGATTGTTGCCCGTTTGGGCGGGCGCCGGACCTGCGAGAAATGCAAGGCGGTGTACCACGCGAGCGAACGGCCGCCAAAAGTCGAAGGCGTTTGTGATGTGTGTGGCGGAAAGCTGATCCAGAGAGACGACGACCGGCCGGAATCGATTGAAGTGCGGCTGCGATCCTATAACCTGAGCACCGCGCCGTTGATCGCCTTCTACGAGAAACTGGGGCTGCTGGTAAGAGTGGCGGCGAAGGGAAGCCCTGAGGAGATTTTCGAGCGCACCGCGCCCGAGTTGGAGTCGCGCCGAGTCAGCCGGTTCAGCCAGCAAACATGGATGGCGGCGGAGATGCGGCGGTCGGGGTTGTGACTTCGGTTTCTGCCGCTCTTGACGTCCGTCTCCAGGCTTAGCTAACTTAGCTAATATGGAAACCGTGACCATCCACAAGGCCAAGACCAATCTTTCCCGGCTCATCGAAAAGGCCTGCAAGGGGGAAGAGGTCATCATTGCGCGGGGGAAAAAGCCGGTGGTGCGCCTGGTGGCCATCACGGAGCAAAAGGGCGAGCGCAAGCCGGGAGCTTGGAAGGGGAAGATTTCCTGGACCGAAGACGCGTTTGCGCCCCTTACGGATCAGGAACTAAAAGATTTTGGATTTGAATAGGAAGTTCTGCTCAGGTGGAACTTGAGAGTTCTCCTCGACACGCACACTCTCATCTGGTGGATCTGCGACAACGCACGACTCTCCCGGCGCGCAGCTTCGGTTCTCAAAGATTCAGAAAATGAGATTCTGGTTTCGGCGGTGGTGGGCTGGGAGATCGCAATCAAGGTCAAACTGGGCAAGATCGCGCCAGCGGCGCTCGTGGATCGGCTGCAGAAGGAGATTCGCAGAGAAGGATTCTTCGAGTTACCGATCGCTTTCGACCACGCAGTTCAAGCGGGCTCGCTTCCACTTCACCATCGGGATCCGTTTGACCGGGTGCTGGTAGCGCAAGCGTTGTCGCTCGACGAGCCAATTCTCAGCGCAGACCAGATCCTGGATCGCTACGGAGTGCGCCGGATCTGGTGATCGACACCTCGGCTTCGGATTCCTGCCATTCGCTGCTAATCCTCACGCCTTCTGTGGTTTGCGTTGACCATCCCGGCACTTTTCGATAGTTTAGAAGGAACGCCACAATGGGGATCGTGTACGCTCAGGACAACGCTGTGGCGTCGTTTCCATTTTCAGGCAAAGAAAGGCGGGCGCCGAACTGGGGTGGGCCTGCCGGGAGCGAATTGAATGGTGACTAGCATTCTGGGGAAAAGCGACGGGAAGACTTTGTTGCTGCTCAAGCCGCGGGGCTTCTGCGCAGGGGTAGTGCGGGCGATTGATGTGGTTCGCATCGCGCTGGAAGCATTCGGGCCGCCGATCTATGTCCGCAAGGAGATTGTCCACAACAGCTTTGTAGTGGACGAATTGCGCGGCAAGGGCGCGATCTTCGTGGACAGCGAAGATGAAGTCCCAAACGGCGAGCGCATCATTTACAGCGCTCACGGCGTCTCCCCCGACGTGCGCGAACACAGCGCCAAGCGCGGGTTGCGCGTGATTGACGCCACCTGTCCTCTGGTCACCAAGGTGCACGTGGAGGCGGTCAAGTTCGCCAAGGAAGGTTATTCGCTCATCCTGATCGGCCACAAGGATCATGACGAAGTCATTGGCACGCTGGGCGAGGCTCCGGCGGTGACGCAGGTCGTGGGATCGCCCGAGCAGGTCCAGAATTTGAGCGTGCCCGATCCGAACCGCGTGGCGTATCTGACGCAGACGACGCTCAGCCTGGATGAGACCAAGGACATCATCGCCGCATTGAAGAAAAAGTTCCCCAACATCAAAGGGCCGGCGGCACAGGATATCTGCTATGCCACCGAGAATCGACAGGTGGCGGTCAAGCAGGTGGCTTCCGAATCGGATCTGTTGCTGGTGGTGGGGTCGGAAAACAGCTCGAATTCAAACCGTTTGGTGGAGGTGGCGCGCAAGTTGGGCACAAACGCGCATCTCATCGACAGTTGCCGCGATATCGAAACCGAATGGCTGAAAGGCGTGAGCACGATCGCGCTGACCGCAGGAGCTTCAGCGCCGGAGTGCCTGGTCGAAGAGACGGTCAGTTTCCTGCGCAGCAAGGGATTCAATAACGTGCAGGAACTGGAAGTGATGCCGGAAAACGTGCGCTTCGGATTGCCCCCGGAGATCGTGGAAGCGATCGCAGCCGCCCCGGCCGGCGCGACTGCGGACTAACGGGCAAAAATGGATCACCACGGAGACACGGAGTAAACTACTTCACGAGGCGAAATCCTTCGGTTCTCTAAACTCCGTGTCTCAGTGGTGCAGACGATTCTTGTAGCGCTGGAGAGTAACTGATGGATAAACAATCCCCCGACCCTCAAGTTGCGACTCTAGGATCCGACCCGCAGCTTCGTTTCGGAAAGATCGAGGAACTTTCCGGGCGTGTGGGCGCGGCGATTGCCGCCATCAAGAAATATCTGTTCTCGCAGCAGCACGAAGATGGCTATTGGTGCGGAGAACTAGAAGCCGACACCACCCTCGAGTCGGACTATATCATCCTGCACACGCTGCTGGGGACGGGCAATCCAGAGCGCTTCCGGAAGGCGGCGAACTGGATTCTGCAGCATCAGAACGAAGACGGCGGCTGGGGCATTTACACCGGGGGACCGTCGAACATCAGCGCGTCGGTGAAGTCGTATTTCGGGCTCAAACTTGCGGGATACTCCGCCGACCATCCAGCGCTGGAGCGCGCCCGCAAGAAGATCCTTGAAATGGGCGGTGTCACCGAAGTCAATACCTTCACCAAGATCTATCTCTGTTTCTTCGGGCAGTACGATTATGACGCAGTCCCGGCCATTCCGCCGGAGATCGTGCTGTTTCCCAACTGGTTCTGGTTCAACATTTACGAGATTTCTTCGTGGTCGCGCGCCATCCTGGTGCCGCTGTCCATCTGCTATGCCAAGAAGCCGTTCAAGAAAATTCCGCGCGAAATGGGCGTGGAAGAACTGTTCGTGGGCGGCATGCAGAAATCGCGTATGCACCTGCATTGGGCGAAAAAACTCGTCTCATGGCGGAATTTCTTCCTGGTCATCGACCGCCTGACGCACTGGTTCGAGCGCGTCCATGTGCGGCCCCTGCGCTCGATCGCCTTAAAGCAGGCCGAGAAGTGGATGCTGGCTCGCTTCGAGATGAGCGACGGGCTGGGCGCGATTTTTCCCTCGATGATGAACTCCATCATCGCCCTGCGCTGCCTGGGATACTCGCTGGACGATCCGCAGGTGATCCGCGCGATGGACGAGTTCGAGAAGCTCGGCATCGAGGAAGAAGACACGTTCCGCATGCAGCCCTGTGTTTCGCCGGTGTGGGACACCGCCTACGCGTTGTTCGCGCTGGGAGAGGCGGGCGTGCCGAAGGACGACCCGCGCATGGTGAAGTGCGCTGACTGGATTCTGCAGAAGCAGGTGCGCAACGCCGGCGATTGGAAAGTGAAGAACAAGAAAGGCCAGCCCGGCGGCTGGTACTTCGAGTTCAACAACGAGTTTTATCCTGACGTGGATGATACGGCACAGGTGTGCCTGGCGCTGAGTCGCGTCGAGCATCCCAATGGGCGCTATCAGCGAGAATCGGTGCAGCGCGCGCTCGACTGGGTGCTTTCCATGCAATGCCGGAATGGCGGCTGGGCGTCGTTCGACAAAGACAACGACCGCATGATTTTCCAATACATTCCATTCGCTGACCACAACGCGATGCTCGATCCGGCAACCGTGGACATCACCGGACGCGTGCTCGAGTGCCTGGCGACCTATGGTTACGACAAGAATCATCCGGCGGTGAAGCGGGCGATTCAGTTCCTCAGGGACGAACAAGAAGCCGACGGAAGCTGGTTCGGACGCTGGGGCGTGAATTACATCTATGGGACGGCGCTGGTGCTGCGCGGGATGGAAGCGGTGGGCGTGGATCTGCATGAGCCGTGCGTGCAGCAGGCGGCGGAGTGGCTGCGCATGGTGCAGAATGTCGATGGCGGCTGGGGCGAGACCGTCGGCTCCTACGACGATCCGAACCTGCGGGGGCAGGGAGACAGCACGCCTTCGCAGACCGCGTGGGCGATTGTGGGCCTGCTCGCGGCAGGAGACACACGCAGCGATTCGGTGGCGCGCGGCATTGCCTACCTGCTGCGCACGCAGAAAAGAGATGGTTCGTGGGATGAGGCGTTCTATACCGGAACCGGCTTCCCGCGCGTGTTCTACCTGATCTATCACCTGTACCGGCAATACTTCCCGCTGCTGGCGCTGACTACGTATCAGAAGGTGATGGAGAAGAACGGGAATTAAGTCTTATATCTCACCGTCGGTCTACTCTGCCATTTATACTCGGTGCGGATGGACTTCGAATGGGATCCGCGCAAGGAGGCCGCCAACCGGCGTAAGCACGACGTCGGATTTCGGAAGCGGCCACGGTTTTCGGCGATCCACTTGCGGTTACCTTTCCCGATGTTGATCATTCCGAAGCCGAACAGCGCTTCTTGACCCTCGGCGCGTCGTTGAAAGGGCGATTACTAGTCGTGGCGCACGCGGATACTGCTGAGAATATTCGAATTATCAGTGCGCGCGAGGTTACGCGGCAAGAGAGGAGATTCTATGAAGAAATCCACTGAGCGGCGACAGACGGATGAGATGCGCTCGGCGTACGATTTTGCTGCTATGACTGGCGGAGTGCGCGGTAAGCACTACGAACAATATCGCAAGGGAACGAACGTCGTGTTGCTCGAACCGGATGTGGCAGAAGCGTTTCCTAGCGAGGATGCGGTCAACGAAGCATTGCGTGGAATTTTGAGCACAACCCGTGCCGTACGCCGGATTGGCGGATTGCCTGAGCGTGCGCTAAACGGCGGAACCGAAACAAGGAAGCGCGCTTCCCGGCGCAAATGATCGTTTAGCCCTTTAGGTCAACCACCGAAGAGGATGAAATAGTCCTTCCCCGGACCGCACTCATGCAATGGACTAAAGTCGTTCTAAGTGCGACAGCCGCAACATCGCTTTCGCTTCTCCTTCCTACTCTGCGTGCTGTTCCGATGACCCTAGGGCGAATCGACGAAGGGCGTGCATCTGGATTTGGTCTGAATGTGGTTGGACTCTTCGAAAGGCTCCATTCGCCAGCGTTTTGGATTGTGGCGATTCTGTTTTTTCGCGTTGTTCTTCGCGGCCGGGCAACTCGGACATAGAGTTCTGAGGCTGCTCCTATTCTGGACTCCGGCCCTTTCAGTCGCGATACTCGATCTCGTCATTTGTGGCCTCTTCGCATACGTCTTCATGCGGTCGCGGGGCAACTGACGAGAAGGACATTACGCTCAGGAATCCCCCCCCGCCTCCGGAGCCGAGGTGTCCTGCCTAATACTTCCGCCACGTTTATCCACTGATCCGGCCGGCCCTTGCTTTAAACTGAAAACTGGGAACTGCTCTTGAAAGCCTTCGTCACTGGCGCCACCGGATTCCTCGGATCTCACGTTGCTCGCGTTCTCGCCGATCAGGGAGCGGAGTTGCGGCTGCTGGTCCGTCCGACCAGCAATCTGAAAAATTTGGAGGGGCTGAAGGCAGAGACCGCAACCGGCGATCTGCGCGATGCAGCCTCGCTTGAAAAAGCCATGTCCGGCTGCGATACCGTATTTCACGTCGCCGCTGACTACCGGC
>JBBIOA010000028.1:0-75283 GCA_037443605.1 Terriglobales bacterium
CTTTTGACTTTGATTCCAGCTAGAAGCTAAGAGCTAGTAGCTAGAAGCTGCCTTTAGTACATGTCTCCCATGCCGCCGCCGCGTCCACCCGGAGCCGCCGCAGAATATGGGGACAGAGAATATGGGGACAGACGGGGGACAGACGGGACGTTCACCTATTTCCTTCCCCATTCCCGGGGAAACCCGGGGACAGGCGGAGCGTTCCCCAAACGCAAAAGCCCCGCTCTTGCGAGCGAGGCTTTTGACTTTGATTCCAGCCAGAAGCTAAGAGCTAGTAGCTAGAAGCTGCCTTTAGTACATGTCGCCCATGCCGCCGCCACCGTGTCCACCTGGCGCCGGAGCTTCCTTCTTTTCCGGAATCTCAGCGATCAGGGCTTCGGTGGTCAACATCAACGACGCGATCGATCCAGCATTCTGCAGGGCGGTGCGCACGACCTTGGTCGGGTCGAGCACGCCGGCCTTGACCAGATCCTCGTACTCGTTGGAGAAGGCGTTGAAGCCGAAGTTGGTCTCCTTCGAATCGAGCACCTTGCCCAGAATCACCGCGCCTTCTTCGCCGGCGTTCTCGGCGATCATGCGCAGCGGCTCGGTGATGGCGCGCTTCACAATGTTGATGCCGATCTGCTCATCGCCTTCGGCCTTCACTTTCTCCAGGCTCGAAGCGCAACGGGCCAGCGCCACGCCGCCGCCGGGGACAATGCCTTCTTCCACGGCTGCGCGGGTCGCGTGCATCGCATCTTCCACGCGGGCTTTCTTTTCCTTCATTTCGGTTTCAGTCGCCGCGCCGACTTTGATCACGGCCACGCCACCGACCAGCTTCGCCAACCGCTCCTGCAGCTTCTCGCGGTCGTAGTCGCTGGTGGTCTTGTCGATCTGGCTGCGAATCTCCTTCACGCGGCCTTCGATCTCGGAGTGCTTGCCCTTGCCTTCGACCACCGTGGTGTTGTCCTTGTCGATGGTGATCTTCTTGGCCTGGCCGAGGTCCGAGATCTGAACGTTCTCGAGCTTAATGCCGAGATCTTCGGTGATGGCCTTGCCGCCGGTCAGGATAGCGATATCCTGCAGCATTGCCTTGCGGCGATCGCCGAAGCCAGGAGCCTTGACGGCCGCGACTTGCAGCGTGCCACGCAGCTTGTTGACGACCAGGGTGGCGAGCGCTTCGCCTTCCACGTCTTCCGCGATGATCAGCAGCGGCTTGCCGGACTTGGCAATCTGCTCGAGCAAGGGAAGCAGGTCCTTCATCGAGCTGATCTTCTTTTCGTTGATCAGGATGTAGGCGTTCTCGATGGCAACTTCCATGCGCTCCGGATCGGTGACGAAGTAGGGCGAGAGATAGCCGCGGTCGAACTGCATGCCTTCCACGACTTCGAGCTGAGTCTCCAGCGTCTTCGACTCTTCGACGGTGATGACGCCGTCTTTGCCGACCTTCTTCATCGCTTCCGCAATGATCTTGCCGATGGTCTCGTCGTTGTTGGCCGAGATGGTGCCGACCTGCGCGATCATTTCGCCGCTGACGGGCTTCGACAGCTTGTCGAGTTCTCCGTTGACGCGGTTGCCTTCCTTGTCGAGTTTGCCGGCGATGACGGTGACGGCCTTCTCGATGCCGCGCTTCAGGGCCATTGGATTGGCACCGGCAGCGACGGTCTTGACGCCTTCACGGAAGATCGCCTGGGCGAGAACGGTGGCGGTGGTGGTGCCGTCGCCGGCGACATCGGAAGTCTTGGAAGCGACTTCACGCACCATCTGGGCGCCCATGTTCTCCAGGCCGTCCTTCAGTTCGATTTCTTTTGCCACGGTGACGCCGTCTTTGGTGATGGTCGGCGAACCGAACTTCTTTTCGATGACTACGTTGCGGCCCTTGGGGCCGAGTGTGACCTTCACGGCGTCGGCCAGAAGGTTGACGCCGCGGAGGATCGCCTGCCGCGACTCTTCTCCGTGAACGATGTGCTTTGCCATGTCTCTTATCTCCTTATGAATTTCGCTCCAGCTATGAGCTTTGAGCTACGAGCGGTGAGCCGGAAGCTGCTAGCTTCCAGCTAAATCAAAACCTGGTGTTCGGTCTCAGGTTCCGGGTCATTAGGTCCTGAGCCAACGACCAACGACTAGCGCTTGCCGGCGACTTCTTTTTTAGCCGGAGCGGCGGCGCCGGTGAGGATGCCGAGAACTTCGTCTTCCTTCATGATGATGAACTCTTCGCCATCAATCTTGATCTCGGTGCCGGCGTACTTGCCGAACAGGATGCGGTCGCCCTCTTTGACAGCCAGAGGGAAGGTCTTTCCGTCTTCGTTGGTGCGCCCAGTGCCGGCAGAGACAACTTCGCCTTCCTGCGGTTTGTCCTTAGCCGAGTCCGGAATGATGATGCCGCCACGGGTGGTGGTAGCTTCCTCCACGCGACGGATCAGGATGCGGTCGTGCAGCGGTGTGAATTTCGCCATGGGTTGCAACTCCTTTCAAGTTGTGCGGATGGGGTGAAACCCCTAGAGTGTTTCGTAAGCCTATGATTCAACGGGATATGAGAAGTGCTGCTAGCACTCCAATCCATCGAGTGCTAATTGTACGAATGTGAGTGGGGCGTTGTCAAGGGGGCGGGGAAGCGTTCTTCGATTAATATGGCGGGACTGCTGGGGGGAGTTGATGACCACGCGTCGAGATTTCTTGCGAACGACGGCTGGCGTTGTGGTGGCGGCATCCTTACGGATTGCTCACGCTGTTGAAACCCATACCAATGCCGGGAACCGCGGCGGTGAGACGCAGGCCGCGATCCTTGAGGCCGAGGGCATCAGTCCGGCGCGGGTATCTCTGGGGCACAGCGATGACACGAATGACGTGAATTACCTGATCGGTCTTGCCAAACGCGGATACACCATTGGGATCGACCACGTCTTCTATGGAGCGACCCAACCTTCGAAGGACGAGCCAGACTATGTTACGAATCTGCGCCAGATACCGTGGCAAAAACGAGCGGGCTACGTGAAACAGTTGATCGACGCAGGGTTCGGCGACAGGATTCTTCTTTCCAACGACTGGGAACTTGAGCGGGAAACCATGAACCCGGACGCGTTTCTGTTCAATACTCGCAAGACGATTCCTTATCTGAGGGAACTCGGCGTGTCACCGCGGAAAATCCACGCGATCACGGTAGAGAATCCCAAACGCTTCTTTGGCCGCAGCTGAGCGTTGGGCGGTGATTGGTGCTATTTCAGGCGTGCCTCCGGCACGCGTGAGATTCACGGGCGGTCGCACCCGGCGTTGAAAACGCCGGGCTATTTTCGGGCGCCCCTCCGGGACTGGTGATCGGGTGGAGGAAGGTAGATCGCAGTGGGGGTACCCATGTCTCGCAAAGGCGGCGACACATGGGGCATCCCATTTCAGTTCACTTTTTCAGTTCACTTCTTCAGTTCTATTCTTCACTTCTATTCTTCTATTCTTCAGTTTCTCTTCCGACTTTTCTTTGAGTATTTACTTGACGGTTTCCAGGGCTTTGGCGATTTCGTCGACGCCGGGGACGACGGGAATGTCGTAGTTCTTGTGCCAGGCGAGGTTGCCGTTGCGGTCGATGATGGAGATGGCGCGTCCGGTGATGCCTTTATCGGCGAGGTAAACGCCGTATTTTTCGGCGACGGCGCCACGCGGGTGGAAGTCGGCGAGCAGGGGATAGTGGATGCCCATCTTGTCGGCGTAGGCTTTGTGCGACCAGACGCTGTCGACGCTGAGGCCGAGGACCTGGGCGTCGAGCTGGTCGAATTTCTTCATGTCGTTGACGAAGCAGGCGTGCTCCTGGGTGCAGACCGGGCTCCAGTCGAGCGGATAGAAGATGATGACGACGCGCTTGCCGCGGAACTTGCCGAGAGAAACTTCCTGCTGCGATTGATCTTTAAGAGTGAACTCTGGGGCGGGGGCGCCGATGGTGGCGGGCATGGGATCTCCTGAGTTAAGGATGAGGTTGCTGAAGAGATAGTAAATGATTTCTGAGGTGCGGCGCTTGTGTCGGAGTCCGATGAGTTCCCATGTCTCGCAACAACAGCGAGACATGCATCCCGTGGGCGGTTCGAGGATCGATTGCATGGTTCGCGGGAGGCGGGTGGTTCAGGCGTGCCTACGGCACGCGAGGAACTCCTTGGGTGCCTACCCGGCGTTGAAAACGCCGGGCTATTTTCGGTGGTCCCTCCGGGACCTTGTGGCGGAGGGAGCAAAGAGTGTTGGATATGGATCGTCGAATAGGGCGCGCGTGTAGCGGGCGACGAATGTGCAGTTGTGATGGACACGGGGGCGAGACGCGCGCTCGACGGCCTGCGCGGACGCCAGCGCTACGGGGAGAGAGTGTTGTGTGACAGTGAGTTCCCATGTCTCGCAACAACGGCGAGACATGGGGCATCCCATTCCAGAGGCTTTTCGATGGCTCCCGCCCGTACACAGAGCTATTTCTGGTCGGCGTCTTTCCTGGAGAGGGAGCGGACGTAGTTGACCAGGTCCCAGCCCTCTTCGGTCTTGATGCGCGGCCCCTCGGGCGGCATGTCCTGGTGGCCATTCTTGATGATGTAATAGATCTCGCCGTCGGTACGATCTTTGAGGGTGGCGGGGTCGGTGAAGTTGACCAGCTTGAGCTTCATGTCGACGGCGGTATCGCCTTTGCCGTCGCCGGCCTTGCCGTGGCACATGGCGCAATCGAGATTCCACCATTTCCTGGCGCGGGCGATCGACTCCGGGGAGTACTTTACCGGGTTCTCTTTCCTCGCGTCTTCAATGGGGATGGCGCCGTAGGCGGAAGAAGTCGAGGGCTTCGCGGGAGGAGTCTGGGACTGCTGTGCCGGGATCGCTGCAGCAACGAGGAAAATTGCTGGAAGAACCAGTCCAAGCCTGGACATCGGAACCTCCTTGTTCAGTGGATTCGAGTGGATTGTGGCACGGTGGCAGGGGGCGGGATGTGATTTGAATCACACGTGGGGGTGTCTGGGTTGGGGACGCGCCGCCGCTCCACAAATAAAGATGGAACCGCTGAGGACGCAGAGTACGCGGAGGGATCGTGAGAAGAGCTTGCACCACAGAGGTCACAGAGGGCCACAGAGGAAACACAGCGGATGTGGTATTTTTCTTTGCCGTGCCTTGATTCGGATTGTGGTGATTCCAGAGAAGAAATCTTAACGACATGACCAACAAGAAATTTCGTGTATATGCGACGTGTGATATTGGCGAAGCGATCCATCTGCTGCGTGGACGGGGATATGAGGTGGAAGTGTATCCGCAGCCGGAAGCGCCGCCCAAGAGCCTGATTGTCGAGAAGGTGAAGTCGGGGGTAGACGGGCTCATTACGACGCTGCGGGATCCGATCGATGCCGAGATTTTCGAAGCGGGCAAGGGAACGCTGAAAGTGGTGGCACAGATTGCGGTGGGGTTTGACAACATCAACCGGGCGGATGCGAACCGGTACAAGATTCCGTTCACGCATACAGCGGATGTGCTGACGGAAGCGACGGCGGAGTTTGCCTTCTTCATGATGGGAACGCTGGCGCGAAAGATGTGGACGGCGGAGCACTTGACCCGGGAAAACCAGTGGAGATTCTGGCATCCGTACCTGCCATTTCTAGGAGATGAAATTACCGGAAAGACGGTCGCCGTGATTGGAACGGGACGCATCGGGTTGGCGTTCATCAAGAAGTGCATCGGGTTCGATATGAACGTGCTTTGCTATGACCCGGCGTACGAGAATGAGGCGTTTGTGAAGGGGATCCAGGAGATCAATGATCTGCGGCACGCGCGCGGGCTGACGAAGGAAAAGGCGTGGATCAAGTATGTGGGGCTGGAAGAGGCGCTTCGTGGAGCGGACTTCGTGAGTGTGCATGTGCCGTTGCTGCGGGCAGGGGAGAGCGCCACGCCGACGTTCCATTTATTCAACGAGCAGACATTCCGGCTCATGAAGCCGACGGCGTTTTTGATCAACACGTCGCGTGGGCCGGTGGTGGATGAAGCGGCGCTGGCGAAGGCGCTGCGGGAGAACTGGATTGCGGGGGCGGCGCTGGACGTGTATGAGCGAGAGCCGCTGCCGAAGGACTCTCCGCTGCGCGATCCGGCGATTGAGGATCGGTGCCGGCTGATGCCGCATTTTGCCAGTCAGGCGAAGATCACGCGGTTGTCGACCGATCCGGATAAAGGTATGGCTGGGCGCTGCGCGCAGGGGTTGATTGATGTATTGGAAGGGCACTACGGCGGGGATGTGAGGAAGATGCCGTATGTGGTGAATAAGGAAGCCTTTGGGTCGTGATCACCTCAGGGGCTGAAGCCCTCATACTTTGGAGCATGGATTTATCGGAGCGCTGAAGCGCTGCGCCACCCAAAGTCTGGTATCCCCGTCAGCCTCCCGGGGCATTTTGTGACGTGGGTTCGATGCGGAAGAACAGATAAAAATGTGAGGTTGTCTTGTGCGGTTGCGGGTACAATGATCGAACTAGTTTGGCGGCCGAAGGAGTTTGATGAGAACAAGACTTATGGGATGGGCGGGGATGGTTCTGATGCTGGCGTCGAGTGTATCGGCGCTGGATTCGAACGGGCGTACGGTGGGCCTGGTGCCTGCCCCCAAGGAAGTCATGCTGCGCGACGGGCGATTCCGGGTGGGGCCAAAGACGAAGATCTTTGTGCTGCGCGGACATCAGACGGAAGATCGCATCGCGGCGCAGACTCTGGCTGAGGAGGTCGCGGATCAGTCCGGGATGAGGCTGAATATCGTGGACATGAAGGTCGCGGGCAAGGCCGAGGGCGGGTCGATCGTGCTGGCGCGGTTGCAGGATTCGCGAGTGCGCCGCTTTCTGGCACGCAACGGCTTGAAGGCGGATTCGCTGGTGGGGAATGAAGGGTATCTGCTGTTCTCTGACAAGTCACATTTGATTGTGGCGGCGAACTCCGGGCAGGGATTGTTTTACGGTGTGCAGACGCTGCGGCAGTTGTTGCGGCCGGCGCCGAAGGGATTGGAGTGCCCAGCGATCCAGATCCGGGATTGGCCGAATCTGCAGCCGAAAGATGGGAACGATGTGAGCCGAGAGACGGTGCCGGATTTGATTCCGTGGCACGTGCCGAAAGCATAGACTGCTGCGGTTTTGTTATCTTGAGCCGTCCCTGGTTGGGACGGCTTTTCTATTGCTGCAAAGAAAGTCTCATGTTTTCCGAACGTACAAACTGGAAGCTGGAAGTGAACCGGCTGACGCTGGCGGTGGAGGATGTGCGGGCGCGAGGCGGGAGGATTCTTGACTTGACGGCGTCGAATCCGACGCGCGTGGGGCTGGAGTACGACGAGGCGGGGATTTTGGGGGCGTTGGGGTCGGAGAATCCCACCCTATCTCGCCACAAAGACGGCGAGATAAGGGTGGGGCAACCGGCGCACGCTGTACTCGATTACGATCCGCAGGCGAAGGGGTTAGTTGCGGCGCGGGAGGCGGTTGCTGGGTACTACCGTTCCGATCATGGAGTTGATGTTGATCCGGAGCGGATCGTGCTGACTACTTCGACCAGCGAGGGGTATTCGTTCGTGTTTCGGTTGCTGTGCAACGCGGGGGATGAGTTGCTGGTGCCGAAGCCGAGTTATCCGCTGTTTGAGTTTCTGGCGGATTTGCAGGATGTGAAGCTGGTGCCGTATCCGCTGATTTATGACCACGGGTGGTGGATGGATTTTCACTCGCTCAAGCGGGGGGTGACGGAGCGGACGAGGGGTGTGGTGGTGGTGCATCCGAATAATCCGACGGGGTCGTATGTGTCGGCGGGGGACCGGGAGCTGTTAAATGCGTTCTGCGGGGCGCATGGGCTGGCGGTGATTGTGGATGAGGTGTTTTTGGACTATGGGATCGATTCTCACGACGCCGCAGCGGTCGAGCTGCGCTCGACTGGACAGCCGGGGGCGGCTGTTCCCACATGGTCTTTTGCGAACAACCGCGAGGTGCTGACGTTTACTTTGAGCGGGTTGTCGAAGATCTCGGCGCTGCCGCAGATGAAAGTGGCGTGGGTGGCGACGAGCGGGCCGGAGGATCGGGTGGCAGCGGCGATGGCGCGGCTGGAGGTGATTGCCGATACGTATCTGTCGATGAATGCTCCGGTGCAGTGGGCGGTGCCTGCGATGCTGGAGCAGCGACACAGTATTCAACCGCAACTGATGACGCGGGTGCGGACGAATCTGGCGCACCTGGACTGGCAGTTGGGGGAGCAGAAGGCGTGTCAGAGGCTGGAGGTGCAAGGCGGATGGTACGCGGTGCTGCGCGTGCCGGTGACGCGGTCAGATGAAGAGTTGGCGATTGAGTTGGTGCGGGAGAAGCAGGTGATGGTGCATCCGGGACATTTCTACGATTTTGAGAGCGATGGATATTTGGTGATGAGTTTGATTGGGGACGAGAAAGAGTTCGCGGAGGGGGTGGCGCGGATTCTGAAAACGTTCCTTCCCTACGCATAGATTGAGGATCATTCCCCTGATGCGGCGCTCTTCTACCTGCGCCCATACGTCGACTAGGTCTTTCCCAGGAATGGGTTGGTTTCGCGTTCGCCGCCGATTGTCGTCAGCGGGCCGTGGCCAGGGACGACTAGCGTTTCGTCTGGGAGAGCGAGAACGGTGTTGTGCAGGGATTGCATGATCTTTTTCGTGGATCCGCCGGGGAGATCGGTGCGGCCGATGGAACCGGCGAAGAGGGTGTCGCCGGCGATGAGTTTTTTTTCGGGCGCGATGTAGAGGCAGATGCTGCCTTCCGTGTGGCCGGGGGTGTGAAGAACTTGGGCGGTGTGCTGGCCGGCGGAGACCGTGTCTCCGGTGGTGACACTGTGGTCGATTTCGACTTTGCCGGGAGTTGCCATGCCGAGCCAGGCAGCTTGTACGTCCAGCATCTTCAGCAGGGCGTAGTCGTTCTGGTTGAGGAGGATCGGCGCGCCGGTCGAGGCGCGGAGCTTCATGGCTCCGCCGACGTGGTCGATGTGGGCGTGGGTGATGACGATCTGCTTGACCTGGAGATGGTGCTTGGCGAGCCGCGCCTGGATGTCGGCGATGTCGTCGCCGGGGTCGATCACCATGGCTTCGTGGGTGGTCTCATCGCCGATGATCGAGCAGTTGCATTGCAGCGGGCCGACGGGGAGGATTTCGTGGATCATTTGACTCATTTTAGTCCTGAGTCCTGAGTCCTGAGCCCGAGGCAAGAGCACTTGCCGCCGGGGGGCGGTTGGGAGGACAATACCGGCGCGTGCTTGGGGAGGCATTGTGGCGGCGAAATATCGGCAGCATGGATATCAGGATCGGGACCGTGAGGAGCGGAAGGGAGGCGGGGGACAGAAGTCCGGGGCCCCGCCGCCGAAGAAGGATACGTTCGGTCCGCGTCCGGTGAATTTGCCGGGGACGCGGGCGGTGTCGCGATGCACGCAATGCGGTACCGTGTTGCAATCGACTTCAGGGGATGGGCAGTGTCCAAAGTGCGGCTTTGAGCTGCATTCATGCAAGCAGTGTATGTATTTCGATCCAGGGAGCCGGTTTGAGTGCATGCAGCCGGTGAAGGATCGGATTGCCAAGAAAGATGCGAAGAACGATTGTACGTTTTACGAGATGCGGGTGACGCGGGAGAAAGAGACATCGACGCCGGCTCCGCTCAAGCCTAGGGATGCGCGGGCGGCGTTTGATAATTTGTTCAAGAAGTAGAGTCCTCGCCGGTTCCTCCAGTTTTCCGCTCTGTCGAGATCCCTCGGTCCGCTGGAGAAGACGCGGACTGTCGGGAGGACGCCGGCGCTCCATGCGAGAGCAAAGATCGGAGCTGCGCTCCTGGACAGCCGGGGGCGGCTGTCCCCACATAGACAATTCCTACATCATTCCTGCCCGAATAGGTCTTCAGGGCTTTTGTGTCGGACGGAGCAGGATTTCACTGACAAAGGACTGGCGGGACTGGGTGACGAGCATGGCGACGGCGTGGGCGATGTCGTCGGGTTGGAGCATCTTGTTGGGGTCTTTGCCGACATGGGGACTGAGTTCGGTTTCAGTCGAGCCGGGGCAAACGACGGAGACGCGGATGTTGTGGGGGCGCAGTTCTTCGGCAACAGAATAGCTGAGCCCATTTAATCCCCACTTGGAGGCTGCATAGGCGGCGCCCTTGGGCAAGGCATTCTTCCCGGCAAGGGACGAGATATTGATGATGTGGCCGTGGTAGTTCTTAATCATCAGCGGGGCGAAGGCGCGGATGGCGTAGTAGACGCCGCGAAGGTTGGTATTGAGAATGCGGTCCCAATCGTCGGGGAGAAGTGTGTGGAGGAAGTCGTTGAAACCCCCAACGCCGGCGTTGTTGACCAGGATGTCGAGCTGGCCGAAGGTGCTTTGAACGCGGGCGGCGGCGTATTCGAGCTGATGGAGAATGGTAACGTCGCAAGGGATGACTTCGGTTTTGCCGCCGGCGTCGAGAATGGAGCGAGCGGTTTCATCGAGGGTGGCCTGGGTGCGGCCGCAGAGAACGGCAGTGGCGCCCAGAGCGGCGAGTTTGCGGGCGATGGCGGCGCCGATGCCGCGTCCGGCGCCGGTGACGACAGCGACCTGCCCGACTAAAGGTTGTCCGGTGTCCATAAGAATTAGTGGCCTCTTTGGAATGCGCTCGGGACGAGTTTGCATACGGCGTGTTTTCAATCCATCCAGCGCGCCTGCAAGCGGCATCATAACAATAAAGGGGAGCACAGTTGGGAAGTTGCTTGCCTTCGGGAGGAGAGGTACTTATAATCCCGCCAACCGGGAAAAAGGGGCAGCATGCTCGGAGTTGCAGCGGACCGCACCCGATCCCGGGTTGCCCTGCCTGGAACGAGACATCCGTGGCGGGATCTGAAAGCGGAGCCGTCCAGGCGGAATGCAGTCGCTGCAAGCGGTAAGCACTACGTTTCCGAAAGAAGCCATTTCCCAAAGAGTTGAGGAGCCTTACTGATGAAAAAGATTCTGGTCGCAGTTGTGCTTGGACTTGCGGTGGTCGCTGGAGCACAAGATGCGGCGCAGCCAGCACAGAGCTCGGCGCAAGGTCAGGCGCCGGTGATTAAAGACCCGGCGGAGTACAACGCCTACGTGGGGGCTTACCAGCAAAAAGATCCGGCCGCGCAGATTAGCGGGCTGGAAGCATTCCTGACGCAATATCCCAACAGCGTGATGAAAACTCAGGCGCTGGAAATCCTGATGGGTGCGTACCAGCAGACGGGCAACACGAAAAAGACCATGGAGACTGCCACCAAACTGGTGACGGCGGATCCGTGCCAGTTGCGGGCGCTGGCGTTGCTGGCATATCTGGATCGGGTACTGGCGCAGGGTGGAGACCCGAACGGGCAGCAGTTGCTAACGGATGGGAAGAAGTATGGAGCGCAGGGGCTGGGATGCCTCGACAAGACCACCGATGCTGAGATGGTGAAAATGAAGCCGCAAATGTCGGGCATTTTTTATGCGGCCGAGGGCATCGCGGACTTAACCGCTGCGGGGAAGGACAAAGAGAATCCCCAGCAGCAGGCTCAGGATTATGACAGCACGATCAAAGAGCTTACGGCTGCGCTGAACGCCAATGCCGACAACCAGAAGGATTTCAGCCTGGTCTATCCGCTGACGCTGGCCTATTGGCCGGACCCGAAGGTGCCGGCTACGCCGGAAAACAGCCGCAATGCGATCTGGTATGCGGCGCGTGCTTCGGCGGTAGCGCCGGCAGGGCCGACCCAGGCTCAGATCGAGAAATATGCGAAGTCGCTTTATCGCCGTTTCCACGGCGACGAGGATGGCTGGCCCGATTTTCTGGCGAAGGCGAAGGCTGGCACGATGGCGCCACCGGATCTGGCGACGCTGATTCCCCCGGCGCCAACTCCGGCGGATCAGGCGCACAAGATGGTGACAGACACGACTCCGGACAAGATGGACTTCGCGCAGTGGGAATTCGTTCTGATGAACGGTTCGCAGGCCGATCAGGACACAGTGTGGAATGCGATCAAGGGCAAGCCGGTGCAGATGGTGGGTATGGTAATCAGCACCACGCCGGATACGTTCATGGTCGCCGGTAGTTCGGATGACATCGATGCGAAGAAGGCGGACATCACGCTGAAGTTTGAGGACAAGCTTCCGGTGAAGATGATTCCCAAGGATGCGACCGACAACTTCCAGTTCCAGGGAGAACCGGCTTCGTATACGTCGAATCCGTTCATGATGGTGATGGAGAAGGGGCGCCTGCTGAATGCAAAGCCGGCAGCGACGACTCCGGCACACCATCCGCCGGTGCATAAGAAGCCGGCGGCGCAGTAGCTTCAGTCTTCAGTTGTAAGGGAAAGGCAGCCTGCGGGCTGCCTTTTGCTTTTGTGGGGAATGCGAGGTCAAAGTGAATGGCTTGAGAGATCCCTAGGTCCGCTGGGAGAAAACGCGGACCGTCGCGATGACGCCGTTCGCCAACACCAGGTGGCTCGGTCCACGTCGCGGCTACGGAGCTTCGCTCCGCGGACAGCCGAGGGCGGCTGTCCCTACATGGCTATCTCTACATGGCTATCCCCACTCAGACAGGATCAGGCTTTGGCGTACTTGAGCCACTTGAGGATTTCGGGGAGGGTGGGGCGTTTGCCGTAGATCAGGACTCCGATGCGGTAAAGGCGGGCGCAGAAGATCATCAGTCCCGCGACGGTGGCGACGAGCAGGACCAGCGAACAAAGAATCTGCCATATGGGCGGAGTCTGCACGACGATGCGTGCGAACATCACGATGGGCGAGAAGAAGGGAATCATCGAGAGCCAGGCGACGATGGCGGCGTCGGGCTTGCTGATGACTGCGCCGAGCATGAAGACCGACAGGACCAAAGGAATGACGATGATGAACTGCAACTGCTGGCCTTCCTGCTCAGTGGTGGTGACGGCGCCGACGGTGGCGTACATGGTGCTGTAGAGCAGATAGCCGAGAAGGAAGAAGATGCCGAAGGCGATCAGGACGAGGGGGGAGAGCTGGAGATCGGCGAAGTTGGGCTGCGCGGCCAGAGAGGGCAGTGCAACAACGCCGGTCATGATGACCCACACGATGATCTGAGTGAGGCCTACGGCGCCGACGCCGAGAATCTTTCCGGTCATCAACTGCGTGGATGTGGCCGAAGAGAGCAGGACTTCCATGACGCGAGAGGTTTTCTCTTCCAGCACCGAACGCATGACGGAGATGCCATAGAACAGGACTGCCATGTAGAGCAACATGACCATGACCATGATTTCGATGAAGCGGCCTGAACCGCTGCCCTTGGCTTCGCGGCCGTGCTCGATGCGGATGGGATCGATCTTGATGGGTTGGAGAAGGTCCTCGGCCTGCGCCGTTGTTATTCCTTTTTGCGAGAGTTGCTGTTCGAGGATGACGTGAGAGATCGCCTGGCCGAGCCAGGAGCGTTCGCGAAAGCCGACGATTTCGCGGCAATTCCAGGTGACTTTGCGGGAGGCGACGGCATCGTCGGTAAGCCAGAGATAGCCGTCGATGGAGCGAGCGCTGACTTTGTCGCGCAGGGAAGCGCGCTCCTGCTCCGTGGCGTTCGTGTCTACATCGATGGCGTATTGCTGGTCAGGCGTCTTCTTGTCTTTGCCGCTCGCGTTGGAATCCTCGTCTTCGTCGACTGACGGGGCGGCAAGCAGTTGCTGACGGACGGAATCGCCGAGCTGCTGGTTCGAAGCGACGATGACAATGTGCTGGGCTTTGTCGCCCATCGTGGCCATTTTCGCAGGCAGGGCGAGCAGCGCGGTCATGATGGCGGGCAGAAGGATGGTGAGGATGAGGAACGTCCGGGTGCGGACGCGCTCCAGGTATTCGCGCTTGATGATGACCCAGATATTACGCATTCGGCTTGCCTACCATGTCGATGAAGATTTCTTCGAGAGAAGGCTCCATCAGTTCGAACTTGGTGAGCTTCGCGTTGGATGACGCGAGGCGGAGGAGTTCCTGCGTGTCGGCGCCGGGAGCGAGGCGGACTTCCACGTAGTTGCCGTAGTCGTTGAAGGACTGGACAAGGCGCTTTTCTTCGAGGAAACGGGAATCGCCTTCGTACTTGATCTGGACGTTACGGCGGCCGTAGCTGGCTTTGATCTGGCTGAGTTCGCCTTCGAGGACGACGCGTCCGTGATTAATCAGGCAGATGGATTGGCAGAGGCGCTCGGCCTGATCCATGCGATGGGTAGAGAAAAGAATCGTCTTGCCCGCTTTGGCTAACTCGAGCATGGTGTCTTTGAGCGCAACGGCGTTGGTGGGGTCGAGGCCGGAGAAAGGTTCGTCCAGGATGATGAGCTTGGGATCGTGCAGGATGGCACCGATGAACTGCACTTTCTGCTGCATGCCCTTGGAAAGCTCGTCGACTTTCTTGCCAGTCCAGGCGCTGAGTTCGAAGCGATCGCACCATTCCTGCGAACGTTTGGAGGCTTCGGCCGCGTTGAGGCCTTTGAGTTGGCCGAGGAAGATGAGGTGGTCGAGGACTTTCATCTTCTTGTAGAGGCCGCGCTCTTCGGGGAGATAGCCGAACTCGTCGGTGTGCTCGCGGCGCAGGGCGTGGCCGAAGACGGTGACCTGGCCGGAATCGGGCACGGTGATGCCGATGATCATCCGGATGGTGCTGGTCTTGCCAGCGCCGTTAGGGCCGAGCAGGCCATAGATTCCGCCAGCACGGATGCGCAGGGAGAGGTTATCGACGGCGACGAAATCGCCGTAGGATTTGCGAACGCTGTCGAGGATGACGCTGTCGTTTGCGATGGGCTGCAGAGTGGCGGGCTGGGCAGAGATCACGTTCATATCAGCCCGGATAGGGTATCACGAGGAATTCCGGGCGCGAGCGCCTGGATAGCGCTGACTTATTGCGAATTGAGAAGTGTGAAGCGCAAAGTGCGCTGAGGAGTCGCGAAGGGCAAAGAAGAACCAGCGCGAACGCGTGGACGATCACCGGGAGGCGCAATACGCCTCCCGAGTGATGTGTGGTGCTCGCGGAAGTTAGCGGACGACCTTCTTTTCGATTCCCAGGGAACGAGTGCTGCGCGGAGGGCGCTTGGTGCCGTCGCGGAGCTGGCGGACGTCAATTTTGAGTTCGTCGATGGTGCGGCTAAGAGTGTTGCGGTGCATGCCCAGTTCGCGCGCGGCACGGCACTGGTTGCCCTTGTTTTCCAGAAGCACAGTCAGAATGAAGCGCTTTTTAAATTCGCGCACGCCTTCGGAATAAAGAATATTGCTGCGGTACATTTGCAGGACGAGTGCTTCCAATTGATCTTTCACAATGCGTCTCTCTTTTCACTATAAAGTTTGTGTCGCACCGCATCTATTTCGGCGGGGATGAAGTTGAACCCGATAGCTTCTGCGGGGCGTGATGGAGCAAATCGAGACCTTGATTGAAACGGTTGCGCAATTCCGCGGGCGCAACCACAATGGCGGCCCGGCCCACCACCAGGAAGTAAGGCGCTAATTGCGAACTCGCCAGCAGCTTCGAAGCAGGAGCGAACGCCGTCATTCCCATCAAGATCACCGCGACCATCAGTCCGCCCTTCAGCAGCCCCAAGAGTCCGCCGAGGAAACGGTCAAAACCACTTAAACCGGCTGTCTTCATCACCCAGCGGGCGACCCTGGCGGCAATGCCGAACAGAATCACGATTGCGAAGAAGATGATCAAAAAGCCGAGAATCTCAGCCAGCCACGGATTCTTCAAAAATGTCGAGAACCAATCCGCCAGGCTGCGATATTGCCACGCAGCCACCAGATAGCCCACCACCATGCCGGCCATGGTCAGGGCCTCAGAGAAGAAGCCCTGAATGCCGGCCCCTATTACATTGGCCAACACAACCAGGCAAATCATCCAGTCCGCTGGAGAAAAGGTCATCCGATGCTCCTGCCGGCGGATGGGGCGGGGAAGATGCGATCAGACATCCAACCGGCGTCCCGTGAGCTGGAAGTAGGCCTCGATGTACTTTTCGCTGGTGCGGCGAGCCACGTCCGCGGGAAGCGCGGGCGCAGGAGGCTGCTTGTTCCAGCGAATTTCTTCGAGGTAATCGCGAACGTACTGCTTATCGTACGAATCCTGCGCCCGTCCCGGAGCATACTTGTCGGCGGGCCAGAAGCGGGAAGAATCGGGAGTGAGGACTTCGTCGGCGAGGGTGATGCCTTTACCGGTGCGTCCAAACTCGAACTTAGTGTCGGCAATGATGATGCCGCGTTGCAGCGCATAGGCCGCGGCTTTTTTGTAGATGCGCAGAGTGAGGTCGCGCAGATGGCTGGCGGTCTCGACGCCGACGATGTCGCACATCTGCGCAAAAGAAATATTCTCGTCGTGACCGCTGGTTGCCTTGGTGGAAGGAGTGAAGATCGGCTCGGGAAAGGCGTCGGATTCCTTGAGGCCGGCCGGAAGCGGGATGCCGGAGACTTTGCCGGTGGCCTTGTATTCCTTCCAGGCGGACCCGGAAATGTAGCCGCGCACCACGCACTCGACGGGGAACATCTCGGCACGCTGGACGAGCATGGAACGTCCGCGGAGATGGTCGGAGTACGTGCGCACGGCGGCGGGATATTGCGCGACGTCGGCGGTGATCAGGTGATTGGGGACGATATCGGCAAGGAAGTCGAACCAGAACAGCGAGATCTGGGTGAGGACTCGTCCTTTGTGGGGGATGCCGGTGGCCAGAACGTAGTCGAAGGCGGAAATGCGGTCGGTGGCGATGAAGAGCAACTGCTGGTCGCTGAGGGTATAGACATCGCGTACCTTGCCGCTGGCGTGGAGTTTGAGATCTGGGAAATCGGTCTGCAATAAAACGGAATCGAGGAGTTCGGGGCTCATAGTGAAATTCTAATGGTAAGGAGCGAGGCGTATTCTAACTGCTGCAAAAAAAATGTCAACGATTCTCGTCACGCCGGAAGTTTCGCGCGAGATGCCTAGGACCTGAAAAAGATTGACAGTATTGGATTTGACGAGAATGCCTGCCCAGTAAGGGTTTGGACGCACTCAGGTTGTGGAAAAACTGAGGATGGAAGTGGATAATTCGGCGCAGCGCAAAAGCACAGAAGGCCCGTTGTAGACAACGGGCCTTCTTCGCGATTGAGGCGAGATTGCGAACCGGGATCAGTGTGCGCCGAAACGCACGGAGACGAGCTTGGAGACGCCCGGTTCCTGCATGGTAACGCCGTAAAGGACCGGGGCGATGCTCATGGTCTTCTTGCTGTGGGTGATGAGCACGAACTGAGTCTGGACGCTCATCTCTTTGACGAGTTCGGTGAAACGGCCGATGTTGGCTTCATCGAGGGGAGCGTCGACCTCGTCGAGGATGCAGAACGGGCTGGGCGTGTACTGGAAAATCCCGACCAGAAGGGAGAGAGCCGTGAGCGCCTTTTCGCCGCCGGAGAGCAGGAGCACGCTCTGCAGGCGCTTGCCCGGAGGTGAGGCGACCACATCGATGCCGCTTTCGGCGCTGTTTTCCTCGTCGGTGAGCTTCATGAAGGCGTGGCCGCCGCCGAAGAGTTTCTTGAACGTGGCCTGGAAGTTTTCGTTGATCTTGTTGAAGGCCTCTTCGAATTTCTGGCGCGAGATCTGGTCGATCTCTTTGATGGTGGCGGTCGTGTTCTCGATCGACGTGATGAGGTCTTTGCGCTGGGTGTCGAGGAACGCGTGGCGCTCGGAGGTTTCCTTGTATTCCTCGAGGGCCATCATGTTGACCGGCCCCATGGCTTCCAGCTTGGCGCGCATGTCGCGATAATCCTGGTCTTCGGCGGCGAGTTCGTCGCCAGCGACAGGAGTGATCGTTGTGTCGGCCATGAGCGCGGGGCGCTCGATGCCCAGTTCATTCAGGCAAGTCTGTGACATGTATTGGGCGTCGGATTGGAGCTTGGCGGCAGAGGCGGAGAGTTCGCCGCGGCGATCGCGAGCTTGATCGAGCAGTTGGCGGCTGTCGTGCAGCAGTTGGTCGATTTCGGCGAGGCGAGCGCGAAGCTGCTCGGTTTCGAACTGCAGCAGGCCCTCGCGAGTCTGCGCGGCATTGCGCTCGGCCTCGAGATCGGTGGCGTGCTGGGCGAGTTGCTGGTTTTCGGTCTCGCGCTGCAGCTTTTCGGCAGCGGCGGATTCGATTTGCGAAGCCAGGGCATCGACGCGCTGGGTCATCTCGACGAACAAGGACTCGATGCGCTGCAGGACGGCGGCGGCGGAGCGGTGGCGCTCCTCTAGGGTCGCAACGCGGGCGGCGTGCTGCGATGTGGTCTGTGCAGAGGCTTCACGGCGCTGGCGCAGCGCAGTGAGAGACTCCTGGGCTGCGGCAATCTGCTGTTCAAGCTGGATACGCTGTGTTTCCAGCGTGGCGATCTCGGATTGGCGTGCGCAGACGATGCTTTCCTGTTCCGCGCGCTCGGAAGCGAGGCGGCGAAGTTCGAGCTGCGACACGCGCAGGCGCTCGCTCACGCGCGACATTTCCGAGTCGAGCTGTTGCAGCATGTGGCCCGCCGTCATGGCCTGACGCTCGGTTTCGCGTTTTTCGTTTTCGAGGGCTTCGAGCCGGGCCGAGAGATCGCGGATTTCATGGCCGAGGTTCAGCACCCGGGTTTCTTCTTCGCGCAGGGCACGCTCGATATCTTCGATCTGGCGGAGGACGTCGCGCAGTTCACGCTTCATGGAGAGCGGGCCTTCGCTGCGCTGTTTGCCGCCGGTCACGGTCACGTTGTGAAAGCACTCTCCGGCTTGCGAAAGGAAGAAGGCATCGGGGTTTTCGAGTGCAAGCCCGCGAGCGACGCCGGCCTCAGGGACGATGTAGCCATCACGGAGTTTCGGCAGAATGACTTCCAGAGACTTGCCGAAGCCGTTCAGCACGCGGATCGTATTCTTGAGTGGAGTGATCTGGGCGGCGGGGGGAGCGCAGTGCGCGGCTTCGTTGAGGACGAAGGAGAACTTGGCTTGCGCGTCCTCGGGGTGAACAAGGAAGGTGGCGCGGCCATCGGCGTCGGTGCGCAACATGCGGAGACCTTCGTCGGCGGCGTCCCAGGATTTGACCACGACGTAGTTGAGTTCGTCGCGGAGGAAGTCTTCCACGACGCGCTCGTAACGCGGTTCGACTTCCAAGAAGTCGGCGAGAACTCCGACGGGCGCGTGACCGCTATGCATCACGCCCGATTGGAAGAGGCGGCGGACCGATTCGGTGGAGTAGCCGTGCTCGGCGATGACGGCTTCGAGGGAGCCCTTTTTGCCCAGAGCGGTGGCGTACTCGGCGCGGAGAGTGTCGAGGCGGGCTTTGGCCTCGGTTTCCTCACGCCTCCTGGTTTCGATGGACTGGCGAAGTTGAGCGATTTCGTCGGTAATGCCGGTGACGCGCTGCTTGACGGTTTCGAATTCGAGAGCAATCTGGCCACGCTGTCCACCGAAGGCTTCGACCTGCGTGTTGGCGTTGGAGATTTCAGCCTCGAGACGGCGAGCGTCGCGATCGGCCCCGGCGAGGCGCTCTTCGGCCTGCGCGAGTTGATTGCGCAAGCGCGAAGCGAAGGAAACGGTGTCGAAAATGGCGACGCGGGCTTCTTCCTGCTGGCGCTCGATTTCGGCAAGATTGGTGGTGGCGGCGGCGGCTTCCTGCTGGCAGCGAGCCAGATCGCTCTGAGCAGCGGCAAGATCGGCGGCGGCGGATTCCAGAATCTGCCGGTTGGACTCGCGCTCGGCTTCGAGCGATTCGAGGCGATGGCGGGCCTGGGCTAATTCGGCATCGTAGGAGGCAGAACGAACGACCAGTTCGGCGCAACGCTCTTCGTTGTGACGGCGGCGAGCGTGGGCGCGGTCGATTTCCATGGCGATCTGAGCGATGCGGTCGCGATTTTCACGCAGCTCGGTTTCGATGGAATATCCACGCTGCGTGCGTTCGTTGTGCTCGGATTCAAGCACCTGCACCTCTTCGGTGCGATGCTGCATTTCCTCGGCGAGAGTGTTTAGCTGGGCGTCGAGTTCGGCGCTTTCTTTTTCGATCGCGGAGAACTTGCTGGCCAGAACCACCCGCAGCTTGGCGCGCATTTCGTCGCGCAAGCGGGCGTAGCGCTCGGCCTTGGATGCCTGGCGCTTCAGTGAGTTCATCTGGCGAGTGACTTCGTCGAAGATGTCGTTGACGCGATTCAGGTTGAGCTTGGCGTCTTCGAGGCGAGCTTCGGCGAGACGCTTCTTGGTCTTGAACTTGGTGATGCCGGCGGCTTCTTCCAGAATTGCGCGGCGGTCGGTGGGACGGCTGGAGAGAATCTGGCCGATGCGGCCCTGCTCGATGAGGGCATAGGATTCCGGGCCAAGGCCTGTGCCCATGAAGAGTTCCTGAATGTCGCGGAGGCGGCAGAGCTTGCCGTTGAGCAGGTATTCGCTGTCGCCGGAACGGAACAGGCGGCGGGTGACGTGGATCTCGCCGTGATGGAATTGCTGCTGGTTGAATTTGCGGCGGCGAATTTTGAGGACAACGTGCGGGGCGGCGGTGCCGATGGCAGCGTCGTTGGCCGGGGCGCTGACGTTGTGGGCCGGGAGAGCGAAGATAGGTTCGTCGTCAGGGAAGGCGACGGCATGGATGCTGACTTTATTGCGGGGGACAGCGACTTCTTCGATCTTGCCGGGCTGGGCGTCTTCAACGGCCCGGTCGGTTTCTTCGGCGGTGCGAGCGCGGATGGAAGCCTCGTCCCAATCGTCAGACATATTGGCTTGGGCCGACTCGGGCATTTCTTCCTGGATCTCGATTTCGGTGGGAGCGCTGGCGTCGGGGCCAGCGTATGCCTCGGGATCGATTAACGTGAGGGAGACTTCGGCCATGCCGGTCGGCTTGCGGTCACGGGTGCCGGCGAAAATGACGTCTTCCATGCGGGCGCCGCGGAGAGTCTTGGCGGACTGCTCGCCAAGAACCCAGGCGATGGCGTCAGAAATGTTGGACTTGCCGCAGCCGTTAGGGCCGATGATCGCCGCGACGCCTTCTCCGTGGAACTTGAGTTCGGTGCGGTCGCAGAACGACTTGAATCCGAGAATCTGAAGCTTCTTCAGTTTGAGCAATGCTCTAACTCCCAGTGGTCAGTTGCCGGGTTGACGGTACCAGTCAAACGCATGCCCCGCGGATCGTGCGGACCGTAGAGCCGGGTCAGTGTGACGATGTTTACTTTACAGATTCCTCTACGGCCGCGCGTGATGCCGGAACGCGTGCGAATTGTTGTTTCTCTGTCGTCGCACCCCGAGGCTGGGCAGGGCGGGCACAAAGTTAAGTTAATGTAACGGCGAAAACGGGGCGGGGTCAAGCAATATAACACTATATATTGTGTGACCTTACGAGCGACCGCGTTGGGTTGCACAGACATTGCAGCAATTGCGCAGATCGAGAGTGGAGCGGAAAGACGAGGTGGGAGAATCGCGAGAGCAGAATAAGGCTAGCGCAGGGGGCACGGGACTGCAACGGGATTCTGTCCATGCCCACGCTCGGGCGGATCCCTTGGCTGAATCTTCTTTGGGCTAATTCAGATCTACGGTCGAAGTCCCCTGGACGATGCCGCTTTCATTGACGGCATCGACCGTGACGCAATACGGCACACCAACATTCAGACTTCGCACCTGAACGCTCGTTGCGCCGTCGTAGACCTGGTAATTCTGCGTGAGCGCGGTCGGGCTGGTACCGAGGCGGACGACGTAGAACTCGGCGTGGGGCGACGCCTTCCAGCGGATGGTAGCCTGGCGGGGATCGCTGGCATTTCTCGCAACCTCGATACCCGATACTTTCTCTGGTAGCGCCAGGCTGCCAGTGCCGAAGACGCGGAGATCGCTCAAGGAAAACTTCGCACCGTTCGGCGAGTGAACGTTGCGGATGCGTACGTAACGTGCGCGCATTGGACGAGGAAGGACTTCGTAGTCGTCGGGCGAGTCTTTTCCGTTTTTTGCATGATCGACGACGGTGGTCCAGGTTTTGGGGTCGCGGGAAGCCTCGACGATGTAAAGATAGGGATCGCTGCTGCGGCCCATCGCTGTGCTGCCTTCATCGGCGAAGTTGATCTGGAGAGCCTGGATCGTTTTATCGGCGCCGAGATCGATCTGCAACCACTCGCCGGAATCACCGGTCTTTGCTGACCACCAGGTGCGGACGTCTTCGTCTACCGCTTTTTCAGCTTCGTGCTGCTCTAAGGCGGACGAAGCCGAGACATGCTTCTTGCGCGATAGCAGCATCCAGCCGACGAGGCCGCGGTCGCCGTCAACGTAGTGCGGATAATCGCCAAGGTAGGTGTCGGTGACGAGTTGGCCGTCGTTGGTGAAATTCGTGGGAAAGATCCCGAGCCGCCGCTCGAACATGTGGCGGACGGAAATGGTCATGGTGGCGACGTGCCAGAAGCGGCCATCAAGACCGGCGAAGGTGCTGCTGTGGCCGGCACCGGCAATGAATCCTGTGGGCTTGAACGAGAATGGGCTGTAGGGAGCGTAGGTGAACGGGCCCATCGGATTCTTGCTGGTCAGGACGCCGTCTCCGTAGGTTTTGAACTGCGTGCCGGGGCCGGCGTATTGCAGGTAGTAGACGCCGTTGTGCTTGTTCATCCACGAGCCTTCAATCCAACTGTCGGCCTTGGGATCGTCGCCGGAATCGCCAGGAACTTCCCATCCGCGGGTTTCTTTGGAGCGGCTCGCGGGAATCGGCGCCTGGCGAATTTTCTGAAAAGTCTTGGGATCGAGTTCGGTGACGCGCAGCACGTCGCGTCCACTGACGCCGTCGTACATGTAGAGGTGGCCGTCGTCATCGAGAAAGAGATCGGGATCGCCGTAGCCGGTACCCAGATCTCCGGCCACCTCCCAGTTGCCGGAAGCGGGATCGTCGGTGACATAAACCTTGGTGGTGCCGTCTCCGCTGGTCAGGTAGACCTTATCGTTCATCACGAGAGCGGTGGGAGCATAGTGCTC
Organism: Terriglobales bacterium; assembly: GCA_037443605.1. Lineage (GTDB taxonomy): Bacteria > Acidobacteriota > Terriglobia > Terriglobales > Acidobacteriaceae > Sulfotelmatobacter. The sequence goes on from JBBIOA010000028.1 coordinate 22,848, forward strand.
CACGGGGTATCCGTGGGCCTCCACAAACGTCCAGTGGAGGAGATCGGGAGAATGGAAATAGCCTCCGGATTTGGAAGGGAAGAGCCAGTACTCGCCGCGGAACACGACCATTGTGGGGTCGGCGGCTTCCCGGCGGCTGACGCCGTCGAGTTGGAAGCGGTAGGGAAGGTCCACGGGATTGCAGTAGGTCTGGCGGCGCCGGTCGTCGTTTTCCGCCTTACGTGGGCTTGCGGCACAAAGCAAGTGGGGCATGAAAAATGCGAGAAAGAGTGAGAGTGCGATCCACCGGTTTTGACGATTCATGGCCCTTCCGTGGGTTGCCGATTTCAGATCCTCTTGGTTGCTGGAGTATCCGGACGAACGAGTGCCTTCCAATCCAGAGCCTTGGTTTGACCTGCATCGGTCAGGACGACTTTTTCGAGAGGCAACTCACCTTCGAGCAGGTCAATCCGCAGCAGGTGCTGGTCGAGGGTGATCGTGCCATAACCAAATGCCGTGCAGAAAAACGTTTTGAAAGGACGAGTGTGAAGTTGCGGACCGAACCAGAGCGTTTTCTTCACGGCCGAATATCGAAAACCAGCCAGAGCACCGAGCAGTGCATAGCTTGACATGGCGCGGGCGTAGTAATTGCCGCACTCGTATTCATTCCATGGATTGCGCACCTTTCCGTCGTAGCGGCTGCGCAGTGCCTTTACGATGGTCAGACCTTCCGAGACGAAACCTTCAGCGATCAGATGCGAGGCCACCTGATATTCAATGCCGGTCCAGACTTCGTCGGAATAAACGAAGGGCAGCGTGGGTTTACCGCCGCGCGGCCAGGAACATAAGAGCAGGCCGGGTTCGTGGCCCATGGCATATCCAGGACGCTGCGCGTTGGCGTGCTGGCTGAGATCGGTTTTGAAATTGTGGGTGAAGATGGCGCGAAGGGTGCTGCGAACATTCGCGGCAGAAAGCGGTGTTTCGACGCCGTACATGCGCGACATCCAGACGCCGATGACTCCGTCGGAGAGGCACCCGCTTCCATACTGATATTTCGGGCCTTCCCGTTTGAGCAGCTTCTGCATCTCGCTGCTCGACTCGTCGACCTTGGCGACCAGATCGGCGAAGGAGTGGTCGCGGAGACCGGTGAACTGCACTTTCTGCTGGTAGTACTCGCCGTTGAAGAGTTGTTCATCCATGAAGCGCGCGCACCGATGGGAGAGTTCTCCGTAGAAATCGGCATCGTCCGGGTGACCGGAGGCGCGGGCGATTTCCGCAAAGGCGATGAGCGCGCCCAGATAGATGCTGGTGCACATGCCGTCCGGCCCCCAGAATTCGATATCGTAAGTGTTGTGGTGAGGCTCAAACAGGGCGCCGCGATGGTCCGGATCCCAGGTGCGAATGCAGTAATCCAGGCTGCGTTTTGCCAGAGGATAGAACTGCTTCAGCCAATCAAGGTCGCCGGAGATGTGCCAGTCGCGGAACAGTTTCAGGATTCCTCCGAGTTGCCCGTCGGAAGCCGCATGATAGTCGTGCGGGGCCGGGCCTTCTGGCAGCGCGGAGCGGAAATTCACGTGGCCGGTCTCGTCCATGGAGCGGGCCAGTTCAAGGTCTCGCAATGTCCGCTCGAGTTTGGGGAAGAGGTGTGGAATCGCCTGGGCATAGTTCCAAACGTGAGTGCACGAGCCGTGACAGCATCCGGCGTCGGGGAAGCAGCCCTCCCATCCCCAGATATCGCCGTTTTCGAGCCGCAAGAGGGTGGGAGACTTCAGGATCGCCAAGTTGGCAGAGACGGCGTCGAGCACATAAGGCGGCAAAGTGGAAGAGAACAGCGCGTCCTTAAATGCGGCGGTACGGGTGCGCAGAGAAGCGTAATTGTCCCGGACGTACAGTCCGACTTCGCCGGCGTCCTTCCAGAGGGAAGCGTAGTAGGGACGCCACAGGGGAGGCTGGCCGGCTGGTGGGGTGAGGCAATTCTCCGCCGAGGGCGAAGCTCCAGTAACAGTTGAGGTTGCGCCTCCAACTTGCAGATAACAGTTTGGAAAATGCCAGGCAATCAGGATGGGATGAGTGCGCGACTCGCCAGGCGCGAGATGGCCTTCCAGGAGAATGGAGCCACCGTTGCGCCCCGCAGTATCGGTGGGATTGGTTCCGGCGTTCGCCGTGAAAGAGCCGGCGGAACACTCGCGCCACAGTGCGGACAGCGAATCGAATTCCCAACCGGGACTGCGCAGCCACATGCCTTTCATGCGAGGCTCGCCCTGCAACGCCATCAGGCAAGCACTGCCGTAGGCTTGGGAGTTGGGTGCTTCTTGGTTATGAAACAAGATGCCGCGCCCGGGAAGTACGGTGTTGCGGCTGTTGGCTGCGTCCTCGGCGCACCCAGGGGCGAAATGGGAGACGTGGTAGGAAAATTCATACTCGACGGTCTGCTGCGAGGTGTTGCGCAGCGTGTATTCGAGGATGACGCAGGGAATTCCGGAATTCTTGTCGTCGAGGGGGATCAGGGGGTTCCATGCCGTCAGCGTAACCAGCAGAGGGATGGATGAGTCCGAGATGGTCGCGACGCCGAAGGGGTACTCGCCGTGCACCACGCATTGCGAAAATCGAGGGAAGCCTTCGAAGCCCCCTCGGCGGTAGCCCTCGCCCTGGAGTCCCTGATCAAAGATCTTCAGGACCGGGAACGGGCCTTCCACGAGTTTCGTGACGGGTCGTGATCCCTTGACGTGCAGAATGGCGAAGGCGGCGTGCGAGGGCGCGAAGCCCTGAGGCAAAGCGGTGGTTGCGGGATGATTCGAGATGGAGAAATCCTGCAGGCCTCCGTAGCCGTTCAGACAGATGCTGCCCGCCCCTATGCCTCCCATGGGCATGGCGATTTGGGTCGCGTTCTCGCCGGTGAAAGTGCGTTGCGGTCCAGGCCGAAGAAGCAACTCGGTCGAGTAGGTCCGTTCGGCGTCTGGCGAATCCAGCGAGCCCGAATCGATAGGGGACTGGCCAGGCGCTGCAGGCACTGCGGCCGCCAACGCGGCGGACGACGTCCTGACCAGGAAATCTCTGCGGGTGGACTTGTCTGGCATGGTGGCAGGCCAGAGTATCGCTGCAAGAGCGAGTTCTCAACAGAAAAGCGTCAGAGAAGGGGCCGGTGCTTGTGGGGCTCGCCGCCTTTCGCTAGAATGCCGGGTTGCCGCACCAGCAGCCCGTCCCCAGCGCTGCGCACTTCTAATCCAGGTTCGAGGAATCCATGACACTTATACAATTCACGCGCAATCACAACGACCACTCGACCGACAAAGGCTTTCAGTTCGAATTCATGTGCGACCGCTGCGGGAACGGCTTCATGACCGAGTTCCAGGCGTCGGTGACAGGAATGGCTGGGAGCGCGCTGCGCGCCGCCGGGAATCTGTTTGGCGGAATCCTGGGGCAGGCCAGCAATTCGGCGTATGAGATCGAGCGCGCCATTCAGGGGCCGGCGCACGACCACGCGTTCCGGGCTGCGGTCGAAGAGGCCAAGCCAAATTTCCGGCAATGCCCGAAATGCACGAAGTGGGTCTGCCTCAGTTCGTGCTGGAATGCGAAGCGCTCGCTCTGCTTCGAGTGCGCGCCGGATGTGGAAGTGGAACTAGCGGCGGCGCAGACACAGGCCACGGTCGATCAGATGAAAGAGAAAGTCCGGGCGCAGGATTTGACCAAAGATCTGGATGTGACGAGTGAAGCGGCAGCGTTGTGTCCGGCCTGTGGAGCGAGAACGCAGGGGGCGAAGTTCTGTCCGGAATGCGGCAAGCCGCTGCGTCCGAAGAACGAGTGCTCGCGCTGCGGCACGAAGGCGGAAACCGGTACGAAGTTCTGCCCGGAGTGCGGCAATAAGCTGGCCTGAGCGCATGCCTGACTTCCAGGGAAGGTTCCAATATCTGACGAACGGGGGCGCGGCCGAGCAGGAAGGCGCGTTCCGCCTGCATTTCGACGCGCAGACAGCCACGCTGACGCCGGAGCGAGGAGCGGCGCTGGTTTTCGATCTCGGGGATCTGGATGCGGTGACGGCGGCGGACTATGAAATTCGTCTCGCCTTATATACGGGACGGACTCTGCTGCTGCGCCAGCTCGGAAAGTCCTTCGACGATCTGACGCGTACTCTGACCGAGGCATATCGCAACCGGATGGTGCAGTGCATGTTGCTGGAGGACATGGGTGAGGTGGCTCGCTTCACGGGAAACTTCGAGGTGTCGGGCGGAGCGGCGGGGCCGGCTGAGATCCGCCTGTACAAAAGCAATCTTGCAGTGCTGCCGGTGACGGCGGGGAGTTTTCAGTGGCGTCTGGCGGACGTGGAGGACGTGAAGTTCGACGCGGCGGCGTATGAAGTCACGATGCAATGCGGCGTTGCAGCGCTGAAGTTCACGCGGCTGGCGAAGCGCACGCAGGAATTTTTCGCTAAGGTGCAGGAAGCGATGAATGCCTTGGCGACGCAGACCGCGCAAACGCTGCATGGGATGCTGCCGTTTCTAGACCCAGACCAGTTGCAGGCCTGCGCGGGCTTGTTGCGTGAAGGGCGCTCGGCGCGGTTGTCGAAACTCGCGGTCATACATCAGCAGATTCCAGCGGCGCTGGTTACCAACGCCGTCGACAACGACCTGAAGGCCTATTACGACCAGTTGGTGGCTCGTACAGCGAGCGGGCAGGGATATGCCGGCTTCAAGCTGATTCGACGTGAAGCCGGAGACGACGCGGATGCGAAGAGCGCAGCCGATTCCGACGCGACGGATGTTGATGAGGGCGCGAGGGACGCCGATGCCGACGGTCCCGAGGCTCTCTACTGGTTCTTCTTCCCGCTTGCGCGGCAAGGAACATCCGTGCCGGCAAACGTGGTGGCATGGGAGGCGAACTCACAGTCGGGACGAGCGACGTATTTCTTCCGTATGGTAGAGCCCGGGCAGGTCGCGCAGTTGTCTGATCCAAAGCGTGCCGGGGACCTGGTGGATGGGGCTATCCGCCGACTGAATTCGGTTCTGGCGATGCTCAACTTCCGTCGCCGTCCGATTTATCTTTCCGACGACGAACTAGCCATCGATCCGAAGTTCCACCGCTACGCCATCGCCGCCCGGAGGCTGCCTGAGGTTCGCGAGGTGCGCGCCAGTTTTCTTGGACGCGCTCTGCACACCTCGCCCGAGGCGTGGCAGGCCCAGGTGGATGAAATCCTCAGAATAGCGGATTGAATCATTCGTGCTCCGTTCCGTCTGAGCAGTAACAGGGGCCACATGACAACGCGGACGAAAGAGTGCTTAACGCAGAGGAGGCTGCCCGCGCCGCATCGCTCTCTTACTGTTCGTACGCGCCGATGTTGATCTGTCCGCTGGCGTTGAAGCGAGGGTTGCCGGCGTAATCCAGGCTGCCGTAGATCGAGGTGCCACTGCCGCAGTAGCCCTGGCTACAGGTCAAGTTGGTGCCGCCAGCGTTGATTGCCGGCGAGCCGGATTGCAAGTCGAGGTTCGGAGGAGTGGACGTCAGGCTGACGAAGTGCGGATTGGTGTTGGGTGAGTTCTTGTCTTGCCCAGTTTTCGATTGATAGCTGGCGTAGGTGGTGTAGCTGGAGTTGTTGCCCCACGCAATGGAGGTGCCCTGCGAGTATCCTGCCTTCGAGTAATACAGATTCCAGTTGTTCGTGGCCGTGGAGCCGCTTACATAGCTGTAGGTCCAGACATTCTGCGTGCCGGCGTAGGCGATGTTGTTCTCGAAGAAGTTGCTGGAACTCGAGGAGTGGTACTGGATCTGGAACTCGGCGCCCTGGTTCTTGGTGTTGTTGTTGTAGAGCGTGTTGTTGACGACGGCGATGTGGTCGCTGCCGCCGACTCCGGAAGAGTATCCGCCGATCGAGATGCCGACCGCGTTGGCGTTGTAGAGGACGTTGTTGCGGACAGTGACGTAGCTGGCGTTGTGGCTGGAATGCTCGCTGGCCACCTCGATGTTCAGGTCGCAATTGTGGATGTTGTTGCGCTCGATGATTACGTAGGCGCATCCGTCACAGTAAATTCCATCTGCGGAATACTGGTTGCCATACGCGGGGTTCCCGTACGAGGTGATGTTGTAGACGGTGTTGCCGCTGATCTCGCCGTAGATGGCTCGATCGTGGCCGCTGGGTCCGACCCCTTCGAATCCGATGGCGTCGATGCCAATGTTGTCGCTGTCGTGGACGATGTTTTTGCTGATAGTGAAATGGGTGACATTGCCGTCCACGTTCATGGTTTCGCTGTTGCCAGTCTTCATGTTGTAGAGCTGGTTGCCGCTGATGACGATCTGGGTGATCGGCGTGGCCGACGTGCCGTAGACGGCGATGCCGAAGGCGTTGCCGTTCTTCTCGGCCTTAGTGGTGATGTTGTGAACGCTGTTGTTCGTGATCTGCACTCCGGTGCCGGAGCCGGTGACCCAGATGCCGACAGGAGTGGGACTGGAACTGCTGGTGGTGTAGTTGCGGATTTCGAGGCCGTTGATGGTGAGGTAGCTCTGATTCACGATGTTCACGAGGCCTTGCGTGCCGCTTACTGCAAGTCCGGTGCCGTCAATCGTGGCGGTCGCACCGGGATAGTTCGAGAACGTGATGTAGCTGGATGCCGTGCCCGAGTGCGGGAAGCTTACGGATTCGTTGTAGACGCCAGTTTCGACGTAGACGGTCGCGCCAGCGGTGACCGTGTTGGCGGCGTGCTGGATGGTGAGCCAGGGCGCGGTGAAACTGCCGGAGTTGGAGTCGCTGCCAGTCTTGGCAACGTAAAAGGCCGCCCCGGCCTGGGCGAGTGCGATAGAGCTAAAGATCAGGGTGAGGAGCAGGGGGCGAAGGAGTTTCATGTCGATCTCCTTGAGATGCGAACGGCACGCTGAAATGAGACGAGGGTGGCGGGAGCCCGAAATCTGAAGACAGGGTAGGGTAGTTACGAATAGTTGTCAATAGTTATGATTGATTTCACGGAAAAGGGAAGGAGGCTTTCGATTGGTTATAATCGTGCTCAGAGCGGTTTCGTTTACTGCGCACGCTGAAGGTCATCCGGAGAGAGTTCGGCGTCGCGGAGAATGGAACGAAGCAGTCCTGGGCCGAGCGTTTCCCCGGAATGCGCAGGAACCGTCGTGACCCTTCCATCGGGATGGCGCAGGAAGAAGTGACTGCCGCGGCTGCGCACCACTTCGAAGCCAAGTTTTTCCAGAATGCGGATGAGTTCCTTGCCTTTGAGGCGTGGAAGGCGGGTCATACCGAGATCTGCTGAATGCCAACCAGTTCCAATTGCGGGGCGGAGCGATTGTCTTCGAGGCAAAGCCCCACCACCTCGCGAACGCGCTTCATGAGCGTGTCAAGGTTTTTGGCTTGAGTATGGCACCCTGTAAGCGCGGGTACAGTCGCTACATAGTAGCCATCTTCGTCTCGTTCGATGACTACGGTGAATCTTCGCGGTGATTTCACAATGGGATTCTAGCATGGAGGTCATTAAGTCAGTCCGTAGCGGGAGGCATACTCCTGCCGAATGAAACGGAGGTACCAGTGGGTTAGAGACGTAAATGTCTGTTGTACTTCATAGGAGTCCACCCGCACGTTAGCGTATTCGCCCGACGACATTATGACCACTGTAAGTCCGACCCCTGCGTGGAAAATCAGCCAATCGGCGGGCATACCGGCTTTCCAGTGATACCGGTTGAAAGAGTCAACGTCATCACCCGTTTCGATGGGCCCGAACGGGCCGAGGATCGTTTCAGACTCGAACAGATCGCATCCACCGGTTTCGGACCAGAGGTTTCTCAGTTCGAGCGGAATCAGGAGCTTGCGCTCTTCAATCCAAGCATCTACCCTCTCCGGGGAGATCGGCCCGAAGAAGCGGAATAGATCGGGTCTCTTCGCTTGGTCCTTTTGAAGCTGTTCGATCATCTTCGCCTGCGGGCGGGGAAGGATGACGGGAGGGCCCTTCGACTACGAGGCGGCATTGGCAGGAATGCCGCCTCATCACATGAAGCATCGAATTTCCTACTCTCCCAGCTTCTCGAAGAATCTGCAGATGGTTTCGATCCCGCGGTGGAAGTTCGGGATGTGGAACTTCTCGTTGGGAGCGTGCAGGTTGTCGTCAGGGAGACCGAAGCCCATCATCACAGATGGGATCTTCAGCACGTCCTGAAAGTCGGTGACGATGGGAATGGAGCCGCCGCTGCGGATGAACACCGTGTCTTTCTTGAAGGTGTCGTGCAGCGCCGCGGTGGCGGCTTCGATGTACTTGTTGTCGGTGCTGACTACGCACGCCGGTCCCTTGCTCCAGATTTTTACTTTCGTTTCGATGCCCTTGGGCGTGTGCTTTTTGACGAAGGCCAGATACTTTTTCAGAATGTCGTCGGGGTCCTGGTTGGGGACCATGCGCATCGAGACTTTCGCTTTTGCTTTCGCAGGAATGACAGTCTTGGCGCCGTCGGCGACGAATCCTCCGGGCATGCCGTGGACTTCGAGCGTGGGCCGGGCCCAAGTGCGGTAGAGAACCGAGTAGCCGGGTTCGCCGGTGAGGACTTTCGACCCGACTTCGGTCTTGCGGTAGTGCTCTTCGTTGAATGGCAGCCGCTTCCACGCTTTGAGTTCGGCGGCGGTCGGAGCTTTCACGCCTTGGTAAAAGCCGGGGATTAGCACCTTGCCCTTGGAGTCTTTCATCTTGCTGATCATTTCGATCAAAGCGAAGAACGGATTCGGGGCGGCGCCGCCGTACATGCCGGAGTGCAAGTCCGTCTTGGCGCCGTAGGCTTCGATCTCGGTATAGACCAAGCCGCGCAGGCCGACACAGAGCGTGGGAAGATCCGGGGCGAAGAGCTCGGTATCGCACACGAGGGCGAAGTCGGCTTTCAATTTCTTCTTCTCTTTGCGGATGTACTCGGCGATCGACTCGCCGCCGACTTCTTCCTCGCCTTCAAAAATCACTTTCACATTGAGTGGAAGCTTGCCATCGTGGGCGTGCATGAGAGCTTCGAGGGCTTTGACTTCCATCCAGAGCTGGCCTTTGTCGTCGACGGCGCCGCGAGCGTAGATGTTGTTGTTGCGCTCGGTGGGCTCAAACGGCGGAGTGTGCCATTCGTCGAGAGGTTCGGCGGGCTGGACGTCGTAGTGCGCGTAGCAGAGGACCGTGGGCTTGCCCTGCGCGTGTAGCCAGTCGCAGTAGATGAGCGGATGTCCCTTGGTGGGGATGATCTCGACGTTCTCCATGCCGATGCGGCGGAGTTCGTTGGCGACGAAGTCGGCGGCTTTCTGGATGTCGGGCTTGTGTTCTTCAAGGGTGCTGACGCTGGGGATGCGAAGAAGATCTTTCAACTCGTTGAGGAAACGCTGCTGGTTACTGCGGGCAAAATCAACGGCGGACGAGGCCATGGTGAGTCCTTTCTGTAATGGACTGGCAGGATTGCGGATTTCCAGTACCGCGGAAAACGAATCAGTATAGCGCGGGAAAGAGAGGCGTGCTCGGGCAGAGCGCATCAACGGGGGTACGGAGGTTCAAAGAGAAAACAGTGAAGGCCCAATCCCGCTCCGTGCCAAACTCGGCTATCGGCCGCAGGATTCTGGCGTTTGTCTCAATCTAAATGCCGTCGAGTTCCTCGAATGTCGGTGCGACCTATCCAAAACGCGAAGGGGAAAACGGAGAGAGATCGTAACCTGGATCGCGGCCTTCGACCAAGTCCGCCATGACTCGGGCGGTGATGGGGGCGAGCAGGATGCCGTCGCGGAAGTGGCCGGTGGCGACGTAGTAGCCGGGAGTTGCGGTCGCGCCAAGGATGGGCAGGTTGTCGGGCGTGCCGGGGCGCAGGCCAGCCCAATCTTCGAGTATCTTCGCCTCGGCGAGCTTCGGGACAAGGGCAGTGGCCTTGCGAAGCTGGCTCTGGAGCGTCGCGGGATCGGTACGCTTGTCGAAGCCGGCCTCCTCGACGGTTGCGCCCACGAGCAGGCGGCCGTCGCTGCGGGGGATCAGGTAAACATCTGAGCGGACGACGTGCTTGATCAGGTCACGTTTGGGCATAGCGAGGCAAAGCATCTGGCCTTTGACCGGGCGTGTCGGAAATGTATGGGGCCCGATCTGTCCGGACCAGGCTCCGGCGCAGTTGATGATCTTCGACCCGTGAAACGAGGTCTTCGCCGTAGTGACACCGAGCGCTCTGCCGTCTGCGATGTTCACGATCGTGGCGGGATCTCCGGAAGAAAAGTCCACGCCGCGTCGCTTCGCGGTTTTCCAGGCCGCTTCAGCCAGCGCGCGCGGATCCAGCCAGCGCTCTTTCAAATAAAGGGCGGGCTGCGGCTGAGGAGCGAGCTCGGGCTCGAGTTCCTTGATGTCGGTGTGAGAAAGGAGTTGTCCGGTGGACGAATCATGCGCGGGCTCGCCCGCAAATACGATCGCGCCGTGTTCTCTCAGATCAACTCTGACGCCGGATTCGAATTCCACCTCGTGAGCGAATTCGGGATACATGCGGGCGCTCGCCGAGGCGAGGGGACGCAAGCCCACGGGAGTTTCGAATCCGCCGTCGACCAGCATGCCGCCGGCGGCGCTGGAGGCTTCGCGGCCGGGTTCTCCGCGCTCGACCACCAGGACACCGGCACCGCGTTTACGGAGTTCGATGGCAAGGGACAGGCCGATGATGCCGCCGCCGATGATGATGATGTCCCAGGTCTTCACGAGAAAGCCTTCACCAGATGAATTGTAACGGGTGGATGACCCGCAGCAGTCGAGCTTCGCTCGACCGGACAGCCGGGGGCGGCTGTCCCTACATGGCTTCCTGAATTCGGCGGAGATGACATTTTGGCCTATGGCTGCATAGAATAATCTGCATGAACAAGAAGTTTGTTTTTGGGGTAGCGCTGGCCATGCTGGGGCTGGTGGGTTCGGCCGCGGCTCAGAAAGATAAGGAAGACGAACCGACGTGCTGGGTCAGTTTCGTGGTCGTCAAGGACGAAAACGGCAAGCCCGTCCGCAATGCCGCGGTCATCATGCATCCCGTGAACGAAAAGGGCAAGCAGGGACACGGCGGGATGGAATTGAAGACCGATCCCGAAGGCAAGACGGATTTCGACGGAGTGCCCTACGGCATGCTCAGAATCCAGGTGCTGGCGCACGGATTCCAGACCTATGGGGAAGACTTCAACGTCGATAAGCCAAAGATGTCCTTCACCATTAAGTTGAAACGCCCGACCGACCAGTATTCGATCTACGACGATCATGCCAAGGACGCCAATCCGCCGGCCAAGCAGGATTCACCGCCGGCGAATCAGAAACCGAACTAGCGAGTGCAAGCATGGACTATTTACTAAAGACAGAACCGTCGGTGTATTCCTTTGCCGACCTGCAGCGCGACGCGCAAACCATTTGGGATGGAGTGACCAATCCCGCGGCCGTGAAGAATCTGCGAGGGATGAAGCCCGGGGAGCGGTTGGTGATTTATCACACGGGCGACGAGAAGAGCGCAGTGGGGACGGCCACGGTGGTGTCGGTCGACGATGCGGACCCCAAGAATCCTCAGGTGAAGATCAAGGTTGGCAAGGCCAACACGAAACCCGTCACGTTGGCCGAGGCGAAGGCGAACGTGTTGTTCTCGGAGTCTCCGCTGGTGAAGCAGGGAAGGCTGAGCGTGGTGCCTCTCAATGTGGCGCAGTACAAGTTTCTGACCGGAGAGTGAGTCGCGATTTCCCACGCCTCGCAAATGCGGCGAGACGTGGGGCATCCCATTCCTGTGTTCGATCGACCATCAGGACGTGTGGGCATCGCGGCGGATCAGCGCCGAATCCAGGAAATATCCCAACCCCAGCGTGAACGGAATGGCGCCGAAGGCGGCGGCTTGCATCGCCTCTGGTTCAAAGCGCGCCAGGATGGTGAAGGTCATCATGTAACCGATGGCTCCGGCGACCAGCAGGATGCCATAGCGGCGCGAACGCGCGGTTTCGGAAAGCTCGGCTTCCATGGGAACGCTCACGCCGCGCTGCATGGCTACGATTCGCTCTTCGCTGCGTAGCTTGCGTACTCGGTAAAACGTGTACATGGCGATGATCGCCGTGGGCATGCCGAACATCAAGACGATAGCGGCAAGGCCGGTGAGTCCTTCCATGACGGTTCTCCTTCTCGGGCGCGGTTGACGCGTTCCGATCTGAATTTCGTTCTGAACAGAGATACGAGAATCGCCGCGGCGAAGTTCCGGAAAAGGCCAGCCAGAAAGCCGTAAAGTCAAGAGCCCCACCCTCTCGCATAGAACGCGAGAAGGGTGGGGCAACCTCTCCAAGAAGCAGGTGCTCTTGATCCGGGTGAGATCAGTGGAGCAGGTTCAGGGTGTTGGTGGCGTCGTCGACGTAGTAGAGTCCGGTGCCGCGGAGGTAAACCAGGCCGAATAGAGCGCCGTTGCCGGGAGGATTTCCGTTGCCATCGAGCAGGACTTTTCCGGTCTGATGGCCGTCAGGAGAAATGACGGTCAGGAAGCCATCAAGCCCGTTGACGGTCAGGATGTTGCCCGCAGGGCCAACCGTCACACCGAGTGGGTCGTTGAGCGAACCGCCTTCGCTCATGGTCCATCCCGTCCCGGCCGAAACTGGACGGATCAGCGGATTATCGATCGCGACGATTCGGTTGTTCAGACTGTCGGCTACATAGAGCGTGTCTGCCATGGCATTCAAAGCCACGCCGGTCGGGCCAATCACCATCGCTGCGGGGTCGGTGCGTTCGGAGAAACCTGAGCCGACGGTCGTGATTGACTGCAGGCTGGGCGCCGAGCCGGGCATGATGTTGAGCCACAAGCGCGTCACGGTCCCGCCGTGCACAACCTTACCGTTAGCCGCCACGGTGCCGTTGAGCACGTTGGTGACGAACAGCGCGACGTTCTTGCCGCCATCCCAGGCAGTGATATCCCAGGGACCGTTAATCAGCGAGCCGTAGAACGTCTCCCAAACATTGCCCATGTTGTCGAGCACGAGGAGGCATCCAGCCTGCGCGGTGGCAGCCGTACCGTCGGTCGTGGGCAGGCTCCCAACGATGACCCAGCCGGACTTCAGTGCGACTAGAGCCGTCGTCAAGCCGATTCCGCCGGGGCAAGGGCTGGTCAGCGTGCTGGCATTGATCTGGGCGAACTGGCTGACGGTGCCATCCGGCGCGATCTGCATGATTGTGGTTCCCGTTCCCTGCAGATTGGCGCTGCTGTTGAAATTACTGACCAGGATATTCCCAGCGACAAGGTTGCCGGAACTCGTGGGCACAACTGCCATGCCGTACGGGTTCACGTCGCCGTTCGCGGGGACGGTGGAGGCTACGGTTTTGATGCCGTGTGGAGTGGCGTGGGCGAGAAGCGCGGCGGCGAAAACAAATGCAGCGGCGCGACTCCAGTTCTTGAGCGGCGACAAATTCATGACATTCCTCCGAGAGACTGCGAATTGTGGGCATCTTGTCCGCGCGTATCCCGCGAAATAAGGCGCGGGGCACGGAGTTTGAGGGTGAGCCGTGCGCAGGTGACAATCGCAGGCCCGAGTCCTAGGCAGGAGTTTGTTCCGTCCAGGAAGGGGAATTGTCAGGTGGATGTCAAATGCCTGTCACTTCTATGCTGCAGTCGAGGCTGAATTTCAGCCGATCTGCTTGCGAAGTTCGCGGCGCAGAATCTTTCCAGAGGCCGTCTTGGGGATGGACTCCACGAAGTGGATCTCGCGCGGCTGTTTGTAGCGGGTGAGACGGTCGGCCACAAACGAGCAGAGCTCCTCTCCGAGCTTTCCGCTATCGACGAAGCCAGAACGCAGGGCGACGAAGGCTACAGGGATCTCACCGGCGTCAGCATTCTTACGCCCCACCACGCCGCATTCCTTTACCGCAGGATGTTCCTGGAGTACGGCTTCCACCTCCGCAGGCGCCACGGGAAAGCCGTTGTACTTGATCATCTCTTTGCGCCGGTCGACGACGCGATAGAAGCCTTCACGGTCGCGGGTAACGATGTCGCCCGACCAAAACCAGCCATCGCGCAATACGGCCGCAGTGGCCCCGGGTTCCTTCCAATAGCCGAGCATGAATTGTGGGCCGCGCATAACCAGTTCGCCCGCCTCGCCGGTGGGAACGTCGGTCATCGATTCTGGCTTGGAGTCGCCATCGAGGTCGCTCAGCGAAAGAATGTGGCAATCGGTTTGCGCGGTTGGATGGCCGATGGAGTCCGGGCGATACATTTCGGGTTCCAGGAAGCCCAGATGAGTGACGGGGGAGGCTTCGGTCATTCCGTATCCCTGCGCAACGAGAATGCCGGTCAGCCCGGTAAAGCGTCGAGGAAGGTCGGGCGGGAGCGGGGCGGCTCCGGACATCGACCATCTGACCTTGTGCTCCCGAGGGAACTGGCCCACTTCCGCCGCCTGACACAGTGCGTTCATGGCGGGAGGGACAAGCGGCGCCATGGTGATGCTCTCGTCCGAAATCAGGCGAGTGTATTGCTCAAGGTTGAAGCGCGGAAGCAGCACGAGCTGGGATCCCTTGATGAGGCAGGGGTTCAGGATCACGTTTAACCCGTAAATGTGGTAGAGCGGCAGGCAGCACAGAACGCTGTCCTCGACCCCGAGCGGCGTTGCATTCGGGCCATTGGCTTGATACACGTTGGCGACAAGATTGTAGTGCGAGAGCATGACGCCCTTTGGCAAGCCGGTTGTGCCGCTGGAGTAGGGAAGAGCCGCCAGGGTGTGTTCGGAAGAGCCGGCCGGTTCCGGAAAACTCGCGGCCGACGATAGCAGCAGCTTCGAGAAAGGTTCCGTGCCGCTCGCGGGTTGGCGCGCGGCGTAAACCCGGCGAAGGTTCGGCAATTCGCCCAGATCGATGGCCGCGATAAAAGGGGCGTCGGTGATGAGAAAAACGGCTCCTGAATTTTCCAACTGGTAGCGGACTTCGCGCTCGCGATAGGTCGGGTTGAGCAGGGTGGGGACGGCGCCGGCCAGAGTGATGGCGTGGTAGGTGACGCAGAACTCCCAGGAATTGGCCAGGAAGATGGCGATGACCTCGCCGGGTTTGACTCCCGCGAGGATCAATCCGCGTGCCACCGCTTGGACGGCCTCGCCATACTCCGCAAAACTGAGGCGGCGTCCGCTGGAGGTGTCGACTAGCGCAGTCTTCTGCCCGTAGCGGCGGCACGACTCGAGGATGACATTGTGCAGGAAGAGGTTGTGAGGATCGGCTAAGAGTTGGGTTCGAAGCATGCGGGTTGAGATTGTATCTTGTCGAGCCTCTCGGCTGCGACCAATCTGATGCGTCGGTACTGCTACCGTTTTTCAGTCTGGCAAAAGGCTGTGAATTTCAAACCGTAACGGTACCGACGAGTCCAAAGTTCCGGCTTTCAGTAGCCAGTCTTCAATTAGCTAGTCGACGGAGAAACTCCTGTTCGTCCATGCGGTATTTGAACGCTTTGCGTCCGTCGATAAAGACGACGGGGACCTCGTCGTTGAACTGGCGGCGGAGGTCGAGGTCGGCGTCAACATCGATCTCTTGCCAGGTAAAGCCGCCGCGGCGCGAGAGCTTGACCAGGCTTTCCTTTACCACCTCACAGAGATGGCAGCCTTTGCGGGAGTAAACCACCACGCTGCGCGGTTTTGGCATAAACCGAGATTGTAGCGTCGTGGCGAAGCGATTTTCCAGCAGGAAAGAGCAGAATGGCGAGAGGTGGCGAAGCCGAGAGTTTAGAATCCATGGATGCGCGACATTCACAACGTTTTTCAGGCAAAACCTTTGCAGGGCAAGACGGCGCTGGTGACGGGGGGAGCAAAGAGGCTGGGACATGCCACTGCTCTCGCGCTCGCCCGCGCGGGCGCCGATGTGGCCATCACCTTCAACCATTCGGTGCGGGAGGCGCGCGAGACCGTGGTGGATTTGTCGGGGTTCGGGGTGCGCGCCTTCGCCTTCCGCTGCGATATTTCCGACGAGAGCAGTGTGCGCGCCATGATGGGCGAGGCAGGAAGGGAACTGGGACGCATTGACGTGCTCGTGAACAACGCGGCCAACTATGAAACGGTCGAGTTCGAGAAGCTCACCGTGCGGCAGTGGGATGCGATTTTCGCCTCCAACGCGCGCGGGCCGTTCCTGGTATCGCGCGAGGCACTGAAGTGGATGCGACGGAAACGCGGCGGCAAAGAAAGAAACATTGAAGCCAAGATCATCAACATGGGATCGTTGGGCGGACTCCGGCCCTGGCCGACGCATGCGCACTACTGCTCGTCGAAAGCGGCGCTGCACATGCTGACGAAGGTGATGGCGACAGCGCTGGCGCCGGAGATTGCGGTGAATGCGGTGGCTCCGGGGATGATCGACCTGGGAGAGAAATCTGCGGCTGCGTTTATGCGGCGCATGGCCAAGCAAACGCCGATGCGCCGCAATGGACGTGGAGACGAAATCGCGGAGGCCGTGCTCTTTTTCGCTACCGCGCCGCAGTTCATCACCGGCCAGATTCTGGCGGTCGATGGCGGCTTGGGTCTTTAGGCCTCGGCTGAGGTTGGATCGATGACTCGCTTTACTTCCGAGACCCGGTTCGCCGGAAATCCACCCTGCCGGGCATGCTCGCGGACCATTTCCTCATTCGGCGCGATATAAACGCAGTAGATCTTGTCCTGGGTGACGTAACTGTGCAGCCATTGGATCCTCGGTCCAAGGGTGTTCAGCACGCTGCAGGACTTCTGGGAAATGGCGAGGACTTGTTCCGGCGTGACATCCCCGACATTTGGGATATCGCGCTCGATCACGTATTTCGGCATTCGGTTTTCTCCATCAACAGGGTTGTGGGGGGATCGCAGCCCGCATCGGGCGCTGATTCTACGCGAGTGCGCCGCAAATAGCTATCCCGGCGGAGGTCGCGGTATATTGGGGCGAATGAAGAAATCAAAACGTACTCGTCCCATTTCCACCCTCTCGGGGGCTAGCGTCGGGAGTCCGCGTGTGGCTGTCGTCATTATGGCGGCCGGCAAGGGGACCCGGCTCAAGTCCAATCTTCCCAAAGTCCTTCATGAAGTCGGCGGGAAGCCTTTGCTGGAACACGTCATCCGTGCCGCGGCGCGCATGGTTCCGGTGCAGGATGTGTACGCCGTGATCGGTCACGAGGCCGAACGCGTCCGGAACGCGACCCGGCACACGGGGGTGCAGTTCGTGCTACAGGCCGAGCAGCGCGGGACCGGACACGCGCTCATGGTGGCAAAGGACGCGATCGCGGGCTATGACCACGTGATCGTGCTTTCCGGCGATGCGCCGATGATTACGCCCGAGACGATTGGGCGTCTGTGCAGTTTTCATCTGGAAGAGCACGCCGCCATGACACTGCTCAGCGCCGAGTTGGAGAATCCGACCGGCTATGGCCGGGTGATTCGGAAGGGCCGGAAGAGCGCGGACGTGCAGGGGATTGTCGAAGAGAAATCCGCCAGCCCCGCGCAGAAGAAGTTGCGCGAGATCAATTCCGGCTTCTACGTGTTCTCGGTGCCGCAGCTCTACGCGAAGATTGGGAAGCTCTCGACCGCGAATGCGCACGGCGAGTATTACCTCACCGACATGGCGGAAGTCCTACGCAAGGCACGGCAACGGGTGGTGGCGTGGAAGACTGCGAATCCGAGCGAGATTCTTGGCGGGAATACGCGCGCTGAACTGGCGGAGATTGACCAGAATATGCGGCTGGCAAAATGCCGGCAGTTGATGGCCGACGGGGTGACGATCTTCTATCCCTCAACCTGTGTGATCGATGCCGACGTGCAAGTCGCCGCTGATACGGTGATTGAACCGTATGTGCAGTTGCTGGGCGAAACACGAATCGGCACTGCCTGCCGGGTGCGATCGTATTCGGTGATTCGCGATTGTGTAATCGGCGACGGAGTCGTGATTCGCCCAGGATGCATTATGGAACAGGCCGTCGTGGCAGCGGGCGCGATCATTGGCCCGTACTCGCACTTGCGGCCGGGCAGTGAAGTCGGCGAAGGCGCGCATGTCGGAAACTTCGTCGAGACCAAGAAGGTCAAGCTGGGTCCGGGATCGAAGGCGAATCACCTGACTTATCTGGGGGACGCGGACATTGGCGCGGGTGTGAATATCGGCGCGGGAACCATCACGTGCAACTACGATGGAGTCAACAAGCACAAGACGATCATCGAAGACGGCGTTTTTATCGGCAGCGACAGCACGCTGGTGGCGCCCGTGCGCGTCGCCAAAGGGGCATACGTGGGAGCGGCATCGTGCATTACGGACGACGTTCCGGAAGAGTCATTGGCGATTGGGCGGGCGCGGCAGATCGTGAAAGAGGGCTGGGTGCGGGAAAGGCGACAAAAGAAATAGTGGAGCCACGCAAGTCAAAGATCTTCGATCCAGCCGATGGATTTGCTCGGTTCGTCGGAATCGGCGAACTCACCGACGCAACGGTGGCGAAACGTGGTAACACGTGGTGGATGTATCTTGCCGGAGAAGTGCACGGGCACGAAGCCATTCAACTTTTCAGTGCCTCACTGCCAGCAAACGCGCCGCTGGCTTCAACCGGTTGGAAACTCACTCCCCTTCCTGACGATCTGACGCGCATCTCCCCCCTCGCCGGCAACGAACGTAGCAGGAGTTGGGATCTGAAGGGCGGCCGTCACTGCCCCTCGTATGTGAAGGGATGGGATCCGGCTCGCGGCCAGTGGACGGAAAGAATCTACTACGCCGGATCGGCCGAGAACCTGTGGGGACCGTATGCCATCGGCTACCTGGAATGGGATGGCGAGCGATGGGTCGAGCGCTCCGCGCCGGTTTTCACTGCCTGCGAGGATTGGGAACATGGCAGCGTCTACGAACCCAATCTGATCTATGCCGGCGGAAAATGGAAGATGTGGTATGTGGCGGGTTCAAATCTCGAGGATTATCTGGTGCAGGGATTTGCCGAGAGCACGGACGGTACGAGCAACTGGAGTCGGCACGAGATCTTCTTTCCTGCGGAAGAAAAGGTCTTTGATTTTCACGTGATCCGACGCGAGCACGGCTATGAGGCGGTGTTCTCGCGCGTCTGGCTCGGGAAGGGAACAAAGTCAGAGGAGACTGGTCTCTGGTGGTGTGAGTCGAAAACTCCCTCATCCCATTTTGCTGATTGGAGCGATCCCATACAGATCATGACGGCGGAAGATTGTGGCTGGCACTCAGGACCATGGAAGCCGTCGGTCCAATACGATGAAGCCGATCCACGGAAGATGTTCGTCTTCTTCGATGGAATCTACCAGACGAAGAAGCCCGGGCCATTTCCCTTCAATTTCACGCTGGGATGTCTGGAGATCGAGCCGCCGAGATGAAGGCCTGTAAGGTTGCTGAAGCAAAGGCGCCGGAGAAATTCCCGGCGCCGTGATTCTTGCCGCAGGGTTAGTGCGAAACGGCCGCGAACAGGTCCGAATGCATCAACGACTGGAACTGCTGGTCGTTGGCTTTGAAGTGCACCTGCAGATTCGAGCTGTCGGAGTCGACGGTGGTGTTATCGATCGCGACTTTCTCCGCGGGCGTGGCGTTCATCTTCTTGTAAAGGATACCGGCCTTCACCAGCGATGAGAGGGTGCCCGCCGTCATGGAATCCGAAGTGATCACCGTAAGATCGAAATTCACGCCGTTGTTGAAATTCATGGTGTAGCGCGAGCCCTGCAGGCGCTTCTTCAGCGTATCGTAGTCCGCGATCTTGGAAGCGTCGCCGAGGGCCGAGTGCATCATGTTCTGCGTGCCCTGCTGATCGAGAATGCTCCAAACCGGCGCCGAATCGACGCTCGACATCATGTCCGCCATGTTGCCGTTGGTATCGAGCCCAAGGGTCAGGCCGTCTTTGGTGTCGAGGGCCGCGCGGATGGCGGTCGAGTCGGCGAACAGCAGCGTGCTGTCATCGAGAAAGCTCATGACGAAGCCGCCTTCCATGGGATAGATGAGCGAATTGTTGTACTTCTTGGGCTTCACGTTCTCGAGCTTCATCTTCTTCAGCACGGTCTTCATGTTGAAGGGGCCGCTCGCCACTCCGATCGTCTTGACACCCTGTTTGCCGCTGCGGAACGACGCGAAGGTGAGCGAGTCGACGTCTTTATCCGGATCGATGCCGATGGCCTTCAGCGCCGTCTCAAACTGCTTGATGTTGTCGGGCAGCAACTGCTGCTTCAGCGCCATGGCAGTGGGCGATTCCTTGATGCTGCGGTAGTCGACCGAGATCACTTGCAGCAGTTCCGCGGGAACGCACGAGCGGGCGGAAGAGTTCAACGGCATGGCGTTGGCCAGGCTGACCAGCAAGAGAAGGCTGAGTGCAATTTTGCAGAGTTTCATAACGCCTCAATGTTCTATTCAGGGGTGCTTTTTGATTAGATGCACCCGAAGGTTCGATTGTCTGTAGATCGCTTTATTTTATTTTACTTGCATGCCATTTCGC
Source organism: Terriglobales bacterium (assembly GCA_037443605.1). Taxonomy (GTDB): domain Bacteria; phylum Acidobacteriota; class Terriglobia; order Terriglobales; family Acidobacteriaceae; genus Sulfotelmatobacter. The sequence goes on from JBBIOA010000028.1 coordinate 43,191, forward strand.
AGGAACAAAGGTACATAGGCCGTTGACAGAGTAGTGACGGACCAGAGGGCGAAGGTGGAGCGAATCTTTCCTGGAAACGGATTCCTAGGAGAGGTTGGCCGTCCGCTCTCGAATCCTGCTGGCAAATTCGTGGTCTTTCACGGACGCGAGGTTAATCTCGACGTTGGCCAAGGCCCCTGCAATCGCCGCGCGTGTCAGCGCCACGGCAGTGACCAGATCGGATTTCATGTTGGGATTGGTGACGGGTCCGAGTCCCTGAGCGATCTGCGCGACTTCCTGGGATCTTTCGGCGACGCTCAAAGGCACTGAGGTCGCCTCTTTCAGGGCTGCATCGATCAAGTCTCCTGCCGCTTTTTCGTCCATCGTTTTCGCCTGTTTGTAGGCTTTCATCACCGAGTCATACGAGGCGGCGTCAGCGTCGATCGCGGCTTTCAATGCTTCGCGCAAGGGCGTGAGCCGGGCGATGGCGGCGCTCAATTGCGATTCGTGTTGCAGATAAGCCTTCTTGCCACGGGACATGGAGGCGACCATCATGGCGAGGCCGGCGGCCATGGCGCCAGCTGCAGCCGACGCGCTGCCGCCGCCTGGCGTGGCAGTCGGCGCGGCGAGCTGCTCCACGAAGGGCTCGATTCCTGCTCGCAATCCGCCGACGGCCATTTTCCCGCCCATCACGGCGGCTAAGCGGTTTTCAAGAATCAGCGAGGAGTCGAAGTTCTCCACCTGCAGGAACCACTCCGCGGCTTGTTCCAGCGCTTTCTTGGGGATCAGGCCCACAATCTCGCTCGACACCGGCGTCACGCCATAGCGGGCGGCTTCGCGCTTCACCAGCTCGAAGACGCGGTGAATCGGGGTCTGCTCGAAGTCGGTGAGATTCATCGAGACCTGGGAGAGGCCGCGCACCAGAAATCCAGCGCCTTTGACGAAGCGCATGCCTCCATTGGAGAAGCGCACGGCCTTGGCGACTTTCTTGGCAATCTCGACCTCGGGCGTGTTCAGGAAAACGTTGTAGGCGACGAGAAACTTGCGGGCCCCAACCACCGTTGCGCCCGCGGTGGGATGGATTCGTGGCTCGCCGATGTCGGGCTTGCGGGCCGGGTTCGTCGCGATTTCTGCCCGGATGCCTTCAAACTGTCCGCGGCGTATGTTCTCGAGGCCCTGGCGTTCCGGAATTCTCGCGGCGGATTCGTAAAGATACACGGGAATCTGGTGGCGCTTCCAGATTTGCTCGCCGACGTGGTTGGCCATGGCGACGCAATCTTCGATGGTGACGCCGTCGATCGGAATGAAGGGAACGACATCGGCGGCGCCCATGCGCGGATGCGCTCCGGTGTGCGAGGTCAGGTCGATGAGTTCGGCGGCCTTGCCGACGCCACGAATGGCGGCTTCCTGAATGGCTTCGCGCTCACCGACCAGCGTGATGACGCAGCGGTTGTGGTCGGAATCCATTTCGCGATCAAGTAGATAGACACCGGGCATTTTCATGGCGTCGACAATGGCGTCAACTTTGGCCTTATCGCGGCCTTCGGAGAAATTCGGAACGCATTCGACGAGGGTAGACATGACTAGGAAGAATAGCTGGGTGCAGAGCAGGGAAGCAACTTAGGCAGGGGGGCTACGCGTTCGATTGAGTGCTTTTCTACGACAGCCGCGTGATCCCCGGAAAGCCATCGAAGCCTGCATCGAAAGTGAGGATTCGGTCGATGCCGTGTTGCTCCATGACGGCCAGATGCACGGCGTCGCGCGCGGACAAACGCGCATGACCGAAGACAATCCTCTTCGCTCGCTCCATCACGGCACGGTCGACGGCCAGCACGTCATCGACGACGCCGAGCAACGAATCAAAAGCTGGCTGAATGGCGTCACGGCGGTTGACGGCAATATAGCGGTGCAGGATCTCTTGGAGCACTTCGGCATCGGTAACTAGACGCTCGCGGCCGCTCAGGAGCTTTTCCACCAGGCGCTGCGCGTCGACTTTATGTGGGTGAGACTCGCCCACCAAGTACATCGGAATATTGGAATCGATCAGGATCACGACCGGTCCGTCAAATATCCTTGCTCAATCTCTGCCAGCATCGTCTCGATGTCACCGGTGGGAAACTCGTGCTTCACTGCGGCACGGATGGCGGCCAGTTTTTTCTCAAGGTCGCCCTGCGGTTCCTGCCGGCGAGCGTGCGCCAGCGCCTGCCGCACCCACTCGGCAATCGACATTTGCCGTGAGCGGGCCGCGCGCTGAACCTCCCGATACTCTGGATCTTGCAGGATGACTTGTAGTCGTTTAGCCATATGATGAGTCTAAACGACTCATCATCATGAGTCAAGAAAGGGTCCCGACTCACTGCCTCCGCGGGTGTCGGGCGAAGAACTTCCCGGCCCCGAGCCGCACCTGCACGGTATTAATTCCGGGATTCAGGTTGCCCAGCCCGGCGTTCGATACATGCATGTAGCGGAGTTCGAGGCTGACGTTGTGCGTGGCTCCGAGAATATGCATGCCGAGCGCGGCTTGGTCCATGAAATTCAGCGCGTTGGTGCTGGTGGGAACGTCGTGGCTGGTGTACAGAACGCCGCCGGTCAGTTCCAGGTAAGGCGAGAGCCGGCCGTGACGCTGAAAATTCCACTTAAGACCCAACGGATCGAATCCCACGCCATACGCGGTGTTGGCCGGTTGAAAGACGAGGAAGACCGGGACGGCATCGACTGCATATTCAAAACGACCGCGGAGGAATCCCGGGAGATGCGGGCCGGTCAGCACCCACCCGTAACGCAAACCGGCGTTGAAGACGCCAGTATCGCCACGTCCACCAGGCACGGTGTGGCCGCCGCCGGCCCAAAGCTGGACTTCCTGATTCCCTTTTTCGGGACCAGCTTGTGCGAGGCAGAGCCCGGACGCCGTCAGCAAGATGAACAGCGCAAGAAAGGAACGAGTCATAGAACTCTGAGAATAGCAGAGCCCGAACATTTGAGACGTGATGGAAAGCTGGATCGGGGGCCGGTTTTAGTCTGGCAAGGTATAGGCCAGATCGTACGAGTGCTTTCCGCCCTCGATCAGAATCTCAAATGTTCCCGTGATGCCTTTCAATTCTCCGTTACCCGAGCCGGGCACGATGACGACGGTCATCTTCGGTCCGGAGTGATCCATCGTGGCCGAGTGCTGCAGGACGAAGCTGCCGTGCTTGCCCGCCAGCGTGCCGGTAACGGTTTCGATAGCGACATATCCGGCGGCTCCCTGCTGCGGATTGCCGGCAGAGAACATTTCGCCTTTTGTGGTTGCCTCCAGATCGCCGTGGATCTGTTTATTGATCGAGAAGCGGGAGATGCCGTCGGCGGGCGACGGAGTAAGCGCTTGAACCTCGACGGTAAAGGTGCCTCGGGCGTGGTGCGTCATGGGCGAGCCTCCGGTCTGAGCTAGAGCAAACGACGAAACGAGGATAAGAATGGCGATGAAGCGAGTCGTGAGTCGTCCGCACATTGAGAAACTCCTTATCGATTGGATCGAGACAATTTCGGAGGGGTTCAATCATCTTTCCGGGGGCGGTTTGCGACCAATTCCAGCAGATCGCGGGCAACGCGCGCAGTATTGTGGCGGGCGACTCCGGCTTCCTCCAGATAGTCGCCGAGAACCGGGACCACGCCAAGGGCTTCGATGGCATCAAGATCAGTCACGATCTGGCAGGCGCCTTCGGTGGCGTACTTGGCCAGCATTTCCGCCGAGGCGGGCGTGCGATTGATGAGCGCGAAGTCGAAGATCTGTTTTTGCGCGTGACGGTTCAGGGCGCGAATATGATCGGCCGCCGTCAGTCCCAGACTCTCGTTAGCCTGCGTCATCAGATTGCAGACGTAGACCTTAGTGGCCGGCGAGTCCACGATCGCCTGCGAGATGCCGCGAACCAGCAGGTTGGGAATGAGGCTGGTGAACAGCGATCCGGGGCCGATAGTGATGACATCGGCATGTGCAATGGCGTCGAGCGTCTGCGGCATGGGGCCGACGTCGGGGGGCACGAGACACAGTTCGCGGATACGGCCTTTGCTGGCTGTGATTTTGGTTTCGCCGCGGACCCGGGTGCCGTCTTCCATCAGGGCTTCGAGTTCAATGTTCGAGGTGGTAGCAGGGTAAATATGGCCGCGCGTCAGCAGAATTTCTGACGAGAGCCGCACCGCTTCGGAGAAATCCGAGGTAAGGGAAGTGAGTGCCGCCAGAAACAGGTTGCCGAAGCTGTGCCCTTCGAGTCCGGACCCTTTGTCGAAGCGATGACGGAAAAGTTTTGACAGCAGGGCTTCGTCTTCGCTGAGGGCGACGATGCAGTTCCGGATGTCGCCCGGTGGAAGCATGTTGAATTCCTTGCGCAGACGTCCGCTGGAGCCGCCGTCGTCGCTGACCGTGACCACCGCGCACAGATCGCGAACGACCGGTGCACCCGGATGGGCGGAGGGTATTTCCGCCGGCGTCAGCGCGAAACGCTTCAGGCCCTTCAGCAGGGTGGAAAGGCCGGTGCCTCCGCCGATGGCAACCACACGAAGACCGCGCTCGCGCGCGGCCTTGTCGCTCTTTTCTGCGAGAGGGACCGCCATCTTGCTTTCCATCGAAAATGGACTCGAAGACTAGACCGGTTCTTCGTGGAGATCGCCAGAGGCATCGACTTCGGCGCCCGGATCCGGGTACAGCAACTCGGTGAAGCGGGGATCCTCGGCCAGATTCTGGAAATCGGAATCGTTGCGCGCCTGGAACCGCAATGCTGGATTCAGTCGCAGGGCTTCATCCAAGCGGCGAAGCGCGTCTTCCACGTGGCCGGTAAGGCAATCGAGCGCGGCCAGACCGTACACCACGTAGTCGGCGTTCGCATGCTGCTTCAGCAACTTCTCCAGGTGCTCGCGGGCGGTCACGTAGTCGCCCAAGTTCATCAGGGAAACGGCGTAATCGAAATGCTCTTCCGCCGTCTTGAACTGCGTCCCCGTCGGGCGCTCCAGGTGCTGATTGCAGGTGTTCAGATGGACCGTGGCCCGGTCGGTCAATTCCCGGATGGGCCCGGCGATCACCTTCTGGAAGTGCGGCTTCGCCTTGTCGAATTTATGTTCCTGCATGGCGCGAAGACCTGCTTCGTAGCTCTGCAAAGCCTGCGTGTAGCGAGGATCCTCCGCCATGGACTTCTTCGCGGTGGGTTTTTGAGCCATGTGCAAAATTCTTCCTGTGCTCTTGGTGATAGGAGACTCCTTGGGAGCGTGCTGTGCCCTAGGAATAAAGTATCGCGCAAAACGTGGTCCAAGAGCAACGATGGGCCCTCGCCCCCCGCCCCAGCTACCGGAGACATCCGCACGTTCCGGAGGTCTTCAAGCTACTCGCTGCCCGAACCTAATTTATTGACGCCGCCGACTGCAGGTCGACCTGCTTCCATTCGCCCTTGATGATGCCGGCGCGAATCTGCGCCGCGGTCTTGCCCTTCTGGTGCTGCTGATAGGAGTAATAAAGCTCCTTCAGGCAGGTGGAGCACTGCGCGCCGTGCGTGTTTTCAAAGCAGCTGTGCAGGCTGTTGTGCCCCATGCGGTCGCAATAGCAGTAGCATGGCTGCTGATGCAGCACATTGGGAATCTTGGCAGCCAACTCGTAGGCGTGCGTCTGATATGGATATTGCGCGTCCTGTCCCCAGAGATCGGCCTTGGTCAGGATTGCGGGCAATTTGGCGCCTTTCGGCGGAGGGGCGGAGTTATAGGCCGGGACCTCGCCCTGCGGCTCTTGCGGCGCGATCCACTGCGCCGACACCGAAAGGGTGATGACAAACAGAGACGCCAAGGTCAACGTACGGTAGACGATCTTGCGGTTCGGCAAACGGATCATGAGATTCTCCCGAAGGATTTTCCCATTGTACCGCGAGGGCTGGACCCATCCGAAAGTGCAAGGTACCGCCGGATGCAACGGATTGTTCTGGTCATTCGGTGTTCTGTATACAATTAAGATCACAATGATGGAGCCCCGACCTCAAACACCGGCAGACTCGCGAATGGATCACTCGCCCGTTGCCGGAATCCAGCTGCCGCCACCGCCGCCCTCCGGGCACAGTAGCGGGCTGGGCGTATGGTTCCGCGATCTGATCATTTCGCTGGCGATTTCGGCCTTCATCATCATCTTCCTCTACCAGCCGGTGAAGGTGGAAGGCACCAGCATGATGCCTTCGCTTGACGACCAGGAACGCATCTTCGTCAATAAGTTCGTCTACCGCCTGGAGCCGATTGAGCGCGGGGATATCGTCGTATTCCGCTACCCGCGCGACCCTTCCAAAAGCTACATCAAGCGCGTGATCGGCATGGCGGGCGACCGCATTCGCATCGATGGCGGCCAGGTCTACGTGAATGACCAGGGGCTGGACGAAGACTACGTTCCTCCGGCCTACACCGATGCGAGGTCTTACAAAGAAATCGTGGTGCCGCCGCACGGCTATTTCGTGCTCGGCGACCATCGCTCCATGTCAAACGACAGCCGCGATTTCGGCCCGGTCGATCAAAGTTTTATCTATGGCAAAGCCGTGTTCGGCTATTGGCCCATGGATAAGCTGGGGCGCGTGCGCTGAGAATTGCTCTGAGAGCGGGATTTCCACAGCTGTTTGCTGTGAATTCGCGTGTCACGCCGCCACTTTCCCTGATAAAATCCTGAAAATCCACTCCCCGGAGCGAGAATGCAGGCTACGCTTGCGCTGGAAGACGGCAGAGTCTTCCGAGGCAAAGGCTACGGCGCCAAAGGCGAATGCTACGGCGAAGTCGTTTTTAATACTTCCATCACCGGATACCAGGAGATTTTCACCGACCCTTCCTACTCCGGCCAGATCGTCGTTCTGACGAATCCAGAAATTGGAAATTACGGCACCAACCAGGAAGACAACGAGGCCACGCGCCCGTGGATCGAGGGTTTGATCACGCGCGAGTTTTCGCGCGTCAGCTCGAACTGGCGGTCGCAGCAGGTGGCCGAAGAGTATCTGGAGCAGTTCAACGTGCCGGTACTGTCGGACATCGACACGCGTGCGCTGGTACGGCACCTGCGCGATCACGGCGTGATGCGTGGAGTCATCTCGACGATTGAGAGTGATCCCGAAAAGCTGGTGGCCAAAGCGCGCTCGATTCCAAAGATGGATGGCACCGATCTCGCCAAGGAAGTCAGCACCAAGCGGTCGTACGTGTGGGAAGTGGGCGAACGCTCGCACGAACCGGTGGCTGTGGTTGGAGTGAAAGACGAGCCGCCGCGGTTTCATGTGGTCGCCTACGACTTCGGCATCAAGCAAAACATTCTCCGCAAGCTGCGCGGCGAAGGCTGCAAGGTGACGGTGGTTCCGGCGCAGACCCTTGCGGAAGATGTGCTGGCTCTGAAGCCCGACGGAGTTTTCTTATCGAATGGCCCCGGCGACCCGGAGCCGTGTACATATGCGGTCGATTCGATTCGCCGGCTGATGGGTCGCCAGCCGATTTTCGGGATTTGTTTAGGCCATCAGTTGACGGGGATTGCGCTCGGCGGCAAAACCTTCAAGCTGAAGTTCGGCCATCACGGCGGGAACCATCCGGTGAAGCGGTTGAAGACGGGGAAGATCGAGATTACGGCGCACAACCACAATTTTGCCGTAGACCCGGACTCGCTGCCCGACAGCGAAGTCGAACTGACGCACGTCGACCTGAACGATCAGACGCTCGAAGGCTTGCGGCATAAGAATTTGCCCTTATTCAGTGTGCAGTATCATCCCGAGGCGGCGCCTGGCCCACATGATTCGCACTATCTGTTCAAAGAGTTCACCAAGATGATGGAGGAGTGGAAAGGGTGATGATCGCTCTTCCGATCACTGTGATGGCTTTGCTCCTTGGCGCCTCTGCTCAGTATGTCCCCTTGCCTGGGGAGGGAACGATGAATGGAGCGTGCGGGTTAGTGGAGTACGTGGATCTGGTCCCTGTTCCGAATCAAACTCGCACCTATACGGATAAGAGGAAACCACTCGCGGCTCTCAAACTCGAGCTTTACCGCTGGGCCGACGGAAAAGATTGCTGTAAAGAAGATCGGCTGGTTGCTTCTACGCTAACTGATAGGAAAGGTCGATTTGCATTTGTTGGGTTAGCACAAGGCAAATATTGGGTTGTTGCTCGATGGAACCAAAAGGAATATCAATTCGCGGCGATCATCAATCCTGCCAATAAGGGCGATCGGGAGTGTGCGAAGCAGGGCTTTCAGATTGATAGCCAAGGTGTCTTCCAACAATTTGAGATTGTGACGTTGGATTGACGTGAGATTCCGAAATGCATTTTGGGTGCCCGGTTTTTGCGGCGCCGCCAACGACCAAGGATTAACGACCGACGACTGACTTTCAATGCCCAAACGCACTGACATCTCGAAAATTCTCGTCCTCGGCTCCGGCCCCATCATCATCGGGCAGTCGGCGGAGTTCGATTACTCTGGCACGCAGGCCTGCAAGGCGCTCAAGTCTGAGGGCTTTGAAGTGGTGCTGGCCAACTCGAACCCGGCGACCATCATGACCGATCCCGAGTCGGCCGACCGCACCTACATCGAGCCGCTCACGCTGGAATATCTCGAAGAGATCATCCGCCTCGAGCGGGAAATGTCTCCCGGCGCCGGATTCGCCGTGTTGCCCACCGTCGGTGGACAGACCGCGCTCAATCTCGCTATTGAACTTTCTGACGGAGGCGTCCTCGAAAAATACAACGCGACTCTGATCGGCGCCAACGTCGCCGCCATCAAAAAGGCCGAAGACCGGCTCTTCTTCAAAGATGCGATGCAGAAGATCGGGCTCGACGTGCCCAAGTCGGCGCTGGTCAACAACGTCAAGGACGGCCTCGAGTTCGCCGGCAAAATCGGTTTCCCTGTCATCGTGCGGCCTTCGTTCACGCTCGGCGGATCCGGCGGCGGCATCGCGTACAACCGTGAAGAGATGTCGGAAGTTCTGGGACGCGGCCTTGATTTCTCTCCCGTGCACGAAGCGCTGATTGAAGAATCGGTGCTGGGCTGGAAGGAATACGAGTTGGAGGTGATGCGCGACACCGCCGACAACGTCATCATCATCTGCTCGATTGAAAATTTCGACCCAATGGGCGTACACACCGGCGACTCGATTACCGTCGCCCCGGCCCAGACGCTCACCGATCGCGAATATCAAGCCATGCGCGATGCTTCCATCGCGGTGATCCGCGAAATCGGCGTCGATACCGGCGGATCGAACATTCAGTTCGGGGTCAACCCCGAAACCGGCCGTATGGTGGTCATCGAGATGAACCCGCGCGTGTCGCGGTCGTCGGCGCTGGCTTCGAAGGCGACCGGATTCCCGATTGCCAAGATTGCCGCAAAGCTGGCCGTCGGCTACACGCTGGACGAGATTCGTAATGACATCACGCGCAAGACGCCGGCCTGCTTTGAGCCGACGCTCGACTACGTCGTCGTCAAGATTCCGAAATGGCAGTTCGAGAAATTCCCCGGCGCCGACGACACGCTCGGCCCGCAAATGAAATCCGTCGGCGAAGTGATGGCTATCGGGCGCACGTTTAAAGAAGCGCTGATGAAGGGCATTCGCTCGCTCGACACCGGCAAGAAAGTCGGCTCAGACAAGATTGAGCCCAAGATTCTGACGCAGCGGCTGGTCACGCCCCATCCCGAACGGCTGGCATACGTGCGTTACGCCTTGCGCCAGGGACACACGGTGAAACAGCTCGCGAAAATGACGTCGATCGACCCCTGGTTCCTGTATCAGCTCAAAGAGATCAACGACCAGCAGTTGGAGATCGAGAAGCATCCGATGGAATCGGTTCCAGCCGAGGTGTTGCGGGAGTCCAAGCGCATGGGGCTCTCGGATGGCCGTCTGGCACAGGTCTGGCGGCTCGAGGGGCAGGAGAAGATTCGGCATCTGCGCAAGAAGCACGGCATCATGCCGGTCTACAAGCGCGTGGACACGTGCGCTGCGGAATTCGAGAGCTTCACGCCATATCTCTACTCGACCTACGAGGACGAAGACGAAGCGGCGCCGACGGACAAGAAGAAAGTCATCATTCTGGGGAGCGGGCCGAATCGCATCGGGCAGGGAATTGAGTTCGATTACTGCTGCTGCCACGCTTCTTTCGCGCTACGCGACGACGGTTACGAGACGATCATGATCAATTGCAATCCCGAGACCGTCTCAACCGACTACGACACCAGCGACCGCCTCTACTTCGAGCCGCTGACGTTTGAAGATGTGTGGGCGATCTATCAGCACGAAACGTCGAAGGGTGCGGATGTCGGAGTGATCGTGCAGTTCGGCGGACAGACGCCACTGAACCTGGCTCTGCCGTTGAAGGAAGCCGGCGTCAAGATTATCGGCACCTCGCCCGAGTCGATCGATCTGGCGGAAGATCGCAAGCACTTCAACAAGCTGCTCGAAGATTTGCAGATTCCGCAGGCGCCGGGCGTGATGGCGACCTCGATTGAAGAAGCCGTTGCTGGTGCAAATCGCATCGGATATCCGGTGCTGGTGCGGCCTTCGTATGTGTTGGGCGGCCGAGCCATGGTCATCGCCTACGACGAGCAGTCGATCGTGCGCTACATGAAAGACGCGGTCGAATATTCGCACGACCGCCCGGTGTTGATCGATCACTTCCTGGAAGATGCCATCGAAGTCGACGTGGATGCGCTCAGCGACGGCGAAGACGTGGTCATCGGCGGAATCATGCAGCACATCGAGGAGGCGGGCATTCACTCCGGCGATTCCTCGTGCGTGCTGCCGGCGGTGGACATTCCGCAGCCTCTGCTTGAGCGCATGCGCGATTACACCTTCAAACTGGCCAAGGCGCTGAAAGTGGTCGGCTTGATGAACATCCAGTTCGCCATTCCGCGCGGGCGCGACGGCGCGCAAGGCGGCAAGGTGTACGTGCTGGAAGTGAATCCGCGCGCCTCCCGGACGGTGCCGTATGTTTCGAAAGCGACTGGCGTTCCCATGGCGAAGATTGCGGCGCGGCTCATGACCGGGCGCAAGCTGCGCGAGTTCCTGCCGGAATTCATCAAGCGCCGTGCCGATCTCGATACGGGAAGCTTCTACTTTGTGAAGTCGCCGGTGTTTCCGTGGAATAAGTTTCCCGGCGTCGACACCGTGCTCAGCCCGGAGATGAAGTCCACCGGCGAAGTGATGGGCGTTGCCGATAACTTCGGCGAGGCCTTCGCAAAAGCGCAGTTGGCTGCAGGGCAGAAACTGCCGACGAGCGGCGCAGTCTTCCTCAGTGTCACTGACAGCGATAAGCGCTCTGTAGCTCAGGTGGCGCGTAAGTTTGTCGACATGGGATTCAAACTCGTGGCGACGGCCGGTACGGCGGACGTGATCGAAGAAGCGGGCATGAGCGTGGAGCGCGTCTACAAGGTGAAAGAAGGACGTCCCAACGTAGTCGACTTCATCAAGGGCCAGAAGATTCAGTTGGTCATCAATACTCCGACTGGACAGGAGCCCTGGTTCGACGAGAAGGCCATCCGGCGCGCCGCCGTGATGGCGCGGATTCCTACGATTACTACGCTGGCGGCGGCCCGCGCGGCGGCAGAGGGTATCTCCGCCCTGCAGCGCGGAGAAATTATGGTGCACGCTTTGCAGCAGTTGCACGCCGAACGCACCGTGAACCGCTAAGGAGCACGAAACTCATCGCCCCAAAGGACACGAGTATCACGAAGATCGTTCCGCTTCGTGCAACCGCGTGTCCTTTGTGGTTTGGGATCTCGACCTGAATTAGACTGAAAGCATGCTACTCAATGGCATTTTCCCGCCCATCACCACGCCTTACTACCCCGACGGCAACGTCTATTACAAGAAGCTGGAGCACAACGTCGAGCGCTACTCGCGGACGCCCGTGGCAGGGATCGTTGTGCTCGGTTCTACGGGCGAGTCGATCATGCTGTCCGACCAGGAACGCCGGGATGTCTTCAAGACGGTGCGCGAGGCCGCCGCGCCGAACAAAGTCCTGATCGCAGGCACGGGCATTGAGTCGGCGCACGAGACGCTGCGGCTGACCGAGTACGTGGCCGGACTCGGCTACGACGCCGTCATGGTGCGCACGCCGCATTTCTATCGCAAGCAGATGCAGCCCGTGAACCTGCTGGCGTTTTACCGCACCGTGGCCGACCGGTCCGCGCTGCCAGTGCTGATCTACAACGTGCCGCCATTCACGGCGTACGACATACCCGCGGAACTGGTCATCGAGCTCGCCGGGCATCCCAACATCATCGGGATCAAGGAATCCAGCGGCGACGTGGAAAAAGTCCGAAGGATGGTGGAAGGCACGCGCCAAGTCAAGCGTAGTGCCACAGTGACCGACACGTTTGAGGCGGTGACGCCGCGCATGCTTTCCGCAGCCGCGGCTGCGCCCGGCGAGGGTGGGGAACTGGTTCCGGTCGGCGTGCTGTCGGGAGAATCCGCATCGAAGCCGTCGTCGTCCGCCGTAACCGTGGTCGGCAAGATGAAGACGCGCCAGAAAGAAGTTGGATTCCAGATTCTGGTCGGCGCAGCGCAGAAACTGCAAGCTTCGCTCGACGCAGGGGCGGTTGGCGCGATTCTGGCTTTCGCCTGTCCGGCGCCCACAGCGTGCTATGAAATCTACGCTGCGTGGAAAGAAGGCGACGCCGAACTGGCGCGCCTGAAGCAGGAGCGCATTGCCGTGGCGACGCAGCGCGTGGGCAGCGAACTGGGCGTGCCGGGCTTGAAATATGCCATGGACCTCAATGGCTACTTCGGAGGTCCGGGACGACTACCGTTTCTTCCGCTGACCGCTGAGGCGAAGATTGAGATTGAGAAGCTGATGTCGGATCTTCGGAACTGATCGCCATGGCGAAGAAGAAAGGGAAGACGCCGCGTCCCAAGTTGCCGCTTGTCAGCGAGCAGATGAGGGCGTGGTCGTCGGCTCTGGCAGCCGAAGTGGCCGATTGGCCGCAGGTTTCGACGCGATCATTCTTCGGATTCACCGCTCTTTACCGAAAGGACAAAATGTTCGCCGCGTTGCCCCGGACGCGGGCCATGGGGACGCCAAACTCAATGGTGTTTAAGTTGGTGGATGCCAGCGCCCGCGATCGTAAGGATCTTGAGAGTGATCCCCGCGTTGGGGACATGCAAATGCAGAAAGCGCGCTGGTTTACCTTCGAACTCTCCTCGGATCGAGATCTTCACCCCGCCCTCGAATGGCTCGGCAGGGCGTACGCCGCGGCTGGCAAAGCCAAGAAATCCAGCTAGTTGCCTCTGACTTGTGATTCTGATCACGTCGGCGTATAGTCAATTCGAACGAACGTTCGAATGAGTCGAACCGCCGAAAACCATGGGGAGCCCTTCCATCGCAGCCAGGATTCCGCGTCGGCATCCAGCGCCCGAGCCAATCACGCGCTACGACCGGCGTCTCTCTGAAATCCTCAGCCACGCCACCGAAGTTTTCTGCAAGAAGGGCTACGAAGGCGCGTCCATGCGCGACCTGTCGCGGGCCAGCGGCATGTCCCTGGCAGGGCTCTACTACTACTTCGAGTCCAAGGAACGGCTGCTGTTTCTGATTCAGAAGCACACCTTCACAACGGTCGTGCTGAGGCTCAAAGCGCGGCTGGCGGGCGTGGATGATGCGGAAGAGCGAATCCGCATCTTCATTCTCAATCATCTGGAGTACTTCCTGCACAATCAGCCCGCCATGAAAGTGCTCACGCACGAGGACGACGCACTCAAGAACGGATTCGCCTCCGAACTCGCCGCCATCAAGCGCGAGTATTACCGGCTATGCGTGGGACTGGTCGACGAATTCAAGAAAGTGCACGGCCTGCAGGTCTCCACGCGAACCGCGGTGATGAGCCTGTTCGGCATGATGAATTGGATCTACACCTGGCACAACCCGCGTGTGGATAGCGGCGCGGAGCAACTGTCGCGGGAAATGGGAGATGTGTTTCTGCGCGGGATTACCGCGGGTGCGCGCGGCCGGAAAGGCCCGCTGCGGAAGGTGAGCGAATCGTGACTCAACATTACGGAGTCTGACCGGTTGGCCCAATCTATGAACTAATTTTCTGAACCAAGGAGCGATGTATGGCGACCACAATGCAGCCGGCAGCTGGCGAATCGACGAAGCAGTTGATCAACTACCGCACGGACGGCGGCGTCGCGGTGATCGAGATGTGCGATCCGCCCGCAAACACCTACACCTATGAGATGAACCGCCAGCTCGACGAGGCGATCCTCAGGGCGCGCATGGATAACGATGTCTATGTGATCGTGCTGACGGGCGCGGGTGACAAGTTCTTCTCTGCTGGCGCCAATATCAAGATGCTCTCGAGCGTCGATCCCACCTTCAAGTACTACTTCTGCCTCCACGCCAACGAAACCCTGCTTCGCCTGGAGCACACGCCCAAGCTGGTGGTTGCGGCGCTAAACGGACACTGCGTCGGCGGCGGACTGGAAATTGCGATGGCGGCCGACATCCGCATCGCGCGCAAAGACGCCGGCAAGATCGGCCTGCCCGAAGTGAACCTCGGCGTCCTCCCCGGCACCGGCGGCACGCAGCGGCTCTCGCGGCTGGTCGGAAAGAGCAAGGCGATCGAGTTGATGGTTACGGGCAACACGTTCTCGTTTGAAGAGGCGCACGAACTGGGCATCGTCAATGACATTTACGAGCGCGACGGCTTCATGCAGAACATCATGGAATACGCCAAACAGTTCTGCCCGCCGAACAAGGCGGCGAAGGCTGTTGGACGGATCAAGCGCGCCGTTCAGACCGGATGGGAAATTCCGATGGAGTCGGCGTTGGCCGTCGAGCGCGAGAATCAGCAGTTGCTGTTCCAGAGCGAGGATGCGAAGGAAGGCTTGGCGGCGTACGTGGAGAAACGACCGGCGGTATTCAAGGCGAAGTAGTTGTGCCGGGCAGATGCCATGGTCCGCGTGCGGCGAATACTGCAAAGGAGGTAAGCCATGCCAGGTAAAGTGGCCAAAATCGGAACGTTCAGCGACTGGGAAGGCCTGTTCAACGACTGGCGCAAGGAAATCGGCGTCAACACCGACGACATCGAGGCTTTCCATTTCGATACGCTCTACGGCGCGATCGAAACCGAGGACATCGAGTTCGGCTCTTACAAGGGGCGGCGCAAGTGGGAAAACCTGCGCCAGATTCCCACCCAGCAGATGCGCGACGCGCTGATGAACATGATCGTCTACCAGGGCGACACGGAGTTTGCTTCGGTCGAGCAGCAACGTCACCTGTTCGAGATGGCGCCCACCGACTGGGACCGCCGGGCGCTAACCCGCGTGATGATCGAGGAAATGCGGCACGGCTGGCAGATGTGCGCGCTGCTCATCGACCACTTCGGCTATTCCGGCAAAGTCGAAGCGCAAAAGATGCTGGAACGGCGCGCGTTCCAAAACCAGCGACTGCTGGGTGCTTTCAATGTCGACGTTGACAACTGGATGGACTTCTTCACCTACACCGATTTTGTTGATCGCGACGGAAAATTCCAATTACAGATGCTGAAATTCTCAGCCTTCGCTCCGCTCGGACGTTCGATGTCGTACATGCTGCGCGAAGAAGCCTTCCACATGGGTACGGGCAATGATGGCATCCGTCGTGTCGTGGAAGCGGGAGTCTTGCCGGCCTGGCTGATCCAGAAGTATCTCAACAAATGGATTTCGAGTTCCTACGATCTGTTTGGTACCGATCATTCTTCGTCGGCGCACTGGGCGTATGTCTGGGGCATCAAGGGACGCTACGATGAGCCAAAGAACGACAAGGCCGCAGATCTTGACGACTTGAATGATTACAACCGCAATCTCTACCGCGACGAGGTCGCGGGCTTGATCGAGCGTTTCAACAGCCACTTGCCCCACGGCGAGCCCAAACTCTACGCGCCGGACATCCGCTTCAACCGTTTCATTGGCCAATATGCCAACCAGAAGTTCCACGCGCAGACCGGTGAGCCGATCGAAGACAAGTACTATGAAGAGCATCTGCGCCAGCACTTGCCGACGACGGCCGACAAGAAGTTGCTGCTCGACATCATCGGCACAGAGAAGAAATGGATAGCCGAGAAGACCGGCGCCCGGGACCCGCTGGCAACGATTGGCGAAGTGCGAAAGTCGGCGATCAATCTGTGAACAAAAGTTTAAGTTTGCAATCGAGAGCGTTCGCTCGTTGCTCATCGCTAACATGGACTACGAAATCACTCCCGCGGATGTGAAGGCGAAACTCGACGCCGGGGAATCGTTCACTCTGCTCGATGTCCGCGAGCCCTGGGAATTCGAGACTGCGCGCATGAACGGCGCCAAGCTGATGCCGATGGGCGAAGTCGCTGCGCGGGCGCACCAGGAACTGGATCCCGACGATGCGATCGTCGTGGTCTGCCATCACGGCGTGCGGTCGATGAATGTAACGGTATGGCTGCGTCAGCAAGGCTTCGAGAAGGCGCAGTCCATGCGCGGTGGCATCGATGCATGGTCGAAGCTGATCGACAGCAGAGTGCCGAAGTATTGAAGCTCGCGTAGCTGGTACAATTCTGCGTTTCCCGAGTCTCGCTCTCTTGATCACTGACTGCCACATTCATATCGAGCCAATCGAGATGTTCAAGCCCCAGGCGCTTGAACTGATGAAGAAGAACCGGCACAACTTCGACCGTATGGTCGAATTCGCCGCATCGGCCAAAGCCTTCCTGAAGTTTCTCGACGCCAGCGGCGTGGACCGCGCCATGCTGATCAACTACGTGGCTCCGGAAGTCATCGGTATGACGAATGGCGTGAATCAGATGGTCGCGGACTATGTGAAGGAAGACCCGAAGCGGTTGCTGCCGTGCGGTAGCCTGCACCCGCGCCACACCACCAACGTGTTGGCCGACGTCGAGCAGATTCTTCGTCTGGGCCTGAAGATGATCAAGATCCATCCGCCGCACCAGTTGCTCTATCCCAACGAATATCTCTCGGGCGTGAAGGAACTGGAGATCATCTACCGCGCGGCTGAAGCCAATGGCATCCCCGTGATGTTTCACACGGGAACATCCATTTTTCCCGGTGCGCGCAACAAGTACGGCGATCCCATCTACCTCGATGACGTCGCCCTGGATTTTCCCAAGTTGAAGATTCTCATGGCCCACGGTGGGCGTCCGCTCTGGATGGACACAGCCTTCTTTTTGCTGCGGCGTCATACCAACATGTATCTCGACATCAGCGGGATTCCGCCCAAGGCGCTGCTTGAGTATTTCCCGCGACTGGAGCAAATCGCGCACAAGACGCTCTTCGGCTCCGATTGGCCCGGACCGGGCGTGCCTGACATTCGAAAGAATCTGGACGATTTCCGCGCGTTACCGTTGAGCCCGGCGGTTCAGCAGCAGATTCTGGAAAAGACGGCCTTGACGCTCTGGCCGGCCTGAGCCCCTATTTCGGCTTCCAAAGCCCGATCGTGTTGCCCTCCAGGTCGGCGAACCACGCAAAGGTGCCTGTCGGAATCTGCACCGGCGGCACCAGGGTCCGTCCTCCCAACGATTCAGCTTTGGTCAGATAGGCCTGCACATCGTCCACCTGAACGTAAAAGATTGTGTAGTGATACGGTTCGTGGCCGAGCGAACTCATGTGACCCTGAATACCGCTGGCCGCACCGGTGTTGATCAATGTCGCCGGTCCAAGCGGCTGCATCTGCCAAGCGAAAAGCCTGGAGAAGAAGTCTGCCGTCTTGGCGCTGTCACGGCAGCCAATTTCGAAATGAACGACCGGTTGCCCCATAGCGGTCTCCTATCGAAAAATTGCGCCATGATAGCACGCTCCCGCGCCGGAAGAATGCCAATTCGTCATTTTCGTAATCTAGGAACGATCGGGGTCAGGAAAAGGAGCCCGCGATGGCTCGCGGGCTCAAGGAGAAGAAGTGTGTTTTGTTATTTCGACGCGGTCGTCGCCTGCGCTTTGGCTCCTAACAGTTCGTCGGCCAAGGCCGTGGCTCCGTACACCTTGCGCAACGCTTCCTGAATGCCACGGGCGTCGACCGAGACCGCGCGTCCCCGAGCGTCGCTGTAGGCGAAGTTCCACGGTAGTGACTCAATGTTGCCATCGAAGATGATCCCGACCACCTCGCCCTTCTTGTTCACCGTCGGCGACCCTGAGTTTCCGCCGATGATGTCGGCCGTAGAAACGAAGTTCAGCGGAGTCTTCAGATCCAGCTTCGTTCTCGACTTCATCCAACTATCCGGCAGGTTGTACGGGGACTCGTTCTTGTGTTCGGCCGCGTGGTCGTACGCTCCGCCAATATTGGTGGCAAAGGGAATGGTTTTGCCGTTTTCCGAATAGCCTTTGACCGCTCCGTAACTCAGACGGAGAGTAAAGGTCGCGTCCGGAGGCTGGTTGAAGCCGCTTTGTGCAAAGCGCGCTTTCGCGACCAGCGTGCCATCACGGCGAACGACTGAGTCCACCTTGTCCTCGAACTGCTTGCGGGCCGCGCGCGCGTCCGCATCAATCGAGCGGATCGCCACGATCAGCGGGTCGGCGCTGGCGTCAATCGCTGCCTGGCCGCCTTCATACAATTGTTGGCGCACGGCCACATCGTCGAGCTTCGTTCCGCTGATCATGTCCTTGGCGGCGTCCGCCGGAGTCTTGCCCTGCAGCACTTTCTGCACATCGGCATTGTCCGCGCCCAGTGCGTCCTGCATTTCCGTCAGCGAGTCCGTTAGCAGCGTGAGTTCCAGACTCTTGTACACAGGTTCCTTGGAGAACAGGCCCTGCTCCAGCGAAGGCAGGTTGGAATCGCGGAATTCCCGCATGCGATCGGAATTCGGTTTCGGCTTTTCTGCCGCGGCACGAACCAGCAGACGCGCGACCTGCGAGAGTCGTCCACCCATTCCGCGCATACGCTCCAGGTAAGTCAGCTGCGGGAAAATCGCCTGCTGTTGTTGGATTGCCTGCGCAATCTCGTCCCACGGATCGGCGGCGCCGGCATTCTTCGGGTCCGCTTTGAACGCGGCGCGCAGCTTCGCTTCATCGGCGGCCTTGGTATCCATAATTGCCTTGTCGAGCAATCCGGACTGATAACCGGTAATGGCCTTCTGCGAATTCTGCAGCCCGAAGACCTCTTCCTTGGCCACGCGCGCGTTCTCTTCCGACTGTTTGCTGAAGTCCTGCAGCAGGGCAATGCGCCTCGCCAACAGTTTCAGCGCGGAAGGGTACTGCACGTCGCGCAGGAACTCGATTTGCGCCATCGTCAGCAGTCGGCCTGTGTTTCCGGGATGCCCCGATACGAAAATCAGGTCGCCGTCCTTCACGCCCGCGCGCGACCACTGCAGGTAGTGATCGAGATGAGCCGGCTTGCCATCTTCGTAGACGCGGAAGAAGGTAATGTCCAGGTCGTAACGTGGATAGGTGAAGTTGTCCGGATCGCCGCCGAAGAAAGCGATATCGAACTCGGGCGCGAACACCAGCCGCACGTCGGTATATTTCTTGTATTTGTATAGGTTGTAAACCTGTCCGGAATAGAAGACCACCATATCGCAGCGCAGGCCGGTAGAAGTCGAACAGTCCTTTTCGATCTGAGACATGGCCCCGCGCTGAGCCTGTCCGATTTCCGCCGCCGACATTCCAGCTTTCACCCCGGCATTGACCTTGTCGGTCACGTCCTCAATGCCCACCAGTTGATTGAGTTCCAGGTTCGGGCACTTGGCTTCCTCCGCCTGCGTCTTGGCGTAGAAGCCGGTCTTGATGTAGTCGTGGCCTTCACTGGAAAGCTGCTGCACGCAGCCTGCCCCGACGTGATGGTTGGTAAACGTCAGTCCGTCGGGCGAAACGAAGGATCCGGAGCCGCCGTTATTGAAGCGCACCGACGACAGCCGAAGATGATCCAGCCACTGCTGC
Organism: Terriglobales bacterium; assembly: GCA_037443605.1. Taxonomy (GTDB): domain Bacteria; phylum Acidobacteriota; class Terriglobia; order Terriglobales; family Acidobacteriaceae; genus Sulfotelmatobacter. Next base: position 63,005 of record JBBIOA010000028.1, read on the forward strand.
GTAACCGTGAATCCGTAAGTTGCTTTGATCTTGTCCTTCGGCGCGGCGTTGTACAGCCACATGCCTTCGTCGGCCGAGGCGACGGTACTCCAGATAAACGAATAAATGACGAGGATCGCAAAAAAGCGTTTCATTTTGAGAGTTTCCTCCATGCGGAGATAAGAAGAGCAAGTCCACAGATGAAGCGAATGGCAGGGACTTTCAATCATACAGCCGCTATACCGAGACAGCAATCAAGGCCGGAGCGTTTGGAAACTTCGCCGCCTTTCAGGTATAAAAGGAGGTTGCACCCCGCGTCCCCGCTGGCGTGGTCCGGCAACATCCAAATCCACGAAATTGAGCGAGTGACCATGTCCAGCGTGACTTCAACCCATGCCCCGAAAGGCCTCGAGGGCGTCGTTGCCACCACCTCCAAGATCTGTTACATCGACGGCGACCGCGGCGTGCTCGCCTATCGCGGCATCGACATCCACGAACTGGCGCACCAGTCGAATTTCGAAGAGGTCTGCTACTTGCTCTGGTTCGGCAAACTGCCCACCCGCCGCGAACTTCGCGAACTGCACGACCGGTTGGCCGAAGAACGCAAATTGGATGCTTCCATCATCAACCTGCTGCGCAATGCGCCCCGCCACGCCCTGCCGATGGACGTGTTGCGGACGGCCGTTTCCGCGCTCTCGTTTTATGACCCGCAGGAGAAGGTGAACGACAGCAAGGCTAATGTCGACAAGGCCATCCGCATCACCTCGCAGATCGCGATGATCGTGGCCGCCTATGACCGTCTGCGGAAGGGGCATACCGTTGTCGAGCCCGACCGCTCGCTTTCGCACGCCGCGAATTTCCTGCTGATGCTGAACGGAAAGCATCCGTCGCCTACTGCGGAGCGGGCTCTCGACATTGCCCTGATTCTCCACGCCGATCACGAACTGAATGCCTCTACTTTCGCCGCGCGAGTCACCGCCGCGACCCTATCCGATATGCATTCCGCCATCACATCGGCCATTGGCGCTCTGAAGGGACCCCTGCACGGGGGCGCCAACGAAGCTGTGTTTCACATCCTGGAAGCCATCGACTCCTCAAGCGCCGATCCGGTGGAATACGTCCGCGGTATGCTGGCGCAGAAGAAGAAGGTTCCCGGATTCGGTCATCGCGTCTATCACACCGAAGATCCGCGCGCCACGCATTTGCGTGCCATGTCGCGCGACCTGGGCAATTCGAGCGGACAGGCGAAGTGGTTCGAGATTTCCCACAAGATTGAAGAATTCGTGAAGGCCGACAAAAAGCTCAACGCCAACGTGGACTTCTACTCCGCCTCGACGTATCACACGCTGGGGATCGACGTGGACCTGTTCACCCCGATCTTCGCCGTCTCGCGCGTCAGCGGATGGGCCGCCCACGTGATCGAGCAACTTGACGACAATCGCCTGATCCGCCCGCGTGCGGATTACCAGGGACCAGCGTATCCGGCCCATTACGTGGCGATTGATCAAAGATAGAGATCGACGCAGCCATCTCGGTGGTTCTGTTTGCCATCTATCTCAAGCAGATCTCTTAAAGGCTCAAAGAGGCTCCGCCTGTGCTTGGGTTTTCGGACTTCACCTGCTTGAAGTATGTGCTCGTGGGGGCTTTATTGCTGACCGCCTGCGAACGACGCGTTCCGCTGAGTGCACCCACTCCTCCGATTACCGTTCGGCGCTACCTTGACCTGCAGCCGGGATGGCGACTCCGCACCATCACCCCGATTCTCAAGTCCGGCAAGTTCAAACCAGAGTTGAAAGAAACCGTAGTCAACGGCAGCGGCATCGAGTTGTCTGCCGGGGACGATTTGCTCGGTTACGAGACGTCTTTTTACGCAGTCACCGCGAGCAAACCGTCCGGCGTAGCGGTCTCATTTATCTCTGCGGTTGACACAATCGACGGCAAGACCCACCGGAAGGCCCAACCAAGAGCGCGGTTCTTTGATTTTTCGAGCCCTCTCCCTTTCGTCCGGATCATTTTTCTTACGCGAGTGAGCCAGGCGGACCACAACCAGGCAATCCTGGCGGCAGCGAGTCCACAGGAGTTGAGCCGTCTGACCGAACAGGTCGACTCGGACCCCGCCACCTATTGCAAGTCGCAAGGCGAGTCTCAGTGTTTCTGGGTGCCGGAGGGAATCGCGCTGCGTGCAGAGAAGCGTGACCCGGCAAAGCGCGGGAGTTGGATTCCTGCTTCGTGAAGGTCTACCTCGTGCGCGGCCGGTCCATCTCCACGAATATGGAGAGTCCGCGCCTTTCGTCTCCTCGAGACTAGAATCCCACGTAAAATAGAGGCTGGGTTCTGTATGCGCCGGGTTTACCTCGACAACAACGCCACCACTCCCGTTCTGCCCGAAATCTTCGAGGCGATGCGTCCCTATTTTGCCGACCAGTTCGGCAACGCCTCGTCGATCCATCACTACGGGCAGGACACGCGTGCCGCCGTGGAGAGCGCCCGCGAATCGGTGGCCGCGCTGCTCCGATGTCGTGCCTCGGAGGTCGTTTTCACCAGCGGCGGAACCGAAGCCGATAACCTCGCGATCGCGGGACTGACCGCGCCCGGCGATCACATCGTCACTTCTGCGATTGAGCATCACGCAGTCCTCCATGCCTGCAAGCATCAGGAGGAAGCCGGCAGGGAAGTCACTTGTCTCCCGGTGGACGCTCGCGGCCTGGTCGATCCAGACGACGTGAAGCGTGCGCTGCGACCCAACACCGGGCTCATCTCGATCATGATGGCGAACAACGAGACAGGCGTCCTGCAGCTGGTGGAGCAGATCGGCGCGATTGCCGCCGAGGCCAACATTCTGTTCCATACCGACGCCGTACAAGCAGCCGGAAAAGTCGCAATCGATGTGAACAAGATTCGCTGCCACGCGCTCTCGATCTCCGGCCACAAAATGCACGCGCCGCAAGGTGTTGGCGCTCTTTATGTGAAGAAGGGAACTCGCCTCCAGCCGCTGTTCTATGGCGGACGCCACGAGCGCCAGCGGAGGGCCGGCACGGAAAATGTCCCGGGGATTGTGGGGCTTGGCAAAGCGGCGGAGATGGCCAAGGCTGCTCTCGATTGTGGCGATACCACGAAGCTCTCCGCGATGCGCGACCGGCTGGAGCACGGAATCCTGGCGCAGGTGGAAGAAGTCGCCATCAACGGCGGGAGTGCTGCTCGTGTCCCCAATACCACCAATCTTCGCTTTGATCACATCGAAGGTGAATCTTTAGTGATCGCGCTCGATCTAAAAGGATTAGCGGTCTCTACCGGCGCCGCCTGCTCTTCGGGTGCGATTGAGCCGAGTCATGTGTTGGTCGCGATGGGCCTGCGAAGCGATCAGGCGCGTTCGAGTATCCGCTTCAGCCTGGGCAAACAGACGACCGACGAGGACATCGACTTTGCGCTCGCGCTGGTGCCAGAAACGGTGGCGCGGTTGCGAGAGTTGTCACCCAGATATACGAAGCCGTCAGTAATAGCTAGAAGCTAGTAGCTAGGAGCTAGAAGCTGCAAAACGATACTATCGCCGTCGCCATGTCGGGCGGTGTGGATTCTTCCGCCGTTGCGGCCATGCTGCGCGCCGAAGGACACAACCTCATCGGGCTGACCATGCAGTTGTGGAACCAGCGTCGCTTGGCTGGCCATGAAGGCATGCCCGAGCAGGTGACCGGACGCTGCTGCTCGCTCGACGACGTCTACGACGCGCGCCGCGTGGCCCAGCAGATTGGCATCCCCTACTATGTCGTCAATCATGAAGACCGCTTCGAGCGCGACGTGGTTCGCCCGTTCGTCGAGGAGTATCTGTCCGGGCGTACGCCCATCCCGTGCAGCCTCTGCAACAATCATTTGAAGTTCGACCAGTTGCTGGTCGTCGCCCGGCAGATCGGCGCCGACCGTGTCGCCACCGGCCATTACGCCCGCGTCGGGTATGACGACGCGCGAGGCCGCTGGTTGCTCAAGCGCCCTGCCGACACGAGCAAGGATCAAACGTATTTCCTCTTCGGCCTGACTCAGGAGCAGCTCAGCCGCACGCTGTTTCCTCTGGGCGACATGACCAAGCCACAGGTGCGCGAACTGGCCGCGAAGCATGGTTTGGCAATTGCCGAGAAGCTCGACTCGCAGGAAATTTGCTTCGTCCCCGGCGGTGACTACAAGCGCTTCATCGACGCCTACCTCGCCGAGCAGGGCGAATCGTTGCCCGACACTGCCGGTGAACTCGTGACGACGAACGGAAAAGTGATCGGCGAGCACTCCGGCATTCACAATTTCACCGTCGGCCAGCGCAAGGGACTCGGCGTTGCCACCGGCTCGCCGCTCTACGTCATCCAGATCAGCGGCGCTCAAAAGCAGGTAGTCGTCGGCGGGGAAGAGAAGCTGTATTCGAAGTCGCTACGCGCCAAGCGTGTGAATCTGATTTCGGTCGCCGAGTTAACCGAGCCGATGCGCGTCTCGGTAAAGATTCGCCATCGCCACGAACCTGCGCCCGCCATCATCGAGAAGTCAGGCGACGACGAAATTCTTGCGACCTTCGATCAGCCGCAGCGCGCCATTACGCCGGGACAAGCAGCGGTCTTCTACGATGAAGATGTCGTGGTCGGCGGCGGCTGGATCACATAAAGCGATCGCTGCTCCGCCTTATAATCGCCCTCATGTCCTCCGCTTCAGCTGGGTTGGCCTCATCCGAAAACTCATCGCCAAACTCTTTCTGGTCCCGTGAATCCTCCTCCGTCAAGCAGGGAATCAAGACCGGCCTCGCCGGCACCATCGCCTACGCCATCTATGCGATCTGGCACTTGCATCAAGGCTACTGGGCAGTCTTCGCTGCGCTCGTCGTGACCCAGGCGAATCTCGGAGCATCCTGGAAAGCGGCGCTGTATCGCACCGTCGGCTCCACCGCCGGCGCCCTTTCCGCCGCGCTGCTCATGCCGTTGCTCGGCAAGAACGCGGTGGGGATCGGCATCGTTCTGTTTGTGCTGGCTACCTTCTTCGCCTATCTCGCAGCCTTGCACCCGAGCTTCAGCGCGGCCGGATTTACGGCTGCGATCATCCTGGTCTTCGGAGGAGTTTCCGAGTCATGGCACACGGCCTGGCTGCGTGTGCTCTATACCAGCGAAGGTGCGTTGATAGCCTTCGCTGTCGGTGCGGTGCTTTGGCCCGTGCGCGCCCGCGAAGCTCTGCGTCAGAAGATTGCCGATATTCTCCACGGCGCTGGCTCTCTCTACCGCGCAGTGACCGCAGCGGCGATTCAAGGAATCGACAACGAGGAGGAAGTCCGCCAACTTGACCGGCAGTTGCACGAATTGCGCCGGGGCATCACCCAGCAGATGGACGAGGCCCGCAGCGAGCTTGCCTTCTCTCGATTCAATCAGAGTGCGTATCAGGAGGTCGTCGACATGGGCGATCAGGTGCGGCGGCGCCTGACCGCGATGGCAGAAGATCGTTCCCTCTACATGCACATTGCCATGCATCCGGAGCTCGTGCCGTCGTTACCGGATCTCGTTCAGCGGACGGCCCAGAAGTTCACATTCTTGGCGGAGGCCGTGCGAAACCAAAGCAAGCAGGTGCCGTCCTCGGGTCTCGATGCGGGAATCCGCGCACTGGAAGCCGATCTGGCGAGATTGCGGGTCCAGCGGGCGACCGCGCCCTTGACGCTCGATCAGATGCTGCCGTTCTGGGCGCTGGTCTTCAATCTGCGGGAAATCGCGCAGGATCTGAAGCAGCTACAGCAGCGCTTGCTCCAACTAACCTGATGGCGGCACAGGCCGGGCGTTACTGCAATCCTGCCTGCGCCAGCATCTGCTGAAACTGGCTGCGCGTCCGCATATCGATGGATTGCGCCACCAGTTTGCCCTCGCGGTCGTAAACAAAGCTTTTCGGAATTCCTTCCACCGCGAAAGCGTCATTCACTTTGCGGCCCGGATCGAGCAGAACCGGATACGAAATCTTCCGCTCCGCAATGAACGGCGTCACCTTCGCTGCTTCCTCATCGGAAATCGACAGTACGACCAGTCCCTGATCCTTGTACTTGTCGTACAGCGCCTGCAGATCCGGCATCTCCTTGCGGCACGGCGGGCACCACGTCGCCCAGAAATTCACCAGCACCACTTTGCCGCGCAGATCCTTCAAATGCCAGGACGTTCCTTGCAGATCAACCAGCGTGAAGTCCGCCCGCTGGCGCCTGGCATCGTCCGCTTCGAGTCTTGCCAGCGCGGCGGCGAATTGGGGATCCCGCGATTGAGCCTGCATGTGCTCATAGCGCACCAGCGACGCGAGTTCCATGTACGACGAGTTTGGCTCGCCGTTCTGCGCAGCTGGGGGCTGTTCTTCGATGGCCACCGCCAGAGTGCTGGTAACGGCTTGCAGCGTCTCGCGGCCAAAATCGCCTTCGGTGGAGAGATTGGCGAGCGCTTCGGCCAGGCGCAGCTTGTTGGGAACGACCGGCAATTTCCGAATCTGCTCTGCCAGTTCTTTCGTAGTCTGAGCGCGTACCGTATCGTCGAGCTTACGCAGCCCGCGAATCTGCTCCACGATTGGCTTCTCCTGCTCGCTCCACACGACTTTTTCTTGGGCGGTGACGATGAGAGAAACGAGCAGGCAAGCCAACAAGGATTGCAGCAGGCGATAAGACAGCGATGAAGAGAACACGCGGAACTCCAACTGGGACAGCCAGGCCGCGAAGGCCCTGCCCGGGTCAGATGAACATCTCGTCCTGTGGAACGGCGTGCCGTTCGGTGCGCGGGCCGCCATTGCGCCGGCCGCCGCCGCCGAACAGGAACTCAAGGCCGACCGTAATGCCCTGCATCATTCCCGCGAGCTGGCGCACCGGAGAAATCACCGTCTTATGCACCATGTCCGAGGTTTCTTCCACGCGATCGAGGGTGCGGCTCAGCAATTCATCGGCACGGATAATCTGCAGCCGCGCTCGGTCAACCACGTCGTTCACCGCGGCGTCCACGCGCTGCACTTGCGAGCGCATCACCTTGGTGGATTCTTCCAGGTTCCCGGCGATGAAAATCAGCTTCGGTTCGAGCTCGCCCATCAGAGTCTGAGCTCGTTCCACAGTGGGCAGGATCTTGCTTTTGACTTCGGTCGCCAAGGCTTCCAGACGTTCGCTGCTCTTGCGCATGGCGATATACATCGCCAGCAGGACGAACGCCTGCAGCAAAACCGCAATCCCGGTCAGGCCGACAAAAACTGGCATCAGATTGTTCATAAGAGCCGCCTCCACGGATTTTCTTCGGGCTCGTCCGGGAGGAGAAGACTCGCGCCCGCCTTGCCTATAGATTCTTCGGATTCGATTCCGTGGTGGCTTCTTGATACGCCTGGCGTCCGGCCTCGTACGCGGCGCGGAACTGTTCCTTTTGCTGACTTACGACATCGCGCCCGCGGTCAGCCCACTGCGACGCGGTTTCGCGTGCTTCCCGGGCGCGGCTGCGCACATACTCGCGGCCTTCCTCGGCACGAGCGCGCAGCACCTCGCGCGTCTCGCTACCCGAACGAGGCGCATACAGCACTCCCGCCAGAGCTCCCAACCCCAATCCTGCCAGGAACCACACAAAACTGTTGCCGTCACGATCTGACATGATCTGCCTCCTGACGAATGATGACTCTCTCGGATGGTAGCACCGCCCGCGGGAGAAATCCAAATACGGGAGGTTCCGTGGAACGATCGGATCATGATGGCAGATGCGGCTGCGCCCGGGACTGGTCGCCCCGGGCGCGTCGAAATCGGGTTCCTGAAGGATCTACTTCTGCTGGGTTGGAGCAGCAGGAGCCGGGGTCGTCGGCGCCGGCTGGGTCTTTACTGGTTGCGACTTGAACCCCTGCAGCACCGAGCCGGAACCGCCCCGCCGCGTGGCATAGACGGAGAGGGTGATGGAAGTGATCATGAAGGCAATCGCCGACCAGGTGGTCGCTCTCGAAAGCGCACTGGCGGCGCCGCGCGGGCCAAACGCTGTCTGGCTGCCCTGCCCGCCGAATGCGGCCGAGATGTCACCGCTCTTGCCGCTCTGCAGCAGCACGACAATGATAATGAACAAGCAAACCACGATATGGACGGCTACGATGAAACCGTAAAGCATGTGTGTGTTCTTTCTGAAGGCGCGGCGGAAGCCTTGAGGTCCTTGTTCGATTCTTCGCCAGCGCCAAATTTTTATGGTGCGGAAGGGGGTTTTGTAACTACTCCATCACGCTGATAACACGTAAGGTATTCGGCCCAACGGCCCCGCAACACCACTTCCATGGTACGGTGAACGCGCTGCAGACGAGAAAACCGCGCTTTCTTGTCATTCCTGCCAACAACAGTTTGACATCGGCGGCTCCCGTCGGTCAAGGGCCACAGGTCCCGCATGAACTGTTGGCGACTCGCCTTCCAGAACATAACGAATCCGTAATCTGAAATAGGAGAGATCGGTTCCCGGAAGGCCGGACAAATCTCTCCTTGAGGCAATCCCAAGTCTGTTGTCAAAGAGTAGGGATGGGGGCTACTTCGCAGGCGCTTGGTCCCTGAACTGCTGCCCGGTTCCCACAAAAAACTCCTCGTATTTTCGCTTTCCTGAGGCGCCAGACGCTTCCGCGTTGATCTTGCCCCAAATGAGCCCGGCCGCGCCAGAGTCCGGTAAGGGGCGGACTCCACCTGCAGATTCGTAATAGTAGTGATCTTTAGCCCATCCGTACTGCTCCCGGGAAGAGGTTCGGAGTACGCCGTCTGCAGGAATCTTGAGGACGTACTCACCATTCTCCATCGGTAAGGGCGGCGCGCCCTGTACCTCAAACTCGACTCGTATCCAGCCTGTGTATCCTTCCGGGATCAGAAATCGCGAAGAGTGGCGGGTCGAATGCCTCACACTCACGTTGAGCCATAACGCAAGGCCAATCAACAGCACAAGGGTAATAACGCCAACGACGATTCGCGCCGACCGGTTGGTGGTCTCCGGGAAGATCCAGGTGGGTCTGCCAGCCTCGGTTTGCCGGAAGCTAACCACCGCAGAATAGAGCGTGGCGACGATTAAAAGGGCGACGGCTGCGTAGGGCATGATCATTTGCATGCAAAATAGCGGCTTTTCACCGCCGCCAACCTCGGCGCAACGATGAGCTCACTTTCGGGCTACCCTGAAACGTCACCGGGGCCTTGGGTCCTGCAGCACTGCGGGTGAGCAACCAGCGGCCGCTCGGACAACGCAGTACTCTTTTTTTCCAATCGAGTCCGGATGGGTTTCGCGATGGCTGGACCGTAGAAGCACCAGATCGCCAGGCAGGCGAGCAGCGCCAGTCTGGCGGCCGCAGGCGGCTTATAAAGACTGATGTAAGCGGCAATGAACAGACACAGCGACCCCAGTAAGGAGACCAATTCCAATGGATTCGACGGAGCCCCATGAGCCGCAAAGGCGAGCAAGGTGTAGACATGGAATCCGGTGATCACACTCGCGGCGAAATAGAGGCAAAAAGGGAGCATATCGACAATCATACCGGCTGCAAATGGGACTCGCCACTGTAGGCCGCACTTAAGTTCGTCCGCAAATCGTTCGACAACCCAGCGTCTTGCCGGCATTGCCGCCGATCCTGCTGACCTATTCGGGTGGGTGCCAGTACAGGCCAACCAATAAAAAGACAATGGCAACCAGTGCTCCGATCGCGAGCGAAAGTATGATCCCGTGAAGCGTAGTGAACGATGATGGTTTCTTCCTTTTCGTTCGCTTCATCGCTGCCGCCATTCATAGATCGCAAGAAATGTGTTTCGGCCGCTGCCGGGATTTCAACCGGGACCGGGCGTACGGATTCAATCCCGTATCGAGCGGGCGGCTTCTCTCAGATTCCGGTCGTCTGGTACTGCAAGACAGCCAGGGACAGCCGGTAGTCGTAACCGGCCTGCGCATCGCTGATCTGGGCTTGCGTCAGCTGAAGCTCTGCCTGACTCAATTCCACGATCGAACCCAACCCCAGGTTGTATCGTGACTGAGCAAGGTTCAGTGCGAGGTTCGCCTGGTCGAGGAGTTGTTGCGTCACCGCCAGCCGGTCATAGGCGGTCGTCGCATTCAACCAACTCGTGCGTACGTCGCGGGAGATGCGATCGCGGAGGTCTCGCAGTCTCTCCTGGCTGGCCTGCGCTCGCAGTGACGCTTCGCGTGCTCTCGCCGGGTAGAGGAAACCGTTGAACACCGGAATGTTCACGTTCACGCCCACAGCTCCGTACCAGTTGGTGATAACGGGATTGCGGACCGGAGTATCGCCCACCACCCCGAGCGCGCGGATGTCCGGAAACAGCAAGTCTCGCTCCGCCGTTTGAAATTTTCTGGCGGACTCGGACTGGAACTCGAGGCCCAGGATTTCCGGCCGCGTGGTCAACGCAATCGAAATCAGATCCTCTACGTTGCCCGGAGGCGGAGCACTGGGAGCGGTCTCCTCCACGAGCTTAAAACTCTGCAGGTTGGAGAATCCGAGCACGGCAGAAAGGGCCGCCAGAGCCGCATTTTCGTTGTTCTGCGCATCCAGAAGCAGCAGCTTGGCCTGCGCCAGATTCACGTTCGCAAAGCTGAGGTCCAGTTGAGACTTGAGCTTGCTCTGGAATAAAGCATCCACCTGGCTTGAAACCGTCTGGCGCTCTTTCACCGTTTGCTGCGCAACCGTCAGCACCGCACGCGCCTGCAGGGCGTTGTAGAAAGCCTGGGCTGCCGCCAGCAGAATCTGTTCCTTGGTGGCCAGCGCATTCTGGTTTTCCGCTTTCGCCGCCAGATTCGCGCTCGAAACCAGGTTCGTGGTGCGCCCGAAATCGGTGATGAGCTGGGTCACCATGGCTCCCGCCGCGGCACGCTGGTAGAGGATCGGATTGTTCAGCGCCCCGGCCGTGAGGCGCGTGCCGGGATTGGCATCGACTGCGGTCAGATCCACGGTCGCAGTCGGCCACAGATTCGAGCGAACTTCCCGCGTGACCTGGAGCGAGGCTGACGCGGTCAGTCGGGCCACCGAAATCTGAGGATTATTCTTCAGGGCGAGCGCCTCAGCATCCTTCAACGAGAGCGTACTCGGCGCGCCCGGAGCATTCTGCGCCGCCGTGGTTTGCGGTCCCGTCTGGATCGCCGGGGGCCGATCTGGTTGAGCCGAGGCCTGAGGCACGGGAGCGGAAGGCAGATTCGAGGCGCTGCTCGAAGTGAGCGTCACTTGCGCGAAGGCGCACACCGGCAGAGCCAAAAAGAGCCAAATTGACCGGACTTTGTTCATTTTTCGACAATCCCTTAACTGACGAATCTCCATGACTCACGCTTCCAACGCCGGAGACTGGCCGGGCGTGTTCGGCTCGCCACGTTTGCCGTAAACCAGCAGATAGGCGGCGGGCACGATGAAGATGGTCAACACCACCGAGGAGGTCAAACCGCCAATGATCGCCTGCGCCATCGGTGCGTATTGTTCAGCGCCAGTCCCCAACTTCATCGCCATCGGGATCATTCCGATAATCGTCGCCAGCGAGGTCATCAGGATCGGCCGCAATCGAACCCGGCAGGCAGTGATGACCGCGTCGACCGGTGCCAGCCCTTGCGCCTCCAGCTTGTGAGCGAAATCCACGATCAGAATGCTGTTGGAGTCGGCAATGCCAACCAGCATGAGAACCCCCATCAGAGACATCACGTTCAAAGTGCTGTGCGTGAGCGGAAGAATCACCAATACCCCAACGAACCCCATCGGTATGGCAAGCATGATCAGCAAGGGATCGATGAACGACTTGAACTGCGCCGTCAGGATCAGAAAGAGCAGCGCAAAGGAGAGCAGGAATCCCAGCCCGAAGCTCTTGAACGAAGCTTGCATCCCCTCGACCATGCCGCGCAGATTGACACGAACATTCGCCGGAATATTCGCCTGGCCCACAATGCGGCGGATGTCGTTGGTCACGCGCCCGAGGTCTTCCCCGGCAGGAGTTACGTAGAGATCGACCACGCGCTGAATTTGGTAATGATCGACTTCGGTGGGCGTCTGCACGTGTTTTACGCTGACCACGTTATCCAGAACTGTCACCGGCCTGGCCCCCGGACCCAGGGTGGGGGAGCGGTTGCTCCTTGGATCCGGCATCTTTTCGGCACACGCCCATGCCGGCTTCATGCCATCCGGGGTGCGCGTCGGCTTGAAAGAGACGGGATTCAGTTGCGTGGGACCGCAACCGATGTCGCGGGTGGAATTGTTCTGCGCCCTTAACGGGATTTGCCCCAGGTCAATCATGTTGTGGATGGCGGCATGGCCTTTTTCGAAATACTGCACGGTGAGGTAATAATCGTTGCCGCTCTTGTGGTC
>JBBIOA010000029.1:0-72754 GCA_037443605.1 Terriglobales bacterium
CCATGGAGAAGGGCTTGCGCTTCGCCATCCGCGAAGGCGGCCACACGGTAGGATCAGGCGCGATCGCCGAGATTGTGCAGTAGCAAACGCGGCTTGCATCTTGCCGCCAGTTCTTTCCTCCCGAAGAGTCGGGAGGGGTTAGGAAACGACAGTGATTGGAAAAGAGAGAATTCGCATCCGGCTGAAAGCGTACGACTATCGCATCCTGGATCAGTCGACCGGCGAAATTGTGGAGACGGCGAAGCGCACCGGCGCGCAGATTGCCGGCCCGATTCCGCTGCCCACGATGAAGAACAAGTACTGCGTGCTGCGTTCGCCGCACGTGGACAAAAAATCGCGGGAGCAGTTCGAAATCCGCACCCACAAGCGCCTGCTCGATATTCTCGAGCCCACGCAGCAGACGGTCGACGCCTTGATGAAGCTCGATCTGCCGGCGGGTGTGGACGTCGAGATCAAGGCGTTCGGCAAGGAACATAAATAGATTGTGTGGGGACAGCCGCCTCGGCTGTCCACGGAGCGCAGCTCCGCAGCATTCGCGACACACTGCCAGCCAATAGCCGATGTAAGAGCCAAGCTGGACGGAGAAAGAAATGGCAACCAAGATTTCAGGCATTCTGGGCAAAAAGGTCGGCATGACGCAGTTGTTTGACTCGAAGGGCGATGTTCGCCCGGTCACCGTGCTGCAGGCTGGCCCTTGTGTCGTCACGCAGCACAAGACGGCTGTAAGAGACGGCTACCAGGCTGCCCAGATCGGCCTCGTCGAATTTGTGAAGGAATCGAAACTCTCGAAGCCCGAGCGCGGGCATCTGGCGAAGAACAATCTGCCGCCAGTCAAATTCCTGCGCGAAGTTCCAGTCGAGGTCGAAGGCGCGGCCGATGGCGATGGCGCGGTGAAAGTCGGCGACCGCGTGCTGGTCGAGATTTTCGACAATGAAAAGTTCGTCGACATCGTCGGCATCAGCAAGGGCAAAGGATTTCAGGGTGTTGTGAAGCGGCACCATTTTGCTGGCGGCCCCAAGTCGCATGGTTCGATGTTCCAGATCACCGGTTCGATCGGTTCCTCGGCCTTCCCGTCGCGCGTGTTCAAAGGCATGCGCATGTCGGGACACATGGGCAATCAGCAGGTCACGGCCCGCAACCTGCGAGTGCTTGGCGTCGACAAGGAAGAAAATCTGCTGGTGGTCGAAGGCAGCGTCCCCGGACCGCAGGGTGGCTACATCGTAATCAGCAAGGCGAAGAAGCCGCCCAGAGAGCGTCGCGGATTCGCCGGTTCGGCGACGGTCGATCCGTTGAAGGCTGCCAAGAGGGCCGCAAAGAAAGCGTAGTGTGTGGGGCGGACACTCTTGTCCGCCAAAAGCAGCGGGCAGGAGTGCCCGCTCCACACGAGTAAAGAGAAACATATGGCAACGATTGATATTCACAATCTGAGCGGCGAAAAGGTCGGAACCCTCGATCTCGCCGACGAAGTCTTCGGCGCGGTTCACGAAGAACTGCTCTGGGAAGCGGTGAAGCATTACCGCGCCAGCCAGCGCGCCGGAACGCACAAGACGAAAGCCCGCTGGGAAGTTTCCGGCTCGGGCAAGAAGCTGTGGAAGCAGAAGGGCACGGGCCGCGCCCGCATCGGATCCATCCGCTCTCCGCTGTGGCGTCACGGCGGCACGGTGCATGGTCCGGTTCCGCGCTCCTACGACTACACCTTCCCGCGCAAGAAGCTGCTCGGCGCGCTCCGTTCCGCGCTGGCCGCGAAATTCGCCGACGGCAAGTTGATCGTGGTCAATACCCTCGATCTGAAGGAACCCAAGACCAAGGAATTCCGCAAAGCTCTCGACGCGTTGAAGGTGGAATCGACGGTGCTGGTCGTCGAAACTCCGAAGCACGAGAACCGCAACCTGGAGCTGGGTGCGCGCAACATCGCCGGACTTGAGTTGGTACGCGGCAACGAGGTGCATCCCTATCACCTGCTGCGGCACGATCATGTGATCTTCTCGCAGCCGGCCATCGAAAAGCTGCAGGTCTCGCTGGGAAAAACGGTCTCGAAGAAGCAGCGCAAATCGGGCGAAGGCGAAGACGAAGCGGCCAAGAAGCCGGTCAAAGAGCGTCGCCGCCGGCAGCGCAACGAAAAAGCGGCGGAGGTGGCGTAAGAAATCATGAAGAGCGCATACCAGATCATTCGCCGTCCGGTGATTACCGAGAAGGGCCTCGCCATCAAGGAAAACCAGAACACGCTGGTCTTCCAGGTGGCGCCCAAGGCGACCAAGACGGAAATCAAGGAAGCGGTGCAGACGATTTTCAAGGTGAAGGTGCATTCCGTGCGCACCGCCACCTATCCGGGAAAAGAGCGGCGGCGCGGAAAATTCGCCGGCTATCGCCCCGACTGGAAAAAAGCGTACGTGCGGTTGCGTTCGGGCGAAAAGATGCCCGAATACGCGCAGAACTTGTAACGCAGCCATCAGCGATCCGCCGTCAGCGATCAGTAAATGCGACGGCAGCTACGCTGAGAGCTGACAGCTAAGAGCTGAGAGCTTATATGCCGATTAAGACATACCGACCGACGACGCAGACGTTGCGCTATCGCACGACGATCGTCAACGACGACATCACGACCAAGAATCCGCATAAGCCGCTGGTCGAGCCCAAGCCGCGCACCGGCGGCCGCCGCAACTCCGGCAACACCACCATGCGGTTTATCGGCGGCGGCCACAAGCGCAAGCTGCGCATCATCGATTTCAAGCGCGACAAGACTGGCATCCCGGCCACCGTGACCACGATCGAATACGATCCCAATCGCTCTTCGCGCATTGCGTTACTCGCCTATGCTGACGGCGAAAAGCGCTACATCCTGCAGCCGGAAGGATTGAAGGTCGGGCAGAAGGTGCTCAGTGGTCCCGACGCCGACATTCTGGCCGGCAACGCCCTGCCGCTGCGCAATATTCCGCCCGGCACGGTGATCCACAACCTGGAACTGAAGCCGGGCAAGGGCGCCCAGATGGTGCGCTCGGCGGGCGGTTCCGCGCAGCTGGTCGCGAAAGAAGAAGATTACGCGCTGGTGAAGCTGCCCTCGGGCGAGACTCGCAAGATCTCGCAGGACTGCATGGCGACGATCGGGCAGGTCGGCAATATCGACCACGAGAACGTCACCATCGGCAAGGCAGGCCGGTCGCGCTGGCTGGGCAAGCGTCCGCACAACCGCGGCGTTTCCATGAACCCGGTCGACCATCCCCACGGTGGTGGTGAAGGCAAAACGTCGGGCGGCCGTCATCCGGTGACCCCGTGGGGCCAGCCGACGCGCGGTTACAAGACGCGCAATAACAAGCGTACGGATAAGTTCATCGTGAGCCGTCGCGGCAAGTAAGGCGGCGAGTTCGCTGAGAGTGGGCAGGAACTAAGAAGAAGAGCTGTTAGCTGAGAGCTGACGGCTGAAAGCTGAGAGCTGACTTTATGGCACGTTCAACCAAGAAAGGCGCGTTCGTCGACAGCCACCTGATGGCCAAGGTGGAAGGCATGAATGCGCGCAGCGAAAAGAAAGTTGTGCGCACCTGGTCGCGGCGTTCCACGGTGATTCCCGAAATGGTGGGACACACCATCGCCGTGCACAACGGGAAGAAGTTCATCCCGGTCTACGTCACTGAGAACATGGTGGGACACAAGCTCGGTGAGTTCAGCTTCACCCGCAACTTCAAGGGTCACTCCATGAAGGCGGCGACCGAAGTGGCGGCCAAACCGGCGGGCATTCCGGGTGGTCCGGGAGCGGCGGCTCCGGCAGCGCCGGCGGCGCCCAAGGCCTAAAAGCGCTTTTGGCTTTCGGCTCTTAGCTTCTAGCTAAGAGCGCAGGGCCAAAAGCCAAGAGCGAGATTGAGACTATGGAATTTCGAGCGGAATTACGGTATCTGCGGGTTTCGCCGCAAAAGGCGCGGCTGGTGCTGGACCTGATCAAGGGCCGCCGTGTGGAAGAAGCGCGCAACACCCTGGCTTTTACCAAGAAGCGCGTGGCGGCGCATGTCGGCAAGCTGTTGCAGTCGGCGCTCGATAACGCCAACTTCCTGGCGACGGAAAAAGGGCTGGATGTCGAGATCGACAATCTCTACGTCAAGCGCGCCGTGGCCAATGAGGGTCCGCGCATGAAGCGCATCCGTCCGGCGCCGCAGGGGCGTGCCTACCGCTACCAGCGGCGCATCGCGCACCTCGAGCTGGTTCTGGCCGAAAAAGGCAAGAACAACGACGCGGTCGTGGCCGGCGGAGAACCAGCGGTGGCGGCTCCGGCGAAAGCCAAGCGGCGTGCGCCCGCGGCAAAGTCGGCGGGCAAGAAAAAGGCCGCTGCGAAATAGAAAGTTTCAGGGTTTCAGGTTTCGGAGTTTCTTGTAAGCCGAAACTGGAAACTGAGGTTACGGAGATACGATGGGACAAAAAGTTCATCCTTACGGATTTCGGCTCGGCTACACCAAGCCGTGGAAGTCGCGCTGGTTCGCCGAGCGCGACTACGACAAGCAGCTCCACGAAGACGTCAAGCTGAAAGCCGAACTGAAGGACAAGCTCAAGTCGGCGGGCGTCAGCTCGATTGAAATCGAGCGTCCGGGAAACAAGCTGCGCATCATCATCAAGACGGCGCGTCCCGGCATCATCATCGGGCGCAAGGGCGCGGAAATCGACAAGCTCAAGGGCGAGCTGCAAAAGCGCACCGGCGGCAAAGACATTTTTGTCGACATCCAGGAAGTGCACAAGCCTGAGCTGGACGCCCAGCTGGTTTCCGAATCGATCGCTCTGCAGCTGGAAAAGCGCGTCGGCTTCCGTCGCGCCATGCGCAAGGCCGTCGACTCGGCTCTGCGCTTCGGATGCAAGGGCATCAAGGTTCGCGTCAGCGGCCGCCTGAACGGCAACGAAATCGCCCGTTCCGAGTGGTACCTGCAGGGACGTCTGCCCCTGCACACGCTGCGTGCCGACATCGACTACGGATTCACCGAAGCGCGCACCACCTACGGCGTCATCGGCGTGAAGTGCTGGGTCTATAAGGGCGAGATACTGCAGCAGAAGAAGCGCGAAGCGCAGCCGGCAGCGGGCGCGTTCTAGAGAACGCAGACGTTCGAAGTGAATGCAGAAGTAAATTCCGGCTCCCGTGCGGCGGTTGGCTAGAAGCCAGGAGCTAGAAGCTAAGAGCTGATTCTATGTTGATGCCAAAGAAAGTGAAGTATCGCAAGCAGCAGCGCGGCCGCATGACCGGCAAGGCGTGGCGCGGATCGACGCTGTCGTTCGGCGATTTCGGCCTGAAAGTACTCGAGCCCGGCTGGATCACTGACCGCCAGATCGAGGCCAGCCGCGTGGCCATGACGCGCTTCGTCAAGCGCGGCGGCAAGATCTGGATTCGCGTGTTTCCCGACAAGCCCGTCACCAAGAAGCCCGCCGAAACCCGTATGGGCAAAGGCAAGGGCGCGCCCGATCACTGGGTCGCCGTCGTGAAGCCGGGAAAGATTCTGTTCGAGATGGAAGGCGTGACCTTGCAGGATGCCAGCGAAGCCATGCGTCTGGCGTCGCACAAGCTAGCCCTGCGCACCACGCTGGTCAAGCGCGAAGGCGCGCACTAGGAAGCTGTAAGCCATGGGCGACGGACCGATCGGTTTTGCTCATTGCTCATCGCTCATTGCTGAAAGTGGATTCTTATGAAGACAGATAAAGTCAGAAACTTAACCGACGAAGAGCTGAAGCACCAGGAAGGCGATCTGGCCGACCAGCTGTTCAAGCTGAAGTTCCAGATGAACATGGGCCAGACCGAGAGCCTGAAGAAGATTCGCGGGCTGCGCCGGGATATCGCACGGGTCAAGACGATTCTGGGCGAGCGCCAGCGCGAAGCCGCGGGCCAGAAGAAGTAGCAGAGGAAGTCACGGAGAAACCATGATGGCGGAAGCAGCAGCGAAGCCGGCGCAGGGCCGCCGCAAGGAAGTAGTCGGAGAGGTCGTCTCCAACAAGATGTCGAAGACGATCGTGGTGAAGGTCACGCGCAAAAAGGCGCACCCGTTCTACGGCCGCGTCGTTGCGCGCAACAAGAAGTTCTACGCCCACGACGAGAAGAACCAGGCGCACGTCGGCGACGTAGTGCGGATTGAGGAAACCCGCCCGCTGTCGAAGCTGAAGCGCTGGCAGTTGAAAGATATTGTCCGCAAGGCGGCGCTGGTTCCGGAAGCCGTCGTCGAAGCTCCGGGCGCATAAGCGGCCGGCCAGTAGAGCGAAAAAGGGAGATTGACGCCATGGCTGTGATGATGAGATCGATGCTCGAGGTCGCCGACAATTCCGGCGCCCGCAAGCTGCAGATGATTCTGCCGCTCGGCGGCTCGACCGGATTGAATGCCGGGCTGGGCGACATAATCACGGCGGCCGTGAAAGAGTCGGCGCCCGAGGGCCAGGTGCAAAAGGGCAAGGTGGTGAAGGCCGTCATTGTGCGCACGCGGAAAGAGTCCCGGCGGCGCGATGGCACCTATATCAAATTCGATTCGAACGCCGCCGTGCTCATCAACGACGCCGGCGAACCGGTTGGCACCCGCGTCTTCGGCCCGGTCGCCCGCGAGCTGCGCGAGAAGAAGTTCTTGAAGATTGTGAGTCTGGCGCCCGAAGTGATTTGAGACAGGTTTCAAGGTTTCCGAGTTTCAAGGTTTCAAGGTGCTTTGGACTCAGGGAGCTTTGATGTGAGCGTTGAAACCTTGAAACCTTGAAACTTTGAAACTTTGAGTTTTGACTTATGCGAACTGTAACCACAGCACACAAGCGAGTAGATATCCGGCGGAACGACACGGTCAAGGTCATCACCGGCCGCGACAAGGGCAAGGAAGGGCGCGTGCTGCGCGTGTTTCCCGACGATGCCAAGATTCTGGTCGAGCACGTGATGATGGTGAAAAAACACGTGCGGCCCAACCCGCAGCGCAACATCAAGGGCGGCATCGCCGAGCAGGAGAGCCGCATCGCGATCTCCAACGTGCAGCTGGTCTGTCCGACCTGCGGCCCGGTTCGCATCGGGCACGAAGTGCGCGGGGACCGCAAGGTGCGCGTCTGCAAAAAATGCGACACGACATTGGATAAATAGCCATCAGCTTTCAGCTGTCAGCCGTCGGCAAAAAATGCGACGCGCGCCTGAGAACTGAGAACTGAGAACTGAGAACTGAAACATGGCAAAAGAGAAAAAAGGTCAGAAGGAATCGGCGCAGGAGCAAAAAGCTCCCGAGCAGGCGCGGCATTCCGCGAAAGAGCGTCCGCGGCTGCGCACCAGGTTCGAAAAGGAAGTGGCTCCGGCTCTGTTGAAAGAGCTCGAACTGAAGAACGTGATGGCCGTGCCGCGGCTCAACAAGATCGTGGTCAACATGGGTGTCGGCGAAGCCACCCAGAACGCCAAGATCCTCGACCCGGCCGTCAATGAACTCGGCCAGATCACCGGCCAGAAACCGGTGGTCACGCGGGCCAAGAAGTCCATTGCCGCCTTCAAGGTGCGTCAGGGACAGTCGATCGGCGCCATGGTCACACTGCGCGGCGACCGCATGTACGAATTTCTCGATCGCCTGGTGAACGTCGTTCTGCCCCGCGTGCGCGACTTCAAGGGCGTCTCGACCAAGTCGTTTGACGGGCGTGGCAACTACACCCTCGGCCTGCACGATCAACTGATCTTCCCGGAAATTTCTTACGAGAAGGTCGACAAGCTGAAGGGCATGAACGTGACCATCGTGACCACCGCCGCCAACGACAACCAGGCGCGGTCGCTGTTAAAGCATCTCGGGATGCCGTTCCGGGCGCAATAGCAAGGTTCGAAGTTTCAAGGGTTTCGCTAGTGGCTAGAAGCTAGTAGCTAGGAGCTAAGTTTGGCAACGACAGCAAAACGAGTGAAGGACGGCGTGGGCCTGCATCAGAGCAAGCCTCGCAAACCCAAGTTCTCGACCCGCAAGCACAACCGCTGCAAGCAATGCGGACGTCCGCGCGGCTTTCTGCGTAAGTTCGGCCTGTGCCGCCTGTGCTTCCGCCAGCTTGCGCTGCGCGGAGAGATTCCCGGGGTTTCGAAGTCGTCCTGGTAGAACGGCGTCGTGGTTGTTTGTCGTTGGCGGTTCGCTGACGGCCAACCACCAATGACCAATGACAGGTTTTTGAACCGCCGCAGGTTCTCCGCGGATCGTCCTGGAATAACGCGGAGCGAACGGGTGGCTGAAGGAGAAGCAAAACGATGAGGTTGACCGATCCGGTGGCAGACATGCTGACTCGAGTGCGCAACGCGCTCCAGGCCCGGCACCAGAAAGTGGATATCCCGGCTTCGCGACTGAAGCTGGAGATCGCCCGCATTTTGAAAGAGGAGGGCTACATCTCCAATTTCAAGGCGACCGAAGAGGAAGGTCACAAGATCATCCGGGTGTATCTGAAGTATGGCGCCAACAACGAGGCGGCCATCTCCAAGGCGGAGCGCGTCTCCCGCCCCGGGTGCCGCGTCTACGTGAAGCGCACCGAAATTCCGCGCGTCCTCGGTGGGATGGGCATCAACATCCTGACCACGCCCCGCGGTGTCATGACCGGCCGTCAGGCCCGTAAGCAAGGCCTGGGCGGCGAGTTGTTGTGCCAGATTTGGTAGAAGAGCAGCTTCTAGCTATTAGCTTCTGGCTACTAGCTGTGAGCGCTCGAACTGAGCTTGAAACAGATTCGGCGTATGCCGGACTGAAAACCAAAGCAGCCTGGCTAGAAGCCAGGAGCTAGAAGCTAGAAGCTATGTCACGAATTGGAAAAAAGCCGATCCCGATCCCCAAAGGGGTGACGGTCAAAGTCGAAGGCAACACGGTCCTGGTGCAGGGACCGAAGGGTAAACTGGATACTCCGCTGCCGGCCGGTATCAAGGTCGAGCAGAAAGACGGAAACATCGTCGCCATCCGCGAGAACGATTCGCAGTCGGCGGTGCACGGTCTGGCGCGCGCGCTGGTCAATAACGCCGTCGAAGGCGTCACCAAGGGCTGGACTCGCGAACTGGAAATCGTCGGTATCGGCTATCGCGCCGAAATGAAAGGGAAGACCGTCGTGGTGTTCAGCCTCGGCTATTCTCATCCGATCGAGTATCCGTTGCCGACCGGCGTGGATGCCACTGTGGATCCCAAACAGACGCGGATCGCGTTGACCGGCATTGACCGGCAGAAGGTCGGACAGGTCGCCGCCGAAATGCGGGCCCTCCGTCCGCCCGATCCGTACAAGAACAAGGGTGTCCGCTATGCCGGCGAGCGCCTGAAGAAGAAGGTTGGAAAGACCGGAGCAAAATAGCTTTTAGCTATTAGCTTTCAGCTCTCAGCATGTGGCATCGAGAGCTTGGCTGATAGCTGACGGCTGATAGCTGAGAGTTTCATATGCTGACGAAAACTGGAAAAAACGAAAAGCGCGGCTACGTACACGAGCGCATCCGCAAAAAGCTGCAGGGAACCTCCGATCGTCCGCGCCTGAATGTGTACCGTTCGGTGAACCACATTTACGCGCAGGTCATCGACGACCTGGCCGGCAAGACGCTGGTCTCGGCCAGCACCGCCGAGGGCAAGAAGGCGCAGGGCCCCAGAAAGACCGGCGGCAACGTGGCTTCGGCAAAAGACGTCGGCAAGGCCATTGCCGAGCGCGCCAAGGCCAAGGGCGTCACCAAGGTCGTCTTCGACCGCGGCGGATATCTGTATCACGGCCGCGTCAAAGCGCTGGCGAATGCCGCCCGCGAAGCGGGATTGCAGTTCTAACAGCAGCTGCTAGCTGCTAGCTGCTAGCCCATCAGGGTTAGCTAGAAGCTAGGAGCTAGAGGCTAGAAGCTAGGTTTATCAATGCCAACAGTGATCAAGAAACTCGATGCAGGTTCGTATCAGCTGAAGGACCAGGTTGTCGCTATCAACCGCGTGACCAAAGTGGTCAAGGGCGGCAAGAACCTTTCCTTTGCCGCGCTGGTCGTCGTCGGCGACCCGTCTGCCGGAGTCGTCGGATACGGCTCGGGCAAGGCGAAAGAAGTCCCGCAGGCCATTCGCAAAGGGATTGAGTCCGCCAAGAAGAACCTGGTGAAGGTGAATCTCACGCAGACCAGCATTGCCCATCTCGTGCTCGGCCGCTATGGTTCCGGCAAAGTGCTGCTGAAGCCGGCGCCGGAAGGCACCGGCGTCATCGCCGGCGGCGCGGTGCGCGCGGTCATGACTTCGGTCGGCGTGCAGAACGTTCTGACCAAGTCGATCGGCACCACCAACCCGCATAACGTGATCAAGGCGACCTTTGACGCGCTCAAGCAGCTCAAGAGCCGCGAAAGTGTTGCCACCTTGCGCGGCAAGACGGCGCAAGAGTTGTAGAAACCTGCGTAAGCACTCGCGGGGACGACATTGGGTAGGGCACGACTTCAGTCGTGCCGCAGTAAGATCGGAAGAAAAAGGGCTTTAGCCCCTGAGGTTGCGGCAAATGACGGCGAACAAATCAACGGCGGGCAGCGGAAAAGTCCAGATCAAGTGGGTGCGTTCCGCGATTTGCGCCCCCGAAAAACAGAAGCTGGTGATCAAGGGACTGGGATTCACCCGGTTGAATCAGGTGATCGTGCGGCCGAATACCGCCGCCATCCGTGGCATGGTGGCCAAGGTGCCGCATCTGGTCGAGTACGTCGGCTGAGAGCTTAATCATGAACTTATCCAACATTCACGCACCGAAGAAGGCCACCACCAAGCGCAAGCGCGTGGGCCGCGGCATGGGCTCCGGCATGGGCAAGACCTCCACCCGCGGACACAAAGGTCAGCGCTCCCGCACCGGTTCGCGCATGATCCGCGGCTTTGAAGGCGGCCAGATGCCGCTGCATCGCCGCATGCCGAAGCGCGGTTTCACCAACATTTTCCGTAAGGAATACGCCATCGTCAGCCTCGAGCGTCTCGTCGAACTCGGCGAATCCGCCATTACTCCCGACGTGCTGCGCAAGGCCGGCGTGGTCAAGAAAGATCTCCCCATCAAGGTCCTCGGCGATGGCGAACTCAAGACGGCTCTTACCGTGAGCGCCCACAAGTTCTCCAAGTCGGCCCAGGAGAAGATCGCCAAGGCGGGCGGCAAGTTTGAGGTCATACCTGTAAAGGCGGAGCAGTAAATGTTTGACAAGCTGGCGAACATCTTCCGCATTCCGGACCTGCGCAAGCGCATCCTGTTCACCCTGGGATTGCTGTTCGTGTACCGCGTGGGCGGCCACCTGCCCACCCCGGGCGTGAAGTGGGAGCAGCTCGAGCATTTCTTCGATCAGAACAAGGGTTCGTTCCTCGGTTTCGTTGACCTGTTCTCCGGAGGCCAGCTTCGCCGGCTCACCATTTTCGCTCTGGGCATCATGCCCTACATCACCGCCTCCATCATTCTGCAGTTGCTGACCGTGGTCTATGAGCCGCTGGCCAAGCTGCAGAAGGAAGGCGAACTGGGCCGCAAGAAAATCACCCAGTGGACGCGTTACATCACCGTCATCCTCAGCGCGATCCAGTCCTTCGGCATCGCCGTCGGCCTGGAGCGTTCCGGCGATTTCGTCGTCAATCCTGGCTGGGGCTTCCGCCTGATGACGATGATCACGCTGACCACCGGCAGCGCATTCATCATGTGGCTGGGCGAGCAGATTACCGAACGCGGCATCGGCAACGGCATGTCGCTGCTCATCTTCGCCGGCATCGTCGTCGGCCTGCCCCGTGGCGTCGCCGATCTCTACGAAAAAGCCAAGAACGCCACCTGGGGCGCCCTGACTTTCCCGCTCATGATTTTCCTCATTGTCTTCATGGTGGCGGTGGTCGGGTTCATCGTGTGGGTGGAACGCAGCGAGCGTCGCATCCCGGTGCAATACGCCAAGCGGGTCGTCGGCCGCAAGGTCATGGGTGGTCAGTCCACGCATCTTCCGCTGCGCGTCAATGCCGGCGGCGTCATGCCCGTCATCTTTGCCTCCTCGATTTTGACTTTGCCCCAGACCATCGGCTACGGCCTGCACAACAACCGGTATTTCGGTCCTTTGTTCGACGCCATCAAATGGGGTGAGCCGCTCTACGAAGTTCTCTACGCGCTGGGCATCATCTTCTTCGCCTATTTCTACATTTCGATCGTGTTCAATCCGAACGAAGTGGCCGACAATATGCGCAAGTATGGCGGCTTTATCCCGGGCATTCGGCCGGGCAAGCGCACGGCTGATTTCATTAACGAAGTGCTGACCCGAATCACGCTGGTCGGCGCGCTTTACTTGATCCTGATTTCGTTCATTCCGGAATGGATGATTACCGGTATCCACCTCAATCATCTTTGGGGTCCCGTCGGACGGTTCTTTGAGATGTTGCCGAACGCGGTGACCAATGGTTTAGGTGTTAATTTCTACTTCGGCGGTACGTCGTTGCTCATCGTGGTCGGCGTGGCCATGGACACGGTCACGCAGATCGAGGCGCAGTTGATCATGCGCCACTACGATGGGTTTACGCCGAAGAGCGGTCGCATTCGCGGCCGTCGTACGTGGTAGTGGGTTTCAATCGTAAGGACGCAGCTTGCTGCGTCCGGCCAGCGGCGTCTCCACGATGAGCGACAAGAAGCTGGTTTCAAGGATGGGTGTTGGGGTTGCTGCACCTCGGCCCAGCGGTTACAGAGCCGGGGAGATCGGGATCGGGAGGCTTGGGCCAATCCGATGACGCAGGAAACCTCGCGCAACGTGGGTCCCGTCGTGCTGCTCGGGCCGCCCGGAGCCGGAAAAGGCACCCAGGCGAAGCGCGTCATGCAGCGCTACGCGATTCCCCAGGTGTCCACCGGCGATCTGCTTCGCGACAATGTCGCCCGAGGCACCGAGATTGGCATCGCGGCGAAGGCCGTGATGGCTTGCGGCCAGCTCGTTTCTGACGAACTGGTCTGCAACATGGTTCGTGAGCGCTTGATGTTGCCGGACTGCCAGCGTGGTTACGTCCTCGACGGGTTTCCCCGGACGCCCGCGCAAGCCGGATGGCTCGATGCCCTGCTCGACCATGAGCTCTTTGACAACTCGCGTCCCACCCGGGCCTGGCCAATTGTGATCCGCCTGGACGTGGACTATAATCAACTTTTGCTCCGGATTACTGGACGCCGTTCTTGTCCCACCTGTGGACGGATCTATAACGTCCACCTCCAGCCGCCCCGCGTGGATGAACTCTGCGACGAAGCGCACGCGACCAGGCTGGTGATCCGCAATGACGACCGGTTGGAAGTGCTTCAGCCCAGACTCACGGCTTATCAGGAGCAGACTCGTCCGGTCGCCGACTATTACCAGCGGACCGGCCGTCTGATTTCGGTGAATGGCGATTTGCCCATGGATGACGTGACCGAACAGATCTTTCGCGTCATCGAGGATCATCGGGCGTAACTTGGTTGGGCGTGCCGTGCGCGGCGCGAATTGAGGGAATGGCGATCGTTTGTAAATCGGCGACCGAAATCGAGAAGATGCGGCGTAGCGGCCACATCGTCCGCCAGGTTCTGGATCATGTTCGCGGATTGGTCGCGCCCGGCGCGACCACCATGGACCTGGAACGGGCCGCCGAGAAGAAGATCAAGGAACTCGGTGCCAAGCCGGCCTTCAAGGGGTACTACGACTACCCTTGCGTGCTGTGCACCTCGGTGAACGAAGAGATCGTCCACGGCATCCCGTCGGAAAAACGGGTGTTGAACGCGGGCGACATTGTTTCGATCGATTGCGGCGTCGTGCTCGACGGTTACTACGGCGATGCCGCCATCACGGTTCCGGTGGGCGCAGAACTGAAGCCGGAGTTGCAGAAGTTGCTCGAGGTCACCGAAGCTTCGTTGTACCGCGGCATCGAGCAGGCGCGGATTGGCAACTCGGTCGAGGATATTGGCGCGGCGGTGCAGCAACATGTGGAAGCCGCTGGATTCAGCGTCGTGCGCGAGTTTGTTGGACATGGGATCGGGACGCGGCTTCACGAAGAGCCCCAGGTTCCGAACTTCGGCAACAAGGGGCGCGGCGCCCGCTTGCGCGAAGGCATGGTGCTCGCCATCGAGCCCATGGTGAATTTCGGCAAACCCGAGACCCGCGTACTCGGCGATAAGTGGACGGCCGTGACGGTCGACGGCAGTTTCAGCGCTCATTTTGAGCACTGTGTGGCGGTAACCAAAGATGGTCCGGTGATTTTGACGCAGTAAAAAGCTTCTAGCTGGGGCCGGTTCGCTAGGAGCTAGTAGCTAGTAGCTAGAAGCTAGAAGCTAGGAGCTAATGAGCAAAGAAGACGCGATTGAAGTGATGGCGGTGGTTCTGGAACCGCTGCCCAACGCCATGTTCCGGGTGGAATTGGAGAACAAGCACCAGGTTCTGGCGCACGTTTCCGGAAAGATGCGCAAGAATTTCATCCGCATCCTCCCCGGCGACAAGGTCGCCGTCGAGCTTTCTCCGTACGACCTGAATCGCGGAAGAATTGTTTATCGCTACAAGTAGTCATGTAGGGACAGCCGCCTCGGCCGTCCGGCCAGGGCAAAGCCCGGCCGTTCGACTGAGAACTGGGAACTGAGAACTTTTATGAAGGTAAGAGCATCGGTCAAGAAGATTTGTGACAAGTGCAAGATCATCCACCGTAAGGGTGTCGTTCGGGTGATCTGCGAAAACTCGAAACACAAACAGCGCCAGGGGTAACCCGGGTAGGCACGACTTCAGTCGTGCCGTAAGTGCGCTTTGCAGTCGCGGCTTTAGCCGCTGAGGTCAAAGAACAATGGCACGTATTGCAGGCGTGGATCTTCCCCGCCAGAAACACATCAACATCGCGCTGACCTACATCTACGGCATCGGGCACCCGCGCGCCGGCGCCATCCTCGACGAAGCCAAGGTCGAGCCGATGAAAAAGGTTCAGGACCTCAGCGAAGAAGAGGTCAACCGCATCCGCACGGTCATCGAGGCCCAGGGGTTGGTGGAAGGCGATCTGCGCAAGGAAGTTTCGATGAACATCAAGCGCCTCATCGAAATCGGCTCCTATCGCGGATTCCGCCATCGCCGCAACCTGCCGGTCCGCGGCCAGCGCACCCACACCAACGCCCGCACCCGCAAGGGTCCGCGCAAGGGAACAGTCGCCCAGAAGAAGAAGGCGACGGCAAAGACATAAAAGCAGTTCCCGGTTCTCAGTTCCCAGTTCTCAGTGAGAACCGGGTTTTCTGAGAACTGAGAACTGAGAACTGAGAACTCAGAGATGGCTAAACCAGCAGCAGCCGGCGGCGCAGCCGCACCGGACAAAAAAGGCAAGAAGAAAACCTTCAAGAAGAAGGAGCGCAAGCACGTCCCGCATGGGCTCGTGTTCGTGCAGGCCTCCTTCAACAACACCATCGTCACCATCACCGACATGAACGGCAACGTTCTGTCGTGGAAGAGTTCCGGATCGCTCGGCTTCCGCGGATCGCGTAAGGGCACGCCCTTCGCCGCTCAGCAGGCCGCGTCGAACGCCGCGAACATGGCGCGCGATCACGGTGTGCGCAGCGTTGACGTCCGCGTCAGCGGCCCCGGTTCCGGACGCGAGTCCGCCGTCCGCGCCTTGGCTGCCTCCGGCATCGAAGTGCGCTCGATCCGCGACACCACGCCGATCCCGCACAACGGCTGCCGTCCGCCCAAGCGCCGCAGAGTGTAAGAATCGTCGCTAGTCGATTGTCGCTGGCCGTTAGCCAACGACGAACGACCAACGACAGCATTTCGTCCGGGACGAAGGGTGAAGCCAAACCCGTAAACCGGTCATCTAAAGGAGAAGAAACTTGGCACGTTATACCGATGCAGTTTGCCGTCTTTGCCGCCGCGAGGGCATGAAGCTCTTCCTCAAGGGCTCCAAGTGCTTCAGCGATAAATGCCCCATCGAGAAGCGTAACTTCGCTCCCGGACAACACGGGAAGGACCGCAAAGCCAAGATTGTCGGCTACGGCCTGCAGTTGCGCGAGAAGCAGAAAGCCAAGCGCATCTACTTCACGCAGGAAGGCCAGTTCCGCAACTACTTCGAGAAGGCCGCCCGCTCCCAGGGCGTCACCGGCGAGCGCCTGCTGCAGCAGCTCGAACGCCGTCTCGATAACGTCGTGTTCCGCCTCGGATTCGCCCAGTCGCGCCGTCAGGCTCGGCAGTTGGTCCGCCACGGACACGTCGCCGTCGACAATCGCAAGGTCAACATTCCTTCCTACGAAGTCAGCGCGGGCGAGGAAATCGCGATTCGCGACCACAGCAAGAAGCTCACCGTGCTTGAGCTCGCGAAGGAATTTGCCAGCCACGGCACCATGCCCAGCTGGCTCGAAGTGGATCGCGACAACTACAAGGGCAAGATTCTGGCCCTGCCCAAGCGCGAAGATATTCAGCTGCCGGTGAACGAGCAGTTGATCGTCGAGTTGTATAGCAAGTAAGGAATTGAGTGATTGCGCCCTCGGGTCATTGAGCGATTGAAAAATCACTCAATCGCCCGATCGCAAAATCGCTCAATCTAGTTCGGTCCACGACTCGTGCCAGATCAGCCTTTCCGGATAGTGACCTGAGTTGGACCACTCAGCCAGTCCGGATTGAGCCAAATGGTCGAAGGAGAGAAACACCATGCTTTGGAAAGGTTTTCAAAAACCGAAACGTCTCGCCGTTGACACTTCCACCCTCACCGACAAGTACGGCATCTTCTGGGCGCAGCCGTTCGAGCGCGGATTCGGCACCACCGTCGGCAACGCTCTTCGCCGCGTGCTGCTGAGTTCCATCGAAGGCGCCGCCGTCACCGCCGTGAAGATGGAAGGCGTTCTGCACGAATTCCAGTCGATCCCCGGCGTGGTCGAGGACGCGACCGACATCATCCTCAACCTCAAGCAGATTCCCTTCAAGCTCGCCGGCGACGCGCCCAAAGCCATCTACCTGCGCGCCGATCAGCCCGGTGTCGTCACCAGCGGCATGATCGAAGCCGACGGCGACGTCGAGGTCCTCGACAAAGACGTCTACATCGCCACCGTCAGCGAAGGCGGCAAGCTCGACATGGAAATGCGCCTCAAGCGCGGCCGCGGCTACGTCTCCGCCGATAAGAATTTCGACGAAGACCTCGGCATCGGCTTCATTCCGATCGACTCCGTGCACTCGCCTGTCCGCAAGTGCAACTACACCGTCGAAGCCGCCCGTCTCGGCCAGATCACCGACTACGACAAGCTCACCCTCGAAGTCTGGACCAACGGCTCCATCACCCCGACCGATTCCCTCGGTCTGGCGGCGAAGCTGCTGAAGGACCACATGAACATCTTCATCAACTTCGAGGAAGAAATCGAAACCGGCACGTCGTCGTCCGACGACCGCAAGCCCGAAATTCACAACGAGAACCTCAACCGTTCCGTCGAAGAACTCGAGCTCTCGGTCCGCAGCTATAACTGCCTGAAGAACGCCAACATTCAGACCATCGGCGAGCTCGTGCAGAAGACCGAAGCCGAAATGCTCAAGACCAAAAACTTCGGCCGCAAGTCGCTCAACGAAATCAAAGAGATTCTTTCCTCCATGGGATTGAGTCTCGGCATGAAGATCGACGAGCACGGCAACGCCGTGCCCGGACCGACTTCCAACGTTCCGTTGCCCGCATCCGCCTACGGACCGGACGACCAGCTGTAAGAAGCAGGTTTCAAGGTTTCAACGTTTCAAAGTGGCAAGGTGACAAAGTTAGGCCCTGGAATGCCATGCTTTTCAGCCGCGCCGCGAGAGGCAAGATCGGGAAGGGCACGGCCTTAGCCGTGCCGTCCCGGATACGAAAAGATCGGGCTTTAGCCCCTGAGTGCGCTTTTAGTTTTCGCTAAAAGCTAGGAGCTAACAGCTGGAAGCTGAGGGTTCTCATGCGTCACAAAGTTGCAGGCTATAAACTCGGACGAAACACTGCGCACCGCCGCTCGCTGCTGCGCAACCTCGTCACCTCCGTCATCGTCGAAGAACGCATCGAAACCAGCGTTCCCAAGGCCAAGGCCGCCAAGCCGATCGTCGAGAAGATGATCACGCTCGGCAAGCGCGGCGATCTCGCCGCCCGTCGTCTGGCAGCCTCCTACCTGATGACCGACGAAGCTGTCACCAAGCTGTTCGACACCGTCGGCCCTCGCTTCGGCGACCGCAACGGCGGATACACGCGCATCGTCCGTACGCACTGGAACAAGGGCGATGGCGCCGACAAGGCGTTCCTCGAACTGCTCGGCAGCGAGAAAGTTCTCGACGAGAAGCGCGAGAAGCGTGCCGAAGCCCGCGCCAAGAAAGCCGCCGAAGCCAAGAAGGCCATGGAAGAGGCGGAAGCTCAGGCCCAGGTCCAGGCCGAGTCCGCTCCGCCCGAAGGCGGCGACAAGAAAGAGTAGCCTTTGAGTGGCGCAGCGCTTCAGCGCTGCGATCAGATTGCCCTTAACCTCAGGCACGGCTCCGGCCGTGCCTTTTATCTACACGTCGCCACTTGTACATGTCCCTCCGCGTCTCCCGCCGGTAATCTTGCCGCCCACTCCCCTCGTCCCTAAACTTCATCTAATGGCCGTCACCAAAACCCAGATTGGCATCGCCGTCGGCGCCGGCGCGCTGCTGGTCTTCGTGTTTGTCGGATACCTCTGGTGGCTTAGCGATCAGGGACCGGTGCTCGCGCGCTCCGAAGAAAAAGATCCGCTTACCGGACTCCCGGTCAGCATCAAGATGAATCCCCTGCGCGACCGCTCCACCGAGAAGGCCGCCAACAAGTTTCTGCGCGAAATGCGCGACGGCCATTGTGACGATCTGCTCGCCAAATGGGAGCACGACTATCACAAGAAGTACGCCAAATACATCTGCCAGTCCGAAGCCCAGCATCCGCTGATGTCCTGGGAACTGGTCGAGTGGGAAGACGCGCCGCCGCTCATCATCCTTCACTACCGTGCCAAACGCCTCGCCAATGCCGGTCCCGATCACCCCGGCGTCGATCAGAATGACCTTTTCACCGTCACCATGGAGCATCAAGGCGCCGACTGGTCTGTCACCAAGTACGACGCTATGTATTAATCCTCGCCTGTAGGACCAGCCACCGCCTCCTGAGCGCTCTCTCATATTGTCGCGCCGATCCTTCAGTCTTTCTCGTTTCTGCCGATGTTAGAAAACGTGGCGACCCCTTCAAGTGGACGAGGCGCAGCCCCTGCGCCTGCGAATGAAAAGCAGCTTCTCCGTTACGTGGCGCGGCAGCCCATCGTCGACCGCGATCAGAAAGTCTTTGGATACGAACTGCTGTTTCGCAATGGAATCGAAAACGCGTTTGCCGGAGACTGCGATGTGGCCTCGCGTGCCACCCTCGACCAGTCGCTGCTGATCGGACTGGACGTACTCTGCGACGGCCGGCACGCCTTCGTCAACTGCACGCGCGACACCCTGATCAAAGGGCTGGTTACCTTGCTGCCGCCGAAATCCACGGTGGTGGAAGTTCTGGAAACCGTCAAGGCCGATCCCGACGTGCTGGCGGCCTGCCGCAGACTGAAAGAGGCGGGATTTGCCATTGCCATCGACGATTTCGTGTTTAACGATCCGCGCGAGCGGCTTGCCGAGATGGCCGACTTCATTAAGGTGGAAATGCCGGCCACGACCGAAGCGCAGCGCGCCCTGATGATCGAGAAATATCGGCCCCTGCACTGCCGCATGCTGGCGGAAAAAGTGGAGACGCGGGAGGAGTTCGAGCGGACGCGGGATCAGGGTTTCGGCTATTTTCAAGGATATTTTTTCCGCCGCCCAGAAATCCTGAATACGCGCGATATGCCGGCCAATCAGGTGAACTATATCCGCATGTTGCAGGAGGTATCGCGCCCGGAGTTGGATGTGCCCCAAATCGAGCGGCTGATCAAGGCCGAAGCCTCCGTCTGTTACCGCCTCCTGCGCTATTTGAATTCCGCCATGTTCGGACTCAAGAACGAGGTCCACTCCGTCCGCCATGCGCTCTCCATGTTGGGGGAGCGTGACGTGCGCCGGTGGGTCAGGCTCGTGGCCGCAGTGGGAGCCGGACAGGACAAGACCAGTGACCTGGTGCTGGCGGCGCTGGTGCGTGGACGGTTTGGGGAACTGCTCGCACCGCGCGTGCGCCATGGAGAGTCCGATCTGTTCCTGCTCGGCCTCCTCTCGCTCATCGATGCCATGCTCGATATGCCGATGGAGTCCGTGCTGGAGAAGATCCCCCTGGATCACGAGACCAAGGCTGTGCTGCTGCGGCAGGCCAGCCCCTTGCGGCCGGTCTTCCAGTTAATGCTCGCCCACGAGAGTGGCGAATGGGAAGCCGCCGCGCAATTGAGCCGCGGCCTTCACCTCGACCCCGAGGAATCGGCCAGCTTCTACTGGAAAGCCCAGCAATGGGCCAGGGAAGTTTCTGCCGGGCAGTGACCGCTCCAGGAGGCGATGGCCTCCTGTGCAAAAGCCGGAGAGCTGGGGCCTTGCGCTGGGCAGCGAGTGCGAGTACCATTGCATTGTTCTCATGAGTTAGGCCTCGTTCCCGCGCAGGCCTTTCGCGCCAGCCGATCCAAAGGCGGCGCCATACGGATCCAAAAACGCCGAGACTAAATAGCAGTCATTTCGTCCGCGAGTAAGTATACGTATTCAGAGTTGGGGTTCGGTCCAGAGTGTGCCCAGCCGCAAACGCGGAAATTGAACGAGCGCGCCAGAGTTAAAGGCGGAGCTACGCGCGCGCAAGTACCGGAATCACGAAACACCCTGCTGTAAGACCTGCAAAACTTTGCAGCAGTAGTCAATGTCAAGCCGCATGAGAGGCCTATGAACGCAGGACCAGGAAGACCCTCTGGAGGTGGCGGAGGGAGAAGGAGACGGCGCGGGCGCCGTCAGCAAAACCAGCGGGGACAACGTCCGGGCCCGGGGTTGAGCCGCGAGAACAAGGACGGAATCTATACCGCGCCTATGGACCACAGCTATCGCGCGGTCATGAACGGCAACAACGGGCACAAGGGCGGCGGGCGGCAG
The DNA here is from genome assembly GCA_037443605.1 of Terriglobales bacterium. Lineage (GTDB taxonomy): Bacteria > Acidobacteriota > Terriglobia > Terriglobales > Acidobacteriaceae > Sulfotelmatobacter. The sequence continues at coordinate 20,894 of JBBIOA010000029.1, forward strand.
CGGCCGGGATTCGCCGCGCAGTACCCGCAACCGGAGCCTGAACCGCTGCCGGCGAGCGCCGAAGACGCGAACTCGCGCATCTTCGCGTTCATTGAAGATCTGTTCTTCATGGCGAAGATTCAGGAGACGGCGCGCAAGCTCAACGTGAAGGTTGAGTTTGTGAAAAGCGACAAGGACCTGATGGAGAGGATGCAGCAGAACGGGGAAGAAAAGCCCTCGCTGATCATCTTCGACCTGAACAATGCCAGCGTGAAACCCCTCACTCTGATTCCCAAACTCAAGAGCAAGCTGAAAAAGGGAACGTCCATCATCGGATTCCTCTCGCACGTGCAGGGAGACCTGAAGCAGAAGGCGCACGAGGTGGGATGCGACATGGTGCTGCCGAGGTCGGCGTTTTCGCAGAACCTGCCGCAATTGCTGCGGCGGCATGGGGCCCCCGAAGATCAGGAGCCGACCGTACAGTAAGCCACCCAATAATTTTCCGCCTGTGGGGTAGTCTGGCCAATCACCGGCAGTCTCGTCTTTTCTCTCCAAATCCGTAGCATCGGCCGCAGCACATCTGTGCGAAATCTCCGCGCGGTGCGATTGCAGTGCTTGCCCTTCTCCAGCCGCTCACGCTTCCCGCAGATGGCCTGAATTACCCCGGAGGCCACGCCAGCGCGCGTCCGCCGAGCAGGTGGACGTGCAAATGGAACACGGACTGCCCCGCGCCCGGGCCGACGTTGAGGACGGTGCGGTATCCCTGCTCGATCTTGCGCTCGCGGGCGATCTGCGCGGCAGCCAGATGGCAGCGGCCGATCACTTCAGCGTCGGCGGCCTCGGCCTCCTTCAATCCCGCGAAATGCTTCTTCGGAATGATCAGCACGTGCGTGGGCGCTTGCGGTTGAATGTCCTCGAAGGCGAAAACGTGCTCGTCCTCGAAGACTTTCTTGGCAGGAATTTCCCCGCGGAGGATGCGGCAGAACAGGCAGTTGGAGGTATCGTTCGCCATAGTCGTTGGGGGCATTAGAAAAGGAACGAAAACATCAACATCTGATCCGGGAGTATATCAGCCTTAAGTGCGGTGGCAGCGCTTGCCCGCGAGAGCGGGTCGGTGTCATGCTAGTGTCGTGCGTCAAACATCGACATTGATCAGTCGCTTGTTTGCCTCTGTGATCCTCGACCCCTGTGGTGAAAGCCTTTGACCTCGTCGCCGACACTGCGGATCACACGGCTTCGAAGCGCAATGCTTAACGATCACCATTTCGGACGCACTACACTAGCCGGTACCTTCTCGGCGAGATTGGCCACGTGAATATTCTGCTCGGCATGATGCGCGCCATTCTGATTGCGACGGGCATTACCCCGCCCACGCCGGAGCATGAGCGCAAGATTCTTGTCGTGCTCGTCGCGATCATTCTCGGCCTGGTGGTCGCGACCTGGCTTACGTTCAAGTACCTGGTGCCCATGATGGGGTGAAGGGCGCCGGCCTCACGGGCCGCGCCGCACGTTCCCGCCGGCAAAAACTGAAAACAGGCAGTCGTCATGCACCCCGCCGTCCTCTCTGCGTTCGCGGGCGCTTCGGATTGTCACCAGCTCCCCAAACCCCGCGCCCACATTGACTCTTCGCGCCTCTTCCCTTACGATAAGCAGCCCTCGACTTCAGCCATGCCTACGATTGACGAGTTCTGGTTCGTCGCGGAACAGGTGGCGCGCGAACACGGTGGCTTGATCGTCGGATTCCGTCCTGGGTCCGACCAACCGGCAATCGGCTCAACCTTGGACTACGTTCTCGGTTTCCGCGTCCCGCGGCCTGTGTCGATCGCCGCCATCGCCGATTATTCTGCCTGGAAAGAACAAGTCGAAGCCTTCTACCGCTTGCGTCCAGGATGGGGCCGCGGCAAAGATGGCGATCCTGACGGCATCTACTACCGCATCGCCTTCAGGGAAGCATCCTCGCCAGAGATTTTCAGATTGATCCCTACCCCAGCCCCAGCTTCCTCCCCAATGTTCGCCGCGCCCATGCCGACCTTCGCTGGATATGCGACGCCTCCCCAGGGACTCGTGGGAGCATCCTTCGCTCCGCGCGCGGCGGCCCGCATCATCGACCTGATCCTTCACACGCTCGTGGCCTACTCTGCCGGCCTGCTCTTCGCGTTCATGCTGGTGATCGCCGGCGGAGGCAAAGTACCAGCATGGGTCATCCTGCGGCTTTCGCACACTCGTTGGCCATTGTTTCTCGCCGGACTCCTGGGCATGGCCGCCTATCAGGTTGCCTGCTCCGCCGTGTCTGGACGGTCGCTGGGGAAGCTGCTGTGGTCCCTGCAGGTGGTTCAAGAGGACGGATCACCCTGCCGTCTCGCGTCGGCATGCATTCGCGAAGCCGGCTATTTCGTGGATGCGCTCTTCTTCGGCCTCATTGGATATTCGGCCATGCGCGGCACCGATCAGCAGCAGCGCTACGGGGACGAATGGGCGAACACCATCGTTTGCTCAAAGAAAAACGTGCCCCTGAGAAGCCGGCAAGATAGCCCACGCCTCCTGCTGGGACTCATGTTAGGAGTCATCTTGGATATCGCCGCAGTGCTGCTGGGTCTGCTGGTGCAGATCAGCTCCTGAACGACCTGCCCCGCAGCACCTTCCTATTCGGTGATAATCCGCTCCGCCCACTCCACCAGCGACACAAAAACTGTCGGATTTCCGAATTTCGCGCCCCAATCCTGCAAGTCTGTTTCCGTGACCCCACGGGCCCGGGAGCAGGCTCCTCAAGCGAAAACTTCTATTTTCTTTGCCACGACTTTCTGCTGCATTTCGCTCAGCGGCGGCCAACCCACGGGGAATATCTGCGCCACCGTGGCTTTCCGCATCAAATACGTGGCCTCGCCGGTCAGAAAGATTCGCACTTCGTGTCCTGCGTCGGCTAGCGCCAGCCCGTGCGCAAACGGAAAAGAGGCCCGCGTCGGATCGTCCGATCCCCAGGCGCTCTTGATCATCACCTTCAAAGATTTGTGACTTGCCGGCTCCTGCGCGCCGGCCGACCGCAAAGCCAGCCACCCAAGTCCGAACCACTGCGGAAGACGGCCTAAGGCCTCTCGTCGAAACATAGTCCCTCCATTCAGATAACCCCAGGAACAATGCCCCGTACATTACTCGCGTGCCAACCCGCGGTAAAGAGTTAGTGTTTAGTAAACCCGCTTACCAGGTAGTAATCCAGCCCCTGCGGCTCGTAGTGGCCCAGGAACGAAACGTGCCGCCCCTCGGTCAGCTTCACCACGTCATGCATCCATCCAGGCGGGGCCACCAGCAGGTGTTCTCCTGCGGGGATGCTTCCAGCTTCGTAGCGTGCGATGTCTTGATTCCGATAAAAAGCCAGCCCGTACTCCACTTCGCGTCGCGCCCCCAGCACCGCAACTGGCAAAGGACGCGTCTCGGCTGCCGCCAGCTCCGCCGCCAGCGGACGACTAGAGAGCGTTTCATCGATGGAGACGGTCCCGAGCTTCAACACCGCCGCCACGGCCAGCACCACCGGGATCAGAGTGACGAATCGCAACATGCGCCAGTGCTGGCGGCTGAGGACGAGCGCTACCGCCACGCTCACCGCCAAAGCGATGGCAATCGCAATCAGCAGGGGGCGGCCACCCGCCAGCCGATGCTGTCTCACCAGAATTCCGATCAGGATCGCTGGAACCAATGGCGCGCTCGCGACCAGCGAGTGCGCGACCGCCATCCACTTCGACATCGCTTCCTGTTCCTCGATGCGCTCTCGCAGATACTCCCCGAGCAGCACGGCTCCAGCCGGAACCGCCGGCAGAATATAGCCGGGCAGTTTCGATCGCGACAACGAAAAGAAGACTACCGGCACCATCAGCCAGCAGATCGTGAACACGCTGAACTGCAACTCAAGATCGGGTTCGGATACCGTCTTGCGCTCTCCCCACCACACGCGGACCGTGCGTGCCAACGCTGCAAGAACCAACACCGTCCACGGCGCCAGCGCCAGCAGCATCACCGGCAGGTAATACCAAAACGGCTCTGGATGGTGATAGAGATTGCTCGAAAAGCGTGCCAGATTGTGTTGCAGGATGAATTCGCGAAAGAACTGCGGATTGCGCCCCTGCACCGCGATGTACCAGGGCAAGGCCGCGCCACAAAAGAGAAGAACGCCGGGCCACCACAGCGTCTTTATAATGACTCGCAATTCGCGCGCAGCCACCGCGAAAACCACGATCACCGCTCCCGCCAGAAATGGCGCCACTGGCCCCTTGGCGAGCATGCCCAGCGCCATGAAGAAATAGAACAGCAACAGATAGACCCGGCTTTCGCTCTGGCGCCAGGCCCACCACGCCAACATCCCAATCGAAAACATCGCGGCCAGCGGCATGTCCGTCGAAGCGGCGCGCCCAAATCCCACCATTCCCGCTGCCGACGCGGTGATGAGAGCCGCATCCAGTTCTCCGCCGCGACGAAAGCGCCGGAAGAACAAGTACACGGCAACCACCAGCAGCGTCGCATCCAGCGCTCCCGGAATGCGGGCCGACAGGTCGCTCACCCCGAATACCGAATACGCAAGCATCGCCTGCCAGTAGTACAGCGGCGGCTTTTCCAGCCACGCCCGCCCACCGAGCGTTGGCGTGATCCAGTCGCGGCGTTCCATCATCTCGCGCGCCACCTGTGCGTAGCGTGGTTCGTCGGCGCCAATCAGCCCAAACTGCCCTGCTCCATAAAAGAAAAGAAACGCGCAGAAGCCGGCGATCAGCAATACGTCGGTGCGAGTGCGCATCGTCATGAGGAATGGTTGATCGATGATGATTGATTGATGATGATGGATGGAGGATCGAAAGACAAGCGCGCCAAGGCTTCATCAGAGCCAGCACTCGACGTTCTACTGCACCGAAGGCCCTCGCCGCAGTTGAAAGATCACCTGGCGCACCGCATCGGCCAGCGGTCCATCCATCGAGCATCCGCTGGCGCATTCGTGGCCGCCGCCGCCGAAGCTTTCCGCAACCTGCGAAACATCGAGCTTTCCCTTGCTGCGCAGGCTCACGCGGTATCGGCCGTCGGGCAGTTCGCGGAAAAATGCCGCAGCTTCCACTTCTCCGATCGATAGCACGTAGTTCACTAGCCCTTCGCAGTCCTCTTCAATCGCGCCCGAGCGTTCCATCTGCTTCTGAGTCACCCACGCGTATCCGATGTGGCCTTCCAGATTGAGGTTGCGCAACGCCTCTCCCAGCAGCCGGATCTTCGCCGCCGAATGCGCAAAGTAGATGCCCCGCGCGCAATGCGCCGGATCGGCCCCGGCCAGCACCAACTCCCGCGCTAGCGCAAATGTGTTTTCATTCGTGCCCTGAAACATGAACGATCCCGTGTCCGTCATGAGCGCCGTATAGAGGCACGTCGCGATCTCCGGAGAGAACTTCACTCCCGCCTCCCGCGCCAGCCGAAACACCATCTCGGCCGTCGCCACGGCATGCGGATCGATCCAGTTCACGTGGGCAAAGGGCCGTCCGCTGACGTGATGATCGATGCTGATCAGAAAATGATCTTCCAGGCCTTCCAGCCGCGTGCGGTTGATGCTGTCGCATTCCAGAATGATCGCGGCCTGGTAGCTGCCGACCACGCGGTTGGCCTGCACCACCTGATCGGCGAAAGGAAGCGAGCGGTAGATCCGCGGAACCCCATCGTGCAGCACCACATCGGCATGCTTCCCCATGGTGCGGAGAACCTGGCAACACGCCAGCGCCGAGCCGACCGCATCGCCATCCGGGCGCGCATGCGAGGTCAGCACGAAACGGTCGTGCTGCCCAATCTGCCGCAGAACATCTTCGAGCACGTCGCTATGCCTTCTCTCCACTGCTTTCCCTGCGAGTCTTGTTTCGCTTCTTCTCTCGCCCCAGCAATTCTTCCACCCGCGCCTGCGCTTTATCCGCGCGATCCAGCCGGAAGTACAACTCCGGCGCCCGCCGGATCCGCAACCGTTCCACCAGTTCGTGGCGGATGTACTCGCGCGCCGCTTCCAGGCCTTCCAGGCTGCGATCGGCTTCCTCGTCGTCGCCTTCCACATTCACCCAAACCTGCGCCGACCGGCCATCGTCCGCGACTTGCACCTGCGTCACGCTGACCAGACCGATGCGCGGGTCCGCCAACTCGCCTTCCACGAGTGTTTCGATTTCCTCGCGCAACGCTTCGCCCACTCGCCCACGATGGTATTTGACCCCACGCTTCTCCACCGCTTCACCTCAGGTAAAACGCTTGAGAATATCAGAAAATGACCCTCGAATGTTTGCCCCCTCGGCCATTGTCGCGTGATTGCGCGCACAGGGGGTAAGTACCGAGGTAATGACCGCCGCTTCAGCTCTCGAGAACAGCAGGCTGCTGAGACCACCAGGCTTTGCATTCGCTTTCGGGTGGCGCAGCGCTTCGGCGTTGCGATAAGCGGCCTATTTTCAATGTCGGCTTTAGCCGCTGAGGGTCAGACTCCTGGGCAGAAAATGGTTTCCCGCAGCCTTCTAGAGGTACTCCACGAAAGCATCCGCGATCTCTGCGCCGTGATTATTGGCGATGCGGGTGGCGGCCTGCTCCACTTTTTTCATGAGCCCGTCCAGATAATCGCGCGAGGAAGAAATGCTCACCACCCCGAGGGTCGCGCGATTCCACAGGTCCGCAGAATCGAGTTCCGACACCGCCACATTGAAGCTGGTTCGCAGCCGGTCTTTCAGGCTGCGAACCACCTGCCGCCGATCCTTAATCGACTGCGCCGCCTCAATGTGGAGTTCGATGGTGAGAAAAGCGATAGGCATTTCGGTCGTTGGCCGTCGGCAGTTTGTCGTTAGCAAAATCTATTCGCTCGGAACTTATCGGCTAACGGCCAGCGACAAACGACCAACGACGGTTCTTACGCGATCACTTCCGCCGCGATCTTCTCGGTGGAGAACGCCTCGATGACATCGCGCGCCTTGATGTCCCCGTAGTTCGCGATGGAAATGCCGCACTCCATGCCGTTGGTGACTTCCTTGGCGTCGTCCTTGAAACGCCGCAACGACCCGACCTTGCCCTTGAACACGACCACGTTGTCGCGCAGCAGGCGGACTTCCGCGTTGTTTTTGATCAGCCCATCGATCACGCGGCAGCCCGCGACCGTCCCCACCTTCGGGATGCGGAACGTCTCCAGCACTTCGGCGCGGCCCTGGTACGTCTCCTTGATCGTCGGCTCCAGCAGCCCGGTCATGGCGCGCTTGATCTCGTCCTGCAGTTCGTAAATGATCGAGTGCAGCCGGATATCCACTTCTTCCTGTTCGGCGATTTCCTGCGCCTTCCGTTCCGGACGCACGTTGAAGCCGATGATGATCGCATTCGACGCCGACGCCAACAGCACGTCGGTCTCGGTAATCGCGCCCACGCCCGACCGCAGCAGTTTCAGGCGGACCTTCTCGTTCGATAGCTTCGACAGCAGGTCGCTCAGCACTTCCACCGAGCCCTGCACGTCGCCCTTCAGGATGATGTTCAGTTCCTTTGTGCCGGCCGTCTTGATCTGTTCCGCCAGTCCTTCCAGCGACACGCGCGAACTCTTGGCCAGCGCGGCTTCGCGGGCTTTCTGTTCGCGGTATTCGGAGATGCCGCGGGCCTTGTCGCGATCCGCCACCACCACAAACTGATCGCCAGCCTGCGGCAGACCTTCCAGCCCGAGAATTTCAACCGGCGTAGACGGCGGAGCCGATTCCAGCGCGGCGCCGCGATCGTCGAACATCGCGCGAACCTTGCCGAACACGTTGCCCACCACGAAGTTGTCGCTGGCATTCAGCGTTCCGTTCTGCACCAGCACGGTCGCCACCGGTCCGCGTCCCCGGTCCAGTTTCGCTTCCAGCACAACGCCCGTGGCCGCGCGATCCGGAGTCGCTTTCAATTCCGCCAGATCCGCCACCAGGCAAATCATTTCCATCAGCAGATTCAGGTTCGTCTTCTTCTTCGCCGACACATCGACGAACACCGTCTTGCCGCCCCAATCTTCCGGGACCAGCCCGCGATCGGCCAGCTGCTTCTTCACTCGGTCCGGCAACGCTTCCGGCTTATCGATCTTGTTCACCGCGACGATGATCGGCACTTCCGCCGCGTGCGCGTGATCGATCGCTTCCAGCGTCTGCGGCATCACGCCGTCATCCGCGGCCACCACCAGCACGACAATATCCGTCGCCTTGGCTCCGCGCGAACGCATGCGCGTGAACGCTTCGTGACCCGGCGTGTCCAGGAACACAATTTCGCGCCCGAACGCCGGAGACTCCTGATCCGTAATGCGAACCTTGTACGCGCCGATATGCTGCGTAATCCCACCCGCCTCGCCCTCGGCAACGCTCGTCAGGCGGATCGCATCCAGCAGCGTGGTCTTGCCGTGATCCACGTGGCCCATGATCGTGACCACCGGCGGACGCGGCGTAACCTCAACCGCACCTTCGTCCCCGGAAGCCGCAGCCGCGTCAATGTCTTTCGCCGCCTGCTCTTCAAACGTAATGACGTTGGTATCGGCGCCAAAGAAGCGCGCCATTTCGCTGGCCAGTTCGGCGTCGAGCGTCTGGTTGACCGTGGCGAATACTCCCCGGCCCAGCAGGCGTGAAATCAGATCTTTCACGCGGATCTCGAGCTTCTCCGCCAGATCCTTGACGCTGATCCCCTCCGTGATCGTGATGTTGCGCGTAATCGGCAACGGCTCGTTCGACACCACCATGCGCGGCGGCGGAACGTAGCCCTTCATCGGTCCTTCTTTTACCCCGCGCGGAATGTAGCGCTGGCCCGGACGCCGGGCGGGCGCACCCGGACGGCTGCCCGGACGACTCGGCCCCGGTGGCGGCAATCCCGGTCCCACGCCAATCGGGCGCGGTCCGGTAGGCGCTTGCCGCGTCGGATGCATCGGTCGCCGCTCCCCCGGTCGCAGCGGCGGACGCGGCGCACCGGCTCCCGGCGGTCCTTGCGGCCGCGGGCGCTGGAAAATCGGTTGTCCGGGCACAGGACGGCCCGGCGCCGGACGCATCGTGCCCGGCGCGCCTGTCTGCGCGACCGGCGCTACCGGACGCGGCGGCGGAGCTTTATACACCGGTCGCGGCCCCGTCTGCGGCACGATCATGCGCGGACCTGGCGCAGTCGGCGCAGCCGCCACTGGCGGTGCTGGCGGACGTGGCGCCGCGGCCGGCGGCGTGACCGGCGGTGCAGCCGCCGCAACAGAGGGAACAACAGGCGTCATAGGCTGAGGCGGCGTAGGCGCGGCCGGTGGTGCCACTGCAGCCGCAGGCGGTGCAACCGGCCGTGGCGGCATGACAGCAGGGGGCGCGGCCGAAATCGGCGCGACCGTCGGTGGTGCAACTGCAGAAATCGGAGCCGCGGGCTTTTCAGCCGGCGGAGCTGCCACCGGGGGCGCCGGAACCACGGGCGCTGACGCTGCCGGAGCTTGCGGTACTGCCGGCGCTGGAGGCGTAGGCCTCGCGGGCGGCGTCACCGGCGCCACTGGCCTCGCTACCGGCGCCGTCGGCCGCACTGGCGCGGTCGCGGCTTCTTTCTGCTGCGTGATGGCTTTCAGTACATCTCCCGGTCGGGAAATGTGCGACAAATCGATCTTGGTCTTGATCTCGTCGTCCGGACGCGAGGGCCGCGCCGATTTCGACGATGCAGTGGAAGACTCGCCCGAACCGCGAAGGTGCACGCGCACCTTCTCCGCTTCATGCTCTTCGAGAGAACTGGAGTGTGTCTTCTTCTCGGTCACTCCAACCAGCGCAAGGACATCGAGAATAGCCTTGCTCTTCACTTCCAGTTCCCTGGCGAGATCGTTGATTCGAACCTTACTCATCCGGCCTTTCTTGTAGCCCGCGTTGTGCTTAAGTCTTCATCGCAGCCTCACGGGTTCAGCGTCGATTCGCACGCCTTGCTTTCTTTCCCAGCGTGCCATGACTATTCTTTGGTTTCGGAAGCAGAGCTTTCCGGCTCTGGCTCCTGATCTTGATGTGTCCCAGCCTCGGCTTCCGCGCCTTCGGCAGGTGCGGCCAGCTCAGGCTCTGCCGCCACTTCGCCGGTCGCCGCCTCTTCCGCCGGCGCCTCTTCTGCCGCGGATTCCTCGGCGGCTCCGCCTTCCAGGCTGGCGAAATAATTATTCACCGCGAGGCTGATTTTTTCTACTGTCTTCGGCCCGATGCCTTCGATCGCCTCCAGTTGCTCCGGCGTCATATCCGCCAGCGCTTCGACCGTGGTCACACCCGCCGCGGTCAGTTTCTCCAGCACGCCTTCGCCCAGGCCAGGGACGCTTTCCAGCGGGGTCGCGGCCGCCGGCGACATCGCCGCCATCTGCTGCTCCACTTCCTGCCGCTTCTCTTCTTCGCTCTTGATGTCGATCTTCCAGCCCAGCAGCTTCGCCGCCAGCCGGACGTTCTGACCCTTCTTGCCGATCGCCAGCGAAAGCTGGCTGTCGTCGACCACTACTTCCAGATGCTTTTCCCCGCTGTCGACGATCGTCACCCGGCTTACCTTCGCCGGCTGCAGCGCTTTCTCGGCGAACGTGACCGCATCCTCGTGATACTCGATGATGTCGATCTTCTCTCCGCGCAGTTCGCGGATGATCGACTGCACCCGCATTCCCTTCATGCCCACGCAGGCCCCGACCGCGTCCACATCTTTGTCTTTCGACATCACCGCGATCTTGGTGCGCTCTCCGGCTTCCCGCGCAATCGCCCGGATCACCACTGTTCCATCGTAAATTTCCGGCACCTCGGTCTGGAACAAATGCTGCACCAGTTCCGGCGCGGCGCGCGACACCACCACGCCCGGCCCCTTCGAGGCGCGCTCCACGCGCGCAATCACCACCCGCACGCGCTCCCCAATGGCAAACGACTCCAGCCGCGACTGCTCTTTCCGCGGCATGCGCGCTTCCGCCTTGCCGATGTCGAAAATCACATCCGGCCCTTCCACGCGCTTCACCGTGGCATTCACGATCTCGCCCACCCGCCCGATGTATTCGTTGTAGACCGTGTCGCGCTCGGCTTCGCGCACCTTCTGAAAGATGACCTGCTTTGCCAGTTGCGCGGCGATGCGTCCCAGAACGCCATCAATCGGGCGCGGAATCAGCAATTCCCCGCCCACCTCCAGGCTGGGATCCGCCTTGTGCGCGTCTTCCAGCGTGATCTGCAGGTTGGGATCTTCCACCTGCTCGGGAGTCTCCACCACCGTCCGCACCGCGAAGGCGCTGATCTTTCCGCTCTCCTTGTCCAGCTTGGCGCGGAAGTTCTCCTGCGACTTGTAGTGCTTGCGCGTCGCCATCACAATGGCGTCTTCCACCGCGCTCACCACAATCTTCGGATCGATCCCTTTTTCCCGGCTGACGCCTTCGATGATGTTGTAGAGCTCGCTTGCCATAAAAAATCACGTTTCAAAGTTTCAAGGTGTCAAGGTTTTCGCATTGCAACTTTGCCACCTTGCCACTTTGAAACCTGGCTTTCCTAGAATTCCGGTACCAGATTCGCCTTCTCCACATTGGCGAATTCAATCTCAATCTTCTGTCCCGCCGCCGCGCCCATCTTCTTCCGCGACTTGTGACTGGCCACGCTCAAGTCCAGCGTCAACCGGCCGCCTTCAAATTTTTCCAGCCGCCCTTCAAAATGCCGGCTGTTATTCACCGGCTGCCGCGTCATCAGCTTCACCCGGCTTCCCGCGAAGCGCGCAAAGTCTGCTGCCTTGACCAACTTCCTGTCCAGGCCCGGCGACGAAACTTCCAGCGTGTACGAGCCCTGGACCGCGTCTTCCACGTCCAGAATCGTGCCGAACTCCCGGCTGAAATTCGCGCAGTCTTCATGCGTCACGCCCGACAGTGGATCGGCTGCGGCCGCTGGCTTGTCCAGAAACACGCGCAACATCCGCGCATTTCCTCCGCCTAGAAACTCAACCTCAACGACCTCAAGTCTACTCGAAGCCGCCACGCGGTCCGCGATTTCCCGCACACGATCAACGTCAAGCGCCATGAATCCAGTGAGTTACAAGCTTTGGCTCCTTCACACGAGAGGCCCAAACGAAAAAGTGGGCTTGCGCCCACTGGTGTGCTTCGCCAAATGCCGGTACACAGCAGTTCTCAGTTTCCTAATATACGCCGTGGGGTCGGAAAAGACAAACTAGCGAGCATCAGGGCCCTTGCGTTACGATTTCAACTGCGGCCTTCCCCTTTCAGGTGCCTTTGTAGTTGAGCACCGGCCGTAAGGTGCGGATCACCTTCACCAGTTCCCTCTGCGCCTTGAGGACGGCACGAATGTCTTTGTACGCAGCAGGTGCCTCGTCCCTGAGTTTGCCTGTCAAACGGTAGTCATACCAAACGCCTTCCATTTGACGGCGGAAATCGCGATCGCTGAACTTGCGCCGCGCCGCGCCCCGGCTCAAGGCTCTGCCGGCGCCGTGAGCGCTTGAACAAAGCGCCTCTTCGCAGCCGCGTCCCTCTACGTGGAAGCTGGGACTGCCCATCGACCCAGGCAGCACTCCAGTCTGTCCCTGTTGGGCGGGCATTGCGCCTTTGCGATGCACCCACAATCCTCGCTCACCATGATGCTCAAACGCGACATGATTGTGATCGCTTGCGATCATCGTCTCCCAACTGATGCTGCACCCCAATGTGCGCTCAAGAACCTTGCCGGTTTCCTCTGCCATCGCCTTGCGCGAAGCGGCGGCGAATTGCCTGGCCCACAAGGCATCATGAAGGTATTCCTTGCCAGCATTTGATTCCGCATCGAGCGCACGCAGTCGTCCTTCGAGCTGTTGCGCTCGTGCCAGATGATGGTCGCGGATCGCCTGTCCGAGCGCGCGCGATCCGCTATGTACCATGAGCCAGAGCCGGCCCTCTTCGTCCGCCTGCATCTCAAGGAAGTGATTTCCGCTACCCAGAGTCGCAAACTCGATCTCGCCCTCCTTTTGGCGAATTGACTCTAGGCGGGCATCACTGAGCCGATCGTCTGCTATGGCCGCAGGTTGAGGAATGACTGGGTTCCGGTTGCGCCTACGCGAAGGTACAGCACGCCCGATTTCGTTCAGCAGATGCGCGGCAGTCTTCGGATTCTTCAGCGCAGACACCTCCACGTCAACGGCAACTGCCAGCATGCCGCATCCGATGTCGCCTCCCACTGCTTGGGGGTAGATCAAATGAGAGGTTGCGACAACGACCCCGATGCACACCTCAGCGGCAAGGTGTACATCGGGCATCACTGCGACTTGTTGAACATCCGGGGCGCGCCGGAGACGCTCAAGCGCCTCCGACACGTCTCGATCCAGAGGAGCAGCCAGCCAGCTGCGGAGCGGAGCCATCGACGAATCACTCATCGTCGCCTCCCCGCACCGGGACCGGCACGAAAGACAGCTCTGGCGCTCGCTTTCTGGCGATCGCCATCGCCACCTCCGACCGCAGACGCGATGCATCGCTACGGAGCGCGCTCATCGCATCGACGACCGAGTAGCCATCCTGCACAACGATATGGACCACCAGGCGACCGCAATCCGGTCCCGGCGAAACCTCATCTACAAACAGATCGCAACCCATGCCGGCTACGCTTGAATCCGCGAGCGCAAGGTTCAACGCCCGCTGCACTTGCCGGCAGAACTGTTGTGTCTTCCGCTGCGCTTTGCGGCTGTCTGACCGATTGCCGTTTCCTTCTCCGCTGCCTCCCTCTCCAAAGAGAATCTCAGCGAAGTCCGTGTCTACGAACTCCGCTCCTTTACCTCGACGTTTCTTTCGTTTCACAAAGCTCCCTTTTGCGCGCACGCGCGCACAGCCGCCAGGCGCACGAATGCGCATGCGGCTTCAACGAATAAGTTGAAAGATGGAGCCAACCCAGCCGGCCGGCTGGATTAGACGGAGGCGAGTGGGCTCAACGTAATCGGACTGTGTGCAATCGGCGACATAGTTTTCTCCGCTGCTACGTTGAGTCTCGGAACGACAGGCGCTTGAACACTCGAGTTCCTAACACATTATCGCTATATCTCTGGTTTGGAGCAAGCCTGTCGCTGTGTTGTAGTGGATGTTATCGCCTGCCATCGACGCGTAGCAGCTGTCGGAGTTATTCCTTCGCAAGGAATGGCCCTTCGTCGGCTAACACTCGGCAAGGTTGCTCTAGCGTGGATCGCGTTTCTGTGGGGTGCTGCACTGGTCCTGCCGAACCTCGATTCTCACGCACAAGCCCACCCTGCAGTGAAAGTAATTCTGGCCGTCGGTTATGCATTGCTCCTCGTCGGAACCCCAATTGCATTGATCGCCTATTTCAATCGGGCGTGGCGCAGAGTGGACACAGTTCCAAACACGATCACCTATGTGGTTTGGCTCAGCCTAGAAAGCGTTGGTGCCGCAGGTCTTCTCGGAGTGCTGGCATACCCTGTCGTCCTCTTCGTTGTCGGCCACCTACGATAGCTGGCTATCTTCTCCGCGAACACTCATTCGAGGGCTCTTTAGTGTCACGGCCCGTTTGCGTCAACCATCCCCTGGTCGGTGTCTAATTGTGAAGAGAAGCTATGACGACAGCAGCGGTGCGTGAGCGAGTCAACAATGGGTGGCTGGCAACTGCTGTGTATTGGGTTGGTGTAGTCGTTACCGGCTTGTTGTTTGAGAACCCGGTTGTCGGCCTTTCGATTGCTGCCGTACTGTGCATCGGCTTGCTGTCATATGGAGTTTCAAAGTGTGATTCGCGTATCAAAACGGCCAGACTCCTCCTCGTCAATGCCGTTCTACTTGCCCTGATCGTCGTGCTGCTCGTGGTGATACTGAACAAAGTTGCGTCCCATTTTCCCGCGCCGTTTTGGCCATGGTTTCATCGGATCTTTCGCGTGTGGTGGGTATCAGAATGTTCGGCAATCATCCTTGCAGTCATTGCCGCGGCCCTGATGGCAATAGAAGCCGCTGGCAACATCGGCGGCGATACGACGCGAATGAGATTCCAGTGGTGCATCATCGCTGCAGGTTCGATCCTTCTTCTCATTAACATCGCAAATTGTCTGCGACCAGTTTGGTGCGCCGACTGCTTCTTCCCGTATGGATTGCCATTCACATTCTTTACCGACGGCGGGTTTGCGGGAGGAGGAGGGTTTGTATGGCTTGGACTCGTCGGCGACGCCGCGCTAGTACCCGCGTTTGCCACCGTCTGCACGCTGCTGTGGAATCAGATCGCTAGATAGTTGGCGAAGAATCGCCATAGCACACAATCCCCGAAATCGGCCATTCCGCGTGCGGCGTCGCTCTTTCTTGATTTTCCGAGCTGTGATGTTCGTCCGTACGGCGCCAATTGCCCGCCCCCCGGCCCCCGCTTCCGCTTGACGTGTGTGTCAGAATGCCGTACACTTGAATAGTTGAGGTCAACGATGGCAACGGCTTCTGCCGCACGAACTGAACGTTTGGACGCTCGCCTCACTCGAGAGGAAAAAGCGATGATTGAGACTGCAGCGAGCCTCCGCGGCACCTCTGCTTCAGACTTCGTCCGCATGGTCACAAAAGAGGCCGCCCTCAAAACCATCCGCGAACATGAAGTTCTGGTTCTGTCCGGAGAGTCACGGCGGGTTTTCGTCGAAGCGTTGCTCAATCCGCCGAAGCCGAATGCCAAGCTGATAGCCGCTGCACGCCGCCTTCGCGAGGAGGTTGGCTAGTTGGCCGATCCACCGAACCGGCAAGAACTGCGATTCCGATTTGAGCCGCTCGACAAGAAGAAACATGATCGAGCGGCTTTTTCCTGCGAACACGAGCCGCTCAATAAGTATCTGCGAGAGCAGGCAGCCCAAGACATCAGGAAGAGGGTCGCCGCCGTTTACGTTCTGACCTCTGACGGCAAAACGATTGCCGGCTACTACACACTCTCGCAATACGCCATCGAGGCGGAAGACCTACCGGCGGAAGACGCTCAAAAGCTGCGCGTCCCTAGATATGAGCGTCTTCCGGCCACTCTCCTCGGCCGTCTGGCACGCAGCAAAGAATTCAAAGGCTTCGGTATCGGAGAAATGCTGCTCGCCGGTGCCCTGAGGCGAGCACTGCAACACAGCCGCCACATTGCGTCACTTGCGGTCGTGGTCGATGCGAAAGACGAGAAAGCCGCGGCCTTCTATCGAGCATATGGGTTCGTCGATCTACCTAACCATCCGAACCGGCTGTTCATCCCAATGCAGAGCGTCGAGCAAGCCTTCCCCGAAATTGCCGAGCGTCCAGCCCAGCCGAGATGACTCGTGCCCCATTTGCCTCCATCCCCTGCCCCTCTCTAAAATGAAGGTTTACCCACAGCGCTGGGGAATTCCGAGACATTTATGATTCATTTTCCCGTCCCTGAAGCTCTTACTTTTGATGATGTCCTTCTTCTGCCCGCCCGCTCCGATGTCGTTCCCGCCGACGCAAATACGCAGACCCAGCTCACGCGCAACATCCGTCTGAACATTCCCATCGTGAGCTCCGCCATGGATACCGTCACCGAATCGCACATGGCGATTGCGCTGGCGCAGCAGGGCGGACTCGGCATCATTCATCGCAATCTCACCATCGAGCAGCAGGCCAACGAAGTCGACAAGGTGAAGCGTTCGGAAAGCGGCATGATCGTTGACCCGGTCACCATGCATGCCACCGACAAGGTCAGCGATGCGCTCGAGGTGATGCGCAAATACAAGATTTCCGGCGTCCCCATCACCGAGCACGGCAAGCTGGTCGGCATTCTCACCAACCGCGACCTGCGCTTCGAAACCCGCTTCGATATTCCCATCGATAAGGTGATGACCAAGAAGAACCTCATCACCGTGCCCGTCGGAACGACGTTGGAAGAGGCGGAAAAAATTCTTCACCAGCATCGCGTCGAAAAACTCCTTGTGGTTGACGACAAGTACAACCTGAAGGGCCTGATCACCGTAAAGGACATTCAGAAGAAGCTGAAATATCCCAACGCCGCCAAAGATTCGCACGGCCGCTTGCGCGTGGGAGCCGCCATCGGCGCGACCGGGGACTTTCTCGAGCGTGCCCAGGAACTGGCGGAGGTCAAGGTCGACGTGCTGGCCATCGACAGCGCACACGGCCACTCCTCGCGAGTGCTCGAAGCCATCAAGCTGGTGAAAGCGAAGTTGCCGCAAGTCGAACTGCTGGCCGGCAATGTTGCCACCTTCGACGGAGCTTGCGAACTGGCCCGTGCCGGCGCAGATGGCATCAAAGTCGGAATCGGCCCGGGATCGATTTGCACCACGCGCATCGTCACCGGCGCTGGCGTGCCCCAGATCACCGCCATTGCCGAAGCCTATCGCGCCACCAAAGATTCTGGCGTGCCCATCATCGCCGATGGCGGCATCAAGTACTCCGGGGACATCACCAAGGCGCTGGCCGCCGGCGCCAGCGCGGTCATGATCGGCTCGCTGTTCGCCGGCACCGACGAAAGCCCCGGCGAACTGATTCTCTATCAAGGCCGCTCCTTCAAGTCCTATCGGGGCATGGGATCAATTGGCGCCATGGCGCAAGGATCGAGCGAGCGCTATTTCCAATCCACCGAAGAAGAATCCACGGCGCAGAACGGCACGCAAAATGGCGAGTCGAACCGCCTCGGCAAGCTTGTGCCCGAAGGCATTGAGGGCCGCGTGCCCTATCGCGGCTCGGTCGCGATGATCATCTATCAGATGGTGGGCGGACTGAAGTCGGGCATGGGCTACTGCGGTGCCGCAACCATCCCTGATCTTCTGCAGAAGACGCGCTTCGTGCGCATTAGTGGCGCCGGATTGCGCGAGAGCCATGTGCACGACGTCATGATCACCCGCGAGGCGCCCAACTATGCCATTGAGTAGCTTTGCCGCAATCGATTCCATCGCGGATGCCCCATGTCTCGCCGCCTTTGCGAGACATGGGAGCACTGGCCTCGCCTGCGCTTGAGCAACCATCGCCACGAAGTTCTCAAGACCTGGATCGCCGCCATCCTGTGGCTGATCGTCATTGCCATCGAGTCGAGCGCGTGGCTTTCGTCACACAATACAGGCCGCATTCTCTATCCCATTCTCCATTCCCTTTTCAGAATCAATCACGCGCAGTTTGAGCACTGGCACTTCTTCATCCGCAAAGGCGGACACGTTTTCGGCTACGGGCTGCTCAGCATTCTGCTATTCCGCGCCTGGCGCGAGACGCTGCCGTTGCCCAACCATCCGAAATGGACCATGCGTTGGGCGACCGTCGCGGTGCTTGGGACAGCATTTGTCGCCAGCCTCGACGAGTGGCATCAGAGCTTTCTTCCCTCGCGCACGGGAACGGTACACGATGTCATCCTGGACACGTGCGCGGGAATCGGCGCGCAAACTCTCGTCTTCCTCTGGAACCTGCTTCGCAGTTCTTAAACTTAGAGAATCTAACCTCCGTACGACCGTTTGGAGGTTAGAAATTCTAACCGTCAAAAGGCAGATAGACGGTTAGAATTCAGCGGCTCCCCCCTCTTCTAACCCTTCAAACGTCTTTTGATGGTTAGATTATCTAACCGCTCAACTTGCTTTTGACGGTTAGATATTCTGAGCCCTTGACAAGATTCCCTGCATGCGTTACAACATGTAACGTTACGATGACTAACACACACAAGCCACGTCCAAAGAATATGGGTGAAGTGGAGCAAGCGGTCATGGACTACATCTGGGTGCACGGACCGTGTACGTCGGAAGCGTGCCGCGAGGGACTGTCGGCGACGCGCCCCATGAAGGACTCCACCATTCGCACGGTGCTGCGCCGTCTCGAAGAGAAGGGTTACGCGACGCACCAACTTGACGGCCGAACGTTTGTCTATCGCGCTGCGGACGCGCGACAGAACGTGGCGGTACGAGCGGTGAAGGGCATCATTGACCGCTTCTGTGGCGGATCGGCGGAGCAGCTGCTGCTCGGCATGGTGGACAACGAAGTGCTGGACCGCGCGCAACTGGAGCGGCTGGCGCAAAAGATCGCGGAGAACGAAGAGAAGCACGCAACCGGGACTGGCAAGAGATTTCGCGGCAAGGAGAGCCAATGATGACTCTGATGGACAGCTTGGGATCGTCGGGTCTGGTCACGGGGCTGGCGACCGCGGCGGTGCGGGCGCTTCTGCTGGCGGCTGTGGCGGGGCTGGCGCTGGCGCTGTTCCGCGTGAAATCGACCGCAGCGCGCCTGTTCACGTGGACCATGGTGCTCTATGCGGCGCTGATGATGCCGGTGTTGGGGCGAATCCTGCCGCCCGTGGCGGTTCCGATGCCAGCGTTTGTGAACGCGGGGCAAACAGCGCAGGTGGAAGAGGCGAGTCTGCCGGAGGCAACCGTTGCAACGGCTCGCGTGGTGCAGCGCGTTCCGAACGCCCGAAAGACGCGCAGCGCGGCTCCTGCGCTTGCTGCGATGGAAGCACTCCCTGCGGAAGGCCCTGCGGCAACTCCGTTTCCCTGGCAGACGGTTGTCTTCTGCGTGTACGTGGCGGGGGCTGCCGCTTTGCTGGTTCGCGTTGCGGTTGGAATTCTGTTCAGCCGCCGCTTGCTGAAGGGATCGCCTCTCATCCAGGACTCGCGGGTCACGCGCAGTCTCGCGTTCGGCGCGAGTGCGTGTGGAGTGAACTCTCTGCCGCGCGTAGGAGAGTCCGAGTGCATCTCCGTGCCGGTAACGATGGGGGCGCTGCATCCGACGATTCTTCTGCCGGCGGAATGGCAGCAGTGGAATGACGAGAAGCTCGAAGCGGTGATCGCACACGAAATGTCGCATGTGGCGCGCGGGGATGCGCTGACGCATCAGCTCTCGGTGTTGCACCGCGCGATTTTCTGGTTCAGTCCGCTGGCATGGTGGCTCGAAAGGCATCTGGCAAGCTTGGCGGAGCAAGCCAGCGACGAAGCGGTATTGGCCGCGGGCGCGGATCGCAATGGCTACGCGCGCATGCTGCTGGGATTTTTCGAGGCGTTACACGCAGCGCCGGGGCGCGTGTGGTGGGAAGGGGTGGCGATGGCAAAGGGCGGGCAGGCAGAACAGAGATTGGAAAGAATTCTGGCTTGGAAAGGGAGTGTCGCTATGAATCTGAAGAAACCGGTTGTGCTGGCGATGGTGGCGCTGGCCATCCCAACTATTTATTTCGCGGCTTCGGTGCAGGCGGCCCATGCTGGGCAGGAATCGCAGCGGACGGTGAGTACTCCAGTTCCGGCAGCGCCGGTACGGGGCGTGGTGGCGCCAGCGGCGTTGGCTCCCGGCGCGGCGGTGGTGTCGGCTCGGGCTCTGGCCGGGACGGTTGCGCCCCGGGCGTTGTGGGCGCAGGCGCGCGGCATGACGGCTTCGCGAGCCTACTCCACCGGAAATGGCTATTCGTACGCCTACGGGTTCGGCGACGATCAGACGTACGCGATCATTTCCGGCAACTCGAGCTCGATCACGATGTCGGGAATGGGCATGGAGGCCGAGCACATGGAGCGGCTGAAGAAACGGATTCCGGGCGATTTCATCTGGTTCGAACGCGATGACAAGGGCTACGTGATCCGCGATCAGGCAACCATTGAGCGCGCCAAGAAGTTGTTTGCCCCGCAGGACGAACTGGGCAAGCAGCAGGATGACCTGGGCAAGCAACAGGATGCCATCGGGAAACAGCAGGACGACCTGGGCAAGAAGATGGAGCAAGTGCGGGTGACGGTTCCTGACTTGACGGCAGACCTCGACAAACTGCGCGACAAACTGAAGCAACTGAAGGGCGGCGCAACGCAGGATGAAGTGGGAGATTTGCAGTCGCAAATCGGCGATCTGCAGGAGAAGATGGGCGCGATCCAATCGCAGGCGGGCGATGAGCAGGAGAAGATCGGACGGCAGATGGAGGGTCTGGGACGGCAGATGGAAAAGCTGGGAGAGCAACAGGAGCGGCTGGGACGCCAGCAGGAAGAACTCTGCCGGAAAGCCGACCGCGAGATGAAGTCGCTGCTGGACGAGGCGATCAAGAACGGAACGGCCAAGCCCGAACCGGAAGTCGACAACCCAACTTCCCTGTAAATGACAGGCGCGGGCCGCGGTTAACTCGGGCTGCGGTCCGCGAATTTCAATGCGCCGGTTCGGTCGCAACCGGCGTGGTGAATCAACACAAGCTGAGATCGCGCATCCGTGGGGCTAAGAGCGGAACGTCACAAGTTCAGGCGTCCCTCCGGGACGCGACACGGTTTGCCCATGTCCCCCGGCGCTGGAAGCGCCGGGCTATGGTCAGGCGCCCATCCGGGGCGTGAATGCCGCACCGAGAAGCAGCAAGAGTGCCGACAGTGCGGCGAGAAAAGCCGAAAGATAGAACGGGACGCCTGGGCCGAAGTGCTTCCAGAGTTCGCCGGTGATCAGGCTGGCGGCGAGAGTGGCCACGCTGGTTAAGAACGCATAGATTCCCAGCGCCCTTCCTCGTATTTCTTTCGCGACCGTATCGACTACTAACGCCTTCAGCACCGGTTGCGTCAGTGCGTAGTAGATGCCGTAGACAGCCATCGTAATCCAGATGGCGAGGGCGGAGGGCGCGCGTCCGAAGACGAAATAGACAGCGGCAAAGATGAAGTAGCCGACAGCAGCAATCCACTTACGCGAGAACCGATCGCTGAGCCACCCCG
Organism: Terriglobales bacterium; assembly: GCA_037443605.1. Classification (GTDB taxonomy): domain Bacteria; phylum Acidobacteriota; class Terriglobia; order Terriglobales; family Acidobacteriaceae; genus Sulfotelmatobacter. The sequence continues at coordinate 42,422 of JBBIOA010000029.1, forward strand.
CAGGCCATGATCCCAGCGTGTAGGTCAGGTTGAAGACCAATCCCAGGAGCGGCGCGAGCTTGACGGAGATCCCGACATTCTGCGCGCGCATGACCAGGAACATGTCGCTTGAGTTTCCAAGTGAGAACAAGGTGACGGCGGCGAGGACGAAGTAAAAGGATGCGGGGAAGCGGAGCTTCGCTCTGCTGGACAGCCGGGGGCGGCTGTCCCCACGTGCACTGCTGATGGCATGACGGTGTGTTTCGCGAATTCCGAACAGGGCAACGAGTACGGCGAGCGCGCCGGGAATGGCGGCAGCAAGGAAGACTGAGCGGATGCCGTACCGGGAGAGCAGGGCCAAAGCTGCGAGCGGCCCGGCGATGGCTCCGGCGGAATCGAGCGACTGAATCAATCCATAGGCCGAGCCGAGATTCTCTTTGGGCACCGATTCGGCAACCATGACGTCGCGGGGCGCGCCGCGAACTCCTTTCGCCAAGCGATCGGTGAAGCGGATCAGGAGAATGTGCCACCAGGACGTCACGACCGCCAGCAAGGGCTTGACGGCGTTGGCGGCGAAGTATCCGGCGACGACGAGCGGCTTGCGGCGATCGAGGCGGTCGGTGAGGTATCCGGAGAAGAGTTTGGCGAAAGAGGCGACGCTCTCGGCGACGCCCTCAATCAGGCCGAGCTGAGCCGGACCGGCTCCGAGGGAAACGAGAAATGCGGGGAGCACCCAATACGCCATCTCGGTGGCGGTGTCGTTGAAGAACGAGGTGGCACCGAAGACGTAGATGTTGCGGGAGGTGGGCGGTTGATCCCCAGACGGCGCCATACAGAGGTTTTACCACGGAGGCACTGAGCCATCCATCCGCGGATGGTTTCAGGCTCTTTGGGAACCGCCAAGGACGGTCAGCATTTCCACAATCTTTGCCGACCACTGCACTACTTCTTCCTCGCGCAGCGTTCGCTCCGCCGACTGGAAGGTTGCCCGCAAGAGGATGGAGTACTTGCCGGCGCCAATCGACCCGCCCCGGAAAATCTCGACCGGGCGGAAATCACGCAATTCGCTCATACCTGGGGGCCCCATCCGAGCCGCGCTTTTTGCGGCCAGGGCGGGAAACGAGGATAGCACCGCGTCCCGCATCTGCTCGAACGAAACGGCATCCCCAAACACAAACGAGAAATCCCGCTCCACCGCCGGAAACTTCGGGGGCGGCGAAACCCGCACCGGGCGGGGCCCCAGGGCATGCAACGTGTCGAGATCGAACTCCGCTATAAACACATCCTGGCGCAGCTTTCTTCCAGCGGATACTTCGGGATGGACCTGGCCAAACTGGGCTACGGTTGTGCCGTTCACGCGCGCCCGGGCCGAGCGAGCGGGGTGGAGGAACTCGGCAGTCTTGCGATCGTACGCAACTTCTCCGGCGAACAGCGCCAGGAGATTTTCTACGTCCCCTTTGAAGGCGCGGAACGCCTCCGCGGCCGCTGCCTGCTCGCCTTTGCTCACGTCGAGCGCGCCGCCGGCGGGCAATCCCGCGCGAACCGCAGATGCCGTCGCTCCGAGGCAGGCGCGTCGCGGCTCCACGCGCTCGCCGTTCGCCAACTGATACACGCTGGCAATCTCAAACAGCCGCGCATCCGGCACATCACGATTCACGTTCCACGCCAACATGTCGAGCATGCCCGGCACCAGCGAGGTCCGCATCACCGACGCTTCCTCGCTCAAGGGATTTTCCAGTTCCAGGACCTGGGTTCCGGCAGAAAAGTTCTCGGCGTCGGCATGCGAGATGAACGAAAGCGACAGCGCCTCGTGGTATCCGAGCGCCAGTGCCCGCCCGCGCATCGCCGCTTCCATTGCGGCATGCGGCAGTTCCTGAACAGCGCCGCTGTAGGCGGGCAGCGTATTGGGGAACTGGTTATAACCATGCAGGCGCGCGATCTCTTCGATCACGTCGATTTCGCGCTCCACATCGAGCCGCCAGCTGGGGATGTGCACGCGGAATCTTTCTTCGTCGCGTCCCTCGGGAACCAGCATGAACCCCAGCCGCTTCAGCAGGCTGAATACGAGTCGCGCATCCAGTCCGGTGCCCAGAATGCGCCGCACTTCGCGGACATGGAGCACCACCGGGGCCTGATCCATCTGCTTCGAAACCACGTCGACGATGTCGCCCACCAGTTGCCCGCCGCCCGAATCCAGAATCATCCGCGCGACCAGGTCGCAGGACAGAATGGTGGATTCGAAATCCGCGCCGCGCTCGAAGCGGTGCGAGGCGTCGGTATGCAGCGCGTGCCGGCGCGACATCTTGCGGATGATTCCGGGATCCCACCAGGCCGATTCAATCAGGATGTTCCGGGTCTTCTCCGTGATCATCGTGTCCCAGCCGCCCATCACGCCGGCCAGGCCAACGGGTTTCTTCGCATCGCACACGACAAGATCATCCGGGGTGAGTCTGCGCTCGACGCCGTCCAGCGTTTTCAGCGTCTCGCCCGCGTGCGCCTTGCGCACAACGATCTTCCCGCCTTCCAGCAGATCCATATCGAACACGTGCGTGGGCTTGCCGATCTCCCACAGAACGTAATTCGTCGCATCCACCGCATTCGAAATCGGCCGCTGGTCGAGGAGCTGGAGGCGATGTGCGATCTTTTCCGGAGATGGTTTGATGTGCGCTCCGCGAATTACCCGCGCCGTGAAGCGGGGACACAGTCCGGGTTCCTCGACGATGATCGGGAACGGGCCGGCGTTCGAGGATTTGGCTGGGAGTTGAGAGCCGAGAGCGGACAGCGGCTTCAGGGGCAGATCGTAAATCGCCGCCGCCTCGCGCGCCACTCCATAATGATTCATCGCGTCGGGACGGTTCGTGCCGATCTCCATCTCCCAGGTCGTGTCGGCGCCCGATCCATGGACGCCTTCAACACCGATGCCGACGTTGGTAAGGTCTTCGGCAAGACGCCGGTCGTCGACGGTGAGATCGACGTAGTCGCGAATCCAGTGTGGAGAGAGTTTCATGAAAATCAGTTTTTGACTTTTGGCGCTTAGCTAAAAGCTAAGAGGCAATTGCCAAGAGCATCTTCATCCGAACTGCTGCAAAAACCGCACGTCGCCCTGGAAGAAGTACTGCAAATCATCCACGCCATACTTCAACAGTGCCAACCGGTCCACGCCCATGCCGAAGGCGAATCCCGAAACTTTCTTCGGATCGTACCCGTTGTCCTTCACGAATTCGAAAACATTCGGATCGACCATGCCGCAGCCCAGCACTTCGATCCATCCCGTCTGCTTGCAGGGACGGCATGGGGCATTGTCGGGCCCGCGCTTTCCGCTGCCGCCGCAGATGAAGCAGGTGACGAACAATTCCGCGCTGGGCTCGGTGAAAGGGAAGAACGACGGGCGGAAATGCGTCTTCACGCTGGACCCGAACAGCGATTTCATGGCGTGATCGAGGGTGCCCTTCAGATCGCCGAAGGTGATGTTGGTATCGACCGCGAGTCCTTCGATCTGATGAAACATCGGCGAGTGGCTCGCATCGGGAGGATCGTTGCGGTGCACCGTCCCGGGAATCACGATGCGGATGGGCGGGCGCATCTTTTCCATGGTGCGAATCTGTACCGGCGATGTGTGTGTGCGCAGCAGCAGGCGTTCGCGTTGTGGCTTTGACTGCTGCCCGGCGATGAAGAGCGTGTCCTGCGTGTCGCGCGCCGGATGATTGGGCGGGAAATTCAGGGCCTCGAAGTTGTAGTAGTCGGTCTCGACGACGGGGCCTTCCGCGACAGAGTAGCCCAGTTTCTGGAAGACGCCGACGATCTCGTGCATCGTGCGGATGACGGGATGCTCGGCGCCAATTGGGCGGCGAACACCGGGGAGAGAGATGTCGACAGACTCCGCAGCCAGTGAACCGGCTCCAGCTGCTGCGACGTGCGCGCCCTCCACCAGCCCAGTGATCCGCATCTTCAACTCGTTCACGCGGATGCCGGCCTCGCGCTTTGCTTCTTTCGGCGCGCCTTTCAGCCACAGATCGTTAATCTGCGTCAGGACGCCGTTTTTGCGCGCCATCCAGCGGTCGCGAAAAGCTTTCAGATCCGCGTCGCTGGCGACCTGCGCCGCCTCCGCCGCACACGCACTCACGCATTCGCCGGCCGCCTTCTCCAGCGCCGCCGCTGAATAATCCGTCAGTTTGGGAACGGTGTAGGCCATGTGTCAGCTTAAGAATACATGTAGGGACAGCCGCCCTCGGCTGTCCGGTCGGCTCGAAGAGCCGGCGGGCTCTTTGAAGCTGATGGAAAGAATAACGCGGGAGTTTACCGCATCGGAGCCGGGCCGCGCTCGGCAGGACAGCCGAGGGCGGCTGTCCCCACATTCGAGTCTCCCACGCTGATAGCTGACGGCTGAAAGCTGACCGCTGCTCTTACGCCAGCGCCGTTTTTGCCTGCGCCGCCAGATTGGCAAATCCGGCGGCGTCTTTCACCGCCAGGTCCGCCAGAATCTTGCGGTCCAGTTCCACGCCGGCCAGCTTCAAGCCGTGGATGAACTGGTTGTAGCTCAGTCCGTTCAGCTTGGCGGCGGCGCCGATGCGCACAATCCACAGCGAGCGGTACTGGCGCTTGCGCTGCTTGCGCCCGGAGTAGGCAAATTTCAGCCCGCGCTCGACGGCTTCTTTCGCCGAGCGGTAGAGTTTCGATTTTGTCAGGAAATAACCGCTGGCGCGGTCTAATATCTTTTTGCGTTTCTGGCGGCGTTTGGTGCCGCGTTTGACTCTAGGCATGGTGCTCTCCTTTTTGCTTTCTTTTAATGGCGGCTGGAGGTAAGGGAATGCGGTCTGACCTCTTCACACGCCTGGAGGAATTGTGCGATTGAGTGATCGGGTCATTGCGCGATTGAACTCTTCAGTAGGAGGGTTCAATCACTCAATGACTCAATCGCAAAATCACTCAATTCTTCACTGATACGGAATCATGCGCAGGACTTTGCGCAGGTCGCCGTCGCTCACCAACGAGCCCTTACGCATCTTGCGCTTGGTTTTCGTTTCCTTCGAGGTCAGGATGTGACGCAGCTTGGCGTTTCCCCGCTTCACTTTTCCTGTCCCGGTCTTCTTGAAGCGCTTGGCGGCGCCCTTGTGTGTTTTCAGTTTCGGCATAAAACCCTCGGTAAATTGAATAGCAGCCGCGATCGAAACACGGCTTGGCAACTGGCATTCAGCGCAATGGCGCAATGCCAATTGCTAACTGCCCATTGCAGGATTTTCTACGACGCCGGTTTCTCAGCGGCGGCTGGAGCAGGCGCCTGCGGGCTGGGTGTGGCTCCCGCCGGTCGTGGGCCTTGCCCGCCTTGCGGCGACTGCTTGGGCTTCTGGCTTCCCCCGCTCTCCGTCTTCTTCGGCGCCAGGATCGCATGAAGAGTATTTCCTTCCTGGCGGGGACGGAACTCTACGATGCTGTGCGGCTCTACGTCCTTGATCAGGCGTTCCAGAATCTGGCGTCCGAGGCCGGTGCGAGTCATCTCGCGGCCGCGGAAGAAAATCGTCGCCTTCACCTTGTCGCCTTCAGCCAGGAAGCGCAGCACATGATTCTTCTTGGTCTCGTAATCGTGGTCGTCCACGTTGATGCGGAACTTGACCTCTTTTACGGTGATGGTCTTCTGATGCTTCTTGGCTTCGCGCTCTTTCTTTTCCTGCTGGTAGAGATACTTCCCGTAATCCATGATCTTGCAGACGGGCGGCTGCGCGGCGGCCGAAATCTCAACCAGGTCCAGATTTTTCTCGCGGGCTTTCTTCAGCGCTTCGTAAGGCGGCATGATGCCCAGCAGCTGGCCTTCGTCGTCAATCACGCGAATTTCACGCGCGCGAATGCGATCATTGGTGCGGATAAAACGTTTGTCGATGCGACCCTCCGTGCTCTAAGCGACTGAGAATAAAGAATTATAGCACGGGCGTGCTACCATTCCGGCATGCCCCTCTCCGATACCAGTCCTGCCGCGAAAAAAATGCAGATGCAGATGGAAGCGGCGATGACGGGAGAAGAGCGCATCCTGCGGGCGCTTGAGGCAAGTCTGTTGGTTCGTGAGTTTGCCAAGTCGAGAATCCGCAGCAATCATTCCGATTGGACCGAAACACAGGTCACGCGAGAGCTGTTGCGCTTGCAATTCCTTCCGAATAAGCTCCCGCTGGGTTTCTAATGAGTGCCGCGAGAGTGTTTGGACGAATTACCGGGCATCTCGATCAGCGCGGCATCGCATACATGGTTGTTGGTTCATTCGCCAGCACCTACTTTGGCGCACTGCGAACGACTCTTGACATCGACATCGTAATCCAAGCCACTCCGGATCAGCTACGAGGATTCGTGGCGGACCTGCAGGCTGACGATTATTACGCTGAGCTCGACGCTGCATTGGAGGCTCTGAAGCACGAATCCATGTTCAACGCGATCGACTCCGCGACCGGCTGGAAGATCGACCTGATCTTTCGCAAGTCGCGCGCGTTTGACCGGGAGGAATTTGGGCGTCGCGTGCCGGCGAAGCTTTTCGATATCCAGTTGTTCGTGGCCAGCGTCGAAGATGTTGTCATCTCGAAACTCGAATGGGCAAAACTCGGGCAATCGCAAAGGCAAATTGAGGACGTGGCGAAAGTCCTGGCCGTTCAATGGAACAGCCTGGATCAACGCTATCTGGCGAAATGGATCGGCGAGTTGGAATTGCAAGAACAATGGTCCGCGGCGAAACGGTCGGCCGAGATCGACCAAAGGCAAGCGAATTGAGATTTTGAGACACGATTTTGTTGAGAGCCAACCCTATGTGCCGCAACATCAAAATTCTTTTCAATTTTCAGCCGCCGGCGACCGAGGACGAAGTGCGCGCGGCGGCCTTGCAGTTTGTGAGAAAGATCAGCGGATTCGCGAAGCCCTCGAAGGCTAACGAGGCGACCTTTCAGTCCGCCGTGGAAGAAGTCACGCTGGTGTCGAGGCGGCTACTGGCGTCGCTGGAGACGACGGCGCCAGCCAGGAATCGGGAAGAGGAAGCCGCCAAGGCCAAGGCGCGCTCGGTGCAGAGGTTTGGAAAGTAGCTCAGCTGGAATCGACCGAATAGAAGTATTGGGACAATTGAGGAAGAGTCTAAGGCGGAGCCTTCTTCGGCTTGCGCCTTCGTCTTTTTAGGCCGAACGCAACGCCAAGTTGCAGGTTTTTGCGGCCAGCATATTTTCTTATTGCGAACTGGCGGGTTTTCCTTCCCGTTCTCGATATTCCAAGTAGGGAACACATGTCAGGGCTTGGGGCCTGACTGGCTGTTCATTGCGGCCCACACACCTGCTTCCCACGAATCCTGGAGGAACGAATATGCATTCCCATGCGCCGAAAATTACGAGTTTGCTGATGACCTTAATCCTGGCGTGCCTGGCCTCGGGGCAGAACGCCTCGATGGCAGCGCCAAACGGCGTGCCGCAGATGATCAGCTACGCCGGCGTGTTGAAGGACGGCGCGGGAAAGGTAGTGTCGACTACTGCGGGCGTGACGTTCCTTCTCTACAAGGAGGACCAGGGCGGGGCGCCACTCTGGCTGGAGACGCAAAGCGTCAGCCCGGATAAGAGCGGGCACTTCACGGTGCAACTGGGCGCATCGAGCGCGCACGGCCTGCCTTCGGATTTGTTTCAGAGTGGCGAGGCGCGCTGGCTGGCGGTGCAGATCGCGGGAGAAGCTGAGCAGCCGCGCGTGCTGCTGGTCGCGGTCCCGTATGCGATGAAGGCGGCGGACGCGCAGACGCTGGGTGGACTGCCGGCCTCTGCGTTTGTGCTGGCGGCGCCGGCAAATGGGACATTGTCGTCGGGCGCAGCGGGATCTGTGACGTCTGGAACGAGCTCGTTGCCACCAGCATCCGCCGTCACCACCAACGGCGGCACGGCGAATACGCTGCCCCTGTTCTCCACCGGCACCGACATCGAAAACTCGGCCATCTCGCAGACCGGATCAGGCACGATCGCCAGAATCGGCATCGGCACTGCAACGCCCGTCTCGACTCTGGATGTTAAAGGCGGCGCGACCGTCCGTGGTGTTCTCTCTCTGCCCGCGACCGGAGTTGCCACGGCGACCGCCGGCAAAAGTTCCCAGCCGGAGAGTTTCATCGCCTCCACTTTCAATGCTCCCGCCGCGACCGCCATTAACCAGACCTTCCAGTGGAAGGCCGAGCCCGCCAATAACGACACTTCCAATCCCTCTGGCATCCTCAGTCTTCTTTACGGCAGCGGGACCACTGCTCCGGCCGATACCGGTCTTCGCATTGGCCCCAAGGGCATCATCGCATTCGCTCCGGGCCAGACTTTTCCCGGCGGAGGCGGGGGCTCGGTGTCGAGCGTAGGACTGAGCGCGCCGGCCAGCGACTTCACGGTGACCGGATCGCCGGTCACCACCAGCGGCACGCTGGGCCTGAACTGGACGGTGGCGCCCACCAGCGCGAACACGGCGAACGCCATCGTGAAACGCGATGCCAGCGGCGGCTTCAGTTCGGGATCCGTCTTTGCCGTGGACACCCTGGGCAATGTCGGCGTGTCCGGCTACAGCCCTTCCAACTACGGCGTGGCGGGGCAGTCGGGAAGCGTAGCAGGCGTGTACGGCACCAGCACGAACGCTAATGGGCTGGGAATTTTCGGCTGGTCGCAAAATTCCGGCGATGGCATCGACGGGGTCAGCAATTCGGGACGAGGCATGTACGGCAGCGTGAAGCAGGGACAGGGTGTGATGGGAGAAAGTTTCGGCACGACCACGCTGAACGGCCTTGGCCCGGAAGGAGTGGTCGGACTGTCGCACAACGCGCTGGGCCATGGAGTCTACGCCCAGAACTATGACCCGAACGGGTTGGGCCTGATCGCGCTGGGTGGATCGGCCGGCGTCGAAGGCGTGGGCACGAGCTCGTTCGGAGTCTCCGGCATCAGCACAAATGGCGTGGGAGTGATTGGAAGCAGCACGAACGGTGCCGGAGTCAGCGGCAGTAGTACGAATGGGCCTGCATTCCAGGCGACCGGCAATGTACAGCAGGACCGCACGAGCAGCGGATGGATGAAGGCCATGGTTTACCTCGACCGCCAGACTCCGCCCAACATTGTGCGGTGCTTTAATTCGGTTCTCGCGGGGCCGGCGGCGTCCATACCACCGTGCGGGATCACGGTAAACGCGCCTGTCGTAGGCCGCGCTGTGCTGGATTTTGGATTCACCGTTAGCGATCGTTTTATTTCCGTGCAGCCCGTGGAACTAAACAACAGCAGTAATGTGAGCGTCCTCTTCTGTCTACAGTCGGATGGACCCAATTGCGGATTGGGAAAGCTCCTGGTCCCCAACACCAACCAGGTATTTACCTATAGCAACGATAACAGCGGGCAAGCGGCAACAGCCTTCTATCTGTTCGTGTACTGACCCGCTATGCATCAAGCGGCAAAAGTTTGGTGCAAGAACCTGTTTCTGGAGAGCATGATCCAACTTTAAACAACATCTGTGGACCCGAAGACTTTGAAGTCAGTGGCCTGACCGGGAATGGTTTCGCGGAAGGTCGGATCGCACAAGGATGGCTGGACGGGGTGCGACGCCATGCGGTAGACGGCTGGTCAAAGGTCTAAGCTTCCGCGCGGCAGGTTTGCAGGGATGATTGTTCACGGCTTGAGGAAGCCACCAGCGCACCGCCGGCGACATCTTCGACTTCGACCTGCATCCATCGGTTCGCTTCGTGGCGGCCACGGAGGCGAAGTTTGAGGTAGTTGTCGGTGAGGGCTTCGGTGAATTCTCCGTCGCTGTTTTCACTACCCACGTTCAACGTGATCGCTTCAATCGTTTGCCCGATGAAGCTGCGCATGAACGCCAATTTCTTTTGTGCGGCTAACTCGCGCAGGACCTGATTGCGCGCGCGGGCGATGTGTACTGGGACCTGATTCGACATTTCTGCCGCCGGAGTGCCGGGGCGAGCGGAGTAGGTGAAGACGTGCAGGTAGGTGAAGGGGAGGTCCTCGATCATGCGGCGGGTGGACTCGAATTCGGCGTCGGTTTCACCGGGGAATCCGACCATCACATCGGCGCCGATGGCGGCGGTCGGCATGGCGGCGCGAATCTTTTCGATCTTCTGGCGATAGTGCCATGGGCGGTACTTGCGATGCATGCGGCGCAGGACGGCGTCACTGGCGGACTGCATGGGGACGTGGGCGTGCTTGGCGATGCGGGACGAGGACGCGACGAGCGCGATGAGTTCGTCAGACCAGTCCATCGGTTCGACGGAGGAGATGCGGAGTTTTTCGAGACGGGTGTGATCGAGGATCGCGCGGATGAGGGATTCCAGCGTTCGGGCGTGGATGAGGTGAGCCGGCGAGCTTTGCTCGCCTGGACAGCCGGGGGCGGCTGTCCCTACATGATTTAAGTCTCGTCCCCAGCGGCCGAGATTGATTCCGCTGATCACGACTTCTTTGTATCCCGCATCGACGAGCTGACTCACTTCGCGGACGATTTGGCCGGGCGCAAGGGAGCGGCTTTGGCCGCGGACGTAGGGGATCACGCAGAAGGAGCAACGATTGTCGCAGCCATCCTGGATTTTGAGATTCGGGCGGGTGCGCTCGTTGGCGGCGTCGAAGACGGGGGCGGCGAGGAGTTCGGTGTGGGCGAAGATGTCGGAGACGAAAATCGGTCGTTGGTCGTTGGTCGTTGGCCGTTGGCTGAGCGCATCCAACGATATGAAATTCGCGGATGGACTCGTCGGTACATTGAGTGCAATCTCTGCGAGCTGATGTTTGTGCGAGTTGCCGATTACGTAGCTGACACCGGGCAACGCGGCGATCTCATCCGGGGCGCGCTGAGCATAGCAGCCGGTGACCACGATCTGAGCCTCGGGATTCTGGCGGCGGACGCGGCGAATGGCGGCGCGCGCATCCTGATCGGCGGCGGCGGTGACGGTACAAGAATTGATGACGACGACTTGGGCGTGCGTGGGTGTCGAGGCGCGGGCGAGACCGCGCTCCTCGAACTGGCGTTCGAGGGCGGCGCCGTCAGCCTGGGTGGCGCGGCATCCGAAGTTTTCGACGTAGTATCCGGGCACGCTTCTATGGTAGCGCACTCGCAGGTTGCCGCCACTTGCGTTGAACCGCAAAGAAGGAGCCGTTCAAGCATGGAGTGAGCACACGAATCCTGCCAGCGCCACGGATGGCGCTGCGGTCACAAACCGGACGTCAGATGCGGAACGTCAGGCCGAAGCCGCGGTTCTGCGCGACATGAAGCATTCGCGGCAAAAGACGGGACGACCTTGCGTGGGCCGGAAGGGCACGGTGGTCTGCTTGCCACACCCCGAACACGTCGCCTGCGTTTCCACCTTGGTATAGCGGTAAGGCTGCTGCCCCTGTGTGGTTGGCGCCCCCAGCACGGCTACCCGCTTCGACTTGCAGGCTTTGCAGCGCTTGGGCTCGTTCTTGAACTGCTTATCGTGGAAGAAAAGCTGTTCCCCGGAGGTGAAGACGAACTCACCACCGCAGTCGATACACTTCAGCACCTTGTCCTGAAATTCCATTTGAGGATGGCTCCCTTCAGCCCGTTTCCCGCGCCCACCCGCGGGGAAAGAACTGCGGTGGTCGGAGAAAATACAGGTTCTAACATCCCCCCTCGTACTGCCCCATGGACTCGGCCCGTCACGCTCTCGATCGGGAGCGTGGATACAAACTATCGTTTTTTCATGGCGGAAGATATGTAGTTGATTGAATCCCTGCCGCAACTCACTCTGGTGGGGGCCAGAATCTGAGCAGAGCCGCCCTGGGAAGAAGCGGCTCATTGATGCTGTTCATCCTGATACTCACTAATCCTGCTCTTTGCGAGTTTTCTTGCGGGCTCGCTTGCGAGCCAGCGCAGCTTTGACTCGCATTTTTTCGCCGGGCTTCAGGTAATAGGAGTGGCGCTTCACTTCTTTAACAACATCTTCCTGTTGCACTTTACGCTTGAAGCGGCGGAGGGCATTTTCGAGTGACTCGCCCTCTTGCAGTCGAACTTCAGCCAACCGAATACACCCCCAAACTCGTCCAACTGGACCGGATATTTATTACAAGGTTTTGACCCCAAGTCAAGAAAAAGTGGCAAAAATCAACGATTTCAGGCGGGTTTCCCGTTTCAGATTGGACATGAAACGCTTCATTTTGAGAATTTCGGCGGCCGCGCCGTCGTGGGGCAAGGGGACGGGTCGGAGGTTGTGCCCTTCCGGAGCCTGCCTTTGAGGCAGGCTCTGCGGTATCTACTCCTTGGCGTATCCGACTTCTTCGAGTTCGGGCGGGGCTCCGGCTTTCGCGGTCAGGCCGTATTCGTAGCCTTTTTCGAAGGCCTTGAGATTCAGGTCGCGGAAGGCGGGAGGGACCGAATCTGCGACCGACTTACGAACGGCTTCAGCGTCGAGCAACTTTGTGACCGCCGTGAAGAATCCGACCATGACCGAGTTCAGCACCATGCGCTTGCCGAGCTGCTCGGCGAAGCGCGTGGCTGGGATGGCGTGGACTTTCTTGTCGCTGTTGGCGTTGGCGACGCGTACCAGGTCTTCTTCCACGATGAGGGTTCCACCCGGTTTCAATTCGTGGGCGAAGCGGTTGTAGGCCTCCTGCGACATGATCACCATGATGTCGGGGTGGGTGGTGTAGGGATAGAGCACCGGCGAGTCGGAAACGATCAGTTGGGCGCTGCAAGCGCCGCCGCGCGCCTCCGGGCCGAAGTTCTGCGTCATGGTGGCGAAGCCGTTTTCGTAGATCGATGCGGCCTTGCCCAGCACTACGGCCGAGAGAATGACTCCCTGGCCACCGAAGCCTGCGATACGAATCTCGGTTAGCCGCATGCGCACTCCATTTCCGGCTCCGCGTTGCCGGTGACTTCGATATAGCGCTCGCCGAGGGATTCGACGTACTGCGCGCGCATCAGAGTTTGATAGTCGGGGCGTTCGCGGTCCACGAATTTGCCGACGGCGATTTCACCATTGAGCGTGAGTCCGACTTCGTTGGTGGGCGCGCCGTTCTTCACTTTGCTGGCTTCCTTGTAGTACTTCATGGTGTCGAGGCCATCGCCCATTTTGTTGCGGCGTTGGTAGAGCGTGGGGCAGGGCGAGATGACTTCGATGAAAGAGAATCCTTTCTTGGCGAAGGCCTCGCTGATGGAGCGCGCGAGTTGGCGGACATGGAAGGTGGTCCAGCGCGCCACGTAGACGGCGCCGGCGGCGTCGACCAACGCCGGAAGATTAAAGGCTGGTTCGAAGGTGCCGTAGGGATTCGTCGAAGTGGTGGCGTGGCCGGGCGTAGTTGGAGCGGTCTGGCCGCCGGTCATGGCGTAAATCAGGTTGTTGACGCAGATGACTTTCAAGTCGATATTGCGGCGCGCGGCGTGAATCAGGTGGTTGCCGCCGATGGCCGAGAGATCGCCGTCACCGGAATAGACGACAACGTTCAGTTTTGGATTCGCCAGCTTCAGGCCGGTGGCGAAGGGAATGGCGCGCCCGTGCGTGGTGTGGAAGGAATCGAGTTTGACGTATCCGGCGACGCGGCCGGTGCAACCGATGCCGGAGACCAAGGCAATCGAGTCGAGATCGACTTTGGAGTCGATCAATGCGCGCGCGAAGGAGTTGACCGTGGTGCCGATGCCGCATCCCGGGCACCAGATGTGCGGCATGCGGTCGGTGCGCAGAAACTGTTCTACGGGATTGACAGTGTCATCTTGCAAGACGTTCAGCATCGGCTGGCCTCCACGATGGCTTTCAGGATTTCTTCGGGATTGTGAACGCCGCCGCCGGCATGTGGAACGGCAAGGGTCTTTGCCTTCCCGCCGGCCGCGCGTTCGACTTCGCGCACCATCTGCCCCAGGTTCAGTTCCGGCACGACGAACGCTTTCACCCGCTGGGCGAGGCCGGAGATCTTTTTGTCGGGGAAAGGCCAGGCGGTGATGAGGCGGAGCTTGCCAACGTTCAGCCCGCGCTCGTGGGCCATGTCGATGGCTCGCTGCGCCACACGCGACGTGATGCCGTAGGAGACGACCACGACTTCGGCGTTATCGAGGCGATCTTCTTCGAACAGGCAAATGCGGTCGGCGGCGTTGCGAATCTTATTCTGCAGGCGCTTGACCAGCTGGTCCTGTGTGGCCGGCGTCATGTTGGGATAGCCGCGCTCGTCGTGGGTGAGGCCGGTGACGTGGAATTTGTAGCCTTCGCCAGCATGCGCCATCTCGGGCACCAGGTCGCCGTTCGTGCCGTAGGGGAGATAGTCTTCCACCGATTTCTTTGTGTGCTTGCGCGGGACGACTTCAATCTGATCGGCGGGAGGGATCACGACCTTCTCGGTCATGTGGCCGACGACTTCGTCCATCATGAACATGACGGGCACGCGGTACTCTTCGGCCAGGTTGAATGCTGTGATCGTTAAGTCGAAGCATTCCTGCGGCGAGTTCGGGCACAGCGCGATGATCTCGTAGTCGCCATGCGAACCCCAGCGCGCCTGCATCATGTCGGCCTGCGCGGGAAGGGTGGGCAAGCCGGTGGACGGGCCGCCGCGCTGCACGTCGACGAAGACGCAAGGAGTCTCCGTCATGGCGGCGTAGCCGATGTGCTCCATCATCAGCGAGAAGCCGGGGCCGGAGGTGACGGTGAAGGCTTTGGCTCCGCCCCAGACGCCGCCCTGCAGCGCAATGGAGGCAGCCAGTTCGTCTTCCATCTGGATGAAGCTGCCACCGACGGTGGGGACGCGCGAGGCGAAGCGCTCGACCACTTCCGTGGACGGCGTGATGGGATATCCGGCGGCGAATCGCGCTCCGGCAGCCAAGGCGCCTTCGCAGCAGGCGTGATCGCCATCCAGGAAATGTGTGCCGGTCAGAACTCCGCGGGGATCGGCTTTCATGGTTGCGGTCTTCATTGCGCACCTCCGGCCGGCTTGGCGGCGGATGCCTCGGACTTCTTCTCGACGGCAGACTTTTCTCCGGCAACCTTGGTGCCGTAGATGGCAAAGTCGGGGCAGTACATGCCGCACAAATCGCAGCCGCTGCATTTCTCCGGATGCACCACGTGCGGCGGGTGGTATCCCTTGGAATTGAAGGCGGAAGAGAGCGCGAGCACGTGCGTGGGACAAAACTCCACACAGAAGCCGCAGGCCTTGCAGCGCTCGACGACGATGGAAACGCGTCCTTTAGCCACTTGATCCCCCAGCAGGAGTCACGATCACTCCGGTCTGCGAAGCAGGAGTCGATTATGTGGCGGAAGGGCGGGAGATCGGTGTGATACGGGTCACAGAGCCGCGTGCGCGAGAGCACCTGGCGGTAGATTCCAGAATCGATGTAAGTCGTTACAGGTGAATTATTTGGAGGTAAATTGTTGCGCCCGGTTACGTCGGTCCGTGCGGCCGTTTTGTGATCAAAATCACGTCCATTGGTGAGATCGGATACGAGTGCTCCCGCCGGATTCCGTCTGTTGCTACAAGGTGTTCGCCGGGTTTGCTTCGGCGCGGTGGAACCCACTACACTCGGACTTTTGCCGCGCTGTTGGCCGCTCTCCGGTGGCTGCGGCTGGAGCCTCTTGGAAATTCTGGACCTCAGGCATTTTTCCTCCGACGATTTGCGCCCCCTGCTCGACGACGAGACGCAACTCTGGTCGCGCCTGCTCTCCTGGGACTATGCCAGTTCCGCCGCGATGATTCTGCGTTATGTGGACTCTAAGATTCTTCCCGGCTACGCCGCGGTGGACCGAGGCCGCGTGTTCGGTTATTCGTTTTTCGTGTACGAAGGCAGTAAGGGAGTGATCGGCGATCTTTATGTGACCAACGGAAGCCGGCTGCCGAACGCTCGCGAAGTGGAACTCAGGCTGCTGACGCACGTGATTGAGACCCTGCAGCAGTCGCCCGGGATTCATCGCGTGGAGGCGCAACTGCTGGCGCATGAGGCCAACGCGGTGTCGCGTCCGTTTCTGGAGACCGGGTTCGAGCGGCATCCGCGACTGTTCATGGTGCTGGCGCTGGAGAAGACGGCGCAGGAGAAAGTGGCGGGGCATTCCGAGATTGAAATTCGTCCGTGGGCAGAGGCGGATTATCAGCCATCCGCGGCGGTGATCACGGCGGCATACCGCGGGCATGTCGACGCCAAGATCAACGATCAATACCACACATTGAGCGGGTCGCTGCGCTTTCTCAATAATATTGTGCGCTTTCCGGGTTGCGGCGTGTTCGATGCCGAATCGTCGTTTGTGGCGATCGACCGGCGGGCGCGCAGCATGATTGGACTGATCCTGTGCTCGCGGGTGCGCGACGATGTAGGGCATGTCACGCAGGTGTGCGTGCTGCCGGAATATCGGTCGCATCGGATTGGGGAGTCGCTGATGGCGGCGACGGCCGCGAATCTGCGGCAGCGGAATTTCTCGATGCTGTCGCTGACCGTGACCGAAGCCAACGCACGCGCGGTTGCGCTGTACCGCCGGTTGAACTTCGATACGAAGAGGATTTTTGATGCGTTTGTGTGGGAGGGGTGAAAGAAGGTTTCAAAGTTTCGAGGTTTCAATGTTTCAAAGAGTTTGGGATTTTCGGGTCGAACTTTGAAACCTTGAAACTTTGCAACATTGAACCCCTATCTCCGCAAGATCCACATCACCCAGCCGGCGACGAGGACTCCGCCGAGGAACATGGCGAAGCAGTAGAGGCCGTAGCGGATCATGTCGCGGGTGGTTTCGCGGTGGGTAATGCCGAACACGATCGACGCGAACGTGGCGAATACCAGAGCGGCGCTGAAGTGATTGAGTGTGATGGTCAACGTATTTCTACCTGCAAACCTGTTTTAGCCAACGACCCACGACGAACGGCCAGCGACAGCTCTATTGTTTCTTTCCAATCGCAATGTGATACGCGTCAGCCACCGCGATGAAGTTCAGCAACCCGGCGACGATAATGAACTTGGTCCCGTAGTCGGCGGTGGCGAACTGAATCGCGCCCTTGCCCCAGTCCAAGGCGACGGTCAGGACGTAGAGCGCGCCCGCGCCGACGTCGCCGACGAATCCGAGAATATCGAGAATGTCGCCGCCGTTCGCCTTGTAGATGCGGCCCTGCATGGCGAGTCCAAGCACAAATAAAGTGACGATGGAGATAAACAACAGCGCGCCGCGCACCCAGCGCCGCTGGATCATGTGGCCGGCGCCGGGAATCAGCCAGCCGACGGCGGGCGCGATCACCGACATCGTGCTCACGGGCGCCGCGTTCGCTTTTTCTGCAGGATTTGCCATTTTCAGATCGTCACAATCTCGCGTTGAATTTTTCCGGTGACTTCCGCCGATTTGGCGCGCACCAGAACGTTGACTTCGCTGCGCACACCGAACTCCGGCAGATAAATTCCCGGCTCGATGGAGAAACAGGAGTTCGGCAGAATCCGGCGCTCGTCGTGAATCTCGAGGTCGTCCATGTTGGCGCCATTGGAATGGACGTCGGTGCCGATGGAATGTCCGGTGCGGTGGATGAAATAGTCGCCGTAGCCGGCTTTTTCAATGTGGCCGCGGGTGGCGCGATCGACTTCCCATCCGGCGATGGGACGGCCGGCGCTGATGGCGTCGAGAACGGTTTTGACCCCGGCATCGCGGGCGTCGCGCACAATCTCGAAAACTTCGCGCATGCGGTCCGACGGCGCCTTGCCCACGAAGCCCATCCAGGTGATGTCGTAGTAGACGGCGTTGGGCGAGTTCTTCTTGCCCCAGACGTCGAGCAGGATCAGATCGCCTTCGCGGATCGGCATGGGGTGGCTGGCGTTGGGTTCGTAGTGCGGATTGCCGGCATTGGCATTCACGGCCACGATCGGCGGATCGTCGGTCAGCAGATTCTCGCGGGCAAAGGCTTCCATGAACCACTGCTGGATCTCGTGTTCCTTGGTGCCAGCATTGCGCACGCGGCGTCCGATTTCCTGGAACGCCTCGGCGACGATCTTGTCGACGCTGTCGCGCGCGGCGAAATGCGACTGAATCTGCTCGTCGGTCCAGGTCGCTTCGAATTGCGCCACGAGATCAGCGGAACTGACAATGTTCTTGCCCAACCCGCGCAGCAGGTCCACGGTACCGGCGTCGACCAGCGAGACGGTGAACACCAGATTGTTCGGGGAGTACTGCATGGCGAGATCGCGATAATTCGCAAGAATCGTCTTCAGCTTCTCGAACAACTCCTGCCAGCCGGAATACTGATGTTTCTTGCCGGGAAGGGAATCGAGATGTCCGGCTTCAATCTTGTGCACCAGTTTGACCGGCTCGCCTTCGGCGGGAATCAGGTAGAACCAGCGGCGTGTGACCATCAGGCTCGCGGGTACTCCGAGAATGCGGTAGGCGATGGGGTCGCGATGATGATGATCGTAGAACAGCCACGCGTCGATATTGCGTTCGCGCAGCGCAGACTGGATGGCGGAGAGGTTCATGGGCAAACGTCTATTGTAAACAAGAGGCGGGATTTGGGCGAATTGCAGGGACCCGGGACGCGTCCGTGCGGCTTTTCTACCAGAGTTGACGCAAAGTGAAACGGCCCCGGCTTGCCGGGGCCATCTGAATTACCGTGGTGTAACTTAGCACTCTGCAATTACGAGTATCGGCAGGGTAGAAGGCGTTGTCAAGTTACCCGGGGAGATATCTCTGCGTTCACTCCCCAGCACAATTTCTCAATCCGTGCCTACGCACAAAGGGAGAATGGACCCGACGGGATTCGAACCCGTATCCGCGACTTTTGCAGAGTGCTGTGTTCCCATTACACCACGGGCCCTAATGCCAATGTGAACATCGGAACTTGCAAACTGCAAGGACTTGAAGCACAAGCTGCAGAGTTGGTTCCCAAAGCGGGACGAATCAAGAGGCCGCAAGGATCTTGTTTCTGGCCCCCGCCGGCAGCGTCTCGCAGGCGGTGCGCAACACCAGCCGTGGAGCCTTCGCGCGAATCTTCATCAGG
Source organism: Terriglobales bacterium (assembly GCA_037443605.1). Lineage (GTDB taxonomy): Bacteria > Acidobacteriota > Terriglobia > Terriglobales > Acidobacteriaceae > Sulfotelmatobacter. The sequence goes on from JBBIOA010000029.1 coordinate 61,306, forward strand.
TAGGGGACGGTGCGCTTCGCGTCATGCTTTGCCGTTTCGCGCAACAGCCAGCCGAGGCCCTTCTGCACCATGTCGTCCTGATCAGCGAGCAGGGAGTTCGACAGCTTTACGATCTGCGGGAAGAACATCTTCTGGCGTGCGCCGCGGATGAGCGCTACGCAGGCGGCGCGGCGGCGCCAGCGATCCGGGGACCTTGCCCAACGGAATACGGACTTGGCCCGCGCCGGCTTCGCCGCGACCATCGGTGCAATCAGAACATGCACGAGGCCATCGTGGTCGGCCCAACTGCTGATGCGGTCGAGCCAGGAGTCGAACCGCCGGAATTCAAGGTCGCCAAATTTCGGGTCGAGATTCTCCAGCAAAAGGACGGCGGCGCCTTTTTCTTCCAGCACCGAGCCGGAGAAAAGTTCGTCGGCAATCTGCAGCAGGAACTCGAGGCCGTGCTCTTTCAGAATCTCTTTGCGAAATTGCCGCGCCGCGCGCCGCAGGTCGGCCGCGTACCATCCGTGGGACTGGATCTCTTCTTTGAAGAACCACTGCACGCCGGCGGCGTGTTCGGCAGAACCGCCGTCTTTGAGGGCGCGGCGAATGGCGGCGGCAACCTGCGAAGCATTGGGCGAGGAGGTCAAAGTCTTTCACCACAGCGGGCACAGAGGGCCACAGGGGAAAATGGCCCTTCAACTTCCATTCGTTTGATGCGCTCGACTAGCCCTCGTGCGTATCCACTCGAACCAGGCGGTCGTAGATCCAGAGTAGCAGGGTGGTGGCGATCCCCACGGCGATCACCGACCACCACACCATCTGCGGGCGGTGCAGTTGTTCACCGTAGTGCTTCATCAGCCAGCCGCTGAAGGGGCCGCCAATGAAGGATCCAATCCCCAACGGCAGGAACGCGAATCCCATGTACAGGCCTTGCTGCTCGGGCGGAGCCAGGCGCGAAACGTAATCATAATAACGCGGCTGCTGGATGATCTCACCGGTGGCGACGACCACCAGCGTGGCGACGGCCATCCAGACCGAAGGGTGGACGATCATCAGAATCCAGGCCACGCTCGAAACCAGCGTGCCCAGCACGATGGCGTGAAAGGCATGCAGGCGCTTGGTGAGAAAGCCGATCAGCATGGTGAAACAGATGACGACCAGGGGATCGGTTACCAGAATCAACTCGGTGTCCGCCTTGGGGTCGATGTATGCCGATATGTAGAGCGGGAGTGCGATGAATTCCTGCCAGAAGACGATCCAGTATCCGGTGAAAATCAGCAGGAAGAGCATGAAGCGCGGATTGGAGAGAACGGTGAGGAAGTTCTTAACGACCTGATCGAGGGTAACGGCTGGGGCATCGGAGTCGCGCCGCGGTTCTTTGAAGAACAGCAGAACGAAGAACAGCATGGCAAAGACGCTGATGGCCGCCATGCGGAAAACGTTCGGCATGCCGCTGTGCCGGTGAACCCAGGATGCAAGGTACGGCCCGGCGGTGCTGCCCACGTTGACCAGCGTGTAGTAGATGGAATAGCCCACCGAGCGGACGTTTTCTTTCGAGGCGCGCGCAGTGGTGCCGACGACGCTGGGCTTGACCAGTGCCACGCCGAGCGCCGGTAACGTCAGCACAATTGCTACCAGCGGCAAAAGTGGGACCGAGTTTCGGACGGGCGCGAACCAGTCCGCCCCAATCGAGCCGAGCGAGAAGTAGGCGATGGTGAGAAACAGGTAGGCCAGCGAGAGCGCGCGACGAAAGCCGAGCCGGTCGGCGATGGCGCCACCGAACACGGCCATGACCCAGACCCATCCGCCAAACATTCCGGAGAGACTGCCTGCCCGTTGCACGTCAAAGTGCAGGCCCTCGTGCAAATAGCGCGCCAGGACTGCGAACACGGCGTAGTAGGAGAGCCGCTCGAACATTTCGCTGACGTTGGCGACCCAGAAGGGGCGCTCGAAGCCGGTGCGAATTTCCTGGAAGCGTTCGGAGAAGGTCAAAGGGGCTCCTGAATGGTGTCGTCAGCCTGGCAGCCGATCCTGCACTTGCTGCGCGGTCACTCCGGCCACGCGAATCACCTTATTCCGGCTGCTGTGGCCGGACGCAATGGTAACGGAAGATCGAGGGACGTTCAAAAGCTTGGCGAAGAATTCGATGCAGGCGTCATTGGCGCGGCCTTCGACGGGAGGCGTGGTCAGGGAGAGTTTGAGTGCTTCGCCGACTTCGCCGGTAATGGCGTTCTTGCGGGCGCGGGGGTGGACCTTGACGGCGAAGCTGACGCCGTCTTTCGATTCGCGCAGGGGGATCATGCGTTCTTGCCCAAGGAGAATCCGGTCTCCGCAGCCAGCAGGGCGGCGACGATGAGGATGTGAGGATTGCCGAGGGCGCGCGCGCGTCCGAGACTTACCAGCAAGGAGAGGAACAACGTCAACATCGTGACATTGGCGGTTAGACAGGACAGCTTCAATCCGCGGACGCTGTAGCCGTTGCGAAGGCGCAGGACATTCAGCAGGGCGGCGAAGAGCAGGGCTAACGCCGTGCCCAGCAGCCAGATTCTGCCGGTGTAGTTGTGCGGGACCGCCCAACTGCTGACGATTGCCCAAAAGCAGAGAACGCCGGCGCAACATTGATCGATGATTTTCATGTGCGATTACAGCTTCGGTCTTTCTCCGAAGATGGCGGTTCCGATGCGGACGCAGGTTGAGCCTTCTTCGATCGCTACTTCAAAATCGTGCGACATGCCCATGGAGAGTTCGTCCAGGCTCACGCCGGGAAGTTTACGCGCGGCGATCGAGTGGCGGAGGTCGCGCAGTTGGCGGAAGAAGGGGCGAGCGCCCTCCGGGTCTTCAGTGAACGGAGGTACGGTCATCAGTCCGCGAAACTCGAGCGCGTCCAGCCGCGGAGCGGCCTGCAGCAATTCTTCCAATTCCTTCGAGCCGGGCGCGACGCCGCTTTTGACGGCCTCTCCGCCGACGTTCACTTCGATCAGGACGCCGAGATTCTTGTTCAAGTTGCGTGCGGCGGCATCGAGTTTCTCCGCCAGCTTGAGCGAGTCGACGGAATCGACGGCGTGAAAGAGCTCGGCCGCCTTCGCTGCCTTATTCGATTGCAGGTGGCCGATCATGTGCCAGACTGCTCCGTTAAGGTCAGAGAGAGCGCCCGCTTTTGTGGCAAATTCCTGCACGCGGTTTTCCCCGAACCGCCGCAGGCCGGCGAGATAGCCTTCGCGGATCCGTTCGGGTGGATGCGTTTTGGTGACCGCCATCAATGCGATGTCGGATGGAGAGCGTCCGGCGCGGTGGGCGGCCGCCGCCATGCGCTCTCGAATGCGCGCAATATTTTCGGGGATGGACATGATGTTGAAAAAACACATGTCATCTCGAGCGAAGTGGACTCATGCATTGGCGTCTCTCCGGAACAGAACGCATAGGTCCTTCGCTTCGCTCAGGATGACAAAGGCTGCGAGAGCTACATGATTGCGGTTGGCGGCGCCGGATCTTCGGGGCGGCCTGCATTCGCCAGAGGCACCAGGACCATCACGGCGACGAGCAGAGCCAGCGCGATCAGACTGGTGAGCGGCGAGTTGCCGATCCCGAAGTCGTACAAGGTAGTGTTGGCATGAGGGTCATTCGCCAGCCGGTGGGCGATGATCGCTGCCACGCCGATGCCGCATAAGGCCTCGCCTGCGATTAATCCGGAGGCAGTCAGGACTCCGGCATTATCGACGCGGGCTTTCTGCGCGTCGTTCAGATTGCGGCGGTTGCGCATCGAGTCGGTGATCCAGCGAATGACGCCGCCCAGGAAGATGGCGAAGGTTGTCCCCAGCGGCAGATACATGCCGACCGAGAACAGCATGACGCTCTTGACCTCGATCATGATCATGGCGATGCCGAGAGCGATTCCAACCACGACCAGGGGCCACGCCATGTCGCCGCCGACAATACCTTTGGAGAGCATTGCCATGAGACCGGCCTGCGGCGCGGGCAGTTCGGGAGTGCCGAAGTGATAGACGAAATCGAGCTTGGAAAGTGGCCAGAAGAGCACGAGCGAAGCGACGATGATGCCGAGGATGTCGCCAATCTGCATCTTGGCCGGCGTGCCGCCCAGGATGTGCCCGACTTTCAAGTCTTGCAGCATTTCGCCGGCGACCGCCGAGGAAACGCAGATCACCGCCGCGACGCCTAAGACCGCGGCGACGCCTCCGGCGCCGGAGACTCCCAACGCGACCATCAGGAGCGCGGCGATAACGAGCGTGCAGAGCGTCAGACCGGAGACAGGATTGTTTGACGATCCGATCATGCCGACCAGGTTTCCGGATACCGCGGCGAAGAAGAAGCCGACGATGATCATGATGCCCGCTGCGACGAGCGATCCTGACAACACGCGCGAGGCGCTGAGATTTCCTGCGCCGCTGATGAAGTAGTGGTAGAGCACGATCATGGCAAGAAAGACCAGACCGACACCGGCGAAGACGATCTTGGCGCTCAGGTCGCGCTCGGTGCGGTTCGTAACTTCATGGGCGGACGCGGATTTTTTCAGATCTGAAATCGCGCGGCCCATGCCGACGGCAAGTTGTTTGCGCATCTTGAACAAAGTGTAGGAGGCGCCGACGAGCATGCCGCCGACTGCGATGGGGCGAACGATGGAGTAGTAGATGGCACCTGCGAGCAGTGTCCAGGAGATTGGCTGCCCGGCCGGCTGTGCAGCCTGGATATACGGACCGATCGTGAAGGTGAGAAGTGGAACCAGCAAACCCCAGGCCAGCACGCCTCCGGCAAAGTTCAGAGCCGCAAGACGTGGACCGATGATGTAGCCGACGCCGAGATAGGCGGGGCTGATGTCGGGAGCGCTGAACAAGGTTGCGCCGCCGGTCACGGTGGTGGCCACGTTGGGATTCGTTCCAGTGCGCAGCAGCAGCTTCTTGCCTAGATCGCTGATCTTCACGTGAAACACGTTGCTGGGAGCGAAGATGTTGACTGCGCCCAACAGGAACATGAAGGCGCCGAAGCCCATGTTGGCGAAGAGAATTTTGGCGGCTTTGGCGCCCTGTTGGCCGGCCTTGTGAATCTCGGAGGCGGCAACCGATTCCGGGTACGGAAGATCCGGATCTTCGACCATCACGCGCCGCAGCAGGGTCACGAAGAGGATGCCGAGCGTGCCACCGATCATCATGAGCGCGACGGACTTCCAATACTGATCGTGGGTAAGGCCCGGCCAAAGTCCCGCCATTACGAACGCGGGGATGGTGAACACCGCGCCCGCTGCAACGGATTCACCGATGGAGCCGACGGTTCGAGCGATATTCTCCTCAAGCAGCGAGCCCTTCATCAGCCGCAGCAGCGCCATGCCGATGACGGCGGCCGGGTAGGTCGCCGCGATGGTCATGCCCGCCTTCAACCCGAGGTAGGCGTTCGCGGAGCCGAGCAGCGCCGTCAGAAAAAGGCCGATCAGCACGGCGCGGAAGGTGAACTCCTTCATCTGCATGGTTTCGGGAACGTAGGGCGTGTGTTTCTTCGGGGCGGAAGGTTGGTTCGGGGCGCCGCTCATAGAAGGAATCCCTTTCAGGCCTTGGAATGAAAACGATTGCGCAGCGGTTGCCTGCGCGACTGCAAAACAGTGGAACGGCGCACGTTAGCACGCCCCGTGGCCGCAAGACAAGTGCGGAGTCGGAATTTCGGAGGCAGCGATCGAGAGACGAATACGGGCGTGCTGGCTAGGGAAGCCCGCCGCGCTCGGCAATCAGCTGCATCGCGGGTTCGCTGATCCAGGTGTGGCCGGCATAGCCACGGTCGTGGAAGCGCTGGCCCCAGGAAATGGGCGTAACGTCGCGATATTCGTGCGTGGATTCGTCGGGGACAAAGCGCAGGCGCTTGCGCAAAGATGCACGGGCGTTGGGATCCGCGCCATGATCGAGCAGGAGGCGGGCGAAGGCAGCATCCCGCTGACGGCCGCATATATAAGACTGCGAGACCACGCAGCCGAACAGCGGGGTATGACCGCCGAAGCCGTCGGCATCGACTTGCGCCTTGGCGTTCACGTCTGCGCCGTGAGCGATCAGCCAGCGTGCCATTTCGATCTCGTCGAAATCGACGCACATGTGGAGCAGGGTAGTTCCGGCGAGCGGAGTGCCGTGCAGCGCGAACGAGGGGTCGGCATGGCAGGCGAGTTCCGGCGGATAGATTTCTTCGTGAGAGAACGTTCGATTGAGCATTCCCGAGTCGCGCTGTAGATACGCTTCCAGCAGATCGATGCGGCCGCGATGCATCGCCATGGGAGGCGTGTCGGGAAAAGCAATGCCATGGCTACCCGCGATTTCGAGGCAGCGGTGCTTGGACTCGGGTGCTCGGCTATAGGTTTGCAGCAGCAGTGCGACCGGCGCCAGCGGATCGCCGTGTTCGTCGGCAAATTCCGCGCCGAGCTCCAGCAGGAAGGATAAGCCGGAGGGATTGAGGGTTTCGCAGGTCCACATCAATCCGCGCTGCGTCGGACGCGCGCCCATCGCGTGCAAACGGCGCGCGGTCTCGATCTTGCCTTGAAGGCAGGCGCGCTCGAAGGCGTGCTGGACGTCGTCGGCGCCGAGGCCTTGTAGCATTTCGATGATCGTGGTCTGGCCTACGTTTGCGGCGTATGACATTGGCGGGCCCCAGTTGCTGTCGGCTACACCGCGGGCCGCTTCCCGCAGGAGTTGCTGATTTTTCAAGACCATTTGGCGTACGGCTTCGGCATCGCCGTTCCATATGGCATCCGTCATCCGGCAGGCGGTTACCAGTCGCTGCCAGGTGGGCAGTCCGTAGCTGCGAGCCAGAGCCAGTTGTGCGTCGGCCAGCTTGGCGGTGGCGGGTTCCATTTCGCGGGGATGATTCTTTCGGAACTCGGCCAGCGCCGCGGGATCCTGCTGGCGAATCGAGCGCAGAAAATCCTTGGCCTGGTGGCGAAGCTGTTCAAGGTTGGGGCGTACAGGAAAGTGGCGATCGTGAAACTGCTTGGGCATGACGGACCTCCTTGTGGCCGTGCCCGGGGTCCGCATCAGCGGGCGAAAAAGGAGGTTCGTTGGAACCTGAAGTTGTCGCACTGCGCAGGTGGACTCAGTCCTGTCCGCGGACGGGTGGCGTCCTGTACGCCGGGGCATAGTATAGCGGATTTCCACATTCCGGCAGACTCAGGGGTGTAGAATGGGGTCAATCGGTTTCTGTCGCCCCTTCGCAGTCCGTCTTCCGAGGTGTACCGATGAGTGATTCCTCCGACGCGCGTCTTTTCCCGTATCGTTGCGCTGAATGTGGCAGCCCAGATGGTTTCCGCTCGCGTTCGCGGAATGTAGTGGAGCGCTTTCTTTTGCCGGTGTTCCTGCTGCGGCCGGTGCGCTGCGGACAGTGCTTCCACCGCGACTACCGCCTGATCTTTACCCCGGTGCGCGACCGGCTTTCCGACAGTTCTGCCGGAATCAGGCCCCATAAGGCGGCGGCCGCCACGAACCGCCACGTTGCCTAGAAACGGGGATCGCCGCTATACTGCATTTAACAGGGCCGATTGCTGGCCCAGGGTATTTCAAGCGGGTGTCCCGCGCTTGGCAAAGCGCGGAGCTTGAGGAGGCCGTCTTCAGCAGTAGTGAGGACCGAATCCGCGCTGGTCAAGGTAGTTCCACCGCATCAGGGATTCCTATTGTTCTGCAGAAGATCCCTGCCGGCCTGAGTTATCGCTTTACCCGCGCCGCTGAGAGTCTCTTCTCCGTTCTGTTTCCCTCCGATTGCCGTATTTGTGGCGAGCCCCTGCTGAATGTTTCGCGTCTGCCTGTGTGCCCGGATTGCGTGGCGCAGATGGAGCCCATTGCGGAAGCCGTTTGCTCCGTTTGTGGCGAGCGAGTGATGTCGGTGTACTCCCTGCGCGATCCCGACGGAGTGCGACGGTGCCCGGTTTGCCGGCGCGTGGAGCGCGCTTTCGACCGCGCCGTGGCTTATGGCAGTTATGAGGGCGGATTGCGCGAGCTGGTGCATCTGCTGAAGTACAGCGGAGTGCGTCCGGCAGCGACGGTGCTGGGACGCATGCTGGCCGAGGCGCTGGTCGATCTGGAGCCGGCACTTGAGCAGGAGGAGATCCTGGTTGTGCCGGTGCCGCTGTACCGGAACAAACGCTGGCGCCGGGGATTCAACCAGGCGGAGTTGATTGCCCGGGCGGCGTTGCGGGTTTCGCCCATGCGTAGCCGATTGCGGCTGGCCGCGGATATTCTGCAGCGCACGCGCGATACGCATTCGCAGATCGGGTTGACCAGTCATCAGCGGCGGAAGAACCTGCGGGGAGCGTTTGCCGTGCCGAGTAGTGCAGCGGTTTCCGGCCGCGAAGTGCTTCTGGTGGATGATGTGTTGACCACGGGAACCACAGCCTCCGAGTGCGCGCGCATGCTGCGCCGCGCCGGAGCGTCGCGCGTGTGGGTGGCGACCGTGGCGCGCACGCTGAAAGAATCAGGTTTCAAGGTTTCAAAGTTGCAAGGTTTCAAGGTCGAAGACGCTGCCGCGGAAGAATCGGGAGACCTTGAGACTTTGAAACTTTGAAACCTTGAAACCTTGAAACCTTGAAACTTTGACTCTTATGTCATACCGGATGGAACACGAGGCAGGACCAACATCGCGGATTGGCGCCGGGGTGTTCGCCGCAACGGCGCCTCACCGAGCCGGCGACGGGCATGCGCTGCTGGCGCCCGTGCTGGTGCTGAACGCTTCCTATGAGCCCATCAACGTGTGCGCTGCCCGGCGCGCGCTGGTGCTGGTGCTGAAGGGCGTGGCCATGACCGAGGAGGAGAACGGCCACTTCCTGCACTCGGCGCGCGTGGCCATGCGGCTGCCGTCGGTGATCCGGTTGCTGGAATATCGCCGCATTCCGCACCAGAGCCGGGCGCTCTCGCGGAAGAACATTCTGCTGCGCGACCGCAACACTTGCCAGTATTGCGCCACAGTGCTGCCCTCGAGCGAACTCACGCTGGACCACGTGATCCCGCGCTCGCGGGGAGGCTCGTCCACCTGGGAGAATCTTGTGGCCTGCTGCCATCCCTGCAACCGGCGCAAGGGGAATCAGAACCCCGCGGAGGCGGGCATGAAGCTGATGCGCGAGCCGCGCGCGTTCAACTTGCACACCAGCCGCCACATCATGCGGCTGATGGGGCGCAGCGACGATAAGTGGAGGAAGTATTTGTTCTATTGAGGTTTCAAAGTGGCAAAGTGACAAGGTGACAAGGTGAAGAGCGTGCACGATCATCCCGCGCGTTTATTCCTGATGGAGTTAATCAATCGATTCAGCAGGCCCAGGACTTGATAGATTTCCTCGGCTAGTTTGTCGTACAGAAGCGGCTGGACATAGCTTAGATCAAGCGCGATCGCGAGTTGGGCTTCAAGTTCGTGCAGTGAACCGCGCGCCATACCCAGAAAGTGAAGAAACTCGTTCGAGGACAATCTCCCTTGTCCTTCTGCGATGTTCGAAACTACCGAAACGGCTGCCCGGCGTACCTGAGAAGTGAGTCCGTAAGTTTCAGTTCGCGGGAAGCCTTCCGAGGTGCGATAAACATGAACGGCCAGCGATTTCGCCTTCTGCCAAACCAGCAGTTCACGATAGCTAGATGCCACAAGGCAAGCTTAGATACAGTCGTGGCGTTGTTCAAGGAGTTAGGGGGAAAAATGTAGCCGCCGGTTTCACTTTGAAACTTTGCCACCTTGCCACTTTGAAACCTTGCTTCTAAGGCTTCTTCTCCTCCGGCTGCTGGCCGGGCTTCTGATCCTTCGGAATCTCTTTGCCTTCGTACAGAATCTTCACGTTGGAGCCGAAGCGCTTGTAGTCTTCGTACTTCACGATCTCTACGATGCGCACGTCTTCGGTCTTGAAGTGCAGTTCGTCGTCGGCCTTGGTGAAGATGGGGAACCAGTACTTGCCATCGATTTGCTGGCGCCAGGTGGTGAACTTGGGGAATAGATTCTCCTGATCGCCGCGCCGCTTGACCTCATTGCAGGGTTTGCCGTTGCAGAGGTCCGGCACCGCCTTGCCGTAGGTTTTTACGATCTGGAAGTCGCGGTCGTCGACCCAGACGCGTCCCTGGAAATAGCGTTTCTTGCCTTCGATTTTCTTGGGAGCGATGTCGAACACGTAGCAGTGCAGTTCGTCTTCCTGCTGCTGGCCGACGTAAAGGATGTTGTATTCGTCGATCTCTTCGGTGGTGAGCACGAACGGCAGCTTGTGCCGGATGTCTTCCATGTCTTCCTGCGACATGTAAATCTTCTGCAGGTTGGAGGCCGGCGCGAAGACGACATTTTCGATGCGTTTCCCTTTGTCATCGAACAGCACGTCGAAGACTTCATGGTATTGCCCGTCGTCCTCCGGAGTCTTGACCAGCACGTCCTGCCGGTAGGTGTACTGCTCGCGGGCCTTGGCGAAATCAGCTTCTTTCGCGGCGAAGCGCCGGATGATCTCGTCGGTCGTCACGCCGGTTGGCTGCTTTTCTTCGAGTGGACCTTCCTGGGCGAGCACCGGGAGAGCGAGCGAACTCAACGTGAGCGCGAGAGACAAGAGAAGACGCGGCGAAGCCAGTTTCATGAGATCTAGTGTATCCAATGACGGCGAGAATTTCGCCAACCTGTCATCCTGAGGGCCCGCGTTTTTTGCCGGCCGAAGGACCGATGCAGTTCGCAGCATTGCCCACTGCCGCTGCGGCTGGCGAGCAAGACCGGGTGGTGTTGCGCCAGCCGCAGCGCGAAACAAAACACGGCACTGCTGCGGCCCTCCCTCCAACCCCTCTCCGCTCAGTGAGGCCAGAGGGTAGGGCGCCGCAGTTCTGCCGTTTCGTTGGATGGTGGGTGGGGGCGGAGGGTTGCCGGAGGCGGCAAAAGTGCGCTGTCATCCTGAGGAGCGCTCTTTGCGACGAAGGACCTGTGCAGTTTGCCGGGAGCTTCGGTGGTGCCGGCGGAATACATAGGTCCTTCGTCGCCAAGAGCGCTCCTCAGGATGACAGGGGTTTGGGTAGATCGGAGCGGGGGATATTGTCGTCCGGCTGAAACGCATGACGCTCGTACCATTCAAGACTCAAGTCGCGCCACGTGGGATTCATGGAAACGATTAAAGCGATCTTCTTGATGCGAAGCCAGCCTTTGATTTGCTTCTCGCGTCCAATCGCGCGATGCACATCTTCAAAGCGCTCGTAGTATGCCAGGCGATCGAGTTTGTACTTCGACGTGAATCTCGAACCGAGCCCACGTTTATGCTCTTGCACACGCCGGATCAGACTGTCGGTGACGCCGGTGTAAAGCGTCTTCGAGCGATTCGTCATGATGTACACAAAGTACTTCCTGGCGTCGCGCATAAAACGGTCCTCTCTATGCAGCGTGCCACTGCTGCCGCCCTGATGTCAGTGACATCTGAACATTGATCTTGTGCAAAACCTGTATTCCTCAGGATGACAAAGGGGGTGGAAGTGCTACACTTTTTCGTTTGCCGCAGGAG
>JBBIOA010000029.1:72854-73991 GCA_037443605.1 Terriglobales bacterium
TCCTCAGGATGACAAAGGGGGTGGAAGTGCTACACTTTTTCGTTTGCCGCAGGAGGTTCCGCATGCGCCGTTTTCTTCTTTCTCTTCTTGTTTTTGCGTTCACCCTTTCCGCCGTGGCTCAAGTGAAACATCCGTTCACGTTTGACGACATGATGAAGCTGAAGCGGGCGGGCGATCCGCAGGTTTCGCCGGATGGAAAGTGGGTGATCTTCAGCGTGGTGGATGTGGATCTGGCGGCGAATACGAAGACGCCGCATGTGTGGATCGTGCCACTTAACAGTGATTCCCATGTCTCCCAAAACCAGGGAGACATGGGGCATCCCAGTGAGAATAAGAACGCAGAAAAAAATGGGATGCCCCACGTCTCGCCGAATTTGCGAGACGTGGGAACTGCGGAGCGGGAGATCATTGCTGATCAGGATGCCGACCGTCCACGCTGGGCGCCGGATGGGAAGCGGTTTGCGTTTCTGTCGACGAAAGAAGGCGGGTCGCAAGTTTGGGTTGCGGAGTTTGATGGGGCAGCGGGAACGGTGAAGGCTGTTCGCAGATTGACCGATATCTCGACCGAAGCTGGAGGCGAACTTTGGTCGCCCGACGGCAATAATATTGTTTTCACTTCCGATGTTTATCCCAAGTGCGATGGCGATCCCAAGGCCGAGAGCATTTGTAACTATGTAGAAGCCAACAGTGAAGCCAAAGTGAAGGCACAGATCTTTGACCATCTGCTTTATCGCCATTGGAATGCTTACAAGGAAGGTAAGCGGACGCACATTTTCGTCGTTGAAGCAAATCGAGAACCCAAAGTTGTTGGTGAACAGAACGGACTAAAGCAGCTGAAGACGTACGGTCCTCCTCGCGACCTCACTCCGGGCGATTACGACGCCCCCGTCTTCTCTCTTGGCGGGCAGGATGACTATGCCTTCTCGCCCGATGGCAAAGAGATTTGCTATGCCTCGAATCACGACAAGAACCCTGCGGCTTCGACCAACAACGATCTGTGGATCGTTCCGGTCACGGGAGGGCCTGCGAAGAACATCACCGCGGACAATCCGGCCAGTGACACATCGCCGCTGTATTCGCCGGATGGACGCTACATCGCCTACCGCGCCCAGCAGCGTCCCGGATACGAGAGCGACC
>JBBIOA010000030.1:0-67821 GCA_037443605.1 Terriglobales bacterium
CCTTTCCTTCGCTGAAATCATACTCAGCTTTGTTCGGAAAGCGGGGATCAGGTCAGTGGGAGCAGGGCCAAAATCAGGAATCTGATGAGCGCCCTGTTTTCTCATGCGATCCGGTGGGAGTGGACAGAACCAAACCCGATCAAGAGCGTACGTCAAAGCGCGAAGCGAATGAGGACGCCCGATGTCCTGACGCCAGACGAGATCATGGCATTGCTCAAAGAACTGCCAGAACCTCTTCGGACAGCGGCAGAACTGGACGCTTTCACCGGTTTGCGACGTGGAGAACTGATCGGCCTGCAATGGGAGGACGTGGACTTCGAGAACCTCGTAATCCATGTTCGCCGTTCCGTTGTGATGATGGTCCAGGGCGCTCCGAAGACGGAAGCCTCCGCAAAGGATGTACCGCTCGATGCTGCATTGGCCGAGTCTCTGCTCAAGCTGAGGCTGGTTGGTCCGTACAATCGCGAAACAGACTGGGTGTTCGCCTCGCCGACGATGAAAAGCAAGCAACCGCTCTGGCCAGAGACCCTGTGGCGACGATACGGACGACCGGCAGTCAAGGCGGCGAAGATCGAAAAGCGGGTTGGGTTCCACACCTTCCGTCACACGTACACAACTTTGCTGACTCAGAACAACGAGGAAGTGAAGGTGGTACAGGAGCTCCTACGTCATGCGAACAGTCGCATTACGCTGGATCTTTACGCTCAGGCGGGAATGCCGAACAAGCGGCTTGCACAAAGCAAACTGGTTCGGATGGTGCTCAACAAGGGAGAGGCACTGGCCTAAGTGGACCAAATTGGACCATGACGCAAATTGCCAATTCCTTGCAAGTGCTTGAAAGAATGGCGGGGACGACGGGACTCGAACCCGCGGCCTCTGCCGTGACAGGGCAGCGTTCTAACCAACTGAACTACGTCCCCACGCCAAAATCAACGAGATGCTCAATCGCCAGTCGGGATGCGGATTCGCGCGATGGGAACCACCGCGCCATGACTGGCGAACCGCGTGAGCCGATAGCTAATATCGTTGCTCAACTATCTTAACAGCTTTCTGTTTCTGCGGGAAAGGGCAGCGAGGTTTTTTGCGATAAATTTGGGCGAGGGTGCGCTCCAGCCAGCGAGCATCTATTGGCGCGAGGCCCTCAGCCAGCGCGGATCCAAGGCTGCAATCTCCCACGGCTATGCCGACTCCAGAATCAGGTTGGCGTATTGAATCGTGTCCCCCGTGCGGATGAGCCCAATCGCGCTCGGCACTCTCTGCTTGAATTGCACGTGCGGTTCGAACATCACGGGAATACCGGCGAAACTTTGCTCGAACTTCGTCACTGTCGCAGCGTCGTTTACCTGCCGGAATTCCTCGGCCATGAATACCCGGCCAATCGTGAAATTCTGCTGGATGGCATGCAGTACGTCGAGCACGCGCGGAATGTCGTCGACCAGCGAAAGATCCACCGTTTCGATCAGCGGCCAGAAAGGAAAGCCGCGGTCGGCGATGATCAGCGTGTTCGTGTGGCGGATGCGGCTCAACAGCGAGTTGATGGCGGGATTCAGAATTCCTGTCTTTAGCATGATGGAAGAGGCCAGCCGAGATTCGTACGGGCCCTCCGATTATGCACCGGAAGCCTCCACAAACAAAACTGCGGCTGAGCGATAAGTCGCGCAGCCGCAGTGAATACAATCGGCCTAAACCACCTAGACCTCCACGAACTCGCGCACCACTCCGGCTTCACCTTTTTCGCGAGCCATGTACTGATCGTAGATCCAGTGGTAGGTCTTTTCGAGGCCCTGGCGCAGCAGGATGCTGGGCTCCCAACCGAGATATTTCTGGATCAGAGTATTGTCGCTGTTGCGGCCGTTCACGCCCTTGGGAGCGCTCAGATCGTAGGTGCGCTTCAGCTTGATACCGCCGATCTCTTCGGCCAGATCGACGAGCTGATTGATGGTAACGGCTTCGGCCGATCCGAGGTTAATCGGTTCCAGAATGTTGGAGTTCATGATGCTCTGAATGCCATGGAGGCAGTCGTCGATGTACATGAAGCTGCGCGTCTGGTTGCCGGTGCCCCAGATGTCGATTTCGTGCTTGCCGCTCAATTTGGCTTCGATGACTTTGCGGCAAATCGCGGCGGGAGCTTTCTCGCGGCCGCCGAACCAGGTGCCCCACGGGCCGTAGACGTTGTGGAAGCGGGCCACGCGGGTGTAGAGTCCGAAATCCTCGCGGAAGTGACGGCACATGCGCTCGGAGAACAGTTTCTCCCAGCCATATCCATCTTCGGCGAGCGCCGGGTAGGCATCTTCTTCTTTCAGGGACGGCGCCTCGAAAGTCTTCTGCTTGTCACCGTTGTACACGCATGCGGACGACGCATAGAAAAAGCGCTGGACGCCGTGCTTCTGAGCGGCCTGCAGCATGTGGGTGTTAATGAGCACCGACAGCATGCAGAGCGCTTTGTTCTTCTCGATGAATCCCATGCCACCCATATTGGCAGCAAGGTTGAAGATCTCGTGCGCGCCTTTGGCGGCGACGTCGCAACTATCTTTGAGATTCAGGTCGAGAACGAGATTCTCGACATCAGGAAAGCGCTGATACCAGTGCTCCAGCGGTTTCACGTCCACCGCGCGGATGTTCTTGCGTCCCTGCTGCCGTAACGAGGCGACCAAAGCGCCTCCGATGAAACCACCGGCCCCCGTCACTACCACCAATCTGTCACTCATAATGGCTGGCTCCCTGGAATGCTGTCCTGCGGATTGGCATTTGCGTTTCGGCGAGGTTCACGCGAAACCGAAACACCCCTAAGCTCTCTGTAGTAGAACACAGGGAGGAACCCTGTGACCACCCCACAGGAGTGCCATTACTGCCGCGCGCACCCAACCTAAGTATTTAATAATGAGCGCTTTAGAGTGAAGCGAAGAAAGTCGCGGGACATCAATGCGACGCTGAGGGCGCGCCGTTCTGGTCGCGCAGATTGAAGACAAATTGCTTCATCTCCCGGCGCTGCCGCTCGACCGCCGCCGCCTCGGTTTGGTCCAGACGTTTGTACTCGTCGAACTCGGCCTGCGCCTCTTTCTCTTTTCCCATGCGCTTGTAGGCCAGCCCTAGTCGGTAGTGGGTTTGGCTGTTCTCAGGATTGGCGGCAATTCCCTGCTCGAAGGCAGCCACCGCTTTGGGCAGGTTGCTCTGAACAACCCGCAAATTTCCCAGTTGCAGGTAGGCCGCGTCCAGCTTGGGATCGAGAGCGATGGCTTTTTCCAGCAACGCCCCGGCGCGCTGGAGTGATTCCGAATCCCCGGTTCCGCGGTTGTGCCGCAACAACGCCAGTGCGTAGTAGTAGTTCGCCATCGCGTTTTCGGGCTGCTGCTGAACCAAGCGAGACAGCTTGTCTTCCGCGCAAGGAAGCGGCGTCGAGACGGCTTCCTGAATTCGTCCGAGAAAGAGAAAGGGCGCGGATTGGCTGGGATCCAGATCGGCTGCCTGACACAAACGCCGCGTAGCCTCGTCGACGGCTCCGCTGGAATAAAGAGATGCCCCCAGGCCCGCCAGCATGCGCGCCGAATCGGGATGCAACTGTGCTCCCCTGGTGAAGACTTCGATCGCGGGAGCGGCAGCACGGTGCAGGAATAGTTCCCCGCCCCAGGAAAAATAGTTCGGCTCACTGGGATCGAGAGCTACGGCGCGCTCGTACTCCTTCTCCGCCGCCAGTGGATCGCCGAGCTTTTCATCAAGGTCGCCCAGCGTACGTCGCAGGCCGGCTTCGTCTTGCGTGCGAAGGCTTTTCTGCTCGGCGAGAGCGCGCCGGACCTGCTCGCGTGCCTGCGCAAATTCCTGGCAAGCCTTGAGCGTCAGCACCAGATCGAGAGCGTTGGAATAGTCCTTCGGGTTGGCCTGATACGCGGCTTCGAGCGGCTGAATCGCTTCGCGGCATCGTCCCGCGTCTCGGTAGAACTCGCCGAGCCGATGATTCGCCTCGAAGCTCTGCGGATTGCGGGTCACATCCGCAAGGAGCGCAGCTTCGGACGTAGGCGGCTGCGCCGTCGACGGCGTTTTGGGATCAGCCGGCTCGAGATTCACAGTTTCCCTGGCGAGTACTTCGCCCGTGCGCACGCGCGTCTCAGAGCCGTGGCCACCCGAACCGGTCGAGTCGGTGACACCTGCGACCGTGAAATTCGGCCGGTCGTCCAGCTGAATCGCTCCGACGCTTTGAGCGGAGGCGTCCGCCATCACGAGCACGAATTCACAGTGTTTCGTCTGCGCAGGAGTCAGCGTGAGCGAGTTGTCCGTCACGTCCTCGAACCCGGTTTTTTCTACCTTGACGGAATAAGTGCCAGACGCAAGTTGCGAGAACAGAAAGGCTCCGTCGGCATTCGTCGTCTGCACCGAAGGCACGGCACTGGCGCTTCTCTGCAGGCGAACCGAAGCCGCCGCTACCGGATTTCCTTTCGCGTCGCGGACGGTGCCGTCGATTTGCGCGGTGGCAGGCGCCGTTGCCTGCTGGGCAAACGTTAACATCGCACTGCTGACCAGCAGGATCAACGAGCCGACAATCGCTGGAATCCTCACCGCAATCGAAAGCCGCATCTTCATAAGAGTGACGAAAGAGCCGCACTGAATCATAGTCGTTTTCGAACCTAAATCGCTCGATGAACGCGGCTAAACTGCCGGGAGTTGTCCTCGAGAGAACCTGGGTGCAGCCGGAACCAATAAAGCGGGGTGACGGCGGTCACAGACATAATCCTCAATTGGAGGTATTTAAGAACCCGTCCGCCTCTACGAGACTCCCAGGGGCTGTGCCAAACGCCGAGGCAGGCCATCTTCCCAGTTCAGGTGCGCAAATGAGAACGTGGCGCTCCGCTCTGATTTTCGCTATGGCCTACGTCCTGACCCTGGGCTACGCCGTGCCTGCTGAAGATGCTCCGGACACCGCCTACGACGAATCTGAGCTTCTGCCGTATGAAGCCACGCCTCCCTTCGCGATCGTGATGCCAAAGGGCGTCACTGAATCAACGCCGCGCAGCCGGACTCCGTCGCGAAAAACGCCTGTTCTTGAGGGCCATCCTTACTCAACCGATCGGATCCCACCTTCCCCGCCGGTCACGAACGCACGCATTCGCGTGCTCGATCACTCCTTACGCTGTTAGGGCCATGGCTGCTTCTTGGCGGACGATAGACGGTGGCGCCGCCGTCCGCTGATCCGCCACTTCCATCCCGATGAGCATCCAGGCCGCCCGCTCTGCGGCGAGCCGCCCGGACTTTGCCCCAACTGAACATGCGGTTCTGTAAGAAAGGAGATTGCGATGAAAATCTTCGCAAGAATGCCGTTGATCATCGTGTGTGTGGTTGGCATCTGCCTGATTTCGGTCACGATGCTCTCTGCTGTCCCGAAGTTCTCCGGGTCCTACAACATCACCGGCTACAAGGAGCCGACGCTCGGCGGACCCTACACCTGGTGCTTTGATTTCACCAACACCGGCGGTGTGCTGGGATTCACGAACAGCGGCACCTGGAACGTGCCCAGCTACACCAGCGGCTGGTCCGGCGAGTGGTATGTTACGGGCGACGAGATCATCATGCACGGCGTCGCCGCCGGAACCTACATCTTCTCGTACAAGGGTAGAATCGTGAACGCGACGAAGATTAGCGGGAGACAGGTGGAGTTCTACATCAGCGGCGGAACCGATACCGCCGGGACATTCCTCGGAAGCAAGATCACCGGTGCATGCCCGACATCGTCAGCGGCACTTGCCGTCAACGGCGATCCGGCGCGCTAGCTACGTTAACCACACAACTCGCAGCCGCAGGGGCCAAATCACCCCTGCGGCTGCATCACGGATTAAGTCTGCGAGTACCCGAGGATCCGCCGGGACAGAGGTCAAAGCGGCCCGTTGAAATTTGAGCCACGCTCGCAAGCGATTTATGGAGCGAAATTTGGTGGGCAGTGCAGGACTCGAACCTGCGACCTCCTGCTTGTAAGGCAGGCGCTCTAACCAGCTGAGCTAACCGCCCCTTGAGGGGAACCGCGCTCCTAGGACTGTTCACCATCGGCAGACGGGCTCTTTGAGTATATCCGAGAACGGAATCGCGATCCGGTCGGTTCGCGTCACCGATGGTTCGCGGCCTCAACTGCTAGACTGACAGCGTGCGGCGTTTGATCGTCAACGCAGACGACTTCGGCTACACATCCGGAGTCAACCGGGCCATCGTCGAGGCACATACCGATGGCGTGGTCACTTCTTCGACCCTGATGGCAAATGGGCAGGCCTTCGCGGCTGCCGTCAACCTCGCCAAGAATTTCCCCCGACTGAGCGTGGGCTGCCACGTCGTGCTCACCAATGGCGAACCGGTCAGCCCCGCGATTCAGATTCCGTCCTTAACCGACGGCACCGCGTTTTGCGACGGCATGGCGACATTCGCTTTGCGTGCCATGTCGGGCGCGATGAAGCCGAGCGAGATCGCGCTGGAAGCCACCGCGCAGATCCGCAAACTGCAATCCGCCGGAATTTCGGTTTCACATTTTGACACCCACAAACACACGCATCTGTTTCCCAACATTCTGCGTCCTCTCTTGCGCGCTGCAGCGGACTGCGGAGTACGGGCCGTTCGCAATCCCTTTGGGCCGTGCCTGCCCTTACGCTCCAGCCAGCTTCTGGCCCGGCCGAGTTTGTGGAAGCGCTACCTTGAAGTTCAGGTCCTGAACCGCTTCGCGGGCAAGTTTCGGGAGGCGGTAGACCGCGAGGGCTTTGCCACACCAGATGGAACTCTGGGTATCCTCGTAACCGGGGTGCTCGACGAAAGCCTCTTTCTGGCGATTTCGCGAAGTATTCCGGAGGGAACCTGGGAATTCGTCTGCCATCCCGGCTACAACGATGCCGACCTGGGGACGGCGAAGACCCGCCTGCGCGCGTCGCGCGAGGTGGAACTGCGCGTGCTTACGTTGCCTGCGGCCCGGGAGCTGCTTCAGCAAGAGGGGATCGAGCTGATTTCTTACCGCGAACTGGCACGACGGTGACCCGCAGGAAAGTCATCGCTGAATCCGACCAAGGCCTCATTACTCCCGTAATCTGCGCGGATAAGTCCAAATAGTATAATCGCCTACAGATTACCCGTTTCTCATTCGTGCGGAGGATGGCAGCTCATGCCGGCACAAGGATCAGCGCCGAGAGCCACGCTTGACCTGAAGGTCCGCGTGTGGGGCATGGGTGCGAACAACCAGCCATTCTTCCAGCCGGCCATGGCGCAAAACATCAGTACGACCGGCGCCTGCCTCTACGGTATTGAGCCCGAACTGAAAGTCGGCGACGTAATCGGCGTGCAGTACGAAGGCAAGAAAGCACGCTGCAAAGTGGTGTGGGTGGTCGATGCTGGGGCACTTAAGAAGACGCAAGCCGGTGTACAGCTTGTCGCCGACCAGGAATGCCCGTGGGCCTCGGCGCTTCCAAAGGACATGATGCTGGATGAGCGCACCGCCATCAGCCATGACAATCGGCGCAAGTTCGCCCGCCACAAGATTTCCTTTCCGGTCGAATTGCGGGACGAACGTGTGAACACGCCCCTGCGCGTGAACGCCACCGATATCAGCGGAAATGGCTGTTATGTTGAGACCGTCATGCCGCTGCCGATCGGCACCGCTTTACGCGTCGATTTCTGGATCGGCGAGCAACGGCTCTCTCCCTCGGCTGTCGTGCGCACGCGCGATCCCGGCGTCGGCATGGGAATTGAGTTCACCGGTTTGCCGGAAGAAAGCAAGAAGCGCTTCCAGAGCCACTTGGATAAGATGGACCCGAAGGCCTTCGGCGCCAGGGACCACGCCTAGCCGGACCCGTCCACTCGTGTAAAATCTGCAACCACGGCGTGTTCCCGCCATCAAACGACAGGGACTGCGAGGCAGCCGGATCTCTCCCATGAAGATCGGAATTACCTGTTACCCGACGTATGGCGGCAGCGGCGTAGTCGCCACCGAACTCGGCCTGGAACTCGCGCAGCGCGATCACCAGGTTCACTTCATTTCTTACGCTCAGCCCATTCGACTGCGGGGCGCCGAACCGAACATTCACTATCACGAAGTCGAAGTCTCGCGATACCCGTTGTTTGACTACCCGCCGTACGATCTGGCACTGGCCACGCGCATGGCGGAGGTGGCGCAGCTTTACGATCTCGACCTGCTGCACGTGCACTATGCCATTCCCCATTCCGTGAGCGCGATGCTGGCGCGCCAAATGCTGGCGGAGGGTCCCCGCGGCCGCCGCCTGCCATTCGTTACTACGCTGCACGGAACCGACATCACGCTGGTCGGCCTTGACCGCTCGTATCTGCCGATCACGCGCTACTCCATCCAGCAGAGTGACGGCGTCACCGCGATCTCGAATTATCTGCGCGACCGCACGCAGCGTGTGTTCGATGTGAGAAACCACATCGAAGTGATCTACAACTCGGTGAACTGCGACATTTACAGCCGCGCGGCTGGCAACAGCAGCTTGCGCTCAGAGTATGCGACGCCGGATCAGCGAATCCTGGTGCACCTGTCCAACTTCCGTCCGGTCAAGCGCCTCACCGATGTGATTGAGATTTTCGACCGGGTGCACAAAAAGATTCCGTCGCGCTTGCTTCTGATTGGCGATGGTCCCGACCGATCGGTGGCGGAATGGCTGGCGGTGCAGAAGGGCATTCACAGCGACGTGCTCTTCCTCGGCAAGCAGGATCAGATTCAGGAGAAGCTGGCCTTGGCCGACATCATCCTGATGCCCAGCGAACTGGAATCGTTCGGGCTGGCGGCCTTGGAAGCGATGGCCTGTGAGGTTGTCCCGATTGCCACGCGTGCTGGCGGTGTGCCAGAAGTCATTGAGCACGGAAAGACGGGATTTCTAGCCGACGTCGGTGATGTGGAGACGATGGCTCGCTACGCGATTGAACTGCTGGGCGATGAAGCGCGACTGAGGGAGATGGCCAGGCAGGCCCGCGAAGTGGCGATGAGTCGATTCTGCTCCACCAAGATCGTCAAGCAATACGAAGACTTCTACCGGCGCGTGCTGGAACGCTCGGCATAGAAGCCCTCCGGAACGGAACTACCAGCATCCACCAGCGGCAGGCGAATGCGGATCAAGGTTCCCTTCCCCGGCTGGCTGTCGATCGTCATGCGGGCAGTGTCGCCGTAGAGCACCTGCAACCGCTCTGACACATTCGCCATGCCAATGCCCATACCCGCCCAACTGCTCGATTCTTCGAGGCGAGCGGCGCCCATGCCCACTCCATCATCTTCTACTTCAATGATCAGCCTGGTTTCGGTCAATCGGCTCCGCAGATAAATGCTGCCGCCCTCCACCTTGGACGACAACCCGTGCTTGATGGAGTTCTCCACCAGCGGCTGCAGCAGCATGCTGGGCACGACTACATCCAGTGACGCCGGATCGAGTTCCTTCACCACGCGGAGCTTGTCACCGAAGCGTACGACTTCGATGTCGAGATAGTTATCGATGAACTCGAATTCGTCGCGCAGTGGCGTGAAAGCCTCGCTACTGTTCATTAATCGGCGCAAGATGGTCGCCAGCTTGAAAATCACTTCCCGCGCCATGTCCGGATCGAAGCGCACCAGCGACGAAATCGAATTCAACGTATTGAACAGGAAGTGCGGATTCACCTGGTTCTGCAGGGCTTCCATGCGCGAATGCAGCAGCAGACGCTCCTGCTCTTCCAGCTTGATCTGGATGCGTACGCTGTTGAAGATCTTCAACTCGATCCCGATCGCGATCACCGACGCGGCGTAAATCGCCACCCAGACCCAGTAATTCCCGGGACTCTCAAGCGAGAACACCGAACGGGGAAAATAACGCGCCAGCTGGCTTTGTACGAAACGCAGTCCGACCACGGTGGTAAAGAACATGATCTGCCAGTCGAACAGGCGGGGCTTGGGAAGATTCCGGCGGATCAGGCGAAAGATACTTTGATCAATAAACGGCGAGAAAGACCAGATGTCCTCCTTGTCGAGCGCCATGGTGCGCAGCTGGCCGGCGAGAAAACCGCACAGCACCAGAAATGGCATCGTCGCCCACTCCCCGGTCAACAGCGCCGGAAAACCCATCAGCAGGCCTCCCAGCACTCCAGCCCACCGCCCGGCGATGGCACCCAGCAGCAACGCCGTTTCAAAGCCCAGATCGCCGGCCAGGAAGCTCTTTTGCGCGATGCGTATCCAGGTTCCGCCCATGATCGGAAGGCCAAACCACAGCGCAAGAAAAAACCTTTGCCGCAGCGTGCGTTCTTCCCGGAACAGCAGTGACTTGAATTCAATGGAGCGAACCAGCGTGCTTGCGACCACGGCGGCAACGCCGAGTTTCAAAACCAGATGAATCAGAATCAGGCGGGGTTCCATGGGTTTAGTTCGTGCCTAACGATTGTAACGATGCCCAAAGAGAATGCGAAACTCTGCCTGGAATCAGGCGCGAAGTGGAACCTTGCGCGCACGCGCGGAGTCTGTGGATTGTAGAATGAGAGGGTTCGAGCCTGATTCCTCTGGAGGCCGAAGCATGCGGCGGTTCTCGCTGACTGTTGCTCTTTTTGCCGTGACAAGCACTTCCTTCGCCCAGACTTCGACTACGGCTTCCTCTCAGCCGCCGCAATCGGCGCGACAGGCGCTGATTGAAATGCTCCTGGGCAAGGGCCCCGACGACTTCCTGAAGCATCTTCCCGATGTGACCCGGCAAGCCTTGATGCGCAAGGGTGACAGTCCGAGTTCTATATTTATGCAAATTGCCGGCATCGGCGTTCATCTTCGCGGGCAGGGCCATGTCGAGACTTTTGATGCCGGCCCGATCATACTGACCAGCGAGAATGACGAGCACGAAAAGGTCGAGGCGACCGTTGAGCACGACAGCCTGATGGGAGAAGACGACGAAATCGAGGTATCATTCCGCTACACCAAGGACGGCGAACTGCAGCAACTTCCGGTCGTCCCTCGCCTCACGTTCACGCTCCGTCAGGAAAAGGAAATCTGGAAACTGGTGGACCTGACCGCCGCCGCTCGCTTCCCGCTCACCGATCCTGACTATCTCAACGGCCTGCGAAAACAGCAGGACGAGGAGAACCAATCCGCGGCGCAGATGCGCGTGGGCATGATCACCGGGGCGGAATCGGAGTACAAGAGCAGTCACCCCGCCGTAGGGTATACCTGCAAACTCGAGACGCTTTTCGCTCCAAACGTGGCGCCGCAGAGTCTCGGCAATCAGGATCAAAGTCAGGACGGAGCAAACCAAGGCGAGTCGGGTGGGTTCAACATGCCCAACGAATTTGCCAAGGAGGAATCGACCGGCTATCGATTCTCGCTCACAGGCTGCTCGGGCTCGCCGGCTAACCGGTTTCGCATCACCGCAGTCCCGCTGGACTCAGATGCGGGTCTGAAGACCTTCTGCGCGGACCAGAGCGGCACCGTGAAGTTTCTGAAGGGCGGGACCGGTTCCGCATGCTTCAGTCAGGGCGAGCTTCTCGACCTCGGGGTGCGGATGGTCAAATAGGGTCCGTCGATCTACTGGTAGGCCAATTCCTTCGCGCGTTGCGCCGCCTTCACAACGGCTTTGATCAGCGTGACGCGCAGCTTTCCCTCTTCCAGTTCCATGATCGCGTCAATCGTGCAGCCGGCGGGAGTGGTCACCGCATCCTTCAGCAACGCCGGATGATCTCCGGTCTCCAACACCACGCGTGAGGCGCCCAACGCCGTCTGCGCCGCGAGCAGGGTTGCAATGTCGCGCGGCAGTCCCACCTTCACTCCCGCCTCCGCCAGGGATTCAAGAATGATGTAGATATACGCCGGACCGCTGGCCGAAAGCGCCGTCACCGCGTCCATATGCTTTTCGTCAACCACCACCGTTCGCCCCACGACCTCGAACATGTGGCTGGTCATGGCCACATCCTTCGCGCTCGCGTGTTTGCCCTTGCAGATGGCGGTCATGCCCGCCCCAAGGAGACACGGCGTGTTCGGCATGGCGCGAATCACCGGGATATTCTCTGGCAGATTCTTCTCAATCATGGCGGTCGGCACCGATGCTGCCACCGACACGATCAACTGCTTTGGCGTAATGTGGGGCCCGATCTCGCGAACGACATCCTCGACCACTTGCGGCTTCACTCCGATCACAATGATGTCCGCGCCCTTCACGGCGTTGACATTGTTCGTGCCGACATTCACCTTCAGCTTCGCGCCGAGCGACTTGGCGCGCTCTTCATGCGCCACGGTGGCGCAGGTGGACTTGGCGTTCAGCAGGCCGTGCTTGAGCAACGCCTGCAGAATGATTCCGCCCATCTTGCCCGCGCCCAAAAATACAATTCTCTTCCCTGCCAGATCGTTTCCCATGATCTTCCTCAAAGCCTTACCATTTCTGCCGCCGCTGCATCCAGTTCCACGCCGTAGCGACAACCTCCCGCAACCCGCGCGTCGCCTTCCACTGCAGCACGGCCTGCGCCTTCGCGGGATTCGCGACCAATTCCGGCGGATCGCCCGGACGCCGGGGCCCCATTTTGCGCGGCACGCGCCTGCCCGTGACTTCCTCCACGGCCGAGATCACTTCCTGCACCGACGCACCCTTCCCCGTCCCGACGTTCAGCGCCACACTCTCCTTCCCGGCGACAAGATGTTCCAGGGCTTTCAAATGCGCGCTCGCCAGATCGTTCACGTGAATGTAATCGCGAATACAGGTGCCATCGGGCGTGGGATAGTCGGACCCAAACACATTCAATTCCGGTCCCGTGCCCGCCGCCGCGGCGAGCGCCAACGGAATCAAGTGCGTTTCGGGATCATGCAGTTCGCCGATCTCTCCGCTCTCGTCGGCGCCGGCGGCGTTGAAGTACCGCAAACTCGCATAGCGGAACCCATACGCGCGGTCGTACGATTCGAGCGCCTGCTCGAAAAACATTTTCGAGACGCCGTACGGATTCACCGGCTGCCGCGGATTATTCTCCTCAATCGGCACCTTCAGCGGAACCCCGTACACCGCGCACGTCGAAGAAAAGATGATCCTCTTGACTCCCGCTTCCAGCGCCGTATTCAGCAGACAGAGCCCGCCCTCGACGTTGTTGTGGAAATACTTTCTGGGATTCGTCACGGACTCGCCCACGAACGCATGCGCAGCAAAGTGCATGATGGCATCGACGCGCGGCATGACTCGCCCCAGCGCCGCCGCATCCAGCATGTCGCCCTTCACCTGTTCGAAGCCGGCTGCCAGGAATTCATAGCCGGTGCTCAGATTGTCGAAGATGATGACTTCGTGCCCCGCCCGCTTCAGCGCCCGGGCGGTATGGGAACCGATGTATCCCGCCCCCCCGACGACCAAGACGACCATGCTGTTCTCCCCCTGGGTTTGCGTTCGACTCAAACGTCGCAAGAATCTGCACTCGACCCTTAGTTGTAAGTCTGGATTATACGTGGGGCCCCGTGGAATCGGGGTGGGCGCCGCCGAAACGGCGAAAGACCGCGCCGAATCTGCTTTACAAGCCGCGTTCGGTGACTTAAACTCCCGGCTGCTTCGCGCCCTCCCCCCTGCGAAGCATCCCACCATTCCAGAAAGAAGGACCCAGTTTCATGTCCCTTCGTCGCATCCACCGCCGCCTGCTGGGCGGAGCCCTGTCCGGAGCTATGCTGCTGTTCACGATGGCCGCGGCCGGCCAGACCGCCGTCACCACCTATCACAACGACAATCACCGCACTGGCTGGAACGCGACGGAAACGACCCTCACGCCTGCCAACGTCGGCAGTGCTTCGTTCGGATGGCTGAAACACGTTGCCCTCGACGATCAGGTGGACGCTCAACCGTTGGTCGTTCCCGGCGTGAGCATCACTGCGGGGAAACACCAAGGACTCCACGACGTGGTGTACGTCGCAACGGAAGGGAATACGGTCTACGCGATCGACGCCGCCAGCGGCACCGTCTTGCTGAGCCCCAACCTCGGTTCCCCGGTGCCCTATCCGCTCGGCTGCGGTAACAACGGACCCAACGTTGGCATCAACTCGACACCGGTTATCGATCGCGCGACCAATACGTTGTATGTGGTCGTCTACACGAACGACGCAGGTGGCCCCACTTACCGTCTTCATGCCCTCGACCTCGGCAGTCTCGCCGACAAAGTGCAGCCTGTGGTCGTCGCGGCTTCTCACACGCTGCTGGACGGCACGACCTTTAACTTCAACGCCACTTATCAGCGCCAGCGCCCGGGACTTCTGCTGGCGAACGGCAACGTCTACGCGGGATTCGGCAGTTTTTGTGACTTCAGCGCCAATCTGTCGCGCGGCTGGCTGCTCGGATGGTCGGTGAACACGCTGACTCCTCTTCCCGCCAACCGCCTCAACGATACCCAGCCCGGCTCGCCTAATTCCTTCTTCCTGTCGTCGATCTGGATGTCCGGCTACGGCCCGGCAACGGACGATTCGGGCAATATCTATTTCGTGACCGGAAATTCCGACTACTCCGGCACGACCTACGATGGGATCAGCAATATTCAGGAGAGCGTGGTGAAGGTTTCTTCGGACCTGACCACCGTGCTCGACCTGTTCACACCTAGTAATCAGTCTCAACTGGATCAGTGGGACGCGGACTTCGGCTCCGGTGGCGTGCTTGTACTGCCCGACCAACCGGGAACCAAGCCCCACCTTGCCGTTGCCGTAGGCAAAGTCGGCTCCATGTTCCTGATGAACGCCGACGATCTTGGAGGCTACTCCACGCTGAAGAACAACGTTCTCGGCACCTATGTGGCGAATGATTGCTGGTGCGGGCAGTCGTACTTTGTAGACAGCGATGCTGTTGGGCGTGTCGTTTCCAGCGGCGGACGTGCCGTGCGCACATGGAAGATTCAAAGCTCACCGAAGCCCGCGCTTACACCACAGGCTCGCTCTCCCTATCTGGTCGGCGGACAGGATCCTGGTTTCTTCACCAGCATCTCTTCCAATGGCGGCAGTACTCCGGTCATCTGGGCTGTGTCACGTCCGCCGAATTCGTCGGCGACTTCGCCCATCTACCTCTACGCCTTCGATCCAGACTCGACCAGCGGCGGAGTCATGACGCAGCTGTTCAAGGCAGTCGCCGGCAACTGGCCGAATCTCGGCGGCAACTCGAACCTGGTTCCGGTGGTTGCCAACGGCAGAGTCTACGTCGCCAGCAATAAACAGCTGCAGATTTTCGGCCTGAAGCCGACTGCGGCACAAACCGCCAAGAAGAAGTAGCGCTCCACCTCCGGCCGGCGGACAGATGTCCGCCGGCCTTCTTTCGTTCCGCGTCGGCCGATCCAGTTGAACAACTCCCCTCCTCTGCGCGAGACTAATCTCCTGGGGTGATTCATGACTGAACTAGCGGACCAGAAGTGTGTACCTTGCCGCGGAGGAATTCCTCCGCTGGCCGGAACCGAGCTTGAAAAATTTCACAAGGGCGTGCCGGCATGGTCCGTCGTCGACGGACATCATTTGCAGCGCGAATTCAAATTCCCCGATTTCCAGAAGGCGCTGGACTTCGTGAACCGTGTCGGCGCCGTCGCCGAAGAACAAGGACACCATCCCGATATTCTGCTGGCCTGGGGCAAAGCCGAGATCACTTTGTGGACCCATAAGATCGACGGCCTGACCGAGAGCGATTTCATCATGGCGGCCAAGATCGACCGGCTTTTCAAGTAAGGCTGAAATCGGAGCGGACCGCGTCAATTCTGGGAGGTCGCGCCACCCTCCGCCTCCTCGCATTCCCTCCGCAACTCGAGGAAGAATCGTCGAGTAGTCTTCTCGATCGCCGGCTCAATGGCAAAGCCCAGCGCCCTTGAAACCATACCCACCAGTTCCATGCTGACGCCGACTGATGTTCCGCCAGCGATCGCGGCGAAGCTTACGCGAGTGTGGCACGTGATGCCATACACGTGGCTGATGTAGGAGACGCTGCGGTTGCGCTCGAACTCCAGCACAACCTGATCCACTACGCTGCGGATGGGCGTGGTCGTTTCCACCCGCAAGCGGCTTCCCTGCTCCCAGGCGTTGCCCTGCGTCCAACGGATTTCGCCAAAGATGCTGCGATTGCACCAGCGGTCTGTGTCGACATAAATGGCAAACACCATCTCAAGTGGACAGAGAATGACGACTTGGAATTCAAACGACTGCATGGCGCTGCCGAACCGACGGCGTGGCCGGCACCAATTCCTGGCCCGCCCGTCAGGGCAGTGTAGGAGAAACAGTCTCGACGAGCAATCAAGAAATCACACGATCCTCGCTCGATCTTCGAAAGTGCAACCACCACGCCAGCAGCACCGACGGAATGATCATCACCAAACCGGTGCCCATGGCTACTTTGTGCACGGAAAAGCCTGCGTCCAGAAACGCTCCTGCAAGGTACGCGGTGACGGCAAACGAGAGACTTCCCAGTCCAAGGTCCGCGGCAAATACCCGTCCTCGAAACCGGTCTTCGCTGTGCAGTTGCAGCAGCGTCGTGGAGAAGACCCAGACCATCGACCCGCCTGCATGGCCCAGCATCGCGCATCCCGCCGCCGCCCACACACTGTGAACCGTTCCCAGCGCGGTATACCCGGCGGACACCATGAGATAGCCCAGCAGGATTCCTAACCGCAATCGCCCATCGTTGCTTCCCGCCCATCGCGCCGCCACCAGCGGCCCGATCAACGCTCCCAAGCCGCGTCCGCCCAGCAGGATGCTCATGCCGAGCATCGCCGCACCGGCGGCATTGAGACCATGTCCCGACCAGGCGAACTCTCGCGCCCCCATGACCGTGAAGATCACCCAACTCGGACCAATCATGAGTTCTCCCGCTTTCGCGAAGACCGCAGGCAGCAACGCGCGATGGCTGCGGATGTAGCGAATCCCCTCGATCACCGGAGAAAAGTCCACCAGATCGCCCGCTCGAAACGGCGCTGCATTCTCGGCATGGGGCTCGGCGAAGCGCATGCGGCCGATCAGGATGGCGGATAGGACGTAGGAAAGTGCATTGAGGCCAAAAACGACTTCACGGCCGAAGAATGCCGCCACCACCCCGCCGATCGAAGCTCCAATCAGCAGGTTCACCGACCACGTCGCGGAAGACAACGTGTTGGCGACCAGCACTTCCTGCTCCGTCGTGATGTTAGGAATCACCGAACTCTTCGCGGGCTCGAAGAATGCGGTCATGATGGTCTCAGCGACCAGCAGCGGATACACCAGCCACACCGTGGATCGCGACCGCACCAGCAGCATCGACAGCACGATGACCACTCGTACCAGGTCGGCCACGATCATGACGTGCTTGCGCTTCAGCCGGTCGTTCACCACCCCGCCCGTGGGACCAATAATGGTCTGGGGCAACACTTGCAGCATCAGCGCCAGGGCCACCGAACTGGCGCGTCCCGTCAACTGCAGCAGCAGAGTGTAAATGGAGAGCGTGTAGAACCAGTCCCCGATCTCGCTGACGATCTGCGCCAGCCACAGGCGGCGGAAATTGCTGTTGCCCCTGATGAGCCGCGCATACGATCCCAGCGAGATGATGACTGCGCCATGCTCTGGTTCCGGTTCCATGCGAGCGATTAGGGTAATTGCAGATCGCGCTTTTGGGCAAAGAGTCTCGTCGATGAGGCCTTCGCGATTGACTGCAGCGGGCGATTTCCCCTACGATGCCCGCTCGGTATTCTCGCTTACCAAAACCGCGGGGCAACGTCACAAAACAGGAGGCATTCATGAAGCGGGTTTTTCATTTCCCGGCGGTCGTCGTACTCAGCCTCGCGGCTTTCGCTCAAAGCAATGAAATCGTGCCTAACGAGAATCTGGTTGCGGAAGGCATTCCAAAAATCCCCGCCTCCCTAGCCGAGGCGGTCGGTCGCTACAGCGAAGTTCGCCACGCCTTCTTTGCCAGCTGGCATCCCCTGCGCCGAGAAATGCTCATTGAAACCCGCTTCGCCGATACCTATCAGGTGCACGCCGTGAAATCTCCCGGCGGCGCCCGCACGCAGCTCACGTTCTTTCCCGACCGCGTTGGTGGGGCGTGGTACGAGCCGGTTCACGGAGATTCGTTTCTCTTCTCGAAAGACATTGGCGGCGGCGAGTTTTTCCAGCTCTATCTCTACGATCTGAAAACCGGAAACATCACTTTGCTCACCGACGGCAAGTCTCGCAACACCAGTCCGCACTGGTCGTATCAAGGAGATCGAATCGCTTACGGTTCCACTCAACGCACGGGCAACGATGTCGATATCTGGATCGTGAGTCCAAACGATCCGGCAAGCGCTCACATGGTCGCGCAAATGGAAGGCGGGGGATGGAGCGTCGAGGACTGGTCCCCGGATGGCAAGCAACTTCTGCTGATGAACGAAGTCTCAGCCGCTGAGTCCTACGTCTGGTTGCTCGATATCGCGTCTGGAAAGAAAGAACTGCTCACACCTAAAATGGGCGCCGATACCGTGGCGCACGGTTCTGCCCGCTTCGCCAAAGATGGTAAGGGCGCGTACTTGACCGCCGACGAAGGTTCCGAATTCGAGCGACTGGTTTACCTCGACCTCGCCAGCCGTAAGACCACGGTTTTGACTCCCTCTCTGCGGTGGGACGTGGACAATATCGCGCTTTCCGACGACGGACGCTGGCTGGCCTTTGAGGCCAATGAAGACGGCGTGAGCAAATTGCACGTGCTGGACGCGAAGAATGCCAAAGAAGTCAGCGTTCCCGCGTTACCGACCGGCGAGATCGGGGGACTACGCTGGCGCAACCATAGCCGCGAGTTGGCTTTTGACATAACCACGGCGAAGCAGCCCTACGACGTCTATTCGCTCGATATGGCAAGCTCAAAAATCGAACGCTGGACGTTTAGCGAAACCGGCGGCCTCGACACCTCTGGATTTTCCGATCCACAACTCATTCACTGGAAATCGTGGGACGACCGTTCCATTTCCGGCTTTCTCTATAAGCCGGCGGCAAAATTCGCAGGTAAGCATCCCGTCATCATCGATATTCACGGCGGCCCGGAAGGTCAAACCCGACCCGGGTTTGCGGCGCGCGAGAATTACTTCATTAACGAGCTCGGCATCGCTGTGATCTTCCCCAACGTCCGCGGTTCGACGGGCTATGGCAAGTCATTCCAAAAGCTCGACAACGGGCTTCTGCGGGAAGGCTCGTACAAGGACATCAACACCTTGATCGATTGGATTCAGACGCAGCCCGATCTCGACGCCAGCCGCATCATGATCACCGGCGGCAGCTACGGCGGATTCATGACGCTCGCCGTCGCCACCAACTACAACGACCGCATTCGCTGTTCGGTCGATGTAGTCGGCCCTTCGAATCTGGTCACGTTTCTCGAACACACCTCCGGATATCGCAAGGATCTGCGCCGTGTCGAGTATGGCGACGAGCGCGATCCGAAGATGCGCGAATTTCTTGAGGCCATCGCTCCCGCGAACAAGGCCAGGAACATCACCAAACCACTGTTCGTGATCGCGGGCGCCAACGACCCGCGCGTCCCCGCCAGTGAGTCTGCCCAGATGGTCGACGTAGTCCGCAAGAACGGCACTCCCGTCTGGTGGCTGCTCGGCAAAGACGAAGGCCACGGCTTCGCCAAGAAGAAGAACGCCGACTTCCAGTTCTACGCCACGGTGGAATTCGTGAAGGAGTACCTGCTGAAGTAGCGCAGATCGGGGTAGCGCCGGTGTCCTCGCCGGCTGCAGTGAGGCCGCTCGACCTCGCGGGGAGCTTTATGGTTTCAGCTTAATCTTTAAATCCGCGGCGATCTGCCGCCCGTGGAAGCGTCCGTTCTCGATGAAGATCTCGTTGGTCCGGTCCCCCGCCACGATCACGCCGGCAACGTAAATCCCCCGCACGTTGCTCTCGAGCGACATCGGATCGCACACCGGCCGATTCTGCTGAGCCGACAATTCAATCCCCATGCTGCGCAGAAAGTCGTAGTCGGGGTGGTAGCCGACCATCGCCAGCACAAAATCATTGTTCAGGCGGATTGGCCCGCCCGGCGTCACCACGACCACGTGATCGACGCCAATCTCTTGCACATAGCTATTGAAGTAAGCCTCAATCTCATTGTTCTTGATGCGGTTTTCCAGATCAGGCTTGATCCAGTACTTCACATGATGGTGCAGTTGTGCGTCACGATGGACCAGCGTAACCCGCGCCCCGTGCCGCCACAAATCCAGCGCCGCAATAGCCGCCGAATTCTTCCCGCCAATGACCACCACGTCGCAGTCGTAGTAAGGATGCGGTTCGCCGTAGTAGTGCGACACCTTGGGCAATTCTTCTCCGGGAATACCGAGTTGGTTCGACAGATCGTAGTACCCCGTCGATACGATCACTTTCTTCGTGTGATAGTCGTGGGGGCGTCCGGCACGATCCGTTGCCGTGATGCTGAAGTCTCCGTCCTCGCCCATGACAGTCTTCACCCACTCATACTGGCGGACGTCAAGGTGATAGTGTTCCGAAACTTTGCGGTAGTACTCCAGCGCTTCTTCGCGGGTGGGCTTCTGTTGCGCGGTGGTGAACGGAATGTCGCCGATCTCCAGCAGTTCCGGCGTAGTGAAAAACACCATGTTCGCCGGATAGTGGAACAGCGAATTCACCAGACAGCCTTTGTCGAGCACGATGACCTTCAGCCCGATCTTTTGTGCCTGGATCGCGCAGGCCAGGCCGGTCGGCCCGGCGCCAATCACCAGCACATCCGTGCGCATCTCCCGATGCGGCGCGGCCTGCGCTTGCGGCTGGGTATCGAGTTCTTCTGCAGTGAGGAAATCAGGCATGCGGACCCTTGCGCTCGGAGACCGATGATTTTAGCACGTGGAACACCGGCACTTCCCGCTCGCTTGCGGGTACCAAGTGCACGGTCGCAGGTCTAGAGGCTTTTCGAAGAGGCGCCAACTCAGCGCTATAATTTCGGGTTGCACTTATCCCGTTTTCCTGCGCCAGGAGCATGTCATGTCGACTCTTACCGAAGCCACCAGCCATACCAAGACCCGCACCGAATCCGACAGCATGGGCAAGATCGAAGTCGCTGCCAACGTCTACTGGGGAGCGCAGACACAGCGGTCTCTGCTGCACTTCAACATTGGCCGCGACACCATGCCGCCGGAACTGATTCGGGCGTTCGGCATCCTGAAGAAAGCGTGCGCCCTGGTGAACCAGGACCTTGGAAAGCTCCCCGCCGACAAGACGAAACTCATCGTGCAGGCTGCCGACGAAGTCGTCTCGGGCAAGCTGAACGACCAGTTCCCGCTGCGCATCTGGCAAACCGGCTCAGGCACGCAGACCAACATGAACGTGAACGAGGTCATCTCGAACCGCGCGATTGAAATCGCAGGCGGCGAAATGGGGTCGAAGAAGCCAGTCCATCCCAACGATCACGTCAACATGTCGCAGTCGTCCAACGACACCTTCCCCGCAGCCATGCACATCGCAGCCGCCGAGCGCGTGAAGAATGCGCTCATCCCGGCGATCAGGACGGTCCGCGACGCGATCGCTGCCAAGGCCAGGGAATTCGACGATGTCGTTAAGATCGGCCGCACACACCTGCAGGACGCCGTGCCGTTGACCATTGGTCAAGAATTCGGCGGTTGGGCCGCACTGCTCGATCGTGACATCAAGCGGTTGGAGCAGGTGCTCGACGGCCTCTACGATCTGGCCATCGGCGGCACCGCCGTCGGCACGGGGCTCAACACGCATCCCGAATTTGCCGAGCGCGCTGCGAAAAAGATCGCCGAACTGACGGGCCTTCCCTTCCGCTCGCACCCCAACAAGTTTGCCGGGTTGTCGGCGCACGATGAAATCGTGTTCGCGCAAGGTGCGATGGAGACCGTTGCCGCATCGTTCCTGAAGATCTCCAACGATATCCGCTGGCTGGCCTCCGGCCCGCGCTGCGGTCTGGGCGAACTCACGATCCCCGAGAACGAACCGGGCTCCTCCATCATGCCCGGCAAGGTGAATCCCACGCAGTGCGAGGCCATGACCATGGTCTGTGCGCAAGTGCACGGCGCCACTGCGGCCGTCGGCTTCGCCGGGTCGCAGGGCAACTTCGAACTCAACGTCTTCAAGCCCGTCATCATCTACAACTTCCTGCACTCGGTCACCCTGATCACCGACGCCTGCCACGGCTACGTCGAGTACATGGTCAACGGAATTGAAGTCGATCGCGCCAAGGTGGATTGGTACGTAAAGAATTCGCTCATGCTGGTGACGGCACTGGCGCCGAAGGTCGGCTACGACAACGCCGCCAAGATCGCCCACACGGCCCACGTGGATCACTCCAGCCTGCGCGAAGCGGCTCTGAAGCTTGGCTCTTTGACAGGGGAAGAGTTCGACGCGCTGGTCAAGCCGGAGAAGATGACGCGGCCGTGATTCGTTCGAAACTCCTAGGTCCGGACGATTCCCAACAACAAAACTACACGTTCATGAATCGCTTTCAAGACCTGCGCGGGGGCGGCTTCGACGTATTTCGCACGGCGAGCGCGCCAGTCAAGATTCTTTACTTGATCGGTCAGGACTACACCAGTCGTCTTCATCTCGCCCGGGAGGCTAACCTCGAAGGGATAGCCCTTCACTTGGTTCGTGATAGGAACTGCTACGACAAGGCTAGTCTTGCCGTTGTATGCTTTCGGAGATAACACGATCGCGGGACGCCAACCGCCCTGCTCGTGGCCCGTAACAGGATCCAAGTCGATCTTGATAACGTCGCCGATATCGGGGATATAGCGCACGCCTACCAGACCTCGTTGCCAACCGGCTTGCCCCAATCAAGTTCTTTGTGGCGATTTTCCGGGGTGATCGCTGCAACCAGGGTTTCCAGCGTGAGCTTGGGATTGACAGGCTGCACAGTGAGTCGACCGTTTTCTATCATCAATTCAACCTCGTCCCCTTCGCGGATCTGCAGCGCATCCAGCATTGCGCGCGGAATTCGGAGGGCCTGGCTGTTACCCCAGCCAGCAATTTGGGCTCGGACCGAATCGGAGGAATGTGTAATTTCAACCATGCCCCGCTTCCCCAGTTCTCTCAGGTGGTAACGGATGCTGCCTTTGACCCCTCCGTTCTCTCTCGCCCACTCATTGAGAAGAGAACTGTATCTGCCATTCCTGTCAACCAAAGGTGCCATCTCATCTAGAGAAATCGGCCTCGCACAGTTCGAGAGAGCCTCCACGACCAAGGCTCTCTGCCCCCTGAATTTTGCCTGGCTCAGCTTTGCTGTTTTTGAGTACATTTTCTTCATCCGGCACCCCCGACTATCGACTCATATTATCCATATATGGATATACATGTCAAGATATATATACGTCGATTCTTTCATCCTTCGGCTGCTTGTGCTTTTGCCACTTCAGAACGCCCCTTTCCCGCCGTTGTAATCACCACCACGCTCACCAGCACCAGCAGCATCCCCACCACCGTGCGCGGGCCAATCGCTTCCCCGCCCAGGAAGTAGCCCAGCACGACCGCCACCACCGGATTCACGTAGGCATACGTTCCGACTTTCGTCGGCGACTCGTGATGTATCAGCCACACATATGCTGTAAAAGCCACAATCGACCCGGCCACAATCAGGTACGCCAGTGCCAGCCATGCTCCAGTCGACACGAGAGCAAAACGAAACCCACGAAACTCTCCCAGCATCGCCGAGACCAGCAGCAGCAGCACGCCACCCGCGAGCATCTGTGCACCGGAACTCATGACTTTCGCCGTGGGCAGGGGCAGTTTACGGCTCAGCGACGCCGCAATCGACCAACTCACCGCCGCCAAGACGAGCGCGATGGCACCGGCCGTGTCCACCGGCGGATCACTCGCGCTTCGTATTCGCCCGACCAGAACGGCGACGCCCGCCATGCCCACCAGCAGTGACAAGCCCAAACGCCAAGTCAGCCGCTGCGTTCTTAACACTGCAATTTCGCCCAGCGCCATGAACACCGGGATGGTCGCCATCATTACCGCGGCTACGCCCGAAGGCACGCGGCGCTCCGCCCAGAACAGCAGTCCGTAGTCGAAATCGAAAATCAGGACAGCCAGAATCGCGGCTCCTCGCCATTCGCGCCACTCCGGCGACGGCGTCCCCTTGGCTCGCATCCACGCGTAAAGAACAAGTCCCGAAATCAAAAACCTCAATCCCGCCAGCAGAAACGGCGGCACCTCTCGCACGCCGACCCGAATCGCCAGAAAGGTCGATCCCCAAACCAAATAAATGGTGGCGAAGGCCAGCAACACCTTCCAGGTTTGTGGTTTCTCTGGGTTCATGCGAGCGAACAGGCGGACTCAACCTGTGCCGCATTAGATCATGCGCTTCCGCGGGGCGACGCAGTCCGCCGCCATAAAAAGAATCTATCGGCGTATAGACAGGATCGTTGTGCTGGAGGATTGCGAGTTACTTCTTCAACAGGCTGGTATGGCTGGCCACGCACTGCCACTTGCCCATTTCCTGGAGCCACGTGTCCGTGAAGCGCCCGACGTGGTCGTAAGCCTTACCCTGATACGTTCCTGCCGTGTGGTAGGTGCCGGTGACGATCGCGGTATCGCCATAGAAGCTGACCTTCACGTCCTGAATCGTGGCCAGGCTCGGCTTATATTGCGGGTCGCGGATGTCGGCTAGAAATCGCTGCTTGTCGCTGACGCTGCCGTCCCATTCCGTGTTCACGAAATGACTCGCAACCAACTGATCGAGCGCCGCCGCGTCGCGATTCACCTGGGCTTCATTCCACAAGCGCTCCAGGATGAGTAGCTTGCTCTCGCGAGGATCGGATTGTTGCGCTGCCAAAGCGGCTGACGTTAAGACCAGCAGAAGGCAACACCGAAGAGTACGAATCATAGTCGTGCGCTCTCGCCAACATCACTTCGTGAAGGCAAGCGTGACAGCACGATAGCAGTCGCCCCGTCCGCGAGACCACGGAAATACACTGTGGAGAGGTTACGAACGTCACGGAAAACCTGGGCCCTTCTAATACGCCCAGCGGAGTAGCGTCGCGCCGATCGTGAAGCCTGCTCCCACCGACGCCAGCAACACCAGGCTTCCCTTCTTGAGACGCCCTTGCTCGAAGGCGGTCTGCATCGCCAACGGCACGGTACCCGCCGTCGTATTTCCGAAGCGGTCGATATTGATGACCACGGTGTCCGGGCGCAGTCCCAGCCGCTCAACCGTGGCATTGATGATGCGGAGGTTGGCCTGGTGAGGAATGAACGCGTCAATGTCCGACCCCTTCAGCCCGTTGCGCTCCAACAGTTTCTGGCAGAGTTCGGTCTGTTTGCGCACCGCGAATTTGAACACCTGCTGCCCGTCCTGATGCACAAAGTGCATTTTCTTCTCGAGCGTTTCTTTGCTGGTAGGATGCAAGCTGCCCCCACCCGGCATGTAGAGAAATCCCGCCCCTGATCCGTCGACCTCGTGGACAAAGTCGATAAGACCGACCGAGTCATCTTCCGCCGGCTCCAAAATGACCGCCCCAGCGCCGTCGCCGAACAGCACACAGGTCGCGCGATCCGTGTAATCGATGATCGAGGACATCACGTCTGCGCCGATCACCAGCACCCGCTTGTGTGCTCCGGTCGCAATGAACTGCGCTCCGGTCTGCACCGAGTAGAGAAACGCCGAGCACGCTGCGGAAAGATCAATTCCCCAGGCCCCTTTCGCTCCCAGCTTGTGTTGCACGATGCAGGCCGTGGAAGGAAACAGCATGTCCGGCGTCACCGTGCCCACGATGATAGCTTCCATGTCGCTTGGAGTCAGGCCACGCTGCGCCAGAGCCCTTCTTGCGGCCTCCACCGCCAGGTCGCTGGTGGCCACGCCTTTTTCCGCGATGTGACGCTCCCGAATGCCCACGCGGGCCATAATCCATTCGTTATTGGTGTCGACCATCCGTTCCAGGTCGGCATTGGACAAGATACGCGGCGGCACATACGTGCCCAGCGCGCTGATTTTGGCGCGAATCAGTGGTTTCAACGAACGCTCCTCGGAGAAAGCGCAGTTATTTTGACAGGATTGCGTCAAGAAAGTCTAACCGACGGTGTCTCATAGCGTGGCGTCCTCCAGAGCGAAGCAGATCTTCGAGCGTAGCGAGGGATCTCCCGAACGATGTAGCTGAATGGGAGAATGCTCGGCCCGCCGGTGAAAATGCGGGCCTCGAGGTGAGCCGTCAAAACGCCCAGCGAACCAACGTCGCCCCCGAGGTGAATCCCGCGCCCACTGCCGCCAGCAGCACCAGATCCCCCTTCTTCAGCTTCCCTTCTTCGCGCGCCGTCTGCATCGCGATCGGGATTGTCCCCGCGGTCGTGTTGCCAAACCGATCAATGTTGACGATCACTTTCTCCAAGGGCATTCCCAGCCGCTCGGCAGTGGCGTTGATGATGCGCCGGTTCGCCTGGTGCGCAATGAAGCAGTCGATATCCGCTCCCGTCAGCTTGTTCTTTTCCAGCACCCGCTCCGTCATTTCCGACATTTTCCTCACCGCGTACTTGAAGACGTTCTTCCCATCCTGATGGATGTAGTGCATCTTCTGATCAACCGTCTCGTGCGTTGCCGGATTCAAACTCCCGCCTCCCGGCATGTACAGAAACTGGCCACCCATGCCTTCGACCTGAGCGACGTGGTCAAGCACACCTTCGTCACCGGTTGACGGTTCAAGCAGCACCGCGCCAGCGCCGTCGCCAAAAATGATGCATACCGCGCGATCCGTGTAGTCGGTCATCGAGGAATTTACGTCGGCCCCAATCACCAGCACTTTCTTGTACTGGCCCGATTCCACGAACTTCACGCCGGTATTCAGGGCAAAAAGAAAACCGGAACATCCGGCGGAGACATCGAAACCCCAGGTGTTTGCGATGCCCAACTTGTGTTGCACCAGGCAGGCCGTCGACGGATACATCATGTCAGGCGTAACCGTGCCCACAACAATCAGGTCTACTTCCTGCAGATCGAAAGGATGAGAAGCCAGCAGGTTTTGGACGGCGGCGACGGCCAGATCGCTGGCGCCCACGCCCTTGGCGGCAATGTGGCGCTCGCGAATGCCGACGCGCTCCATAATCCAATCGTTCGTGGTGTCGACCATCTTTTCAAGATCAGCGTTGGTAAGCACGCGCGGCGGAAGATAGGTGCCGAGCGCCGTAATCTTTGCGCGAACCGGTGTTGTCAATGCGGGCTCCTGATGATGAAAACTGACTATTCTCAAGGATTAGGAGCCGAATGTCTACGCTCCCACGCACCCGACATCTACACATCGGAGCTACGCGTCCCGGGGAAACCCCACGCCTGCCCTGACCCAGGTCGAAGGGTCTCGCCGCTTTTCCGAGGCGTGGGAATGTATGGAGACTACGCTGCCGCCCGACCTCGTTCATGCTCCATCCAGTCACGGATGAATTTCGGGCAACAGACAATTTCAAAATGTTGATGTTCGCCTTCGATGAGATAAGAAACCGCGGCGCGATCCAGTTCTTCCAGATGCGCCAGACTCAATTGCGGCCATAGCCAACACGCGGCCGCCGAACGGATCAAGTGATCAAGGGCAGGCAGATGTCCTTGGAAAAGTTTGCCGGAGACGCGAATGGTGACACGAGCCGAACGATCGGGGGATTTTCCACTGCGATTCATTTCTCTCCTTCGCAAGCAAAAATGATTCGTCTGCGCCTGCATTCGTTAGGATGCAGTTCACAATCGTTTCTTGCGAAAAAGAACGGTAAAGGAATGTAAAACTGAAAATCAGAAGGACAGAAACGCAGGAGATCTGGAAATTTCTAAGCCAGGCACCGGGACCTCACTGCACACGCAAGAGCCCGTTACCGTTGCTTCCTTCCGGACCTGGCGGGGTTGGCGAGAGTACGTCGCGCGAGACCGATGCCTGACTCACCATTCTAGCAAAGACTGATTGCGCCCACGCACCACCTGCGTAAACCACCTGCGTAAAGTAGCGCCGGAGGTCGACGCGGGAGTCCTGGCCTGCGCACCCAGCCTCTCAACACCCGCCGTTCCGCAAGTGACTTTCGGTGCAAGAATTCTCCCCTCAAGCCTTCCCTTCTTGCGCTCGATATCGAACAATATAGAAGCTTCCGGGAAACATGGGGTCCCAGTCTCTCCAAACCGTTGCCGTGCCGCTTGAGCGGGCCATCGACTACTACTTCGAGTTGGCGCTCTATCTGCTCGTGCTGACGGGCTTTGCCACTCTCGCCAGTACGGGTGGTTTGGATCTTCCCGCCACGGTTTTAACCGGAGTCGCGCTGGCGGTTCGGGGCTATCTGCTGGCCAAGCGGCGCCAGGTCGTCATCTCCGAAGGCTGGACAACGCCCCTGACCA
Source organism: Terriglobales bacterium (assembly GCA_037443605.1). Classification (GTDB taxonomy): domain Bacteria; phylum Acidobacteriota; class Terriglobia; order Terriglobales; family Acidobacteriaceae; genus Sulfotelmatobacter. The sequence continues at coordinate 28,221 of JBBIOA010000030.1, forward strand.
TCGCCTATTTCGTCTTTTTCGCGGCGGATTACTTCGTGTTCTCGCGCAACTTCCTGCCCGCGACGGTCCACCTTGCGCTGTTCGGTGTCGTTATTCGTTCCTATTCCTTGCGCAAGGAACGCGACTACATCACGCTCGCCATTCTCAGCTTCCTGATGGTGCTGGCCTCAGCCGTACTGACGGTCGACAGCACTTTCCTGATCGCGTTCTCGGCTTTCATCCTGATGGCGGTCGCCACATTCATTCTGATGGAAATGCGCAACGCCGGCCGCGCGGCCAGTGTGCATGCGCGCCACTCCAGCGATCCCCAGGAACACCGCCGTCTGGCTTTCTCTTTGGTCCGCTTCTCGCCGGCTTTGCTGGCCATGATCCTGGTTGCTGCCACCGCCATCTTCTTCCTCATCCCGCGTTTGTCGGCCGGCTATTTCAGCGGCTACACCTACGGCACCGACTACTCCTCCGGCTTTTCCGATCACGTGCGGCTGGGCAAGATCGGAGAGATTCAACAGTCCAATGCCGTCGTCATGCACATCCAGATCGACGGCGACAGCATTGGCCGCTACGACCTGCACTGGCGGGGCGTGGCGCTGTCTAACTTCGATGGACGCACCTGGTCGAATTCACGCGATCAATTCCTGCTCACGCGCACTCCAAGCGGGTTTGCCATTCCTCGCTCCGGAGAAGCGTTCTCCGGGCATAACCTGACCAGTCCCGACCTCGAGGTCATCCACTCCTATCTTTCCCGGCTCAATCGCGAGCAGATCATCCACTATCACGTGCTGATGGAGCCCATTGGCACCAGTGTTTTCTTCCTGGCGCCCTGGGGCCGCAACGTCAACGGGGACTACCGGATGGTCGGTTCAGATTCGAATGGCGCGGTCTACAACTTCGACACGCAGCACGCCATCAGCGGTTACGAAGCCGATTCCGACATCGCCACTGCGCGGCCTGAAGAACTCCGCTCCGCCGGGCAGGAGTATCCCGCGCAGATCGCCAATGTCTACCTGCGGGTGCCTCCGCTCGATCCCCGGATTGCCGAGCTCGCGGCCAGGATCACGGCTAGCTCCAATAGCAATTTCGATAAGGCAGACGCCATTGACAACTACCTGCGCACCCACTTCGGCTATACGCTGCGGCTGCCGCAGAACGAGGTCCAGGACCCTCTCGCCAACTTTCTGTTTGTCCGCAAGCAGGGCCACTGCGAATACTTCGCTTCCTCGATGGCGGTCATGTTGCGGACGCTTGGCGTCCCGTCGCGCGTGGTCAACGGTTTCCGCACCGACGAGTTCAACGACCTGACCGGCAACTACGTGGTTCGGGCCAAAGACGCGCACTCCTGGGTGGAAGCCTATTTCCCGGGATACGGCTGGCAGACTTTCGATCCGACTCCGGCCAGCAACGGCGGAGGCTCGCAGGGCTGGGGGCGCATCGGTCTCTATGCCGACGCTGTAGCGTCATTCTGGCGCGACTGGGTCGTGGCTTATGACAGCCAGCACCAATACGTGCTGGGACAGACCGCCGTAAACAGCACCCGAAACGTCTGGGAAAGTGTGCGCTCCTGGGCCAGTGATCGCTACCAATCGATGCTGAGGTGGGCCCGTCAAAAACAGGATCGCATCGAACATTCCCCCATCCGCTGGGCAGTGGTTGGCGGCGTGGTTGCCCTGGTGCTGGTGATCGTCGCCAATGTAGGAAGAATTCTGCGCGCGCTGCACGAACTCTGGTTGCGGGCGCATCCGGAGAAATCGCCTGAGCAGGCGGCAGCCATGTGGTACCACCGCATGGTTCGCACCTTGGCGCGGCGCGGTGTGCCGAAACCTCCCGCGCAAACGCCGCAGGAATTCGTACGCAAGATTAAGAACGAGCGCCTGCGCGAACCGGTGGAGCGCTTTACGTCCACCTATGAGTCCGCGCGCTTCGGCAACTCCGTGAAAGACGTACAGCGTCTTCCTGAGTTGTACGAGGAAGTAGAACTGGCGGCGAAGCACCGATAGCGACAGTCGGCTCCGTCCCGCCTAGAAACGCCAGAAGGCTCCGCCACCGACCAGGAAATTGTGCATGCGCGATTTGCCGGTAGGCGCCAGCGGGAAGTCCGGCTCGGGCCCCCAGAAGTCGCGGACACCGGCGCGAATACTCAGTTTCCGCCACACTTTCACATCCAGCCCTAAGCCACCTTCGATGGCGAATCCGCTCTTCGACTTACCCGGGTTCGCTCCGCTGTAGTCAAGCTGCGCGCTCTCGCTGACATGTCCATACCCGCCGCCCAGACTCACCCATGGCGATACCGCTGTGGTGGGAAACAGATTCACCCGCACCGCTGGCGTAATGAAGTAGGACTTCAGGTCCGTCGGCACTACCGCGTGCCCGTACTCCCCTGCGTTCAAGTCCATATCGTGGTTGTATGCAAACAGCGCCTCAGCCGAGACCGAGTAGACCGGAGCCACGTAGATAGCGCGCCCGTACTCTCCTTCGAACGTCAGTCCCTTACCGAAATGGATGATCGGATCAAAATACGTCGCCCCATGAATGCCCTGATCGCTGATGAAGGTGCGGCCCAGCATCCCGCCGATTTCGTTCTTCTCGTCCTGCCCGAAGGCCGAGTCGGCCATGAAGTTCAACGCAGACAGGAGCGCCACTGCGATCCAAAACCGTCTGCTTAGCATTTCCCCTCCTGACAGGTACTCTGTAGATTCGTACGGCAAATTGTTACGGCGGTAAGACATAGCCTAGCACGAGCGCCGGGATTTTGAACCTGTGATTACTACCTTTCGTGATGCCCGGAATACATTGTTCCCAATCCGGGGGCTCTCTCCCTCAGATGCTAAAATGAAAGTATTGCATGCCTGCCAAGGAACTCACTGTTATTGATCCAGTCGATTCGGGTCCGCCCGCCCCGCCGGCGAATCCGGGCAAGGCCCAAAAAGTCGGCTTCGTGAGCCTGGGCTGCCCGAAAAACCTGGTCGACAGCGAAGTCATGATGGGCCTGCTGGCTCGCGCCGGTGCGGAACTGACCCGCCGCGCCGAAGACGCCGACGTCATCGTTGTCAACACCTGCTCGTTCATTGACACCGCCCAGCAGGAATCGGTCAACACCATCCTCGAGATGGCGCAGCATAAAATCGGCGGCAAGGCCAAGAAACTGGTCGTGGCCGGATGCCTGGTCGAGCGTTTCCGCGACCAGATTCGCAAGGACATCCCCGAAGTCGACGCAGTGGTCGGCACCGGCGAACTCGAGAACATTCTTTCCGCCAGCGGCATCGCTCCCGCTCCACGGGACAACTCGCCCTTCGTGATCCTTGGCTCGCGTCCCGAAGGCGACGCCCGCGCCGCGCAAGGCCGCTTCTCGCGCGAGTCCTGGGACGGCGCGGTCGCCGACCTGCCCAACTATCTCTACGACGAAGCCACGCCCCGCATTCTCGCCACGCCGAAGCACATGGCCTATATCAAGATTGCCGAGGGCTGCGATCATCCTTGCACCTTCTGTATTATTCCGCAGTTGCGGGGGAAGTTCCGCTCGCGCCGCTTCGAGTCCGTCATCGCCGAGGCTGAACGCCTTGCCCAGTGCGGCGTTCGCGAGATCACACTCATCGGCCAGGACACCACCTGCTACGGCGAAGATTTCGGGCTGAAAGACGGCCTGGCGCATCTGCTCGAAAAGCTCGCGGCCATCGAAGTCCTGCGCTGGGTCCGGTTTCTCTACGCCTATCCCAACAAGATCACGGGCAGGTTGCTTGACACCATCGCGCAGCACGGAAAGATCTGCTCCTACATGGATGTGCCTTTGCAGCACGCTTCGGCGTCGGTCCTGAAACGCATGAAGCGCGGCGGCGGTGCAGACGTGTTTTTGAAGTCCATCGCAAAGATGCGCCGCACGATCCCGGACCTGACTCTGCGCACATCGTTCATTGTCGGCTTTCCCGGCGAGACCGAGAAAGAGTTCGAGGAACTCTGCGACTTCGTGCGCGAAGCCCAGTTCGACTGGATGGGCGCCTTCGCCTACTCCGATCAGGAAGGTGCCCGGGCTTTCCATCTGGAGAAGAAGTTATCTCCGCGCGAGATCGAGCGGCGCCGCAAGCACTTGATGTCGATCCAGCGCCAGATCAGCCGCAAGAAAAAAAAGCAACTGATAGGCCGCGAGTTCGATCTGGTCCTCGAAGGCGAGTCGGAAGAAACGGAACTCCTGCTCGAAGGCCGCACCCCGATGCACGCCCCCGAAATCGACGGCAAAGTCTTCGTCAACGACTTCCCTGAAGAAATGGATCCCAAACCCGGCGAATTCTACCGCTGCCAGATCACCGAAGCCCACGACTATGATCTGGTGGCGAAGATCGTTTAGAGCCGGCGTCGTCTCCGGGTATCGATGCGGGCGCCTCGCCCGCGTCCGATGATTTCAATCTACAATCTGGAAACGACCATCTAGAATGTCCGTACTCATGCCGCGCAAACGCTCTCTGAAGCTCAGTTGCCCCATCTGCAAGAAGCCGGTGAAGAACACCGATGCCGAGTTTCCTTTCTGCAGCGAACGCTGCCGGATCATCGACCTCGGCAAATGGGCCAGCGGCGGCTACGTAATCTCGTCCCCCGTCACCGACGCTGAAGAGTTTCTACAAGAATCACCGCCGGAAGACTCGGAGCGCAAACGGTGAACGAGGCCAAAGACTCGACTCAACCCGCGCCGTTGTGGGCCACGCTCACCGCGACATTCTTCGGCATCGGGTATCTGCATCCCGGCCCGGGAACCTGTGGATCGCTCGCTACCATGCTGCTGTGGTCGGCGATGGCCTACGTCCTGCCCGCGTCGTATCGCGCTCCGGTTGCCGCAGCCCTGGCGGCACTGGTCACGCTGGTCGGCATCCCGGCTGCTACGCGAGTCTCACGCGCCTCCGCCAAGAAAGACCCCCAATTCGTCGTCATCGACGAAGTCGCCGGACAACTCATCGCGCTGATCTCAGCCCCCTTCGCGTGGAAAACTTTCCTGGCAGCTTTTATACTTTTCCGAGGATTCGATATCGTCAAGCCGCCTCCTGTGCGGCAGCTGGAGAATCTGCCGGAAGGCACCGGCATTGTGCTCGACGACGTCGCCGCAGGCATCTATGCATTCATAATCCTGCAACTTATCCTGCGCTTCGGACTTCTAACGTAGCACCGGCTTCCAGTCGTTGAGCGGTGCGCCTGGCTGGCAAATCGGGACACGGCACTCAAAATGGGACCCTCGGATCGAACTCTCGACAAGAAAGCACGCAACGGTCAGCCGCACATTGAAGCCGTGACTCCTTCGCTCGCGCTGGCTGGGGGCGAGATTCGCATCACGGGCTCTGGCCTTCGGCCTCAAGAACTGCGTCGGCCAAAAGTGCAGTTTGGCGACGTGGAAGGCTCCATTGTCGTCAGTTCCGAAGACTTTCTGGTGGCGCGTGTGCCGGACGGTGCGATTTCGAGCTCCGTTGTGGTGACCACCAATGGGCATTCGAGCAATGCCTACAACGTCAAGGTCGCGGTTTCCATCGCCGAGAATCTCCATCCGGTCACAAACCCCGCGCTCGATGCGGAGGGCAATATCTATGTCACCTTCTCCGGTCCGCGCGGACAAAAAGTTCCGGTCGCTGTTTTCCAAATCGACACCAACTATGAGATGAAGCCGTTCGTCCTGGAATTGATGAACGCGACCTCCCTCGCCGTCGATCGCAAGGGACAGATGTACGTTTCATCCCGCTTCGACGGGGCGGTCTACCGCGTTGCCCCGAACGGTACCACGACTACCTATGCCGAAGGCATGGGCGTTGCGACCGGAATCGCGTTCGATCGCGAGGAAAGTCTGTACGTTGGCGACCGCAACGGCACCATTTTCAAGATCGGCCGCGATCAACAGGTATTCGTCTTCGCCACGCTTGAACCCAGCGTCTCAGCCTATCACCTGGCCTTCGGACCGCAGGGCGACCTGTTCGTGACAGGTCCGTCGACTTCGAGTTATGACCGCATCCACCGCATCGATCCCAACGGAAACGTGAGCACGTTCTACAAGGGTCTGGGGCGTCCGCAGGGTCTGGCTTTCGACGTGGATGGAAATCTTTACGTAGCTGCGTCGCTCTCCGGTAAACGAGGCATCGTAAAGATCACGCCTGCCGGCAACGCGAATCTTGAAGTAGCGGGCCAAGGTCTGGTCGGCCTCGCCTTCGCGCCGGGCCGTAGCGCCGTTCTCGCCACCACCAACGCCGTACACCATCTCTCGTGGAATATTCAGGGATTAGCGTTGCTTCCCGAATGACCCGAGCCGGGGGCAAGCGTGCTGAGGCTTTCGGGTGCTCCGCTTGACTCTTCTCAGTACTCGGCACACGCAACTCAGTACACCACTTTCATTTAAACTCTAATCGTGAACGCCGAAATCATCGCCGTGGGATCGGAGATGTTGACCCCCCACCGGGTGGACACCAACTCGCTCTATTTGACCGACCAACTCAACCAATTGGGCGTGGAAGTGATCTTCAAGAGCATTGTCGGCGACAACCTGGCACAACTGGTCGCCGCGGTGGAGCACGGGCTGTTTCGTTCCGACATCCTGATCTTCAGCGGGGGCCTTGGCCCGACGGAAGACGACCTGACCCGTGAAGCGGTGGCTGAGGCGCTCGGTCTGAAACTGAATCGCGATCCTGAGATTCTCCAGCGGCTGGAAGTGCGCTTCGCGGCGCGCGGCTGGAAGATGGCCGCCAACAACGCCAAGCAAAGCGACGTTCTCGAAGGCGCAATCGCGCTTGCAAATCCGAATGGCACCGCTCCTGGTCAGTGGCTCAGCGGAAACTTTGATGGGCGCGAACACATTCTGGTGTTGCTGCCCGGGCCGCCTTTTGAAATGAAAGCGCTCTTCGAAAGCGAAGTGCGCGAGCGTTTGCGGGCCAAGGTTCCTCCGGCATATCTCGCGGTCCGCACGCTGAAGATCGCCATGCTCGGTGAGTCCGCCGTGGATGCGCGCGTGGCGCCGATCTATAAGCGCTACAGCGATATCGACACGACCATTCTGGCAGGCGCGGGAGAAATCGAACTGCACTTCAAAACCCGCGCCGCCACGCAGGATGCCGCGCAACGCCGGGTCGACGAACTCGCCGGACTGGTCGAAGACGAACTCGACGACGCAGTCTACTCCCGCAACGGAGAGTCACTCGAGCAGATCGTCGGTTACTGGCTGCAGATGCGCAACGCCACGCTTGCCGTCGCCGAATCCTGCACGGGGGGCCTGCTCGCCGAGCGCATCACGTCGGTCAGCGGAAGTTCCCGCTACTTCCTGGGCGGAGCGATTGTCTATTCGAATAACCTGAAGACCGAACTCGCCGGCGTGCCGGTAGAGATGATCGACCGCCACGGCGCGGTAAGCCGCGAAGTGGCGGCGGCGCTGGCGGAGGGCATTCGCTACCGCTGTGAATCGACGATGGGGGTGGGAATCACAGGTGTCGCCGGACCCAATGGTGGCACGCCGGACAAGCCCGTGGGGTTAGTCTTCCACGCGGTGGCCAGCGACACCGGAACGGAAGTGGTCCAGCGCAATTTCCCGGGCGACCGCAAACGCATCCGCCGCTTCGCCTCCACCATGGCGCTGGACATGGTGAGAAAGAAGCTGATGTAGAGCAGTGAGCGATGAGCGGTGAGCAATGAGCTGAGATCGAAAGCGTTCGCTCATCGCTCATCGCTCATTGCTCACGGCTGCTCTTATGCGCCTCTTCCTCGCACTCGACATCGACAACACCATCCGCGAGCGAATCGCGCGCTTCAGGGATGGCGTTCGCGGATTCGCGCCCGATGTGCGCTGGGTGCAGCCTGAGTCGTTGCACGTGACGTTGAAGTTCATCGGCGAATGGCCCGGCGAAAAACTGGAGGCGATTAAGCATTCGCTGGCGTCGGTGGCGGCCAGCACGACGCAGATCAGTTTCCGGGGCTACGGCTTCTTCCCCACAGCGACGTCCGCGCGCGTGTTCTGGATTGGCATGGAAGCTGGACCACAACTCGGCGCACTCGCGGCTATAGTCGACGAGAAGACGGCCGCACTCGGAATCCCAAAGGAAGACCGCGCCTTCAGTCCGCACCTGACGCTGGCTCGCGGAGCTGGCGGTTCCGGCTCCCCGCGCTGGCGAAAAGAAGACGGCCCCAACCGCGTCTTCCAGCGCCTGCAGGAAAAGCTCGCTGCCCTGCCCGCTCCCGAGTTTGGTACGATGACCCCGCGTGAGTTCTATCTGTATCAGAGCAAGCTTTCGCCCAAAGGATCTCAGTACGCGAAGATCGATCGGTTTCCTCTGAAGGTTTCGGATTGAAACCTGCGATCGCCAATCAGTGGTGACTCCATGTCCACCTCAGCCCAATCCCTTCTCATCGTCGCTCTCGTCAGCTACCTGTTTGGCTCGATTCCATTCGGCTACATCCTCGTTCGCATCTTCCGCGGCGAAGACGTTCGCCAGAGCGGCAGTGGCAATATTGGGGCAACGAATGTAGCGCGGAAGTCGCCGGTACTGGGAGGATTGACGCTTCTGCTGGATGGGCTAAAAGGAGCGGCGGCCGTGATGCTCGCCGCTGGACTGACCACGCCAATGGATGGCGACCATGATCTCTCTGCTTTGGCTTTCGCTGCACTCCTCGCCGTCGTCGGCCACATGTTCCCGATCTGGCTGAAATTTCGCGGAGGCAAGGGCGTAGCGACTGCACTCGGATCGTTTCTACTCGTTGCTCCCAAAGCTGCGTTCGCCGCGGCCATCGTCTTCATTCTCGTCGTGGCCGTGACTCGCTACGTTTCGCTGGGCTCCATCCTCGCGGTCGCCGTGTTTCCGGTCGCCGCCTGGCGATTTCACCAGTTCGGACTCTCCGGGACGCCCCTTGTCTATATGTCCATCGCTTCCCTGCTCATCATCGCCAAGCATCATCACAACCTTGCGCGGCTGCTGGCGGGAACGGAGAGTCGCCTCGGACAAAAACACACCGCATCGGAGGGCGATCACAAAGCATGAGCCGGATCGCAATCATCGGAGCGGGCGCGTGGGGAACGGGACTCGCCATAGTCCTGGGCCGGCAAGGCAGGCATCAGGTTGGCTTGTGGGCGCACGAAGCAGACGTCTGCCGGACGATCAACGAGACACGCGTCAACGAAGAGTTCCTTCCGGGGCGAACCGTGCCTGATTCCGTTTCCGCGAGCAACGATCTGGCGTCTGTGCTCGATGGGTCTGAGATCGTAGTGAGTGTTATGCCGTCGCAGCACTGCCGCGGGATTTTTGCCCAGATGCGCGCGCTGATTTCGCCCCAGACGTTGATTGTCAGCGCGACCAAGGGCCTGGACGAAGGATCGCTGCTGCGCATGACGGAAGTGATTTGTAAAACTTTGGAGCGCGATGACAGATCTGCATACCATGTCGGGGCGCTGAGCGGGCCGTCGTTTGCGTCGGAAGTGGCGCGCGGCGATCCGACGGCGATCACCGTAGCCTCGCAGGATGATGCACTGCTTCAGACCGTGCAGCGCGAGTTCAGCGATTCTGCCTTTCGCGTATACACCAATCGCGACGTGGTTGGAGTCGAACTGGGTGGTGCGCTGAAAAACATCATTGCCATTGCGGCGGGCATATCGGATGGGCTGGGGTTTGGACACAACTCAGTGGCGGCGTTGATCACGCGCGGGCTGGCTGAGATGACGCGGCTGGTCATTGCCTGCGGAGGCCGCGCGGAAACCATGGCCGGGCTCGCGGGCCTCGGCGATCTCGTGCTCACCTGCACCGGGGGGCTGTCGCGCAACCGGAGCGTGGGCGTGGAGCTTGGACGGGGACGCAAGGTGGCGGAGATCCTGGCCGGCATGCATGGCATGGTGGCCGAGGGCGTCTTCACCACGACTGCAGCCATGGGGTTGGCTCGAGCACGCGGCGTTGAAATGCCGATCACCGAGCAGATGCATGCCATCCTGCACGACGGCAAGCCGCCGCGGGAAGCGATTCGCGAGTTGATGACGCGAAGTGGGAAGAGCGAGCGGTGAGCCATCGGCTACGCTACCGGATCTTAGCTTCTGGCTATTGGCTTTCCAAGTTCTTTAGCTCCGGAGCAGCGTCTGGATACCCTCATTATTTTTTTGACGTGGCTCCTAAGTTCTTGACACAGCCAGAGTTGAGCGATTCAGATCCAGGCAATTCCTCCTAAAATATTGCAGGCATGGGGCTTGCACGTAAAATATTACAGAGACTGGACTTAAGGAATTCCCTTCGTTCCCTTCCTCGTTCCTGCAAACGTTGCCTTCGACTTGCTGACGGCTCCCGGTGCGCATAGTTGCATTGTCACTGGTCTGCAGGCTCAGTCAAGGTCGTTCGTCACAGGAACGGACTTTTTTCGTGTGCAAGCCTGTGGAAAACGCTCGCCGGTTTGGCGGGGGCATGTTCCCGCTCACAAGTGAGCGTGAGAATCGCAAGGCAGCACGGAAACCCACGTCTCGCAACGTCGGTGAGACGTGGCGCCTCCCCAGGTCAAAGACTTCAACCACGGAGGGCACCGAGGATCACAGGGCAAACCGGCCATGACACGTGTCGATCTGTTTGACGGGGCACTCCCCTCGAAGTCCCATCACAAATAGCGGGCGAATTTTTCTTTGTGGCGGGTGTAGAGGAAAGAGACGAACAGCAACGCTCCGCCAAGAATAATCAACGTGATATAGCGGGATTGCGGATCGAGTCCCCAGACGTCGATCAGGAAGATCTTGGCCACGCAGGCCAGCAACAAGCCGAGGCCCGCCAGGCGGAAGCTGCGTTCTCCGACCCACACGGCAAACAGGAACGCGATCAGGCCTTCGATGCCCCAACTGACGGTCAGTTGGCCGCGGGTGGATTCCATCGCAATGAGCCCGGTCAGAAGTCCGAAGGGGACGAAAAAGAAGACCTGCTCCGGGCGGATTCCGGATCCAAACTCGGACTTGGGTTGATCCGCGGCGAATCGCCGCAGGAGGAAGGCGAAAGGCAATCCAGCGAAGAGAAGAGCGACGGTGGGGCCGACATAATATCGCTGTCCTAAGGCCGAGGCATTCGGCACGGGCTGGATTACATTGATGCCAAAGAAATTCTGCGCACTCGTCTGCACCGCCACTGCGACCGCCAGCAGATACGACTGGTTAAGATAGTCGCGACGCTTGAGCGCCCAGGCGGCGGCGATCACCGCGAGGGTAAAGGCGGCCCATCCGGCGGCAACCCAGGACGGCTGTAATTCAAAGAACAGCAAAGCGGCAGTCGCGATCACTCCACCATAGGAAAAGACTGTGCCCGCAATAGCGAGATGGTCGTCCTGGGACTCAGTACGCCGGACTCGCCAATCCGCGAAGAAATAGGCGAGGGCCAGAGGCACAACTCGACTTAGGCGAGGGCTGAGTTGGCCCGGCGCTACGGCGACATCCAGGTTCAGCGCAAGCATTCCGAAGAAACTAGCCGCCAGGGCTGTAAACCCTTGCCAGCGCAGGAATCCGGCGCTGAACTGCAGGCCGATCTCGAGCAGCAGAAGGCCAAGGACCATCCACCCGACAGCAACGTTCTGCGACGGCAGTTCAAACCAGAGAAGCAATGCGGTAAGGATCGAGGCGGCCCAAGTATAGGCGGCGGTGAGCCAGGACCACTGCTGGTCGCTCTCCTCGGCGCCGCGTGCGAACGGCGCTCCCACATAGAGGAGCAGGACGGTTCCGCCTACGGTGATCAGGCGGAGGCTGACGCCATTCCACTGGTCGCCGGTCCACAGATTCAACGTGATCAAACGGGCGATGGAAGCAACAGCGATCAGGTTGCCCTGCACTGTCAGAGGACGCAGGGAGAGCTTCCCTGCCGCAAAGTTCAGCAGGAGCGCGAGTGCGGCCCAGGTCACGGCCGTCCACAGGCTCGGCGTAGCGAACCACGCGGCATTCAGGAGGAGCAGACCACCGAGATAGCTGAATCCGGCGATGAGGTTGGAATCGAATTCGTGCTCGAACAGGTCCCGCCAGCGGGCGCGCAGCCAATGCGAATTGAAGTAAGCAAGCAGCCCCGCCGTGGCGAATAGAGCCGCGCCTGCGTAGTCCGGCGGAATGTTGGAAGCGATGGTGAAGCGCTGCTCCAGCAACGAAGCACCCGTATCGAGAATCATCTGCCCGGCGACGACCACCACGGTGATCATGCCGATGCGGCGGAAGACGATCTCGCGGAGGAAGACTCCGGCGAGCAGGAAGGCTTCAGCGGCGGCGAGCCACAGGATGGAGAGATTCGATCCGGAATAACGGAACGGAACGGCAGCGACGATCAGAACCGAACCGAGAGTGGCGAGAACGATGAAAGCGGCGCGTCGACGGCGAGCGGCAATGGCGGAAAGCGCCAGTTCGGTGAAGCCGAGGAGCAGAATGCAGGGGAATGCCCATTCCGGATGTAACGAATGGAGTTTGAGCAAGGCCAACAAGCAACATACGTTCGCCAGGGCAGACGCGGTGGAGAGACGCTCCTGATCGTCCCTGCTGATGTGGCGAAAAATGTAAGAGGCGCGGAAGAGGAGCCAGTACAGGATCAGCAGAGTCACGCTGGTGCGAAACTCGGCGGGGTTGATGCGGAAGGACGTCTCCCCGATGTTCGGGAACGCCCACAGCAGGTGGTTGAAGTAGGTGGCAAGAATGCCGAGGAGTTCGAGGGCATACCACTGCATGCGCAAGGCGAGGGCCACCACGGTGCCGGCAAGGACGATGCTGGCGGCGAGACTGTAGACCGAGGTGTGATGGATACCGACCGTTAGATACGAAAGAACCAGCGCCAGGGCAGTGGTTGCCTGGGATTTATAACGAAGGCTGTAGGCGACGATGGCCGCGGCGACGGCCAGCATGAGGAAGAAATCGAGTTCGCGGGAGTCGAGGATGTGCGCCGCGGGAACGTGGTAGATGGCATAGCTGATGAAATAGAGCAGCGACCAGCCTCCGGCAGCGCTGGCGCGGGCGAGAAGCCGATAGCGCTGGTTGGACTCGTAGCGGACGCCGACGGCGATCATACCCGCGCTGAGGGCGACGCCGAGCAGAACCTTCCCACCGGGGCCGAGATTCTGGAGCTGATAGGCAAGGAAGAACGCGAGTCCGAGAACGAGGATTCCAATGCCGATCTTGTTCAGCCAGTTTGTGCCCAGGACTTGTTCGAGATCAAAACTGCGGGAAGGCGGCTGGGCGAATGTCGGTGGCGGAACCTGGGGTTGCGGCGACTGAGAGGACAGGAGCGGCGGTACCGGCGGATGGATGGCTGGTGGCGCGGGCTGCGCCGGGCTCGGCGGTTTTACAGTCGGCGCCGCGTAGGCTGGTTCGGGAGGCGCGGGTTCAGGAACTTTGACTTCAACCGGAGGCGGTGCATCGACTCGAACCGGTTGCGTTAGCGGCTCAGGTTGGACTTGCTTCGGAATCGCTGCGGTGGGCGCGGGATGAGTCTCACGCGCGGGCTCGGGCTGCGCGGCCAGGGGCTCTTTCAGTTCCTTGAACTGTCGCTCCAGGACCGACAGCCGCGCCTTCAAGTCCTGCCAATGCTCATTAGTGACGAACTGATCGTGGTCGGCGCGGCGGCGGAGTTGGACGATGTTGACAATGATCCAGATGGGTAGCCCGATGGCAACGCCGAGAATCGCCAACGCAAAAAGAACGCCAATCTCTTCCATATTGGTGGGACAAGCGTACCAAGCTGCGAGCTAGTTTCGGGAGAATTCTAATATTGGGGCTTTCGCTTGGATTCAGCGACCCGGACACTTCCTTAAGTGCCCTATCGCGAGGAAATAGACCAACGAGCTTCGTCTGAAGAGGGCCTGCCAGGCGAATGACGTACGGTGCGCCCGATTTCTACTCCATCGGTCTACACCTTTGGTAACGCTTGTCTGGCGCGGGTTTCGGGCGATTCCCCGTTACAATTTCGACAGAGATCACGTGAACGCCGCCACTTTGCCTACGAGGCCGGGCGCGAGCCAGGGGAAGGGCTCGTCCGATCAGGCATGGAGTCACGCCCGCATCCCGATTCTTTACGTCATTCTGGGAGTGCTGCTGGCGATCAGCACCGTGCCCATGTATTTCTACTCGGCGCAGGTGGAGGCGGGGAATCGCGACCGCCTGAAGCGCAACGAAATGCTGCTGCAGAATACGGTGACGCGCTCGCTGGCGGACGACATTGCCGAGCGGGAGCGCTCGCTGCGGGTAATGCTGACCAATCTTTCGTCGGCGGTGCAAGTGGCGAGCGGTGGCGATATCGCCGACAAGAATATTGAAGCCCCCGAACTGCGCGCACTGCTGGAGAACTTTGTTTCCTCCTCCGACGAGATCGCTTACGCGACGGTGCTGAATTCCAATGCCAAGGGAATCCGCGCGGGGCGCATCGCGCCCGACGCGTTTCTGCAGCGCGAACTGGAACGTGCCTATGCCGCCGCGCGCGACGGACGCGCCTATAACGGGCAGGCGCTGGTCGTGGGCGAAGGCAAGTCGCAGCACACGGTATTTCTGGTGAGCACGCCCATCATGTATGGGCAGCGCTTTGTGGGAGTGATCGCGTCGGTGGTGGATCTGCAATACCTGATCTCGCGGCTGCAGGAAGTAAGCGGAGGCGGACTTACGCCCTACGTGGTGGACGCGCAGGGACGCCTGGTCGCGGCGGCGACTCCGGAGTTTGCCACCGGACAGGACATGAAGAATCTGGAACTGGTGCGCAACTTCGTGGAAAGCGGCAACAAAGCGCAACTGGCGGCCACGAAGGAATTCACCGTAGTGAACGGCTCGGAGAAAGTGGACATGCTGGGAACCTACAGCCCGGTAACGTCTCTGGACTGGGCGGTGATTGCGCAGAAACCGCAGCGCGAAGCGTACCGGGACGTGCTGGACATGCAGCGGACGGCGCGGCTGCTGGCGATCCTGGCGGTGCTGCTAAGCATCATGGTCAGCATCTTTGCGGCGCGGAGAATCACGAATCCGCTGCAGGTGCTGACGCAATCGAGCCGCGCCCTGGCTCGCGGAGACTTCTCGCAGCGTGTAAACTTGCACAGCCGTACCGAGATCGGGGAACTGGCGCAAACCTTCAATACGATGAGCGACGAACTCGAGCATTACATCGAGGACCTGAAGCGAGCCGCGGAAGAGAATCGCGAGCTGTTCATGGGGTCGATCCAGATGCTGGCCGGCGCGGTCGACGAAAAAGATCCTTACACGCGGGGCCATTCCGACCGCGTGACGCGCTACTCCATGATGGTTGCGAAGGAGATGAAGCTGCCGCAATCGTTTATCGATGTGCTGGAGATTTCGGCGCAACTGCATGACGTGGGCAAGATCGGGATTGAGGATCACATCCTCAAGAAACCGGGAGCGCTCACGGCGGAAGAATTCGAAGTGATGAAGACGCACACCACCAAGGGCGCGAACATTCTGCGCCCGGTGACGCAGTTGGCGGAAATGCTGCCCGGCATCGAATTGCATCACGAGGCGTTGGATGGGCGGGGATATCCGTACGGACTGCAGGGCGACCAGATTCCGCTGCTGGCGCGCGTGATCGCGGTGGCCGACACGTTTGATGCGTTGACGACGAATCGACCGTACCAGACGGCGCACACCCAGGAACAGGCGCTGCAGATTATTCAGAATCTGGCTGGCAAGCGCTTGGATCCGGAGGCGGTAGCGGCGCTGCTGCAGATTTGCGCCCGCGGAGAGATCAAGATTCAGCGGTTTACCATCAAGCGGCCGGTGGCTCCGGCGCCGGTGACGCGGGTGGTTGAAGCGCCGGCAGTGGCCGAAGGGACAACGTTGGAGCGGAGCCGGGTGTAGCGTGCGGGCCGCTGCCCCAAGCGGCTGAAGCCGCACATCTTGGGTGGCCGTTATGGCACGATTGAAGTCGTGCCCTTCCCCCATTCGTGTTTCTCCCATTAACACCTGTTGTCCGGAGCACGCGATCTCCGGAGCACCCGTCTCCAGATCACTCCGGTCTTCGAGCAACTCGTCTCCGAACGCCTCGCGTCCGGAGCACTTGGTCTTAAGCCTCTCTCTCGTTTGTGCGGCGCGGATCGTGCCGCGCCTTGATCCCCGGATTCTCCGTATAATCAAGGGGCATGATTCAGACTCTTTTTGGCAGCCTGGACGAGGAAAAACAGGAAAAGAAAGCCGGCTTCTTCGAGCGAATGAAGCAGGCAGTCACGCGGACGCGGGAGAATCTGGCCGACCGCATCGATGCGGTTGTGTCGATCGGCAAAGAAATTGACCGGAACACCCTCGATGATCTGGAGGCGACGCTGCTCGGCGCCGACCTGGGGACGGCGACGACGCAGCAGGTTTTAGGCAGCCTTCGTGAGAAAGCAGACCGCAAACAGATCAAAGACGTGCCGGAGTTGAAGCGGCTGCTGAAGGAAGAGTTGCTGGGCATTCTGAGTTCGGCGAACGCGCGTCCAGTGCAGAAAGTGGATGGAGCGCCGGAAGTGATTTTGGTGGTGGGAGTGAACGGGACAGGCAAGACCACCACGATCGGGAAGCTGTCGCAGGTGTTCCGATCGCAGGGAAAGAACGTGCTGCTATGTGCGGCGGACACCTTTCGCGCGGCGGCCATTGAGCAACTGGAGATATGGGGCGGACGCACCGGCACGGAAGTGATCAAGACCAAGCCGGGAGGGGATCCGGCGGCGGTTTTATTTGATGCGCTGCAGGCGGCCGTGGCGCGGAAGTGTGACTACGTTGTAGTCGATACGGCGGGCCGCCTGCACACCAAAACGAGCCTGATGGCAGAGCTCGAAAAGATGCGGCGGACCGCGCAGCGCATTATTCCCGGTGCGCCGCACGAGACGCTGCTAGTGATGGACGCGACGACCGGCCAGAACGGGCTGCAGCAAGCGCGCATGTTCACCGAGTCCGCGGGGGTGACGGGCATCGTGCTGACGAAGTTGGACGGGACGGCGAAGGGCGGAGTGGTGGTGGCGATTACTCGTGAGTTGGGGCTGCCGGTGCGGTTTGTGGGAGTCGGCGAGAAAGCGGGCGATCTGCTGCCGTTCGATCCCAAAGAATTCGTGGATTCCTTGTTTGAATAGGAGCGTTTATGACGGGCTGGGATCAGAAACATTCCCGACTCCGACTTGCGCTGGATTTCCTGAAGCGATTGCTAGGACGGAAACCGCCTGCACCTCCGGCCGATCCGTATGCATATGTGATGGCGCCGGTGCGCCGCGGTCCGGGTGGCCGGAGCGGAGCGGCGGCGGTCGCGGAAGTCGAAGATGATTCGTTGCGCCGCTATCCGCCACGGTGCTCCAGCTAGTTTCTGTCACCCGGAACGAGCAGGCGCTGAAAAGTGTTCTCTGCCAGAAGTCTGGCCTCAGCGGCTAAAGACGAAATTGGAAATAAGCCGGTTCGCGCGACGCTGAAGCGCTGCGCCACACAAAATCAAGACCCAAAACCCGATCTTTTCCGCAAGGTCTGAAGTCTGCCCTTCCTTCTCACGCCACTGGCGGGTTATTCCGAACCTCTGAGCGTCGGGCCCTTCGCAAAACCCATGATCGAAACGCGGACTAGGAGAACGGCACGAAGCGGTACACGATGCCGATCGAAATCCGGATGTTGTTGCGCTGGGTGATAGCCGGGTCCCCGATACTATCCGCGCTGAAATGGTAGTAAAGCCAATCCGCCTGGATCAGGCGAAGAGAGAGCGATTTCGACGCGCGAACGTCAATCCCGCCGCCCGCCATCATAGTAAAGCCGTTGCGGCTGATGGAAGGGTTCACGCCCTGGAGTGGGATGGATGGTCCCCCAAAACGCGACACGCCGAACAGAGCCTCGACAAACGGATTCGCTTTGTGCTCGGTTCCCACGGAAACCACCGGGCCGCCGGTGAAGGAGTAGATGTGATTGGAAATTCCGTTGACGGTCGCGTAGCTGCCCCCGACATCGGCCTTAGCTCCAACGTGCTTGCTGAAGTTGTAGGTCACCGAGCCGTTCCAGCCATTGAAGTCCTGCCCGTTCAGGGTAATGCCGCCGGTCGTGGTTCCACCGAAGTGCAGGTACTGATAACCGGCGAAGACCTCAGACTTGTTGGTCACCTGAGCGGCGAGCGGGACCGTGATAAGGGTTGCCAGAACGATTACGACGAGCTTGTGCATGTTTTTCTCCTGTGGAAAGTGGCTGTCTTGATCTTATCGTGAGTGGGCACACTGCGGCTGCGACGGCGACATGTTAGATTTCTGGGGAATGACCTCGCATTCTGCTGACGAGAAGTTCCTGCGCCGGGCGCTGGAACTGGCGCGCCTGGGGATCGGACTGGCCTCGCCGAACCCATACGTGGGAGCGGTGATTGTCGACAGCCATGGCAACGTCGCCGGGGAAGGCACCTACACCTATGCAGGAGTGAAGCATGCCGAAGTGCTGGCGCTGGAAGCGGCCGGCGGCAAGGCTCGGGGCGGGACCCTGTACATCAATCTTGAACCGCATGGACATCAGGGACGGACCCCGCCTTGTACCGATGCGCTGATCCATGCGGGGATTCATCGCGTGGTGGCGGCGATGGCAGACCCGAATCCGAAAGTCAGCGGACGTGGGTTCGAGCAGTTGCGCGCGGTAGGGATTCATGTGGAAGTCGGGCGACAGGAAGCGGAGGCCAGACGGATCAACGAAGGGTTTGCGAGGTACATTCGCCATGGGGTTCCGCTGGTCACGCTGAAAGCTGCGATGACGCTGGATGGGAAGATCGCGCTGTCGCCAGCGCCCAGAAGAGCGGACTGGCGCGGCTTTACCGGGCAGTGGATCACGGGGGAAGCGGCGCGGGCTCATGTTCAAGAACTGCGTCATCAGAACGACGCTCTGGTGTGCGGCCTGGCCACCATCGTGAAAGACAACCCCCTTCTCAGCGACCGCAGTGTCCGTCCGCGTCGTCGACCGCTCTTGCGTGTGATTCTGGATTCGCGCTTGCGGTTGCCTATCGATTCGCGGTTCGTGCAAGGCGCAGCGGCAGAACGCAAGAGCGACGCAATTGTTTTCTGCTGCAACCCCGATGGAGACAAGAAGAAACAGCTCGAGGATCTGGGGATCAGAATCGAGCAGGTGGCTCCAACCGGGAACCATCCTGAGCGGCCGGATTTGGCAGTCGCGCTGCGACGACTCGGGGAGATGGAAATCACGAGTGCCCTGATCGAAGGCGGGGCCAACGTGAACTGGAGCGCGTTGCACGGCGGACTGGTCGACAAGATTTTTTTCTATTACGCACCGATTCTCTCGGCGCGCGGCGGCGCGGTCCCGCTTGCGGCCGGCTTCGGCGGAGAACAGATCCAACTGCCGAGCGTGCAGCATCTTCAGTTGCATCGCTTCGGAGAGGATTTCGCGGTGGAGGGTTATCTTCGGGATCCATACGGAGACTGAGCGCGCAACTCACCACAGGGGACACAGGGGGAAAATGCTAATTCCTTCGACTCCGTGGTCAATTAAGATTGTGGGTTCATTCGGAGGTCTTCATGTTTACCGGTATTGTAGAAGAAGTCGGACGCATCACTCGCATTGAACAACGCGGCGAGAATCGCCGCATCACGATTGCTGCCGAGCGCGCTCCCACGGAACTTGGCACGGGGCACAGCATTTCGGTCAGCGGAGTTTGCCTGACGGCGCTTGAGATCAAGCCGGGCTCGTTCTGCGCCGATCTGGCACCCGAGACCTGGGTGCGCACTTCGTTTTCGCGAATTCACGAAGGGGCGCTGGTGAATCTGGAATTGCCCATGAAGGCGGATGGGCGTTTCGGCGGCCACATCGTACAGGGGCATGTGGACGGTGTGGGTAAGGTAATTTCGTTCGAGCGGATCGCCGATTCGGAAAACTGGTGGCTCAATATCGAACTGCCCGATGACGTGGAGAAATACACGGTTTATAAAGGATCGATTTCGATTGAGGGAATCAGCCTGACCGTGGCGAAGCTGGAAACGAATCGCTGCGCCATCGCGATCATTCCGCACACGGTCGAACTCACGAATCTGCATTCGCTGAAGCCCGGGGATCCGGTGAACCTGGAAGCGGATGTGATCGCCAAGTATGTAGAGAAGATGATGAAGGGCGATGCGGCGCAGAGTTCGCTGACGGTGGAGGAGTTGGTGGGACAAGGCTTCTGAAGAACAGGACCGAGGTTACTAGCCACTGCTGCTAAGCTTCCAGCTTCAGTTCATCCAATTCCAGGAACTCGTGCACGATGGGCTCGTGAGATTTTTCCATTTCTGGGTAGGTGCCGAAGAAGATCGCCTTGCCCTCGTGCAGGAAGACGATGCGCTCGGCGAGCTTCTTGGCGAGGCGCATATCGTGGGTGACCACGATGCTGGTCAGGTTAAGCTGGATCTTCAGGCGCTTGATGAGATCGCCGAGCAGTTGCGCCATGAGCGGATCGACCATGGTGGTGGGCTCGTCGAAGAGCACGCACTCGGGTCGCGCCGCCAAGGCGCGCGCGATGGCCACCGAACGCTTCATGCCGGTGGAAAGATCGGAGGGCAGAAGGTCGCGCATTTCCTGCACGCCGACCATCTGGAGAAGCCCGTCGACGATCTGGTAGATCTGCTCCTCGCTCAGGTCCTTTGATTCGCGCAGAGGAAACGCCACGTTCTCGCCCACCGAGAGCGAATCGAACAGCGCGCCATTCTGGAAGACCATCGTGACTTTCTTGCGGATGGGCTCGATCTGATCCTCGGTGTAGTCGGTGATGTCCTCGCCGGCGACGATAACGCGGCCAGAGTCGGGCTTGAGGAATCCCATGATGTGATGCAGCGAGACGGACTTGCCGACGCCGCTGCGTCCGAGGATGCAGACGGTCTCTCCGGGAAGCACGTTAAAGCTGACGTGGTCGAGCACGACCTTGTCGCCGAAGGCCTTGGAGACGTCGCGGAATTCGATGTAGGGGTCGGGCATGAAAACAGCTACTGGCTTCTAGCCTTCACACTGCCTTACTAAGGTACCAAACTGGCGGCTGATCTTTGCGCCTCGGCCAGATCGTGGGGCGTGTTGAGGTTGCGAAAGACTTGCGGCGAAAATCCCGCAGATTGAAGCTCGTCTTCGCGGATGACCTGGGTCTGCGATGGGAGAAAGAGGGCGTCGATTTTGTAGCGACCGGCGCGCAGCGCTTCCTCCACCACGTCGGCGAACCCACGTCGGTAGACAGCACACAGGGGCTGCCATCCGGCGGAACGTGGGACTGTGACCAGCGAGGGTGAGTTCTCTGCCCGCGCGATGAGGTAGCGAAGCAGTTCCGGGGTCACGAACGGCAGATCCACGGCCAAAATTAGATTCAAGCCGGTCTGCGAGGCGCGCAGGGCGGCGTGAATCCCGGCGAGGGGGCCGCAGTCGCGGAAGATGTCTTCCACGGTAGAGGCGAATTGCTCGAACTTCTGCGGGTCGCCGACGATGCGGACGTCGGGGGTTACGGCTTTCGCGGTGGCTAAAGCGCGATCCAGCAGCGTGCGGCCGTTGAGCGTGATGAAGGCCTTATCCGTGCCCATGCGGGAGCTTTTGCCGCCGGCGAGGATGAAGGCGGAGATCATGAGGCGATCATACCTTGCGAAGGATTCGTTTAAGGCGATCCGTCGCGCGAGATTGAAGACAAGTGAGCGATTTTCACCACAGGGGCACGGGACACAGAGGCAAGCTTGAGTGGAGTCTTTGCAACTCGCTAGACGGCAGCGGCGCTTGCACGAAAGTAACCTAGCGGAAGTACTGGCTTCGGGCGATGATGTGCGTGCCGAGTGTGGTTGCTCGGAAGTGATCATGCCCAAAAAATTGATGGATGTGCTTATGCTTGGGCGCTGCTCCCACGAGTTCTCCTGGCCGCGCCGAGCGGCGGACGGCAACTATTACCAGGTCTGTTTGCTGTGCGCAGCCGAATACAACTACGACTGGACGACCATGCGCCGCACCGAGCGGGTGGAACGCACCAAGCCGGAAAGCACGGTCCGCCGCAGCCATGCGCGGGAGAAGCGGCCGAGCTGGGTTCCGCGGGCGCGCCGGTTAAAGCTGGATATCCCACTCCGGTACCGCGTGAACCGGTCGAGTACGTGGTATGAGGGGATTATCGAGAACATCAGCCACAGCGGCGTGTTGTTCAACGGACCGCAGCCCTTGCCGGTAAATGCCTTGATTGAGATGGTGTTCGAGATGCCGGAAGAGATCTCGGGCCAGAAAAATTCGAACGTGGTCTGCCAGGGGCGCGTGATGCGGGCGAAAGACAATGGCCAGCCAGAGCCGGATGAGACTAGCGCAGGATTGGCGGCATCGATCGTCGACTACAAGTTCATTCACTAGACCGCGTTCTTAGGCGCGCAGGCTTTCCGGCCCGCAGCGGCCGACGCCGGGCTCATCGGACGTCCTCACAGTGCGCCTGAAGTCGCCCCCCTTCCCTTTTGCTGACGGTTTCGACCAGCGCTAGCCTGGTTTTCGTCTCGGTCCGCCAATCCCACGTCCGAGGCTCGGCCGTCCTTCCATTCTGGCCGCTTGCCGACGGCGTTCCACATTTACATCTGCACAATCGCCTGGCAGCATCTAAACTAGTGTGTATCACCGACAATCGATCCGTGTGACACGGGCGTCCAGGAGTTACGTATGAAGAAAATATCCTCGTTCGTTCCAGTCATGGTCGTGGGCATCGTGTTAGTCGCTGGGCTCGGGTGCTCGCGGAAGCCTGACGATGCACAGATGTCGTCTGACATTCAGTCGAAGTTCAGCCAGGATTCCGGGCTTGCCAACAAGCAGTTGACCGTACAGGCCAATGACGGGGTGGTGACACTCTCGGGCAACGTGGACAATGACGCGCAGCGCGAGGCGGCAGGTCGGCAGGCAGCTTCGATCGCGGGGGTCAAGACTGTCGTCAACAACTTGCAGGTGGGCAATATGGCGCCGCCTTCGGCACCGAGTTCGACTATGGCAGAGTCGAAGCCGCCTGCGGCCATGGCCGAGATGAGCGCCCCGACGCCGGAGAAGTCCAAGCCGGTTCCGGGCAAGAAGGGTGGTAAGTCGCACGGGTCGGATCGCATGGGGAACTCCTCCAAAGCAGGGAGAGCGTCCTCCAGTTCCGACAATATGAATGCGAGCAATCCGACTTCGGATAGCAATCCGACTTCGGACAACATGAGCGCCAACAGCGCCCCTGCTCCCGCTCCGGTCGACGAGAAGCCGTCCACGCCTCCACCGCCGCCGGCGCCCAAGAAGTTCATCATCGACCAGGGTACTCAGCTTTCGGTGCGCCTGATTGATCCCATCGATAGCGAGAAGAATCAGACCGGCGACACATTCCATGCCACATTGAATGCTCCAATCACGTCCGACGGTGAAACCGCGATCCCGTCCGGGGTGGAACTGGTGGGTCATCTGGTCTCGGTAAAGAGTGCAGGCAAGTTTGCCGGGCAGTCGGAGGTGGTGGCGCAACTGGACAGCGTGACCTCGGGCGGGAAGACCTACAACATCCAGACCGATCAGTACAAGAAGTCGGGCAGTTCGCGGGGCAAGAATACGGCGGAAAAGGTGGGTGGCGGAGCGGCGATTGGAGCCATCATCGGAGCCATTGCCGGCGGCGGGAAAGGTGCGGCCATCGGCGCAGCCGCGGGAGCCGGCGTAGGTGGCGGCGTGCAGGCTGCGACCAAGAGCCAGCAGATCAAGCTGCCGTCGGAGACGGTGTTGAACTTTACGTTGCAGGCACCGGTCACGGTGGTGCAGGCGCCGAGCCCGGATTCGAGCCGGCAGAAGCTGGGAGATTCGCAATAGCCCAAGGGGCGGTGATTTCGGTGGCGCGGAGTCCCATGTCTCGCAATTGCGGCGCGGCCCTTCGGCAAGCTCAGGTCAGGCTGTGGGGATCCCGCCCGTTTGGCGGTCCAAAAGACGCTTCTCGGGATCTTCGTAGACTCTGAAGCCGCAGATTTGCCGCTCTCGGACGGCACCGGGGAACTCGAGAAGGCCTGAATGTCTGCGATCACGGCGTTGCTGCACACGCATAACGACTCCCTGCGTCTGGGGCGGGCTCTGGAGACGCTCTATCCCTGCGATCAGATCCTGATCGTGGATCACGCTTCCCAAGACCATACAGCGGCGATCGCTCGGCAGTACGGGGCGCGGATTTTAGAACCCGTCCCGTTCCCGAGGATGCGCAGTTGGGTCCCGCCGGGCTGGATACTGTGTTTGTCGGCGCGGGAATCGCTCACGGAGAGCCTGGCTGCGAGCCTCTATGAAGTGAAGTTGCAGCCGCCGGAAGCCGCTACCCGCCCGTTCTCATTGCGGCTTCGCGAGGAGACGGCGCAGGGTTGGGCCGACGCGACCACGCCGGAGACGCGGCTTGTGCCGCACGTCTGGGACCGATGGACTGCTTTCCTTCCGCACAACGATCCCTCCTCCTTATTGCTGGAAGGCGAACTGCTTCGCTTCGCGTTTCCGTGATTTTGAAGGTTGCGGGCTCCCGGCTCAAGGCTCACAGTCTGTTGTGATTTTAATCACATTCGCTCGTTTCAGCCGGGCCTACACTGCCCTGTTGTGGGCAGTTTGGGCCCATGTAGGCCTTAGGAGGAAGCGATGCGTGTAATGAAATTCATCTGCGTGGCCGTGATTGTGATGATGGTTGCGGCCCCGGCCGTGGCACAGGATGCCTCGACCCAGAGCAAAACAGTCGTGAAGCACGTTCCAATTACCAATACTCCGTCGAATTCTGGCAAGGAGATGTACACCTCGTATTGCGCCGTGTGTCACGGCAAGGACGGCAAAGGCGAGGGCCCGGCAGCGTCCGCCATGAAGACACCGCCAACGGACCTGACGGCATTGGCCAAGAAGGCGGGCGGAAAATATCCGGCAGCGCACGTCGCGGCAGTCATTCGCGGACAGAGCGTGACTCCCTCCCACGGCAGCCAGGACATGCCGGTTTGGGGACCGTTGTTCTCCAGTATCAGCCAGGGCCACGACAGCCAGGTACAGCAGCGGGTGGCAAACCTGGTGTCCTATATCGAAACGTTGCAGGCGAAATAGAGGCCTGAACCGGACAGACCTTTAAGAGATTCCGCGAAGTTCGCGAAGAAACTTCCAGAAACGCTGGAGTTATCTTTGCGAGCTCCGCGGATTTTCTTTTTGGCTACCGTGCAACTTGTCCCTTTACCCGAAGGAAAGCTGGCCAATGCGGCGAGACTCTATCGGCCTGACGGCCAGTGACTTCAGTACCTTAGTCGGCGGCGTCTCAACGACCTATAATCCTTTCAAGATCAGTGAATTCCGGCGTTCTTGCTGTACGGGGCCTTGGGGACTCTTTCGGCAAGAGGGCTCGGAATTCAGATCGGCCAACTACGCGTGGATCCTGTTCTGGCATCGGCGATTTTTATTCTGGGGCTGGCGTTCGGCAGCTTCCTGAATGTGTGTATCTACCGGTTGCCGCTGGGGCTTTCGGTGGTAACGCCGCGTTCGGCCTGCCCCGGATGCAAGCAGCCCATCGCCTCCTACGACAATATTCCGGTGTTGAGCTGGCTGATCTTGCGTGGGCGTTGCCGCCACTGCAAAACCAGCATTTCGCCACGCTATCTGTTGATCGAGTTGCTCACGGGAATTCTGTTTCTCGCATGCTACTGGTACTTCGGGCAGGCGCTTTCGACGTTGAAATATTGTGCGTTCGTATTTCTGCTACTGGGGTTGATTTTCACCGATGCCGAAACCAAACTCTTGCCCGACAAACTGACGTTGCCGGGGCTGGCGTTAGGGATCGTATTCAGCCTGATAGTGCCGGTGAATGATCTAGCGTCGCAGTTCTTGCCGGGAATGGTGGAATTGCCGTTCAGCGGTGAGGTTTCTGCGCGGTTGCTTTCTCTGCTCGATTCCCTGATGGGAGCGGCGCTGGGCGCGTCGTTCATCTACGGCGCGGGAGCCATCTATCTGCGCTGGCGGGGCACGGAGGGCATGGGGTTTGGTGACGTGAAGCTGATGGCGATGGTGGGCGCGTTTCTGGGTATCAAGCTGACCATCTTTACGATTTTCACGGCGTCACTGGCGGGATCGTTTTTTGGGATCGGAACCGTGCTGGTGGTGTGGATGAAACGCACCCATCGATTTATGCGGCGCCTGACCAACGCACAGGCGGCGCGGCGGCGCGGATGGCAGTCGGCGCAGATGGTGTATCGCTACTACCAGATGCCGTTCGGCGTGTTTCTGGGCAGCATGGCGCTGGTGGCGTTCTTCTTTGGTAACCAGTTCCTGCGGTGGTACGGGAGGCTCTGGTGAGAGCGATGGCCAATCCTGCTCTGCTGCGAGCGGCCGTAGTGCTGTTCTGCTCGACCTGCGCCTTTCTGATGGGCCTGCTGTTCATGCGCCTGCTGCGCAAGAGCATTCAGGAGGAGTCGGAGATTTCCTCCGATCCTTTGCCGACGCTGGAGACGCTGCCGGTGCATCTTTACAACAACGTAATCCAGCAATTGAAGCAGCAGAAACACGAGCTGGAATCGCACTCTTTGGCCGAGCAGCAACGCACCCGCACGGCGGAGACCTTCAGCCAGGCGGTGCTGGCGCACCTTCCCTGCGGTGTCCTGGTATTTGGCACGAACGGGTTGATCAAGACGAGCAATCCAGCGGCGAGGAAGATTCTGGGGTTCGCCTCAACGACTGGCATGAGCGCCGACGACATCTTCCGCGGCGCGGTGATTGATCACGGCCAGCCTGCGGACGGATCGGTGTTTCCCGATGAACTTCCGGTCGATATGACAGAGGGCTCGGTATGTCTGGCGGATGAAGTGGCCGCGGCATTGCGAGGTGGACCCGCTTGCGAAGTGGAAGCCGAGTACGAGACGCCGGCCGGCGAACTGCGCTTTTTGGCGGTGAACATTTCTCCGGTATCGGCGGAAAACGGCAACCTGCTTGGGGCGACGTGCCTGATCGCCGATCATACGGAACTGGAATGCATCCGCCGCGGGCAGCGTTCGTTTGGAGAAAGGTCGGGGGACATGGCATTTAAGCTGCGTGATGCACTGGCCGCGATCTCGGCGCAAGCGCAGCAACTGGCGGAGAATCGCGATTGGGAGAGGGCGCGGCGACTGGCCAACGAGATCGCAGGCAAAGCGCGGCAACTGGACGACACACTGGGAACGTTCTTGACCGGGAAGCACACCGCAGAGGCGGCGGCGGTAACGCGCACGAATTCGTAAGAGATCTTGAGAAACACGGCTGCGAAACAGAATCAAAAGAAACCGAGGTGAGGATATGACATCTACGACACGCTATGGCATCGGACTTGTGCTGTCGCTGGGCCTGCTGAGTCTGGCGGCGGGCGCGCAGGATTCCGCGAATCCGCAGGGATCGTCGCTGGGCGACTATGCCCGCCAGGCCCGCAAGGCTGGCGGCCCTGCCTCGAAGCCCAAGGTCTACGACAACGACAACCTGCCGGCGAGCGACAAGCTATCGATTGTCGGCCAGGCGTCGCAACCAGATGGCAGTACGGACGCCAAACCGGATGCGTCGAACTCCGGGCAGCCTACTAACGAGGGCGAAGCAAAGGCCGAAGAAGCGAAAGGATCGGCGATTAAGAATCCGGATCAAGGCAAGACTCAAGCGGAAGAGGATGCAGCCAAAGCGGAGGCCGCAAAGCAGTGGGCCGACAAGCTCCAAACCCAGAAAGAGCAGATCGATCTGCTGACCCGTGAACTCGACGTTTTGCAACGCGAATACCAGTTGCGCGCGGCCGCGATGTACGCCGACGCGGGAAACCGTCTGCGCAATCAAGGTCAATGGGACCAGCAGGACGCGCAGTACAAGCAACAGATCGCCGACAAACAGAAGGCTTTGAACGATGCCAAGCAGCAACTTGACGACATGCAGGAAAGTGCTCGGAAGGCCGGAGTGCCGGCCTCGGCGAGGGAATAGCGCTCTATTGGCCAGAGGTCAGTGATCTGTCGATATCGCACAACGGCCCGCCGGCTTGGCCCCGGCCGGCCGTTTCGCTTCAACTTTCTTGACGCAAGCAGCGCAATTCGCTAGCTGCCGATCCTCTGCCGAATCTGCTTCAGGTGGTGCCGTCCGTGGACGAGATGGAACTTGCGCCACTGTTCGCCGGTAAGTGGACCGAGAATGACGTGATCGAGCAGGGGCGTGTGGCGGCCGAACTGCTCCTCGCACCGCGCGATTTGCGCATCCATCTCGGCGATTTTATTCAGAATTTCGGAGCGCACGTGCTCGGGCTCAGCGCCTTTAGGACGCGCGAACGAGGGCGCTTCCCTTCCCGTCGGCAGATATCCAAGCCCGACCACTCCAATCCGAGCGACGCGCTGTTTCCAGGTCGGTCGACTGACCTGAGGCTGGCCAGCCTCCATCATGCGGCTGAAACCCTTCAGCGTTCCGGTGTAGGTAAGGTACAAGTGCTCCAGCACATCAGCCTGTGACCACTTGCCCTGGGGACGGTGTTTCCATTGGTCTTCCGACAGATTGGCGATGGTGGCTTGGATCTCCTGCCGCAGTCTTTTCAATTGGAGGCTCACGAGTGGTACTCCTCTTTTCCGGCGCTTCGGTTAGAATGTTCGGCGTAAAAATAAACTTATCGTAGTAGAACCGGAAAGGATGCCATGAAGACGGCTCATTTTACCCACGCCGAAGCAACTTCGTCTGTGGAAGTTTCGGGGGCCATCGTTCAGATGAGCGGTGGAGCAACCCGTACGACCTCCATCGGAAATCTGTACGTCTGGGTATCGGCAGTGCTGGTACTGCTGGGCCTGATGGCCGGTTGCTCGTCGGATTCGGGCAAGCCGGCCGAAACGCCAAAGCCGGCGGGTCCGGAACTTCTGACTGCCCGCTCGGCGTTTCAGAAGCTCTACGTGGCGGCTCGAGGATGGAATCAGGATGCCAAGCCGTATCGCATCGAGTCTGCCGTGACGACCGACAGCAACGGCCAGGAGGGTAAATGGGCCGTATGGCGTGCGAGTTTCGCGTCGGCGACGATGCGATCGGCGAAGTCCTATACATGGTCCGGCAGCGCGGCGAATGGCGCGCCCGAGCGCGGAGTGAATCCCGGCATCGAAGACAGCTACTCGGCCTCTAACGCGTCGACGCAGGTGTTCGACATGGCGTTTCTCAAGATCGATTCCGACCAGGCGCTGGCCACGGCACAGAAGCACGGCGGCGACAAGATTCTGGAAAAGGACGCATCGACTCCGGTTTCGTACGTCTGCGACTTCGATCACAACACGAGCAAATTGATTTGGCACGTCATCTACGGGGCTTCCCGGGATACAGCCAAGCTGACGGTTTCGGTCGATGCGTCCACCGGCGATTTCATCCGCGTGGAAAAGTAAATCTCACCCTGTTTTTTGACGAAGTAGACCAAGAAGCGACGCGGAGGGATACCTGTGCGCCGGCTTCTGCATCGAAAGCGATGGCCCGGCAGGAAGGGCAGGCATGCCCTAGCGGCCTTCGCCTTCCTCCAAGCGTTGAATCCGGGCCCCAAGTTCAGAGAAGAATCGATGCAGGGCCTCGGCGGAGGCAATGGCCTTTTTAAGAGTATGACGCTCGACATGCGCAATCACATCATCCGGCAGATACTGCAGGCGTACCCGATCAGCGGCACACTGTGCGCTCAACAACTCGACCGCCGAGGCCGAGACGTCGGCCCGCAAGCGATGAATATCGAGCTGCCGCTTTGCTGCTGGTCCCATTCCAGTACTCCTTCTAAAAACAAATTCGCGCACAGGCGGATCCCAGAATCCGTTTGGGGAGGACTGCCACTGACCCGGATCCACGGGGATCCGCCTGCGAGGTCGATCAAATTGTCAGCGATAGATAAAGTATACATCGTTAACAATACGGCGTGCAAGAAATCATGATGATATTGTGGAGGCAAATTGCCACGTCACCCCGATCCTGAACTCGAGCAGGAAATCCTGGCCGCGGCATCCCGCCTGTGGGCGCGCGGCGGAGAAAAGGCGCTGACCATGCGTGCGGTGGCGAAGGCCGCCGGCACCACAACGCCCACGGTTTACGAGCGCTACCGCGATCGCGACGACATTCTCCGCGCCCTTCGCCTGCAGACCCGCATGCGGTTGTTCGCCGGCCTCAGCCGCACCCGCACCCTGCGCGAGGCGGTGCAGCACCAATTGGATTTCGCTATGGAAAACAGCCAGGCCTACCAGGTGCTGTTCGACGGAGTCGCGAAGCCTCCTTCCCTGCATGAAGCATGGCCGTCATTCAATTTGATTCGCGAACGAATCGCAGACCAGGTCAGTGAAGACTCCGACTGCCTGAACCGTTTGATGATGGCGATCTGGTCGCTGATGCACGGCACCGCCATGCTCATCATCCGGGGAGGTTTTGAGGGAGCCTTGCGCCTACAGACCGTGCACGCGTGTCTGGACACCTTGGAGGCCGTGGTCGCCGCCGCGCGCAAGAAGACGCTGCCCAGCACCGGCCCAAAATGGCCGGCCTCCCTCGTGTTGGGCGAAGGCAAGCAAAGCCGGGCCGGCAACGGCGGCAGTGGAACCGGGGTCAAGGAGAAGAAGCGGAAGCGGAGGGCAAGTCAGAGGAGACCGCTTTGATGCCGGTTATGGATTCGTCTTCGCCGCGGCTTTCAGCCTGGCGATCGACTTCTGCGCACGCTCGGCTTCGGGACCGTGCGGTAGAGTCTTAAGGTACTTTTGGTACTGCTGAACGGCTTCCTCCGATTGATTGAGTTTCTCCAGACACTCGGCCAGGCGGATGGTCGCGACGGCGTCGTTTTCTTTGTAGTAAAGGGCCTCGCGGTAGCGGGACTCCGCCGCCCGGTAGTTCTTCTGCTTGAAGTAGAAGTCGCCAATCTCGATGTCTTTCGTCGCCTTGTGCGGATCCCAGGGATGGAACTCGCTCACATCGGCGTTGTCGGGCGAGGTCTCCATATCCTGCAGGATTTCGGGACTTTGCGGATGAGCCTTGTTGTCGGTAGGCGGAGGGCTCAGGTCGACCTGGGTGTCTTTGCTGGAACTTTCGCCCGGTTCGTCGGGCAATTGGGAGGCGTTGACACGGTCCGAGCGGGGCGGCGAGAGGTCGGGTTGCGGATTCCCGGGCGGTGAACCGGACGACGAAGCGTCTTGTTGCTGCTTCTTGGAGTCGTTGGATGGATCTGCTTGAGGTTGCGTTTTGGCAGATGGCTGGTTTTGACTGCTGCTCGAGTTGGAGCTCTGCGCGGAACTCGCCACACTCAGAGCCAACACCGCAATCCACGGCCAACGACTCATAGTCTGATTTTACAGCCTGTCGTGCGTCGTCCGGAACGACTGGAGACATCGCCTGGCCGTTTCCAGTTCCGGGTAACGGCTGCCTTCCTGCTCGACCAGATAGTATTCGACGCCGCCAACGCTCTCGGCGGCAGAGAAAATCCCCTTCCAGTCGGCGACGCCTTCGCCGAACAGCGTCTTGTAAGCGACCGAGGGATCGCGCGACCAGTCTTTACAGTGGATGGAGTGAATCCTCCCCGGGTTGGCTCGAATCCACGCAACCGGATCGGCTCCGGCTTCCAGGCACGTACCTACGTCGAGTTGAAGCATGACTGAGGGCTTGGTATTGGCGGCGAGAATCTCGATGGGGCGCTTCCCTTCCACAGGTTTCCACTCCGCGTCGTGATTGTGATAGCCGACCTTCAGACCGGCCGGTTCCAGCGTTTCAGCGGCGGCGTTCAGGGTATCGGCGAGAGTCTTCCAGCCGTCTGCGGTCGCTTTCGGATCGGACCAAGCCAGCACGACATACTTACAGCCGAGGATCCGGTTCAGGTCGCGGGTGCGCTCGATGTTCTCCGGCTTAAAGTTGTCGCCGTCGTTGTGCGTGGAGTAGCACTTGATGTGGAGATCGTCGACGAGTTTGCGCATGTCTTTGGCCTGGGCCTCGGTCCACTGGCGGTAGGGGCCATAGAACTCGACACACTCGTAGCCCATCGCGGCCACGGCCCGAACCGTGCCTTGCGGGTCTTTGGCGAGGGCCTCGCGAACGGAATAGAGTTCGAGGCCGACCGGGATGGGAGTGGAAGCGGCCCATGATGCACCCCTGAGGGCGAAGGGGAAGGCGGCGGACATCGCCAGGAATGAGCGGCGGGACAGGGATGGAGAGGCCATGGCTGACATCTTACGCCGAAATCATTGGGGACAAAAAAACAGGCCGCTCTGCGGGGGAGGCAGTCGAGCGGCCTGGTTGGCGAAGTCCTCCGGGGAGGAGGGTAAACTTCTTGTTCGGCAGACTCGCGTCAGCCGTACCCGGACGTAATGTCCGGGCTACCACGAAAACTTACATCGACGACGGATTCGTTGTTGCCTTGCTGTCGACCGTATTCGTCATCAGGCGAACATCCACACGGCGATTATCGGCGCGGCCAGCCGAGGTCTTGTTGGACTCGACCGGCTTATCCTTGCCCAGACCGATCACATAAATCTTGTGCGCGGGCACATTGAACTTCGACGCCAGATACTGAATCACCGAGTTGGCGCGGCGCTGGCTGAGCGTGTAGTTGTATTCGGATGAACCGACCGAGTCGCATCCGCCTTCGAGGGCAATGATGTATCCCTTGGTGGCGGAGATCTGACCAGCAAGCTGATCGAGGGCGTCCTTGGACTTCTGCGTGAGGTTGTCGCGGTTGAAGGCGAACTTCACGGAAGTCTCGGCGACGGCGTGATAGTTGTCCAGATTGGCGACCTGGTTGGTCAGCACGCCCACGCGGGAGTTCGCGGCATCGGCGGTCTGCTGCGCGGTAGCGGCGGTCTGTCCAGCCGCTTGCGCTTTCTGGTCGACGGCATCGGTCTTGGCATTCACAGAAGCCAGGCCCGACTGCACGCGCGCGTCGACGTCCTTGATGTCCTTGGTGTTCTTGGCAGTCAGGTCATCCAGTTCGTTGGTCTTGTTGATCAGCGGTGTGGTCTGCTGCTTCACATAGTTCTTGCTGGAACAACCTACCGTTGCCATCAGGCTGGCTGCCAGGCAAATCGCTAACGAAGTGCGGTTCATGGAAGAGGCTCCTTGTTTCAATCTCTTGGTTTCAATCTCTTGCGCGTTTCTCGCGCGCTGAAATGCTCAAAACCCGGGATTTAAAGTCTTGCGGTTACAATTCCCGCACTCGTATAAAGCACGGGACATGCCAGTGTTCGCATTTGGGAATGAACGCATTAAGTATATCGCTTTTCAATGCTTTGCACGACCATTCACAAGTGGTCCGACCGCCCCACCAGAACGAAAGGGACGCAAAGCCAACATCCGGAATGGAAATTTTATATACCAGGACTTAGATTCGGTCTCCGGCGTACACTCCCGCAACTTTTCCAGGGCACAAGAATCTGCGATCCGAAGGACGATCGCTCGATCGGAGACGAACTGGCGGAATCGAATAAAATGAGACGTCCTCATCATGGATCTGCCGGCGAAAATCCGCACCATTCCCACCGAGCCTGGCGTGTATCTGTACAAGAACGCCGAGGGCGAGGTCATTTATGTGGGCAAGGCGAAG
Source organism: Terriglobales bacterium (assembly GCA_037443605.1). Lineage (GTDB taxonomy): Bacteria > Acidobacteriota > Terriglobia > Terriglobales > Acidobacteriaceae > Sulfotelmatobacter. The sequence continues at coordinate 61,610 of JBBIOA010000030.1, forward strand.
AACCTGCGCAGCCGGGTTTCTAGCTACTTCCATCAGGGCCGGTGGGAAGACGCAAAGACTGGAACGCTGGTACGCGAGGCGGTCGATGTGGATTACATCGTCGTCGCCAACAACAAGGAAGCGCTGGCGCTTGAGAACAACCTGATCAAGCAACGCAAGCCGCGCTTCAACATTCTGCTGCGCGACGACAAAACGTATCCGTACGTAAAGCTGACGCTGGGGGACCGCTGGCCGCGGGTATACGTGACGCGGCGGCTGCGAAAAGATGGCAGCGAATATTACGGGCCCTACTTCCCGGCGAATCTGGCGTACCGGGTGGTCGATCTGATCCATCGAAACTTTCTGGTTCCTTCGTGCAAGGTGGACCTGACCCGGTTTCATCCGCGGCCGTGCCTGCAGTACTACATCAAGCGCTGCCTGGGGCCGTGCGTAAAGGAATTGACGAACGAGGACGTGTACCAGGAATCGGTGCACGATGTGAAGTTGTTTCTGGAAGGGCGGCCCACGGATTTATCGAGATCGCTGCACGAACGAATGGAGCAAGCGGCCGCGGCGCAAGAGTATGAACGGGCGGCACGATATCGCGATCTAATTTCAACGGTGGAGCAATTGCAGGAGCGCCAGCGCATTGCGGCCGCAGAAGGCGACGACGCCGATGTGTTCGGCTATCACTACGAAAACGGCATGCTGGCGGTGAATCTGTTTCACATGCGCGCGGGGAAGATGGTGGACCGGAGGGAATTTTTCTGGGAGGAATTGCCGGAGTTCGCAGCGGCAGAACCTGACCTAGAACATGTAGGGACAGCCGCCCCCGGCTGTCTGGGCGAGCAAGGCTCGCCGGTTGCCGAAAGCTCCACTCCAGCCGACTTCGTAATCGCTGCAGACAACAGCCGAGCTTCGCTCGGCACGGACAGCCGGGGGCGGCTGTCCCCACATGAATCTGGAGAGGACGCCGTCTCGTTCTTCCCGGGATTGTTTTTCTCTGCACTGCTGAAGCAGCTTTATATCGGGCAGCCGTATGTGCCGCGGAATTTGTATGTGCCGGTGGATTTTGAGGATCGGGAGGAACTTGAGGACTTGCTCTCCGACCAGCACGTTGACGGGAGTACCCGCGCCGCGCGCGTGCATATTCTGGTGCCGCAGCGCGGGGAAAAACGGTCGCTGATCGATCTGGCGGGGAACAATGCGAAGCAGTCCTATGACCAACGCTTCCGGGTGCTCAAGCCGAACGCGCGGCGAATTCAGGAAGAACTGCGAGACACGCTCGGCCTGCCAGACTTGCCCAAGCGCATTGAGTGCTTCGACATCTCCCATATCCAGGGCGCGGAGACCGTGGCGTCGATGGTGGTGTGGGAAGACGGCAAGATGAAGAAGTCCGACTATCGCAAGTTCATCATCCGCACCGTGGAAGGCGTGGACGACTTTGCGTCGATGCGCGAGGTGGTGACCCGGCGATACAAGCGACTGCAGGACGAAAAAAAGCCGATGCCGAGCCTGGTGCTGATTGACGGCGGGCTTGGTCAGTTGCACGCCGCGGCGGATGCGCTGGAGGCGCTGGAGATCATCAATCAGCCGCTGGCTTCGATCGCCAAGCGCGAAGAGATTCTGTACGTCTATGGGCAGGAGAAGGATCCGATTGCGCTGGATCATCATTCGCCGGTGCTGCATCTGATCCAACTGATTCGCGACGAGGCGCATCGGTTTGCCGTGACATTTCATCGCAAGCGGCGGCAAATGCGGGACCGGTCGACCGAACTGCTGGAGATTCCGGGAGTGGGCGAGCGCACGACGCGGCGTCTGCTGGAACATTTTGGCAGCGTGCAGGCGGTGAAGCAGGCCGATGAAGCGGCCTTGTCGGCGGTGGTGACCCGCGTGCAAGCGGAAGCGATTCGGGAACATTTTAAGAAGGTCGTTAGTCGTTAGTCGTTAGTCGTTGGTCGGCAGCTTGGGATTTAACATCGTCGTAACCCTTGGCTGTAGGTCGTTCGCCCGGGCGTAGAGCGTCTGATTCTGCTAACGACTATCGACTAGCGGCCAAAGACGCGGGACGAATACATGGAAACTCAGGCAGCCACTTACATCATCAGCGCGTCGGCGGTGGTTCCAGCGCGGCGCGATGTGGTTTATGCATTGATTGCGAACTATCGCGACGGGCATCCGAGAATCCTTCCCAGGCAGTTCAGCAATCTTGTGGTGGACGAGGGCGGCGTCGGGGCGGGCACGGTGATTCGTTTTCAGATGAGACTGCTGGGCAGAACAAAGAGTTTTCGCGCGGCCATCACAGAACCGGAACCGGGACGAGTGCTGGTGGAGACTGATCTGGACACCAACGGCGCGATCACGACCTTTACGGTGGACGCAGGGACGGCGCCGGCTGACTCTCGCGTGACCATCTCTACCGCGATTCCGAGGAAGAAGGGGGTGGCCGGATGGTTGGAGGAGATGCTAGCCACGATGCTGCTGCGTCCGATCTATCTCGACGAACTGGCCAACCTTGCGCGGGTGGCGACTGGGCCGTTTGCGGGCTAGCAATGCCACGGCGGGTCCGGCGAACTCCTAATCCGCATCCCACTCTGCCTTGAAACCTTGAAACGCGAAGTTCGCGAAAAAAGGCCAAAGGACGCGAAGGAGAACCTCCGCCCGGCTAATTCTTCGGCGCGGGGCTGGCGTTTCCCATATCGAGGACAACCTTCCAGGTTCCATCGTTCTGCAACTTCCAGATGCTGGTGTATTTCCCGTACTCGACTTTGGCGCTGCCGTCTTTGTCTTTGAAGTGGAATTCGTAGTTGCCGTAGGTGTAGCCGAGGTCAGCCGACGCCGAGATATCCGCGCCGACGGGAGTCCAGATCAACTGATTGCTCTTGTCGTCCAGGAATCCCATGGTCCTGGCGATTTCGGCCTTGCCCCGAAGGACCGGTGCGCCGTTGGGCACTTCGACGGCGTCGTCGGCGTAGTAGGACATGTATCCGGCGGAGCCTTTCCTAGCGGCGGCTCGCATGAACTCGCCCTCAAGTTGTTTCAGCGTATCAGCGGTGGCTTTGGATGAAGCGGCGACGGTGGAGTGCTTGATGGGCAGAAGGATCGTTGCTACCAGCAGTGCAACCACGAACACAGGCAATAGAGATTTCATGACCGCTCCCGGGAGGACGGGCTCATTCTACTCTGGCGGCGAGACGGAGCGGGCTGCGTCTCTACAGAAATCCTTTTTGGGCTACACTATCGACCATTCTATGAATCGTCTCTTCTTGAGTGTTCTCGTCTGCGCGGCGGCCGCTGGGCAGGTCTGCGCACAAACTTCCAGCGTTCCCGATTACGCCACCCCGCAGGAAAAACATCTGCGCAATGCCCACCAGCTGACGTTTGGCGGATCGAACGCCGAAGGTTACTTTTCTGCCGATGGCACGAAGATCATCTACCAATCCACCCACGGCGACGTGAAGTGCGACCAGATCTTCACCATGAACATTGACGGGAGCGGCCAGAGAATGATCTCGACCGGCAAGGGGCGCACCACGTGCAGCTTTTTCTTCCCCGACGGGAAGAAGATCTTGTACGCGTCGACGCATCTTGCGAACTCAGAGTGTCCGCCGCGGCCAGACTATTCCAAAGGCTACGTTTGGGGCGTGTATGCGGGGTATGACATTTTCACGGCGAATCCGGATGGGACTGACCTGAAGCAGCTGACCAGTGCGCCGGGTTACGACGCCGAGGCGACGATTTCTCAGAATGGTAAGAAGATCACGTTCACTTCGGTCCGAAACGGTGATCTCGACATCTACACGATGGACGCCGACGGCACGCACGTGAAGCAACTCACGCACGAACTGGGATATGACGGCGGGCCGACGTTTTCTCCGGATGGCAAGTGGATCGTGTATCGGGCGTACCATCCGAAAACCGAAGCGGAGATCGCCGACTACAAGGGATTGCTGGCGCAGAATCTGATTCGGCCGACGTCGTTGGAAATCTGGATCATGAAGTCCGATGGCAGCCATAAGAAGCAAATCACGAATCTGGGGGCGGCGAGCTTTGGGCCAGCCTTCACCGCGGATGGAAAGAAGATCATCTTTTCTTCGAACTACGATCCGGTGACGCATGCCATTGGGGGCGAAGGGAATTTTGAGCTGTGGATGATGAATCTGGATGGCTCGGGGCTGGAGCGCATCACCTACAGCGATGGCTTCGACGGATTCCCAATGTTCTCAAAGGATGGAACCAAGCTGGTGTGGGCGTCGAACCGGAACGGCAAGCAACCGCATGAGACGAATCTTTTTATTGCGGACTGGGCGCCGTAGGACCTGCTGATTTTCGATTCCAGACTATTGATTTGAGAATCGTCTTACTGCTTCTCCGGCGGTGGCAGGGTTGTAGAAATCGCGGACTTTCTTATGGTCGCGGGGCGGCGGACGACAGAGGGGATCTCGGGAAAACTTGGAACTGAAGCGGGTTGCTGCTTCCAGGCGCGCACCGCGAACCAGGCGACGATGCCGAGCATGCCGCACCAGCCCAGCAGGCGGACAATAGCAGCGATTTTGGTGTCGTAGTTCAGAACGCCGAGGCTGGAGAAGATTTTGTAGAAATCGTGCTCGACAAAGTCGGGGTCGCCGGTGGTGACCAGCGGCAGGACCTGAGTGCGGGCATCGGCCATGTAGGTGGCGGTGTAGAGCCAGTTCTCGAAAAAGAAAAAGAGACAGAACACGAATCCCGTAATTTCGCGCCGGTACAAGAAAGACGTGGCCAGCAGAAACGGAACCAGCCACTGCAGGAGTGTGCCTCCCCAAAGCCCGAGCGTGGGGCCGAACCAGGCGAACAGATTGTGTCCGCCTTCGTGGACGACCAGGTTGGCGGCGTCGATGAACAGCATGCCCCCATTGTTGGAAAAGGCGTAGAGCAGGAATCCGGCGTAGAAGATCAGCCACGCTACCAGCGCGGGACGCGAGACGGGCTTCCATGGCTCATCCAGCAGGGATTGAAGATAGGCGAGCATTCGCTGTCGTGATTTTACGGGGAACACTCGTCAGGTGAGGCGTTACGAAGGTTTCACGGGATCTGAGGACCACCGAACCGATCTTGCGCGAGATCCTTCGCTCTGCCTCAACAACCGCTGCGTTCAGGATGCCGCCATCGAAAGCTGCCCGGTGAGTATCGCACTCTTCGCGCGTCGTAAGATTCTTGTTAAAGTGTTGTCACACGAGGGTCGCTCTTACTTCTATGAAGGCTCGACATTGGATTACGGCGGTGGTGCTGCTCCTGCTGGCCGGGGCGGCCATCGTCGGAATGTACGAGACGCGCGAGACGCCGCAGCCCAGCGATACAGCCGTGACTCCGGGACGAAAGGTCCGTGGCGGAAAGGCTGCGCCTGCCAAGCATGGGCTGGTGGATCAGCGCCCGTTGGAGACCGCGCGGCGCATGGCTGCCATGGCCGGGACGCCGGAGGAACAGGCACTGGCGCATGAGGCCGAGCGCACGGGAGATCACGAAGTCGACCTGGCATTTTTTGATGCAATCCGCACGGCGGAAGAGAATCCTCCCAAGCTCTCGCCAGAAGCCAAGGAGATTTCCGATCGCAAAGCGAAAGCCGAGCTGGCGCTGAAGGAAGATCAGGAGAACCTGACCCTGCTGAACCGCAAGCTGGCGGCGGCTCCGGCGAATCACAAGGACAACCTGCAGGATCAGATCGACGTCACATCGGCGCAGATCGAACTAGACAAGGACGAAGTCGACGACGCGACCGAGGATCTGGAGCAAGCCGGCGGCGATACACAGTCGAAGATCAAGCGCTTGCAGGCGGAACATGAGGCGGGCGACCACAACGTGGCGCCGGCCGGGTCGGCGGCCAACCCGCATGAGCAGGATTACCAGGCGTCCACATTGCTAAGTGTGATTCGGGCGTGGACGGCGCTGCGGGATAAGGCGGCACAACTGGAGGCTGCACAGCAGGAATCCGTCGAGAAGGCGGTTTACCTGACGAAGCGCCATGCGGAACTTGCGGCACAGGTCGAAAAAGACAAAGAGAATCGGGAGTCGGCCAAGCAGCAGGCCAAGGGATTCTTAAACAGCAATAAGGCATCAACTCCCGAGGCATCGCGCGCGTCGGCGAAAGCGGCCCTCGATCTGCTGAAGCAGTACACCCTCGATCAGAAGAATCTGGCGGATCGTGGCCGGCGGCTGCAGGACGAGCAGGACCTGAGCGAGATCTACACATCGTGGAT
>JBBIOA010000031.1:0-67550 GCA_037443605.1 Terriglobales bacterium
CAGCCGGCGGCCGAAACGTGTATTCATGGTTCTCCGGGCAGACTAAGACCACCCGCGGATCGAGCGGATCGAAAGTATCCAAGCCACCGATAATCTTCGGGCTGCCCAAATCTACAGAGATGGAAAGCTGCACGCCCCACGGGCGAAACACGTCGGCAATGCGCGCAAGTTGTGGGATGAAACTGTCGTCGAGCATCTGCGGCGATGCATTGACGTTATTCACCGTGCACCCGTTGATGCCGATCGAAGCCAGTAGCCGTGCGTATTCGCCGGCGCGGGTCAAATCGGCGCGCACCTTGCCATCGGCGAAGAAGATTGATGGACCTCCGTACCCGCGCTCGATGCGTCCGTCGAGATTGTCCCATTGATTGACCCAGCGAATCGGAGCGGACGGCTGCTGCCGCTCGTCGAGTGCCGCGAAAGAGATGTGTTCCTCACGAGCAACCCGGCTCAGCAACGAGTACGCGCCGTAAAGCACTCCGCGGTCGTTGGACGCGGTAATCACAAGGCAGGCGAATCCATGAAGTCTGGTGATCTTCAGCCAGAAGGCGTCAGGAGAAAAATCTCCTTGAACTTGAAGAGACGGATCCATGGCCTGAAGATCGTGCAGAGTCCCCAGCACGATCGCGGCCGCGCTAACGGAAGAACCCTTGTGCATCGTACGGCCCAGCATCCGCCCAAGTCCGCTGACCAGTTCCTGCTGCGCGCTCTTCAGAACAGCGGAGTCTCCAACCACAACCACCGTGCTCGGCATCCGCCTATAGTGCCTCGCGATTTCCGGACGCAACCGAGCGTAGCGGAGCCAGGCTTCAGCGCCGGTTTCCGCATGAAGAAACCCGGGCATCAGGCTTGCGCCCACCACCAGCAGCAATAGCAAAAAGAAAGCGTGTACCCGCGTCGCACGTGGGCGACTTGCATCCTCCGCCGTCCTCACGAACGACCACGCCGAGAGACTCATGCCGATGTTTGTACGTGAGTACCGCCTGGGGAGTCAATATCCGGGAAGTTGTTTCCCAGTGCCCTACTGCGATGTGACCCGCGATTCACCGGTGTTGCTCGCACCACAAACCGCTGCGGCGATTTCGGACTGCTCCCAAACGGATAGCAGGTAATCAATGTCAGCGCATCTTCGGTAGTCGGACTGAGCAATGAGACGTCATCGGGCGTAGTCACCTGAATTACCTCGACCGTGTAATTCCGCGAGTGCAACTTCCCACGCCCGTCGAACCAATCGAGTTCGATGGTATCTCCCGTCGCAATTCCCCGCAGCGGCCGGAACCAACTCGTGCGATGGCCCGCCAGCACGAGGTTTCCGGGTTCGCCCATGCCTGCTCCGCTCATCAGGCGCGCCGGACCAAAAGCCAGGTTGCGCGCACTCGCATCCTCCAGCACGATCTCGTCGTACCCGATCCGCCCAATGCGCAGCCTGCCAATCGGATAGGTGTCGGCCCAAGCCCACGGCGCATGCGGCTTGCCGGTCCCGATGCTCTGTTCCCACGCGCGACGGATGAGGATGCCTGCCAACTCCGCCTTGGCGTGCAGGTAAAGGGCACGCCCCGTAAGGCATGCCCCAGCCAGCACGATGCACGTGGCGATTACCCGCAGCGCCTTCATGACACTGCACCCGCTCTCCGCTGGCGCAACATCGACGCCAGGCCTATTCCTGCCACCAGCAGCGTGATTCCCAGCGTCTCCAGGAACTCATCCGCCGTTCCCGTTGGCGGAGCGCCAAATACTTTGTCCATCTGCATCACCATTGGCAGTTCGGTCGGAATGGGTACGGTGTTGTTCTGTCCGCCGGCGTTCACCACGACCTCTTCCACGGCGACGAGTGACGTGAAGCGCGTGACCAGGTTGTACTGGATCGCGTGCTCGATAACGCTTTGGCGAATTTCGGTTTGCTTGCTCTCATCCGCCTCGCGCCAGTGATCCATCAGATCTTCCACCCGCTGCCGCGCCCACAACGTCGTGATGCCCGGATGGAAAGTCGCCTTCGCCACATTTACCGGGATTGTTGCTTCGTATGCCTCATTTCCGGCGCGTGCCGTCAAATGTATCTTCCCGACTCGTCCGTTTGTGATTTCTCCATAGATCAGCAGTGGATGCCCGGCAAACAGATCCGGAAGGCGATCCGGATATACGTTCGACACCTCGACTCCTTCGAACGTCAGCTTCACGTCCGTGAGCACTGGGCTCTCGATGCTCTCGAACAGCCGCGTCATTTCTTCCTTGACCTCGGAAACATCCGCGATGTGCGTGAACGTGCCGCGCCCGAATTGCGCCATCTTGCTCGCCAGAAAAACGTTCGGCGCGCTGCCAATGCCGACCGTGTACAACCTCGCTCCGCCCAGGTTCTGCCGCATGGCCGAGAAGATTTGTTCTTCGTTCCCCAAGTCTCCATCGGTCAGCAGAATGATGGTTCTCACATGGCCGGGCGATTGTGGTTTCGTCATCAGGTGAATCAGCGCCGGCAGCATCTCGGTGCCACCATTCGCCTCCAGGCGCTGCGCATAGCGCCGCGCCGCTGCGACATTCTCCGGCGTCGCCTGCAGCGGCTCTGCCGAAAGCTCCTGGGATGTGTTGTTGAACGCGAGAATGCCGAACCGATCCATCGGCCGCAGCCGGTCCAGAGCCTCCAGCAGCGCTTCCCGCGCCTGTTCAATCGATGTTCCCGCCATCGATCCCGAGATGTCGATCATGTAAAGCATCTCGACAGGTGCCCGCTCGCTCGGCTTGGCCGTGGGCGGAAACGCGGCCAGCAGAAAATGCCCGCCCGCCTCTTTCTTCGGGGACAAGAAGAGCGCCACCTTGGCTTTCGCAGTCACCGCTTGTCTCACTTCCAGGATGAAGTCCTTGTTCGGCAATACCGCGCCGGCCGCAAGTTCTACATGCTGTCGTCCATCTGCGAGCTTCGTGACCTGGACAGCATGCGAGACAGACGTAATCGCAGAAGTTTCGAACCCGGGATCCAGGTCAACCTTCACCGAAATGTCGTGCCCCGACCGGCTTTCTGGATTCCGCACAATCGGAGTGACGCGCGACGCATCCGGCACCGCGTCGGTATCCTTCGCCCATCCCGTGCCCGCGTGACCCTTGGCTTGCGTTCCCGGAATGTATCGCGGCCCCACCACCATGGGGAACTCCATCCGCATCCGGCCCTCTTCCCAGCGCAAAGGCTCTACATAGCGCAAGCGAACATCAATGTGATCGCCCGGCATGATGTTGGCGACTGAGGCGGTGAAGATGTTTGGCCGCTCCTCCTCCACCAGCGCCGTGCGCTTACCCGCCGCTTTTGCCGCTTCGTACGTCTTTTTGGCCTCTCCTCGCTCGCGGATCTTGCTGCGGATCACCCGGTTGCCAGCGCGAATCTCCATGTCATACACCGCCGCCTGGTGCGGCAGCGGGAACACATAGACCGCCTCAATTGGGGACGACGTGGAATTCTCATACTGCTGCGTCACGGTCGCCGCCGCCACCAGTCCGCGCACATCAAACGCCGCATCGGTACGGACCAACGGCACCGTCTCGTACGCGCCCGAAACCGGCGACCGGTACAGCATGGATCCTTCACAGACCTCAGGCAGCTTTGTGCTTTGATCCTCCTGCGCGAACGCCGTGAGGCCCAAGACAGCTGCCAGCACGATTGCGCCGACAAACCCCCTCCTGATTCCGCTCCAAAGCCCATAAATCTGGTTCATGATTTCCTCCTGACTCTCGAGTCAAGTACCGAACTACCGCTTCTGTGCAAGCCGCCAGCCAGCGGTGTGGGGAGTGTGGAGTGGTCGAAGATTCAGCGGGTTAGGACGATATGCTGAAAGAACTCTCAAGCGCATGCCGTGGGGCGACATCCACACCGTGGCATTGCTTCCACGCGCCGAGAGGGCCACGACGCGCCCGTCTGTCCTGGCAAGACCGGTGTGCTACCATCAGCGTAAGTCGCTGAGGCCCCGTAGCTCAGATGGATAGAGCAGCGGTTTCCTAAACCGTTGGTCGGCAGTTCGACTCTGCCCGGGGCTACCACTCACATTCTTGGCAAAGCGACCGTCCGGAGTCAGTCCCTCGTCTTCTCACCAAAAAAATCGCCGGGGATTGCTCCCCGGCGAGAAGTCTGAAACTGCTTTCGGTCTTTATTGTCCCGTGCCGGCCATGGGCAACGTTTGTGGGCTGCCCACGCTGTTGTCGAACACCTTGTAGGTAGCCGATTCCCCCCCGACCTTGCTCGGATCGAAATAGACCGTGAGTTGGCAGGTGCCGCCCGGCGGCATCTGGTTCGTCGAGGTGAAGTTGCACGGAGCTGCGTCGTTGTAGTTGTCGGCGAAGTCCGCGCTGTTGGGGCCGCTTAGTTCCGCACCGGTGAAGAACACGTTCGTCTTCCCAACGTTGGTAATGGTCACGGTCGAGGAGACTCGCGTTCCCCGGTTTACCGTGCCAAATTGCACCGTTGCGGGCGTGAACTTGATCCCCGTTCCGTAGCCTTGCAGCACGACCGACTGGGGACTCGTCACGTCGCTGTCGGCAACGCTGATCGATCCCTGCGCGTAGCCAACCGCGGTCGGTTTGAACTGCACGTTGATGACGCAAGTGCCGCCGGCGGCGATCACCAGATCCGCGGTGCACGTAGTGGTGGCTACATTCACGAATGGGCCCGTCACCGTGATGGGCGTAGCCGCCAGGGTGATCGAGACCCCGGTCTTGTTGGTCAGAGTGATGGCGGTCACCTTGCTTACTATCCCAACCGGGGTCGTGGCAAAGGTGATCGAATTGGGTGTCAAACTAACGTTACTGGTGCCCGTTCCGCTCAGCCCGATCAACTGTGGGCTGGACGGATCGCTGTCGTTCACCACCACGGTGCCGCGCTTCGCCCCCGTCGATTGCGGAGTGAAGGTAATCGTAATCGCGCAGCTCGCTCCCGCTGCCAAGGTTGCACCCGAGGCCGGGCAGGTGTTCTTGGTAACGGTGTAGTCGGTGGTGTTGGTGGAGGTGATGGCTCCCATCGTGATCGCGTTGGTGCCGCTGTTGGTGACGGTGACCGTCTTGGCTGGGCTGGTTGTCTTGACCAGCACGTTGCCGAATGCAGCCGGCGATCCGCTTAGCGCGATGGCGCTTCCCAGACCCGTCAGGTTGACGGTGTTGGTTTGGCTGAAGAAGCCGTTGTTGTTGATGGTGACATTGCCGTTCAGCGTGCCGGAAGCCGTCGGCACGAAGTACACGTACATCGTGCAGGTGTTGCCGTTGGCCAGACTGCTCGGACAATTGTCGGCTTCCGTGAAGTTGGCGCTGGTTGAGATGTTGCTGATGGTGACCGGGCCATAAGCGCTAACCGTGAAGCTCTCCGGAGAACTTGTAGAGCCGACGCTGGTCAGTCCATACGAGAGGCTGCTGGTGCTGGTGCTAAGAGAGGAGAACGCCGTGATCCGGCGTACTCTGGCGTTATTCCAGTCTCCGAACAGCACGTTGCCCGCCGAGTCGAGGGCGACGCCGGTCGGCTGACTCAACACCGCCGACGTGGCCAGCCCGCCATCCCCGTCGAAACCGTTCGCATTCTGTCCGGCGATGGTGGTCATGAACCCGTTCGGAGCGATCCAGCGAATACGATAGTAGTAGTCGCCCACGAACACGTTATCGTTTGCGTCCACCGCGATGCCTTGCGGATAGGCGATGGGATTCGATGTGGCCAAACCGTCGCCGCCGAAACCGCAAACTCCGGTTCCGCCGATCGTCGAGATAACGCCGGTCATGGCATTGATTTCCCGGATACGGCAATTGCCTCGATCGGCGATAAACACGTTACCCGCCGGATCGACCGCGAGCGCATCCGGGTTGTTCAGCAGGGCGTTCGTGGCTGGACCACCGTCCCCGGAATAGCCCGCAACCCCGCCGATCCCTGCGATGGTTGTCAGAATTCCGTTCGCCACCTTGCGCACCACGTGATTGCTGTAGTCCGCGATGTACAAGTTGCCGGATTTGTCGAGTGCCACTCCAATCGGGTTATACAACTCCGCGCTCAGCGGTGCTCCACCGTCACCGGCGTATCCGCAGGGCCCTGCATTCCCGTTGGTGATCAAGCCGGCATAGGTCGTGATGTTGGGGTTGGTTCCGGTCAGGACCTCGCGGATCAGGCAGTTGTTGTAGTCGGCGATGAATACGTCACCAGCGGCGTTCTTGACCACGCCATACGGGTAGCGCATCTCGGCCGATGTGGCTGGCCCACCGTCTCCCAGGAAGCCGTAAGTGCCGTTGCCGGCGTAGATGTTGTACAGCCCAGAGGCCTTCACATCCTCACCCACGACCTGGTGGTTGACGTCGGCCACGAAGATATTGCCCGTCGCATCGACCGCGATGCCAAACGGGTTAATGAGGCGCACACCGTTCGCCGGCACGCCGGTGAGCAACGGTTCCGTCGTCGAATTGGCTATCCCTGCATAGACATTCAGCAGGCCGCCCACGGTGAAGGTGTCGACCACGTCGTTATCGACGTTGGCGAGGTAGAGCGTTCCCCCGCTCGTCTCCACGACGCCTTCGGGGTAGTAAACCTCCGCGCTGGTCGCCTGCCCTCCCGCGCCGCAAGTCCCGGCGCAGGCTGTGCCGTTTCCGGCCACCGTGGCGATGTTTGCCCCGATGGTGAACTGGCGGACGCGCTGGTTATTGAAATCGGAGAACGTCACCGTCTCCGACGATCCAGAGCCGTTGGTCGTAATGCCGTAAACATTGGTGATGTTGGCGCTGGTTGCCGCCGCTCCATCCCCGCTGTAACCGCTGGTCCCTGTTCCAGCTACCGTAACGATGTTGCCCGACGACTTCACCACTTCCCGAATTCGCCAGTTATTGTTGTCGCCGATGAAAACGTTGCCCGAGGAGTCCACTGCAATTCCACCTACGTTCCGCATTTGGGCGGAGGTCGCCTTGCCTGAATCACCCGAGTATCCGCACGAGGCCAACGTGCCAGCGTAGGTGCTGAGCGTCTTGGTGGAGGGCACGTATTTGCGCACCGCACAGTTGTTGGTGTCGGAGATGTAAAGGTTGCCCGACCCGTCGACCGCCACGCCTTCCGGGTAATTCAGATCCGTGCCAGTGGAGTTGCACTGCCCAGCCGTACCCACCACGGTCGTGATGGTGCTGGTAGAGTCTACTTTGCGGACGACGCAGTTGTAAGTGTCGGCGATGTAGACGTTGCCCGTCGAATCCACGGCAACGGCATAGGGACGGTCGAGATCGGCGTTCACCGCTCCCCCGGTCACTCCGTCGCCGTAATAGTTCTGCGCACCGCTGCCAGCCACGAGGCTGATCTTTCCCGTGCTCGCAGTTACTTTGTAGACTCGGTTGTCACTGTACGCCGCGATGTAGACGTTGCCGACGTTGTCCAAGGCAACCCCGGCTGGTTGGTTGAGCGGAGCTTCGGTAGCGGGAATGCCGTTCGGCCCGCCCCCGATCACGGTGGTAATCACATCTTGCTGGGCCCACCCGGGAATACTCACGAGCAGGAGAGCCAGCGCTAGGGCAGAAAAAATCGTCAAGCGACGCATGAGTTGTCTTCTCCTCAAAGTCAATGTCTCGTTCCAGTCCTGGGCCTTCGTCGGCCCTCGTTCGCCTTCTATCTGGGTTGATTAGCGGGCCATTGGGCTGCGCCCGAGTTCCGCCTGCTTCTGCCAGCTCTTTCCATTGCTGTCCTGGTACATGATCACGAGGTTTGGCTGGGTTCCCGGATGATTCCATTCGTCCAATTCCCGCTTGGTCACGGTGAATTGTTGGCTCATAGTGATGAACTGATGGGTCTTCCAAACCTGCACCGGTGGGAAGTTCCCGCGCAGCATCATGGACGGAGTGGAATCGAGCAGCGTCACAATCACGCCCTTGACGTCAGCGTCGGTATGGTTGAAAAGTTTCACATGGATCGTCAGTTGAACCAGATCACCCTGCGGCTTGACTCCGGTGACCGAGTAAAAGCCGGTGAACTGTCTCCCGCGAAAGGGAGTGGCGGCGAAGGCTGCCAGCGAGACCACAACGAGCAACGCACTCACCAGCCATGCCCGCGATAGGCGAACGGACTGCATAGAATCCTCCTTGAATCGCATCGGTTGTGCCTGTTCACGCGCCACGGTTGCGCCGCGTGAGCAGTTTTACGCGTGCGATCTTCTGTTGGCTTGTATAGTTTCTTTTGAAAAACGAGAGCTTAGTACTGCGAACACTGCTTCGGACAGGAACCCAGGTACATCGTGGGGGAGGAAGAAGTCAGGGATGTGCCCACAGAAGCGCATCCCGGAACTCGCGCGCAATTTTCATCCTGCGAGGAACCTTTTGTCAAGGTGAAGGGATTTGCGCACTGCAGATTTCGGAAACCCAGGCGTCAGTGTGAAGGGTTTTTCTCTTCGGCGTGTTCCGCCTGATGACTCTCCACCGACAACTTCCGCAACGACAAATGCTCGCGATGCGACAGCAGCAATCCGACCGGCACGACTGCCGCAAACGTCACCAGCCACAGCAGGATGCCACAACTGGCGGCTAGTTCAGTGGGTGCGGCAAAAGGACCGGAAAGCATCGCGATAACAGCAAGCTGCGAGCCGCCGCCCACTCCGGGAAGTTGAAGAACAGACCCCGCCATGCTGGCGCCCATTAGAATCAGGATTTGAAGCAGCGGAATATCCAACGCTGCGACTCCATAGGAGTGAGTTACTGCTTTGTAGGCCAAAGCAATGACGTACCACATTCCGAGGGAGACAACTATCGCGCCGACGAGCGAAATCGGCCCGCTGATCGTGTTGAGCCCTCGACCGAACTTGCGAACCTCGTCAGCGGCTTTCTGGCCGAGATTGCGCGGCAGGTGCGAGAAAGTGACCTCAGTCCATGCCGCCAACCTTTCTCCCCATCGATTAATCGCGATCGCTGCGACCGCGACCCCAGCGACTATGAGATTCAAGAAAAAGACTCCAAGGCGAAGTGCCCGAAAAAAGGGTCCGGGATCAGGAATTGACAGCATTCCGCCCTCTCGAAGAACTGCAGCTGCCAGTAACACCGCAAAGGCACCAAAATCGAAGATGCGTTCAACCGCCCACGCAGCAAGTTGCGACGAAAAAGAAAGATCGTGTCGGCGTGCGATTAAATATGGCCGGATGAATTCGCCGGCTCGTCCCAGTACTGCGAGACCGGTAAAGCCAATCAAGGTTGGGGCGATCAGGTCCCTGATTCGCGCGTCCGGGCGGACGGGCTTTAGGAATATCTTCCAGCGCACTGCCCTGAGGAAGTAAGCGAAGTAAATTAGTGCGATCCCGTATAAGACACGAATCTTATTGATGCGGTGTGTCTGGCTCCAGAACGTTGCCCAGTCAAAGGTTCGATAGTGGCGGTATTGCAGATAAACCAGAAACGCCAGGATCAGGAACACCACGACGCTGGCCAGAATGCGCTTCTTATCCATGAATGGGGAGTTGCTCCGCGCCGCAGCTTCCTAATACGCAAAGCGGGGAAACGGCAAAGTCTTAAGGTATATGACCGCGCCCGAGGGGTCAATCAGAGTGACCAATCTTCGCGAGGTCATCCCGGAGCCCCGCGCTTCCTCCAGCAGGAAGCGGGATCTCCTTACGCGCACGCTGTGCATGTGCCGTTGAAGACGTCGGCTGAGGAGACTTCTTTGCCGCGGAACCCTTCGGCGCGCCGGTCGTCGTTTTTTTTTCTGCGGCCTTCTTCTTGTTAAAATCCCGTACAATCCGCGCCACGTAGGCTCGCGTCTCATAATAAGGAGGCACGCCCCCGAACTTCTCGACCCGCTGCGGCCCGGCGTTGTAGGCCGCCAGCGCCTTTATCAGATCAAAGTCGTAGCGCTCCAGCAGTTCCCGCAGATATTTCGTTCCACCTTCCACATTAGCCTGCGGATCGAAGGCATTCGGCACGCCCAGTTGCGACGCCGTTCCCGGCATCAACTGCATCAGTCCCTGCGCTCCCTTGGGAGAAACCGCCCGCACATTGAATCCGCTCTCCGCCTTGATAACGCTCTGCACCAGGTCCGGATCGAGCCGGTGGCGTCCACTGGCCGCCGTGATCACGTCGTCGAGATTGAGCCGGGCACTCGCCGTTGCGACCGTTAACTGCGCCGCGGTACTTCGCGCGAAAGGCGGAGGTGTGTCGGCTTGCGGCGCCGCCTCAAAATGTTCGATCTCGCTGGTTGGCACGTCCACGTAGCTCGATCCATCGGCCTTCACATACAGCCGGGTGACATCACCCAGAACCTCCCGCCGCTCGTGCCGGATGGAAAATCCATTCTTCAGCACCGCCATCTCGTCGGCGAAGCAGGGAAGGGCTGCCACCGCGAGAACCGCGATGATCAGTAATCGGAGATGACTTGTGATTCGAACTTCCATGAGTCTCGAACGGTTAATCGTGTGCCGGACGCGAGGGACTTACGACTCGGGACTCAGGACTGCCTCCCCCATCGCCCACTCCACCGCGCCCGCTACGCCGCAGGCGTCGTTGCCGCGAGTCACTGCCCATCCACGGCGGAGTAACTCTTCGCACGCATTTCCCATGATAACCGGATGCCCCGCGAACTCAAGCATCTCCACGTCATTGTGATTGTCGCCGATGGCCATGACCTCTTCGCGCCCGTATCCGCGATGTCGTGCCCACCTCTCCAGCGCATGTCCCTTCGAGCACCCAGCATTGAGCACATCGATCATTGACAAATCGCGATCCAGATACTCGGTGCGCAGCACGGTAATCCGCCCATCCATTCCCGCGCTGTCGAGTACATCGAGCGCCTGATTCATGCGCGCCATCGTGCCACAGAACATGGCCTGCACTGGATTCTTAGTCAACGCATTCTCGATGGGAATCACGAATTCAATAAACTCCATGTTCTTCTCGATCCACCGCCGGATACTCGCGCCCGCTTCCTCCAAATGCTCCAGTACGATCGCGCCTTTCGTTTCCTGGTCAAACGTAAGAACGGTGTTCCCGCGGAATTCTTGCATGGCTCCACAGAGCCGCCGGCAGGTCTCAGCCGGCATCATGTCCCGGTGAAACGTTTCCCCCGCTAGCGAACGCGTCACCGCCCCGTTGGAACTGATCAGCCAGAGGTCAAAACCCAGTTGCTTGGCGATTGGCAGCGCAAAACTATGCCGCCGTCCAGTAACC
Organism: Terriglobales bacterium; assembly: GCA_037443605.1. Lineage (GTDB taxonomy): Bacteria > Acidobacteriota > Terriglobia > Terriglobales > Acidobacteriaceae > Sulfotelmatobacter. The sequence goes on from JBBIOA010000031.1 coordinate 11,125, forward strand.
AGAACGACCTCTATGCCCGCCTCATGTGCGCGCCGTAAAGCGCTCAGGTCGCCCTCGGAAATTTTGAATTGTGGATTGAGCAGCGTCCCGTCGATATCGGTCGCCAGAAGCCGGATCGGAGGCCTGGGTTTGGGCCTGGAAATCGTCACCACCAGAGATTTTACCACCTGGCCCGATTCTCCTCTCGGCTCCCCGGCCTAAGTTGATTCTCGTGAGAAATTCAGGCAACTTATTGCTTGAACTTGTGTTCTCATCAGGCGGCAAGTAGGCCCCGAGCGATTCCCGGTCCGGCAAAACATCAGGAGGTCTCCATGCCTAACCGCAATCTCGCACTCGCCTTGGCTCTCCTCACGGCCATTTCTGCAATCGCTCTTGGTTGCGGTTCGGGGTCGAACCCCAGCCGTCTGCTCCAATCGATCGCCGTTACGCCCGCAACTGCCGATGCTAAGGATTTTCCAAGCGGGCAGGTGCAATTCACCGCGACAGGCACGTTCAGCATGCCGCCGACGCCCGAACAACTGACGTTCCAGACGCCCTACACCGGTGCATTTAACACGGACGCGTCCATGGTTACGGTGGTCTCCACTAGCACTGGGACGGTTACCGTTAAATGTCTCTCGGGCGTCTCTGGAAGCACCAAGATCAACGCGACGGCCTGCGTACATGCCGGAGGCGGCGGAACCGGTACCTGCGTCCCCGTGCAAGGAAACGCGCAGCTAACCTGCCCCTAGCCACATCGTGGGAGTTTGGACTGGTATACCCCACGTCTCGCCGCACTTACGAGACGGGGGAACTCACGGTTGCAGGAGTCGCGTGAGTGGTACAGGAGTGCTCTTTACGCCTGCGCCGGCAGTTTCCCGATCAGCGAGCTCGCCTTCCGGAACCACGGACGCTCCCGGCGCCGTAAATATCGGGGCATGGTCGGCTTCTTATCGAGAATCTTCTGCGCCCAGTAGCGCGCCTCTGCGGCACGCCCTTGCTGCTGGAGGAACAGCGAATAGTGATAATAAGTTTCTGACAGCGTGGAGATCCGTACCGCCTCGCGAAACATGAGATCCGCTTTTTCGGTTTGGCCATTCTGCGCGTAAGCCCACGCTAGCAGGCCTTTGGCGCGATGAAAATCGTAATCCGGATCCGAACGCACCGCATGTTCCATGTCCGGCACGGCCGCCGCAAAATCTCCCAGTTCAATCTCCGCCACGCCTCGCCGGTAAAACGGATCCGCATGGTCGGTACGAGAAGAAATTGCTTTGTCGTAGGCCGCGCGGGCCGCGGCGTACTGGCCGTCATCCAGATACAGCTGCCCGAGTTCCTCGTAGTTTCCCGCCGACGGATTGTCGAGTATCACGTGCTGCAATTCACGGATGCGCCGCCGCCGTGGAAACACCTGAAACGAGGTCCGCAGCAGCCCCGCGTCCGGAATCACTTCCATCAGAATGTATACCAGCGCCCCGATCGGATGGATCAGGATGACCCAGATCCAGAAGTAATCAGGGCGCCGCCGAATGAAGTGGACGATGGCCACAATTCGCAGCGCGATCCCCCACCACGAGAATGCAAAAAACAAGAATCCCATCGCAGAATGGAGCTAATTCTTCTTCACGGCCGGAGGGGCTGGCGTCGCCGGCGCGATCGGAGCAGTCAATGCGCTCAATGTATCTTTTACCGACTGCGGCAGCTTGTCGGCATTCGCGCACAGTAGGCTGACCTGCCACATCTGCGTCGTCGAGAGCGTCCGCTCGAAACTCGGCATGCCGGTCATGCGAATTCCACCGGCCACCTTCCAGTAGGTCTCGCCCGGCGGATCGTCGGTCACGCCAGTACCTTCCATCAACTTTGGCGGATCAGGAAACATTCCTTTCGCGATCGCCGTTTGTGGCTGCCCCGGAAGTCCGTGGCACACCGCGCAATTTTCCTTGTAGATCACCGCTCCGGCCGCGAAGTTCGCTTCATCGGCGCTGACCGGCGGCGCTGTCTTCGGCATCTCCTTCTGCATGTGCGCATGCAGCGCCATCCGAGCGAAGGTCTTCTCCATCGGCATGGGCGGCGCCGAGGTCGCTACCGGTGCGCTTCCCGTTGAGAAATACAGATAGACAGCCGCAGGGACCAGAATCAATCCCAGAATCAGTCCCACGACGAACGATTTCATTCTCTTCTCCTTGCAGGTTTATCCGCTATACATCTGATAACTCAGCCTTTGATACTAACGCACCGTGCCCGCTGGTGCGCAAGTGGGTCGAGGCGAGAAAAGAAAAGGCCACATCACGAAGATGCGGCCTGAACCCTAGCCTGGAGCCGCGGCTTATTTCGCCGAGCTGACTACGTCGTTCTTCAGCAAGCTGACTTCTACGCGCGATCCCACCGGCTTTTTCATCGTGCCTTCCGACTGATCGGGCGCGTTGCCCATGCCCATCGCATAAATGCGGTAGACCGGAATCTGATGGTTGAGAACGAGATAACGCACCACCGAGTCGGCCATCTTCTGCGAGCTGGCGATCGAGGCCTGTCCACGTCCCGGAGCGAATCCCCGCACTTCGACAATATAGTTGTGCTGATCCTTCAGGCCCGCCGCCATCGCATCCAGCGCGTCCTTCGCAGGCTTGCTCAGCACAGTCTGTCCCGGACGGAAGCGGATTTCCGTCTGCGTCGCGCCGTTGTAGTGATCGAGCCCATTGACCATTTGCTCGGCAGTGCCCACTCGGTTGGAGGCTTGCGTCGCCGAGGTCTGCGCCAACTGCGCCTTGTTGGCTGCATCGCTGGCGTGCTGATCGGCCAGGCTGCTCTTGTCCGACGCCATCTGCAAGCCCTTCTGCGAGCGCGCATCGATGTCGCGGATCGTCTGCCGGTTCTCTGTTGCAACCGAGTCCAGTTCGTTGACGCGGTCGGCAATCGGACGCGTCAGCCGCTGCACATACTTCTTGCTGGCAAACGGATGCGTCACCAGATTCACCAGATTCGGCTCATCGCCATCCCAGAAATCCGTGGGAGTCTGCGGAGGTAGCGGCTCGGTCGTTCTCCCACCTTGAGAAGAAGACGAGTTCTGCGCTCGTGCTTGTAGTGAAACGACGGAGAGAAACAAAACGGCAGCTGCCACCAGCGTAACCACAGAGACTTTTTTCATGACTTACTCCTGGCCGGACGGGACATTAGGATTCTGTTCCGTCGGCGTGACGGGGGTCCAACTGGCCACGCATAATTGTGCACTTCGCAGGCCAAACCTGCAAGCCGCCCCCTGGGGTGGGCAACCGTTTCGACTGGGCTAACTCCCTCGTCCCACAAGCCTTCGCGCGCACCGCCAGCACGGTAACACCGCTTGCTGGTTACCCCACACACGCAAAATGTTGCGCTTAGAGGAAAATGCTTTACCTGGATCCTTGGCCAGGTGGCCGGGGTCCCATGAGCCCGGAATTGCGCGTCGCGTCGCGCAACGCCGCCCAATCCCGTTATTTTTTGACGGTTATGTGGATCTCGTCGCTCCGTCGCGAGACATCCTTTTACAAGACACTAACCACACGTTGACACTCACTCTCCCGCGAACTCCTACTCTCAATCCACGTTGTTCTCGAAGTCCCTGCCTCGATTCGCAACGACACTTTCTCAAAGAAGGATCACGTCTTATGAAGCCTGAAGAACTCAACTCGGTCGACTCACAAGACTCAAACTCCCTGGCCCGCCAGATCAAGCGTCGCTCTTTTCTCAAGGGCATCGGTGTTGCGGGGGCAGCCCTCGGTGCTGCGCCCCTGCTGAGCGTCGGCGCAAAAGCCGAAGAAGGCAGCGGTTCGCTTACCAAAGGCGACGCGGCTTTGCTTCGCTTTGTTGCCGCCGCCGAGATCATCGAAAGCGACATCTGGCTGCAATACCAGGAACTCGCAGGAACTCAGGACAGCGAAGTCTCAAAACTTGCCAGCCAACTCATTCCTGGCTATCCGGCGCAACCCACTGGCGGAAATTCCTCGTACACCGCCGACATCAACAACCTCGACAGCGATATGGCTCAGTACATCCACGACAACACCGAAGACGAACTGACGCACGAAGTCTTCCTCAACGCCTACCTGGCATCGAAGGGCGCCGATACCGTCACCCTCGATGCCTTCCGCACCTTGCCCAGCAGCCAGGCCAACGGATCGAACAAGACGTTCGGTCGCCTCACCAACCTTACGCAACTCAGCGTGCATACCGACTGGTGGACTCGCTACCGCGCCCGCACCCTGAACCCGGACTTGGGCGGCACCTTCCGCCACGCGGTTCCGTCGCTGGCGGTTGGGCAGCATACTGCCATTCCTCGCACCGACGCGGACGTCAGCAACTCGGCGTTTCTTCAGGCCGTCGCCGACACCGCTGGATTCCATTTCGCCTGGATCGAGCAGGGCGGCAGCAGCCTATATCCTCAGCTCGCGCAGAGAGCCACCGACGTAGAAGTGCTACGCATCCTGCTCAGTATCGGTGGCACCGAAATCTGCCATTTCCAGACCTGGCACGACAAGGCCGGCAATGTGACTCCTGCCGGTCCGGTCATCGATCCCGTCACCGGAGTCTCCGTCACTTTCCCCGATCTGAATTCTCCGCCGCTCGGTGGCGAAAGCTTCCAGACCAACCTCATCATGCCCGAACCGACCACATTCCTCAGCCGTCAGTTTCCTCCCGTCTCAATCATTCGTCCCACGGAGACCAAAGGCGCGGCCATGGGCGCGGTGAAGGCGCTCACTGCCGACGGCCTTTTCATCGGCCAGTCCAAGGAGTTCTTCCAGTTCCTGCAGGATTTGGCCGAAGACGCGGACGACGCCATGCGCGGCGGCCGCTGATTTTCTGACCAGATGGCGCGGGCGCCCGCGCCGTTTTCAAGCGAAACCCAATTCGGCGTCATCCCGAACGAAGCCGTCCTTCAGGCGCAGGGAGGGATCTCATCGCGCGAAATGCATCCCAGCACCGACTCAGGAGAACGCGTTCGAATGCCTGTTCCAACCCATGCACCTGATGATCATCGCCGCCATCGCGCTCATCGTTTTCGGCCCTAAAAAACTTCCCGAACTAGGCAAAGGCCTCGGCGAAGCCATCCGCGGCTTCAAGTCCTCTATGTCCGCGAAGGATAATACCGACCACCAACCAACGACGAACGACCACTGACCAGCGACTGAGAACTGAGACCTATTCCTCCTCCTCGCAGCTCACTACTAGGTACTCGGTACCCGGTACTCGCAACTCGCAACCTGCTAAACTCAGCTTCCATGCTGACCCACCTCGAATGCACGCGCTGCGGCGAGCACTATCCCGCCGACCGTCCGCAGTCCGTCTGCCCGAAAGACGCCGGCGTCCTCTACGCTCGCTACGATCTCGCGCAAATCAAGCGCCGCTTTTCCGCCGGACATCTCGCCGGACGCACGCCCACCATGTGGCGTTACGACGCCGTCCTCCCCGACGCCGATCCTGTTACCCTCGGCGAAGGCTTCACGCCAATGCTCGCCAGCCGTGAATATCCCAACGTTTTCATCAAAGACGAAGGCCTCAATCCCACCGGATCGTTCAAGGCCCGCGGCCTCTCCGCCTGCGTCACCATGGCCAAACATTTCGGACTGAAGAAGCTCGCCATCCCTTCCGCCGGCAATGCCGCCGGGGCCCTTGCCGCCTACGCCGCGCAAGCCGGACTGGAAGCCCACATTTTCATGCCCCAAGATGTGCCCGCCGCCAACCGCATCGAGTGCGATTACTACGGCGCGCACGTCACCCTCGTCGACGGCCTCATCAGCGACTGCGCAAAAAAGGTCGCCGAACTGAAAATTTTAGACTCCTGGGAAAGAGAAAAGTGGTTCGACGTCTCGACGACAAAAGAACCCTACCGCGTCGAAGGCAAGAAGACCATGGGCTACGAAGTCGCCGAACAACTCGGCTGGACGCTGCCCAAAGCCATCATCTATCCCACCGGCGGCGGCGTCGGCCTGCTCGGCATGTGGAAAGCCTTTGAGGAAATGGAAGCCCTCGGCTGGATCTCCTCTGAACCTGGGTCATCTAAAAATGGGATGCCCCACGTCTCGCCGCATTTGCGAGACGTGGGAACCGCAACTGCCCGCCCGAAGATGATCGTCGTCCAATCCTCCGGCTGCGCCCCAGTCGTCAAGGCGTGGGAAGAAGGGAAGTCCTCCGCCGAGATGTGGACGAACGCCGCCACCCTCGCCTCCGGCCTGCGCGTCCCCAAGCCCTACGGCGACTACCTGATCCTCGACATATTAAAGAAGAGCGGCGGCACCGCCGTCAGCGCCACCGACGAGGAGATCGTCGACGCCACCCGCCACTGGGCCAAAACCGAAGGCATCTTCGCCGCCCCCGAAGGCGCCGCCTGCCTAGTCGCCTATCGCAAATTGCTGGCAAGTGGATTCTTCAAACCCGAAGACACAGTAGTCCTCTTCAACACGGGAAGCGGCCTGAAGTATCTAGACGTCTTGGACACAAGTGTGGCGCGGGCACTCCTGCCCGCGAAGCCGGTAGCGAAGGCGAAACCCGCCGCCCGCCACATCGCCGGCATCATCGGCCCTTACTAGAGTTGTGGTTCTAGCATAAAGATAGAATCGCACTGCCCGTTGAGCCTGTGTCGGTAAATGGTTGGGAACACGATCGCGGGTTGAGCGACACCCTCTCATGCCGAAATTCTACGCTCAAATCGCCCGAAAGTTCCTTCTCCTGTGCTCCCCCGTGCCCCCTGTGGTGAAATAGACTCTCCTATGACCACCCGCCTCTACTACCACGACTCCTTCCTCTACGCCTTCGACGCCGAAGTCGCCGAGTTGACCCACGACCCGCGTCCAGCGCTCATTCTCGACCGCACCGCCTTCTATCCCACCAGCGGCGGACAAATCTTCGACACCGGCACGATCCATGTAGGGGCGGAGCCATTGCTCCGCGTGCCGCCCGCCGAAATTCTTCGCGTCACCGAAGTCGCCGACACCGAAGACGGCCGCATCGTCCACTACCTCGAAGCCCCGTTGAAGAACGTGACGCCCGGCACGAAAGTCCACGGCCAGATCGACGCCACCCGCCGCCGCGATCACATGCAGCAGCATTCCGGACAGCATGTCCTCTCCGCCGCCTTCATCCGCCTCTTCGATCTGCATACCGTCTCGTTCCACATGGCCGACGACTATTGCTCCATTGATCTGGACACAAGCGCCCTCGACACGCCCACCCTCACCAAAGACCAGATCGAACAAGCCGAACGCCTCGCCAACGAAACTATCCTCGAAAATCGCCCTGTCGATATCCGTTTCGTCACGCAGGAAGAAGCCGCCCAACTCGGCTTGCGCAAGATTCCCGTCACCGACCGCGAGCAACTCCGCATCATCGACATCCGCGACATCGACCTCAGCGCCTGCGGCGGCACGCACGTCAATCAAACCGGACAGATCGGCTGCATCCTCCTTCGCAAAGCCGAAAAAGTCCGTCAGGGATGGCGCGTGGAATTCGTCGCCGGCCAGCGTGCCGTCGCCATCGCGCGCCGCGACTATTCGGCGCTCACCGAAACAGCGTCGCTGTTCTCCGCCCACATCTACGACGTCCCGGAGCACGCCCGCAAATCGCTCGACGAAGTCCGCACGTTGCGTAAGCAGTTGGAAGACTCAAAGGAAGAACTGGCCGCCGCCGAAGCCGCAAAACTGCTCTCGGAAACTCCCGACACCAACGGGCGCAAGCTCATCGTCCGCACCTTCACAGACCGCGATATGAACTCCCTCAAAATCCTGGAGCAAAAACTCACGCGCCTCTCCCCAAATACCATCGCGCTGCTGGCCAGCACCTCGCCGCAACCGTCGATCGTCTTCGGCCAATCCGCCGGTCAGCCTCACGACATGGGCGTGCTGATGAAAGAAACTCTGGCGAAGCTCGGGGGCCGCGGCGGCGGCAGCAAAGACCTGGCCCAAGGCGGAGCCGGGAAGTCCGATGGCCTCGAATCCGCACTCACAGAACTCGCCCATAAACTCCGAAACGCTTAGCTGGGAGGCTGCTCAGGAAACTTGGTTTTGCGCTTGATTGTCGGCGGCGCAGTGCTTCAGCGCTGCCATACCGGCTTACTTACGCCGGGGCGGTTGGCCCTCGAGGCGCAATGCTATTTCGTGTCGGATTTCGTCAACCCCTGCGCCTCCAGCCAGAAATAAAATTCGTCCAGCCAGTGGTCGCTCGTTGTCCCTTGCTTCTTCATCCCAAAGCCGTGACCGCCCGCGCGATAGATGTGCGCTTCCGGCACGTTCCCTGCAGCCTTAAGCGCCTGATAGAACCTGCCCATCATCCCAGCCGCCAGATCGTCATCCTGCGCCCACGCCAGAAAGATCGGTGGAAGTTTCTCCGGAAACGTCGGCATCTCCCCGTACGGTCCGCCATAAATGGGCGCCGCAAAATTCGGACGCCCCGCCGAGTCCGCCTGCACCAGCGTTCCCGCCGTCACCATGCCGCCAGCAGAAAATCCCATCATCCCTACGCGATCCGGCGAGATTCCCCACTCCTTCGCGTGCTCGCGCACCACCTTGATCGCCTGAATGGCATCGGCGATTCCCGGCTCGCACGTGTCATCCATCTTCGCGATCGCGGAAATGCCCTCGTTTTTCATCTTCGGGATGCGGTACTTCAACACGAACGCCGCAATCCCGCGTTCCTGTAGCCAGCGCGCTTCGTTGATACCTTCGTGGTCGTACGCCAGCAGGACGCACGCTCCCCCGGGAACGACAATCACACTTGTCCCTGTCGCCTTCGACTTCTCCGGCAGATACGCCGTCAGCGTAGGTGTGACCACATCCCAGATGACGGTCCCGATCTCCGGATCATTCTTTGTGGTCTCTTCCTGCTGCCAGTTCTCCGACCCCGGAGCTACTCCGGGCCAGATGTTCAGCGTCTGAGTCTGCGCGCTGGCACCTGCTGCCAGTACGCCGAACGCGAAAGCGGAGACAAAAAGCCAATGGGTGGAGCACAACTTCCAGTCGTGCCGTCGAGAGCCAGCAAGGATGCGGGCTTTGGTCCCTGGGGTCAACCCGCCACGGTCGAGAAGGCATTTTTGAAACATGCCGTAGCGTAGCAGATCCGCGCTGCCTGCTCAGTCGTCGAAGTCACTTCGCGCTGTGATGATCGTAGCTGATCACCCGCGTGACCTTCCACGCCCCGTCCTTGTATTGCCAGAGATGAATGAACTGGCCTTCGCCGACTCCCTCGGTGTCCTCGTGTCCCGGATGATGGAATCTGTGCACGCCTGTTTCCAGCAAGCCGTAGCCCTTCATGTAAAACACATTCAGCGTTCCCGGCACCAGTTCCCGCGTCGTCTTGCCGCAGATGTTGTTCTTCACGCTTTCCGTCAGCGCTTTGCTCCCCAGCGTAAGTCCGCCCTGATCGTGATAGAACTCCACATCGTCCACAAAGAACGACTGGAACTTCTGCAGATCGCACTTGTTGTAAGAATCAAACAGCGCCGCATCCAGCGCGGCTCCGGCCTTGTCCAGTTCCGCCTGATTCTGAATCCTGTCGAGCGAAGGGACAGTTTGAGCGCTCAAAGCCGAGCCAGACAAAACAAGTAACAACGCGGACACACAAGAACTCAGGACAAAGCGACGGAGCATGGGACCTCGCAGGAGTCAGAATGGTGACGCTGATCGAGATACGTTGGAAGACGTCCCCTAGTTCCGTAATACCGCATCTGCACCGCCGGGAATCCGCTTGGAAAACCCCTAAGCGGTTGGTAATATCCCGCGCATGCGCAAATCAATTTTGGTTGCACTCTGCCTGATGGGCACGCTCACCGCTGCGGAACTGCCCTCGAAGAAATATCTGAACCTGGCGGCGATAAAGACCATGGTCGCTGCCGCTGAAGCCGAAGCCAAGCGGCAGAACATCTCGGTCACTATCTGCATTGTGGATGAGAATGGCGCGTTGCTGTTTCTGGAGAAAGGCGACGGCCAGAACATCAATACGGAGGAGTGGGCGCAGAAGAAGGCGCGTCACGCCGCGGCTTACGGCATGCCTTCAAAAGACGGCGCCGACTGGCTGAAGTCGGGACCGGCGGCGCTGTCATTTCCGAACTTTTTTGCCGCTCAGGGCGGGTTGCCGATCAAGGTCGACGGACAAGTCGTCGGCGCGATCGCGGCCAGCGGAGCGAAGTCAGAAGTGGACGAGGCGATCGCGCAAGCTGGCCTGGACGCGCTACTGAAGCAGTAGTTGCAGAAAAGTGTCCGCCGTTGCCCGCAGGACGCGCGGGAACCATCTTTCTCACATCACGTGGGACGCTAACCCGTTGCGAGCCCGACTCCTTCCTTTGCGATCTCCTGGATGAGTTCCTGGATTTGCCGCTCCGGGATCGCCGGGTTCATGACGGTCAGCTTCAGACACTGCTGGTGGCGGACGCGAGTGTGTCCGATGACGGCTACTCCCCGGTCAAAGAGATGCTGTCGCAGAGCAGCGTTGACCGCATCGGAGTCGGCGGGGTTCGCGGGGCGGTAGCGGAAGATCACGGTGCTTAGCTGGGGATCGGTGATGAGTTCGAGACTCGGTGTGGCGTTCACTACTTCGGCGGCGCGGGTGGCGAGTTCGATTGTGCGCTCGACCATGACGGCAAGCTGTTCGCGGCCGAGAGTGTGAAGCGAAACCCAGAGCTTGAGGGCATCGAAGCGCCGGCTGGTGAGCAGGGAAGTCGTGACGAGGTTAGGGATGCCTTCCGCTTCATGAAATTCGGGATTCAGGTAGTCGGCGTAGAGCTTGATGGACTCGAAATGGGCGGTGTCGCGCAGCAGAAAGGCGCTGCAGGGAATTGGTTGCCAGAGTAGTTTGTGGAAATCGATGGTGATGGAGTCGGCGGAATCGATGCCACGCAGCATGTTTCGATGCGCCGGGGAAAAAAGCAACGCACCTCCGTAGGCAGCGTCGACGTGCAGCCAGGCACCAGCCTCGCGCGCGAGTGAGGCGACTTCCGCTAAGGGATCGATCGAGCCGAAGTCGGTGGTGCCCGCAGTAGCGACAATGGCCATGGGGAGAAGGCCGGATGCGCGGAGGGAGGCGAGGGCATCGCGCAGGGCTGCCGGATTCATGCGGAAGTGGTCGTCGGTGGCGACTTTCACGACCGCGTCAGATCCGAGGCCAAGTTGCGAGGCGGACCTTTCGACCGTGAAGTGCGCGACTTCGGAGCAGAGGATCCGCAGGCGGCGGGCTTCGAGGGGAAGGCCGGATTTCTGCGCGGAGCAGTTCCAGTGTTTCTTCACGAAAACATCGCGCGCGAGCAGCAGTCCCATGTAGTTGGACTGGGAGCCGCCGGTGGTGAAGGTGCCGCTGGCGGAAGCGGGAAAGCCCGTTTCGGCGCAAAGCCAACGAATCAGTTTTTGTTCGACCACGGTGGCGATCGGGGCCTGGTCGAAGGAATCCATGGATTGATTGAGCGCGGTGATCACGACCTCAGCCGCGAGGGCCGACAGTAGCGGCGGACAGTGTAGATGAGCGAGCGTAAGGGGATGGTCGACGTGGACCGAGTTTTGGACGATGGCACTGAGAATGACCGACGCAGGTTGCGGCGCGTCGGGAAGAAAATCGTCGGGGACGAGTTCTGAGAGGGCGGCGGCGGCTTTGCCGGAGTAGGGGCAGTCGGGGATGAATCCTGCCACAATTTCGACGGCGTCGGCGATGGCGCGGCGATAGGCGGCGCGGGATGCGGAGGAATTGGTAAGGAATTCGGATTCGAACACGGGGCCTCGCGAACGATCGATTTTGAGTGCAGACAAGATTCTAGTTCCCGCGTCTCGCTTATTCCCAGGTCTCGCAACGGAGGCGAGACGTAGGGCATCCTTATCGAGGCTTGGTTGGGGAAATCAGCGCGGCGTTTCGAACCACGCTCCGAGCACGACGCCGATCGCAGCGCGGGAAGCGCCACGCAGCAATATTCGAATCGGCATAGAATCGGGAGTCGTATTGGAGCCATCAATGAAGACAGAAAGAATAGCGACGAAATACTGCGTAGAAGGCGGCAAGGGATTCCGGTTGAAAGATTTTGACCCCGCAGACACGGGGCACTGGAAGTCGAAGGAGCATGCGCAGGAGGCGCTGCAGCGGGGCATCCTGAGGACCGCGGAGTTGCAGGACAAGCTGTATGCGCAGGATCGCTGGGCGGTGTTGCTGATCTTTCAGGCGATGGATGCGGCGGGCAAGGACGGCATCATCAAGCACGTGATGTCGGGCGTGAATCCACAGGGTTGCCAGGTGTATTCGTTCAAGGGGCCGTCAGACCTGGAGTTGCAGCACGACTTTCTGTGGCGCACCACACGATGTATGCCGGAACGCGGTCATATCGGCATCTTCAATCGGTCGTATTACGAAGAGGTGCTGGTGGTGCGCGTGCATCCGGAGATTCTGGCCGGGCAGAAGTTGCCTTCGTCGCTATTGGGCAAGCACATCTGGGACGAGCGGTATGAAGATATCCGTTGCTATGAGCGGCACATGGCGCGCAACGGGACGGTGATCCGGAAATTCTTCCTGAATGTGTCGAAGAAAGTGCAGAAGGAGCGTTTCCTGGAGCGCTTGGAGGAACCGGAGAAGAACTGGAAGTTTTCGGCGGCGGATATTCGCGAGCGGCAGTGTTGGGATGATTATCACGAAGCGTACGAAGAGATGATCGCTAATACATCGACGGAGCGCGCGCCGTGGTACGTGGTTCCGGCGGACAACAAGTGGTTTACGCGGCTGGTGGTGTCGTCGGTGATTGTGGAGACGCTGGAGTCGCTCGATCTAGCGTATCCCAAGGTGAGCGCGGAAAAGATGAAGGACTTGCAGGCAGCAAAAAAGGTGCTGATGAAGAGGTAAGCATCCCCGTTTCTGATAAGGACAGGCAGCGGCTATCCTCATATTCGATGCCCTCTGCTCGGCTACCTGTACAACTTTGCAGCGACGTTCAGTAGGATTAACATATTCAGACATTCCAATTTCCCCTGGGGGACCCGAGCCATGGTTGGACCCGATCGCTGGTCGAGGAGCAGTGCGCCCATTTCGTGGAGTTTCGTAGTTGCCACTCTCTCGATTCTTCTGGCACTAAACGCTCTTGCACAAACGAAGACTGACAAGAAGGCCAAGACCGACAAGCCAACTGAGGCGGCGCCGGTTGCTGCTGCAGCCGATTCTGGCGAAGGCGCCGACTCGTCGAAGCCGGAAGACAAGCTCTTCAAGGGGATGAAGTACCGGATGATCGGGCCGTTTCGCGGCGGGCGGTCGCTGACGGCGGCGGGCATTCCGGGCGATCCGACGACCTACTACTTCGGTTCGACCGGCGGCGGAGTGTGGAAGTCGACGGACGGCGCGATGACTTGGTCGTCCGTGTTCGACAAGGAAGGCACATCGTCGATCGGGAGCCTGGCAGTCGCGAATTCCAATCACAACGTGATTTATGTAGGGACAGGGGAAGCCTGCATTCGCGGAAACATTTCGCATGGCGATGGGGTGTACAAGTCGCTGGACGGGGGCAAGACCTGGAAGAACGTTGGGCTGAAGGATTCGCGGGCGATCGGCAAGGTCATTGTTAATCCGACGAATCCAGACATTGCCTTTGTGGCGGCCCTGGGGCATCCGTTCGGGCCGAATGCCGAGCGCGGAATTTTCCGCACCATGGATGGCGGGAAGACGTGGGAGAAGGTTCTTTACAAGGACGAAAATACAGGCGGGATCGATGTGGCGTTCGACCCACGGAATCCCAACATCGTTTTTGGGGCGCTGTGGCAGGCGCGGAGAACGTCGTGGAGCATGGCGAGTGGAGGGCCGGGGAGCGGGTTGTACCGGTCGAATGACGGGGGCGCTACCTGGAAGCGCCTGGAAGAGCACGGACTGCCGAAAGGGCCATACGGGAAGATCGGCGTAGCGGTGGCGGCGAATTCCGACCGGGTGTATGCGCTGATCGAGGCGCGGAATCCGGATGGCGGGTTGTATCGGTCGGATGATGGCGGGGAAACGTGGCAGATAGTGAATCCGAGCCACAGCCTGTGGCAGCGGCCGTGGTACTACATGCACGTGATCGCCGATCCGCGGGATGAAAACACGCTCTACATCATGGATGTGGAGGCCTACAAGTCGACCGATGGCGGGCATTTGTTCAATCGGATTCACGTACCCCATGGGGACAATCATGGGCTCTGGATCGATCCGATGAACACGAAGCGGATGATCGCGTCGAATGATGGCGGGGTGACGGTGACGCTGGATGGCGGGAAGAATTGGACCCGGCAGGACAATCAGCCGACAGCGCAGTTCTATCACGTGACCGCGGATACGGCGACTCCGTATCGCGTGTATGGCGCTCAGCAGGATAGCGGCACGGTGGCGATTGTGAGCCGGAGCGATGAAGGATCGATCGGCGGAAGCGACTGGTACGACGTGGGTGGAGGCGAAGCGGGATATATTGCGCCGGACCCGCGCGATCCAAACATTGTCTATGCCGCGGATTATCAGGGGAACATCACGCGCTATGACCGGCACATCGGACAAGTGAAGGCGATCACGGAGCAACCAGAACTGTCGGATGCGTACGGGGCGGCGAATCTGGAACATCGTTTCCAGTGGACGGCGCCGGTGATGCTGTCGCCACATGATCCGAACACGCTGTATCACGCGGGAGAAATGCTGTTTAAGACGGCCGACGGCGGTGTGCACTGGACGGCGGTCAGTCCGGATCTGACGCGGAATGACAAGAGCAAGCAAAAAGTGTCGGGCGGCGATATTACGCTCGACGATTCGGGGACGGAATATTACGACACGATCTTTGCGTTGGCGGAGTCGCCGGCCACGAAAGGGTTGCTGTGGGTAGGCACGGACGATGGCTTGATACAGTTGTCGCAGGATGCGGGAAAGACGTGGTCGAACATCACGCCGAGGGAAATGCCGGAGTGGAGCCGGGTGAGCCAGATCGATGCGTCGAAGTTCGATGCGGGGACAGCATATGTGGCGGTGGATCGGCATCAGTTTGACGACTTGAAGCCCTATATCTTCAAAACGAGCGACTTCGGCAAGACGTGGACGAAGTTGGGTTCCGGGATACCCGATACTACGTTTGTGCGCGTGGTGCGGGAAGATCCGAAGAAAAAAGGATTGTTGTATGCGGGGACGGAGCAGGGCGTGTTCGTGTCGTTCAACGACGGCGCGAACTGGCAGGCGCTGAAGCTGAATTTACCGACTGTGCCGGTGCACGACCTGATGGTGAAGAACAACGATCTGCTGGTGGCGACGCACGGGCGGGCGTTCTGGGTGCTGGATGATGTGAGTCCGCTGCGGCAGTACACGGATGAGGTCACGAAGAAGGATGTGTTCTTGTATGCGCCGGGGACGGCGTACCGCATACAGGCGGGATCGGGAGGCGGGGAGCGGCATCCGTCGAAGACGCGGGGGCAGAATCCTCCGGCGGGCGCGGTCATTTATTACTTCCTGAAAGATGCGCCGAAGGGCGATGCGGAGACAAAGATTGAGATTCTGGATGGGGCGGGCACGGTGATTCGGAAATATTCGAGCGCAGAGTACAACTCGCTGGAGGAGCCGCTTGACCCGGATGAGAAGAAGCCGGAGAAAGAGATCAAGCCGGAGGCGGGGTTGAACCGATTTGTGTGGGATTTGCGGTATGAGGAAGCGCATCGGGTGCCGGGGTACTACCTGTGGGAATACGGCGCGGGGGCGCGAGGACCGGTGGCAGTTCCGGGGCACTATCAGGTGCGACTGACGGTCGGAGGGCAGTCGCAGACGCAGGGATTTGATTTGAAACTCGATCCGCGGGTGAATGTGAGTCAGGCGGATTTGCAGGCTCAGCTTGACCTGCTGCTGAAGGACCGCGAGGAACTGAACCGCGTGTATGACACGGTCAATCAGATTCAGGATGTGCGTTCGCAGTTGGGCGGGCTGAAACGGCGGCTGCCGGAGAATGCCAGCGCGAAGACGATTGCCTCGGCGGCGGACGATCTGGAGAAGAAGCTGGTCGCTGTGCGGGAGGGATTGATCAATCTGGCGATCGACGCGAATGAGGATTCGCTGGCGTATCCTCCGCAACTGGATGCAAAGCTGGCGTATCTGGCGATGGATATTGGGACTGCGGATTCGGCGCCAACTGAGGCCGAGCAGAAGCAATTCGAGAAGCTGAAGCGGCAGAGCGGGGAATTGCTGAGCCGCTGGGAAGATTTGCAGCGGCGGGATCTGGCGGCGTTCCAGAAACTCGCGGCGGACGGAAGTTTGTCGACGGTGGTGGTGCCGCCTGCGGGGCGGGCGACGGACGAGGCGGTAGCGGCGCACTAGGAGCAGGGGTAGGGATCAGGGCTCAGTCGCCGCAATGACGACTGCCATTTGCGGAAACAGGGTCAATGAGCGTAAAGGCGATTTATCGTCAACACGCTGTCTGTTGGCCGTCGGAGAGCCGTGTTCGAGGTTGTGATGGCATGTAATAAAGCCAGCGCAGCAGAATATAACCAACGAGCAGGAGTGAAATGCAGGCAAAGCAATCAGATTTTCGCGTTCAACAACAGATAGAAACGAGCGGCGCGGCATGATCTTGAAGTGTAGCGAAAATGAGAATTGCTGGGGATAATTGCGAACGCTCCAACCTCAGCGGAGTGACTTTCAGTTATCCATGGCATCGAGTAGTCTGAGAGTCTGTATTTACTCCGTTCTCAGTGCTTCCATCGGCTCTGTCTTCCCTACGCGTATCGCCGGCCTGAGGGTAGCCACCAGCAGGGGCGCCAGCAGGACCAGCAGGGATGCAAGGTAAAGCCGCAGATCATCTGGTTGCACCCCGTACAACTGACTGCGTAACAGCCTGTTCACCACCAGCGAGACCATAGTACCGGTCGCCAGTCCTATCGCTGCCGGGACCATCGCCCGCCGCACGAAAAAACGTGTGATGTCAGCACGTGTCGCTCCCAGTGCCATCCGGACACCAATCTCCTGCGTGCGCTGCGCAGCGAGATAAGAGACGACTCCATAAATTCCAATGCAGGCCAGCAGCAATGCGACCCCGGCAAATGACACAACTATCGCTGCGTTCAGCCGTGGTTGCTCCACAGCGTCGCCTAGAAGCTGATCCATCGTCCCAATCTCGCCTACTGACTGCTGCGGGTCTGACTGGTATACCTGCTCGCGGATCGACTTTGCCAATTGTTCCGGCGGCACCTTCGTCCGCACCAGAAAGTAGCGATGCCAACCGCCATGGGCGTTCGCAGGCCAGTAGACAACCGGTCCAGGCTCTGCCGCGATCGTTCCTGATACCCCTCGCACATCGGCAACCACTCCCACAATCTCGTGCGCCTGTCCATCCAGGAGCAGATGATGTCCGATTGGATCTCCCTTCGGCAGATACTCCCGCACCAGGGCCTCGTTCACCAGGAACGGCGGCACGGTCGAGATCTGGTCCGCTGCGGAAAAATCTCTCCCTGCCAGCAATGGCGTCCCGATCGCCACCAGCAGATTCCCGGCGATATTCCGGATTTCCGCGCTGACTGCCGGCTGATTGGCAACCTGCGGCAGCCAGTCCGCGTTGAAGCTGCCGCGCACATGAAAATCGGTCACTGGCGGCGCACTGATCTGCCCCGCAGCCTCTACTCCAGGGAGATTTTCAATTCGTTGTTGCACGTCGTTGTAGAAATTGGCTACCGCTTCGGGCGTCGTGTCCCACGGCAACAGCACCCGAACCGTCAGCAGGTGTTCCGGCTCAAATCCCAGTGGCTGCTTCATCAAGTTCCACAGCGACTCCGCCAGAAGCGACGCCCCAACCAGCAGCACAAGAGACAGACCTACCTGCACCCCCACCAGGACGCTGCGCAACCAGTTGCCCGCTGCTCCTCCGAGGCGTGTGTCACCCTGCTTGAGCGCGGAATGCAACTGCACCTTCCGTGTCTCCAGCACCGGAACCACTCCGAATACGATTCCAGTTGCCACCGAAATCAGCAGAGCGACCCCAGTCACAATACCGTCCATGTGAATCGTGCCTGACTGCCCCAGAATCCCGGGCAGGCTGGTAGCGGCGATGCGAGTCAGCACAAATGCCAGGAGGATTCCCGTACCGCCGCCTGCCAACGCAAGGAGCACACTCTCCACACAAAACTGAAAAGCCACGCGCCGTCCCGAGGCACCCAGCGCCCGCCTTAGAGCGACCTCTCGCTGCCGACTCGTCGCCCGAGACAAGAGCAGGTTGGCCACATTGATGCAAGCGATCATCAGCAGCAGCGCAGACGCGATCAGCAAGGCAACCAGTGCCGGTTGCACGTTACCGTACCAGTGCTCGCGCAGCGTCTCGCTCGTGAACCTCCACGCGCCGTCGCTAGACGGATACTCTCTCCTGAGCTGCTCCCCGATCCGATCCAGATCGCCCTGAGCTTGCGCCAGGGTTACGCCCAACCGCAACCTCCCAAATACATTGGCGTCCCGCTGGTCGTCGCCCCGATCATTGCCCCAACTATTCGGAGTAGACTGCGCCGCGTGCCACAGCTCCACGTCTCCCGACGCTGAAAAACCTCGCGGCATCACGCCCACAATCGTCGCCGTCTGCTGCCCCAGCTTCACCTGTTCTCCGATGACGTTCGGATCGCCTCCGAAAAGCCGCTGCCATCCGGGATAGCTCAACACCACGGTTCGCGGGGCATCGGGCACGTCGTCTCTCGCATTGAATACCCGCCCTAGCATCGGTGCTGCGTCGAAGACATCCCAGAATCCTGCATTCGCTCCCGCACCCTTCACATAGATAGGCAACTTCTTTCCCGCAATGAGGGTGCTCTCGTCGAAGTAGAAGATTGCCAGACTCGAGAAGCTCCGGTTTCGCGCTTCAATGTCATAGAATCGCGGACCCGTCATCAGCCCCCCAGCCGACTGCCCGACAATCCGTGTGTCGTGAATTGCGACGATTCTTTCCGACTGTGGATAGGGCAAGCTCCTGAGCAGCGTCGAATACACCACTGTGAACATCGTTGTCGTCGACGCAATCCCCAGTGCCATCGTCAACACCACGACGAGCGTGAACCCCAGCGAACGCCTCATTTGTCGCAGCGAGAATTGCGTATCCTGCGCCAGATATTCCAGCAAGGGCAATCCCTCCTCGGTGTGGTACTGCTCTCGGATCGCCTCCGCGGCGCCAAGCTTCATCCGCGCCTGCCGCCGCGCCTCTTCCTCGCTCATTCCGGCCTGTATATTGGCTTCCGCCTCGCGCGCCAGGTAGCCTTCCAACTCTTCACGCAGCCTCTGATCGCCGCGCCGGCCAGTGACAAGATTGCGCAGACGGATCAGGAATCGATTGAGAGTCTTCATGCCAGAACCTCCGCTTTCACCTCGAAGAAGCGGGCGATGATCGCCGCCGTCTGCTCCCAGTCGTGCTTCTCGGTTTCGAGGAGCTTGCGACCCGCGCGTGTTAGCCGGTAGAACCGGGCACGGCGATTGTTTTGAGAAGGGCCGTCGAATTTCATGCGTTCCATTGTACGTTCGCTGGATTGAATGACGTAAACAGGCGATTTCACTCATTGACGGTTGGTACTCATTCGCCGTGTTCCTATTACTTCCGTGCCACGCGTATAGCACGCTTGTGCCTTGCCCGACTGAGGCGGCGTTGCTACTCTGCCGACAGAGTAATTCAGAAATCCTCCCCTGAAACCGAACGAGCCGACTGGGGGGCATTTATGAAGCTGATGCATCTTTGCTACGCGGCGCTTGGAATTGCGGTGGCCCGTTGGATTTTCAAACGGCAGCCGGTGGCAGATCCAGTGGTTCGGTTCCGGTCGCAGGGGCTTCTGTAAGCTTTTCCGGGCCTGGGCGTGCGCTTCCTCGTTGCGCCTCCATTTCGTCGGCGTGCGCCCAATGCTTGTCGCATCGACATTATCGGTTCCCATGTCTCGCAACTACGGCGAGACATGGGCCATCCCATTCTGTAGTGAATCTATTCCGTCCCAAAGTAACGGTTACCAAAGTGCTGGCAGGTTGGTCCGCTGGGGCGGGTCTCTTCTTACAATGAGTCCAGACAGTGATCCTGGGAACTGGGCTTTATGTTTCATCCTCTCTGCATTCGGCTTTCCGGATTGTGGCTCGTCTTGCTGGCGGTCATGGTGCCCGCCGTCCTGCGCGCCCAAGACGATCCGCCTGCTGATCCGAATGAGGTTCCGTTGGGTGACGTGGCGCGAAGCATGAGGAAGACGGCGCAGCCAGCGCAGGGCGTCATCGACGACGACAATTTGTTGCAGGTCATGCAGGGCGCGGATAAGCGACATGTTCCGGGTGCGTCGCTACGCTATCTGATGAGCGGGGAGAACCGGGGATTTGAGGTATCCACGCCCGACGCAACCTGCAGTTTGTCCTTTACTGCGAATGCGAAATCGCTGCTCTCGAGCCAGTACGCGCAGATGGACCTGCCGCCCTCGGACATGACGAAGTTACAGGAAGGTGCGGCCTCGCTGGAGGGGGATACGCTCACCGTTGCCGTCTTCAATGCCACCGACTGGCATGTAAGTGAACTGGCTGTGGCGTTGACAGTAGTGAAGAAGGGCGGGCCGACCCTGGAGAATTCGGACCACGCCGATTCGGCAGCTGCCAGCGATCGGGACGAAAGCAACCATTCCCAGCCGGCTCATCCGGCAGAGAATCTGGCAGAGGAGCTTCCTGGAGTAAAGAAACAGGACATCACGGTCCTGTATAGAATGCGCGCGGCTGCGGTCCCGTTTGATAAGACGGTGTTTCGGGCGCCGCTGAATCTTGAATTATCGCCAGGGGATGAATGGCATTGGGCGATCGTGCAAGCGAAAGGGTATCCGCCGCAAAGCTATGTGGCCAACTCGGCGCCAACGCTACCGGAGGCGCGTACTCCTCCATCGAAGGTTCCTCCATCGCTGAGTGCGCCGCAGGATTCAGCCTTGACATCGCTCTCGGAATCACCGCGGTAAGTAGTGCTCTTCTTCCCTTCGAGCCAGGCGATCATCCACAGGATTGATGAACCACAGGGGCACGAGGAACACGCAGGGGTTCAACCCTGCCGTGCTAGACTAGCGTCAATCGCTTCAAATCTATGCGCATTGAGGGCGAACGATGAAATTCGGCGTCATCATTTTTCCCGGTTCCAACTGCGATCACGATGCTTACTGGACGATTCAGCAGGTTGCCAAGCAGCCCGTGACGTTCCTTTGGCATGAGTCGCACAACCTGGAGAATTGCGATGCCGTGATTGTGCCGGGAGGCTTCGCCTACGGCGACTACCTGCGAACGGGCGCGATCGCGAAGTTTTCTCCGGTGATGGAGTCGGTGCGGAAGTTTGCGGCCGGAGGAGGTTTGGTGCTGGGCATTTGCAACGGCTTCCAGATTTTGTGCGAATCCGGGCTGTTGCCGGGGGCATTGATGCGCAACGTCGGGCTCAAGTACGTCTGCAAGCCGGTGCAGGTGGTGGTGGAAAATACCGACACTCCGTTCACGAATTCCTGTGCCAAGGGCGAGGTGCTGACGATTCCGATCGGTCACATGGAAGGGAATTATTACTGTGATGCGGACACGATCGAGGAATTGCGGCGGGAAAATCGCATCGTTTTCAGGTACTGCCGGCCGGACGGCCAAGTGACGGCTGAAGCGAATCCGAATGGCTCGATCGAGAACATAGCGGGAATTTGCAGCAACGGGGGCAATGTGGTCGGCATGATGCCCCATCCAGAACGTTCGGCGGAGCCGGAACTGGGATGTGTAGACGGGATGAAAGTGTTCCAGTCGATGGTTGGGGCCTTGGCAGCCCGTTAGTCCCTGTAAAAATTGTTTCTTCACCAGAAAAATTCTCTAGGTTATCAACAGGCCCACGATTTACCTTTCCATATCTTCCCTCGTAGCGCGGGCCCACAATTTTGACTTGAAATGAACACGCGGGGAGGCGTGTCTTCCGATGACACCTAAGCAGATTCTCGACTCGTTTTCTCACACACTGATGCAGGATGAACGAATTCTCAGTGCGCAGGAGCGCGCTCTTCTGGCCAATCTGCTACAACGTGCCAAGGCGTCGGCTGCCGAGGATTCGGAGACCGGGGAAGCGGTGCTCAACGTCATTGCTTCTTCGGTGGGCGAGACGGTAGCGCAGCGCGCGTTCGCCGTCCTGGGCCGCGGCATTGTGGAACGAATTTTGAATGGTCCGTCGACCTTGCTCGACGGCGAGAGCGAATCGGCCGAAGCTATGATCGTGCCTAAGCCGCCGGGACCGGATCCTCAGCCGCCCGGAGTAAAGGCTCCGAAGAACGAACCGCACAAACAGCCACACAAGGTGCCGCACAAACCGGCGAAGACGCCGATGGTTCCGCCACCGCCGGGGCCGGACCCGCAACCGCCCGGGCCAAAAGGGCCAGGAGGCCCGATGGGGACACCGATGGTGCCGCCTCCGGATCCCCAACCGCCGGCGCACGGAATTCAGCCTACTGTGATTTCCAAGGGAATAGCGGTTGTTGAGCGCCCGGAGAGACTTACTGCCAGGTGTGTGATTCTCGACGAATTCCTGGCGCCCCAGGAACTGGAAGAGTTGACGCACTTTGCAGTCGAGCATGAGGCCGATTTCCGCGAGAGTGTAGTGATTTCCCGGACGTTGGAGGAGGGCGTGGTCGATTACGATCACCGCCGCTCACGCGTGTTGATGGATGTGGGGCGTCATGAGGGCCTGATGCTGGAGCGAATCAAATCCGTACTGCCATCCGTACTGGACCAGCTAGGCATGGAGGAGTTTGCTATTGCTGGAGCGGAGGTTCAGATGACGGCCAGCAACGACGGGGACTTCTTCCGCTTCCACAGCGATAACGGCAGCGAATGTGTTGCGTCGCGTTACCTGACGTTTGTTTACTTCTTTCATCGTGAGCCCAAGGCGTTCGAGGGGGGAGAATTGAGGATTCACGATGCGCGGCTGGAAAACGGCGTCTACGTGAGCGAAGGCAGCTATCAGGCAATCTCTCCACGGCAAAACCAGGTGGTGTTTTTCCCCTGCGAGATGTTGCATGAGGTCACAACGCTGAACTGTCCGTCACAAGCGTTTGCTGACAGCCGATTCACACTGAACGGATGGTTACGCCGATGAGCCACGCACCCTGGATGGTGTGGCTGGAAAGCATGGTGGGAGGGACGTCGCGGCAGTCGTATGCTGCGACGTTTCCTTCCGGGTTGTTCCACTGCGTGCTGGATGAGATGCCTATGCACCTAATACCTCAGCACGTATTGAAATCTCTGCGGCGCGAGGTTACGGGACCGGTTCGCCTGAACCCGGAATGCTTCTTGTGTCGCGGGGATGATTTGCCGGAAGAACTGGCGGGCCGCCGGGACTCGCTGTCGGCATTCGCCTTGCAGGGAACGATTGCTTGGGTGCGAGACCCAATCAACAGATCCTTGATGCCTTTCTGGTTGAGCTCGCAACTAGAAGAGGGAATCCAGAATCTCAATCCGACCAGGCTTGCGGTTATGCCACAGCGGTTGCGGGCTCTACTGCTGGCGGCGGGCATTCTGATTCCCGAGGGCGCGGGGAACCCGGCGGGGGAGAATTCCAATGCTAGGGCAATGTTCCGCGAACGAGGATACGCTCCGCTCTTGGGCTTGATCCATCCGTTTCACGTTGCGGCGTTGCGGCGCTACTACCGGCAGATGATCCGCAGCGGTCGCATGTGGCTGGGAGATAAGCAGAGTGCGCGGCGCTACGTGGCGCACAACGATCCGGTGGCGCGGTTCTTCCATCAGAACATTTGTGTGACGTTGAGCGCGCTCGCGGGGGAGGCGTTGAAGCCCTCGTACGTTTACCTGGCGTCGTACCTGAGCGGAGCTGAGCTAAAAAAACACACCGATCGCGAGCAGTGCGATTTCAGCGTGACATTGTGTCTGGATTTCTCGCCGGAGCCGGCTCGTGAAACGCCCTGGCCGATTCAGTTCGATATGCCTACGGGGACTGTGAAGGTGTACCAGGCTCTGGGAGATGGCCTGGCGTATCGGGGGATGCGGCTGCCGCATTACCGCAGCAGGCTGGGAGATGCGCAGACCTCGACCTCGATGTTCTTCCACTATGTGCCCGAGAATTTTGCAGGACCGCTGGATTGAAGCTAGTGAAGGCCGGAGATTACCCAGAGAACGGACAAGGTCTGGTTGTAGCTGTAAGCAAAGCGCTTGCCGTCGGGGCTCACGACCACTGGGGCAATGTTAACCACTCCCGCTGGTTCACTGGGATGGAGTGTCTGTAAGGGTGTCTGTGTGCCTGAGTCGAGTGCCAGTTGGTAAAGCCGGGCGGGGAATTCGCCGCGACGGTAACCGTACAGCGAGGAGCCGTTTGCGGACCACTGCACGGGTTGGAAGCTCTTGTCTCTGATGGACAGGCGGCGAGATTCACCACCTGCGATTGGAAAGAGATTCAACGAACCGCTGGCGTCGAACGCCGCAAGGAACTGGCCATCGGGCGATGAGGGACCACACGAGACTCCCTCGGGAGTGACCGCTCTGCGTTTCTCGCCTGAGGCACTGAGCAAATAGCACCGTGCCGCCCGTCCGGCTTCATTGCCATTGAGCAAGATGCTTTGTCCGTCTGCAAGAAAGCGGGCCCATCCGTTCTGAATCTTTTCAAGTCCGGAAGTAGCGACGACACGAGGCTGTCCGGCCTCCACCGGCAGCAGGGTGACCTGTTCCGGGTGGCTGTTGGAAACCGAAATCACCCACTTGCCGTCGGGGGAGAATCCGCCGCCGCTGCCCTCGCCGAGACGCATCGGCAGTGCAGACCCATCGGCTCTGCGCATGGCTACGGCATAGCCAGGGCCGGCTGCGTCGCTGGCGTCGCCAAACAAGACATATTGGCCATCGGGAGAAAGGTCCTTGGCGACATTCCAGTCATGCCAAGACAAGTCGATGTTGTTATCGCTGCCCACGCTGCCGGACGCTAACGCCAGACGCTTGGAGTTGAGCGCGACGAGGACTCTACCGTCAGAGGCGACGTCCTGAAGGAAGGGGGCTCCCGGCAAGTTGACCAGCGTACGAACCTTGCCGGAGAGCGTGACCGCCATCAGGGTGAGGCTATTGCCGTTTTCTGCGGCGGAGAACCAGATTTCCTTGCCGTCAGGGCGCCACGCCAGACCGTGCTCGGAAGTCCAGTCGGGCGTCAGCGACTGGATGTGTCCCGCAAGATCGACCACACTGACGTGTCCGCGGTTGTCCCAGAAGTCAGGATGGTCCATGAATGCGATTCGGTCGCCTTGGGGTGAGAAGCGGATGTTGCTAATCCAGCCACGGTTCTGAACGAGCACGTTGCCGATGGGATATTCGAGGCGAACGTTGTTGTTTTCATAGTGAACAACCGCGAGCCCGCCAGACTTGTCCCAATCTGCCCAACGCACGTCGGAGAGCAATTCGCGAGGAGAGCCCCCGGCAAGGGGAGCGCTCGCGAGCATGCCGCCGACGGTTTCGAGTTGCCCGCTGTGCACCCCCCGCAGGGCAAGCGCAAGTTCGCCGGATGGAGAAATCGACAGCAACGTAGCTTCGGGCAGGTTCAGAGGCTGGGAAAGCAGGGAATCTCCGACCGTGGTGAAAAGCTGGGTTGGCTTGTTGTTCCAGGCAGCGCTGTAAACGATGGATCGCCCGTCCGCCGTGAAACGTGCGGCGTCGACAGTCCCGGGCTCGAAAGTCAGGCGAGTGTAGGTTGCAGGTGGGGGAGCGGGCAGTAGCTGTTCGATCACAAGTGCGGTAGTCGCGACTACCAGGAGCGCGAGGACGGCCCACATCAGTGTGACCTTTCGCCCTGCCCCGATCCGGACTGCCCGATAGCTTGAAGAACCCGACAGGGTTTGAATCGCAAACGTCAGATCCTTGGCAGACTGGAAGCGATTCTCGACATCTTTTTCGAGACAGTGGTGGACGAGATCACGATACGCCAGCGGTATGCCGGCACCTTCCAGACGCGCCTCGGCGGGCTCTTCGCGCAGCACCGCAGTCATCGTGTCGGCCTCGCTCTCCCCCGTAAAGGCGCGGCGGCCCGTGAGCATCTCGTAGAGGATCGCGCCAAAGCTGAAAATGTCGCTGCGGTGGTCGACCGGCTTGCCTCTCAACTGTTCGGGCGACATATAGGCTACGGTGCCGAGAACGGCACCGTTTTTGGTGACGGTGGTCAGATTCTCGATGGAGCGGTTATCATCCGGCGCGTTCTGCAGCTTGGCGACACCGAAATCGAGAATTTTTACGAGCCCATCGGTGGTGAGAAAAAGGTTCTCGGGCTTCAGATCGCGGTGCACGATGAGGTGATCGTGAGCCGCGGTCAATCCGCGAGCGATCTGCTGTGCATAGTCAGCGGCCTCGCGCAGCGGGATCGGGCCTTCGGTCAGGCGGACGCGTAGAGTCTTGCCATGAAGCAATTCCGAGACAATGTAGGGACTGCCGCCTTCGAAGCCAACGTCGTAGATGGCAAGGATGTTGGGGTGATTGAGCGCGGCGGCGGCGCGGGCTTCCTGCTCGAAACGGCGCAGGTGGTCCTGATTACTCGAAGAGGACGGACGGATCAACTTCAGGGCGACGTCGCGACCCAGCCGCTCGTCGTGCGCACGGAAAACTTCTCCCATGCCTCCGGCGCCGATCTTTTCCAGGACCCGATAGTGTCCGACGAGCCGCCCAATCATACTGAAAACAACCGCAAAGTCGTGTGCTTGGCATGTTAGGGGCGGCAGCGGCCAGAGTCAATATAGAGGGCCTGATCGGGTAATGCTTTGGAGATCAATCACGATTCGGAGGATCGTGGGAAGCGTGGTATACTTCTGCTTCGCCTGCATTCACAATGAGGTCATGATGCGATCTCCTCGGAAGGCGAGTCCTGCATTACTCAAGGTTTATCGAACAAGATCTATTAGAGACGAGGTCGAACCATGTCCGGCCATTCCAAATGGGCCACAATTAAACACAAGAAGGGCGCGCTGGACGCCAAGCGCGGCAAGATCTTCACGCGCCTGATCAAGGAAATCAGCATCGCGGCCAAGAACGGGGGCGGCGATGCCGACACGAATCCGCGGTTGCGGACCGCGATTGCGGCCGCCAAGGCGGAGAACATGCCCGCCGACAACATCAAGCGTGCCATCCAGCGCGGCACGGGAGAATTACCCGGCGCGACGTATGAGGAATTTTCGCTCGAGGGCTACGGTCCTGGCGGCGTTGCGGTCCTGCTCGACATCAATACCGACAACCGCAACCGTACGGTCAGCGAGATCCGTCACGTATTCGGGAAGAATGGCGGGAACATGGCCGAGGCGGGCGCCGTTTCCTGGATGTTCCACAAGAAGGGCGACATCATCGTGCCCAAGGCTGCAGCCAAAGAGGATGATCTGATGAACATCATTCTCGAAGCCGGCGGCGAGGACCTGCGCGACGACGGCGACAATTGGGAAATTACCACCGAACCTTCGGCTTACGAAGGCGTACTGGAAGCCGTGAAGGCGGCGGGTATCACGCCCGCGTCTTCCAGCGTCTCATTCGTGCCTCAGAACTACATCAAACTCGAAGGGCAGGCCGCGAACACAATGATCCGCCTGATGGAAGCCCTCGAAGAGCACGATGATGTGCAGAACCTGCACTCGAACTTTGACATCGACGAGAAGCTGCTGGAAGAAGTCGCCGGATAGTTGAATTCAGAAAATGAGAGCTTAAAGCCACTCGCGAAGTCGAGTGGCTTTTCGTTTGTATTAGGCGACGATGCGGCGTCTCTGCGCCGCGCTTCGGAAGTTTTCAACACATTCGTGGAAAAATCTGTGGAAAAGAAGCAAAGTATTGACATAAGTGATTCAGCGGCAGCAGCTTTAGCACTTTGCACTGGAGCGAGTGCTGGCACGATAGTGGTAGAAGGACGCGCATTTCCAATTGAAAGTTCGACTCGACAAACTAGTGGTGGATCGCGGGCTGGCGGCGTCGCGCGAGCGCGCGCAGGCACTGATTCTCGCGGGCAAAGTGCTAGTGGATGAGCAGAAGGTGGAGAAGTCCGGGGCGCAGGTGAGCGAGGATTGTGCTCTGCGCGTCCTTGGAGCAGACCTGAAGTATGTGAGCCGCGGTGGACTCAAGCTGGAGCGTGCGCTCGATCACTGGAAGATCGACGTGACGAACAAGACATGCGTGGACATTGGTGCTTCGACGGGAGGATTCACGGATTGCCTGCTGCAGCGCGGGGCGTTGCGAGTGATTGCCGTGGACACCGGATATGGGCAACTCGACTTCAAGCTTCGACAGGATGCCCGCGTGAAGTTGCTGGAGAAAACGAATGCGCGATATCTGACCAAAGATGCATTGCAGCACAAAGCAGACCTGCTGGTGATGGATGTGTCATTCATCTCGGCCACGCTGGTGCTTCCGGCGGTGATTGCTGCTGCCTTTCCTGACGAAGATCGGCGGGGGAGGCAAGCCGTCATTCTGGTCAAGCCACAGTTTGAAGCCGGGCGCGAGCATGTGAGCAAAGGAGGGATCGTCCGCGATGAAGCCGCTCAAGGGGCTGCCGTCGAGAGAGTCCGGAATTGCCTGGCCCACCTGGGCGCGGGCCAGACCGACGTGATCGACTCTCCAATCCTGGGTGCCGAGGGGAATCGCGAATTTCTGATTTACGCATCGTTTTAGGGAGGCCCGGTGTGGTGAATCCTCTCGAATTCTGTACAATCGCTTGTCCCTGATTCCTATGGCTAGTCCGCACGAATCTGCCCCAAAAGTCGCCGCGATTTTTTCCCGTCCCAATCGGCCGGAAGTCGCTGTCGTTGTCCCTGGATTACTGGCCTGGCTGGCGCAACACGGCTACAAGGTGATCGTTGACCCGGAGACTGCGGGTTACACCGCCGGACCGGAGGTTTGTGAGCGCGTGGATCTGGGATCGAGGGAACTCGATCTGGTTATTGTCCTGGGAGGAGATGGAACGCTGCTTTCTGCCGCCCGGGCGACGGCGTCGATCGATGTACCCTTGTTGGGAGTTAATCTGGGAACGCTGGGCTTCCTGACGGATGTTTCTCTGCAATCGCTCTATCCCATGCTGGAGGCGGTTGCGGACGGGAAGGCTCCGGTTGAACGCCGCGCGCTCATGGAGTGTCGATTGCTTCGCGGGAACGATGTGCGAGGCAGTTATCTGGTATTCAACGACGCTGTGGTGAACAAGACGGCTCTCGCCCGTCTGAACTACTACGACCTTTCTGTGGATGGGGTATTCGTTTCCAGTTACAGGGCCGACGGCATCATTGTGGCGACACCGACTGGCTCCACGGCATATTCGCTCTCCGCGGGTGGGCCGGTGCTGGTGCCAACCGTCGGCGCGTTTGTGATCACGCCGGTCGCCCCGCATGCATTGACGCATCGTCCGCTGGTGGTGCCGGACTCCGTGACCATTGAAATCCTGTTGCGCGAGGCGGAAGAAGAGGCTTACCTCAGCGTGGATGGTCAACCGGGTCTTGACTTGCTGGATGGGGATCGCGTGGTTTGTCGCAAGTCAGAGCATCAGGTGACATTGGTTCGCTCCGGATCGGACTTCTTTAACGCACTGCGCAGCAAGCTGAAGTGGGGAGAAAAACAGGTTTGACAGACCCGATCGCCGGAAGAGGGAAGCATCGCC
The DNA here is from genome assembly GCA_037443605.1 of Terriglobales bacterium. GTDB lineage: Bacteria > Acidobacteriota > Terriglobia > Terriglobales > Acidobacteriaceae > Sulfotelmatobacter. The sequence goes on from JBBIOA010000031.1 coordinate 40,655, forward strand.
CCTTAGAGGCGTTCCTCTTACTTTTCGTTCTTCAGCAAATCCGAAACAGTTTCCCGCCGCCGAATGACCTTCGCTGACTTGCCCGAGACCAGCACTTCGGCTGCACGGGGACGCGTGTTGTAGTTTGAGGCGAGGACCATGCCGTAGGCGCCGGCGTCAAGTATCGCGAGAAGATCGCCTTCCTCAGTGACCGGAAGCTTGCGGTCGCGGGCAAAGAAATCTCCGGTCTCACAGACGGGACCAACGATGTCGCTGACTTCGAATGTGGCATCAGCCATGCGCACGATCGCGACGATTTCGTGATGTGCTCCGTAAAGTGACGGGCGGATCAGATCGTTCATAGCGGCGTCGACGATGAGAAAGCGCTTGCCGTCGTTATTCTTCCGATACACAACGGAGGTCAGGAGAATGCCGGATGGGCCGATGATTGCGCGGCCGGGTTCAAGCAGGAGCCGTACCCTCAGACCTTGAAGCGGAGTGGTTACCGCTTTCGCGTAGGCAGCGACGTAGGTGGCGAAGTCGACCGGCGCTGGAGTCTGATAGGCGATGCCCAGTCCTCCGCCAGCGTCGATGAGATCGATGCGGTGTCCGTCTGCCCGAAGATCGCGGACCAGATCCGCTACACGCGCCATGGTTTCGCCGAACGGAGAGACATCGGTAATCTGCGAGCCGATGTGCACACTCACACCGCGCACCTGCAGCGACTTCATCTCGGATGCCGTGGTGTAAAGTGAGCGGGCGTCGCGAATGGGGACGCCGAACTTGTGCTTGTGGAGGCCGGTTGAGATGTAGGGATGAGTCTGAGCTGCGACGTCAGGGTTTACACGCAAGGCGATCGATGCTGTTTTTCGCAGACGGGCTGCGCAATCGGCGAGCGTGGATAGCTCCGATTCGCTTTCCACATTGAACAACAGAATTCCCGCCTTAAGCGCCGCGGTGAGTTCCTCGCGGGTTTTGCCGACGCCAGAAAAAACGACTTTGCTCGCGGCTCTCCTGTCGGCCACGAGAACGCGCTCGAGTTCTCCGCCGGAGACCACGTCAAATCCGCAACCCTTCTTCGCCAGCATTCGCAGGATACTGAGATTGGAGTTGGCCTTCACCGAATAGCAGACGGTATGCGGAAATCCATGGAACGCCGCTGTGAACGCCGCGTAGCGCTCGCGGATCATTTCCGCCGAATACACGTAGAGCGGAGTGCCGTATTTCTCGGCGAGCCGCGGAAGGGCGGTATCTTCGCAGTGGAGGACGGACTCTGCGCCCGAGCGAATGCTTCCGGAGCGATATTCGAATCCGGGCGAACGCACCGGTTGGATCGGGCTGCGTGCGGTCATTTTTCTTTATGCGACGCCTGCGCCCGGTCATGGACCCGGATGGCGACCACCGTCTGGTCGTCGAAGGTTTCGACGCCGGCGGAATGTTCGGCGGCGGCTTTGAAGAGAGAATCCACGACACACTTTGCCGACTTGCCGGCGCAGGAGGAAACGATTGTCTCAACGCGGCCGCGCCCGAACAGCTCTCCGTTGCGATTGCGCGCATCGAGGATACCGTCGCTGAAGAACACGAACATGTCTCCGGGCTTCATTTTGAACTTGAATTCGTCATAGTCGGCCTCGTCGAACAGGCCCAGAGGAAGGCCAGTGGCGTCCACTGCCTCGTTCTTTCCGCCGTGCACGTAGATGGGGCGGGGAAGTCCGGAGTTGGCAACCGTGAGCGTGCGGTGCTCATCATCCCACAAAGCGTAGATGATCGAGACGAACTGGCCGTCGATGCGGCGCTCGGCCAGCGACAGGTTCACGGCCGAGAGCATCTCTGATGGGCCGGGCTCGATGGGAGCATGCGAACGCAGGATGCCGCTGACCAGTGCCGCATAGATGGCAGCGGGAGCGCCTTTTCCGCTGACATCGCCGACCGCTACCCCGAGCCGCGAAAGAGAGTAAGGAATGAAATCGTACAAGTCTCCACCGATTGCCCGGGCGGGAACGAATTTTGCAGCCACATCGAGGTGAGCCAGTTGGGGCGACGTCTGGGGAAGGAGTCGTCCCTGCAATTCGCGCGCCAGGGCCAGATCGCGCTCCAGACGCCGCTCCTGGCGTTCGATTTCTTCATACAGGCGCGCATTCTCGACGGCGATGGCAATCTGAGCCGCCAGAGTCGTCATGGTGCGCTTGTGTTCTTCGGTGAAAAAACCGCGGCGTGTGTGTTCGAGATCGAGAGCGCCGATGACTTTGTCCTTGTAAATCAGCGGAATCGCCAGTTCTGAGCGGGTTTCCGGATTTGCCTGAATGTAGCGCGGGTCCTTGTGGACGTCGGGGACCAGGACCGCCTGTTTGCTCTGGGCGGCCACGCCGATGATGCCGCGGCCGATGGAAATCTCCCGCTTCAGGTGAATGTTCTCGTTGAAACGCAACGAGAAGCGGTGCTGCAGTTTTTCCCCGGCAGAGTCGAGCAGCAGGATGCTGAACATCTGGTAATCCATCAGCCGGCGCACGAGCTCGGCGATGCGTCCGAGGAGTTCGTCCAGGTTGAGGATGGAGGTCAGTTCGCGCGCGATCTCATTGAGCAAGAGAAGAATCCGCGCCTGGCGGGTGGTGCGGGTGTAAAGCTGCGCGTTCTCAATGCCCGCGGCCATCCGAGATGCGACCAGGGCCAGCACGCGGCGATGTTCCTCGGTGAAATATCCGGGCTCGCGCGCCTCGAGGTCAATCACACCGATGACGCGGTTCTTGGTGATGAGCGGGATCGCCAATTCCGATCGAACATTTGGAACAGCCTCGATGTAACGCGGGTCCCTGGTGACGTCGTCAATGAGTACCGCTTGCCGTGTCTGGGCGGCGATGCCGGTCACCCCTTCGCCGACTTTGATGCGGCTGCGCTCAGCAAACTCCGGCGGATAGCCAACCTGGAAGCGGAAGCGCAGTTCCTGCGTCTTCTCGTTGAGCAAAAGGATGGCGAAGATTTCGTAGTCGATGACTTTGCGCACGACTTCGGCGACGCGCCGAACAGTGGTATCCAGATCTAGCGACGTGGCCAGCGCGTCGGCCACGTCGAGCAGCAAAGACTCGACCGGCAAGCGATCCGGTTTGGAAACGGTGGCGCCCATCGATTGTATGATAGCAGTCGCTGGCTTCGGCTCGGAGCAACGGCTCGTGCGGCGCGAATCGGCGCTGACTGGGAACTTCGCCATATTCTACGCTAGAGCTCCAATCCTCCTAGAAGTTATTCCCGGGGGACCACGCAGATATCGGCGAGATTGCGGTATTTTTCGGCATAGTCCAGACCGTAGCCCACGACAAATTCGTCGGGAATGGTGAAGCCGATGTAGTCGCCCTGCAACGGAAGTTTGCGGCGCGAAGGCTTGTCGAGCAGCGCGGCGACCTTCAAGGACTTTGGTTGCCGAGCGAGCAGCAGCTTCTTCAAATAGGTCATGGTCAGGCCAGTGTCGAGAATGTCTTCGACCACGATGATGTTGCGGTCCTTCATGGTCTGATCGACGTCTTTTGTAAGCTTCACCTCGCCGGTGGAATCCCATCCGCTCTTGAGTTCTTGGCTCGGAGTCGGACGATTGCCGTAGCTGGAGACTGCGATGAAGTCAAAGGTGGCGTCGAGGTCGAGGTTGCGGGCCAGGTCGGAAAGAAAAATCGCGGCGCCTTTGAGAACTCCTACGAGGATGACGGATTGTCCCGCGTAGTCTCTGGTGATTTGCGCTCCGATTTCGGTTACGCGCTTGGCGACATCCTGCCGCGAGATCAGCACTTTCAATGCGCTCATGGCGTTTCATATTAAACTAGCTGGGCATTGAACGCACTCAGCAGGCATTGCTGACTGCCGAACTGAGGAGCAACGCAATTATGAAACTGAACGGCGTTAAACTCACGTGGTTGGGGCACGCCACATTTCGCGTCGAGACCCCGGGCGGGAAGACTGTGATCATCGATCCGTGGGTCATGGGAAATCCGATGTGCCCGGAGACCGAGAAGAATATACAGAAGGTCGATGTGATGCTGGTGACGCACGGCCACGGCGACCACATTGGCGATGCGGTGGAAATCGGCAAGCGGCTTAAGCCCAGCGTGGTGGGCATTCCCGAACTGGCGCGCTGGCTGGGGAAGAAAGGTGTGCCCAACATCGCGGAGATGAATAAGGGCGGAACGCAGACCCTCGGCGATATCAAAGTCACGATGGTGCACGCCGATCATTCTTGCGGCATTCAGGATGGCGACGAACTTGTCTATGGCGGAGAAGCTTGTGGCTACGTGGTGCAGTTTGCCAACGGATTGAAGATCTATCACGCGGGCGACACGAACGTGTTCGGCGATATGGCCATTATTCGCGAGTTGTATGCTCCGGACATCGCCATGCTGCCGATCGGCGATCACTACACGATGGGGCCGCGCGAGGCCGCCTACGCGTGCAATCTGTTGAAGCCGAAGACGGTGATCCCCATGCACTTCGGGACTTTCCCAGTATTGACCGGAACTGCGGCGGAGTTGCGGAGGCTGGCTCCGGCGGTGGAGGTGGCAGATCTGAAACCAGGAGTGACGGTCGCATGACCCAAAAGAAGAAACACGCACCAAACTGGAAGCATCATGGTTTCACGACCACCGGTCCAGTCGACGACTATCTCTATTCCATGCTGCCTGCGCGCCCGGAAGTGCTGGCGGAAATGGAGAACTATGCGACCCAGCATGATGTGCCGATCGTGGGGCCGGCGGTGGCGCGGGTTCTGCAGCAACTGGCGATGATGATCGGCGCCCGCAAGGTTTTCGAACTGGGTTCGGCGATCGGCTATTCCACCATCTGGTGGGCCCAGGCGGTCGGCGAGCATGGGCGCGTGATCTATACCGACGGCGATGCGAAGAACGCCGAGCGTGCCCGCGGGTACTTCGCGCGTGCGGGAGTCTCCAGTCGCATTCAGTTGCATACGGGAGATGCGCTGGAGTACCTGTCGGAGCAGAAAGAAGAGTTCGACATCGTGTTCAACGATGTCGACAAAGATGACTACCCGCGTGTGCTGCGGTTGGTGGCTCCGCGCCTGCGCAAGGGAGGGTTGTTCATTACCGATAACGTGCTCTGGAGCGGGCGCGTGACGGAAAAGCATCCTACAGACGCCAAAACAAAGGCGATTCTGGAGTTCAATCGCAAACTCTACGATGCTCCCGAGTTCTATACGACCATTCTTCCGATTCGCGATGGCCTCGCCGTGGCGTTAAAGAAGTAAGGAACTACGGCAGCAGTCCGTACACATCGACTTCGGTGCGTGTGCCTACGTAGACCTTCCCGTTGGCGATGGTCGGCGGTACGAACTTGACGGCGTTTCCCGCTTGATCGCGACTGCCCGACGCCATCGTGCTGTTCCAGTATTCAACCGCGAGATTGGTTGCGTCGTAAGCATGCAGAACGGCGGGTCCCGTGCAAGCAGCGGGCAAGGGTGAAGTTCCACAGTTCACGCCTGCATTCGGGCTGGCATACCCGTACAGGCCCGAATCAATGCCCCACAGGATCCCGTTGGACGCTCCCTGGGAAGATATGGAAGGCGTCACGCCGGGATAGCCGTAGCTCTGACTGGAGAACGATGCCGTCGTGGTATTGAAGAGTCCAGTCGATGAATCAAAAGTGAACTGACGCAGCGAGTCGCCCTGTCCGCCAACATAGAGACTATTCTGCCAAAAAGCTGGGGTTCCCCATAGCCCGTTCACTGGCCCGGTGAAGAATTGAAGAATCTGGCTATCGCTGCTGCCCCCGTTGATTTGCCCCATGTTGTCGCGGTTGATCAGGCGGACAAGGCCATCCTTGCCGACCTCTGCCAGTAAGTGAGCCGGCCCCACGGTCTGATCCGGCAGCAGCACGGGTGCGCCGAATCCAAGGTCGGCATCTTCCGACGAAAGGGTCGCTTGATCCCAGGGAGTGAACCAACTGACGAGCGACAAGCCCACACCATTCGATGTCAGCCCCAGCGATGGATGAAGCCTGAGAACACTGTCGCCGTAGTCGTTGAAGGGCTTGATGGGAGAGCTGGCGTCGAAGATGCCATTCCCCGTGGCCACGTACACATCGCCGGTAGCGTCAATGGCGGGAGCGCCTCCGCCGCCCCAGATGCCGCCGAGGCCACCGTTTGGAGTGGTGTTGAAGACGCTCGGAGGCAGAGTCAGGTCGGACCCGTTGTAACCAAGCACCCAGCCGTGGTAGGGCGAAGCATCCTCGTGTGCGGCAAACGCCACGTAGACGGTTCCGTTGTTCAGCGCTAGTCCCGACCGGTTGTGTTCCAACTGGGAGGCGAAGCTCACGAATCCGCCGGACGACCCGTCGCCGTTACCAACCACTTGAGCCGCGATCGCGACCGGAGCATTGAATTTCTCGTTGCCGGTCAGGATGTCGAGTGCATGCAGCTTGTGGAAGTACGAACCTTGAGGCAGCGAGCAGTTGCCCGAGTTCACGCCGGGAATCTCGGAGGCAGAAACCAGATAAATCGTTTGGGTGCCCGAATCGATGACCGGCGTTCCAGTGACGCCGACTTCCGGATAAATGTCGCCGTAGCAGTAGCCCACATCCTGCCAAACAACGGGCTGTTCGCCCGCTGTTCCACCGTGGGTCGAGTCCAGCAAATGCGCCTGCCAGTAAGTCACGCAGGGATTCGCGTCGGCGTCGAAAACATAGACGCTGTCATGCTGGGTAGCGACTAGCAGGACGTTGTGTGTTCCACCTCCGATGGTGAGCCCGGGCACCCAGAGTGGCTGGGTGTAGACCGCGCCGTCCACTGCGCACGAAAACAGTTTTCCAAAGGTGGACGTCGTCACCGTCGTCGAACTCAGCGCGTACTCCTGTGTGTTGGCGCCGGCACGGGTGGAATCGTTGTGGTATGTGAATACGCCCGCCAGATCGGTAACGGCGATCGTCGCCGAAGCGGTCGTCGAAGGGGAAGCCGTGCTTGCCGCTGTGACGGTATGCGAACTGCCGGAGGACGGCGGAGTGTAAAGGCCGCTGGCACTGATCGTGCCTACTGTGCCGCTGCCTCCCTCCGTGCCGTCGACACTCCAGGTGACTCCCGTATTGCTGACGCCGGTAACAGTCGCGTTGAACTGCTGCGTCTGGCCGATGGCAACGGCGGCCCGCTGGGGAGAAATGCTCACGGTCGGGGGCGGAGGAGGCGTACCACCGCCGCCTCCGCATCCGGCCAAACCAAGAACTCCGAGCGAGACTAGGACAAAGGCCCAAGCATTCTTCGTCATAGGTCACCTCCAGTGCGAACGGGCCAACGGAAACGAACTGTAAAAAGTTGGCTACTTCGCTGGGGGCTGAATCAGTTCCGCATCGATGGTGATGGTGATTTCGTCGCCCACGACGCCCGGCGCGCCGTTCACGCCAAAATCTTTGCGGCTGATCTTGGTCGAGGCCGATGCCCCAATCCGCTGGTTGCCCCACGGATCCTTCATGGGAGCCGAAGGCCCGTCCACGTCGAGCACTACCTGCTTGGTAACTCCGTGAATGGTCAGGTCGCCTGTGATCTGCAGCTTTCCACTGCCTGCAGCCTTGGTTTCTTTCGCGCGGAAGGTGATGGTCGGAAACTTCTGTACATCGAGGAAATTGGGACTGCGCAGGTCGTTGTCACGCATCTCGACGCGCGTGTCAACCGACGTGGCTTCGATGGTTGCGTCGAGCATGGTCTTCGAGGGATTGGCTGGATCATACTTCGCCGAGCCGCTCACCTTGGTGAACGCTCCGCGCACGGTCGAGACGCCCAGATGGCGGACGGAAAACTGCGCCGACGAGTGCATGGGATCGATCTTCCAATCTCCGGATTGGGCTGCGGCGCAGGCCGCCAAGGCCACGGTAACGATCAACGAGAGAGAGAAACGGGACATAGGACTGGTTCTCCTTTGGGGTTATAGGGTTCCGATATGCTAAATGGATTTGACGGGAATCGCCAATAGGTCGTTGACCAGGCCGACTTCTTTTTGCAGAAACGGCTCGGCGTGGGATACTCCGCCGAGTGCGCCGTAAAAGCGAGCCATCGATTCTACGCGGGCGCGAATTTCCTCATGCGCCGGGAACAAGTCCTTGCCGGCTTCCTGATTACTGAATTGCGATTTGTACGCCAGGATGGACGCGAACTTTCCTTCAAACTGGTCGCTGATGTCGACCACGAACGTCGGACGAATGTCGTAGTAAAGAGTAGCGTAGATGATCTTGAACGGGCGGTGGGGAGGGAGAGCTTCGCCGATTGTGAGTTTCGCCAATCCAGACAGAAAACAGGCTTCGTACCCCAGCACGGACGCGGTGTAGTGATCGGGATGACGGCCTTTCCAGTAGGGCAGGATGATCACGTGCGGGCGGGTCTGGCGAATCACCCGCGCGACCTTGAGCCGGTTCTCCCAAGTGTTTTCTACGCGGCCGTCGGGAATGTCGAGCGCTTCGCGCCAGACTGAGCCCAGGATCTTCGCGGCGTCAGCGGCTTCGCGTGCGCGATCTTCGGAAGTACCGCGCGTGCCCATTTCGCCTTGTGTCAAGTCGAGGATGCCAGCGCGCTGGCCTTGCTGCGACGCTTTGAGCAAGGTTCCACCGCAGGTTTGTTCCACGTCGTCGCGGTGAGCGGCGATGGCGAGAATGTCGAGCGGCGGACTCAAGGGTAGGGAAGACATTTCAGTCCAGACTCCCCTGTTCGAGCACGACATTCTCGCGCACGATCAGCCGGTGCGCAGCCATTTCCTTAAGAGTGGGCAAAACACGACTGACGTGCTCTTCGGTGTCTACGAAAATGATGATTACCGGAAGTTTTCCGCCGGCCTCGATCAGATGGGAAGTTTCCACCCGATGCCTGCCGAGAAATCCAGCGGCCGCGTGGACCGCCGTGGCCGCATAGGCGTTTTCCCTGCGCAGGTAGCTGAGAATCTCCAGGTGCAGTGGCCGATGATGCCACTGGTCCCCTTCGTTCAGATAGATTGTGACCTGCACCGCCATGGCTTCAGGCATTTTACCCGCAATTCTCCCATTCCCGCCGTAACAGTCCGTACAGTTCGGAATCGACGAACTTGCCCCACTTGCACAAGTGTTCGCGCTGGCAACCCTCATAGCGCATTCCAAGCTTCCGCAGAATCCGTCCGGAGGCGGGGTTATGACCGAAATGCGAGGCAAAGATCCGATGCAGCTTGAGCACTTCGAATCCGTGGCGCAGCATGGCGCGGGCGGCCTCGGTAGCGTAACCCTGTCCCCAATGCTGAACGCCCAGCCAGTAGCCAAGCTCGGCATGCTGGTGCTCCTGGTGCAGTCGCAAGCCAATGCCGCCGATCTGGCGCCCATCGCTGCGCATGACGATGGCCAGCCAGAGCTTGTCCGGTTCCTGCGTGAGAGCCAGAAATGCCCGCGCGTCTTCTTCCGTGTACGGATGCGCGATCCGAAGCGTGGTCGCTGCGACTCCGCGGGTGCCGACCAGCGGCAATAACTCGGGGATATCGGCTTCCGTGTAGGGCCGGAGTTTCAGCCGTTCCGTCTCGAGAGTTGCGAGAGGGAGCACGTTCATAGCGCCCGCGCCAAGGCCATGCCGGCGAGCGCTCCGCCGAGGCACAGCAGGTTATTGCCGAGGATGTTGGCCAGCATTAGGCCCCACTGGCCGCTTTCGAAAAACGACATCGATTCGAACGCGTAGCTGGAAAATGTGGTGAACGATCCGCAGAATCCGACGACGACCAGCAGCCGCCAGCGCGGATCGAGCAGAACGCGCTCGGTGGTCCAGGTCACGAAAAACCCGACGATGAAGCTGCCCACAATGTTGATGCTAAGCGTGCCATACGGGAAAACGGGACCGAGTTCTCTGGCTGCCAAACGGCTCAGGAGATAACGCAAGTTGGCTCCGACGATCGCAGCCACGGAGATGGCGAGGAAGTCCTTCACGATGAAGTCTCCTACAGAATCGAGCGTAATTTTGTAGGAGTTATCAGCCTGCCGGGCAGGCGGTTATGGCGAACTCCATCGCCGTGCACCTATTTTAGATAACTAAGCGCAGCACTGTATATCTGGTCGAAGAAGCTCCCCAGAAGGCGTAGACTCGATCCGAATGAACGAAGATATCACCCATCGGCAACAACAGTTGTATTGGGGCCAGATGATTGAGCTCAAGGTCGCCAACGAGTATATCCGTCGCTATCGGGATCACCTCGGGAAATGGGTGAGCGGTTTGGGAGTTCTAAGAGCGCTTGCCTCGAGCGGCGGAATCGCTGCCTGGGCATTGTGGAAACAGTACGCACTCGTCTGGGGTGTGATCATCGCCGCATCACAAGTGACCGACGCGCTGAAAGATGTCTTCCCGTTCACTAAAAAGCACAAGGCCGCAAGCGTGCATGCAATAACGCTAGGGGCGATGTTCATCGACGCACAATTGGAGTGGGAAAATATATCTTTTCCGGCCGGTATATCGATGATCAGATCATGAAGCTCAGGCACAAGCTAATGAAGCTGCAGCCTGACGCGGAGAGGGATAACTTTCCTGACGGTTTGGCGGTTAGGGACTCTCTCTTTGCTCAAGCTCAACATGAAGCTACCGAGTATTTTAAGGCGACGTACGGAGTATAATGAGACTGGATTGAGGAGCATCGTGTGGTCGAAAAAGTGAAAATCGCCGGTCGAGTGGGTGACAGCCAGATTATGCCCGCGGTCACAGTGAAGATACCGATGCCACCCGGCGCAGTCGCACCGGCTCCTGCCGCTCCCGTCCCAGCCCCCGTGAACCCCGCGCCTGCCTCGTCCGCGCAGGACTAGCCCCTCTTATTTTTTTCGTTCGACCAGGAACCGCGCCAACTCCTTCAACGGTTCAGCGCGATTGCCAAAGCTGTCGAGTTCCTTGAAGGCATCGCTAACCAGGCTATCCGCCTTCTTGATCGAAGCCTCAATGCCGAATAGCGCGGGGTAAGTCGCCTTCTCCGAGGCTGTATCCTTGCCTGCCGTTTTGCCCAACTGCTCCGAGGTTTGCGTTACGTCGAGCACGTCATCGACAATCTGAAACGCAAGGCCAATCGCCAGTCCGAACGCGCGTAGCTTCGCGACTTCGGAATGCTTTGCTCCTGCATACAGCCCGCCGCTGACCAGGCTGGCGGTGATCAACGCAGCGGTTTTCGATCGGTGGATGTAGTCCAGAATCGCCGGCGTAGGTCGGGTATGTTCGGCTTCGAGATCGACGACCTGGCCGCCGATCATTCCGTTTATGGTTCCCGTGCCGCGCGCGATTTCTTCCACGATGCGGACGCGTGCCTCAGGAGGGCAATCTATCCGAGCCAGAACCTCGTAGGCCTGAGTTTGCAGCGCGTCTCCAGCCAAAATCGCGATCGCTTCGCCGAAGGCTTTATGACAAGTGGGACGTCCGCGGCGGAGATCGTCGTTGTCGAGCGCGGGCAGATCGTCGTGGATGAGCGAATACGTGTGCAGCATCTCGATCGCCGCACCCAAATCCGCTATGCCATGCGGCAGGGAACCGGCGACCATGCGGGCCGCCTCCATGCAGAGCACCGGTCGGAGCCGTTTCCCTCCGGCAAAGACGCTGTGGCGCATGGCCTTGTGAATCGAGACGGGATGCTCGGTCTCGGGCGGAATGAGGCGGTCGAGGGCGGCGTCGGTTAACAGCCGGCCTTGTTCGAGAGTTTCTTGCAGCATGAAGCAGTGAGTATAACAAGGGCGATGATACGGAGTTCGTCCTATTCAGCAGCCTCGGTTCGGAGTATGATGCGGCGCGTCCGACCTTAGGAGGCGTAATGCCATATCGCGCCGGTCCAGGGGCCATTCGAGTCGGTGCGGGGATTGCGTCGGTTTTGCTGCTGAGCATGCTTCTCTACGGTGGAGTCTTTGACGACGTCCTGCGCGAGATGGGGTCTGCGGGATACGAATTTTTGCGAACCTTGAACAGCGAGTGAAACAAGGCGAAGCATCGAGCGACAAAAAAGCAGGACGCCCACTCGGGCGTCCTGTTCGATGCAACGGAATGAAGCGTACTAGGCAGCTGCGCCGCGGGTGTTCATCATGCTACGCAGCACCGACGACAGCACAATGGAGACGTCGTTGGACGGGCACACATCGCTCGCCCCGGCTTCAAGGGCCGCCATCCACATTTCTTCGTCAGGAATTCTGTGGGTGCAAATGATAGACATGTTGGGAAATTCGCGGTGCAGATTCTCCACATCGGCGAGGCGCCAATGCTCCAAATCAAATACCACCGCGTTCGGGCTGGTACGGGATAAACTTTCACGCAGTTCATCCCGGGAATGGGTCAGAACTACGGAATGGAAGTGCGGGCGCAAGCCTCCGGCCAAGGACCGGGCCAGCTTGGGATCTCTCTCAAGGACAACGATGCTCTGAGCCATAAGTCCCTCGAATCTCAGCCGTCGTCGACGGCCGATGAAGGCTGCGGGCTAGGTTCAGGGAACCCACAACTCCACAGACTACTTGATTGCGAACCGCTGAAAAACCCGCCTAACGCCTGGCTGGAGATTTCTCAGTGAGCGGCTCAAACGGTTCCGCCTGGAGTTTCCCGTTCTTTTTCAGCAGGATCTCGACTTTGCCTTCGGCCTGTTCCAACTCGGTGCGACACGCGGACGAGAGCTGCATGCCCTCTTCAAAAAGGGTCAGAGACTTCTCCAGAGAGACCTCTCCGGTTTCCAGTTCCTGAACAATTTTCTCCAGTCGCTGGAGACACTCTTCGAACTTGGGCAACGGGATTTTCGCTCCGTACCAATTATAGATGCACCCGTTTCTCCGCGGTGTCCAGTCTTTTTTATCAACAGGATCAAGAAAACCGATGTGGCAGGTTCCCGCCTCGGGAATGGACAACCGGTGAGACGATTGCGGAAATGCCGTCGCGAACAGCCATCGGCCAACCGATACTCGACCTGACACCATCGAAGAGGGAGGCTGCTTAGCAATCAATCCGCCAACCCGCGTAGCGGACGAGGTCTGTTATAATTCAGCATTTCGCAATTAAATCGTCATTTTTCATGCCGTTAGGAGCCTCCCGTTTGAAGAGAGCGGTCCTGCTAGTCATCGTTCTGGTGGGCACGAGTGCGAGCCTGATTTCCTGTGGTTCCACGAAGCCGAAGTATCCACCCAGCGGCCTGTATCAGAGAGTGCTAGCCTCGCAGGGTGTGAGTTCGGCCCAAAATGCCGGCAGTCTGATCATCATTGATGGCCGGTACGACATCGCTGCTCCTGTCGGCAGACTCGGCGCCGGCAATTCACCCGGACTGATGGCGATCTCGCCCACCCGCAACATCATCGCGGCGTTTGATGCGAGTCCGACTGGTAACACCGCCTACCTTGTGGATACGGTTAGGGAGAGCGGGATTAGCAGCGTAAGACTGTCCGGACTGACGCAGAGCATGGTCCTTCCCACGTCGAGCCCCCTAGGCTACGCGGCCGTTCCCTCCGCCACCATTGTGGGATTTCCGTTCGTGGGCGCAGTCGAAGTGATGAACTTCGCGACGGGTTCGGTTCGGACTACGATCGCCGTGCCCAATGCGCAGACGGTAGTCGCCGATGCAACCGGAACCAGGTTGCTGGTGTTCAGCAACGATTCCGACACTGTGACGGTGCTTTTTCCCGCGGTGGCTGCGCCGCCAGTCGATACCAGCTGTCTGAGCGGAACGCCAAACACGGTGTGCACAATTATCCCCGGCTTTAGTCGGCCGGTTTTCGCCGTCGTGAAGGGTTCGACGGCTTACATTTTGAATTGCGGAGCCCAGTGCGGCGGAGTGACTAGTACCGGCCAACCAGCTCCTGCCAGCGTCGCTATCTTCGACCTGGATAGCTTGACGATTACCAATACCATTCCGGTAGACGCTGCAAATATGGCGTTGTTAAGTGGTCCGACGCTGTTCGTCGCCGGAACCTCACCCAGCAATAATGCCTGCACCGGAGTACAGACGGCGGCGCCGACCTGTGGTCGATTGGACGTTGTTGATTTGAACGCAATGGCAGTAACGGCCACCTACGTCGTCACTGACGGGTTTCATCAGCGGATGGACTTTGGTTCCAACGGACAGTTTTTCCTTGGCTCGCGGAACTGCACCAATATCGGCAATGTGAACAATCCCTCCGGAGAGGTTCGTGGGTGCCTCTCGATCTTAAATACAAAAACGAATACCGTGGTGTTTCCTCCCGATAACGGGGATGTGACCGGGCTGCAGGGCTTTCTGAGTCGCTCCGTGGAATATGTTGCCGAGGGTGGCAATCTTCGCGTTTACGATACCAACCACGATTTTCTGCTGATCAATTACTTCATTCCCGAGGGGACGATTCCGATCGTTGGCTACGTGGGGGATGTCAAGGCGCTTGACGTCTTCTAGATCCGATCGGTTAGCACGGACGTAAGCTCCCTTTACTTGCCTGGTTCCAGCGTCAACCGATGTGTCTTGGCCGCTTCCACCGCCTTCGCGCTAAAGGGAAGCGCGAAAGTCGTTCCTTCGTGCCAAGCCTTCCACTGATCCATGTAGTACGGGCTCAGGAAATTTCCTCCCTGTCCGGTCACGGTATTCAGCGTCGACTGATCGAGATCGGCCATGTTGGCAGTGAATCGCTCCGAGGGTCCGTGATGCCGCGTGACGGCTTTTACCGTGTACCCGCTGCCGGATTGCTCCTGCACGCCCGGACCGGACCAGCGATGGAGCAGGGGGATCTTGCCGAACACCGGGTGTTGAATCACCACCGAATTAAACGTTCCCCATCGCCATGCAGTGAGATCCTTGGGTACGCCCGGGTCGTTCACGGCCGCATCGACCGCCGCCGTTAGGAGTTCGTCAAAATTCGGGTACTTCTCTGGCAGCCAGCGCTTCGGGCGATGTAGCAGAACGTTTTCCAGCCAAACCGAGCGCATCTCCCAGGTATAGGTTTTCCAACTGAGGACTCCGTCGTCCCTGCTCGGGTCGGCACCTGCGTCCGGCGGGGCGCCGCCAAGCTTGGGTTCGAGCAGCAATCGGCGGAGTTCGCGGATCGAATTTTCTGCGATCGTCGGAGCCGCGGACGAGGCCAGCATGCGTCCGTCCCAGCTGCGCATCAGATCGGCAGCCTGCTTGACGCGCGCTGAGGCCTTCGCGGCATGATCGATGGCATAAACCAGCCGCTCTGCGACGAACTGGTGAGCCTCTGAGTGGATGTCGGTCTGCAGCGCCAGCATGTCTGCCGGAGAGAACTGCCTGCCCGATTCAAGAACGTGATAGATGCGCTCTCCGCGCCAGGGTGCTTCCCATTCCATACTGATCGAGTTGGGATAGTTGTCGGGCGTAATGCGTCCGTTTGCCGTGGCGATGATCCCCGAAACCGGGTTGTATATGCTGGGCAGTTTCTCGAACGGGACGTAGGCGATCCACTCGTGGGCATCGTCGGCACCGCTGACCGGCAGGCTGCCATCACCCGCAGCACGGATGGGAACCTTCCCCGTGGTCTGATAGCCGATGTTTCCATCCACATCGGCGTAAACGACGTTCTGTCCGGGCGCATCCAGGTGCGAAAACGCCTGCCGGAACGCCTCCCAGTTCTGCGCCGAGTCGACGTCGAAGAAGGGCATATGCAGGCCGTCGTATAGCGTCCAGCGCAGGGCAATCGTGCGGGTCTCGCCGGGAACGACTTCGGTGACAATCGGCCCGTGCCGAGTGATCGTGACATCGACGGTGACGTCCGGCTTGCCCTTGACGTGGATAACCTCGTTACGGTGCTCCGGTTGCACCCAACCGCCGGGGGTCTGATAGGCGCCTTGATTGTTGAAGTTCTCGATGAAAACGTCGGTTACGGTCGGG
Source organism: Terriglobales bacterium (assembly GCA_037443605.1). Lineage (GTDB taxonomy): Bacteria > Acidobacteriota > Terriglobia > Terriglobales > Acidobacteriaceae > Sulfotelmatobacter. The sequence continues at coordinate 56,419 of JBBIOA010000031.1, forward strand.
CCGACGTTCGTGAATCCCCAAGCGATGCGCTGATTGTGACCGACGATAACGTAAGGCATCCCGGGCAGGGTCACGCCGGCGACGTCGAGCGTGCCGCTGCGCAGGTGCGCCTCGTACCAAAGGTTGGGCATTTGATGGCCGAGATGCATGTCGTTCGAGAGCAGCGGCTTGCCCGTGACCGTGTGTGCCCCGGATACAACCCAATCGTTCGAGCCGTTGACCGGGAGGCCTTCCTCCGGTGCGGCCTGCATGTGAAGCTTGCGGGTGACTGAGTTGTCCGGAGCGTCGTCGTCACTGTCGTCTTCGTCACCGGAGCCGTTCGAATTCATATCTGGCTGGCTCAGATCTTCCCGCATCACCGTAGGTGGACGGTCATGCAGCGAGCGATTAACGTAAAGATCGGACGTCAGTTCCGGCCCAAGCTTGGCGAGGATTTTCTCGCGGTGGAGCGCGTCAAGAAAGTAGCCGTAATTCAGATCCTTCACCATCGAATTAGCGATGACGATCGAATCTTCGGCTAGCCATGGCTTCGGTTTGTAGCCCAGAATGCGGAACTCGAGCGGCAAGTTTCCACTGCGCATATTGATGTACGCATTTACCCCGCGAGCGTAAGCTTCGAAGTTAGCCCGGTCGCGTAGGGATGCCATGTCGAGCGATTTCTTCGCCGCCGTTCGCATGCCCAGAATCCGCTGTTCGCGATCCAGTTTGAGCAGGTCCTCTCCCAGGATTTCCGACAACTCGCCAGCTCCGAAACGACGCATTACGTCCATTTGCCACAAGCGGTCCTGCGCAGTGACGAAGCCTTGCGCGAAGAAGAGATCGTCGAGCGTGGCGGCCTCGATGGTGGGCACGCCATGCATGTCACGGGTTACGGTCACTGGGGCGGAGAGCCCGGCCACCTGCAACCGCCCATCCAGTTGCGGCAACGCGGAACGGGCCACATACCAGCAATAGCTGACTCCAGCCAGCACCAGGACTGAGAGGATGACAAGGATCCACAGCAGGACGCGAAACACCGGGGAGCGCCGCACCGCCGGGATGGGAATTTCTGCAAGAGTGCTCATGGCCGTTTCTCGATTGTAAAGTAGGCGGTGGGGCATGGTCGCGGATCAAGTTGAATTTCATTTTCAAGATGCCCCAATGGTATTCTGACTCCGCTTGGCCGCCATGCTGCAGAACCGCATCGACGATCAACCTACGCTCTCGCGCCAGATGATCCGCGAGGCGCAGGAGATTCTGCATCGCCATTTGAAGGACGTCGGCCTCAAGCAGACAGGGCAGCGCGATACAATTCTGCGGACGTTTCTGGAGACCCGCGACCACCTTTCCACGGATGAATTACACCGGCTGGTGCAAAAAAAAGACGCCCGCATCGGCTATACCACCGTCTACCGCACGCTGAAACTGTTGGCCGAGTGCGGCCTGGCGAGCGAAGTGGCATTTCACGATGGCATCGCGCGCTACGAGCACCAGTACAACCGCCGCAGTCACCATCACATGGTGTGCACCGAATGCGGCAGTTCCGTCGAGTTCTTCTCGCCCGAAGTCAGCGAACTCGAGCAGGAAATCGGCCGCAAGTACCACTATCTGACGACCCGGCACACTTTCCAGATTTACGGTGTGTGTGAAGATTGCCGCAAGAAGGATCACTCTTCGCGGTCCGCCTGAGCCGTCCTCAATCGTCCGAGTCGTCGTCGCTGCCAGAATCGTTCTTCAGACGGTCGTTGTCATTGGCGGTCAGATCGGCGCCTTTGCTCAGGCAGCCCTCGGGCGATCCATTCCAATCGACCTTGATGACATCCGACTGATTGGAGCAGAAGGCGGGTAGCTTGGCTTTGCCAGCCTTGGGGTAAGCCACGACCTGGTACTTCGTGACCTTTCCGTCAGCCTTGCTCGGAGAGCATCCCTGGAGAGCGATCGAGTAGTCGGCCTTCTTGACCTGGTCCAGATCGCCGCGGATTCCCCAGGACTTGGCAAGTTCGTCGAGGGAGCAGGTGTAGCCTTGTGCCGGATGCGCTTGCAGATGGGCGATCTCCGCGGTATTCAGGGCGCGAATCGCCGAAACGGCCGACGGCTGATTGGTGATCACCGCGCGTGTGACGCCCTTCGATCGAGCGGCTGCCTTTGCCGCGGTTAAAGCCTTTTCCGCTTGCCGCGCCGAATACGCGCCGATGATCATCAGGGTCGTGAACGCCGCTACGCCAAGATATCCCAGCACCAATCCGGCGATTGCCAGCCCGCGCCCCACGAGTTTCCCTGAACTCTTGCGAATGTCTGAGAGCGAGATGTGGCCGAAAATGATGGCGCCCAGTCCGAACGGAGGGAACAGGGAAAAAATCCCGATGATTAGGCTGAAAATGGCTTTTCCGCTGGTTTCAGGGGCGACCCAGGCCAGAGTAGGATCCGGTCCTTTGACGTCCGCGCCGAGGGAAGAATCTCTTCCGCAGTTGCCGCAGAATCGCTCTTCCGCCCCCATGCTCGTGCCGCAGCCCAGACAAAACGAGGTCATCGCTCCTGCCTAAGAGTCCTTCGCTTCCGCGTGGCTCATGTTGTCGAAACAGTATACGTGCCGTGAAGCAGCGTCAATGCCCGGTTTCCGTGAAGCCCAGGCGGATCGCAGGGCTCCCGGTTGTCTCTATGCCAACCGGATGATAAGGTGCGTCCGGATGGATTCCACGTTCTCACTGCCGCTGGCATGCCCGGATTGCGCCGCCCGCATGCCGGAAACGGCGGCTTACTGCCCGGGTTGTGGGAGGTCCATGAAAGCTGCACCCGCGCCGCCGACAATCCCCCCGCCCAGCCAGCCTTTTGCGGGAAGGCCGTCCGAGGTTGCCGTGGAGCAGGCACCCGAAGCAGAACTCGAAGTTGATGCGAATCATCGCTTTCGGGACAGAGTGGGGTTTCTGGCCGAAAATGTGGCGGGAGCGCTGGCCTACCTCACGTTCATTCCCGCGATCGTGTTTCTCCTGCGTCCGCCGTATCGCCAGAATCCGTTTGTACGCTTTCATTCGGTGCAGTGTTTGCTGGTGTGGGTGGTGGTGCTGGCGAGCGCAGCTGCAATCCGGCTGCTGGCGGTGCTTCTGTATATGATTCCAGTCGTCGGTCCACTCTTCGTGTGGATTATCTCGATCGTGGCAAGTCTTGCCGCTTTCGTATTGTGGCTGGTTCTGGTAGTGAAGGCGGCGCAAGGGGAGTGGTTCAAACTGCCGGAGCTGGGCGAGTTCGCCGAGCAGCATGCGATCGCTCCGTAGCCGATTGCGCAACCCCTGCCAATTGTTTCATTGATTTGCCAGGAAATTTTTGGTACGTTGCGGCGACGCCTTTGGCGGTCGAGTTTCGGCCATCTGTTTGTGCTTGGGCGAACTAAGGAGGAAAGTATGGCGTTTTGCAATATGTGCGGGGCACAAATTGCCGATGGTACAACGACCTGTGCGGCGTGTTCGAGCCGGATGGCAGCGGCCGCCGCGGCGCCGCCGCCTCAACCGATGGTTGCCCAACCGGCGCCAGCGGCCGGAGGAATGGCGGACAACGTGGCCGGTTTGTTAGCCTACATCACGATCATTCCGGCCATCATCTTTCTCGTGATGGAACCCTACAACAAGAGCCGATTCGTGCGCTTTCACGCATGGCAGAATATCTTCCTGCATGCCGCGGCGGTTGTGATATGGATTGCCTTGATGATCCTGACGGTGGCCGCTAGCATCGTCCCCATCGTGGGGCATCTCATTGTGATGCTGCTCGGACTGGTGGTTTGGGTTGGGTTCTTCGTGGTTTGGATCCTCCTGCTGATCAAGGCCAATGGAGGCCAAATGTGGAAGCTGCCCTTCATCGGCGATCTGGCGGAGAAGCAGGCGAACGCTATGTAGTTTCAATTGCGCATCGTTTCGCGTGTGGCGAGTTCCAGTCCTTCAAGGAGGGAATTCGCCATCGCTGTTTCGGAATCATTTCTAACGAGATTTGACATCATTTCGTCTCTGCTCTTGACTTTCTCCCTCCAAGCTGTCAATCCTATTAGCTTTTACCTGCACCAGAGATTATTGGCAACGCGCCGCTCCGGTCCGGGAACTTTAGGGTAAGTGGGGAATTCATTGCGAGTTCGGGTTTTTTATCACGACAAGTGTTTTGATGGGGCATCGTCTGCGGCGTTGTTTTCCCGTTTCTACCGCGAGCGCATTCGCAGCGACGTCGACTTCGAATTCACCGGCCTGGTCCACCGCGCCGGGGCGCTGTTCGACGAGAAGCAGTTCGACGGCGACGAGAACGCCATCGTCGATTTCAAGTATTCCAGCTCGCCCAAGATCACCTGGTGGTTCGACCACCACGAGAGTGCCTTCCTGTCGACTGCCGATGCCGAGCACTTCGAGCAGAACCAAAGCAACCGCAAGTTCTACGACCCGGATTTCAAATCCTGCACCAGCTTTATCGCCATGATCGCGCAGCAGCACTTCGGCTTCGATCCCGCGCCGGTCGCGGACCTGGTGCACTGGACCGACATCATCGACGGCGCGCTTTATCCCGACGCGAAAACCGCCGTGGAAATGCAGGCGCCGGCCATGAAGCTGACCATGGTGATCGAGTCGGCTCCCGATCACGGCTTTGTCCCGAACCTGATCCCGCTGCTGGCCACCAAGCCACTGGGCGAAATTCTGGAAGCGCCTTTCGTGGCTCCGCTGCTTCCGCCGCTCCTTAAACGCCACGAACTCTCGATTGGAATCCTGAAGGCGCGCACGGAATGCAAGGACGGGACAATTTTCTTCGACGTCACCGACCATGAACTTGAGGGCTACAACAAGTTTATTCCGTACTATCTGCATCCTGAGTCCATTTACAGCGTAGGGCTCAGCAAAAGCAGTTTCCGGGTGAAGGTTTCGGTGGGGTCGAATCCGTGGGCGCCGCAGGAACCGGAAGTAAATCTGGCCAAGATCTGCGAACGCTACGGCGGAGGCGGCCACGCGCGTGTCGGCGCAATTTCATTCAACGTCAACCAGCACGCCGCCGCGATCAAAGCGTCACAGGAAATCGTCCAGGAGCTGCGCGCCGCCGTCCGTGCAAAGAAGTAGGGGTCGGCCTGAGGCCGGCTGTCGGGAGATCGTCGGCGGCTTACGGAATCGGCATGCCGTGCGCCTGGCAGTTCGCCGCGTTCCCATCGTCAGACGAGCGAACCACTCCCGACGGATCGGCGCAATACGCCTTGCGACCGTACGCCTCTCCCGCGGGTACTGCGTTTAAGCGAAAGCTCGCTGCCGGCGCCGCATTACATCCCGTTAGCGTGAACACGTACCCGAATTTCTTTCCACTCGCCAGCCCGCTATTGATCAGCATCGCCTGATGCTCGTTCGGCTCTCCGCCGCCGAATCCATCCAGATTTGAGAGCGTGCAGGTATAGCCCACGTTGGCGTACGTGTGGGTATAGGTTGTCTCAGCCGCCAGAATTGTGCGCATGGCCTCGATCACTTGGACGTCGCTGGTGTTACTCTGCATCGTCATCGAACTGCGTGTAAGTGATGGTCCGCCTTCGCTATTTGTCGCGACTGCGACCGGTGGCTTCATCTTTTCGGTGAGTGCCTTGAGCAAATCAGGATCGGCCAGTGGCACGTGGATGGTGATGGAAATTTCATTCAGCTTCCAAATCTGCGACTCCTGCTTCATGGAAAAGGTGAGCTGCGGCATGTAGGGAGTTCGCTCGGCCTGTCCGTTCTTATAGATCTGAAACGAGACCGCGATTTCTTCCTGATCTCCGCGTCCTGCATCGCTCAGGATGGTAATGTCGGCCTTCTGGCCGGTTTTCGGATCGGTACCTGAAAACAGCACAGGCCCTGTCTCATACGTTTGGTAGTTCTGTCCTTGCGACTGTGCTTGGCTGAGCAGCACGGAATACGACTGCAATCCAGCCATCGCACCGGACTTCTCCAGCGCAGTTCGTGTGACAGCCGGCAGATGCTGCACGAATGTTCCCGGCGTCTTGCTGAAGAACATTTCCAGAAGCGCTTGCCGCGCCGTTTGCCGCGATCCTTGCGCGCACAAATTCGGGGTCGCAGCCAAAACCATCAACGAAAGAACGATCCGTTTCATGCGTGGGTCCTCGGGTTGATCGTCCCATCTCGGCTGGCGCCTCTAAAGTTACCGAAGTAAGAGCGGCGCGAATCGGGAACGAGCCCGTGGCTCCATCGGAACCGCGGCGTCCGTGATACTCTGCTTGCTTGCGGTCCGTGAGGGACGCACGCGCCATTTCGACGATGACTGACTCTCACCGCCAGCGCCGGCGCGTGCTTCGGGCCGTGGCCGCGTTCGAATTCGCCAAGGGCATTTTCGTAGTGCTCATGGGAATTTGCGCTCTTTCCCTGGTTCACAAGGACGTCTGGCTGATTGCGGAAAGCCTGCTGGCGCTGCTTCACATCACCACCGACCATCGCTTTGCCATCAGATTCCTGGATTTCGCCGACAGCATCACCGACGCGCGCCTTTGGGCCGCTGCCAGCGTGGCGTTCGTATATGCCTGCTTGCGTTTTACGGAAGCATACGGGCTGTGGAAGGAGCGCGCTTGGGCCGAATGGGTAGCGCTGGTTTCGGGAGGTATTCTGCTTCCGTTCGAGATGCGTGAATTGTTTCGCGGCGTGACCGTCCTGCGTTGCGGGGTGCTCGTCTGTAACTTAGCCATAGTTCTCTTCATGCTGTACGTCATCCGAGCCAACCGGCGCGAACGGCGCGCTTTCATGGCCAGCCTCGGCTGAGAGATTCAACGGGAGGATCGATGCACGACGTGAACCCTACGCATCTGGATTTACAGGCCATGGCGAAGCGCATGATGCAGGAGCGCGGATTCGAGCCCGATTTTCCTCCGCAGGTTCCCCATCAATTGGCCAGCATCAAGAGCAGCCCGCCGCCGCTCGCTGTCGATGGAGTGCGCGACTTGCGGAACCTTCTGTGGTCGTCGATCGACAACGATACCTCGCGCGATCTCGATCAGATCGAAGTCGCCGAGCGGATGTCTAACGGCGATGTGCGGGTGATGATCGGGATCGCCGACGTCGATGCTTTCGTTTGCCGGCTGACTCCTATCGACCAGCATGCGTCGCGAGAAACGACCACCGTTTACACCGGAGTCATCAACTTCCCGATGCTGCCCGAGGAACTTTCGACGGGAGCGACATCGCTGCTGGAAGGTCAGGACCGTCTGGCCCTGGTGACTGAATTCGTGGTGGATGCGTCGGGGAACGTGAACTCGCCCAAGGTGTCTCGCGCCCTGGTCCGCAACCACGCGCAGTTGCAATACAACTCAACCGGGGCCTGGCTGGAAGGAGTTGCGCTGGCTCCTGCCAAGGTCGCCGCATCCAGTGAGTTGCAGGCACAATTGAAGCTTCAGGATGAGGTTGCTCAGAGTCTGAAACAGGAGCGCTTCCAGCATGGTGCTTTGAATATCCAGACGGATGAAGTGCGCCCTCTGGTGCTCAATGATCGAGTCGTGGATGTGGTGAAGCAGCAAAAGAACCGAGCCACGGAATTGATCGAAGACTTCATGGTGGCCGCGAACGGGGTCGTGGCGCGCTTGCTGGAGAATGTGTCTTCATTGCGACGGATCGTGCGCACGCCCAAACGCTGGGACCGCATCGTCGCGCTGGCCGCGACGAAGGGCGAGAGCCTTCCGGAACAGCCTGACTCCAAAGCCCTCAACGACTTCCTCTTAAAGCGCAAAGCTGCCGATCCCGACCACTTTGCTGACGTATCGCTGGCGGTGATCAAGCTGATGGGCCCGGGCGAGTACGTGCTGGAGCGCGCCGGCGAAGTGGCACCCGGTCATTTCGGCCTTGCCGTCCAGGATTACACGCATTCGACGGCCCCGAACCGCCGCTTTGCCGACGTGGTCACCCAGCGGTTGCTCAAGGCTATGTTGGCAGGCAGGCCCAACCCCTACTCCGACGACGAACTGGCCGCCATTGCTACCAACTGCACGCAAAAGGAAGACGCCGCCAAGAAGGTGGAACGCGAGATGTCCAAGCGCCTGGCGGCCCTCGCCATGCAGAACCGCATCGGCGACGTTTTCGAATCTCTGGTCACTGGCAAGACCGACCACGGAACGTTCGTGCGCATCCTCCAGCCGCATGTCGAGGGCCTGCTGGCCCAGGGCGATCACGGTCTCGACGTGGGCGATAAACTGCGTGTCCGTTTGATCCGCACCGATGTGCAAAAGGGATACGTGGACTTCGCCCGCGCTTGAGTCGATCACACCTCAAGTTCCAACATCGCAATTTGCACCCAGCGAGGCACCCAGGATGCCAATAGCGGTATGCCCAGGGTCAAGCTAAGCTCTTGATAATGCGAAGTGTGCGGAGCCGGTTGGGGTATGTTGTCGCGAATTGGCGCAGGTTTGTTTGCCTGTCCATGATCGTGACGCTCCCGGTGTCTCTTAGCGCCCAAGAAGCGCAAGGAGCCATGCTTCGCAGCAGCGGCGGGGTTTGGGTAAACCAACAGCCGGCGTTGGCTTCGGTCGCTCTGCTTCATGATGATCTGATTGAAACCCACGAGAACGTTGTGGCCCGCATCGAGGCGAGTGGTTCGACAGCCGACCTAAGTCCGCAAACCCAGTTGCAGTTTGAGGGCAACGAACTGGTTCTGGACCACGGCAGCGTTTCTGTTAACACTTCCCGCAGCATGCGGGTGAGGGTGGGCTGCCTCGTGGTTACGCCTGTTAACCCTGACTGGACTTACTATGACGTGGAAGACGTCAACGGCAAAGTAACCGTCTTCGCGACGCGGAATGACGTTTATATCGAAGAGCGCTCATCGAAGCCAGAGGAAGAAGTAAAGCCCGACAGACAACACTCCGACCGCACGATCGTGCACGAAGGCGAGCGGAAATCACGCAGCGAAAAGTGCGGCGGAGCGTACCTGCAGGTGTCTCAGCGAGTGGCGGCGAATGGTGCGATCCTGAACTCTATCTGGGCAAAGCTCGGTGGAGGGATTGTGGCCGGAGGGATTACCTGCTTCGCCCTGTGCAAGGGAGACGATCCGATAAGCCCTTCAAAGATGAAGTAGACGACTGACTCTGCCCTAGAAGAACCGCGTCACGCCCTCTTCCATCACCACCACGCGATCTTTCACTCCCGCGGTACGAGCTTCTTCGTCCAGCAGCTGCAGTGGCTCGTCCACCGGTTCGTGGGAGAGACGGAATGTTCCGTAGTGCATGGGGACCATCCAGCGCGACCTCAGATCCAGGAACGCCTGCATGGCGTCGGCGGGGTTGGCGTGGACGTTGCGGAACTGAGGCGGATTGTAGGCGCCAATCGGAAGCAGCGCGAGTTCGGGCGAGAAACGGTTACCGATTTCCTTGAATCCTGCAAAGTAGGCGGTGTCTCCGGCGTGATAGACGGAGTGCTTGGCGGACTTGAGTACGAAGCCGCCGTAGCCGCGATGCGAATCTTTCAGGATGCGTGCGCCCCAATGGCGCGACGGAACATGCGTCACGGTCAGACTGCCACGATGCGAGCTCTTCCACCAGTCCAGTTCGATGATTTCAGAGAATCCCAGGTCTGAAACCAGATCCGTCACATGGGTCGGAAGAATAATGGCCGGAGCTTTGCCGCGCTTTCGCAGCGTGTTCTGCACAATCGCGCGCAAGGACGGACGATGCAGGTGATCGAAGTGCGCATGGGATACCAGGACGAGGTCAATCGGCGGTAAGTCGGCAATCCGCAAACCGGGCCGGCGCAGCCGCTTCAACACGAACAGCCACCGGGCAAAGTTCGGGTCAACCATCACATTCTGCCCGCCGATCTGCAGGAAAAAACTGGCATGCCCGATAAAGGTCACGCCCAGTTCTCCGTTGGAGGCGAGCCGCGGCTTATACGTCTGGCCGCAGCGCGGCGTGACTGCTGAATGGCGCACCAGACGGCCGAACTGCGTAGCGCGCTTCCGTAGGGCTGGATTTTGAAGAGTTCGTTTAATCATCCGACTACAGAGCCTGCGATCCCCCGAACGCGAATCCTGATCCTACTGTGCCCGGCGTTCGATGATGAGTGACCAGATCGATACAAACCTGAATTTCCAGCGATTCTGCAATGTTAGATGAAAACATCCCCGCCCGGGGTGCCTTTTTCGAACTGGAGAAGTACATCCGTAACTTCTCCGAAATGCTTCTTGCGATGCGAAAATCTCAGGACTTAGCGCAGAGGCTTGACCTCGATTGCTCGACTCATATCTAATTCCGAAACGTACTTTTCTCACGAAAACTGTTGATCGCGAAGGAGAAGTTCCAGCATGCGTGTGGCATTTTTGGGTTTGGGGATCATGGGAGAGCCGATGGCACGAAACCTGGTCAACGCCGGCCACGAAGTCACGGTGTGGAACCGCACTCCCGGAAAACTCGTGGAGGGATCTGCGGTCGCGCCCACGCCGGCTGACGCGGCGCAAGGCGCGGACGTTGTTTGGATCTGCGTGTCTGACACCGATGCAGTAGAGGAAGTCGTCTTTGGCAAGGATGGCATTGAGGCTTCGCTTGCCGAGGGCATGATCATCGCCGACTCCAGTACGATTTCTCCTTCCGCCACTGTCAAGTTCGCAGAAAAGGTTGCCACCAAAGGTGTGTCGTGGGTTGATGCTCCGATGACGGGCTCCAAGATCGGTGCCCGCGATGCCACCCTGGTGTTCATTGTTGGCGGGAGCGAAGCTCCTGTCGAGCGCCTGAAGCCGCTATTTGCCGCCATGGGCAAGAAAATCTTCCGCATGGGCGAAACCGGCAAAGGGCAGGCCACCAAGCTGGTGATGAACCTGCAAATCGCGATGATCTTTGAGGGGTTCGCCGAGGCTTTGACCTTAGGGACAAAACTCGGTGTGGACTCGAAACAGTTGGTGTCCCTGATCGAATCCACGATGGTGCGCTCAGGAGTGGTGGAGTATAAAGCGCCTTTTGTGATGGAGCGCGACTTCACCCCGAACTTTCCCTTGCGGCTGATGCACAAGGACATTCGCCTTACGCTGGATGCCGCCCGCGAAGTGCGCGTCAAACTGCCCGGACTGGAGACCGTTGAAGAGATCTACGAAATGGCAACCGAGGACGGCCACAAAGATCTCGATTACGCCGCGACGCTGACGCTGCTGGAGAAGTGGGCGGGCGTGCAGGTGAAGGGCAGCGCCGC
>JBBIOA010000032.1:0-57774 GCA_037443605.1 Terriglobales bacterium
CAGCCGGGTGACGGTCGCGTCGACTTCCGCTGTCGAAATGCTGCTGCCATCCCAGAGCCGGATAGAGGATTGCGCAGATGTCGTGATACTCATCGCAAGCGTGAACAAAACAGACAAGGTTCTTGTCATGCTTGTCTCCCAAGATATCTGACGATATCGGTGCAGAAACGTAAACCAAACCGACGAAGTTCCCACTGCCGTTTTGCTATTGAGCGGTCCTGGCTTCACCGGGGGCGGACGCAGGTGTAGGTCAATGTCAGGTGCTTGATACCAGCGGCGCCCTCTGCATCGAATGTGGCGCGGTCGTCGGAGGTCCGAGGTCCCGCAAAATGGGACGGATTGGCCTGTGGTGTGCCAAAGACCTTGTCGACGACAAAGCCCTCACCACAATAACCGTAGAGAACAAAACCACCAGTCAAAAAATGGCTCGCGTAGGCATGCCACGGCTTCAGTTCCTTGCCAGCGTTTGTTACTCGGACCACGATCGGATGGTCCCCCGGCTCGTAGTTGACATACATATCAACGCGATAGTCGCTCACCGCCATGTCCGGCTTTGCGTGGGAGTAATCAGGAAACGGCGCTTGGAGAACGCATGATCCGACAGCGGTGATCTCCTCCACATCCTGAAAGAGATCAAGAGTGTAGTAGCCGGTAGGGGATTCATCGATGATTCCCTTGGATTGGACTCGGCAGCCCCGGAGAACTTGCAGTTGAGTATGGTCGCCCTTGGTTCGAATCAGCTGAATGGACGTCTGCCCACATTGCGGTTCGTCGAGCTTCAGTTCGAACCACCCTCGGATGTCATTTCGAAAAACTAGCATGCCTTCCAGGGTTTGGACGCTCGATGCAACAGAAGGCCCGGCGTCATTCGCCTGCGGACACTTTTGCCCGAACGCAATCGAGCCAAGACAAGCCATGAGAACCGCCGCGACAGTCTTGCACATGGTCATCGGCTTGACTATATCCCCTCCAGCAAAATTCGCAAGCATCGCCAGCGTGCCTTTACAGTAGGCCTGATCTACAATGCCTCGACAAAAACTTTGACCACCACAACCTCCACCTCCAAGTCCTCCACCCTCCGCAAGGCGAGCCTGTTCTATCTCGTCTTCGTGATGTTCTCCTACACTACCGGCGGGCCATTTGGGCTCGAAGACATGGTCACGACCTCCGGGCCCGGGATCACGCTGCTCTATCTGCTGATCCTACCGTTTTTTTGGTGCATCCCCGTTTCGCTCGTGTCGGCGGAATTGACCACGGCCATGCCCGTCGAAGGCGGTTTCTATCGCTGGACCCGCGCCGCGTTTGGCGACTTCTGGGGATTTCTCGCCGGCTGGTGGAACTGGTCGGCATCGTTCCTGCTGGGCGGCATCTACGCCGTGCTGTTCACCGACTATCTGGTCTATTACTTCCCGCGCATGACGTGGTGGCAGCACTACCTGATTTCCGTCGCGCTGATCGCCCTGCTTACCTGGATCAACGTACGCGGCATCGAGATGGTCGGACAGGTTGCCACCGCCCTCGAGATCTTCATCTTCATTCCGGTCATGACCATGATCGTCATGGCGCTCATGCATTGGCACACGAATCCGTTCCATCCGTGGGTCGTGCCCCATCAGCCGACGTTCAAGGTGTTCGGCGTGGGCCTTGCCCTCGGCTTGTGGCTCTATTCCGGATACGAGCAGCTCTCCACCGTCGCCGAAGAAGTCGAGAACCCGCAGCGATCCTATCCCTTGGCGCTGGCGGTGGTCGTGCCGCTTTCCATTGCCGCCTACTTTCTGCCCGCGTGGGCCGGACTCGGCTCGGCGGGTCACTGGGAGCAGTGGCATTCGGGATTCTTTTCGGACGCGGCAAAGATGATCGGAGGCCCGTGGCTCGGCACCTGGATGACGATCGCCGCCATGGTCGGAAGCGTGGCGCTGCTCAACTCTACGATCCTGACGACCACGCGCATGCCCTTCGCCATGGCCGAAGATCAATATCTGCCCGCCGTGCTCACGCGCAAGCACTCCGGCTATGGCACGCCCTGGCTCGCAATTGTCGCGTCGGCCGTCATCTACGCGCTGCTGGCATGGCAGAGTCTGGCGCAACTGATTTCCGTCTACATCTGGCTGCGCTCGGCCACCACGCTGCTGACGGTTTTCTCCGCCTGGCAACTGCGCCGCACACAGCCGGACCTCCCGCGCGCGTTCACCGTCCCCGGAGGACGATGGGGATTGCTCTATGTGGTCGGCGCACCGGCAGTGATGGCGCTGGTCGCCCTGCTGGGCAGTGACCGTTTCGGGATGATCGGCGGTGCTGTCGGCATTACCGCTGGACCCATCGTGTACCTCGTGATCCGTGCGTCCCGGCAAAGCCGCACCTGAGGAACGTCGTCACCCTCAGCCGCAAATTCCTGTTCATCCTGTGCGTCCGGGCATATGCTATGGCCGCCGAGGAAAGTCATGCCGCAACCCGTCCGGACCAACCTATCCTCTTTCGCTCGCCAGCAAGAAACTGCCGTCACCCCGAATTCGCGATTCGCCTTTCGACTCTTTCACGAACTCGCCGGTGATGGCAGCGAGAATATTTTCTTTTCACCCGCGAGCGTGATGCTTTGTCTGTCGCTGGTGCACGAGCTCGCCTCAGGGGAGACCAAGCAAGCCATGGCTTCCGCGCTCGGGCTCGCCGCTCTCGACCGCGAGGGTATCAACCTCGAGATGGTGCGCCTGAAGAGCGCTTTTGGCGATCGCGATGGCGCCACCGTGTCCTTCGGCAATGCAGTATGGCTCAAACATCGGGCCAGCGTCGCGCAGGAGTTGCGGAGCCAGCTGCGCTCGCTCTATGACGCCGAACTTGCGTCCGTGGACTTCTCCTCTCCGGCTACAGTCGGAATGATCAACTCGTGGGTCAAGGACAAAACCCACGGCAAAATCGGCCGCATCGTTGACCACCTTTCACCCCTCACTGCGCTGATGGCAGTGAATGCCGTTTACTTCAAGGGAGGTTGGCTCTCCCCCTTTCGGACCGAGTGGACGCGGGAGGAGACATTCCATCTTGCTTCAGGAAACACGAAACCGTGGCCGCTGATGAAGAAGAGTGCGGATCTCCGCTACTTCGAGGACGAGCAGGTGCAAGTGGTGGCAATGTCCTACTTCGGCCGGATCTCAATGTACGTGGCGCTGCCCGCGAAGCAATCTGACCTGGTGCAGTTTCGCCAAAGTCTGACGGCGGACCTTTGGGCCAGGTGGATGTCTGCCATGGAGGAAGTCCGAGTGGATCTCAAGTTCCCTCGCTTCCACGTGGACTACAGCGCGGCACTGAATCCGGCGCTGACTGCATTGGGCATGGAACGAGCCTTCGATCCGAAACGCGCGGAATTCGAGCATGTGAACATCGATCCTCCGTCGGTCTGGATTGATAAGGTGCTCCACCGCGCCGTGGCAGAAGTGAACGAAAAGGGCACCGAGGCTGCGGCATTCACGGCTACTGCTGGCCTGTGGTTAGGAGTCCCCCGAAAACCGGAACGACGGGTCGCGATGATCGTGGATCGTCCGTTCCTGTTCGCGATCCGCGACGAGCACACCAAGGCCATCATGTTCCTGGGATGGGTGGACGACCCGCAGTAGGGGCGGTCAGCAGGATGCCTGGCGGATGCCGGAATGATATACAATCACTATGTATATCTAAGGAGGCCCGATGCAAGTCGCGAAGTGGGGCAACAGCCTGGCGGTACGCCTTCCTGCAGCCGTCGTCGAGGCGCTGGAGCTCAAAGAGGGCGACAGCATCGAGATTCACATTGCCGGAGCTCGCGCCTTCGAGGTAAGCGGCGACCGTACCCGCGAACGCGCCCTGGCTCGCCTGCGTAAACTGCGCCGTCCGTTGCCCGCCGGATTTGTCTTCGACCGCCGCGAAGCCAATGCCCGATAAAGTGTTCTTCGATACCAATATCCTGATCTACGCCCTGGCGCAGAACGACCGCCGCTCTGCGCGCGCCGAGGAGCTATTGCTCAAGGGCGGCGTGGTCAGCGTGCAAGTTTTGAATGAATTTGCCTCGGTCGCTCAGCGCAAACTCAAAATGCCGTGGCGCGACGTGAAGGAAGCTCTACGACAGATTCGCATTCTTTGTCCCACACCGATACCGTTGACCGTTGCCGTTCACGAACTCGCCGTGGACATCGTCGATCGCTACGCCTATGAGATCTACGATGCGCTCATCATTGCTTCGGCTCTCGAAGCGAAGTGCCACGTACTGTTCTCCGAAGACCTCAACGATGGCCAAAGAATCGACAAGCGATTGACGATTCGCGATCCGTTCCGAGCGCCTTCCGCGAAGTCACCGTGAGCTGCACGGCGCAGGAAATGCCCCGCGCGGAGATTACAGAAGATGCTGGACGCGAATTCGACTCCGGGTGGAACTGCGGGATGGGGTCGACTCCGCGGGCCTGGGCGGGCGAGCTAAATCGATTTACCTCTCGGATTTATCTCTTTTGTTTTCAACGATTTACGCGCCTTCTTTTGCACAGGCAAATCGCGCCGTAAGTCATTGCGAGGATGACTCTTAGCGGCAGATTGCACCACGACTAGTGCATTAACCTGTGAATAAACTCGGAGGCCCATCCGATTTTACCCAAGGATTAACTCCTATCTATTAGCTTACCCAGTCCAGGAACTTGTACCACGCCCCGGCCAAGGGCAGGAACCACGGCTTGCCGTTATACATTCCGAGAGGCGCACCGGGGAAGTCGATGCCCACGAAGGGATTGTCCGGCCTGTTGTTTTCATCGGAGGCCATGAGTTCGGCGATCTTCTGGCCTTGATACGTCGCCATGGCCACGCCGTGCCCGGCGTAGCCGACGGCGTAGTACATGCCGTCGATCTGTCCGGCGTGCGGCATGATGTCGAAGGCAAAGTCGAGCGTGCCGCCCCAAGCATATTCCACGCGCGCGTCCGCCAGTTGCGGATAGACGCTGATCATGCCGCGACGGAGAAGCTCGGCGCTGCGGCGGACGGTCTGGTCATTTTCCGGAAAGAAGGCTGCCCGCCCGCCAAACAGCATTCGGCGATCGGGCGTAAGGCGGTAGTAGTACAGGTAGTTTTTGGAGTCGTAGATCATGCGGTTGCGCGGGCTGAGTTCCTTGGCCAGAGGCGCGGGCAGTACTTCCGTGGCGATGATGAACGATCCGATGGGAATGAGCTTCTTCTGCAGCGCGGGCGTCGCCGGGCCAGTGTAACCGCTGGTGCCGACGAAGACTTCGTGCGCCCAAATCGGCAGGGCCGACGTGCTGATTCTCCAGCCCAGTTCGCCCTGGCGCGATTCACGTTCAATGGATAGCACGCGCGTGTGTTCGTAAATCTCCGCGCCTGCCTTCGTGGCAGCGCGCGCCAACCCGGCCACGTAGCGCGCGGGATTCAATCCGGCACTGAGCTCGTCGACCATGCCGCCGTAATAAATCGCCGAACCGATCTCGGTATTCAGTTCGTGGCGCTGCACCACACGCAGTTTGTGATCGAAGTCGCGATCGATCACCTCGGCCTGGCGAGCGTAATCGTTGAAGTGCTTCTGCTTGCAGGCGACTTCCAGATGTCCGCAACGCGAGAAGTCACAGTCGATCTGCTCCTCCCGCACGATCTGCTCGACACAATCGATCGTCGCCAGCGACGCGGCATACATCCGCTTCGTCAATTCGCGGCCGTATTTCGAAATCAGCTGGTTCACGCCCAGCTTCATGCCGGTCAGCACCATGCCGCCGTTGCGTGAACTGGCGCCCCAGCCGATGGTTTCCGCTTCGAGCACGGCGACACATGCCCCGTGCCTGGCCAGGGTGCGCGCGGCGGAAAGGCCGGTGAAACCTGCGCCGATCACGGCGACGTCGACCACTTCAGGCAACGTACGAGACGCATCCGCGGCCGGGAATTCCGTGGTGGTAAGCCAATAGTTGTGTTCATGCATAGTGGGGACCTTGGATTATATCCGGCCACCCCGGCCGTACATGTACCTGCGGATGTGTAGAAACCTGCGTGCGTCCCCCTCGGTAACTTGCCGCGGTTACCCGGCGCCGCCTAGGCTGGAAGGGAATGGCGATCCGCTGTCTTCTGTTCACCTCGGACGAAGGCGCTGCCGCGCCCATCCGCGCGGTGTTGACCGCGCTGGGCGTGGAGGGAGAGTTCCATTCCGACGGCATGACCGCCGCCGATCGCATCAGCGCGGAGCCCTTCCAGATTGTGATTCTCGATTGGGACGCGCAGCCGGATGCGGGTTCACTGCTGCGCGCAGCCCGCGACCGCAAGGCGAATGAGCGTCCGCTGACCCTGGCCATCGTCAGCGATGATGCAAACGTTCCCAAGGCATTGCACGCTGGGGCCAATTCCATTCTGCGTAAGCCGCTGCTGGTCAATCAGGTGCACGATACTTTGTCCACCGCGCGCGACCTGGCGCAGTCCAAGGTGACCTCGGCGGCCAACGTCGCGGCGGCCGCCGCCGTGGTTGCGACGGGCGAACACGCGCCGCAGTCGCCTCCGGCACCGGAGGGGGCGTTCCGAGCAGGCGAGTTCCTGCCGGCAGCTGGTCCCTCCACCGCATTCGATAAAGAATCCGAGATGCAGAAGTCGATGGACGAGGCGGCTGTCCAGCAGATTGATCCGCTCAAGGACCTGGAGCCGACCGCGGCCGCCGTCGCGGGACCGCCTATTGCCCCCGCAGACGATGGGCCGCGCGGGCTGGAATATTACATGAAGGCCCGCGGTCTATCGCGCGACATTGTCGGCCACGAGGCGCCTCCGCCAGCTCCCGCAGCCGGGCCGGAATTGATGGGATTCGATCAGACGGCTTCGGCCTCGGCAGCGGCGCCCGCTCGGGCACGTGAGCCGGAGGAGAGCGTGCCGCCCCGTTCCGATCGTGATTCGGTAGCGGCCTCGCGCGAACAACAAGCGGAGAAGTTGTTCGCCTACATCGCCGGCGAAAGCGAAGAGACCGAAAATAAGCCGAAGCGGCAGTTCCGGCTGGGCAAGGGCACGATCGTGTTCGCGGGAGCGCTGGCCGCCTGCGCAATTGCCTTCGCGCCCCAGGCGCCGTGGCATCGCAAAGTGCACGCGCTGGCTGGGCGGGGCCAACAGGTGCTCCACGCCTGGCTCAATCCCCAACCCGTGGTGACGCCGGCTGCCCCAGTCACGCATGAAACCTTTGGCCGCGCCGGAGACGAATACAAGTTGCCCGTGGCCGAGGCGATTCCGGACGCGACGACCGATCCTTCGCACATTCAGGTTCTGCCGGTGACCGATCCGACCGCGAAGAAGGACAGTACCGCCGCCGATCCGACCACCGGGGCGCCTGACGGATCGAGCGCAACTCCAGACGGGACGCAGCCTCAGGCGATCCAGGTACAGGAAAATCCGCAGGGGGAAACTTCGCCGAACCAGACTGCGCCGAACCAGAATCCGGAGAGTTCAAGTTCGCAGGCACCGCAGCAGAACCCGGTGTCCGAGAGCAGAGTGCCCGAGAATCCCGCGCCGCCGGTTGTGACTCAACCCGTAAGCAGCCAGCCCAGGCCCACGGTAGCGGCTCCCCAGTCTTTGCTGCAACCGATGCAACCGGGGACTGCCGTAGCGACGAATCCTTCTCTGTCCACCACCACCCAGCCCGCGCCGTCCAAGGTGCCGTCGAGCCTGAAGTCGCAGATTGCCTCGATGAGGCCGGACATTGGCGGCAACAAGGCTCCAGAAACGGCTCTGGATTCGATTGAGCCCGTGAGCGTGACCGAGGCTGCCGAACGGGCCCTGCTTGCCGATCAGCCCGCGATCCCCTACCCCGATGCGGCCAAGGGGCAGCCAGGGACGGTTTCGCTGCAGGTCCTGATTGGGCGCGATGGCAGTGTGCAGGACGCCAAGTTCCTGCAGGGTTCTCTGGCCTTCGCCCGGGTCGCCATCGACGGCGTAAAGCAATGGAGATTCAGGCCTTACATGATGAACGCGCGGCCCACGGCGGTGCAGACCACGCTGACGTTGAGCTTCAAGCCGGGACAATAGCGACTTGCCTTCGCCCGCCTCAGGAAAGCGCCTCAGGGACATCGAGATTCACAAAGGGAGGCGCCCGCGTTACTTCTGGGGTCAAGGCTGGCACCCAGGAGACCGGAATCGGCATCTACTAGAGATATAATGTTGTCAGTTTGTCCGGAAGCACGTCCTACCGAAAACAGGTTAGCCGGAAGAAGATCTAACGGATGTCCATGAAAATCAAAGCAGCGATTCTGTTCACGTCTTTCGCCATGCTGTTGTTCTTCGTTGTGGGGAACTACGGCGGCGTGCATGCCTCCTCGAGCGACGGCGCTTATCGCCAGTTGCAGGTTTATAGCGAAGTTCTGTCGCGCGTGCGCAGCGAGTACGTGGAGGAGCCGAACATTCCGAAGGTGACCGACGGCGCCCTGCACGGACTGCTGGAATCGCTGGATTCGAACTCGGCCTACATGACCGCCGAGGCCTACGCGGCATTCAAGGCGCATAAGGCGGAAGGCAAGGCCGAAATCGGCGCGGTAGTTTCAAAGCGCTTCGGCTACGCCGACGTGGTGGCAGTGCTGCCGGGATCTCCGGCGGAGAAGGCCGGGATTGAAGCGGGCGACATTTTCGAATCGATCGGCGGCAAGAGCACGCGCGACATGTCGCTGCCAGAGATCCGGAACCTGCTGCTGGGAACGCAGGGGTCGACTTTGGACGCGCAGGTGGTTCGGGCCCGCAAGGCCGAACCGCAGAAGATGTCGATTGCCCGCGACCTGGTGAGCATCCCTCCGGTCTCCGAGAAGGCGATGGACGACGGCATTGGCTACATCAAGGCCCAGGCGCTGACCAAGGGCAAGGCGCAGGAGATCGCGGCGAAAATCAAGTCGCTGGAGCACTCGGGCGCGAAGAAGATTCTGCTGGATCTGCGTTACTGCGCCGAAGGCGACGAGAACGAAGGCATCGCCGTGGCGAACCTGTTCCTGAATCACGGGACGATCACTTATCTGCAGGGCCAGAAATTTCCGCGCGAAGCGTTCAACGCGGATCCGGCCAAGGCGATTACGGCTCTGCCGGTGGCAGTGCTGGTGAATCGCGGCACGGCAGGGCCAGCAGAACTAGTGGCGGCAGCGATCCTGGAGAATGCTCGCGGCGATGTGGTCGGCGACAAGACGTTCGGCGATGGTTCGGTGCAAAAGACGATCGAATTGCCCGACGGCGGCGCGCTGATCCTCTCGGTGGCGAAGTATTACTCGCCGAGCGGCAAGGCGATTCAGGATTCGTCCATCACGCCCAACGTGTTAGTGGCGGACAACAGCGACGATGGCGCGGCCCCCGAAGATGAAGACTCGGCACCGGCGAAAGATCAGCCGGAAACTGCCCCGAAGCCGAGCGTGGATGATCAGCTGAATAAGGCCGTGGAAGTGCTGAAGGGCCGGAGCAGCTAGGGGATTCGGCAAACTTGTAATTGAGTAACTGGAAAGCTGGAATCGCGCGCCTTGCGGCGCGCGATTTTGTTTTCTGAGCAATTCGCGCGGGCTGTGTTCGCCGAACGCGGCGAAGTCCAAAGCCAATGAGCGACATCGCGATCTTTCAACAGTGATCGGCCTTCGGGGTGATATTTCTTGGCGTCGAATCGTCGGCAGGGAGTACGCCTCGGCCAACCCGGCGCGCAGGCAGGCGCTTCCGATGATATGATTGTTGGTGCATCTCCTGCGACTTGATCTGCGGCGTACCATCTGTGAGCGTTTAGCGCCGTCCGGCCTGTAATTCCCCCACCTACCGTCTCACGCCCGATCCTCCAGTCTTCTTCCATTCAATGCCTGCGCTCGTGTTGGCGCGGGAATACTTCCTACGAAAGGGATCCTTATGAAATTGCTGGTGATTGGCTCCGGAATGATGGGTTCGGCGGCCGCCTTCGACATGGCCCGTACGCCGCAAGTGGACTTTGTAACTCTGGCCGATAGCGATTTGAAACGCGCGCGCGACGTGGCGGCGCGGCTTAACCGAATGACCGAATCCAGAAAGGTCCGGGCGGTTGCGCTGGATGCCAGCGATGAGAAAGCTGCGGTCCGAGTGATGCATGGGCAAGACGCGACGCTTTCCGCCGTGCCCTATTTCCTGAACCTGGGACTGGCGCGTGCCGCCGTCGAGGCGCGATGCCACTTTGCGGATTTGGGCGGCAACAACACCGTGGTGCGGCAGGAACTCGCGCTGGCCAAGAAAGCCGAGAAGCGCGGCGTGGCGCTGGCTCCGGACTGCGGGCTCTCGCCAGGCATGGCTTCCATTCTGGGTGGAGAACTGGTCCGTCGCCTGGGCGGCCGGGCGGATGCGCTCCGAATTTATGTTGGCGGGTTGCCCGCGCAGCCCACCCCTCCGTTTCATTATCAACTCGTGTTTTCGGTAGAAGGACTGATCAATGAGTACGTGGAACCGGCGCGAATTCTGCGCAAAGGCAAACTGATCACCATCGATCCTCTGACCGAACCGGAGGAATTCCACATTGCCGGTTTCCCGCAGCTGGTGGCCTTTCACACTTCCGGCGGAACCTCGACGCTGCCGGAGACATTCGAAGGCCGGATTGGCGAGTGCTTTGAGAAAACATTGCGTTATCCGGGGCATTTCGATCTATTGTGCGAGTTGAAGGAACTGGGCCTGTTTTCGAGCGAGAAGATGAAAATCGGGAATGCGGAGATTGCGCCGCGTGCCATGATGTCGAAAATCTTCGAAGGCAAGTTTGCCTCGAAAGGCCCGGATGTCTGCATCATGCGCATCGAGGCGCACGAATCCGTCCATCGGGCGGGAGTGCGCGGCTTGCTGGGCGGCAAGCTGAAGGGGCGGGTCGCGTCCTTCACCATGGTGGACCATTTTGATGCCACCACCGATACCAGCGCGATGATGCGGACGACGGCTTATCCGGCGTCGATTGTGGTGCAAATGCTGGCTTCCGGCGCGATCGGCAAGCGGGGCGCAGTCCTGCAGGAACGCGACGTACCCGCCGACCTGTTCCTGGAAGAAATGCAGAAGCGCGGAATTAGGATCGAATACGCGATTAGCTAGGGGCGTTCTTCAGTCAGGGGTTTCGGTTCGACACCTCGCGCTTGGAGAGATTTTGAGCGCGACGGGATTTTGCGACGATTCGTCCCCATTGTTTAACATGGTCCGAGCATGAGGGACAACCACGACGGCTATCCCGAAATTCTCGACGCCTACGAGCGCGACGGCTTGTACTTTGGAGCCGTGCGAGTGATCGTCGCAGATGAAGCCGCAGCCTTCGAGTTCGGCGTCGAACAACGCGGATACGTTGCGCTGAAACAGATTCTCCAAACGCGCCCATTCGATGCTCTGGGAAAGCACAGGTACTTCTTCAAGGGAAATTTCAGCAAGCGTGAGCCTGACTCCGACGCCGTCAAGTTTGCCGTCCGTATTGAACAAGGCGCAAGCAGCAAGAGCTTCGAGAGCTTCAGTGGACCCGTATCGCTAGTGTCCAATCTACTCTGGTTTCAGTCGTTGAAGGATATTCAGAACGCGGCTGCTCTGAGACGCTTGTTCTAGAACCCAAGGTTCGAAGGTCAATGAGCGTTTAGAGCGATGTCTCGCCAGTTAGAGACTCATGCTGACCCTGTTCGCCTTAATGAACGCAAACAGGCGCTCTGCAATCGGCTCCGCGCTCTTGTAGTACGAATCGTCGCAGCGGTTCAGGTTAGCAGCACGCTTCTCATCACGGGTACAGGTTACGGCCTCGATCGCATCTGATTTGAGGTCTGATATGCCAAGTGCTTCGATCGCCTTCTGAGTGATATTCGCGGTCTTCTCGCAGCCGATCCGTTGGAGAGCATCTACGATTATTGGGGCAAATTCCCGAGACGAGTTGACGAAGAACTGATCGTAGCCGCCGTTGTTTACCTCGCGTTCCAGAGCCTCCACCGCAAGCACGATGCGTTCTTCGGTGGAGAGGCTCTGTGCACCTTCGCGTTCAGCCTTATGGTTGATGCCCTGTTCAAACGCGCGGACCAGCGAGTCGGTTCGATACTTGCCCTCGAGCGAGAGTAGCTGCTCCACGCTCTCACCCGAATACCCGTCCAGCCATTTTGGCCCTGGCTGCGACTTTACGTACGCGGCAACGCGCTCCGTCATCTGCCGAAGATTTTCCTTCATCGTGGGCGCGGTCATGGAGAGGTTCTGGACCCGATATTCCTTCGGCATGTCCTCGCGCCCCTCAAGCGACGCCAGCAGAGAAACAACCCTCTCCCATCGTGGGTCGTCTTCGCCGATGTCGAAATTGACAGCCTCGCCTCGTGGTCCTCGCGTTACACCCGTGAACTCAACTCCGGCCTGCGAGAACAATTCCTTTTCCTGTTCGCTGATGAGAAATACCGTTATGTGGTGGAAGAGTCCCATGGGTGAGCTTATCCTCTCAAAAATATTGCACAGCTTCCCACTGCATTGGGAATTCAGCTCATTCTACCGACGTAGGTATCACCGCTGACACTCGCTTCGCTCAGGGCGGACGAATGCGTCCGCCCCTACAGGTTGAAGTGCTATCCTGACCACGACCGCGCATGAAATCCCTGTACGAAAACCTTCCCGAGGTGGAGATCGGCGGGCGCAGGCTGGTGGGCCGGGTGCTGTTTGGCCTGCTGCTGCTGATCGCGGTGCTGGTGGGCGCCACCGCGGGGATGCTGCTCGTCTACACGACCGACCTGCCCCAAGTCGAGGCGCTGGAGAATTACCGTCCCAGTTCGATCACCGAGCTTTACGACGATCACAACCGGGTGATCGGGTCGTTTGCGCTGCAGCGGCGCGTGGTCGCCACCTACGACGATTTTCCGCCGGTGCTGCGCGACGGGCTGGTGTCGATCGAAGACAAGGATTTCTACCGCCATTCGGGCGTCAATTTCTGGCGCATCATCGGGGCGGCGTATCGCGACATCGAATCGGGCGGCAAGGTGCAGGGCGCGTCGACGTTGACCATGCAGCTGGCGCGCAATCTATTTCTTTCGCCGGACCGCAACTGGCAGCGCAAGGTGAAGGAAGCGATGCTGGCCATCCAGATCGAGCGCCGCTTCACCAAGCCGCAGATTTTCACGCTGTACGCCAATCAGATTGCGCTCGGCCATGGCGTGTTTGGATTCGAAGCGGCGTCGGAGTTCTATTTCAGCAAGCCGGCCAAGCAGCTCACCCTGGAAGAAGCTGCGCTGCTGGCGGGACTTCCCAAGGGACCGAGTTACTATTCGCCGATCAACCATCCCGACCGCGCGCAGAAACGGCGGAACCTGGTGATCAACGCCATGATGGAGGACGGCAAGATCACGGCGGCGCAGGCCGATGCAGCGCGCTCGGCGCCGCTGGTGCTGCGTCTGGCGCACGATCCAAATTCACTGGCGCCGTATTTTGTGGAAGAGATTCGCCGCTACCTGGAGTCGAAGTATGGCAGCGACGAGGTGCATGAGGGCGGACTGAAGGTTTACACCTCGCTCGACATGGATATGCAGAAGGCCGCGAACCAAGCGCTGCTCGATGGACTGGCGGCGTACGAACGCCGCCACGGATGGAAAGGGCATCTGGAAAACGTGGTGGCGGAAGGCCTGGTGCTGGAGAAGTACTCGCATGCCGACTGGGACGACGAGCCGGAAGCCGGCGGCTACATGCATGCCCTGGTCACTTCGGCGGGCACGGGCATTGCGACGTTGCGGTTTGGTCACTACACGGCGGCGATTGGCCAGCCCGACGTGGCATGGACCGGGCAGAAGCTGGCTGACATCCTGAAGACGGGCGACATCTGCTACGTGAAGATTCAGTCGCTGGGTGCGAACGGAGCGGCCAAGGTCAGCCTGGAGCAGGATTCCGGGGCGCAGGGCGCGCTGCTGGCCATCGACAACACGACCGGCGGGATTAAGGCGCTGGTGGGCGGACGCGACTTCAACGTGTCGAAGTTCGATCGCGCGACCCAGGCCATGCGGCAGGTGGGATCGTCCTTCAAACCGTATGTGTATACGACGGTGATCGACCAGGGAGCGAGTCCCGACGACACAATTCTGGATGAGCCGGTGAGTTTCGAGACGCCGTCGGGCGCGTACACGCCGCATAACTACGACGAAAAGTTCGAGGGCATCATCACGCTGCGGCGGGCGCTGGCCCAATCGCGCAACATTCCGGCGCTCAAGCTGGCGAGCAAGGTTGGGATCAAGAGCGTGATCGACTACGCGGGGCGTTTCGGCATCACCGCGAAACTGCCGCCGTATTTGCCGGTGGCGCTGGGGTCGGCGGAGATTGCGCTGATCGAGCAGACGTCGGCGTACAGCGTGTTTCCAAACGATGGCGTACGGGTGACACCGCGCTATATCACACGCGTGACGGACTATGAAGGGCGCGTGATGGAGGAAGACTTTCCGGACGTGCGCGATGTGGTGAGCCAGCGCACGGCGCGGATTATGACCTCGATGCTGCAGGGCGTGGTGCAGCACGGAACGGCGATTGCCGCGGCCAAGCTGCCGTTTCCGGCCGCGGGCAAGACGGGCACGACGAATGATTTTACCGACGCATGGTTTGTGGGATTCTCACCGAGTCTGACGTGCGGGGTGTGGGTTGGCTACGACGAGAAGAAATCGTTGGGGGCGAAAGAGACGGGAGCGCACGCGGCGCTGCCGATCTGGATAAACTTCATGACCGCGGCGATGGCGGGGAAAGAGGCGGGGGAGTTTCAGGCTGCGCCGGAAACCGCGCATGCCGCGCCGAAGGTGGACACTCCCGACACGGCGGCGGCGAGCGAGGAATCGCACTAGGGCACTCACGACGGAATTGAGCGGATCGAATTCCTGGAAGGACCTCTCGATCCGGCGAATCAGGAGCACTTGTGAAACGTTGGTCTCTGGTGTTGAGCGTCTTGTTGGCTTTGCTTGCAGGGTCGGCGTCGGTGATGGCGCAGGACGAGAACGCTGCGATTGAGCACGTGCTGCGCGTACAGCAGGACGCGTGGAATCGCAGCGATCTGGAGGCTTTCATGGCGGGGTACTGGAAGTCTCCGGAGCTGACCTTCTTCTCGGGCGGCAAGGAGAATCACGGATGGCAGGCAGCGCTCGATCGCTACCGCGCGGCCTATGCGAGCCCGGGGCACGAGATGGGTAAGCTGGAGTTTGCCAACCTGCGAATTGAGATGCTCGCGCCGGATGCGGCGTTTGTGCGTGGCGAGTATCACCTGACAATGCCCGATGGGAAGACGCCGCATGGGTTGTTCACCCTGATCTTCCGGAAGTTTCCGGACGGGTGGAAGATTGTGCACGATCATTCGGCGGCGGCCGAGTGACCGCTTCCGGCAATGACTCACCACAGAGGACACAGAGGGGCACAGGGGTATGCACGGGAGATCCCTCGCCCCGCTGGTGAAAACGCGGGGCTTCGGGATGACGCCTCATCTTTTTCCCGCACTTCTGTTTCTTAACTTCTCTTCTTCCGCCCTTTCGTTTCCAGTGAACGCTTCGTCTTCTTCTTGCCGAACACCCGCGCGAAAATCTTGTCGACATTCTTGAGCTGGCGCGGGAGGTCGAAGGCGTGCTCGATCTGCTTGCGCGGCACTTTGGAGGCGATCTCCGGGTCGGCAAGGATTTCTTCGCGGAAGTTCAGGCCTTCCTTCCACGAGCGCATGGCGTGCGACTGCACCAGGCGATAAGCATCTTCGCGGGTGACGCCGTGCTCGACCAGGTCGAGAAGAAGCTGTCCGCTGAAGATCAGGCCGCGCGTCGATTCCAGATTGGCGCGCATACGCTCAGGGTAGACGAACATGGTATCGATAAGATTCGCCGTCTTGCTGAGCATGTAATCGACAAGCGTGGTGGAGTCGGGCAGAATGACGCGCTCGACCGAGGAATGGGAGATGTCGCGCTCGTGCCAAAGGGCGACGTTTTCAAATCCGGCCTGCGCATTCGAGCGCACGACGCGGGCCAGGCCGCTGATCTGCTCGCAGGTCACGGGATTGCGCTTGTGCGGCATGGCGCTCGAGCCCTTCTGCTTTTCGCTGAAGAATTCCTCGGCTTCACGCACTTCGGTGCGTTGCAGGTGGCGGATCTCGGTGGCGATCTTGTCGAGCGTGCTGGCGATGACGGCGAGGGTGGCGAGATAGTTGGCGTGGCGGTCGCGTTGGATGACCTGGCTCGACACGGCCGCGGCTTTCAGGCCGAGGCGGGCGCAAATCTTTTCTTCCAGTTCGGGCGTGAGATGGGCGAAGATGCCGACCGCGCCCGAGAATTTCCCAACCCGCATGTCTTCGGCAGCGGCGAGGAAGCGCGCGATGTTGCGCTGCGTTTCGGAATACCAGTTGGCAATCTTGAAGCCGAAGGTGATGGGCTCGGCGTGGATACCGTGGGTGCGGCCGATCATGGGAGTGTCTTTGAACTCCCAGGCGCGGCGTTCAAGGACGTCGGCCAGGCGCTGCAGATCCTGCGCGATGACTTGGCTGGCCTGGCGGATCAACAGGGCCTGAGCGGTGTCGACGACGTCGTTCGAAGTGAGTCCGTAGTGAAACCAGCGGGCGTGCGGGCCGACGATTTCGGCGACTGCGGTGGTGAAGGCGATGACGTCGTGGCGGACTTCGGCTTCGATTTCGTGGATGCGTTCGACGCGGAAGTCGGCGCGCGCCTTGATGGCCTTGGCGGCGTCTTTGGGGACAAGACCGGCGGCGGCGAGGGTCTCGGTGGCGGCGACTTCCACGGCCAGCCAGGTGCGGAAGCGGTTCTCGTCGCTCCAGATGCGGGCGAGATCGGGACGGGTGTAGCGAGGGATCAAAGTGGGCTCCTTCGAGTAGGACTCAAGATTCTAAATGCAGGCGGGGCGGGCCGGATAGGTCTGAACGGCCTTCCGGGGGCCCAGGAGGAACACGGCGGAGACGCTTCCTTCATGAAGAGAAACGCCCCATTTCCCGCCGCCGGTTGAGGGCGGGGAGAAATGAGGCAAGCCTGCTGTCGAGCATTCCTCGACAAAAACAGCCGCAAAGGGCTGTTCCCCTTGGTCATCATTCTATATCGTCTCACGATATAAAAGCACGATATAATAGGACGGAATGATCGCTTCACGATAGAATCGGCGGCATGAAGAAACTCACCCTGTCGGACTATCGGGCTTTAGCGGAATTCCGCTACCAGATCCGGAGGTTTCTGCACTTCAGCGAGCACGCGGTGCAGACCTGCGGGCTGGAGCGGGGGCAGTATCAACTGATGCTGGCCATCAAAGGGATGCCGGAGGGAGTGCGCCCGCGGATTCGCGAACTGGCGGACCGGATGCAAATCCAGCATCACAGCGCGGTGGAACTGATCAACCGCCTGGAAGCGGGCGGATTCGTCCAACGCAAGCGCGCGCAGGAAGATCGGCGAGAGGTTCTGTTGGCGCTGACGCCGAAAGGCCAGCGCGTTCTGGCAGAACTGGCGATGCATCATCACGCGGAGTTGCAGAACGCGGCGCCGGCGCTGGTGGCGGCGTTGCGGCGGGTGATGCGGGGCGGAACGAGCGGATAAACGCTGGGTGGGCAGCACGGGCAAGTTGCCCCGCGCGCTCACCGCCGGCGGGACGCCAGCCCTACATCAACCGGCACTATAGAGGATATGAACAAGGACTCGGAGGGAAGTGTGGCATGGAAGCCGGCGCAGTTCCGGATTGTGATGGTGTCTTTCCTGTCGGCCGGGATCGGCATTGTCGCCGGACTCGTCGCCTATGCCCTGTACAAGTTGATCGGGCTGTTCACCAACCTGGCGTTTTACCAGCGCTGGTCCACAAGCTTCCCGAGCGTGCAGGGACATCACCTGGGCATTTGGGTGATCTTCATTCCGGTGGTCGGCGGATTGATGGTCGGAGTGATGGCGAAGTACGGAACGGAGAAGATCAAGGGCCACGGAATTCCGGAAGCGATGGAAGCGGTGCTGATCAATCGCAGCCGGATCGCTCCGCGCGTGGCGCTGCTGAAGCCGATCTCGGCCGCGATCGCGATCGGCACGGGCGGTCCATTCGGCGCCGAGGGTCCCATTATTCAGACCGGAGGCGCGCTGGGATCGCTGGTGGGGCAGATCCTGCACACGACGGCGGTGGAGCGGAAGGTTCTGCTGGCGTGCGGCGCGGCGGCCGGAATGTCGGCGACGTTCAACACCCCGATTGCCGGCGTGATTCTGGCGATTGAACTGCTGCTGTTCGAGTTCAAGTCGCGATCGTTTATTCCCCTGGTCGTTGCCAGCACGCTGGCCACGGCGGTGCACATGCAACTGCTGGGCACGGGGCCGATGTTTGCGGTGGCGGCGACGGACTTCGGAATTCCGCGCGCGCTGCCGTTCTATCTGGTGTTGGGCGTGGTCTGTGGATTGGCAGCGGTCACGCTGAGCAAAGTGTTGTATTGGGTGGAAGACACGTTCGAGAAACTTCCCTACGATGAACTATGGTGGCCGGCAACGGGCGCGCTGGCGCTGGGCATTATTGGCTTTTTTGTGCCGCGCGTTTTCGGCGTGGGGTATGACACCATCGGCGACATTCTGAATGGAAGCCTGGCGTGGAAGCTGCTGCTGATTGTCATGGTTGCGAAGTTTGCGGCACTGGTCATCTCTCTGGGATCGGGCACGTCCGGCGGCTTGCTGGCTCCTACATTCATGTGGAGCGCCGCCATGGGCGGCCTGTTTGCGATGATCGGGAATGCACTGTTTCCAGGGGCGCATCTTTCCCCAGGAGCTTTTGCGCTGGTCGCAATGGGAGCGGTGTTTGGAGCGGCATCGCGCGCGACCTTCTCATTCATCATTTTTGCGTTTGAGATCACGCGCGATTACAACGCGGTGCTGCCGCTGATGCTGGTGGCGGTCATCGCGGATGGGATTGCGATGCTGTTCATGCCCACGAGTTCGATCATGACGGAGAAGCTGGCGCGGCGCGGGTTGCGGGTGCATCAGGATTACGAGGCCGACGCCTTGACCCAGGCGACAGTGGGAGAAACCATGGATCGGGAGGCGCCGGTAATCGAGACGAGCGCCAGAGTCGGAGTACTGGCGGAGCGCATTGCCCGGCATGATCCCGCGGTGGCGCGGTATGAGGCGCTGCTGATTCTGGACGATGCAGGGAAACTGGCGGGAATCATCACGCGCGGCGACATTTTGCGGGCGCTCGACAAAGAGCCTACCGGCACGATGACGGTCCTGGAAGCCGGCAAGACGCACTTGGTGGTAACGTATCCCGACGAACTGGTGGCGGAGGCCGCGGCCAAGTTGCTAAGGTTCGACATTGGCCGTCTGCCGGTGGTGGATCGCGCCGACGAACGCAAGGTGCTGGGATATGTGAATCGAGCGACGATCCTGGCGGCACGGTCGCGGCGATTCCACGACGAGCATGTCATTGAGCCAGGATGGATCGGGGCGGCTCGAGTGTAGACGGGAGACCGCTCGGCACAAAGGACACCGAAGAACCCCAAGAAAGACAGACGATTCACTGCCGAGGCGTTGGTTCGGTAGTAACCTCATGTACGTCTTCATCTCTCTCGCATGACAACTTCAGAAGACTCCACGGCTGGCTGGCGGTTGCGACTACAGGAGTCGCTGGCGAGCGAACCGGTGATGGTCGCGCTGCTGACGGCGCTGGCGGTCGTGTTGTTTGTGGGCGTGACGGCATTGTCGCGCGTGTATCACACCCAGCAGGATGCGCTCGGAGAGCGCTGGTTTCGCCGCGGGCGGGCGGACTTGCAACGGCAGCAGTTTGACCCGGCGGTGGTGGAGTTTCGCGGTGCCCTGCTGTACTCACGGGACAACTACCAGTACCAGATGAACCTGGCGGAGGCGCTGCTGGGGTTGAAGCGGACCAGCGAGGCATCTGCCTATCTGATCAATCTTTGGGAACGCGAACCCGAGAATGGCACTGTGAACCTGGAACTGGCGCGCGTGGCGGCGGGACGAGGCGAGACCGGCGATGCCCTTCGCTACTATCACAACGCGGTGTATGCCACCTGGCCGGGAGATGAAGAAAGCGAGCGGCGGGTGTCGCGGCTGGAGTTGATCGAATATCTGCTGAAGATCAATGCCCGGGCGCAAGCCCAGTCGGAGTTGATTGCGCTGGAAGCGAACGTGGGGACGGATGCGGCCGAGCAGGCGCGCGTGGGAGATCTGTTCGTGCGAACGCAGGACTATGAGCATGCCCTGGCCGCCTATCGGGCGAGCCTGAGCGTGGACCGGCACAACCCGGCGGCGCGGGCAGGCGCGGGGCGGGCGGCGTATGAACTGGGGAATTTCGAACTGGCGGAACGATATCTGCAGGGAGCGGTGACCGCGAATCCGGGTGACGCCGACAGCATGGCTCGGCTGAAGACGACGGAACTGGCACTCCAGGTAGATCCGTTTCAGCGTCGAATTACGGCGGCGCAGCGCAGCCGGCTCGTTATCCGCGATTTCGCGGCCGCGGGCGACCGGTTGAAGGCGTGCGGGGCGTTGCAGGGATTTGCGGCGGGAACCAATTCAATCGGCAGTCTGCAGAACGAATGGAATCGCATGCGGCCTCAGATGACGGAAACCGGACTACGGCACACGCCGGAGGCCGCTGAGGCGGCAATGGATTTAACCTTCAATATTGAGCGGCAGGCCAACGTACTGTGCGGCTCGCCGCAGGGGATGGATCTGGCTTTGCTGTTAATTGCGCGGAAGCACGAGGGGAATTAACGGGCGGTTCAAGCCGGCCTGCGGCCATCTATGGCGACATCCACGAACAACATTGCGGAAGCGGCGGTACAAGGGCGGTCTGCCGGGGCGCTGTTGCGCGCGGTGTTTCGCGAGGACCGGTTCTTCCTGATGCTGTCGGTCTTCATCGGAATATTTTCCGGGCTGGCGGTGGTGTGCTTCCGGTTTGCGATTGACTGGTCGCGAATTTACCTGCTCGGGTCGGGGGCGGTGCTGACCCCTTCGCGTCTGCTTCTAGCTCCGGCGCTGGCCGGACTGGTGATTGCCGTCCTGGTCATTCACGTCTTTCCTCTGGCGCGCGGCAGCGGAGTCAATCAGACGAAGGCAGCGCTGTACATCTACAACGGGTACATTCCGCTACGCACCGCCGTCGGGAAATTCATTACGGCGGCACTGGCCATCGGGTCCGGTCACTCGCTGGGTCCGGAAGATCCATCCTTGCAGATCGGCGCCAGCGTGGCGTCGGCGCTGGGACGACGGATGAGGCTGTCGCGCGAGCGCATGCGCCTGATTGCTCCGGTGGGCGCGGCGGCGGGTCTGGCGGCGGCGTTCAACGCGCCGATCTCGGCGGTGCTGTTTGTGATCGAGGAAGTGATCGGGCGGTGGAGCGCGGGGATTCTGGGGTCGGTGGTGCTGTCGGCGATATCGAGCGTGGTGGTGATGCGCTGGTTTCTCGGATCGGAGCCGCTGTTTCGCATTCCAGCAGTGCGCCTGGAACGGCCTTCGGAGCTGATCGCCTACTGCGTGCTGGGCGTGGTGGGAGGAATTGCGTCGGTAATCTTCGCCAGCGGCATTGGCGCGCTGCGTCCGCGATTCAAGGCGCTGCCACGGTGGACGCAGTACCTGCAACCGGCGGTCGCTGGACTGCTGATCGGGCTGATTGCCATGCTGGGCGCGCCGCAGGTGATGGGCGCCGGCTACGAGTACATTGACGAAGCCATGCACGGCCAGTTCACCTGGCAGTTCCTGGGAATCCTGGCAGGGCTGAAGATTCTGGCCACGCTGCTTTCGTTTGTCAGCGGGACGCCCGGCGGCATGTTTGCTCCGACGCTGTTTATCGGCGCGATGCTGGGCGCGGCGGTGGGCGGGGCGGAGCACGCGATTCTGCCGCATCTAAGCGGATCGCCCGGAACGTATGCCCTGGTGGGCATGGGCGTGCTGTTTGCGGGATTTCTCCGGGCGCCCATGACATCCGTGTTTATGGTGCTCGAGGTCAGCGGGAATTACTCCATCATTGTGCCGGTAATCCTGGCAAACGCGGCCGCGTACGTGATTTCGCGAGGGCTCCAGCCGATTGCGATTTTCGATGTTCTGACTCGGCAGGATGGGCTTGAGTTGCCGTCGATGGAAGAACAGCGGGAAGAGGACACGCTGCAAGTGGAAGACGCGATGAAAGCGGCGGAAGGGC
The DNA here is from genome assembly GCA_037443605.1 of Terriglobales bacterium. GTDB lineage: Bacteria > Acidobacteriota > Terriglobia > Terriglobales > Acidobacteriaceae > Sulfotelmatobacter. Next base: position 22,057 of record JBBIOA010000032.1, read on the forward strand.
CGATGCTCGATGGCGAATCGATGGTTGCCGAAGCTCTGCGGCAGGTGGAGAAATCGACACAGGGATCGTTCCTGATTCGGATGGCCTCCGGATGGAGCAGCATCGCGCGCTCCGAATTGTTGCGAATGGCGGAGGAAGGCAAGGGAGACCGGCGGCTGCGCGAAGTGGTCGAGAAGATTCCGGTGCTGCATCCCGATCATCCGCTGGAGATGGCGCTGCGCTTCGGAAACCGGTGGCCGCTGGTGCCGGTGGTGCATCGGGCGGATGGGTTGAAACTCGAGGGAGTGATCTCCGAACAGGATGCGCTGGCACGCTACCGGAGAGACGCGGAGTAAGTCCGTACGGCGACTGGATGCTCTATTTGGCCTTCTCCGGACCGGCCTTCAGATAGGCCACGATGGCGGCGGCGTCCTGATGGTTGAAGCGGAATTGCGGCATGGGAGGATTGGCAGGCGCACCGTTGGTCGCGAGGCCAGTGGTCAGAAACTTGACAGCGGACTCCTGGTCGAAGCCCGGAAGTCCCGCAATCGCGGGGGCGCGTTCCACCCAGCCGGGGACCGGGACAGTTGGTTTGAACGTGAGCGGGGCTCCCTGCAGCCACTGCGACTTGATGGGCGCACCGCGTTCATCCTGAGGCGTGTGGCAGTCGCCGCACAGGCCCACGTCTTCCACCAGATAGCGGCCGCGCGTCACCAGCGCAGAAGAAGGCGACGGCGAAGACTTCTGGCCGGCAAGCAGAGAAACCAGCAGGCCTAACGCAATGGTTGCGAGGATGAATTTCGTCATGTAATTGCTCCCAGTCGGCTCCGGCGAAAAACGCCGAATGATCCCACAGCCTGGCGGCGTTGTCGACAGCAAAAGCGCGGACGATATCGCTGGCAGGCTTTGGCTTTTCTTTTGGGCTGTGTACACTAGCTTCGCGATGCGATCTTTCCCCCGGTCCGGCGCGGTGATCCGACGTGTACTTCTCATGCTGGCTGCTCTGGCCAGCGCTACCGCTTACAGTTTCGCCTCGGAATATAACGGGCACCCGCGGCTGATTGTGGTCATTGTGATCGACCAGTTTCGCGGAGACTACCTCGAGCGCTACCGCGATCAATTTGGCGACAACGGCTTTCGCTTCCTGATGGAGCACGGGGCTTACTTTTCCAATTGCAATTACGACTACGCCAACACGCGGACCGCGCCGGGGCACGCGACGCTGTTCACCGGCGCCTATTCAAACGGGCACGGCATTGTTTCGAACGAATGGTGGGACCAGGGCAAGAAGAAGATGGTCACCTCGGTCGAGGACGAAAACGTGAAGTTTGTCGGGATCGCGTCGGATAAGGCCGCGGCATCGCCTCACAATCTCCGTGCCGACACGATCGGCGACGAACTGAAGCTGGCCACGCAGGGGAAGGCGCGCGTATTTGGAGTCTCGCTGAAGGATCGGGCCGCGATTTTGCCCGGAGGCTTTGCAGCGGATGGCGCGTACTGGATCGATCCCAAGAGCGGCGTGTGGGTCACGTCGACTTACTATCGCAGTGACTTGCCGCACTGGGTGCAGGACTTTAACCAGAATCTGACACCCAAGTTCTGGGATCGCGAGTGGAAGGCCGCGGACGGCACCGTGCTGCGCACCACAGCACGCAAGACCAAAGATGGCGCGGACCGGAATTTTTACGAAGCCGTGGGCGGGACGGCGATCGCGAACGAATACGAGTTCGAGTTCGCCAAGCAACTCGTACTCTATGAAAACGTAGGTCGTGGACCGGCAACGGACCTGCTGGCCATCAGTCTTTCGGCAAACGACATTCTCGGCCACTCCGTAGGGCCGGATGCTCCGGAGATGCAGCAGATGGCGCTCGATCTCGACAAGCAGATCGGGCAATTCATCGACTTTCTAGGACATCAGATTGGGCTGGCGGAAACGTGGATCGCGTTGTCTGCCGATCACGGGATCTCGCCGCAGCCCAACGACGCGCGGAAGCTGCGGATTCCCGCTCCGGCAATCGATCGCGGAAAGATCGAAACGGCGATCAATGCGGCCATCAATGCAAAGTTTTCGCCGGGACATGCCGGGAGTTATGTAAGGCTCGACTATCCGCTGGCGTGGCTGGACGAAGAGTCGTTCGGTGCCGCACACGTAAAGGAACGTGAGGCAGAGCAGGCGGTCGGCGAGACCATGAAGCAGGCCGGGTTGCGAGACTACTTCACCAAATCCCAACTGGCGGCGGGAGACGCTCCCAACACGCCGTTTGGCCGCAAATATCTGAACAGCTATGCGCCGACCGGAAGCTGGTATGTGATGGGCGTGCCGGACATTTTTGCCGTCGGGCCGGGCAAAGGCACCGACCATGTATCACCCTACAGCTATGACACGCACGTGCCCCTGATCTTGTATGGGCTGCCATTTCAGGCGGGGACATATCGCGCGAGTGTCGAGCCGGTGGATTTGGCGCCCACACTCACATCTCTGCTCGGCGTCAACCCGCCGACGCATGCGGTCGGGCGCGTGCTGACCGAGGCTCTGGCGGCTCGCCACAGTGATAATTCCCGAGGGGAGGGAAAGCCTTGAGTCCTTCGCGGACCAGTTCCATCGATCTGAGCGTGAACGTGGCGGGAATTCCGTTCAAGAATCCCGTGATCGCGGCCAGTGGCACGTTCGGCTACGGCGTGGAGTTTGAAGACGTCGTGCATCTCAGCAAGCTGGGCGGTCTCGTGGTAAAGGGATTATCGCGCGAGCCGATGATCGGGAATCCCCCGCCGCGGCTGTGGGAAACGGCAGCCGGGATGTTGAATGCGATTGGGCTGCAGAACATGGGGGCACAGGCGTTTCTGGAGGAAAAGCTGCCCCGGCTGCGGCAGATCAAAGACATCGTGGTGCTGGCGAACGTCTTCGGATATTCGCGCGAAGACTACGAGCGCACCATCCAGATTCTGAATGACGGCGAAGGCATCGCGGCCTATGAACTCAATGTGTCGTGCCCGAACACGGCGCACGGAGGAATGACGTTTGGCAGCGATCCGCGGCTGCTGGATGAATTGGTGACGACGGCGAAGCGGGTGGCGCAGCGTCCGCTGATTGTGAAGCTCTCGCCGAACGTGACCAGCATCGCGCAAATGGCTTATGTGGCGCAGGAAGCGGGGGCGGACGCGCTGTCGCTGGTGAACACCTTTGTGGCGATGGCGATCGATCCGGAAACGCGCAAGCCGCGCATCGCGAACGTGACCGCGGGCCTATCGGGGCCGGCGATCAAGCCGATCGCGGTGCGCATGGTCTATGACGCCGCGCATGCGGTGAAGATTCCGGTGATCGGCATGGGCGGCATTTCGACTGCAGCCGACATTATCGAATTCATGCTGGCAGGCGCGAGCGCGGTGGAGATTGGCACCGCGAGCTATTGGGATCCGTGCGCGACCGAGAAGATCGTGGACGAATTGGAATTGTGGTGCAAGGAGCACCGGATCGCGAAGCTGGCGGACGTGACCGGCGGGATGCTGATGGAGTAAGGATTCTGGGATGTTTGAATCCGGAGCGGCGGAATGCGGCTTAATTCTCACGGATCAATCTGATCGATCAGATGAGTGCTGCGCGCACGATTGTTCCCCTTGCGGTTTGGCGAATTCACTGACACAGTCGATCCGGCGATTTCCAAACTTTTACAAGAACGTACCCACCTTCCGCTTCATTAAGCGCAACGGCAGACGATATTCCCGCAAGCGGCGGCGGAACGTAGTTGAAGCGGTTAGCTCTGCGCGACGCCTTGGGGCCGGTCACCTGACCCGACTGAGGCCCGTATCCATCCTGTCCCTTATCTTCCGTGGGTATACCAGATGCTGCCGGGGGACTTGTAGTCCCTGCCTTCACCCCACACAGCGTGGGTCGAGCCCTCGTTGTCAATGGCGAGGCTGAAGTAGTCGCCGAAGGGGAAACGGAATCCCTGCGGGAGAATGTAGTCGTAGCCTGGGGCAGCGCTTGAAAGCTGAGACTCGCGGCTCCAGGTGGCGCCGCCGTTGGTGGAACTGCGGTAGAACGTGTTCCAGAGGCGGTGCGCGGAATCGCTGCGGCGCGTGTCCATCCAGGCGATGCGGACGTCACCAGCCTGACCAGCGATGATCGAGGGGAAACACTGCTCGACGCCGGCAGGCGCGGTCGACACATTCACGCGCGCGGACCAGGTTTGAGCGGCTGACGTAGACGACGCGAAGTAGATGCGCTCGGGTCCTTCGTTCGATCCGCCGGCATTCCAAAGAGCGTAGAGTTCGCCCGGAGCGTCGGACGTTAGAGAAATCTGCGGGCCGAGATAGCCCGTCTGGCAGTGCTCTTCTACGCAGCCGGGCGCGGCGCTGGAAATATCGAGCAGGACGGTCGACCAGGTGCGGCCAGCGTCCACCGAGCGGCTCACGAAAATATCAACCGGGCGCGTACCTTCTTCATCGGGAGAGTAGGCAGTCCAGCCAAAGTACACGTTGCCGGAAGGATCGATGGTTGCCCCGCCGGCGAGCGACCATCCGGGCGCGGCATGGGGATTGACGTTGCTGACGGCGAAAGTCTGCCCGGCATCGTGCGACGCAGCCACCAGGAAATGCTCCTCGTGATTGAAGCCAACGTAGACTTCGGCGCCGCGCACCGCCAGCACAGGCTTGTCGGCGTCTTCCTGGCCGCGATAGGCCAACGCGTACGACCACGTGCGCCCAAAGTCGAGCGAGCGGGCAACCACGACGTCCCGCTTGTCGTTCTGTAGCCACGACGCGTACACGGTCTGGCGATCGACAGGATCGACGACGATCTGGGCATCGAACTGGCCGGTGGAAATCGGGAGCAGCGGGCGAGACGGCTCCCATGTCGCGCCGTGATCATTGCTCGCCGTCAGCGCGATCGTGGGAGCGGTGCAAGGGGTGCAGCCCGGCACCCGTCCGTACTGCGGATAAAGAATGTAAATGTGGCCGCGGCCATCGGCGGCGAGCGCAGGCTCCCACTGATCTCCGGTGGTGTATCCCACGCGAGTCTGGTGAGTAAACTGGGCCAGGGCTGCAGACGCAGTCAGGACAAGCGCGAGCACGACGACGATGTGGCTGGGCTTGGGCATCCTGCCTGCTGGGTGGAAATCCGGGGGAAATCCTTAGAAACGCAGGTTAGCGTGATTCCGGACGGGGGTCAATGGCGGAGGCCCAGAAATGGCGGGAATTTTACACTTCCGTCACTTTTGGGAAGATTTTTCATCTAACATAGGCGGACATTGTGTGGGTTCGTTTAAGGGAGCTATCTCATGGAAAAGGCTACGTTTGCGGCGGGATGTTTCTGGGGAGTGGAGGCGACCTTTCGGCAGATTCCCGGGGTGATTTCGACTCGCGTCGGGTATACGGGCGGGAAGACAGACAATCCGACGTACAAGGAAGTCTGCACCGACCGGACCGGGCATGCCGAGGCAGTCGAGGTGGATTTCGATCCGGCGAAGGTGAAGTATGCCGATCTGCTGAAGGTGTTCTGGGAGAATCACGATCCGACGCAGGTGAACCGGCAGGGGCCGGATTGGGGGACGCAGTATCGGACGGCGGTTTTCTATCATTCGCCGGGGCAGCAGGTGGAGGCGCAGGCGCAGAAGGATGCGCTGGATAAGGCGCATAAGTATGCCAAGCCGATTGCGACCCTGATCGTGCCGGCGGTGACGTTCTTCGAGGCGGAGGAGTATCACCAGCAGTATCTGGAAAAGCGTGGAATGGCGAGCTGTCATGTGAAGTAAAGTAAGCCGTCTGGGGAAGGCGCACGGGGATTCCCGTGCGCCTTTTGGTTTTTGGTCCAAGTTAAATTCCCCACTTCTCGCCGCACCGAACGCAGCGAGAGAAATGGGGCACCGACGTGCATTCCGCGCGGGTTTTCCGATAAAGTATTGAGTTCTTATGCTTGATCTGAATTTTGTACGGGAAAACCTCGGTTTGGTGGAGAAGAAGCTTCGGCAGCGCGGGATGGACCCGGCTGCGGTGCTCAAGGATTTCCGCGAAGTCGACACCCAGCGGCGGATCGCGATCACGCAGGCCGAGACCTCGAAGGCGGCGCGCAACAAGGCTTCCGAAGACATCGCCAAGCTGAAAAAAGCAGGGCAGGACGCCTCGGCTGCGATGGCGCAGACCAAGGAACTGCGCGAGAAGATTTCCGAACTGGAGAAGACTGCGGGCGATCTCGACACGCGCTTGCGCGACATCCTGGCGGGGATTCCGAATCTTCCCCATACTTCCGTTCCCGTCGGGCACAGCGCCGACGACAACGTGGAAGTGCGCAGGTGGGGCACGCCGCCGAAATTTGATTTCACCCCGAAATCGCATTGGGACCTGGGGCCGGAGCTGGGCGTGCTCGATCTGGAACGCGCGGTCAAGCTTACCGGCGCACGCTTTGCGGTGTACTGGGATTTAGGCGCGAAGCTGGAGCGAGCATTGATGAATTTCATGCTCGATCTGCACACGCGCGAGCACGGATATACGGAAGTCCTGCCGCCGTATCTGGTGAATTCGGATTCGATGTACGGCACCGGGCAGCTGCCGAAGTTTGCCGCGGATTTGTTCCGTGTGCCGCATGGCGACAAAGATCTCTGGCTGATTCCGACCGCCGAAGTGCCGGTCACGAATCTCTATCGCGACGAAGTTCTCGATCCAGCCCGGCTGCCGATTTCACTTACCGCATACACTCCGTGCTTCCGCAGCGAAGCCGGCTCGTATGGAAAAGACGTGCGCGGGATCATCCGCCAGCATCAGTTTCAGAAAGTGGAACTGGTAAAGTTCACGCGGCCGGAACATTCGTACGAAGAGCACGAGAAACTCACGCAGAACGCCGAGACTGTGCTGCAAAAGCTGGGGTTGCACTACCGGACCATGGCGCTGTGCACGGGCGACATGGGGCCTTCGTCGGCGAAAACCTACGATATTGAAGTGTGGCTGCCGGGGCAGCAGTTGTATCGCGAGATTTCCTCGTGCTCGAATTTTGAGGCGTACCAGGCGCGGCGGGCGAACATCCGCTACCGGCCCGAGAGCAAGAACAAGACGGAATTTGTGCACACGCTGAACGGGAGCGGCCTCGCCGTTGGCCGCACCTGGGTCGCGATCGTGGAGAATTATCAGCAGTCCGATGGAAGTGTGGTGATTCCGGAGGCGCTGCGGCCGTACATTGGAGCCGAGAGGATTACACCGAGAAAGATGTAGTCCGCGTACTGAGCTGCGAGCAAAATCCCCACTTCTCGCGCCAAGAACGCGCGAGAAATGGGGCACCCGGTCATGGTTCACTGCTCATTGCTCAAGCTCATTGCCAAGAATTGGACTGGTCACTAGACTTGCAGAGAGCAGAAGTCACGACTGTCGCGCCGAGCGCGCCCCTGCCGATGAACGCCATCTGGCGAACAATTCGCGGATACATCCTGTGGCAGTACGAGCGGGGCACGCTGCATTACGACATCATGGTCACGCTCATTCTGATTTTTATCTTCGTCTCCCCGCGCGTCATCAATTTCAACGACAAGCCGATTGCGCGGACCGCGTATCCGACCGAGGTAACGGTGTCCACGGATGCGCAGGGTGGACTGACCTATCAGATCTCGGCGAGGGCCGTGGGAACGGTGGATGACGCCGGTTTAAGAGATCAGCTGCTGCGGATCATCGAACCGATTTCCGGCGCGGTCAAGATTGTCAGTTACGAACCGGTAAAGGATGGCAAGGGGCGCGTGCAAGCCTACAAGGTTCTGGCAAAGCGCGAGTAGCCAACACTCACCCCAGGGGACGCAGTGATCCCACTGGGAAAACCGAACAACAGCAAGAGATTCGGCGGCATCGAAACATAGAAGACCCGGGCGGCTCGGAATGAAGAACACGTGCGCAGTCAAATTGACGGTGGTGCTGGTCCTGGGCGTGCTCGGGGCTGGTTCGGCCGGTGCGCAGGCGAATCCGCTCGATCCGGTGATCAAGAAGATGGACGCGGCGGCCGCCAGCTTCCGCAATACGCGCGCGGCGTTTGAATGGGACCACTACGAAAAAGTGATCGGCGAAGTGGATACCGTGGACACCGGTGAGATTTATTACCGGCGCGCCGGCAAAGAGATCCAGATGCTGGCCGAAGTCACCAAGCCCGACAAGAAATACGTGCTGTTCTCTAGCGGAAAGATTCAGATGTACGCGCCCAAGCTGGATCAATTGACCGTGCACGACCTGGGCAAGCGCGCCGATGAATTCGAGAGCTTCCTGGTGCTCGGCTTCGGCGGCAGCGGCGAGGACATGCTGAAGCAGTTCGACGTGACCTACCTCGGACCGGAAACGGTGGACAGCGTGGCTACCGCGAAGCTGCAGCTGATCCCGAAATCCCCTAAGGTCAAGGAGACGTTCGCCAGGATCCTGTTGTGGATCGATCTGGATAGAGGCATTTCGGTGCAGCAGCAGTTATTCGACCCGGGCGGCAGCTACCGGCTGGCCAAGTACTCCACCATTCGGCTCAACGAGAAGAAGTTCCCGTCCGACGTTTTTCGGCTGAAAACCACCAGCAAGACGCAAACAATTACACCTGGCGCCCCTAAGTGATTGAATCTAAACAACAAGAAGATGTGACCGAAATTGCGCTTGGGGCGCTATACTGGACCACCTTCAGTTGGGTTTTATGGCCAAAGTCTTTACGATTCCAGTTCCTCCTCAGCTGGGAAACAACAAGCGCCGGGAACGCACCTCCGACCCTCGCTATGTGGACGGCCAGCGTCTGCTGATCGAGGCCATGAAGTATCTGGCGCAAGCCGACCCGGTGAAGAACCGCCCAGCCATCGAACTGCTCTCCGAGCACGTCCGGACGCGCTTCCGCATGAGCGATTCCCCGCTGGCGTAGTGGCTTCGGTGCAAGGCTTCGTAATTCTTAAGCGAGAAAAAAGGGCGAGTTTCCTCGCCCCTTTTTCGTTTTGCAGCCCTTATTAGAAGGAGTAGCGTGCCGTGATCTGCATTACGCGCGGCGCTCCCTGGATGGACGTGAAATTGGAGAAGTTACTCGGCGGCTGGTTCAAGTTCGGGTCCAACGGGATGCCGAACCCGCTGCGACTTGAATCGAACGCTCCCATCTTCTGGGTATTCGTCACGTTAAACACTTCCCACCGGAACTGGAGAAGGTGACCCTCAGGAATCCTCGCGGACAGGCCGTTCAAGTGGAAAGTCTTGCCCAGCCCCATATCGACAACCACATATCCGGGCACGCGGAATACGTTACGCTCTCCGGTCTCCCCCGGGTAGGCGTTGCGGAAGTGCTGAAACGCGTAAACGGTGTTGCAGCCGAACAGCTTTGGTGTCCCCTTGGGATCCCGAGTCGGACACGTGCTGAAGTTTGCGGTTCGGGTTGCGTTGCTTTGGACTTCCCAGTTCGTGGCCCAGCGTGCGTCATCGAAAACGCCGGTCGTCCCGTTATAGAAACCGACCGGCATACTGGTGTTGAAGCGGAAGATGCCTGTTAACTGCCAACCGCCAATGACTCCGTTGGCCACCTTGCTCGGATTCCCCATCAATGCCTTTCCTTCTCCGAAGGGAAGTTGCCACACCGCATTGACATTAATCTGGTGGCGCGCATCAAAATCCGAGTTGGCGTACATATCATGCTGGCGGAAAGGATTCAGGATGAAAGATTCTCCGTTGTACCCGCCTCCCGTCTGTAGCCCGGAGGAATCGTCAAGGGAGTGGGACCAGGTGTAGTTGAAATCCGCGGTGAGACTGCTGGTCCGAATCTTGTACGAAGCAGCCAGTGCGTGGTAGTTCGAGTTTCCGATGGAACCCCATGCGCTTAATGCGCCATACTGGGGCTGGTAGAAGGCGTTTGCGCCCAGAACCGAAATACTATCAATGATCGACTGCGTGGTCGTGTAGTCGCCGCCCACATCATTAATCAGCTGATAGATGGCCTGAGTGGACGAGAAGGACGTGCTATAGCCGAGGTTTGCAGCCGCTCCGGGGAACAGGTTTTCGAAATATGGAATCGACGCGACGTTGCTGGTGGGAACTTGCTGACTCCGCTGCTTTGCCAAGGTCGTCCCGGCTGTATACCAATCCATCTTCGACGCCGGATCAACCAGATTGATCGGCTGCATGATGTCGCGCTGCGCCAACAGATGCCGCGCTGCTCGTCCCAAATAGCTGACCTGCAGCATCGTCTTCTGGCCGAATTGACGCTCAAAGGTTGCGCTCCAAGAGTAACTCTTTGGAGTCACTAGGTTGGAATCGAGGGACGACTCGATTCGCAAAGAGTTGTCAGCCGGTTGTGTTTGCGGAAAGGATATCGATTGCACAACCGGTGGCGCCGGCAGCACTCCACGGATCGCCTGGTCAGTTGAAGTATAGAGCGGCCCAAGATTTACGCCGCCAGAACAGGCTCCACCACTGCCGTAGTAGACAGAAGCGGGATCCTGATACGGCGAGCATCCAACGTCATAGGTGTTCGGGCCCACAGTAAACGAAGACCCGAATCCGAGGGTGTTGCGCACATCGAAGAAGGTCGCCAGGGCTTGGCCGAAGTAATCCCCATTGACCGCAAAACCGCCGCGGAGGACCGAGCTACCGCTCCGGCCAAAAAGGCCTGACAAAAATCCTGAACTAAAGTCCGGCGACCAGGACACACCGACACGAGGCTGGAAGTTGGTCTTGTCCCACTTGTACATCGGAGCCTTGCCGTTCGCCGGCCCGGAGAGGTTCACGCTGATGGGGCTGGTGTAATCAATTCCCTGCTTCGCATTCTCCGCACGCAACTGCAAATATGTTCCGAGGGGAACGTTCGGTTGGGTCTCGAATCCGGTGACTTCGTACACCGGCCTTGCCAATCCGTAGCGCAGCCCCAGCGTCAGGGTCAAATTCTTCTTGGCCTTCCAGGTGTCCTGGACGTATCCCTCGTAGTCTTGCCCGCCAAAGTTCCGAATCGTCGGAGTTCCCGGAGGGGTTAACTGCAGATTGTGACCGTACGTGTAGTCAGCGGTGTACTGCGTAAAGCGACCGATTAACGCCGTCGCCGCATTCTCAGCGCTCGATCCGTCTCCGGTGAACAATGCGAATCCATCATTGGCCAAGACATAGTTGCTCAATGGCGCTCGGAGCAAGTTTGTGAGGTAATACGAAGGGTTTGTGATTGCCTGATCGTAGGCGTTAGAGTAGCTCGTGCGGATGTTGTTGCTCTTGGTGATATTCGCGCCGAACTCGATGGTGTGATTGCCCTTCACCCAACTCAGGTCATCCACAAAATTGTGCACTGGCGTTATGCGCGATAGGCCATAGAGCTCGTTTGTGGGGTAGTAAACAAATCGGAAATCGATATCGTTGTGGAAAAGGTCTCCGCCCTTGGTAAACGACTGGCGGGTATACCCGTAGGTGAACTTGTTAACCCAGTTGTTGTGGATGGTCCAGGTGTGCCCGACGGCAAAGCCCCAGGGATGATCCCATTCGTTGGGAGCTGGTGTGTCGGGATACGCAGGCACGCCGCCCCACTTGTCATAGATGACGTTTGCACGCGCGAATAGGGTTTGATGGCTGCTTAGATTGAAATCGAGCCTCGCGGAGTGGGAGTGGAGCCGCACCGGCGTGCTGGCATTGAAGCGGTAACCGCCCACGTTCATGCCATCCCCAATGGTGTTGTCGTTCGCAGGATACTTTGCCGCGGCCGCTGCAAGCGTCTGGAGACCGGCCTGGTTCAGCCCCTGAATATCAGGGAAGATCGTGCTCAGCTGATTGGAATCGAGAGTGACGATCGGCCCAGGACTGCTACAGGTTGCATCGGCACAAAGATGGAACTTCAGCTGCCCCTGCCCCATGCTGGCAAGAGGAACTGGGGATCCGTTGGCTGCCAGGATCGGTGTCTGGCTCGCATCGGTACGACCTTCATAGCTGTAGAAGAAAAACACTCGATCCTTCACGACCGGTGCGCCGACGGCTCCGCCGAATGTATTCCGAATCAGGGCGGGACGGGGCACGCCGGCATGGTTATTGAACCAGTCATTGGCGGTGAAAATCGTGTTCCGGTTGGATTCGAAGGCGGCGCCATGCCAGGAATTCGATCCCGACTTCGTTACCAGGGCGATTTGCGCCCCGGAAGACCTTCCGCCACCCGCTCCAGAGTTGAGCGTGGCGACGCGAAATTCTTCGATAGCTTCCGAGTTCAGGCGAAGCACTGGGCCTTTCTCGGCATTTGGAACGGTGCTATCCGTTTGTGCCGGCCCGATAGCATTGCTATATGCTTCGTTGATGTCGACACCATCGAGGGTAACGTTTGACTGATCGGCGCGGCCCCCGGCGACATAGCCGTCCTTCGTAACTCCCGGCTGCAGCGTCAGCAGCGACAAAACGTTGCGCGCTTCAAGGGGCAACTGCGTAATCTGCTCCGAGATAAAGTTATTTCCCAGACTCGCATCCTGCGTATCCACGGCCACTTGGCTGTATTCGGCATTGACCGTGACTTCTTCTGTGATAGCCCCCACTTGTAATTCGATGTCAATGGTGTTGGCTTTCGCGATGAGAACGTGGATGTTCTCAAGCACCTGCTTGCGGAAACCTGTAGCCTGCACCTCCAGCTTGTACTCGCCCGGCGTCAGCAACTCGAACGAATAATGCCCTTCCGCACCGGTTTTTTGGGTGCGGGAGGTGGCGGTAGCGGCATTCGTCAGGGTCACCGTCGCGTTCGCGATGACGCTTCCTTTGGGGTCTTTGACGACGCCACTCAGTGAGGTATTGCTGGTTTGTGCCGCGAGGAAACTAGCGAGTACACAGAGAATAGCTGCAAGGTAAGCAACTACACGTGCGCGAGAACGCATAGGGGAAGCTCCTTCACCCACGAGGGCGCTACAGTCCAATTTATTTTTGCCCAGGATACTTAGGAACGCTCGGTCGAGACCCCTGGGGACCTGATGGGGGCTTATTTTGCAACTGCGGGACCACGACTTGCAAGCTTAATTTTCAACGATTTAAGCCTTTGACAAAGTCAATGAATCTGCGCCGACGTAGGCGACATTCAGTTTTTGGGAGGTATTGCAGGAGCTCCAGCGCGGCTGAATCGCGCCGAAGCAAGAAAAATCACGATGGGATAACACTCGAGCGTATAGCGAGGTTCGGGATTCTCCATCGAACCGAGGAAGGCGGACCGAAGAACCAGAAACAAAACGAATAGGCCGATGCCAAAAATATCGCAGCGGCCAACCAGCCCAGCAGCCGCCAGAGCGACGTAGACCACTCCGATGACGCCGAAGATGAGGCTGACGGCGAGCCAGCGGGCGTCATCGTTAAACTGCCACCACCGCGGATCGGAGGGAAGCAGCTCGGTGCGCGGTCGCAGCCACATGTCGGCGATGCGCAGGCATGGCAGCCAGACGTAGTAACGCAGGGGCGCATCCTGAATGCGCCGCGTTGCGAGCGCCAGGAAGCGGGCGTCGAGCGCGAGCGACAGATCGTGATCGACGTTGTAGTCGGTGAAGATCTGGCGAGTCTCCTCGCGCTGCTGCTCGGAATCGTAGGCGCGCGCCGGCAGGCGGGTAAAGTCAATGTCCTCTCCAGGCACGTTCCAATAGATCTCTTCGGTCGAAACGTACTCCGCGGCCCAGGTCTTCACCCAGCGGTTGAATCCGGGAGTGAGCGGCTCATCGGAATCGTTGGCATAGCGCGGAGCCAGCGGCTGGAATCGATGGAACGTGCGGAGATTGCGCAGCGTCCAGGGGATGAGCGGCGCTGTGGCCCCGAGGCAAACCAGAGACGCGCAAAGTACGAGGACTTTCAGTTCGATCGCAGGTTGCTTTGAGATCAGGCTGCGCAGGATCTGAAAGGACAAATATCCAGCGATGGCGGCCAGGAGAATCCCGCCGTCGGGCCGAAGCAGAATCGCCGCGCCGACGGAGAGTCCGCAACCGAGCCAGAGGAGCAGACGGCTTCGGAGGGGTGTCGCCAAATCGGATTTCAATCCGATGATCGCCAGATCCAGCGCCAGCGTGGTGAAGAAGATCTCCAGGGTCTCGGTCAACGCGGCGGCGGCATAGTTGGCCAGGAACGGGCACAGCGCGGCAAGAAGAAAAGCCACACGAGCCGCGCGCTCAGAGAGCAGACGCAAGGCAAGATCAGCGATCAGGAAACAGGTCGCCAGATCGAACAAGACCTGTACGAAGAGGACGGCGCGGAAATTCTCAACCCCAAACAGCGAAAACATCGCGGCAAGAAATGCGGGATAGCCGGGCAGGCGAGACAACGTTGGCATGATCGCGCCGGAGTTGGTCACGCCGTAGATGCCGTGCTGCATCCAGTTTTCGGCAATGTTGGCGTAGAGCCGGGAATCGTCGACGACGCCAGGAAAACGCAACACCCAAAAGATGCGAAGCGCCAGCCCGGCCAAGGTGGCCGCGACGAAGAACCGGGGCCGGTTCGCCATCAATCTGCGCAACTCGTGCACGCAGCGACTATAGCGCTTTGGCCAACCAGGTGCGCGGGAAAGTGCATCGTACGACCCATAGCAGCTAACTCGCCCTGCCTGGCTGAGAATTGACCGTGGCCCCGGCGGGGCATACGATGAATCTCAGCGTTATTCAAACACTGCAAACCTGAAAGCATGGTCAACCCGGTCTTCTATGATCCGCGGCGCGCCCGGTGGAGACGCCTGCGTCGGCTGTTCGACGTGGCGGCGGTGGCGATTTCGCTGCTCGTAATTTTCTTTGTCTATACGGCGCTCCGGGATGAGCCCTTGCCGGAGTTGCTGTTCTCTCCCCAGAAGCGGGCGTTCAAGCCCGTCAAGGAAACCGACAAAGAACACCGCGAACGCCTGAAGAAGATTGCCGCGCGCTCCCACCGCAAATCCAAGCTGGCGCCATCGCAGGTCAAGCTGAACGCCGATGAAGGCATTCGCGCTGCCTTCTATGTGCCGTGGGATGCGGCCGCGTTCTCTTCTCTGCGGGATTATGCGCGGCAGATCGACATCCTCTACCCCGACTGGCTGCACGTTCTCACCACCGACGGACGAATCCAGGGCGTCGACGATCAGACCAACAATTTCTTCGACGTCGTCCAGGGAAACACGGTCCGCCCGGTCGATGACCGCGTCATGAAGTTTCTGAATGCGGAAGACACGAACATGGAAGTCTTCCCCATGGTCAACAATTTCGACGGGGCGAAGTGGGTCGGGGAAGTGGTGGCCTTTCTCAACAATCCCCAAGCCCGCGCAACTTTCCGCGCCCAGGCCGTGCAGTTCCTGGCCTCCGGCCGTTTCCGCGGATTGATGGTCGACTTCGAAGCCTTCCCGGCGGCAGGCCAGCCGGGCTACGTGGCGCTGCTGAACGAACTTTCCACCGACCTGCACAGCCGCGGGATGAAACTCTACGTAGCGGTCCCCGCGCACAACGGTGAATACAATTACCCGGCCGTAGCGGCGGCGGCAGACGGCGTGGTGCTGATGAACTATGACGAGCACTATCCGGGAGCGGCGCCCGGGCCGGTGGCGTCACAGGACTGGTTCGAGGAGAACCTGAAGTTCGCCAAGACGGTGATCCCGCAGGAAAAGATCATCTGCGCCATCGCCAACTACGGCTACGACTGGGCGGTGAAGCCACCGAAAGGGAAACTGCCTCCAGGGGAGCACGACGCTCCGGCGACCGTGCAGGACACCTGGCTGGCCGCCCGCGACTCCGACGAAGACATCAACTTCGACGATGATGCCCTCAACCCGCACCTCAGCTATCTCGACGAACGCAACGTGCGCCACGAGATCTGGTACCTGGACGCCGTTACCGCCCTCAACCACATGCGGGCAGCGCAGAGCCTCGGCATTCAGACGTTCGCCCTTTGGCGGCTGGGCGGTGAAGACCGGTCGTTGTGGAAAGTGTGGGACGTGCCGGGCGATCCGGGGGCAACCGACAAACTGCGCGATGTCCCGCCGGGCAACGATGTCGACATGGAAGGGCAGGGAGAAATTCTCCGCGTCGAGGACAAGCCCGCGCACGGCACGCGCGACTTGACCATCGACCCCAACAGCCAGCTCATCACGGACGAAGTGTTCCAGACATTGCCGGAGCCTTATCGCGTCGGGCGCTATGGCTACAGCCAGAACAAAGTGGCGATTACGTTTGACGACGGACCCGATCCGCAATGGACGCCGAAGATTCTGGACGTGCTCAAGCAGAAGAACGCAACCGCGACATTTTTTTTGATCGGGATTCAGGCAGACCGCTTCTCGGGTGTGGCGAAGAGAATTTTTGATGAGGGCCACCTCATCGGGAATCACACGTTTACCCATCCGGATATCACCAACGCGTCGAACCGCTACGTCAAGTTCGAGCTGAACTTGACCGAGCGGCTGTTCGCCAGCCAGTTCGGCATTCGAACGCTGCTGTTCCGTCCGCCCTACGCCGTGGATGAAGAACCCGACACCGCCGACGAAGTGCGTCCGCTCGAACTTCCGCAGGAGATGGGTTACATCACGATCGGCAACCGGATCGACCCCAATGACTGGAACGACAACCCGCGGCGGACGGCGGAACAGATCGCGTCGTACGTGCTGGAACATTTGCCCCCGTGCCGCGTGGGAGACTTGCGTTGCGGCAACATCATCCTGTTGCACGACGGCGGAGGAGATCGCTCGGAGACGGTTCGTGCGCT
Source organism: Terriglobales bacterium (assembly GCA_037443605.1). GTDB lineage: Bacteria > Acidobacteriota > Terriglobia > Terriglobales > Acidobacteriaceae > Sulfotelmatobacter. The sequence goes on from JBBIOA010000032.1 coordinate 38,650, forward strand.
GCCCATGATCATCGACGGCGTTCGCGCGCGCGGCTATGACATCGCCCCGGTCTCAGAACTGCTGGGAAAGACGAAAGCGGATGTGATGGCGCCCCTGCCGGCCGGAGAACTGTGGGCGGCGCGGCTCAACCGGGTCGGATTCTGGGCCTTCGAAGCGGCGATCATCGGCATTACCTGGATCTTCCTGGTGGGCGACCTGCTGATGACCGGGCGCCTGATTTTCATCGGCGCCGCAGCCATCTACGACCGGCTGCATGAAAAGATTTTCGGCAAGCCGGCGGAGGTCGCGTCGTACCAGCCCAAAGTCGCAGTGCTGATCCCCGCCTACAACGAAGAGAAGGTGATCGAGCGTACGGTGCGCGCCGCACTGAACTCGAACTATCCCAACCTGCGCGTGATCGTCATTGACGATGGCTCGAAGGACAAGACGCTGGAGGTGGCGCGCGCGGCGTTTGCAGCCGAGTCGGCCGAGGGGAAAGTGCTGATCCTGGGCAAACAGAATTCGGGGAAAGCCGAGGCGCTCAACTACGGCATCGAGCACATTGGCGACGCCGAACTGTTCGTCGGCATTGACGCGGATACGATCATCGCTTCCGACGCGGTTTCCCGGCTGGTGCCCCATTTCGTGAATCCGAAGGTGGGAGCGATCGCGGGCAATGCGAAAGTCGGGAACCGGGTAAATCTGTGGACGCGCTGGCAGGCGCTCGAGTACATCACCAGCCAGAATTTTGAACGGCGTGCGCTGGATGTGCTGGGCGCGGTGAGCGTGGTGCCGGGAGCGATTGGGTGCTGGCGCGTGTCCGCCGTGCGCGAGGCAGGCGGCTATCACATTGACACCGTGGCCGAAGATGCAGACCTGACCATGGCTCTGCTGCGCCTGGGCTATCGCGTGGAATATGAGGATGGTGCGCTGGCCTACACCGAAGCGCCGACCAACGCGAATGGCCTGATGCGGCAGCGGTTCCGCTGGTCCTTTGGCATTCTGCAGGCGGTCTTCAAGCATCGCGACGTGGTGGCGCGCGAAGGCGCTCTCGGCTGGGTAGCGCTGCCGAATATCTTCATCTTCCAGATTCTGCTGCCGCTGGTCTCTCCGCTGATCGACATCATGTTTGTGGTGGGGACAGTTTGGTACTACATTCAGAAACACTTCCATCCCGACTCGACCGATCCTGCGAGCTTCCACAAGCTGGTACTGTTCTTCTTTGCCTTCCTGGTGATTGACTTCATCGCATCGGCGGTGGCATTCGCGCTGGAGCGCCGCCGCCCGGATGACAAGGAAGATCCGTGGCTGCTCAGCCAGGTGTGGCTGCAGCGGTTCGCTTACCGGCAGTTGTTCTCGATTGTGTTGTTCAAGACGCTGAAGCGCGCTCTCGAAGGCCGCAAGTTCGCGTGGGACAAACTGGAACGCACGGCGGCAGTGAACTACGTGCCGGCGGAGAAGCAGGATTCAGTGAAGGTGCCGTAAAGATCTACAGCAGGCCGGCAACCGCGATCGTTCTCATGGGCAAGACCAGGCGCATTGACTCGGGTAACTTGACAAATCCGTGCGCCTGATAAAAACGCACCGCCCCGGCGTCGATGGCATCCACCACGACCATGGAAGACCCAACCACGGCGGAATTTTCGTAGGCTTTGCGGAGCGCTTTCGCTAGAAGAATCGAGCCGAGTCCCTGCCTCTGGTACTTCCTGTCGACGGCCAGTCTCCCGATGAGGGTAGCGCTTACTACCGGATACCTTGGCAGATGCTTACGCGCGGATTCAGGAATGACTCCGGGGGACAGGCCGCAGGCACACAAGGTAAAGTATCCGGCGATGGCGGTCTCGGACTGCACGGGGACCAGCACGAACACTGCGTTTGCCTTCCGGCGTAGGTCCTGGGACGCCTGAGTCTTCAGGTAAGAGTCGAGGCTTTCGACGCCGCAAGCGACTCCGTCGCGGTCATGCTGTTTGGCCAGCAGTTCCAACCGGAAGAGACTCGGTTCTGGCATCTATCCTGATATGACTCGCCGCTCCGCCGCGCGCAGCGCGCGGCGCAGGCGTGCGTTGAGGCGTGGCGGACGAACTAACGCGTCAAAAAACGCCTGCCGGTCGTCCTCGCCCAAAGTGAGCGTTCCATGTCGCGTGATGGTCGCATGCGTGGCCTCCGTCAGCGCGGTCAGGCAGAAATCGGTCAGGCTGCGCCGCTCCAGGGCGGCGGCTCGCTCGACCAACTTCTTCGTCTTAGCGTCCACCCGGAACCCAAGACGGGCGCCCCGCTTGCGATCTCGACGGGCAAGAATTGCAGTTTGGGCCATATAGATTACCTCGATTGTACGTCCAATTGACGTACAGTTCAACTTCGCTAGCGGAACAACAGCGGCGCAAACTCTGCCAGATTCCTGCGCCAGACCATCCACGTGTGCATGCCCGGCGTTTCGATGTCGATGTGGTTCACGCCTTTCGTCTTCAGCCATTCCCGCAAATTCCGATTCGCGGTGATCAGCCGGTCTTCCGTGCCACAGGCGATCCAGAGCAACTTCAATTGCTGGCCTGTTGCGGCATCGAGCCCGGGAAAATCTTTGTCAAACGGTTCGGGCAGCCCGCCCGCGCTGAACGCTCCGACCCAGGCAAATTGTTCGATATTGTTTAACCCCGTCAACAACGATTCCGAGCCACCCATCGACAGCCCGGCAATCGCGTGAGAGCTGCGATCGTTGATGATGCGGTACTCCTCAACCACTCTGGGCATGACCTCGCCCAGCAAAGCCTCGCGAAACTTCGCGAGATTTTGCTCGCGCACTTCCGGATGATTAAAAATACCGCCCCAGCCGACGCGGATCATTTCCATGGTGCCGTAGCCAAGGGGCATCACGACGATCATGGGCTTGGCCTTGCCCTGGGCAATCAGGTTGTCGAGAATCACGTTCGCCCGGCCGACGGCGGTCCAACCGCTTGCATCGTCGCTGTAGCCGTGCAGCAGATACAGAACCGGATAGCTCTTCTTCACGCTGGGGTCGTAGCCCGGCGGCGTGTAGACGTAATAATCACGATCGTCGCCCGCAACCGCCGAATGGTAGAAGTGGTGATGAATCTCGCCGTGCGGCACATCGTTCAATTCCCAAGGGAGAGACTGGGGGCCGGGAATGTGCACCATGTTCTCGGTCGAGAGCAGATTCGGCTTCAGCAGCGAATTGTACGGATCGAGCGAGCGCTGCCCGTCAACAACAGTCGAATATCCGTAGTAATCCGGCGCGAGCGGCGGCGTGGTCACGCTCCAGACGCCGGAATCGTCTTTCTGCATGGGCAGCGGCTCGGGCGTGCCTTCGCGGGTAAGTTTCACTTCCCGGGCGTTGGGTGCGCGAAAACGGAAGGTCACGGTGTTGTCCGCATGGACTTCGGGAGTCACAAGTGCCGCCGGCATTTGCGGAGGCTGCACGGGCGGGGCTGCGGGTTTGGGTTGCTGGGCCGCGACAACCATGGACAAGCAGACGGGCAGAAGGATGTAGGAGCAGAGTTTCACCGGATCATCTCCTGAGGGAATCGCCTAATACTATAGTCCGGAAACTTGCGTCGGACTATGATGCCCTGAATCACTCGTCTGGGGGGGAGCGCGATGAAATCGCTACTAGTGATGATGCTGCTACTGGCGGCGTCGGGTGTCGCCGCCGGGCAGACTGTTTACGTCGGGTATGTTTCTGACTCCGGCTGTGCGCAGGCACGTGCATCGGCTGGCCGATATTCGCCGACCAATCCCGAATGTGCACGCAGATGCGTCAAGGAAGGCAAGAGCGTTGTCCTCATCAGCCCGGAAAAGAAGGTGGTCTTCCAGATCGACAATCCGGGACTGCTGCGGCCACAAATCGGGAACAAGGTGCAGGTTTACGGGGAGTCGACGGGGCCTCACCGGCTGCGCGTGAGCAGGGTTGTGTTTCTGGAGGAAACCAATCCCGAGTGCGAACGGCCGCCGCTGAAGAATTAACGGTCCCGCTATTTGCCGGAAGTTGCCACTTCGATCCGGGATTCGGCGCGATGCAACGCGTCGAGCGCGCGCTCCACGTCGACGGTCGTGTCGCCGCTGGAGAGCCGCTCTTCGGCCCGGCCTTTGGCTTTGCGGGCACGGTCGACGTCGATTTCCGCAGGCCGCTCCGCAGTCTCGGCGAGAATCGTCACCTTGTTCGGCAGGACTTCCGCGAATCCCCAGGCCACGGCCAGGCGCTGCTCGGTTGGGCTGCCACCGTCAGTCTCGCGGAAGGTGATCTCGCCGACCGCAAGTTCGGTGATGAGCGGCGCGTGCCCTGGCAGAACGCCAAGATAGCCGTTTTTTCCGGGAATCTGGATTTCTTCCGCCGTCGTGTCGACGACTTTCTTCTCCGGCGTAACGATTTCGAGTTGAAAGACTTCTGCCATTGGTCGTTAGTCGCTGATCGTTGGCCTAACTCGCTTGCGTCAGCGATGCTTTGCTCACGACAAACGACCAGCGACCAACGACGGTTCCTACGCTGCTGCCTTCATTTTCTCCGCGGCTTCGATCACTTCCTCGATGGGGCCCTTCATGTAGAAAGCCTGCTCGGGGATGTCGTCGTACTTGCCTTCCACGATGCCCTTGAAGCCCTTCACCGTATCCGCGATCTTCACGTATTTTCCCTTCGACCCCGTGAACTGCTCGGCCACGTGGAATGGTTGCGAAAGGAAGCGCTGAATCTTACGGGCGCGCGCGACGGTCAGCTTCTGGTCTTCGCTGAGTTCGTCGATGCCGAGAATCGCAATGATGTCCTGCAGATCCTTGTAGGTCTGCAGCGTCTTCTTCACCATCTGTGCGACGTCGTAGTGCTCCTGGCCAACGATGCGCGGATCGAGAATGCGCGAGGTCGAAGCCAGCGGATCGACGGCAGGATAAATTCCGATTTCCGTCAATGCGCGCGAAAGCACCGTGGTCGCATCGAGGTGAGCAAACGTCGTGGCCGGCGCGGGATCGGTCAAGTCGTCAGCAGGCACGTAAATCGCCTGCACCGAGGTGACCGAACCTTTCTTGGTCGACGTGATGCGTTCCTGCAGTTCGCCCATTTCCGTCGCCAGGTTCGGCTGGTAGCCGACGGCGCTGGGCATGCGGCCCAGAAGAGCGGACACTTCCGACCCAGCCTGCGTGAAACGGAAAATGTTGTCGATGAAGAGCAGCGTGTCGGCGCCTTCGGCGTCGCGGAAATGCTCGGCAACGGTAAGTCCGGTGAGCGCCACGCGCAGACGCGCTCCCGGCGGCTCGGTCATCTGACCGTAAATCAAGGCAGCCTTGGATTCCGCCGGCACGCCCGGCTTGATGACGCCGGATTCGCTCATTTCCAGCCAGAGGTCGTTGCCTTCGCGGGTGCGCTCGCCGACGCCGGCAAACACGGAGAATCCGCCGTGGTTCTTGGCGACGTTGTTGATAAGCTCCATGATGACGACGGTCTTGCCCACACCGGCGCCGCCGAACAATCCAATTTTCCCGCCCTTCAGGAAGGGTTGGATAAGATCGATGACCTTCACGCCGGTCTCGAACATTTCCGCGGTGGTCGCCTGCTCGTCGAAGGCCGGAGCGAGGCGGTGAATCGGCATCCGCTCCTTGAATTCGACGGGACCAAGCTGGTCGACGGGCTCGCCGATGACGTTCATCACGCGACCCAGCGTGCCGCGGCCCACCGGAACCGAAATCGGGCCGCCCTGGTCGATGGCTTTCATGCCGCGCACCATGCCGTCCGTGGGCTGCATGGCGACACAGCGCACCCGGCCTTCACCCAGATGCTGCTGCACTTCGAGGATGACGCTGATGGGGTCGGGAACATTGAAGCCGTCGCTAACGACCTTTACGGCCTCGTAAATGGGAGGCAGCTTGCCTTCGGCGAACTGCAAGTCGACCGCCGGTCCTGCGATTTGAATGACGTGTCCTACGTTTTCTGGCATAAATTCGGCTTCTAGCTACTAGCTGCTAGCTCCTAGCTTTCTCAGTTGCTGCGGCGATCTGCCTCAATCCTCAATATCCTTGAAACTCGACGTTCTTGTTTTGCCAGAAGCTAGTAGCTAGTAGCTAGAAGCTAGAAGCTTCTTTACATCGCCGCCGCGCCGCTGACGATCTCAATAATCTCTTTCGTGATCTTCGCCTGGCGCGCGCGGTTCATGACCAGCGTCAGCGAGTCGATCATGTCAGTCGCGTTGCTCGTGGCCGAATCCATGGCCGTCATACGGGCGGCGTGTTCGGCGGCCACTGACTCCAGCAGCGCGCGGAAAACCTGGATGCTCACATACTTCGGCAGCAGGGCGCGGAACAATTCCCCGGCGGGCTGCTCGTAGATATAGTCGACCTGCGCGGTGCCGAATTGCGAGGCCGCTTCCGGCGCGCCCTCCGTCCCGTGCACGCCAACGCCCGCGCTGACCGCGGCCTCTTTCGCCTTCTTTTTTTCTTCCTCGGTCATCTCCTCGGCGAGACGCACGGTCTGTTCGCCGATCTGTTCGATGGGAAGAACCTGCTCAACGATCAGCCGCTGCGCAATCACCGACTTGAATTCATTGAAGACGATGTAGACTGCGTCGATCTGCTCGTGGCAATAGCGGTGGATCACGCTTTCGGCAAGCGCGGCCGCCTGCGCAAACTCCACTTTCCCGAGAATTCCGACGTGTTCGCCGGAGATCTGCGTCGCTCCTGCGCGTTCTGTCGCTTCCAACTCCGCTTCCATCGACTCGGCCAGTTCCGCCAGGCTTTGCGTCTGAATCTTCGATGCGGGATAGCGGCGGCGCAGGAAGTCGCGGCCCTTGCGGCCGACCGCTTCGATGTCGATGTTCTTGCCGGCTTTTGATTCGAGGAAGCGTCCAGCCGCCTTGGTGATGTTGGCGTTGAACGCGCCTGCCAAACCTTTGTCGCCGGTCACCACGATCAGCAGGATGTTCTTTTCTTCGCGCTGCGCCAGCAGAGGATGCTTGGGCGCGCCGGTCTCGGGATCGTAGATTTCAGCGCGCGCCACCAGCGACTTCAGAACATTCGTCAGCATTTGCGCATACGGACGCGCCGCCAGCGCGCGCTCCTGGGCGCGGCGCAACTTCGCGGCCGAGACCATCTTCATGGCCTTGGTAATCTGCCGCGTGTTGATCACGCTGCGGATACGGCGACGGATGTCGAGAATGTTAGGCATGAAAAGCTAGTTTTCAGTTTCCAGTTGTCAGTTCTCAGCAAAACCTTTCGGCTCTCGGCACTTACTGAGAACCGAGAACTTACTTCGCTACTGCCTCACGCGCGGCCACAAACTGCTGCTTCGCTTCCTTAATCACACCCTGCAACTGCGCCTTCAACGTGTCATCGAGAATCTTCTTCTCCATGATGGCGCGCAGCAAGGCGGGATTGGTCGACTCCACATATTTGTAGAGCTCGCCCTCGAACTCGCGGACCTGCGCGACGGGCATGTCGTCGAGGAATCCGCCGGTACCCGCCATGATGATCAGAATCTGTTTCGAGAACGGCAGCGGCGAGAACTGATTCTGTTTCAGCAGTTCGACCAGCCGCTGGCCGCGATTCAACTGCGCCTGCGTGGCCTTGTCGAGATCGCTGCCGAACTGCGCGAAGGCTGCCAGTTCGCGGTACTGCGCCAGTTCCAGTTTCAGCGTGCCGGCGACTTGCCACATAGCCTTGATCTGCGCGCTACCGCCGACGCGGCTCACCGACAACCCCACGTTCACCGCCGGTCGCACGCCCTGGTTGAACAAGTCGGTTTCCAGATAAATCTGGCCGTCGGTAATCGAAATCACGTTGGTTGGAATGTACGCCGAAACGTCGCCCGCCTGCGTTTCGATCACCGGAAGTGCAGTCAGCGATCCGCCGCCGTTCTTGTCGCTCAACTTCGCGGCGCGTTCCAGCAAGCGCGAGTGAAGGTAGAACACATCTCCGGGATACGCCTCGCGGCCCGGCGGACGGCGCAGCAGCAACGAGATTTCGCGGTACGACGCGGCGTGCTTCGAGAGATCGTCGTAGATCACCAGCGCGTGGCGCTTGGTATCGCGGAAGTACTCGCCCATGGCGCAGGCGGCGTAAGGCGAAATGTACTGCATCGGCGCAGGCTCGGAGGCCGACGCGGCCACAACGATGGTGTATTCCATCGCTCCGGCGTCTTCCAGAATCTTCACCACCTGCGCAATCGATGAGCGCTTCTGCCCGATCGCGTTGTAAATACAGATCAGGTCGTTGCCCTTGGAATTGATGATGGTGTCGAGCGCGACCGCGGTCTTGCCGGTCTGGCGGTCGCCGATGATCAATTCGCGCTGGCCGCGGCCGATCGGAATCATGCTGTCGATGGCCTTGAGTCCCGTCGCCATGGGCTCGCGCACCGGCTGCCGATCGATCACGCCCGGAGCAATGCGCTCCAGTGCAATGAACTTGTCGGTCGAGATGGGGCCCTTGTCGTCGATGGGCTGGCCAAGCGAGTTCACCACGCGGCCGATCATCGCGTCGCCCACGGGCACGCTCATGATGCGGCCGGTCCGCTTGACCTCGTCGCCTTCCTTGATTTCGGTGTATTCGCCGAGCAGCACCACGCCGACCTGGTCTTCTTCCAGGTTCATGGCGATGCCGGCCACGCCGTGCGGGAACGCGAGCAGTTCGCCGGCCATGACTTTATCCAGGCCGTAGACGCGCGCAATGCCGTCGCCCAGGGTGATGACCGTGCCCGTCTCGTCCACGGAGATCTGAGACTCGTAGTTCTCGATCTGCTCGCGGATCAGTTTGGTGATTTCGTCTGCTTTGATCTGTGCCATAGAAACAAGCTCTCAGCTTTCAGCGGTCAGCTCTCAGCGATAAGCAGTGAGCGATGAGCAGTGAGCAAACTGCTCGTGCTTTGCGACGGCTAGGAGCTTATTGCTTCTTTAATCTTTTCCAGCCGGCCCTTTACCGAGCCGTCGTAAATCGTGCTGCCGACGCGGACGACTGCGCCGCCCAGCAGCGACGGATCCAGCCCGAAGTGCGCCCGAACCTGCTTGCCCGTCAGCCTTGCAATCTGCGCTTCCAGCGAACGCTTCTCCGCATCGTCAAGTTCGCGGGCGCTCGAAATGTGCGCCTCGGCAAATCCCAGGCGCGCGTCGAGTTCTTTCTCCAACTGCTGCGTAATCTGCGGCAGCGCCTGCACGCGACGATGATCAATCAGCACCGCGACCAGATTGCGCACGTGGCGCTCGATCCCTTCACGCTCCACAATCGCATCCAGCAGGCGGCGTTTCTGCTCCGCGGGTACCGCGGGATTTTCCCACACCCGCCGCAACTCCTGGCTTTCGTCGAGCAAACCGGAAATCCGCCGCAGATTGCCCACCGCCCGATTCACATCGAGGCGCGCGCTCAGCACGACATCGGCAAATGCTCGGGCGTAGGTGCTGGCGACGGTAGCCACGGACTAGTTGCCGTCCTTTCTGCGATCGGAGGCCAGTTCCGCGGAGAAACCCCGCACCAAAGCCTGATCGGTGGCGGCGTCGACCCGAATCTGTTTCTGCGCCAGACCTACGGCGAGTTCCGCGGCGTGCGCGGTCAACTGCCGGCGAGCCGTTTTCCCAGCCGCTGCAATTTCCTGCTCGGCGCTGGCGACAATCTTGTTGGCTTCTTCCTTGGCGGCAGCCTGGATGCGCGCTTCCTCGGAGCCGGCTTCCCGCTCTGCCGCATCGCGCATCATCCCGATCTCGACATCCAGTTTCTGCAGCCGTGCCTCGATTTCAGCGAGCTTGGCGCGCGCTTCCGCGCCGGCTTTTTGCGCTTCCTGCATCGCTTTCTGAATGGCGGCCGTGCGGGCATTCAGCAGCCCGGGCAACGCCTTCTTCCCCGCCCACACGATGAGGCCGGCGATGACAAGAAAATTGATGACGACGCTCGTCCAGTAAGCGTTGCTGAGCGACATGCCGGTGTGCTCGGCGATGAACTTCACCGACGGCGACTTCTTGAACTGCGCCGTCTCGTCTTCCTCTTCCGCCTTGCCCTTTGCGGACGGTTTTCCTTCGTGCGCGGTAGCCTGCGCCGGCTCGGAAGGTTTCTGCTCGGGAGAAGCCTGGGCACGCAACCCACCCGCACTCGCGAGGAACAGCGCGAGGAACAACGCAAGGGCCGATGCCTTCCGGGCGCGCGGGGTTTTCATCCATGCGCTCATGAGGTTCACCGGGACGCTCCGGCAGGCTGCAGCACGCGTCGGACGATTTCCTGCGCCAAACCTGCGACTTCCTGTTGCAGGCCAGCCTCCGCGGCGACGCGATCGCTTTCGATGTCTTTCTTCGCGGTCTGCACCTGGGCCTGAGCCTTGACGCGAGCTTCATTCACCGCCTGGGTGCGCGCTTGCAATGCGGCCTGCCGGCGAGCTTCCTGCGCGCGGAAGACGGCGGCGCGCGCTTCGCGCAGCTTCTGCTCGTACTCGGCGGTGCGCGCCTCAGCCGCGGCAATATCGGCGCGCGACTGTTCGACAGCACCCTCGGTCTTGCTGCGCCGCTCCGCCAGCACCGCTCGCAATGGCTTGTGCACGATCACCGTGTACAGCCCATACAGCAACGCCAGCAGAATGACTGTCGGCACCGCTCCGAGCAGTAATTCCCCTAATTGTTGCAGCGTTGAATCCATGTGGTGATGATCTAGACCGGAAAATGAGGGCTGATGAAACTAGTAAGTGTAACGTTCACGTCAAGTTGTGTCAACGCGGAGAGTGGTGTGGTTTGGTGCCGCAGCGCCATCCGATTTCGGTCCACGATTTCGGCGGGCTCGGACACCTCGGCGCGGATGAAACAGACTCCCCGGGCGGACGGCGACTCCAGCTATCATCATGCAAATAAAACGTTTACAGACACCCTGCCGGTCGGCCCCGCACCCCACTCCGCAGATTCCTGCATATTCCCCTTGACTTCCGAATAAACAGGCTTAGCATAGTGGTATCACCTCCGATCCACTTCAGGATCGAATGGGCCGATAGCCAAGGAAAGTCACCGCTTCTTGGTTGCCGGCCCATTTAATTTTTGGGGGCATTGCTTGCGGGATTTTGCGCGCCAGGAATCTACCCGACGAGCCAGGCTCGGACCCTTCTCACCACCGACTCCGGCGCATCCACTTCCAATTCCACGGCACCGCCGCGGTACTCCCGCGAGTAGATCCGTGCGCGGGCTTCAAGCAGCGCCAGCATCTTCCCTTCCGATTGCGGAATACTCAGACGCACGCGGCTGACCGGATCTTCTTCAATCATCGCGTCGATGCGCTCTAGCAAATGCGCCAGCCCCGTGCCTTCAACGGCAGAAACGTAAGCCGTCTTCGATCCCGGACGCTTCGAGTCGGCAATCAATTCCTGGGCCACTTCTTCGTCCAGCAGATCGACCTTGTTCATCACCCGCAGGCGCGGCTTCTTCTCTGCTTCCAGTTCCTTCAGCACAATCTCCACCTGGGCGTCCTGCTCGGCGGAAAGCCGGCTGCTCGCGTCGGAGACGTGCAAGACCAGCGACGCGCGCTGCACCTCTTCCAGCGTGGCGCGAAACGCCGAGACCAACGTGTGCGGCAGGCTGCGAATGAATCCGACGGTGTCGGAGAGCAGAACCTTTCTCTTCGAGGGTAGATCGATGCCGCGAATCGTCGGATCAAGCGTTGCGAACATCTTCGCGGACGACAACACTCCGGCATTGGTGAGCGCGTTAAACAGTGTCGACTTGCCGGCGTTGGTGTATCCCACCAGCGCAACCGTGGCGACCGGCGCGGACTCCCGCCGCTGCCGTTGCTGGGCGCGAATGCGGCGCACGTTTTCAATCTGCTGCTCGACGTTCCGGACGCGGCGGGCAATTTTGCGGCGATCGGTCTCGAGCTGCGTTTCGCCGGGACCGCGCGTCCCAATGCCGCCGCCCAGCTGCGACATTTCCACGCCGCGTCCGGCGAGCCGCGGCAGCATGTAGTGCAGTTGCGCCAGTTCGACCTGCAGCTGGCCTTCACGGGTGCGAGCATGGCGGGCAAAAATGTCGAGAATCAGCTGCGTGCGGTCGATCACGCGGAGCCCCACGATCTTCTCGATGTTGCGCTGCTGCGACGGACTGAGATCGTGATCGAACAGAAGAATGTCGGCCTCGACCGCAGCCGCCGCGCCTGAGATTTCTTCCAGCTTGCCGGCGCCGATCAGCGTCGCGGGATCGGGACGGTCCCGGCGCTGCAGGATTTCTCCCACAACTTCTGCCCCCGCGCTTTCGGCAAGCGTCCGCAGTTCGGCCAACGACTCTTCGGCATCGAACTCCGGAATGCTGGGCTTGCCATCAAGTTTTGCCGTCGAACCTGCTTTTGCGGGCTGCATGGCGGCAGCATCGCGCGCCACAGCCGCCTGCGCCGTAACCGCTCCCTTGGCGCCAGCGCGGCTGCGCGTGCGGACGTCAAGTCCGACCAGAAAGGCACGTTCCTGCTGCGGCTTTAGACGAGCGCCACCTTTCGCGATGGGCGCTGCCAGGCGCGTGCGCACGGGATCACGGGATTTCTTCGTTGGAGGAGTAGCCACGCCGAAAAGGTCTACCCTTCCGTGCCCGACGCACTCGTCGCCACCGACGGCGCCGCTGCGGACGCCCTCTCGGAATGCACCACGTGGTTGACGTGCGACGGAACCACCCTGCCCATCACCACGGTGGAGATGGCGTGCTTAAAGATCAGTTGCTCCTGACCGTTCGCTTCCAGCACGACGGAATATTTGTCGAAGGAGCGGATGCGGCCCGTCAGTTTGACTCCGCTCAGCAGATAAATGGTAATGCTGACACGTTCCTTGCGGGCCGTGTTGAGGAAGGAATCCTGAATGTTCTGCGCCGGCTTGTTGCTATCCATCGCCGATCTCCTTGATTTGAACTGCGATCGCGCCAACCACCCGCCCACAGGCGCAGGTGGACGGCCATACACAGCATGTTCCTCTTGGCCTTCCCGGAGCCATGGGAACACGGGGGGACAACGCTGACGAACCAGGATCCGCTATGCCGGCCTCACGTCAGCCAGTTGTGAGTACCATACGGCGATCCGCGCCGCTTTTCAACCGGGAAGTTCAGATCAAAAGATCAGATGAACCGAGTCTGCCGGAACCAGCGCCGCTAGTTGACACGTGCGCCGCGGGAAGCGCAGACTTGCCTCGATTTCCGGACGAGTTTGTTTGCCCGGCCGGATTTTCATCGCCGCTTGGGGCCGGTCTCGTAAACGGTTTTGGGCCGGGTACGGCTCAGCCGTCCCGTTTAAGACAAATTGAAATGCGGCTTTTAGCCCCTGAGGGCCGGGCAGGTGCTTGTAGAACGACAAGACCAATTCTAGATTAGGGCTAGCTCTTCGCCGGACGCCGCTCCGTCTGCGGCGCTTCCAAACCATATCCATGTTCGGGAGGAATCCTATGCAGAACTTTCTGGCAGCCGCTGTGCTGCCGACCATCACCGGCAAAGAGGCACTGTATCTGATTTTGCGCTGGTTTCACTTTATTGCCGGCATCACTTGGGTGGGGCTGCTGTATTTCTTCAACCTGGTGAACGTACCGTTCATGAAGCAAGTGGACGCAGCCGCGAAGCCAAAGATTTTCGAGAATCTCACCCTGCCCGCCCTGAACTGGTTCCGCTGGAGTTCTCTGGTCACGGTGTTTGTCGGTCTCTGGTATTGGGGAGAGGCCTTCGTCGGCGCGGACGCGAAACTGGCAGGAAGAAGCCCGCTCAGCACGCTCGGACTTTTCTTTCTGTTGTGGATCGGAACCTGGCTGCTGCTGTTCTTCCTGATCAAGAAAGTGACGCCCAGCGGATATGTTCTTGGCGTAGTGACGGCAATTCTCACCTACGCCGCCGGATGGATCTTCGTGCACTACACGCCAGTCGGCGGAGACGACATCCACGTCCTCAATATCGGAATAGGCGGCGGACTGGGCATCGTGATGCTGTTCAACGTCTGGGGCATCATCTGGCCGAGCAACAAAAAGATCATCCGCGGAGTGTTGGCTGGAACGCCGCGCGAAGACGCGGCAGCCCTGGCGCGGCAGGCCTTCTTAGCCTCGCGGACAAATTTCTTTCTGTCCGTCCCGCTGCTGTTCTACATGGCCGCCAGCGGCCACTTCGCCAGCACGGTGATCTTCGGGAAGTAGTCGAGGCACTGGAAGCGAAAATGGCGCGGCCAAAGCCGCGCCATTTATCTTCCGGAGGCACTTCGCGCCAGATTGGGCCTAACCGAAAACGATCACCTGCACAACCAAGCGCATGCCTCTACCCAGTTTTACTCTCTGGCCGCCGGGCGAACTGAGGACCCCGTCCCGCTTTAGTTCCAAGTTCTTCAAGCCTTGCACTCCGACGGAGTTTAGGTCTACCACCACGTCTATCCTGACTAGAGCGTCCGGATTCGATCCTGTCTTGATGTCGGGCGGCAGATAGCCAGGTCCGCCATCTTTAGACATCGTGTAGCCGTTCACTACGCCGGGATCAGCCTCTAGCGCAGGCGGATAGACGGCCTGCACCATCGTTTCGAGCTTCAATTCGCCATCGTTTGGCACCCGGACGCGGTCAAAGATGATCCCGAGCTCAGACTTCGCGGCACCCTTTGAGCGCGCCGTGGCGACCGTGACATGCCCGGTTAGCTTTGATCCCTTGGGCACAAGTCTGCCGTCGGGTAGCTTAAAACTGCCCCCCGTTTCCGCCTCGACAACATCGCCTTTGCTCAGTTTGCTGGAGTCGAGCGTTTGAGTGACTACTACGGGAAAAGCTCCATGCCCGAGAGCCTGCAGAGAGGCCTCCGAAGAAGGAATCTGCGCCGGGACAACCGGAGTCTGACCGGCGCAGCAGCAAGCAAAGAACAATGCCAAACTACTCGCGGCAAAGCGCGTCATAGCCCACCCCTTTCAACAGAGACCCAGAGAACTACTCCTAGCCGAGGATGTCCACCCTTACGATCATGCGCACGCCGCCGCCCAGCTTCACGTTCTTGCCTTTAGAAGTGAGGACGCCGTTGTCCAGTTGCAGATTGTCAATGCCCTGCACGCCTACAGACTTCGGATCTGGCGCAGGCTGGCCGTGAGAAATCGAGTCTGAGTTGCTTCCGATCTTGATATCACTCGTCGGCTTGTAGTCCGGCGAGGGAACAGAGCCACCCTCATGAGAGGATGTGCCTGCGACACCGGGATCGACTTCCTCAGCGGGGGGGAAGACCGCTTGCACTACTCCCTTCACCGGGAGTTGCTTACCGTTTGCGATGTTCAGTTTGTCGAAGGTGACCGTCAGCTGCGACTCGGGATCCCCTTTGGATCTGGCTTTCGCTGCCGTGACATGCCCCGCCAACTTCGATCCCTTCGGGACCAGCGTGCCGTCAGGTAGCTTGAAGCTTCCCGCAGTCTCAACTTCAATGGCATCGCCCTCCTTCAGCTTGCTGGAGTCGAGCGTTTTTGTGATCTTCACCGGGAAGGCTCCATGCCCAACGGCATTCGGAGCTTGTGTAGTTGTCTGCGATGCGGCCTGACCAAAGGCCAAAGAAGCGCCTAGCGCTAGAACTAAAGCAGCCGAACTAACTCGAATCATATGTTTCACCCTCCACTCAGTCAGATGCTCCAGATTGTATGCCTGTCGCATCCGTCTCGGTTCGCGCCAAAATTATACTGCCGCACCTCAGACCGTCGCGAAACAAACAAGGCCGACCTTTCGGCCGGCCTTGTCAGGTTCATTGGCTCTCGAGCACGAGTTAGTTTAGAACACAACCTTGCCTGAGAGCTGTACCACACGCGGGGACGAGTCAAAACCCAGGAAGTTGCCATATGGGCTCGTCGGAACCCCTGTCATGCCTGAGATTTGCCCGAACCCTGGGTCTCCGAAACCGCCGTCCGGATTGCCGAAGTTCGGATGGTTGAGTGCGTTGAACGCCTGGATGCCGACGGCGAAGTTGAGCCTCTCCGAGAACTTGAAGTTCTTGAAGAGATTCAAATCCATGTCGAAGAAGTGCGTACCGTGATATTGGTTGCGGCGCTGGGGCGACCAAACGTCGAACCCGTTGAAAGACGCGGACGCGCTCTGAATGAACACCGTCGGGTCCAGACAAGCTGGTGTAGACGAGTTTCCGGGGCTCGCAGTGGCGTTCTTGCCGCTGCAGTGACCCAGACCGGGCGCAGTGCCACCCACAAGAGGTTGAGCCAGGATGGTCGATCCACCGTTCTGAATCGCTCCATTCCAGTTGTTGTCCACGATCGAGAAGGGCAGTCCAGACCGCCAGAACCACTTGCCGGAGAACTGCCATCCGTTGGCCAACCACTTCATAGGTCCGCTGACATGGAACTCCGGATTCACAACAAAATCGGCGTTGAAATTGTGCCGAATGTCGTAGTCCGTGTTGCCATAATTCGCAGCCCGGAGGCTGGTGGGGTTAATCTGCCCCAAGAGCGAGTCTCCATACGTAAACACCCCGCCGTTGGACACTTCATCCATGTTGTGCGCCCACGTGTAGTTCGCGTGAGCCGAAACCCAGTGTGAGAATTGCTTCCGGTAGCTGATAGTCAAACCGTTGTTGTTGGATATGGCGCCGCTCTGAACCTGAGTGACGTTCGCATAGTTGCCCTCATAGGGCGAAAAGGGGACGACGCTGTTGGGATAGATCTCGTACGGATCATAGGCATTCGCCCACGCGTTGGTGTACGGAATCTTGATGCCGTGGTTGCCGACGTAGCTGATGATCATCACCGAAGTGCGGCTTAGCTCCTGCTGCAACGACAGGTTCCACTCCTGCCACTGCGGCGTATGCATCGTGCCCACCAGCGATGTGAATCCCGGCGAGTTGAATGCCGTACCGAGCAGCTTCAGGTTGGCTTTGATCGTGTTGTAGTTCTGATTGATGTTGAAAGCCGCTGCCGAGGCCGCAAATGTAGCGGGCGCACCGGCGGATGTATTGTCGAATGGCAACACGCCCACGCCTGCGGTACCGCGCACGCGGAGTTGAACGGCCGCCGGGGGGTTAGAGAGCAGGTCGTCCAGCAGGCCCGCTGCGGTCGTGTCATAGAAAAGCCCGATACCGCCGCTGACCACAGTCTTGTCGTTACCCCGCGGAGACCAACTGAAGCCCACGCGCGGCGAGAAGTTGATGGGGTCGATCCCCTGGAACGCATGCGGCTGGCCGTATGCGATGTCACTGCTGTAGGCCACGTCACCCGACGGGGTCCCGCCGCCAGCTTGCACGGAGGCCAGACCGGACCACGGACCTTTGAAGTTCGCGAGGCACTTGGTGTTGCAAACCGGGTTAGAGCTGTGCTCAAGACGCAGCGCCAAGGTCAGTTTTAGGTTGTGAGCTACCTTCCAGTCGTCTTCTGCGTAGACACCGATTCCCCAGAGGCCAATCGGTACGTTGCTCGCTACGTTGAGCGACTGGCGGAACTGATATGCGCGTCCGTTGGCGAGCTCCTGCAGGCCGTTATTGTTGTACCCAAAATAGGTTCCGGGAGTGTTCCAGAAGAAGTTGTGGTCGCTAATGTCGTAACGACGGAAGTTAGCGCCGAATTTCAGCGTGTGATTTGCGCCTTTCGTCAAGGAGAAGTCGTCAATGAACTGGTACTGAGTCACGTTCCGTCCCTGCGGGAAGGCGTAGGCTGCGTTGAAACTGGTGAAGTTCACTGATCCGCCCGAGGTGATAATCCCGGTTGGGAACGTCTTAGCAACTAGAGCCGCGTTCTGTGCGAACTGAGCTACGTAGTGGCTTGCCGTCGCGGTAAAGGAATTGGTGGAACTGGGGCCGAAAACGTGCGTTTCCTGCGCCTGCAGGTCATAGGCCGGCTGAGGCGAAAGCGCATCGAAATTTGAGTTGATCGGGTCGAGAGTCGTCGGCTGCGTGCCGTGATCGAGCTTGTAGCGGAAGAACATGTTGTCGCTACCGCTTAGCTTCTGGTCAATCCTGAATCCAAGGATGTATTCCTTACCGAGAGCTGACGTGGACCCACGGAAGGTTTGTTCGCACGGAGTAGTACCCGGCGTGAAGCCTGTTACAACGTTTGGAAACACCAAACTGCTGCAGTAGTCACCAGCTTGAGGAGCGGTCGGAACGGCTAGGTTCTCACCCTTCGCACCTGCCCACAAGTTGAACATGGTCTGGTAGGTCGAGATCTCGTTGGGTTGGTAATTAGGACTCGCAGGATTACTGATGTTAGCCATCACAGCAGCGGCAAATCCCGGAGTCGGAGTATCAACGTTCGGGCTATTCGGCAGGATGAAACGCATGCCCTCGTAATCGACAAAAAAGAACGTCTTGTTCTTGATGATCGGGCCGCCCACAGCAGCCGCCCACTGGTTCGCGTTCGAGAAGGGCCGTGGCGCTCCGGAGTTGTTATTGAGCCAGTCATTGGCATTGACAAATCGGCCATTCCACCAATATTGCGCGTTGCCGTGGAAACTGTTGGAACCAGACTTGGTCACATAAGTGACCTGTGCACCAGCCAACTGACCGTACTGGCCGCCGTAAGGATTGGTGACGACAGTGGCCTCGGAAATCTCGTTCTGGCCCAGCGTCAGGTTCGTGGCACCCGAGTTATTGATGTTGAAATACGGGTCCATATCGTTCTCACCGTTCACCGTGAAAAGATTCGAGGTGGCCGGTAGACCGTTTACGGTGAAGTTCCCGTAACCGCCGGTCGAGTTAATCACGACGCCCGGTGATGTGTCGGCGATGTTCGTGATGTCACCGCCCGCGCTCGGCAGCTGGGCGACTTCCGCTTGGGTAAACGCCGTATTAGTGCTTGTCTCAGTATTGATCAGGGGAGCAGTTCCCGAGACTTCAACGGTCTCGGTACCCTTGGCAACCACCAGCTCGATGTCAGCCTTAGTGACCTGGCCGACCTGAACATCCATGGTCTGCCGCACTTCGGCAAAGCCAGCCTGCTTCACGGTAATTTCATAGCGTCCCGGCCGCAGTAGTCCAAAACTGTAACCACCTGTGGAACTGCTAGCTCCGGTGGCCGTTGTACCTGTATCCAAACTCTTCAGATTCACCTTGGCGTTCGGTACGATCGCATGGGACGGGTCATAGACAGTACCCGAAATGCTGCCGGTCGTCAGCGACTGGCCAAACATGGGTGTAGTCGCAAGGCACACGGTCAACAGCACAGCTAGAACAATAGGAAAACGTTCAAAACGCATTTCCTGCCTCCTTAGAAATTTCGTCATTCGAAATCGGATCCAAGC
>JBBIOA010000033.1:0-52776 GCA_037443605.1 Terriglobales bacterium
GAACGCAAGATGGAATACATGGCGTGGCTGGTGTTTGAAGTTTCCAAGAACTGGGCCGAGGCCGACGCGGATATTTCCGAGACCATCGATTTCTGCGAGTTTTATGCGCGCGAAGCTTTGCGCTTTGCGAAGGCGACCACGCCGATTCAGTTGCCCGGCGAGCGCGACACGCTGCACTACATTCCGCTCGGAGTGGGCGCGGTGATTCCGCCGTGGAACTTCCCCTGCGCCATCATGGCGGGCATGACGCTGGCTTCCATCGTGTGCGGCAATACCGTCATCCTGAAGCCATCGAGCGATTCACCGACCATCGCCGCCAAGTTTATCGAGCTGTTGGAAGAAGCTGGTATGCCTGAAGGCGTGGTGAACTTCTGCCCCGGCGCCGGTGCCAGCTTCGGCGACGCGGTTGTGGCGCATCCCAAGACGCGCTACATCGCGTTCACCGGATCGCGTGAAGTTGGGCTGCACATCAATCAAGTGGCGGCGACGCAAGCTCCTGGACAAGTCTGGATCAAGCGCACGATTCTCGAAATGGGCGGCAAGGACGCGATCATCGTCGATGCCGATGCCGATATCGATTCCGCGGTCGAAGGCGTCGCGCAGGCCGCATTCGGATTTCAGGGCCAGAAGTGCTCGGCTTGCTCGCGCGCCATTATCGACGAGCGCATCTATGACAAGTTCCTCGGGATGTTGAAGGCGAGGGTGGAGAAGATCCAGGTCGGCGATCCCGCCGAAAACGCCAACATGGCCGCGGTCATCAACGAAGGGTCGATGAAGACGATCCTCGAATACATCGAGCAGGGCAAGAAGGATGGGCGCCTCCTCACCGGCGGCGAACGCATCGCGGAACTCGGCGAGGGCTACTTCATCCAGCCCACGGTGATTGCTGACATCCCACCCAAGTCGAAGCTCGAGCAGGAAGAGATCTTCGGCCCGGTGCTGGCGGTGATCAAGGCGCACGGTTTCGATCACGCTTTGGAAATTGCCAACGACACCGAGTTCGGCCTGACCGGCGCCATCTATACCAGCTCGCGCGACAAGATCGAGCGCGCGATCCAGGAGTTCCACGTCGGCAATCTCTACATCAATCGCAAGTGCACCGGAGCGATGGTCGGCGCGCATCCGTTCGGCGGCTTCAACATGTCGGGGACGGATTCGAAGTCCGGCGGGCCGGATTATCTGTACCTGTTCACGCAGGCAAAAGCGGTGGGCGAGAAGATCGGCTGAAGCGCTTGTGAAGTGTCATCCTGAGGCTCGCGTTCTTTGCGAGCCGAATGACCTATGCAACCTGCCAGCGGCTCCGATGCTGCGGGCCAGTTGCATAGGTCCTTCGCGGCAAAGAACGCCGCTCAGGATGACAGATGGATGTGCAGCTTGCGTCGGCTCGCGGGCGTCGTTTTGATGAAACCTCTTGCACTCATCTCGACGTTGCTTGCTGTTCTCGCGCTGGGTCTGTACTGGCAGACGACGGCGCGCACTCCTGCCTCACCTGAAAATCTGAACTCTCTGCTCGAACCGATCCGCAAGCAATACAACTTACCCGCGCTGGCAGGGGCCATCGTCACCAGCAAGGGCCTCGTCGGCGTTGGCGCGGTCGGCGTGCGCAAGTACGGTACCGACACTCCGGTCACGATCGACGATCAGTTTCATCTCGGCTCCGACACCAAGGCGATGACGGCGACTTTGCTCGCCACATTTGTCGAAGAAGGCAAGCTTTCGTGGGACACAACGCTGGAGCAGGTGTTCCCAGAGCTGGCGCAGAAGATGAATCCCGCCTACCGCAAGGTGACGATCGAGCAAATGCTCGCGCACCGGTCAGGATTCACCGACGAAAGCTGGCCTCACGGCAAAAATCTCGGCGACATGTACGACCTGCCCGGCATGCCTCGCGAGCAGCGCGCGGCCTATGTTGCGATGGTGCTCAGTGAGCCTCCAGTGAACGAACCGGGCACGAAGTTCCTGTACTCGAATCGCAACTACGCGGTCGCGGGCGCCATCGCGGAGAAGATCGCCAACGATTCCTGGGAGAGCCTGATGCAGGTGCGCATCTTCGATCCGCTGGGAATGAAAACCTGCGGCTACGGCGCGATGGGTACGCCGGGCAAAGTCGACCAGCCGTGGCAGCACACCAAGATTCTGTTCGGGCCGAATCCGATTGCGCCCGGCCCGCGAGCCGACAACGCGCCTGTGATCGGTCCGGCCGGCACGGTGCACTGCTCAATCGTCGATTGGGGCAAGTTCATCACTGCGCACTTGCGCGGCGAGAAGGGCGAGCCGGGCATCCTGAAGCCGGAGACGTTCAAGCGTCTGCATACCACGCCGTTCGGCGGCGACTACGGATTCGGCTGGATGGCGGCGGATCGCTCGTGGGCTGGCGGCCGCGCGCTCAATCACGCGGGCAGCAACACCATGAACTTCGCCATCGTATGGATGGCTCCGGCGAAGGATTTCGCCGTGCTGGTGATGACGAATCAGGGCGATACGTTTTCAGCCTGCGACACGGCTGCAGGCGCGTTGATTCAGCATTTCAAGTAGCGCCGGCGCAAAACGCAACGCTACGTCTTTACCAGTTTCCCGCCGGGGCCGCTGCCGGATTTCGCTCTGTGAACTGGCGCTGATGCCAATACGGATAGATCGGCGTGACATCGCTGGCGGCGTCGAGCTTCGCGATCTGCTCTTTCGTCAGATTCCATCCCACCGCGGCCAAGTTCTGCCGTAGCTGCTCTTCATTGCGCGCGCCGAAGATGATGGTCGAGATCGTCGGACGCTGCGCCAGCCAGTTCAGCGCAACCTGCGGCACAGTCTTGCCGGTTTCTTTCGCGACTTGATCGAGCGCATCGACCACTTGGTAGAGATACTCGTCCGGCATTCGTGGTCCCTGTTCGGAAGTCTTATGCAGCCGGCTATCCTTGGGCAGCGGCTGCCCGCGACGAAGCTTGCCGGTGAGGCGTCCCCAGCCCAGCGGACTCCAGACCAGAGCGCCGACGCCCTGATCCGCGCCCAGCGGCATCAGTTCCCATTCGTACTCGCGGCCGATCAGGGAGTAGTAGACCTGGTGTCCGGCGTAGCGCGGCCAGCCATAACGATCGGCGATGGCGAGCGATTTCATCAGGTGCCAGCCGGAGAAGTTCGAGCAGGCGATGTAGCGAACTTTCCCCGCCTTTACCAGATTGTCGAGCGTGCTCAAAACTTCTTCGATGGGCGTGAGCGCGTCGAAGCCGTGCAGGTGATAGATGTCGATGTAGTCGGTGCCCAGCCGCTTCAAGCTGGCTTCACAGGCCTGAATCAGATGATGCCGCGACGAGCCGATGTCGTTGGGTCCGCTCGTCGTGCTCAGGCGGAAGGTGGCCTTGGTCGAGATCAAAACTTTGCCGCGGCGCCCGGCGACCGCTTTGCCGAGAATTGTCTCGGACAAGCCGTCGGAGTAGATGTCCGCGGTGTCGAACAGATTGACGCCCGCATCCAGGCAGAGGTCGAGCAGGCGCGTGGCTTCGGCCACATCGCTCGATCCCCAGGCCTTGAAGAATTCGTTGCCACCGCCAAAGGTTCCGGTGCCAAAGCTGAGCACCGGTACTTTCAATCCAGATTTGCCAAGTTGTCGAAATTCCATAGCAGGCATAGATGTTGCGTTGCCGGACAATGATTCGTCAATACGGTGATGGCGGTGGAGAACAAGAAAGGCCGCCCGTATGGGCGGCCCGTCGGAGAAAGGTTGAAGCCGTTACGGCGATACGCCCGCCGGCGGCTGCGCCGGAGCTCCCGTTGTAGTAGCCGCGGCGGCCTCGTTCAGAATGCGGTGATGGATGGTGAACAGCGCCAGTTCGAGCCGGTCCGACACGCCGATCTTGTCGTAGACGTTGCGCAGGTAGTTCTTGATGACCTGCTCGGTGGTGCCGAGCTGGGTGGCGATTTCTTTGTTCTTGTAGCCCTGCACGATCAAGGCAACGATGCGCAGCTCTTTGGCGGTCAGACGATCGCGCACGCGCAATCCGACCATATCGTTTTCGGTGAGCTCGCTGGGGACGGCGACGTCCTGCACCCAGGTCTCGCCGCGCGAGACTTTGCGCACGCAATCGACCAGCGCACTGCTGGTGACGTTGCGGTAGACCACGCCGTGGGCGCCGTTGGACATGTGGCGCTGGGCGCTCTCGCCGGTGTCGGCCAGCACAATCACGCGTGTCTTGGCCTTGTTCGCGGCCTGCACGATGCCGGCAAAGTCATTGTGGAAGCCCGCCGCTACCACCAGAACCGCGGCGCGGAACTTGTCCAGGGCCATGAACATCTGTTCCGGGGTCTGGGCCTGGGCTACGATACGCATCTCGTCTTCAACGGCGAGGACTTTCGCGATACCCGCGCGGAAGATCGCCTGGTTATCGGCCAGAATCAGTTTGAGCATTTGTCAGCGCTCCAAAGAACTGCATAGAAAGTGTTAGGAGTTCCTCACGAACTCGTAGGAGTCGATGACGCAGGCGACACCGCGGCCTTCGCCACCTTCTCCGGTTTCATCGGCGCGAACCACACGGCCCTTGCAGGCGATGGTTACGTTTTCCTGGCCGCCGGTCATTTCGGGCGGCAGGGTGATTTCGAACTCGACGGGGGACCCAACTTCCATGGTAGAGTCGGCGCGGATGAAGACTCCGGCCGCGCTGAGGTTTCCGGTGACTCCTTTAGAGTCGCCAGCGTCCTGATGAATCTTGATGGGCAATTCCAGTGGGAATCGCTTCCCGGTCCGTGCTTCTTCCACGGTACCTCCTCTGAGTCGGCCGGTCGTGTGTGTGCTGTCTGAGGATGCGGCCAACGTCGTCAAACCAAGCTCCGGGCGGGTTCTGCCCGCTTTTGTGCTCAGGGGCGGTTATATCACGGAAAGTTACTGATGTAAAAGCCTGATAACCCGTTAGTTAACGGTAAGACGGTTTCCCCCACCGGAGGGGACGGGCCGCTTCGTGAACCGACCAAGGTTCTGTCAGAATGCAGAGAAGAGTTTCTCCAGGAGAGATTTCATGAACCGACGCATTCTTCGTGGGACGAGGGTAGTACCGGTGGCACTGTGCTTTTGTCTGCTGTGGGTGGTTGGCGCCGAATCGCAAGCCAAGCCGGGGCGCAAGCCGGCTGAACCAGCAAGTCCCGCCGAGGCCGCGAAGGCGCAAAGCGACAAGGCTTCGCCGAAATCCATGGACGCGCAAGCCGGCGACGAGCAGCAGACTTTGGAAAAGCTGAACGGTGCGCTGGAGGCGTTGGCGGCGAAGGTGTCGCCCGGCGTGGTGCAGATTCTGGTGACCGGTTATGGCCCGCTGCGCGAGGAGGACAAGTCGCAGACGGCGCTGATCGTACGCCAGCACGCGGTGGGTTCGGGAGTGATTGTGGATGCAGACGGCTACATCATGACCAACGCGCATGTGGTCGAAGGCGCACAACGGATTCGGGTGGCGCTGCCGCTGCCGGGGGATTCTTCGGGCCAGGTGCCGATCGGCAAGCGCCGCATTGTGGAGGCGCGGCTGCTGGGCCAGCACAAGGAAAGCGATCTGGCGCTGTTGAAGATTGACGAGAAGGACTTGCCGACCCTGCCGCTGATGAGCCGCCAGCGTCCGCGGGTGGGACAACTGGTGTTTGCCATCGGCAGTCCCGAAGGACTGCAGAATTCCATCACCATGGGCGTGTTGAGCGCGGTCGCGCGCCAGCCCGATCCGGCCAAGCCGATGACCTACCTGCAAACCGATGCGCCCATCAATCCGGGCAACAGCGGCGGGCCGCTGGTGGATATGACGGGTGCGGTGCTGGGGATTAATACGTTCATCTTGTCGCAGGGTGGAGGCAGCGAGGGATTAGGCTTTGCCATTCCCGCGCGGGTGGTCGATTTCGTGTATCACAGCCTGCGGGCCCACGGGCACGTGCATCGGGTGGAGATTGGAGCGGCGGCGCAAGAGATTACGCCGACGCTGGCCGAAGGTTTGCAACTGGCGCAGCATTGGGGCGTGGTGGTGGTGGACGTTACGCCGGGTGGTCCGGCCGCGGCGGCGGGATTGAAGGTGCAAGACATTATTCTCCGTGCCGACGACCGCCGCATCGATACGCTGCCGGCGCTCACCTCCGCCCTTTATCTGCACCGGCTGGATGAAGTGGTGAAGCTCGACATTCTTCGCGGGGAGGAGCGCAAGACGCTCTACGTGCCGGCGATTGAGCATCGCGATCCCATGGACGAAATGCTGGACGCGGTGAATCCGGAGGACAGTCTGATTCCAAAGCTGGGCGTACTGGCCATCGATCTGACCGACAATATGAAGACGCAATTGGGCGGATTGCGAATTCCATCCGGCGTGATCGTAGTGGGCCGCGCGGCGGACCTGATTCTGCCCGACACCGGACTGCAGGCGGGGGATATTATTCATCAGGTGAACACCATGCCGATTGATTCCACCGAGACGCTGCGCAGCGTCCTGAAGGGCTTGAAGACGGGCGACGCCGTGGTGCTGCAGGTGGAGCGCGAGGGAGGGTTGAGTTACGTGAGTTTTGAGATGGAGTGAGGCCGCGGCTTCGCGGATTGCGGTGTTGGCCCGCGACCTTTGCGGGTTGTGGCGAGGCCTCTTTTACGGCGCGTGGAGGGCCTTGGCCAGCGCTGCTTTCAGGTCGTCCGGCTTAAAGCCGAAAGGCCCGGGCTTGCTCTTGTAGGCGACCTTGCCCTGGGCGTCGATCAGGTAGAGGCGATCGGGCCAGGCGGTGTAGGCGCTCTCCGTCGAGTTGCCGAATTCGTCGAGAACGGCGGGAATCTCAATCCCCAGCTTGCGCACACAGGAGCCGGCCACGGTGGCGCGTTCGTCTTCATTGCGCGGACTGGCGAAGACTACGTTGTCTTTGATGTTGCTCTGCATCTGCCAGACATCGCTGGGATGCGCTTCGGTGATGTAGACCACCAGGAACGCCGCGCGATCGCGATACTGCTCGTAGAGCTTGTTGAGCGCGGGAACCTCCCGCCGGAACGGCGGTCAGGTGTAGCTGCCGAACACCAGCACGACGGGCTTCCCCTGAGCAGTGAACGACGAAAGCTGGATTTGCTCGGTGTGGTCGAGTTTGGTGAGTGTGAAGTCAGGCGCGCGGTCGCCGAGGTTAAGCGTTCCGGCGCGGGCGCGCATCCACAGCGTTTCGAATGGCAGCACCATAAACGCCACCGGCCCCGGAATGTGCGCCATCACACGGCCAAACTGCTCCGGCGGCTGCCGCATCACGACATAGATAGATGCCGTTGCCACCACCCACACGGCGGCAGGCACGCAAAGCGAAATGACGATGGTATGCCACACGGATTTCCACGGTACCTTCATGCGATGTGCCACGAATCCCCAAAACGATGCGCCCGATTATAGAGACGCCCAGCCGAGGATCAATAGTGCGAAGGTAGTATGGGGGAGGCCCGACATTCTAGCCTAGGGAATTGCAGTGGGTGGCGGATGGGTGTAACCGAGTTCTTTCGCCGACTGTGCGTTTCGGCGAATGTGCCCAACCCACACAGGCCAGATCATTGTGCGTCTGCTAACGTGCGTCGGAATCTTTCCGTCGAGGCATTGTCCCCGGTGAAGTTTAGATGGTAAATCGGCCCGCCTCCGTAGCAAGAGAAAGAACCTGCGAAAGCCTGGCCTTCCCAGCATTCTAGGGTCTGCCCGTTGATCTTGACGTCAAAGGTCCGCACATCAAGATACCCAGCCTTCTCATAAGCAGCTACTTCTTTCTGAACTTGGTCTTGAGGAGTGCCTACATCCCGATCGTCTCTCCATCCTCTGATCTCAAATCAAGTGAAACTGTCATTGCCAGGGCGCAATGGGCCTGGAAAGTCCCTGACCGAGAATCCGCTTCCTCTTTCATAGCCGTGCGGGGTGTACCAGTAGTACACGGGGAATCTCACTCCGTTGACAGCGATGAAATTGCCATTCCGATAGTGCCAAGCAATCGCACTCAACTCGGGCGTCGATTTTGCCATCGCGGTTGCGAGAGACACTGCAAGAATGATGAGGGCAAGAATATTGGTCCGCCGAACCCAGCGCGGCTGTTCTCGATACCAGTCCCGAATGCACTTCATCAGATGTTGCGTGAGGATGTCACGGCGTTAGGTTAGACATACCTTGAAAATGAAGTCCAGCAATAAGTTTGACGTTTGGTGGCGAGCCTAGAACGCGCTGCCCCCTCCTCCGCCGAAGCCGCCGCCCGAGAAGCCTCCGCCACCGCCTCCGCCTCCGCCGAAGCCGGAGCTGCTCGAACTCGCCCTGGGAGCGGAGACGAAGACCTGGTGCATGTCGGACGCCATGTTGTGCATGGAACTGGAGAACAGAAGCGCGTTGAATCCCATGCCTGGCTGGTAGCCGCCCTGGGACACGTACCAGCTGGGAGGATCTTTGACGATGCCGGCAAAGGCCTGCGCCCAGTGATGCTCCACGCCGAGAGCCATCGCGTAGGCGAGATATTTTTCGAATGTCGTGGGAGGCATCAGCTTCAGGCGCTCGCCATCCACGCGGTTCATGAATTCCTGAAAGCCGAGCACGGCGACGCGAATGCGCCCGCCCTTCACGGTTTTCGCAGTCATCACCCGCGCAAAGAGCCACCAGACCAGGGCTCCCACCAGACCGCTGACCACCGCGATGGGGATGGAGCTGAAGAAATTCGCCCCGCCGAAGTACTGAATGACGCCGAAGAAGATGACAATTCCAATCAGCGCCAGGATGCTCACGCCGTTGGCGGACTCAGGGTCGAGCAGGTAGATGCCCTTCAACTTGAGCGCCGCCATGATGTCTTGGCGGATGATGGGAATCGCGGTGTAGAAGCGGTTCTTCAGGTTCGAGAGCTGCGTCATGGCGCCGCCCTGAAAGACGTTCTCCAGCATCACGCGCTCGTGCGGAGCGAGATCCGGGCCCCACTGCGGTTGCGGCTTGAGCAGGTGGAAGATGTAATCCTTGTGGTTGGTGAAAAAACCTTTCTCGCTCGTTTCTTCAATCTTGATATAGCCGCGCACGGCCAGGTCCACCATGGTCGATGTAATGTCCCGCGGATGAATGGAGTCGTCGAGCAGGGTACCAGCCTCCGCGGGCGAAATTCCCTGCGGCGGCTCGTACATAGGAGCGACCGAAACGCCGGGGTCGGGATCGCGGCCTTTGTACCACCACAGAGGGAACATCACCGCGAGTACGGCGAAGGGGAAGAACACGGCCGGATTCCCGCCGATGAACCACAGAAACCTGGTGAACGAACTGGGCTCCTGCAGGATTTCTTTGGGGATGTAGATATCGATGGTCAATCCGCCGCGCATGGGCAGAGGATTGTTGGTCTCGAAGGCCGCGTCGGAGCCGGTGATCTTGTAGGAAGCGTCTTTCTGCGTCGAACCATACACGCCGGTGAAGGCCTGCGCGCTGAGCGAGCCGGCGGCGTTCGACGGAAAGTGCACGGTGGCGGAGGCATGATCGATGGGCACGGGCCAGTCATTGCCGGTGACATTCCAGTAGAACTCGTCGTGCTGGTCGAAGAACTTGGTGCCGTTGCGCACGCGGTACTGGATTTCGACGGTGCGCGTGGTGTCGACGGCGCCGGGAAGGTAAATCTTCAGGTCGCGCTCGCCGTTCGAGGTAGACGAGTCGTACTTGAGCGGATTGCCCGCATCATCGTTGACGGCGACGACCTTCAGGAAAAGCTCGTAGTTGGTTCCGTCGGGGCCGGGGTACTCGATCGGGATGAAACGGTGAATGCCGTGCCACTCGCCGACAAAGACGAGAGTGATGCGCTCGTTGACGACGGCCGTGCCGTCTTTGTCGATGACAATGTCGTCGTGAAAATCGGCGATGCGCCAGGATTTCGCGGAGGCAACGCCGGGAAGAATGCATAACAGCAGGAAAGGGAGAAGCTTTCGGCAGAGGCTCATAAATGAAGTTTCAAAGTTTCAAGGTTTCAAAGTTTCAAAGAAATGCAGCGCGAAGAAGTCACTCCATCGGACTTTGAAACTTTGAAACCTCGAAACTTTGAAACCCTGCCTTTCTCAGAATTTCACTTGCACCGGCTCGCGGTCGGCTTCGGTGGTTTCGAAGAACTGCCGGGACGTGAAGTTGAACATGCCCGCCAGAATGTTGGTGGGGAAGGATTGAATCTTGGTATTCAGATCGCGCACCACCGCGTTGTAGTAGCGCCGCGAGTTCTGAATGGAATCTTCGGTCTGGCTCAGCGAACCCTGCAGTGCAATGAACTGTTCGGAGGCCTTGAGCTCGGGATAATTCTCGGCCACGGCAAACAGGCTTTTCAGCGCGCCCGTGAGTTGATTCTCCGCGGCGGCTTTGTCGACGGGGCCCGTCGCCTGCATGGCCTGCGAACGGAATTTGGCGATGTTCTCGAAGGTCCCCTTTTCGTGGGCGGCGTAGCCTTTCACGGTCTCGACCAGATTCGGAATGAGATCGTGGCGGCGCTTGAGTTGCACGTCAATGTCGGACCAGGCCGAATCGCAACGCACGCGGAGCTGGACCAGGCCGTTGTACATCGCGATGAGCACAAATCCGATGACAACCAGGATTACCAGGAAGATGATGCCAGTCATGCAGACCTCCGGAAGGATTTCACACGGACGTTATCACAGAAAGCGCAGGACAGAAAGTCAACGTGGAGGGAAACCGCCTAGGGTTGCGGCGCGAAGTAGCCTTTGCGCGCGCGGACCTGGGTGTCTTTTTTCAGCGAGGAAATCTCGATGGAGCGGTAGCGGCCGTCGGAATCGAAGTCGGCGGGGCGGTAGGAGACAACGTACTGGCTGCGCAGTTCGTCTTCGATGGCGGCGAACGAATGCGTGATGTCCTTCATCTTGAAGGGGAAGAAGGCGCGACCGCCGGTGGCTTCGGCGAGCTGCTCGAGAACTTTGTCGCCGCGCATCACCAGGCCGCTATCATCGGTGGAAATGGCGTAGATGATGACTTCGGCGCGCTGCGCCATTTCGATGGCCTGCGCCTTGCTGACATCGCTCTGGTTATCTTCGCCGTCGCTGAGAATGATGATGGCCTTGCGAACGGCATGGTCCGGGCGGTCTTTCAGGAATTTATCTTTGCAGGCGTGGTACACCGCGTCGTAGAGAGCGGTGCCGCCGCCATCATGCAGCTTGTGCACGCTGGCAGAGAGCAGCGACACATTGTCGGTGTAGTCCTGCGCCAGCTGACTGTGACTGTTGAAGCCGACCAGGAAAGCCTCGTCGAAGCCTTTGCGCAGCGTGTGCTGCAGGAAGTTGGTGGCGGCGGTCTGCTCGAAGGTGAAGCGGCTGTCGACCGATCCGCTGACATCGACCAGCAGGCCAAGATGCAGAGCCAGGTCGGTTTCACGGCGGAAGTTCAGAATGGCTTGCGGCGGTTTGTGGTCGTCAAGAATGTTGAAGTCGGCCTGATTCAGGTCGCGCACGAACTTGCCATGCTTGTCGGTGGCGATGAACAGAACGTTGACTTCATTCACGCGCGTGTGCAGCGTGACCACCGGACCCTGCGGGTCATCCGTACCCGCCGGGGCATTGTAGGCGCTCAGATTGGGGACAGCGGTGGCGTAGGCAGACTGGGCACGGGATTCTCCCGCAAGGGCAAAGCTTGCCAACAGCAGCGCGAGAAGCCGAGAAAAGATGTGCGTGTACTTCATGCCCGGAAAATCCAAAATTTTCACTCTATGGAGTGTCTAAAACACTGCTCCGCGGGTTTCGTTGCACGCCGCGTGCCGAACCGGCGTGCCTAAGCTCGCTGTCTGACTGACTTTAGGAGGGCTGGGAACATGTGCCAAGTTACAAAAGGAGCACTCTTTTGGTCATGGCACAAAACATGCAGATTCTAGCACTTGCCGAGCATGTGAAGACCCGGCGCTTGTCGATTGGCCAGGCAGGTTCCAGGCCAAGATATTGCGCGGCAAGTCGTGAGATTTTTCTTAGAATAATCATTGGAGGAAATTCATGAAGAGACTCATTCCTTGTGTCCTGGTTCTGCTGACGTTTGTGGGTGCGGCGTTCGCCGAGGACGAGCGTGTCGACGATCGCGTGAAAGATTCGGGCACCGTGCTGAAGGAGATTCTGAATATTCCGGACGATATCCCGAAGGATCTGCTGGACAAGGCCGAGTGCATCGTGGTGTTGCCTTCAGTAAAGAAGGGGGCGTTTGGAATCGGAGGCAGCTACGGGCGCGGCGTGATGGTCTGCCGCGGCGGCGAGCATTACACGGGCAAGTGGGGCGCTCCGGCCATGTACGCGCTGGAAGGGGTGAGCATTGGATTTCAGCTGGGCGGGCAGGCTACCGATTTCGTGCTGCTGGTCATGAACGTGAAGGGCGCGGAGTCGCTGCTGTACAGCAAGGTGAAACTGGGTGCGGATGCCTCCGCCGCGGCGGGTCCGAAAGGCCGCACCGCCGAGGGAGCGACCGATATCGTCATGGACGCGGAAATTCTGTCGTATTCCCGGAACAAGGGATTGTTCGCCGGCGTGTCGCTGGAAGGTTCGACGCTGCGCTCTGACGGCAGCGCGAACGAGAAGCTCTACGGCAGAAAACTGACGGCGAAGGAAATCATCCGCGGCGGAAAAGCCGGGGTGCCGAGAGTGGCACACGAGCTGGTGAGTCTGCTGAACACCAAATCGCCGGTCAATAAGTCGGATCCGAAATCGCTGAAGTAGAGTTCTCCAAACGACAACGCAGCCTCGGAGGGCGAGACGCCCTGGGGGACTGCCGGCCTGATGCCGACGCTACGGTCAACTCGAAATGAAACCCGAATCTGCGGAAGCTGCCCGAGTTCGCTGCGCCTGGGCGCGGAACGAACTGGCGATTGCCTATCACGACGAAGAGTGGGGCGTGCCGGTGCACGACGACCGCACGCTCTTTGAGTTCCTGATTCTGGAAGGGGCGCAGGCCGGGCTGAGCTGGGATACGATTCTGCAGAAACGTGAGAACTATCGCAAGGCTCTCGGAGGATTTGATCCGGCGCGCGTCGCGCGGTATGACGCACGCAAACGGCAACAACTGTTGCGCAATCCGGGAATCGTGCGGAACCGGTTGAAGATTGCTTCGACGGTCGACAACGCAAAGGCATTTCTGCGGGTGCAGGAAGAATTTGGCAGCTTCGGTCGCTACGTCTGGCAGTTCGTGGGCGGGAGATCGCTCGTAAACGCGCGCCAGTCGATGAAGGAAGTTCCGGCGCGGACGGCGGAATCCGACGCGCTGAGCAAAGACCTGAAGCGGCGCGGCTTTCGCTTCGTCGGGTCGACCATCTGCTACGCCTTCATGCAAGCGGTCGGCATGGTGAACGATCATGTCGTCGACTGCTTTTGCTACAAACCCCTCGCGCGTCAGCGTTGAAGCGGGGCGCTGGCCAGCAGGTAAACGGTGAGCAATCCCAGCAGCAGGACTCCGATTTCCAGGCGCGTGGACCACACGTGCAGGGCGTCGAATTGGATGCGCGCGGGCAGCGCGAGAGTATCCGCGGTGTCGAAGCTGTAGACCTGGGCGCGCAGGGTGATCATTCGAGGAGTGATCCAGAACTGCGAGAACAGGGTGAGCGAGAGCATCACGCAGATCAGCACATTGCGCAGGGCGAAGGGATGCGCGGTGCCTTCGCTGATACGGCTGTAGGCGAGCGAACTCATCAGAAAGACCGCGCCGGAGCCGATGGCCATCCAATGCAGTTTGGTGAGCAGGCTGCCGACCAGAGTGCCAGCGAGGAGCCGGGTGGGAAGAAGCTGGAATGCGGTGGGCGCGACGACGACGAAGAAAATCAACCCGCCGACCCAAACTACGAGCGAGAGAAACATCAGGAATCGCAAGAAGGACATGACGGGGGAATTATAGTCGCGGGTTCAGCGGGGGTGGCGGCTGCGTTACTCCCATTGCAGCGAGATCCTTCGCTACGCCTGAAGAACGGCTGCGCTCAGGATGACGCCCGCTTCTTTAAGGGCTCTTACTACTCCGCGCGTTTGGGGAGAATCATCCAGTGCGCGGTGATTTCCTGGCTGGCGGTGGTGCCTCCGAGAATGATGTGGCCGACGGGCGTGGCGAGAATGCCGTGGCTGTCGGCGCGGGCATCGTCGGTGTCGTCAGTAATGGTCTCCCATTTGGAACCGTGGGTGTCGAAGGTAAACGTCGTAGGGGAGATGACGGGTGGTTTGCCGTTGGCGTCGAGGCCCTTGAAGGTGTAAGGAAGCGTGGCGCCGCCGGAGAAGTAGATTTTGCGATCCTTCTCGCCGGCTCCGGCGACAATGGCGAAGCGGGCCGGACCGGGATGGGCGGGCAGTTTGGTCCAGGTGATCTTGAGTGGATCCTTGTGATCGATTTTGCCCATCCAGCATTCATCGGACGCGATGTAGGCCGGACTAGCGCCCTCGGCATTCTTCTTCGCGCCGTCGACGTAGACGATGGTTTCTTCGGCAATGCCTCCAGCATGGCCGAACACGGGCGTGCCGGGAAATGGCGTGGCCGGGCTCCATTTGTTTTGGTCGACGTCGTAGACCTGAACCCGGTTGACGGGACCGTTCTTCGATTTGCCGCCGATCAGATAGATGTAGCGGTCTTTGATCACGCCGACGATGGCGTCGTGGACCGGCACGGGCATATCTTCGCCGCGAGCCCAGCGGCGTTCCTCGGGAAGGTAAGCGTCGACGTTGGCAACGATCATCTCGTTGTATTGGCCGTCAACGACATATCCGCCGAACAGGTACACGTGATTCTTCGCGCCGGCGGCGGAAGCGCCCAGGCGGCCGGCGACTCCGGGAACCGGACGTCCCTCGCTCCATTTACCCGCCGACAGATGCAGGGCGAAGACCTGGTTGGTGATGGCGTTCCAGGTGCGCTTGGGGCCGATGCCCATCAGTGAATACAGCTCAAGCCCACCGTGGAGCGACGCTACGGCATTGTTGGTCACGGGGATGGGCAGAGGCTGAATCTTCGGCTGGTCGGCGGCCAGGAGCAACATGGCGCCCAGCAGACAAGGGATGATCACGGCGAGGTTTTTCATCGGTCAGAATATTACGGCTTTCGCCGCCAGCCGGGCAAAGCGGCTACTCGACGAACCCCTGGCGCACCCCGTGAATGAAGTCGGTGTAGGCGGGAGTCAGTCCGGATTCGCGCATGTGGCTGGCAATCTGACCGCGATGATAGGCAGAGTGCAGGATGACGTGGGTCAGGAT
The DNA here is from genome assembly GCA_037443605.1 of Terriglobales bacterium. Lineage (GTDB taxonomy): Bacteria > Acidobacteriota > Terriglobia > Terriglobales > Acidobacteriaceae > Sulfotelmatobacter. The sequence goes on from JBBIOA010000033.1 coordinate 15,146, forward strand.
ATCGCCGACGGTGCTGGTCCACGACTCGCCTTTGCTGTTCTTGTAAGAGATGGTGAGCGAGAGATCTCCAGCGGTGACCAGATCGAGATACTCGGTCCAGAGTTTGGCCAATTGCGCTGTATGGCTTTCGCAGTGGGCCAAGTCGGACTTGGGCCAGACGGAGACGCTTTGCGGTTGTTGCCGCAAGCGGTCGTACCAAACCTGCTCGGCGGCGAGAATGTGCAGCATCAGTTCGATGGAACGGGAGTCCGCGGAGTTGGAGCGAATTGCGTCGAACACCTCGCGATTTGCCCACGCATCGTAGGCGAACTGCCGGCGCACATGGTCCGCAAGGTTCACAGGCATTCCCTCCTGAGGAAAACGCACATTCGAGAGTATGGAGTCTCGCAAACTGCGATCCATCCATCGGTTGTAACCATCCTTTCACATTTCGGGGCTACACTGCTGCTTGAGCTTGGACCGTTGGGGAGACCACGGTCCAGAAACATGCCGCCGAAGAAATCATCGAAAACACGGCCCCAAAATGACGGTAAGGAAAACGGGCGTCCAAAAGAAAGGGCGGCCGGCGCCGGCGATCTTTCCCAGTTGGCGCTAAAAGCGTGCCTGATTGCGCGCGACGCGGCGTTCAACGTGCAGGACTTGCTGACGCATTCGTCGCGCATGGCATTTCTGGCGATCAAGGATTGCGAGAAGGAACTGGACCTGATCGAACGGCAGATCGACGAACGGTTGCCCGAGGCGATTACGCGGGTAAACGAGGCGCGGGCGCGGCAGCTGCTTTCGAGTCTGAAGACCACGACCGATCTGGAGAGGATCGGGGACCTGGTGATGAGCGTGGCCATGCGGATGCAGGGACGCGCGATGAAAGTCCCGGCTTCGGATGTCCGGCAGCTGGTGGAAATGTCGACAGTGCTGCGCGAGATGCTGGATCTGATTCACAAGGGGTTCTCGACCCTGGACCTGGAATGCGCCCGAAAGGTACTGCAGATGGATAAAGACATTGACCGGGTGTGTCATGCGCTGTTCCAGACGCATCTGGCTGAGAACGTCTTGCCGGGAGACACTTCCGGATTCGAGATCCTGCTGATGGCGCAGGCGCTGGAACGGGCGGGCGATCACACCACCAATCTGGCGGAAGAGCTCTATAGCCTGATCGAAGGCCGCAGCCTGCGGCACGCTCCCAAGAAGAAAGCCACGAATTAGGCGTTTGTCGAATCGGGTCCGCGGCGTTCAAATTCATCGTGCGTTAACAATCGGGAAACATCCGCGCAACATTCCGTCAATAGATTCTTGAAGTACCCCTACCAGGTTCCCGTGGGTTATCAAAGTCCAGACATGCAACTGCCAGCGGAATCCTACGAGCGGACGGGAAGCACTGGACGGAGCGAATCCGTCCGTCCGTTGATCTTTGTCGTCGAGGACGAAGAGGACATTGCGCGCCTGATTTCCCACAACTTACGGGCAGCGGGCTTTGACGTGCAGAGCTTTGTGAGCGGGCACTCCGTGCTGGCGGAGGCGGTGCGGGAAATTCCGGTGTTGTTTCTTCTGGATGTGATGCTGCCCGGCACCGATGGTTTCGAACTGTGCCGCCACATCCGGCAGACGCCGGTGCTTTCGGCAACGCCCATCATTTTCCTGACGGCCAAAACGTCGGAGGCGGATCGCGTCAAAGGGCTTGATCTGGGCGGCGACGACTACATCACCAAGCCGTTCAGCCCGCGCGAACTGGTGGCGCGAATCCGCAGCGTATTACGCGGGTTGGGGCAGTCTCCGGCGACCGCGGAGGTGCTGCGGCTGGGAGAACTGGAGATTGATGTTTCGTCGATGACCGTGCAGGTGCAGGGGCGCAACGTGTTGACGACGGTGCGCGAGTTCCGGCTGCTGGAATACCTGGCCACGCATCGCGGCCGCGTACTGACGCGCGATCAGTTGCTGGATGCGGTGTGGAAGGAAACGCCATTCGTGACGCCGCGATCGATTGACGTGTATATCCGGCGGCTGAGGGAGAAGATTGAACCGGACCCGCGGCATCCGCAGTATTTAAAGACGCTGCGCGGCATCGGATACCGGTTCGAAGTGCCGCGGTAGCCGGAGTTGCGACCGCCGGTTCTCCTTCTCAGTGTTAAACTGGTCTGGATTTTCCATCCTTGGCGCTTGCCCGGAGTTTCTTCCTCGCCATGTCTGAAACCCAAATGCCGACTGCGCGGACCCGTGTCGTCCGCGAACCACATCGCGGAGTCTACGATCGCGAGACGGTCTATCGCATTCTCGATGAAGGATTTCTTTGCCACGTTGGCTTTGTGGCCGAGGGCCAGCCGTTTGTCATCCCGACTACCTACGGCCGCAAGGACGCGAGTCTGTATATCCATGGTTCGGCCGCGAGTCGCATGCTGAAGAACATGAAAGCTGGCCTTCCGGTCTGCGTGACGGTCACGCTGCTGGATGGGCTGGTGCTGGCGCGGTCCGTGTTCAATCACTCGATGAACTACCGGTCGGTGGTGGTGCTGGGGAAGGGAGAGTTGGTGGACGATCCGGCGGAAAAGCTGGAGGGCCTGCGAATTCTCTCGGAGCACATCCTGCCGGGACGGTGGGATGATGCGCGCCAGCCGAACGAACGCGAATTGAAGCAGACGTCGGTGTTGCGAGTGCCGATCGAAGAGTTTTCGGCGAAAGTGCGAACCGGGCCGCCGGTCGACGATGAAGAAGATATGACGTTTCCGACTTGGGCTGGGGTTGTGCCGCTGGAGATGAAGGCGGGAGAGCCGATTGCCGATCTCCAGTTGGAACCGGGGCGCGAAGTTCCGGAGTACTTGCGAGGGTATCGGCGAAGCTGACGCCGGTCCGCGATAGCAATTTCGATTGTCGGGGCCAGACAGCTGGCCTGCGCGTGTTTTCTGATGGCGCGGGAACATGGTTTCCCTGCCCGCACGCGCATTTTCCTTCCCGGTCTGGCACCCTACACCTTCCGCTGGCGGCCGCACCGCCCTCCGGATCAGCAGGATATCCTTTAAAAACAATGTGTTGGCAGCGAAAACGCTGGAAGATGCAGCGAAGAGGCTCGCTGCCCCGTTGACTCAACAAGTAAAGAGTACTATCTTTATAATAAAGAATGCAGGTAAAGAAAAAGCTAACGAGCCCGATCAGTTCCAAGGGGCAGGTGACGATTCCCCGAGAAATTCGCGATCGCCTGGGGGTGGGCGCGGGGGACCGCGTCGAGTTCGTCATGGAAGACGAGCGCACCGTGATTCGTCCATCTCGTGACAACCCAGACCCGTTCAAAAAATATAGGGGAATTCTCGGACCGTTTCCCGGCGGCGAAGCCGGAATCAAGGCTTGGATTGACGACATGCGGAACGACGAAGAGTAAGTATCCAGGCGATGAAGACGGCTCTCGACTCCAACATTCTTTCTGCCCTGTGGTCCAGCGAGCCGTCGTCACCCCGCATCGAGATGGAATTGCAGGAATCGCTGGTCCGGGGAGGCATCGTGATCTGCGGTCCGGTTTACGTGGAAGTCCTTGCGCATCCCCGTGTCTCGCCGAGTTTCGTCGACCAGTTTCTCACCGACACCGGAATTCAAGTACAGTTCGTGCTCGACGAACCGATCTGGCGCGAGTCCGCTCGAGGATTCGCCGCCTACGCCGCTCGCAGGCGACGATCGGGTGGGAGCGCTCCCAAACGGCTGCTTACCGACTTCCTGATTGCCTCTCATGCGCTGCTGCGCGCGGATCGGCTGATGACGCTCGATCCAGCGCGGTACCAGCAGGACTTTCCTGGCCTTCGGTTGGTGTAAGCCGCAGTGGAGGCGGCAGGGAAAAGCAGGTTCCTCCCGATGGTCGGAATGACAACGGGAGGGTGCGTCTCTGCGATTCCTCCTAAGGAAGCAGCAATAGTTTTCCCGTCGTTTTCCGTCCTTCCAGTTCGCGATGGGCGCGCTGCGCTTCGGCCAGAGGGTAAGTATGTTCGATGCGCAGCTTGAGCTTGCCGGAGCCGATCATGCCGAAGACGGCGCTGGACCGCTCCACCAGCTCATCCCGGTTGATTGTGTAGTGGCCGAGCGTGGGGCGGGTGAGAAACAGCGAGCCCTTGGTGGACAACACGATCAGATCGATGGGCGGTACCGCGCCGCTGGACCCGCCATAGAGCGCCATCATGCCGCGCGGGCGAAGAATGTTCAGGCCCTTCTCAAACGTCGTCTTGCCGACGGAGTCGTAGACGACGTCGACGCCCTTGCCATTCGTCAGGCGGCGAGTTTCGGTTTCAAAGTCAGTGTGGGTGTAGAGGATGATTTCGTCGGCTCCGGCGGCTCGCGCCAAGGCGGCTTTCTCGTCGGTGGAGACCGTGGCGATGACCCGCGCGCCCAGGTGGTGCGCCATCTGCACTAGCAGGAGGCCAACGCCTCCGGCAGCGGCATGGACCAGGGCGGTATCGCCGCGTTTCAGAGGAAACACCGAGTGCGATAGATAGTGCGCGGTCATGCCCTGGAGCATGGCAGAGGCGGCCTGCTGGTCGGTGACGCCGGCCGGAACCGGGACGAGGCGGTCGGCGGGAATGGCGGCGTATTCGGCATATCCTCCGAGCACGCTGGTCCAGGCGACGCGGTCTCCGCCTTTTACGGACTTCACCTCGGAGCCAACCGCAGTCACGATGCCAGCGCCTTCTTGCCCGATGACGAACGGCAGCGGAACTTTGTAGCGGCCTTCGCGCTGATAGACGTCAATAAAGTTGACACCGGAAGCAGCGAGTTTCACGACTGCTTCATTTGCCTTGGGCTCAGGAACGGGCAGATCGACCAGTTCCATCACTTCGGGACCGCCGGGTTGCTTGACTTGAATGGCTTTCATGGGGGTTTGGATTCGCTATCAGTTCGGAGGATTCAGGTGCTCAGACTGAGTTTACGCCGGCACGAGCCAGGGCTTCCAGAGCGGGGACACGTACGGAGACTCTGCTACACTGGCACCGCTTTCCGGCAAGGAGCCCCGCATGTCCGAAAAACAGCCGCAGAACTATTCGAATCACACGCGCTTCGATCCACCGTTTCATTTTTTTGTGATGCCCGTCCTCGGGCTGGGCCTGATCCTGTCATTGATCCATTTCTTCGCGCACTTTGCGCACAGCGATTTCCGGGACAACTTTCACGCGTTCTTGCTGATCGTCCTTGCGTTCGCGCTCATCACGTGGCTCCTCAAGACGCGACTGTATGCCCTGAAGGTGCAGGATCGCGTGATCCGGCTGGAGGAACGCTTGCGGTTGATGCAGCTTCTGCCGGAGCCGCTACGTTCGCGGATTCCCGAGTTGACTGAAGATCAATTGTGCGGCCTGCGGTTTGCATCCGACGCGGAGGTGCCGAAGCTGATGGAACGGGCGTTGAACGAGAAGCTGTCGCGCAAGGACATCAAGCAGGCCGTCCAGAACTGGCGTCCGGATTACTGGCGGGTGTGAGCTGCATCCCACATTTTGTGCGAACGATCGTGGTTGAATGAGGGCCCCGGTTTGGCGAAGATGAAGTGAGGGAGCAAGCCGAAAGAAGCTGAATCATGAGACTCGCCACCGCCGGTTTTGTATTGCTGTTCGTCACGATGGCACAAGCCCAAAGCACCTCTGCCGATGCCAAGCAGGTTCTGGCGCTCGAGAACGCGTGGAACCACGCCATCGAGGCGAAAGACACCAAGGCGATGGACATGCTGCTGGCGGATACGATGGTCGCCCTGGGCAGCGACGGCAGCTTCCTGAAGAAGAAGGAATATCTGGCCAGCTTCAAGGACCCGGATTTTCAACCTTCGCAAGCGGTCAACGAGGAGAACCGGGTTGAGATGTATGGAGACACGGCGGTGGCGATTGGGATCTTCCGCATCAGGGAAATCGAGAAGGGCAAGGCCAAGGTGCACCGCGAGCGCACCATCGACACGTGGGTGAAGATCAACGGCCAGTGGAAAGTGGCGGCCGCGGTAGCCATGACGATCCCGAGCACCCCGCCGCAGTAGCCCGGTCCGATGTGGGGATCGACTCTAAAGGTACCCTTCTGACGGGTGCCCAAAGTAACTGGCGTAGTTCCTTTCAGGCGATTGACCGCTCAGGGCGTGGGGGTTACGATTTTTGGTAGAATTCACCGGGCTTTCACAGCCTACCTCACCGGAGCTGCTGGCATCTTAAACGAGCACATGCGACAGGTTAACGTCTATGCCCGCACCGCGATTCTGGTTTCCCTGGTGATGGCGGGGTGTGCCTGCCAGACGGCACAAAAGCCGGTCTCGCTGCTCCCGCCGGGTGCGGCGCCAGCCATTCAGGCCCAAGCCCCAGTCGCAGCGCCAGTGCCGGCTCCCGTGGCGCAAAGTCCCGCGGCCGAGGAAGTTTCCCAGCCCTCCGTCCAAACTCAGGAACCGTCGACGACCCCGGCGGCACCTGCTCCCGATCCCATCGCCGATCTGATCGCACGGGCTGAAAAGGAATACCAGGCCGGGCTCGACAACTATCATGCCGGGAAGGCGGAGGCCGCCAGGCAGAATTTCGACAACGCGTTGAACGCGCTGCTGGACAGCAAGTTGGACGTGCGGTCCGATGAACGCCTGCAGAAAGAATTCGATCACATCGTCCAGGGAGTGAACGAGCTTTACCCGGGGGGAACCGCGGCAGATGCAGGGGTTCCGCTGGACGCTTCCCAGACGCAGCAGAAGTCCGAGCCAGCCCCGATCGATGTGACCAACGGGATCACACCTGCGCCGGACGCGAGTACGATGGCCAAGGCCGAGGCCGAGATTAAGAGCACTCCCTCCGATCTGCCGCTGATGATGACCGACCAGGTCGCAGGTTACATTGCTTATTTTTCGGGCCATGGACGCGAACAGTTCGAGCACGCGTATGCGCGGTCGGGGCGCTATCACGATTTGATTGTGGCGGAATTCAAGAAAGAGGGTCTGCCGCAGGACCTGATCTATCTGGCCCAGGCCGAGTCCGGCTTCCATCCGCTGGCAGTTTCGCGCGCCGGCGCTCGCGGCATCTGGCAGTTCATGGGAGATCGTGGGGCGGGATACGGCCTGCACCACAATATCTGGGTGGACGATCGGCAGGATCCGGAGAAGTCCACGCACGCGGCGGCCCGGCATTTGAAAGATCTCTATAACCAGTTTGGCGACTGGTACCTGGCGATGGCCGCCTATAATTCGGGGCCGGGCACGGTGCAAGCGGCGGTGAAACGCACCGGCTACGCCGATTTCTGGGAACTCTACAACCGCAACGTGCTGCCGAAGGAAACGCGGAACTACGTTCCTATCATTCTGGCCGTGACGATCATGGCCAAGAATCCGTCGCAGTATGGGCTGGATCAGGTCGCGATGGAGCGTCCGCCGGACTCGGACACGGTGACCATTAATTATCCGGTCGATCTGCGGCTGGTGGCCGAGTGCGTGGGATCGACAGCGGATGAGTTGCAGGATCTGAATCCGAGCCTGCTGCGGCTGTCGACGCCGCGCTCGGGAGAATTCCATTTGCACATCCCGGCCGGAACGCGGGAACAGTATGAGACCGCCATTGCCGCGATTCCGCCGGACATGCGGTTGTGGTGGCGCTATCACACGGTTCATAGCGGGGACACGCTGGCGTCGCTGGCGCGCAGCTATCACACGACGGCGAAGCAGATTTCAGAAGCCAATCATCTGGATGGCAATGGGCTGGACGCTGATGCCCGGTTGATTATCCCGGTCGCGCCGGGGAAGCATCCGCAGTCGGAAACGGCGACCTATGCCAAGCGGATCACGCGCTACAAGGTGCACCGGGGAGATACGGTGGAGAGTGTCGCGGAGAACTTTGGCGTCCCGGCGCAGATGTTGCGGCGGTGGAATGGGATTCGCGGCAACAGCCTGAGTGGGCGCCGCGTAATCGCGCTGCATGTGCCGGTCACGCAGCGGGTTCACGACGCGGAAGTGGCTTCCTCGCACAGCACGAAGAAACAGCCAACGGGGTCATCCAAGTCGACCGAAACGGCGGCTGCGAAGCCTCCGGCTACGAAGTTGGCGCAGATTGAGAAGGAAGAGATCGCGAAGGCGCCGGTGGTGCATCACAAGGTCAAGTCGGGCGAGACCCTCTATTCGATTGCGACTTTCTACAAGACCACCGTCGCAGCGCTGAAGCGCGATAACCGCAACGTCGCGGTGCTGCATCCTGGGATGATTTTGACGGTGCAGATGGCGCGGTAAGCGCTCCCTCTTACGAATCCACGCAGAGAAATATGCAAGTCTGTGGGCATTGGCCGTTCCTTTCATGCCACAGAACGGGTCTTTTCGGGCTGAAATCTCAAAATCGCAGGGGGATCACGATGATGTGTCGAATTCTCTGGGTGGTAGTGCTGTGTCTGTGCGTGACGCCGGCCTTTTGCCAAAATGCAACGAGCGCCGTCAGGGCGAATTCGGGTACACCGACCGACTCCGATACTCTGCGTCAGATTGAAGCCGATCATCTGCATTCTGAAATGACGACCGACTCTTCGGTTTACGAGCGCGTTCTGGCCGATGATTACGTGAATTTGAACCCGCGTGGGCTCGGGCCGGGTAATCAAGATTCTTGAAGGCATGCGGCCGCACGCGGGGCAGGCGCCTCCGTATTCGGCAGAAACATCCGATGTGCAAACTTTCGTTTTGGGTGACTCTGCGGTTGTTGCTTTTGTGAAGACCTACACGGCGAAGTCAAACGGAAACGTGGCGCACGAAGATATCACGCACATCTTTAGCAAGGACCGCGGCGTGTGGAAGCTGAAGATATCGCGAGCCAGTAGCTGTCCGATGGACTAGCGGCGGTTTGTTTTTTGTCATCCTGAGGAGCGCTTTCGCGACGAAGGACCTGTGCAACTGGCCGGCTTAATTGCATAGGTCCTTCGGCCCGCAAAGAACGCGGGCCTCAGGATGACAAATCATAGGGAGGGTAGAGCGGATTGGATTCCGATCCTGGCGCGAATTTTCTCCAAATCTTCCCATCCCCTGGGGAGCCTTGTGAGCAAAATCACATTCTTGTCCCAAATGCGGCGATAGAATCTGCGGTTGTCTGCTATAAGGTCGTTTGTTATCGGTTGGACATTTATCTCAAAGGAGATTTCTTCATGAGGTTCACCCATCTGGTTGTTCTGCTGTTGGTTGTTGGATTGGCTGTGTCGGTCACTCTGCCCGCGTTCGCGCAGGACGGAGGCGCGGCCTACAAGGCAAAGTGCGCCGCTTGCCATGGCCCCGAGGGGCAAGGCAAGGTCGGACCGGCAGTGAAAGGCACCGCTCTGACCGCGGATCAGATTGCCGATCTGATCGCCAAGGGCAATGACGCGAAGAAAGTGCCGCACAAGAAGGGTGTCAATGGCGTGTCGGCGGACGATGCGAAGGCGATCGCGGCATACGTGAAGACCTTGAAATAAGTTCGGTTTTCAGTTTGGGCGATGAGCCCTCAGGCCTTTTGGCTTGAGGGCTTTCTGCTATCCCGCACAAGTGGTGACTCCGACGGGAGTGAAGCCGGCTGCACTGGGATATGCAAACCGCCGGCCTGCCGAGACAATTCGCACCGCGAAATCCTCAGAACCGGGCGGGGCTTCACGCTTCTTTACACCGATTCATGTTTCATTCATATGGCAGCAACGTGCGGTTGATTTCGGTCTGGTACTCCTGATTCGCTCAGTTAAAACTCTCAGGAGGACACTCCGCAATGAAGCTCTCTCGCAGTCTTAGTGTGGGCCTTGTGGCCGGCGCACTGCTCGCGGTTTCGGCTTATGGCGCCGACACTGGCAAGGAAAGCAAGCCCAGCAGCAAGATCCAGCGTGTGTTGCTCATCAGCGTGGACGGCATGCACGCAGTCGATTTTCTGAACTGCGCCAACGGCATTACGACCACGAATAACGGACAACCCTATTGCCCGGCCATCGCCGCTCTGGGCACGACCGGCATCAACTACACCGCCGCCAGCACCTCGAAACCCTCGGACTCATTCCCCGGCCTGACCGCCATCGTCACGGGCGGGAGTCCGGCGCTGACGGGCGTTTACTATGACGTAGGGTACGCCAGGAACTACGACGCCCCGGCAAAAACCACCGGCAATGGCGTAGCTAACGGCCCTTGCACTCCGTTTGCCGCGGCAACGGGCACCCGAGCCGAGTACGAAGAAGGCATCGATTTCGACCAGAGCAAGCTCAATGGCGGCGCGCCCGGCGCTTCGCTGATCGACGGCACCATCGCGTCGATCGATCCCAAGAGGCTGCCACGCGATCCCAGTCGTGGTTGCGCGCCGGTTTACCCCTGGCAGTTCGTCCGGACCAATAGCATCTTCAGCGTGATTCACGCCGCGGGCGGATATGCGGCATGGTCGGACAAGCATCCGGCATACGCTTCCGTCGCTTCCGGCTTGGGACCGAGCGCACTGGACGACTTTTATGCACCGGAGATCAATTCGAACGTGGTTCCTCTTCCCGGAGTGACGACGCCGACCGGAGTCTCCTGCGCCACGGTTCAGGACCCAGGAGCTGATCTGTCGGCATGGACAAACAGCTTCCAGAACATTCAGTGCTATGACACCTTGAAGGTCAACGCGATCCTGAACTGGATCGACGGCAAAGATCACCTTGGAACCAAAACGACCAAGGTCCCCACGGTATTCGGCATGAACTTCCAGGCGTTGAGCGTGGGCCAGAAGCTCATCGAAAAGAGCAACGGGGTCACCGGCGGGTATCTGGATGCACAGGCGACTCCCGGGGCAGCGCTGCTCGGCGAATTCCAGTTCGTCGATGCTTCGATTGCGGCCTTTGTCAGCGAACTGAACAAGCAGGGGCTGCTGGATTCGACCCTGATTGTGATCACCGCGAAGCATGGCCAGTCGCCCATCGATCCGAGCCGCTACGTTGGGCAGACGATCAATGGCACGTCCCCGGCGACTTTGCTGTCCAACGCCGGCTACATTCCGTGGTCGGAAAACACCAACAACCCGACCGGGATTGGCCCGACGGAAGACGACGTCTCTCTGATCTGGCTGGCGAATTCGTCCGACACCGACGCAGCCGTGTCGCTTATCGAACAGAACGCGTCGGCTACCACGGGCGTGGGACTTGGGCAGATCTATTACGGTCCGTCCCTGGTGCTGAACTACAACAATCCGACGAACGATCCCCGCACGCCGGACATCATCGTGACTCCGAACGTCGGGGTAACATACTCCGGCAGCCACAAGAAGCTGGCGGAACACGGCGGATTTGCCCATGACGACACGAATGTTGTGTTGCTCCTGTCGAATCCCAGCCTGGCGCCAAGGACGGTAAGCGCAGCGGTCGGTACCGCCCAGGTCGCGCCAACCATCCTGCACACTTTGGGTATCAACCCGGCCGCTCTTGAAGCAGTTCGAGTGGAAGGAACGGCCGTTCTTCCGGCGCTGCCGTTCTAATCAGTCGCTTCGCCCTGATTGCCGCCCCACTTCCCGGTCGTACCGCGGGAAGTGGGGCTTTTTGTTTTGCGGACGCGATCGAAGTTGTTTTTTCTTTCCTTTCGCGCGCTGCTGTGATAACAGGATAGGCCAGTAATCTGTGCGCGGAGTCCTTGCAGTGTGGCTAGAACGTCGTGCTATAATCGCGCGCCGTTCCAGCAGAAGTCCCGGTATTCAAAATTTCTCGTGCCCGCAGCCAGGGCGCGCAGTCCGCACCCGGCCGCCACTGAATCAGGAGGAGCAATGACCTTTTACGATCCGACGCTCTATGGACGTGATGAAGAAGATGAATTTGGCGACACCGGTGCCTACAGCGAGTCGCTAGAGGAAGATTTCGAAGAGGAAGAAGAGGAAGAAGAAGAGGCCGGCAGGCCGGAACCGGAAATGAGTGAACCGGTATCGGCCCCGGCGCCTCCGCCACCGCCCGCGCCGAAAGCGCCGGCCGCACCCAAGCCGAAGAAGAAAGCTCCGGCCAAGAAGGCGCCGCCTAAAAAAGCGCCCAAAAAACCAGCCAAGAAGAAACCGGCCAAGAAGGCGAAGCCGGCGAAGAAGAAAGCCGCCAAGAAACCGGCCAAGAAGGCAGCGAAGAAAAAGGGTAAGAAGCGCCGCTAGGAACAAGAAACAAGTCTCGCGTGACTCGTAAGAGGCGCAAGCTCAAGCCGTGCCCTGTTTCCAGGGCACGGCTTTCGTTTTGCGTGGGGCCTGAGTTTGAATCGGCGGGTCGGGCTGCGTAGGATGGTCGCGTGCATTCTCTGGCAGAGCGGCTGTTGTCCCATATCCGGCGGCACGAGATGATGTCGGCGGGGGACCGCGTGGGGGTCGCGGTCTCGGGAGGCATCGATTCGGTGGCTTTGCTGCGCCTGCTGCTGGAGTTGCGCAGCGAAGTGGGGATGGTCCTGTCGGTCCTTCATTTCAATCATCGCTTGCGAAGCGCGGAGTCCGACGCGGATGAGCAGTTTGTGGCGGGGATCGCGCACCGCCATCAACTGGAATTTCATCCGGGCGGCGCAGACGTGTCGCAGTTCGCGGCGGAGGAGGGATTGAGCGTGGAGGCGGCGGCACGCGAGCTCCGGTATGAGTTTCTTCACTACTGGCTGGGCGCCGAGGGGCAGGAGGGGCTGCCTCATGCGCAGAAGCTGGACAAAGTCGCGACCGGGCATACGCTCGACGATCAGGCCGAAACGGTGCTGCTGCGGCTGATTCGCGGATCGGGCCTGCGGGGGTTGGGGGGCATTCATCCACGAATTCCAGTGGAAGATGAGGACGAGGAATTCTGCGGAGAGATCGTGCGCCCGCTGCTCGAAACCCGCCACCGCGAGTTGCAGGCGTATCTGAACGAGATCGGGCAGGCGTGGCGGGAAGATTCGTCGAACGCCGACGGCCACTTCACGCGAAACCGCGTGCGCAAGCTGGTCGTGCCGATGCTGGAGCGTGAATTCAATCCGGCGATTGCCGGGAATCTGGCGGAACTGGCGGAGATCGCGCGCGGGGAAGAGGACTATTGGGAAAACGAGGTTGCCGGCTGGATGGGAACCGGCGTGCATTGGTCCGAGCCTGAGTGGGCTCAGGCCGCGTATGCGGAGCCGAACCTGGTGCAGATCGGCGGAACTGGCCCCATGCCGGTTGCGGATGATGGCCTTCGCACGCGCATCGAGAATGCATCCTGGCTGGTGGCGAATGCCTCGGTGAGCCGGATGTGGTTTCTGGGTGAGCCGGTGGCAGTGCAGCGCCGCCTGATCAAGGCCATCGGAGAGCGAGCGGGCATCCCGCTGGAATTCAAACACGTGGAGGAAATCCGGCGGTGTGCGGGAGAAGACGGAGCGAGGCAGGTCTCGCTGCCGTTGGGCTGGAAGCTCCGGATTGAGGCGGAGCAGATGCTGTTTGCGACGCCGGACCTGCGCGCGCCCAGGCCTGCCGAAGACTACGAATACCGGGTATCGGTTCCTGGGACGGTGGCGATCGAGCTCATCCAGGTGCAACTGGAATTGCGGGTGATTCCCGCGGCGGCGGTGGCAGGGTATAATCCCGATCACCTTCTGGACGCCCAATCGTTGCCAGGACCGTTCGTGGTGCGAAACTGGCGTGCGGGAGACCGGTTCTGGCCGGCTCACAGCAAGTCCCCCAAGAAGATCAAAGAGTTGTTGCAGGAGCGACACGAGTCGCAGCCAGAGCGCCGGTTGTGGCCGGTGGTATTGAGCGGCGAGGAGATCGTGTGGATGCGCGGGCTTCCGGCGGCGGCGAACCATCGGCCGAAGGCGGGGCAGGAGGCGATCCTGATTGCAGAAAGGGCGCTTGCGGTTGATCGTAAGACGTAGAATTGAGTGGGGATGCGCCGGGAGGCGCGCGATTCCATGAACGCTGCGCGAGTTGAGCCGTTGCGGCCGGTGATCACCACCGAGCAAATTCAAAAGCGCGTCAAGGAGTTGGGACGGCAGATCTCCGACGACTACCGGGGCCGGACGATCCAGTTGCTGGCCGTGCTGGAAAACGCCTTCATGTTTCAGGCCGACCTGGTGCGGGCGCTGGAAGTCCCGGTGGTGTGCCAGTTCATCAAGCCGAAATACAGCCGCAAGGGTGACTCCGATCAGGAAGTCACGGAGATTTTTTTCAGCCACGAGCCGGAAATCAAGGGGCAGGATATTCTGCTGGTCGAAGGTTTGGTGCACTCCGGGGTGACCAGCGAGTTTCTGATGAGCGATCTGCGCGGCCGGGGGGCGGCATCGGTGAAATTGGTGACGCTGCTGGACCGGCAGTCGGCGCGCCGAGTGCCGCTGCAGCCGGACTATTTCGGGTTTCTGGTGGACGAGAATTTTCTGGTTGGCTACGGGTTAGGCGCGGTCGAGCAGACGAGCCGGAACCTGCCGTATATCGCGGCGGCAACTCCCGGTACGCCTATGACTTAAGTCACCCGTACGCGAACGGGCGTTTTCGCGGGGGAATAGGTAGAATAGAGTTCCAGGCGATTTCGCCAATCAAAAACGGCGGACCGGCATCTAATAGGTTTAGGACAATCGGGCCAATCCATGGGCTCGAGTCGAATCCAGGAGTTTTCCAGGTGAACTCAACTGTAAAGACCGTGTTGTTTTGGCTGTTGATCGGAGTCTCGGCTCTGTTGCTTTGGCAAGTGGTGAAGAGCGCCCGCGACGGACAAAAAGATGCGGACCTGAACTTCACGCAATTCATGGGCGCCATCGATCAGGGCAACATTCAGGAGTTCACGGTCGAGGGCATGGCGGTACATGGCAAGCTGCGCGACGGATCCGCTTTCCACACGACCGCGCTCACCAGCTACTTCACGCCGGAGATGCTGAAGAACCTGGAAGCGAAGGGCGTGAAAGTGACGGTGCGCGACGCCAACAGCAGCAGCATTCCGTTGCAGCTTTTGGGGACATGGGCTCCGCTGATTCTTCTAGGCGCGCTGTGGTTCTTCATGATCCGGCAGATGCAGACCGGGGGGAACAAGGCGCTTTCGTTCGGCAAGAGCCGCGCCCGGCTGCTTTCGATGCAGCAGAAGAAAGTTACTTTCAAGGATGTTGCCGGCGTAGAAGAAGCGAAAGAAGAACTGCGGGAGATTATCGAGTTCCTGCGCGAAGCGCAGAAGTTCCAGAAGCTGGGCGGACGCATTCCGAAAGGGGTGCTGCTGGTTGGGCCTCCAGGAACAGGCAAGACCTTGCTGGCGCGAGCGGTGGCCGGCGAAGCGAATGTCCCGTTCTTCTCGATTTCCGGTTCGGATTTCGTGGAGATGTTCGTCGGCGTGGGCGCGAGCCGCGTGCGTGATCTGTTTGAGCAAGGCAAGAAGAATGCGCCGTGCATCATCTTCATCGACGAAATTGATGCGGTCGGACGCCATCGCGGCGCAGGCCTTGGCGGCGGCCACGATGAGCGTGAGCAAACGCTGAATCAGTTGCTGGTGGAAATGGACGGATTCGAGTCGAATGAAGGCGTCATCCTGATGGCGGCGACCAACCGTCCGGATGTGCTGGATCCGGCGCTGCTGCGGCCGGGACGATTCGACCGGCGGGTGGTGGTGAACCGTCCGGATGTGCGCGGACGCGAAGAGATTCTCCGGGTGCATACCCGCAAGATTCCTCTGGCGGAGGATGTCGATCTCTCGGTGCTGGCCCGTGGAACTCCGGGTTTTTCTGGCGCCGATCTGGCGAACATGGTGAATGAGGCGGCGCTGGCGGCGGCGCGGCAGAACCGCAAAGCCGTTCTGCAATACGACTTCGAACTCGCCAAGGACAAAGTCCTGATGGGCGTGGAGCGCAAGTCGCTGCTGCTGACGACTGAGGAGAAGAAGAATACGGCGTATCACGAGGCTGGCCACGCGCTGGTCGGAGTGAAGATGCCGAATTCGGACCCGGTGCACAAGGTCACGATCATTCCTCGCGGCATGTCGCTGGGCCTGACGCAGTACTTGCCCATCGACGACCGGCACAGCTACTACCGCGATTATCTGCAGAGCCGGCTGGCGATTCTGATGGGCGGCCGCGTGGCGGAAGAAATCTTCCTGAACCAGGTTTCGACGGGCGCGGGCAACGACATTGAGCGCGCCACCGACCTGGCCCGGCAGATGGTGTGCGAGTGGGGCATGAGCGATCTGGGTCCGCTGACTTTCGGCAAGAAGGAAGAGCAGATCTTCCTGGGCCGCGAAATTGCGCAACACCGCGACTACAGCGAAGACACGGCCATCAAGATCGATCAGGAAGTCCGCAAGCTGGTGACGTCGGGCTACGAGACGGCGCGCAAGATCATCTCGGAGAACCGCGAAACGCTGGAGCGAATTGCCAAGGCTCTGATCGAGCGCGAAGTGCTGGATGCCAACGAACTGAAGATGGTGGTGGATGGCAAGGATCTGCCGCCAGTCCCACCGCTGCCCTCGAAAGACGACGGCGTGCAGCAAGTGCTGAAACCAGAGCCCGGACGCATGCAGCCCAAGACGGGCGAACGGCCAGCGACGGCGTAGGCCAAAACGTTTCCAGGGTTCTTCGGGCGGCAGCTTCTGCCGCCCTTTTTCTATGCCGGGCAAAGTTACGCTGAATTCTTCGACGCCCTAAAATCGCACCTGTTCCTGAACCAAATGCGCCACTTCTCAGAGCATCATCAGTGGCCGGTTTGTGGTATACTTTCCATAGTAGCCGGATGACCCTAAGTATTAGAAATATCAACAACTTGAAGTCGGTTTTGAGCGCCTTCAAGGCGGTCGTCTCGCGGGTGAATTTCCAGCCATATTCCAGGGCCTGAACGACACGAGTTCAGAGAAAAGTTTAGGACATTTTTGCGGAGCGGAATGGCCACCAAAGAGATCAACACTCCCATCGTCGAAACCAAAACCAAAAACGGCAAGGTGACTCCCATCAACGGCGTGAGCGAAGGACGGAACGGCGGCAACGGCAGCAGCAGCGACTACAACGCCGACTCGATCAAAGTCCTGAGCGGGATGGAGCACGTGCGCAAACGCCCCGCCATGTACATTGGCTCAACGGGCGAAGTGGGACTCCATCACCTGGTGTATGAAGTCGTCGACAACTCGGTTGACGAAGCACTCGCCGGATTTGCGACCAAGATTGAAGCCACCATTCACATCGACAATTCGATCACGGTGGTCGATGACGGCCGCGGCATCCCCGTCGACGACATGGAAATCGACGGAGAGAAAGTTTCCGCCGCCGAAGTGGTGATGACCAAGCTGAACGCCGGCGGGAAGTTCGATTCCTCCACGTACAAGGTTTCCGGCGGATTGCATGGCGTGGGCGTGTCGGTGGTGAACGCGCTGAGCGAGGAACTGGAACTGGAAATCTGGCGCGACGGCGCGACCTGGCAGCAGACCTATTCCAAGGGTGAGCCGACCAGCAAGCTGAAGAAGACGGGCGTGGCGAAAGTGAAGACTGGAACCAAGGTTCACTTTTTGCCTGACAAGTCGATTTTTACCGCGACCGAGTACAACTACGACACGCTAGCCCAACGGCTGCGCGAGCTGGCTTTCCTGAACAAGGGACTGCAGATCACGCTGACCGACGAGCGCGCGACGGACTCGAAGACTGGCGAGGCCAAGCAGGCTGAGTTCAAGTACAACGGCGGCATCGCGGAGTTCATCAAGCATCTCAACCGGGGCAAGCAGGTGCTGCACGACAAGCCGATCTACATGGAAGACGAACGCAGCGGCGTCCGCATGGAGATCGGGCTGCAATACAACGATGCGTATTCCGAGACGGTGTTCAGTTTTGCGAACAACATCAACACGGTGGATGGCGGGACGCATCTCTCCGGATTCCGCACGGCGCTGACCCGTACCATCAATTACGCCGGGCAGCAGCTTGGGTTGTTCAAGGACATCAAGGAAAACCTGACCGGCGATGACGTGCGCGAAGGTCTGGTCGCGGTGATCAGCGTGAAGCTGCCGCAGCCACAGTTCGAAGGTCAGACCAAAGGCAAACTGAATTCGGATATTGCCGGCACGGTCACGCAGTTTGTGAACGAGCGGCTGGGTGCGTTCTTCGAGCAGAATTCGGCGGTCGCGAAAAGAATCATCAACAAAGCGGTGGAGGCGGCACGGGCACGCGAGGCGGCACGCAAGGCGCGCGATTTGACGCGGCGCAAGGGCGCGCTCGATTCCGGAGGACTGCCGGGCAAACTGGCGGACTGTTCGGAGAAGGATCCGGGCCGTTGCGAATTGTTCCTGGTCGAGGGCGAGTCGGCAGGCGGGACGGCGAAACAGGGGCGCGACCGGCGCTTCCAGGCGATTCTGCCGCTGAAGGGAAAAATTCTGAACGTCGAGAAGGCGCGCTACGACAAGATGCTGGCGCACGAGGAAATCCGCGCCATGATCACGGCGCTGGGCACCGGCATCGCGAAAGATGACTTCGATCCGACGAAAGTGCGTTACGGCAAGATCATCCTGATGACCGACGCTGACGTCGACGGCAGCCACATCCGCACGCTGCTGCTGACGTTCTTCTTCCGGCACATGCAGGAACTGATCAAGCGCGGGAACGTGTTCATCGCGCAGCCGCCGCTGTTCTCGCTGAAGAAAGGCAAGTCGCAGCAGTACATCAAGGACGAGCGAGAGTTCGTCAAGGTCATGGTGAAGCGCGCGGCCGAGGGGCTGAGCGTGCGCTATGGCGAGGGCGCGGCCAAGATTGAAGGCAAAGACCTGGCGCGCTTCATGACCGTGCTCGACGAATACATCGGATTCTTCGATAAGGTCGACAAGCGGGTGCGCAACGAGCGCGTGACCGAGTTGATTCCGCGGCTCGATCTGGCGAAGCGGGCCGACTTTGAAGGCGAGAAAAAGGAAGCACCCAAGAAAATCGAGAAGCTGGAAAAGGAAATCAAGAAGCAGCAGAAAGAGGAAGGCTTCAAGACGGTGGAGGCGCGTTTCGACGAAGAGCACAATCTGTGGGAAGTGAGCTTCGTCAACAAGCACGGCGCCGAGCACGTCATCAACTGGGTACTGGCGTCGAGTGCGGAGTGCCGGCAGTTGATCGCCAAGTACAAGCAGATCGAGCCCTACATGCAGCCGCCGTTTGTGGTGGAAACGCTGGTCAAGGCGACCGCCGCGAGCAAGAATGGCGAAGGTGAGGAAGGCGAGAACGAGACCGAAGAGGCGGGCGAGAAGAAGCCGGCCAAGGCCAAGCGCAAGACAGAAATTGAAGTGGTCGAGAAGACCAATGTTCGCGACCTGCGGGATTTCGTGATCAACGAAGGCCGCAAGGACTTCTCCATTCAGCGCTACAAAGGTCTGGGTGAAATGACGGCACCACAGCTCTGGGAGACGACCATGGATCCCGAGCGGCGCACGTTGTTGTCGGTGAGACTGGAAGACATTGCCGAGTGCGAGACCATCTTTACTACACTGATGGGCGAGGACGTGGAAGCGCGCCGCAAGTTCATCGAAGAGAATGCGCTGGATGTGAAGAACCTGGATATCTAAACGCTTCCGCAGATTTGCGCGGATTCACGCGGATAAAACTAACGACAGGCGGCTTTCGGGCCGCCTGTTTTCTTTGCGGCAGACCCTCCCAAAATCCATGCAAGGGTTCTCCTGGGCCGCGTTCCTTGTGTGGAGGGAACGTTTATGTCGACGTTGGCTGAACCGCGCGGGCAACAATGGAAGCCGTGGCACTGGGTCGCTGCTGCGGGAGTAGTCCTCTTGATTTGGGCTGCCGTGGCCTTGCCGAATCTGCACCGATCGCGCGAATCGGCTGATGCGGCAAACCTACCCATGCAGGCATTGGAATCCCGCGTCGCGCCCGCGCCGATGCCGGTAACTGCGGGTCTCGTTGCGCAGGACGCCGCCAAGGCCACGATCGCAAGCTACGCGCCGGGCAACGATGCGGCTGCGGGGCGGAAGATCGTCCGTACGATCTCACTCGACATGGTCGTGCAGCATCCCTCCGAGGTCGCACAGCAGATTACCGCGATGGCGGAAAGTCTGGGCGGATATCTGGTCAGCGCCCAAGGTGGCGGGCAGAATGCGGAGACCGCGTCGCTGACGATCCGCGTCCCGACAGTTCGCTTTGAGCAGGCGCGGGCGGAGATTCGCAAGCTGGGTCTTCGGGTCGAGAGCGAACGCGTCGATGCCCAGGATGTCTCGCGGCAATACGTGGATCAGGATGCAACTCTGCGGAATCTGCGGGCGGAGGAAGCGGGATACCTGACGATCCTGAAGCAGGCGGGCACGGTGAAGGACATGCTGGCCGTGAGCGAAAAGCTGAGCGAGGTGCGTGGGCAGATCGAGCAGCAGCAGGCGGAGTTCATCGCGCTGTCGCAACAGATCGAGACCGTGGCCATCACGATCTCGCTGCGCAGCGAGACCGACGCGCAGGTGCTCGGCCTGAACTGGCGGCCGTGGTATCAGGTGAAGATGGCGTTGCGCGATGGGCTGGAAAGCGTGGCGAACTATGCCACCGCGATGGCAGCCGTACTTTTCTATCTTCCTGCGGTCCTGCTCTGGGCTGGGACGCTTTTCTTCGGCGGACTGGCGGGATGGCGCATTGTCCGGTGGGCGGGCCGGAGGTGGTTCGGGTGGAAAGTGAACGAAGCGGGAGCGCAATAGCGAGGTACAATGCGCAGCATGCACTGCTTGCGCCTCGCTTACTTTACCGCCGTATTTTTGGCAGCTTCCGCCCTGGCTCAGTCGGCACCTACTCCTCCGATGGGGTGGAACAGTTGGGATTCCTACGGCACCACCGTGCGCGAGGAGCAGGTCAAGGCCAACGCGGACTGGATGGCGGAGCACCTCGCGAAGTTCGGCTGGCAATACATTGTGGTCGACATTCAGTGGTACGAGCCGAACGCCCAGGGGCACGACTACCAGCCTGGAGCGCCGCTGGCAATGGATGAGTACGGCCGGCTGATGCCGGCCGTCAACCGCTTTCCGTCCTCCGCGAAGGGCGCTGGTTTTAAGCCGTTGGCGGATTACGTCCACAGCAAGGGATTGAAGTTCGGCATCCACATCATGCGCGGGATTCCGCGGCAGGCGGTGGAGAAGAATCTGCCGATCAAGGGAACGTCGTATCACGCTGCCGATATTGCGGATAAAGAGAACGGCTGCGTATGGAATCCCGACATGTGGGGCGTGGACACGACCAAGCCGGGCTCGCGGGCCTATTACGATTCGATCGCCGAGTTGTATTCCGGGTGGGGCGTGGACTTCATCAAGGCTGACGACATGGGCAGCCATTTGTACCAGCCGGCCGAGATGAAGGCGCTCAGCCTTGCGATGCGCAAGACCGGGCGGCCGATGGTGCTGAGCATTTCGCCCGGTCCGGCGCCGCTTTCTGAGGCTGCGTTCTTTGAAAAGTATGCGCACATGTGGCGGATCTCCGACGATTTCTGGGACGACTGGAAGCTGTTGCGGCAGCAATTCGAGTACACGCGCGACTGGGCGGAGCTGGCTGGGAAAAACAATACGTGGCCGGATGCGGACATGCTTCCGCTGGGGAAACTGCGGGTCACGGCGAGAGAAGGCGGCGGCGAGCCGACGAAATTCACCCCGGATGAGCAGCGAACGGTAATGACTTTGTGGAGCATCTTCCGATCGCCGCTGATCTTTGGCGGAGCCTTGCCGAGCAACGATCCGGCGACGACCGCGCTCATCACAAACAAGGAAGTGCTCGAGGTGAATCAGCACAGCCGCGGCGGCCATCAGGCGCTCGACCGCGGAAACATTCGTGCCTGGGTTGCGGATGGTCCTCATGGCGAGCACTACGTCGCGGTGTTTAATCTGGGCGAGCAGACTGAGAGTGTGGATGTGAAGTGGGCGGATGTCGGCATGGGGGAAATCGCGAAAGCGAAGGTGCGTGATCTGTGGGAGCACAGAGATCTGACGCCCGGCGACGGTGTACGAGTGCAATTGCGACCGCATGCGAGCGTGCTGTATCGAGTGGAGAGTGAGTAAGGTGCTATTCCGGCGCTCAACGCTCGGGGCGAGGAACCGCGTGGCGACCTAGAACCGCCGTGGCAGCAGAGATCCTTCGCTTCGCCTGAAAAGCGGCTACGCTCAGGATGACACCGCTAGGCAGTCTCCGTGGGCTTCGTTTCAACGTCTGGTTTTTCTCCGCGAAACACGCGGGAGATGCCGCGGACGATGCGGCGCATGGGCAATTGGCCGGAGGAGTCGGCGAAGAAGATTTCGCCGATGCGCGTGCCGCGATAGAACCAGCGCTTGAGGATGGCCAAATGCTCCATGGTTTCCAGCGTGGACTTTGTTCTTGAGGGCTGGAGCTGCGCCAGCGCGTCCTGGACCCGCGCTTCCATCGATTGCGACTTGGCGTGCTCGGCGGACTGGATGGCGAAAGGAATCGGCCCGGCAATCTGCCCGTTGTCTACGCGGAAGAACGCAACGGTTCCGTCGATCTGGCTCGGCTGGATCATCAGGGCGGAAAGGCGATCGAGGCGGTGCACGATTTCCGGAAGCTGGCTGAGGATGGGCTTGAGCTTCTCGATGCGGACATGGATCGCCGCAGCGTCTTCGAAAGCGAGATTGGCTGAGGCGGCGTCACGCTCTGCGGAGAACTCGCGCTGCAGCGAGTCACCGCCGGAGTCGAAGTAGCCTTGCACGCGCCTTACTTCCGCGGTGTATTCGTCGTCGGTGCAGCCCTTGAAGCACGGCGCCAGGCACATCTTCATCTCCGAGTAAATGCAGCCGGGGAACTTTGGATCGGGATGCAGGTCGTCGACGCAGCGCCGCATCTTGAAAAAATCGAGCGAGTCGTTCATGAACTTCTCGGCGGCCGTGCGCGAGGGGAAGGGGCCGTAGTAGAGCGACTTGCCGGTCAGCTTGCCCGGCCGCGTGGTGATCGAGGCTCGCGGGAACTCGTTCTCAAGGTGCAGCTTGACCAGGGGCGCGAAGCGGAAGCGCAGGCGTTTGGCGTAAGTCTTCGGGAACGTTGCGCGCAGAACGGAATAGAGAAGAAATCCGGACTCGAAATCGGAGCCGGTCGCTGTGTATTCGATGGAGCGGACGCGATCGCGAAGGTTCAGCTTCCTGGTGCGTTCTTCGAGCGGGCCGAGCAGGCGTTGCAGGCGGCGGCGCAGGTTGGCGGTCTTGCTGACGTAGGGTTCGGCTTCGGCGTCTGAGCCACGTAGCAGGAAGACTGCCGGCGCCGCGGGAACGGCCGCGAAGATGTCGGCGTCGCGTTCGGGGGTGAATTCGAGGCGCTCGGTCAGCACGGTTCGATTTTAGTGGGAATTCACCACGGAGGCACGGAGACACGGAGGACAATCTTGACGGAACCCGAACTCGATCGTCATGCTCGAGCCTGGCAGAAAGCAGATTCTTCGCTTCGCTCAGAATGACAAGACTGTATTGATCCACGGGTATCTGCGGAAATCCGCGGGCGTGAACTACCCGAAATTCGCGCTGCGGAATTTCTGCCGGAAGTCGCTGCCGTCGAGCGTGATGATGCGGCACATCTCGTGGAGCCGGGAACGCATGCGCTCGCCGATGCGATCGCCCAACGTCTCTCCGCGCGCTGCTCTGGCCGGTGAGATTGCCCCAGTCACTCCGGCAGCAGGCTGGTCTTCGAAATTCGTGGTGATAATCGTGGTGCGGTTGTCGTTGTAGCGCGTGTTCAGGATGAGGCTGACTGTGTCCCAGACCCATTCAGTCGGTTTCACGGCACCCAGTTCGTCGAGCACGAGGACGTCCGTCTCAAATACGGGGCGGAGGACGTCGAGTTCGGTGGTCTGGACGGTCGAGTTGTAGGAGTTCTGAATTTCTTTGAGCAACTCGCGATAGTCGTAAAACAGACAAGAGATGCCACGATTCAGAATCAGTTCCTTCAGGATTCCTACCGCCAGATGAGTCTTGCCAGTGCCGATCTTGCCGATAATCAGCAGACCTTTATCGCCGCGAGGGTCGCATTTCCGGGCGAACTGGGAGGCGACGAAGTGGCTATCGGCGAGAGAAGGATGGGCGCCGGGGAAATCGGTGTCATAGTTCGAGAGTTCGCAATGCTCGTAGCGACGGGGAATGCGCGCTGCCGCCAGCAAGGACTGTGACCGCGCGCGCAGCCGGCAGTCGCAGCGGGTGACGCGACGCTCGGCCTTTTCGCCGGAAACGCTCGATCCGCCGGAGACAGTCTTCCATCCCGTCCCGCCACATAGCGGGCAAACATCGACAGCAACCTTGGTCGCAGGGGCCAACATCCACCTTGAAAGAATTGATCTCCTTCGACTTTGCACCCGGAGGCCGTCCTCTGGCAAGCGCACAAAGCGCCGAGCCTGTGGAGTTCCTGTGAACCGTGGCGATGGGCTGTGGAGGGCATTGGAAAAACCGGACCGGCAGGCGCCAAACGCCGCCCGGGAAGCCCCAATCCGGGACACAGAAGTGCAAAACAGGCTTCCGGAGCGGATTTTCACAGTTGACATTCGCCGCAGAGGGAGGAGAATACAAAACGGTCAGGTTTCCCAACTCAGCCAAATCCATTGCCTCCCGGTATAGGCTGGGAAACAAAGAGACCTGCGAGGAGAAACTATGAATAAAGCCGATCTGGTTGACAAGATCGCAGGTGCATGTGAAATCAGCAAAGCGCAGGCGACAACCGCCATCGATACCGCCGTCGAG
Source organism: Terriglobales bacterium (assembly GCA_037443605.1). GTDB lineage: Bacteria > Acidobacteriota > Terriglobia > Terriglobales > Acidobacteriaceae > Sulfotelmatobacter. The sequence goes on from JBBIOA010000033.1 coordinate 39,653, forward strand.
AGTGTCACGACCGCCCTCCGCAAGGGCGATCGCGTAGCGCTGATTGGGTTCGGCACGTTTTCCGTGTCGCAGCGCAAGGCCCGCAACGGACGCAATCCGCAAACCGGCGCGACCATCAAGATCGCCGCTCGTAAAGTCGCGAAATTTACCCCTGGGGCAGAACTGAAGAAAGCTGTCAACAAGAAGTAAGCTGGGTCGTACGGAGATGAGATCGAAAACGGCAGGGGGTCGGCCCTGCCGTTTTTGTTTTGACGGCTATGGACAGACACCATGATTCGATCGACTAACGCAAGCGGGCTGATTATTCTTACGCTGCTGGGTTCTATGGCTGCGCAGGGGAAAGGGACCCTTCCCTTCGGTGCCTGGCAAAGGCGATCGGATACTCCGGTGATCGCTCCGCGCGGAACGGCTTGGGAGTCGGCTGGTACGTTCAATCCAGCGCTTGCTGTGCGCGACAACAGGATTGTGATCCTCTATCGGGCTCAAGACGAAGCGGGTACGTCGCGGCTGGGATACGCCGAGAGTACGGATGGGATTCACTTCACGCGGCGAAGCAAACCGGTTTTGAGCCCGCTGGCCGATTATGAGAGAGATGGTGGGATCGAGGATCCCCGCCTCGTCCAATTCGCCAACACGTACTATCTGACCTACACCGGCTACAACAAGAACGATGCTCAGCTCTGTCTGGCCACTTCCAAGGATCTGGTTCATTGGCATCGCAAGGGCGTCATCGTTCCGGCGAATAGGGGCAACTGGAATGTGAAGTGGACCAAGTCGGGCGCGATCGTGCCGGAAAAGGTCGATGGCAAGTACTGGATGTATTTCCTGGGCACGAGCGCCGATGGCAACGACCAGGCTGGCCTCGCGTCTTCGACCGATCTGTTGCACTGGACCGAGGCGACTCAGACTCCCGTGTTGCCTGTCCGGCCGGGCAGATTCGATTCGCGCGTAGCCGAGCCGGGGCCATCGCCGATCGTGACTCCGAACGGGATTGTTCTGATCTACAACGGAGCTGACGACAAACTGGTCTATCGTACCGGTGTGGCTGTCTTCGACCGCCACGATCCGCGCAAGCTGCTTTGGAGGACCGACGAACCTGTGTTCGCTCCCGAAAAAGACTGGGAAAAGGTTGGGCAGGTGCCCAACGTGGTCTTCGTGGAAGGCTTGATTCGGAAAGGGAAGCGCTATCGGTTCTATTACGGCGGGGCGGACAAATACGTTGGAGTTGCGGAAGCGCCGGTCATTTTCTGAAGTTTCTGGCTGCGGTTATTTCCCAGGTTTCGGTTTGGAGAAGTCCATCGTGCGCACGATGCCCTCGCCTTCCTTCACGTAGATCAACTGGTTGACCTTCACGTCTTTCAGGGTGTCGACCAGGCCGCTGGGCCAGCGCACTTCGAGGGAGTCGACTTTTTCCGCTTTGCCCAGGCCGAAGTGAATGCGCAGATCGCTCTGCGAGATGTATCCGTAGCCGCTGCGGACTTCGTCCATCTGCTGATGCGGCTTGGTTTCGCCGGGCGGATGCGTGATGCAGACGACGCGTGCACCGATCCCGCTGCGATTCGATTTGGTGCCGATGGTGCGAACCTTGATCCAGTTGTGGGTGAGCCTGGAGTCACAGCGCAACAGTTGAGGGTAGTCGTTGACGACGTTTACCAGAACGTCGATGTCGCCGTCGTTGTCGAAGTCGCCGAACGCCGCGCCCCGCGCCGGCGCCGCCTCGGTGATGCCGGGGCCGGCATCATAAGAAACATCGGCGAAATGCCCGTTGTGCAGATTGTGGTAGAGAAGTTTGCGCTGGGCATATCCGGCTTCGGTTTTGAGCTGTTCCACTTCTGGATAGACGTGGCCATTGCAGATCAGAATGTCGGGCCAGCCGTCGTTGTCGAAATCGAAGAATCCGCAGCCCCAGCTCAGGTATTGCGTGTGCGCGCCGAGGCCAGCCGTGAAAGTCGTGTCTTCGAAATTTCCGCCGCCGAGATTGTGATACAGCGACGGAGTGTCGCCGGCGAAATTCGTCTTGACCAGGTCGAAGTTGCCGTCGAGGTCGTAATCTCCCGCTGCGATGCCCATACCGGCTTGCGGCTTGCCGTCGGGGCTGAGCGCGCAGCCGGCGTCGATCGCGATGTCGACGAACTTGCCGTTCTTCTTGTTCTGATACAGCGTGGATGCGGTGGAATCGTTGGCGACGTAGATGTCGGGCCAACCGTCGTTGTCGAGATCGGTGACGCAAACGCCGAGGCCGTAGGTGCCGCTGGCTGCTTCGATACCGGAGGGCCCGGAGACGTCGGTGAAGGTGCCGTCGCCATTGTTGTGGTAAAGGATGTTCTTGCCGGTGTTCATTCCCGGCGGTCCGCAAGCGACCATCACGCCTTTGTACAGACAGGGCCCGGATTCCGGCACGGGAGCGGTGGCCAGATCCATATCGATGTAGTTGGCGACGAAAAGATCGAGTTTGCCGTCGCGGTCGTAGTCGACGAAGGCGCAGCCCGTGGCCCAGCGTTTGCCATTGCCGGCGACGCCCGCTTTCTCGCTCACGTCGGTGAAGGTGCCGTCGCCATTGTTGTGATAGAGCGCGTTCTTGCCGAAATAGGTGACGAACAGGTCGTCCCAGCCGTCGTTGTCGTAGTCGCCGATGCAGCAGCCCTGGCCCCAGCCGGTGCGCGTAAGTCCGGCTTTGAGGGTCACGTCGGTGAAGGTGCCATCGCGATTATTTTTGAACAAGTGCGAGATGGGCTCGCTGCCCGCTGGGAAGCCTTCCAGCCGCCAGCCGTTGACCAGAAAAATGTCGAGCCAGCCGTCGTTGTCGTAGTCGTAGAACGCTGCGCCGCAGCCGGTGGTCTCGAGAAGGTACTTGTTTTTGTGCTCGCCGCCGAAGATGGTTTTGACGTTCAACCCCGCGGCGCGCCCCACGTTGAGGAAACTCACACCCAGGTCTACATTCGGAGCGGGTTCGTCTTTCGCGGCGGCTTGCTGCGTCTGCGCTCGCAGCCATGGTGGGCGTGCCAGTCCCAGTACGCTTTCCAGCGGAAGCACCAGCGCTGACCGGCTGAGAGATCTAAGAAATCCGCGGCGTGAAGGGAACAAGAAGTGACACCTGGCCCGCTTGGCTCGTGCTAGAATTCGCCCCTTACTCCTTATATTCACGGGACCGCGACTTTGCAAGCGCCGGCCAGTCCGAAACGCCCTTTTCCGAGAGAAGTCCATATGATTTCGTGCCTTCGTGCGCTGCGTCGTTCGTTTTGCGTTTTCTTCTTCGGGGTGCTTGCCTCATCGAGTTTGTCGGCCGTGCCGTTGGCGGCGCAAACCTCCGCTCCACTACCGGAACTGACGCGGACGATCCGTACGTGGGAGTTCCTCCCTGTGGTGGGCACGCGTGCCGGACTCTTCGGCCACGAGAACGGACGATTCGAAGCCTGGGTGTATCCGCTGAAACTCTTTCGCGAGTTTCACCTGATCTTTCACGTGGGCGATCGAGCGCTTCCCGCCGAAAGCTTGGCACGCACCCTGACGGTCCGGCCGGAGTCGGCGGCGATTCTTTATGCCGGCGATTCCTTCCGCGTGCGCGAAACGCTTTCTGTGCCCGTGACCGAACCGGGAGCGGTGATTGTTCTCGAAGTCGAAACCGAGCAACCGCTGGAAATTGAAGCCGTTTTTACGCCGGACTTTCAACTGGAGTGGCCCGCGGCTCTGGGCGGAACCTACGCGGATTGGGATCCGAAGCTGCACGCGTTCGTTCTTGGCGAAGAGACGAAAAAATTCGCGGCCTGGATCGGGTCGCCGACGGGTACGGACGCGCATCTCGCCTACGAGACGAACTACTCGGAAGCAAACGAGAACTCGATGCGGCTCGGAGTCACGCAGAAGGGAAAAGATACCAAGGTGCTCGCCATCGCCGCAACCGTGACCGGCCCGGCCGATGCCGAGAAGACTTATCAGCATCTATTGAATTCCTACACGGATTTGATCCACCAGTCGGCGGATTACTACCGCGCCTATCTTGATCACACCGTCGCCCTCGAATTGCCCGACATGGAACTGCAGCAGGCTTATGACTGGGCTCGTCTGAGCACGATTCAGGGACTCGTGAACAATCCGTACCTTGGCACCGGACTTGTGGCGGGCTATCGCACGTCCGGAGTGGGCCAGCGGCCCGGTTTTGCGTGGTTCTTTGGACGCGATTCTTTTTGGACTTCGTTGGCGTTGAACGCGGAGCAGGATTTCTCCACCAGCCGCACCGCCATCGATTTCATCAGCAAGTATCAGCGCGAGGACGGCAAGGTGCCGCACGAGATTTCGCAGAGCGCCGGGCTGGTGCCCTGGTTCAAGGACTATCCCTACCCGTACGTTTCCGCGGACGCGACGCCGTTGTTCATCATCGCGGTGAACGACTACGTGATCCAGAGCGGGGATGTTTCTTTCGCGCGCGATAAATGGGACAACGTGTGGCGCGCGTATCAGTTCATGCGCTCAACCTATGACGCGCAAGGACTCGCGCAGAATGCGGGTGTTGGGCACGGCTGGGTGGAAGGCGGCCCGCTGCTTCCCGTCAAGAACGAGTATTACCAGGCGGGGCTGGCGGTTGAAGCTCTGCGAGCGCTTGCCAATCTGGCGCGAATCGCCGGGAAAGACGACGTCAGCAAGCAAGCCGGCGCCGAATTCGACAGCAGGAAGGCATCTCTCGACCAGTCGTATTGGGCGCCGGATGCGGGCATGTACGCATTCGGGCTGAACCGCGACAATCAGCGCGTCAACGAAGCGAGCGTGTTGACTGCGGTTCCGATGTGGTTTGGCTTGCCCGATCCGGCGCACGCCGATCAGATGATCACCAAGATCGCCGACGCCGATCACCAGACCGACTGGGGCATGCGGATCATTTCGTCGCAGTCGAAAATCTACGACGGCTCCGGATATCACTACGGCTCGGTCTGGCCGCTGTTTACGGGATGGGCGTCGGTGGGCGAATACCGCTACCATCGGGCGTTTTCCGCCTACTCGAATCTTCGATCCAATGCTTTGCTGGCCACCGACGGCTCGCTGGGACATTTCTCGGAAGTGCTTTCCGGGGATTACTACGATTCGTTTGCCACGAGTTCGCCACACCAGATATGGTCGTCCGCCATGGTGATCAGTCCGATTCTGCGCGGACTGTTCGGGCTTGAGACGGATGCGGAGAAGCACCAGATCACGTTTGCGCCGCACATTCCGGCCGATTGGACTTCGTTTGCCATTCACGGAGTGCATGTCGGCGAAGCCAGCGCTGACTTCCGCTATCGCAAAACCGAGAACACGCTTACGCTGGAGATTCAACGCGCGGGCAAGGGGGAGTGCTGGATCGATTTCTCGCCTGCGCTCGGCAAGCGCGCGGACGTGGTGAGCGTGGAGGTCAATGGCCGCCCCTTGCACTTCACGGTTGAACAGCATCGTGAAGATCAGCATCTGCGTGCGCGATTCGCCGCGTCGGGCGGCCTCAACACCGTGGTGGTGCATCTCAAGAATGACTTCGGGGTCAGCTATTCGGGCACGCTCCCACCGCTAGGCAGCGCGAGCGTCGGGCTGAGGGTCATAGATGAGTCGTGGGATGCTACGCGGGAACATTTGACGCTCGAGGTCTCCGGTGTGGCCGGAAAGCGCTATGATCTCGCGGTGTGGAATCCGGGCCAGGTCGCGTCGCTGCAAGGCGGCGAGTTGAAAGCGGGGAAATTGCTGCTTTCGATGCCCACCGGTGCGGAAGGCGAGTACGTCCACCAAAAGGTGACTCTCAGTTTTGCCAAGCGCTGACTGCGCTCTCGGAGTGAAAGCGGCGGACAAATGGATTACACTCGGGGCAAGCTCGAAGATTCTTGGAGTCGTTGGAGGCGTCGTTGCTATGAGATGCAAAATGTTCTCAGGAATACTGGGATTCATCCTGCTTTCCGCTGCCCTGGCCGGTTTCGCCCAGACTCCAGGCAAAGCGGTTGACGCCGAGGGCCATCAGTGGTGGCAGCACGCCGTCTTTTACGAGCTCTATCCCCGCAGCTTTGCCGACAGCAACAACGACGGCGTCGGCGACCTCAACGGCATCACTTCGAGACTCGACTACCTCAAAGATCTTGGCGTGGACGCGATCTGGATTGCGCCCTGCTTTCCGTCGCCGCAAGTGGATTTCGGCTATGACGTTTCCGACTACGAAAATATCGATCCCATGTACGGATCGTTGACTGAGTTCGATACGCTGGCGACCGAAGCGAAGCGGCACGGGATTCGCATCATTCTGGACTTCGTGGTCAATCACACCTCCGATCAGCACAAGTGGTTTCTGGATTCCAAATCTTCGAAGACGGCAGAACATCGAGACTGGTACATCTGGCGTGATGGTAAGGGCCCGGGACAGCCGCCCAATAACTGGACTTCGATTTTCGGGGGGTCGGCGTGGAAGCTCGATCCCGCGACGAGCCAGTACTACTATCACATGTTCTACGCGGGGCAACCCGATTTGAACTGGCGCAATCCCGCGGTCCAGGATGCCATGTTCGATGTGACTCGCTGGTGGTACAAGCGGGGCGTTTCGGGTTTTCGGCTGGATGCCGTCGACTCGCTTTTCGAAGATCCCGATCTGCACGACAACCCGATGTTACCGGGCAAGAATGAGCTCGGCGATCCAATTCAAGAACGCAGATACAACCAGAAACTGCCCGAGGTGCACGATGCGCTACGCGGACTGCGCAAGGTGGCTGACCAATATGGTGCTGTCTTGATTGGCGAGACTTGGACCTTTGATATTGCCGAGCTGAATCGCTATTACGGCGAGGGCAACAACGAGCTGCAGATGCCGATGGATTTTCTGTTCACCAAGGTCGACAAGCTCTCGCCCGCCGAATTCCGCAAACAGATTGCGGCGGTGAATGCGGCTTCTGGCTGGCCGACTTTTGTGATCAGCAATCATGACATCGTGCGCTCGTACGATCGTTACGGCGACGGCGCACATAACGACGAGATCGCGAAGCTCATGGCGGGCCTCTACCTTACGCTGCGCGGTACGCCGATCCTGTATTACGGGGAAGAGATCGGGATGAAGACGACTCCCCCGACCCGGAAGGAGGACGTGAAAGATCCCGTGGGCGTGGTCGGCTGGCCGAAAGAAAAGGGCCGCGACGGCGAGCGCACTCCCATGCAATGGAGCGAAGCCCCCAACGCCGGATTCTCAACCGCCACACCGTGGCTGCCGGTTCCGCCGACCGCGAAGACGCATAACGTCGCGGACGAAGCGAAAGATCCCGAGTCGATCCTGTCGTTCTACAAGAAAGTCCTCAAGCTGCGTCACACGAACAAAGCGCTGCTCGACGGCAACTACACGCCGCTGAATGAGAACGATCAGAACGTGCTGTCGTACCTGCGTGTGTACAAGGATCAGGCTGTGGTGGTAGCTCTGAATATGTCAGGGGCGCCAGAGAAGGTGCATCTTGACCTGGCCAAGAATGGATTTGCCTCAGCGAAGCCTCTGGTTGCGACCGGCAAGTCGGCAGCCAAGGGAGAGGTCGTGACGATCGATCCTTACGGAGTGTTCATCGGCCAGCTGGCGAAGTAGAAACGGTTGTTACTGGCCGCTCAGAATTCTCCAGGCTTCCTGCCCACTCACGACCACGTGACGCACGCCTCTGACGGCGTTGAGATATTGCGCACGCTCAAACGCATCCGGATCGGCGCAGCGGAGCTGGCTTAACGTGCCTCGGATGCTCGCGACCGATTTGTGTTGGCGTTTTTCCATCCACTGGCAGAGTCCGTCTTCCAGATCGCGCAAATAGCTGATGCCGTGACGCAATAGCGCCGAGCACACCATGGTCACGTCGGCGCCAACCAGCAGCAGCTTGGCTACGTCCGCCGGCTGGTGAACGCCGCTGCTACCCGCAAGATTCGCCTTGACCCGTCCGTAGAGCATGCCGATCCAGGTTAAGGGCAGCCGCAGATCCTGCGACGTGCTCAGCAAAACGCTGGGCTGGATTTCCAGCGAGTCCATATTGATGTCCGGCTGATAAAAGCGGCTGAACAGGACCAGACCGTCCGCGCCCGCATCATCGAGGCGCTTGGCCATGTTCGTCATGCTGGTGAAATATGGTGTCAGCTTGGCGGCAACCGGAATCTTCACGGCAGACTTCACCGCGCGGATTGTGTCCGCATACGCGACTTCGAGTTCCGTGCCGGGAACATCCGCATGGCTTGGCACCTGGTACATGTTCACTTCGAGAGCATTCGCGCCGGCCTGTTCGAGCGCGCGGGCGCCGTCGGTCCATCCTTCAGGACTCAAAGCGCCCAGGCTGGCAATGAGCGGGACTTGTACGGCGTCTTTTGCTTTGCGCAGGTGGCTGAGGTAATGATCGAGAGCGGAACGGTCCGCCTTCTCCTCGAAAACCGAGTGCAGCACGATGGCGGGCGCGCCCGCGTCTTCCAGTCGCCGGATGCCGTCCAGTTCCTGCGTCAGAGGAGAGGCGGAGGGGAGCAGCGGGGTGCGCAGCTTCAGTCCCAGATAGCTGGTCGACAGATCGATCATTCCGGTCCTCGCGGGCTGTTTGAGGTGCAGTTTCTGAGTGGACGGAAAGCCCGTCCCAAGCGGCTCGTGGGGATCGGCGGCCAAGGACTTTGGCAGTGATGATATCCCATCCCCTTCGGGTCGTCCATTGCAGCAGGGGTATAAAATACGCATTCAAGGCCGATGCACGAACTCTCCATCGCGATGGGTATTGTGGACGCTGCTCTGGAAGAAGCCCAGCGCCGGAGTGTGCAAGTAAGTGCAGTGCATCTGCGGCTGGGCCCGCTTTCCGGCGTGGTGAAAGACGCGCTGTTGTTCTCCTACGAAGTGGCGTGCCAGGATACGCCGCTCGCAGGGTCGAAGCTGATTGTGGAAGATGTTCCCGTGGTCATATTTTGTGGGCGCTGCCAGCAGTCCCGGACTTTGGACACGTTACAGTCTTTCTCCTGCCCGGAATGCCACGAGCCGACGATGGACGTGCGCCAGGGCAGAGAACTCGAAGTGTTTGCGTTGGAAGTGAACGATCCGGAAGAAGCAGCGTCGCTGGCATGAGGAAGAGGTCCGGAAATGAGTGAACCGCGGCTGGTCGAAGTCCGCCGGAATGTTCTGAAGCAGAACGACGTGATCGCGCGAGCGCTGCGCGAACAGTTCCGGGCGGCGGGAGTCTTCGTGGTGAGCCTGGTGTCGAGCCCGGGTTCGGGCAAGACGATGTTCCTGGAAAAGACTCTAACCCTGCTTCAGCCGCATTATCGAGTCGCGGCACTCGTAGGAGATCTGGCAACGGAAAACGACGCGGTACGGCTGGCTCGCAGCAAAGCGCCGGTGAAGCAAATCACCACCGGTACGCTCTGTCATCTTGAGGCTGCGATGGTGCAGAGCGCTTTGCAGGAGTGGAATCTGGAAGACCTGGACTTCCTGTTCATCGAGAACGTTGGAAACCTGGTGTGCCCGTCGTCCTATGATCTCGGCGAAAACCTGCGCCTGGTGCTGATGTCAACGACGGAGGGCGAAGATAAACCTCTGAAATATCCGACGATCTTTAACAGCGCCGACGTGGCCGTGGTTACGAAAATCGAGTTAGCGGCTGCTGTCGAGTTTGATTGGCCTGCGGCGCGTCACAGTATCGAGTCGGTACGGCCGGGCATGAAGATCTTTCGCCTCTCGGCGAAAACCGGCGAGGGCATGCAGGAGTATCTGGACTTCCTGTCGCAGCAACTCTCCGCGCAACGAAGCGTGGCGCAGTAGGCACCCGCTTCCTAAAAGCCGTACTTCGCGACGATCTTTTTCTCCTTCTTCCCAATCGCCACAATCGCGGCATGTTCGGCACGCAGCGAAAAACTCACCTGCACGCCGGTCGCCTGATCCCGCAGATTGATTGGGGAATCGTCCGCCGCGTCGGAAATGAATACATACAAAACCGAGTCGGCCAGCATCGTAGGAAACGCGAGCACTCCCGCCGACAGGGGCGATTGCGCGGTGAACATCGGTGTGATGTTCACGCGGCTCGCAACATAGGCGTAGAGATCGCTGGTCGATGGCAGGTTCTCGGCTAGCTCCACGGGATTGGCGGCCCAGAAAATGCGCCCCTTTCCGTGCGGGACCTCGCGCAGCGTCGAACTATCCGCGAAGCGCATGGACTCCAGCCAGTTCTGCGGCGCGGAGCCATACTCGAGTGGGATCGTCCGGTTGCCCAAGCGCACGACCGCGTTATGAAACGTAAGCGGCTCGACCGTCGCGCTGATGCCGAGTTCCGCCGCCCGATCAAGAATCTGCCAGTGCTCGTCGCGATTCAAAGGCCCGGTAATCAGGAGATTTCCACCCGCGTCCACGTATTCGAGAAGCGTCTTCCACGCCGTCTCACTCAAAGCCTGCGGTGAGGGAAGGATGGCAAGCTTCGGCGCGCCCAGTTTCTTGATTTGATTCTCGGCGATCACATACGCGGGCAGGTGAACGTCGTAGGCGAGCGCTCGGACGGCTCGCTGCTGCGCCTGCAGTTGAAACTCGGCCATCACAGAATATTGCGCGGCCTGGGAAGTGACGATCGCCACCTGCGGATGTTCCGGGCTGCGCAGATGCTCCGCCAGCGCCGGAGCGAATTGAGCGAAGGCCCGCATAATTGTGGCTTCTGGCTTTTCAGTGAAGTCCGTGCGCACCGCACCGATGGGAGTCTCGTTGCTCTCCGTCATGTCGGAGTTCGTGTTCCACAGCCACTCGATGGCGCCCGAGGACTGAATAAACGACGCAGCGACCTTGCGCTCGAGCAGTGCAGCCTCGCTGTCGACAGTGCGGCGGGCAATTTCTCGCGGTTCCAACTCGCGCTGCAAGCCGGTTTCCTGAATCAGCAGGGCTTTGCCGGGCTGCTTGGCTGCCAGTGAGTCCCAGAGGATGGTGTCGTTGAGCCACCACGAGTGGTTTGTGGTGAAGTCGACCGACTCACCCCAGAATGCCGGCGAGAGCCGATCCTGAATGCCGCCTTCATCCTGTCCGATCGTGACCAGTTGCTGCGATCCGGTGGAGCGGATCGCCTCCCGCATGTTGCGTGCCCATTCTGCGAACGATTCCTGCGTGAACAGGACGTAATCGTGAACGCGGAGCGAGTTGGTGCCCGTGTACATGCCCCGTGGCGCGAATTCTTCTTCGCGAGGGAGTGAGATTGTCCCGGCCACTGAATTCGCGGGCACATTCCAACGATGAGCCAGAGCTGCGCGATCTGGATAGCGGTGATTCAGCCACTCGTTCCATGCGGTGAGCTCGATCCAATCGCCGTTCGGTCGCGTCCTCCAGAGCTGTTGCGAGAAACTCGGCTCGTTGATCAGGTCCCACGCCAGGAACGGCACATCGTGGAAGCGCGCGGCGACCGACGAAATCAGGGTCTGTTGTCGGCGCACGGCTTGCGGATCGAGAAAGGCGTTGGTGCCGCCCAGCACGTCGGGCAGAAAAGCGAAGAAGTTAAACTGCACCGGGAGCCCGTTTTTGCGCGCCGTCATCAGATACGCTTCGAGCGTTCTCAGCGTGCGTTCATACGGACGACCGTCTTCGTCACAGAACTTATCCCAGCCCGTCCACCAGCCGGTGCGGATCATGTTCAGTCCGGCGTCGTGAATCTGAGCGAGGTCCTGATTCCACACATAAACATTCGGATGCTCGAAGTAGAGCCGCTGCACTTCGCTCGACATATAAGTCGTGCCGACTACGGCCAGCGGATGGCCGTCGAGTTCGAAGTAATCTTGATTCACGCCGAGATGCGGCCCGGTGCGCAGATACGCTTCGTCCCGAACCCAAAACCCCGAGTGGTAGATCGCCCGGGTGCGGTCGCCTTCCATGAGCCGCGCTTCGACGACGTAGAGACCTTTGCCGTCGGGTGCTGGCAGAGGAACTCTGGCGGCGTCCACCGTCGCCGTGACCGTGCTGCGATGGTCGGGGTGTGCCTCGGGAAAGGCGCTGATTTGTACCGACAGTTTTGACGCCGGCACCGACGACGCATGCCACACGGTTTCCAGTTCCACAGGTTCGCCGGGAAGATACAACGGGAGCAAAGGCCGCACCGTAAATTCTTCCGCCCCGCGCGACGCCCGATCCGCCAGGGATCGAATCAAAGTAGTGTCGTTGAAGATATCGCCCGCCAGTTCCGCATTCACAAAAATCCAGCGCCCACCATCGAATCCGTTCTTGTAGTGATCCACCTGAATCGCGGGCGCCGATAGTTTGCGCCCGTCTTTCACTCCCCATGCGAACGTATCCAGGTGAGCGTCAATCGAGCCAGCGGCTCCGCCGCGATGGTAAAGATCCACGGCGCTCAACCGGATCACAGGGCTGAATGCGCGCTTCCATCCGAACGGACGCAACAGCAGTGTCATTTCTGGATTCGTCTGGAACTGCATGCCGTCCGAACCCGGTGTTTCCTGATACTGATCGATCATCAGCGGGCGAATGAAGCGCACGCTGTAATCGCGCAGATGCCACTCGCCGTGATCGCGGTACGCGGCCCGCGTAAACGGCCTCCCTCCCAGCACCAGCAGGTTGCCTCCGTGATCGAGATATTGCTTGATCGCCGTCCAAGGGCCCTCGGGAAACGCCGATCCATAGGGAAGAACCAGCAGCTGCGGCGGAGTAGCCAGTGCGGCAGAAAGCTGATCGATACCGGCCAGTTGAGCGCCCGGCAGTATCGCTGCCAGTTGCTGCGGCGTCGGCCCTGCCGAGTCCGCGCTCGGGAAACCGGGCTCGCTGAACACGACGATGCCGGATTTCTCAGGCTGGGCAGTAACGGAAACAGTCAACAACACAAGAGCGATGAGAGTTAGAAATGTGCGCACGATCGGACCTCTTGCGGGATTTTAGGCGAGGAAACAAGCGAGTCTCCGCCTGTGGTGTGGTCTTTGTCAAGCGAAGAGGAACGATTTTCTAGGGCTGATTCGCGATGGTCCCAACAAAAATACCCGTCGTCTCCGGCGCGCGGTGCTATGATGACGCGTTCCGGTTGTGCAAATCCTTTCGAGGGTGGACCCTGATCCATGGCGATCGCGAGCCCCAACGCTTCCAACACCGCAACCGCACCCAATAACGGGCAGAGCTACGGCGCTCCGCTGGCTACGGTGACCACGCTGTTCTTCATGTGGGGATT
>JBBIOA010000034.1:0-52269 GCA_037443605.1 Terriglobales bacterium
GAACTGAGAACTGAGAACTGAGAACTGAGAACTGAGAACTGAGAACTGAGAACTGCTACGCGCCCTTGCCCGCGGCTGCGGATTCGCCGAAGACGATACTGACCTCAGCGCCCTTGCCGGCGCCGGTAATCTGCGCAGCCGGAGCGCGGTTGGCGACGATTTCGAGATAGCCCATGCTGCCGAGGATGCCAAACACTTCACCGGGTGCGCCCTCCGCGTAAGCCGTGCGGATTTCCTTGATCTCTTTACTGCCTACGACGATCTTGAAGGGCCCGGGCGTGGCAGCAAAAAGCGCAGGCGCGTCGTCCGCCGTCACATTCGTCATGAGATTGCCGAAGCGGTCGACCCTCAACACCACGCCGCGCAGCTTCTTGTCGCCCGCCGGTTTGGGGCGCGGCGCCGCGAACCGGACGTAGTCTTCAATCTCGTCGCCGAACTTGTGGGAATCGACCTGCTTGGCCAAATACGCCGCCACCGGAGCGAACACGTCGCGTCCGTGGAAGGTCTGGCTCATCGGCTGGCGGAAATAGTGGTCCGAGGTGATGTGCCGCACGTGCACGCGCTCCTCGCGCGCATAGACCATGGAGAGCACGCCATTGTCCGGAGCCACAAAATGATAGCCGTCGCTCGAGGCGATAATCGGACGCCGGGTCGTGCCTACGCCCGGATCCACGACCACCACGTGCACCGTGCCAGTCGGAAAATAAGAGTAGGCCTGGGCTATGGCCAGCGCGCCATCGAGCACGTCGAAGGCCTGCACGGCATGGGTGATGTCGACAATCTGCGCATCCGGCACGATGTCGACAATGACGCCTTTCACCGCGCCGACAAAAGAATCCGTGGTTCCAAAATCGGTAGTCAGAGTGACGATTGGACGTTGCGGCAAGATTCCCCTCGCTGGAAGACAAAATGACCTATGATCCGAAGTTAACTGGCAGGGAAGTGACGGGTCAAGGCACGGAGGTAATCCCCCGCGAGCCTGGTGACGGAAGAGATCATTGCAGTCTGCGCACGAACAAGAGGCTCTGGTCGTCACTCCGCGCCCCGTGCCGGTCGGCCTGATCGAGGATCGCGGCTGCAATTTCTACCAGCGGGCGGTCTTTCAGCCTGCGCAGAGTGCCGGCAATCGCCTCCATGCCGAGTTCGTCACCTTTCTTGTCGACGACCTCCGTCAGCCCGTCGGTGAGAATGGCCAGCACATCTCCCGGCAGAACATCGACCGCGGTACTTTCAAAAGCTGCGTTGGGAAACAGCCCGAGGGGTAGGTTCTGCGCCGAGAGCCACTGTATTTCTTCGCCCCGGCAGAGCAGGATGGGCAGGTGTCCGGCGAGGGAAGAACGCAGGCCGTCGTCGCGCGACCACGACAAACATGCGAACGTGGCAAACATATTGCCCGTTTTCAACGAGCAGAGCACGTCATTGACTGCGGCCAGCAATCCGTCGGCCTTGGGATCGAAGCGCACGCACATTGACGTCGCACTCTTGATCATGGCCATCAGCACGCCGGAAGAAACGCCGTGGCCGGCAACGTCGGCGACGTAGGCCACCCAGTGTCCGTCCTGTTCTAGCGTATCGACGAGGTCTCCGCCGACCACGCCGCTCGCCAGAGACTTCCCATAAAATTCGAAGCCCTGAGTTTGTTTTTGAATGTCGGCGACGAGCGCTTTGTGAATCTCGCCTGCCAGGCGAATCTCGGTGTGGGTGCGGAAGAAGCGGTCACCTTCGCGAGCGATGAAAGTCATCGTCAGCACGTACGCGCTGGAAACGAGGAAGATCGTCAGCATCGAACTCGTCGTAAGCCAGGGTGCGAGCGCGTCCGGCACAACGGGACCCGCCCGGGAATGTTGTCTGACCATAATGAAGACAAGGGGAGTCAGGATGGCCTGGAGCGGCAGAAGGAGGAATATCCAGAGCCACGTCTTATGAATTGCCACCCAGGCGTACGCGACCGCAAAGACGCCGGTGAACAGCGCGGCAGTCCACAACTTGGCTTGGGATGCGGTGTGGGAGTCCAGTTGGCTGATGACACCGATGGCGGCGAACAGGCAGAAGACCATGGCGAGCAACATCAGCTTGGAGGTCTGCGGAACCGTGTCCCAGAGCTCTCGTTGCTTGAGATGCCGCTTGAGCAGGTCTCGAAAGTATTCACGTACGTTCACACAGTTCTCCGGCGTTTGTGGTTCGGCTCAATCTTGACAGCCATAAATCCTATAGAATCGTCACAATGAAAAAGCCTGGACTTGGAAAGTCCAGGCCTCAGATCATACAACCGCGAACGCTGCTAGGGAGTCGCACTACTCATACCGCAAAGCTTCGATCGGATGCATCCTTGCCGCTTTCAGGGCAGGGAAGAAGCCCGAGACAATCCCGACGATTGAAAGAATGATGAACGATGCTGCCATCACGCCCATGGAGGCATGCAGGAAGATGGCGCCTTCGTGGTCGGTGGTCTTGTAGAACTCGTCATAGAGGGGCATCGGTGGGATGATCCACGTGAGGAACTCCGCTACCGCCATGCCGATCAGGCCGCCGACGAAGGTCAGCACGAGCGCTTCGAGCAAGAACTGTAGCAGAATGTGGCGCGGCCGCGCGCCAACGGCTTTGCGCAAGCCGATCTCTCGCGTGCGCTCCGTCACAGAGACGAGCATGATGTTCATTACGCCAATCCCGCCGACGGCCAGCGTGCACACTCCGATCAGCCCCAGCACCGCCTGTAGGCCGTAGGAGAACGCGTTGATCATGCCGCGATCTTCAATCGTGTCCCAGGTTGGCGTGGCCTTGTCGTCCTTGGGGTCGAAATGATGTCGCCGCGCAATCACTTCGCGCACCGCGGCAAGCGCCTTCTTGTTCAGTTCCGGCGCGGTTGGTTCGATAATGATCTCGTCGGGATCGCGCAGGTTTTTCAGATCACGCATGAGCGCGAAGGGGATGAATGCGTTTTCGTTGTCGGGGCCCTGATACATCGAGTCCTGAATTTTGTTGCGCATGGTGCCGATGACTTCGAAATCGAGCCCGCCAATTTCCACGTGCTGGCCGACGCCGGGCGCGCCCTGGAACACCTTCTTGGCGGCCTCGTAGCCGAGAATGACCACGCGGCGGTGATCGGAGAAGTCGGTTTCGCTGAAGTAGCGGCCGTCCGCCAGATCGAGCTTGCGCATCTGCCCATAGGGCAGATCCACGCCGCGAGCCATGATCGAGACCACGCGCGTGCCGCGCTTGAATCCGAAGTCGCGGTCGATCTCGCCGCTCACGGCACGCAGCAACGGAACCTCGTCGCGAATGGCCTCGACGTCTTCCAGTTCGTACTTCACCGCCTTGCCGGCGCGCTGGCCGCCAGCCTGCATGCTGGTCTGCCCCGGCCACAGCACGAGTACATCGTTGCCCATGTTCAAGAAGGCATGCAGCACGCATCCGCCGAGGCCTTGTCCGTAGGCCAACAGCAGCACCACCGAAGCTAAGCCCCACATAATGCCCAGCATGGTCAGCGCCGAGCGCATGCGGTCGCGCATCAGCGACTGCCAACCTTGCGAGATGAGTTCTGTTAAGAACATAGGTTTCAAAGTTTCAGAGTTTCAAGGTTTCAAAGACCAAAGGGTCAAGGTGTTGCCGTGAGACATTGAGGCCTTGAAACGGGGTTTATTGAATGTGGATGTCTCCGGATCCTGTCCGCACCGACAGCAGCGGCCCTCCGCCTCGGACTTTGCCGCGAATGTTCTTTCTGGTTTCCTGAACGCGACCCTGCACGGTCATCTCAATCGGTGATCCCACGTCGATCGATCCAGAACTGGTCGCAATGTCGGCATCGAAAGCCGCATTCGAGGGCAACCGGACGTGCACGTTGCCCGAGCCGGTGCGAATCTCCCAGTTGCCGCTCTGCGTGCCTTCTGCCGTGATGTCGCCGCTGCCCGCCTCGCCGTGGAATGCGCCCTGGACGCCGCGGGCCGTGATGTTGCCCGATCCGGTGTGGATATCGACATCGCCCGGGCCGGTTTCTTCGATCTCGATGTCGCCGCTGCCGGCGCCGCCGCGTACCGCGCCGGAGATCTGATGCGCACGCACGTCGCCCGATCCGGTCTCCAGACGGATTTCACCCTGCAGATTCGCGAGCCTCACGTCGCCCGAGCCAGTGTGGACGTCGACGTTGCCGCGAGTCCCCTCGATGCTCTGGTCGCCCGAGCCGCTCTGCGAGCGGACCGTGGTGTCGGACGGCACCGTGATCTCGTAGCTGATCGAAATGTCATGCACGTTCACATACTCAATATGGATGTTGTTCCCGTCTTGCCGAATGGGAGGGTGCTGCTCAATCTCCTGCACGTCGCCCTGGCGCCCACCCCGCAGCCAGTGATCGCCGACATAGATCTTTCCGTGAATCTGCACCGAACCGGAAGAACCCGCACGGACCGTCACATCGCCGGAGTGGGTCAGAACCTCGAGGTTTACCGGGCCGCTGACTTGCAGCGTCCGATCGAACGTGCCTTGAGGGGTGGAAGCGAAAACCAGAGTGGAAGTGAGCACAACCAGCCCGATCGCCAATACGAAGCGGCTGGACCGGGAGACGGAGCGGAGAATTCGATTGTTATTCATAACGGAGCGACTCCACAGGTGTCATTTCGGCGGCGCGCTGGGCGGGATACATGCCTGCGGTCACCGTGATTAGCGAAAGTGTCAGGATGGAAGCAATAATCGAAATCCAGGAAACGATGGGGTGCGGGACGAAATCGGGCAAAGGGAGTGCTGTGAGCGCAACACAGATCCCGATCCCGCCGCCCAGCCCGAGCGCTCCACTGACGATGGTCAGCATGGCCGACTCAGCAAAGAACTGACGGAGAATATCGCGTTTGGTCGCGCCCATCGCTTTACGCGTGCCAATCTCCCGCGTGCGCTCGGTGACGGAAACCAGCATGATGTTCATGACTCCGATTCCGCCCAGGCACAGCGTCGTGATGGCTACGCAACCAAAGAACAGGGTCACCACGCCGAAGATCTTGGCCAGTTGCTTAGCGCCATCCATCGTGTCCCAGATGAAGAGCGCGTCTTTATCCGTGGGATCGAAATGCCGCACGCGCGCCAGAGTGCGCCGAACCTGCATCACAGCGGCTTCATGCTCTTCAGGATTGCCGACTTCGAAAACGATGTCATCCAGATAACCGCGTGTGATTCCAGCGCCTTCCTTCTCGGGAGGAGGGAAGTCCCTTGATACCGCTGAATATGGTGCGAAAAGGTAGTCGTTGTCGGGCCCGCTGTAGTTTGAGTTCTGCTTCTTCTCTTCGAGTACGCCGACCACCTGGTACGGCACGCTCTTCACCAGCATGGTTGCGCCGATCGCCGGCTGTCCGGGGAAGAGTTGCCGGTAGGCTTTCGATCCCAGCACCAGCACGCGGCGGCCTTCGCGCTCGTCATCGGCGGTGATCAGCCGTCCTTCCTGGAGCTTCAACGATCGAAACTCCTGATACGAAGGCCACATCCCGACCACGCCGCGGTTCGCTGAATTGAACTGGCTGACTTCTGGAATCGTCCGCCGCAGTTCCGGACTGACGTTCTTCACCAGGTAGCATTCGTCACGAATCAGTTCCGCGTCGTCCACATTCAGCCGAATCTCGCGTCCTGCAGCCCGTCCGCCGATCTGAGAACTGGTGCGCCCGCCCCAGGTGATGACCAGGTCTTTGCCCAGCGTCTCCATGTGTTTCTTCTGATCGACGACGAAGCCACGCCCCAGCCCGACCAGCAGAATCACGGACGCGATTCCCCAGATCAAGCCAAACATCGTGAGGAACGTCCGCATCTTATGCGCCCGGAACGTAGCTACGGCTTGTCGCAGAATTTCGGATAAAGTCATGGCAATGATGATTCCCGCGCAGTGATCCCTGAGGCGGGATGGCCAGTGGCAGCTTTCTATTAGTCCGGAGCCCCAAGTCGTTGCTCACGACTCGGGGCTCGGAACTGTCGACTATTGCAGTACGACCTCGTCGCCTTCCTTCAGCCCGCTCAGTACCTCGGTCTTCGCGCCGTTGGAAATGCCGATGTTAACGGCCACTTTGGTCTTGCCTTCCTTGCCCTTCGGATCGGGGATCTCCACCGACGCCTTCTTGTCCTTGTCGTACAGGATAGCGCCTTCGGGGATCTGCAACACGTTCTTGTGCTCGTCCAGAATGATTTCCGCGTTGGCGGTCATTTCGGCTTTCAATTCGCCGCCTGGATTCTGAATCGACGCGCGCACTTCGAACGTCGTGACGTTGTCCTTCTCCACGCCCATCGGAGAAATCTTGGTCACCTTGCCCTGGAAGGTTTTGTCCTTGAACGATTCCACCTTGATGCGCGCCGGCTGCCCGAGATACACCTTGCCGATGTCGCTCTCGTCCACCTTGCCCTTGACGTAGACTTCGCTGGTGTCGCCGAGCGTCATGACCAGCGTCGCGGTCGATCCCAACACCAGGATCGAACTGACCGCATCGCCCATCTGCACATCGCGCGAGAGCACAATGCCGTCGATCGGCGACAGAATGTCGGTGTAGCTCAGCTGCTCTTCGAGTTGCTTGAGATTCGCCTGATCCTGCGCCACCTGCGCTTCGGCCTGTGCGATCTTCGCCTTGAGAACCGTGACCTGCGCTTTGGCCACATTCTGCTTGTTCAAGGCCAGCTCGTAGTTCTTCTGCGCATCTTCCAGCGCCGACGTTGAAACCACGCCATCCTTGGCCATATTGATGGCGCGATCGTAGGCGCGCTTCAGAAGGGGCACATCTGGCCCTTCCGCGTCGACCTTCGACCGCTCGTAATCCGCTTTGGAGCTCTGCATATTGGCCTGAGCCGCTTCCAGTGCCGCGCGCGACTGATCGACCTGCGCCTGAATCTCGACCTTGTCGAGCTGCGCCAGCAGTTGGCCCTGTTTGACGTGGTCACCGTAGTCCACCAGCAGTTTTTTCACGATGCCGCTGGCCTTCGACTTCACTTCGACCTTGGTGATCGGTGTGACCTTGCCGGTGGCGACAACGCTCTTTGCCAGGTCGCCCTTTTCCACCTTGGCGAGTTTGGTCGGATCAATCTTGGTGCCGCCGCGGGTGGCGGCAATCACTCCCACCGCGATGAGCAGGACCAGCCCCAGTCCCACGCCGCCCCAGATCAACAGTCTGCGGCGCTTCTTTTTATGATTTCCGTTACCGTTCACAACCCCTCCTCGGAGTATTTCCAGTTGGAGATTGGGAGCCATTTCGCTGCCCTCACTCTCTTGTACGCGCCCTGAGTCGCTTTAGTTCCTTGCAGATGTACGATTTTCTGCCGATGACAACGTATGAATTAAGAGTTCTCGGAGACTGGCGATCCATCCAACTTGCGTGCTGCCATTCACTTAGACCCGTCAGCGGGAAAAAAGGTAGCGTCTCGGATTCATTTTTTCGGTGATTTCAAACACCCCGCGGTGGCGCGGCGACCGCATTCGCAAGACCTCACGATCAAGCAGAATCGTGGGGAGTGAATTCCCGGCCCCTAGCCCCTGCCCCTGCTTTCCAATAAAATTGGGACTCCATGATTGCCTTCGTGCTGCTGCGGATCTTCCTGATCCTTCTGCTGGTGGCAGCCAATGCCTTCTTCGCGGCCGCCGAGTTTGCCCTGGTCAGCGTCCGCGATACCCGCATCCAGCAGCTCATTCAGGCCGGACGCACCGGTTCCCGCATCGTCCAGCGCCTGCACCAGCACCTCGACGAAGTCGTGAACGGCGTTCAGCTGGGCATCACCATGGTCAGCCTGACCCTCGGTTGGATCGGCGAACCCATGGTCGCCGGTCTGGTTGGCAACCTCCCGATTGTGCAGCGCCTGCCACACGTCGCCATCTATGCTCACACCATCGCCATTGCCATCGCCTTTACCCTGATCACCTACATGCACGTGATCCTCGGCGAACTCGTGCCAAAGACGCTCGCCCTGCAGCGCGCCGAGCAGATCGCGCTGGCCGTCGCCGCCCCCATGGAGGCCTTCCTCACCCTTACCCGCCCCATACTCTTCTTTATGCGCCGCTCCGGCGGCTTGGTTTTGCGCCTTTTCGGTGCCCAGCCCGCGCGCCGCACGGGAGCCGTGCACTCGCCCGACGAACTTAAACTCATCGTCACCGCCAGCCGCCAGTTCGGGCAGATTCCCGAGTTTCAGGAAGAGATGATTCACTCGGCGATCGAACTCGACAGCATCACGGTGAAGGAAGTGATGGTCGCCCGTCCTGACATTTTTTCTCTTCCCGCGGACCTGCAGCTCGACGAAGCCTTGGCTAAGGTAGTCGAAGGCCAGCACTCCCGCGTCCCGGTGTATGACCCGCAGCGTGGGCCGGAGCACATTGTCGGCGTGCTCTATTACAAGGACCTGATGCGCTGGATGCGGCTGCGCCTGAGCAATCTTGGCCACTCGACCTCCACCCGCATCGCCCATATTCCCATCAGCCAGATCATGCACGACGTTCTTGTTGTACCCGAGACAAAGGTCCTCGCCGAGCTTCTGGCGGAGTTTAAAGAGCGGCGCCGCCACCTGGCGGTCGTGGTCGATGAGTTCGGATCGACCGCGGGAGTGATTACCGTCGAAGACGTTCTCGAGCAACTGGTCGGCAACATCGAAGACGAGTTCGATGTCGCCCCGAACGAGCCTGTGCTCGAAGATGAATCGACCATGGTGATCGAAGGCTCGCAGAATATCCGCGACCTGGAAGCCGAATATCGCTTGATCCTGCCGCGCGACGCCGGATTTGAAACGCTCGCGGGATTCATCCTGGCGCGCCTGCAGCGTATCCCCAATCTGCGCGACAGCTTCGAATACGAAGGCCGCCGCTACACGGTCGAAGAACTGGAAGGCCACCGCATCGCCCGAGTACGCATAGAAAAATTGGCCAAAGTCGAAGATGCGGCGGAGTCGGCCAGGGGAGCGGGAGACTGACCCATGGCTCCTGACGAGCAACTGCTTGCGCGGTTTTTTGTCGCCACAAAACGCGAGCGATACACCGAGATGATTTCGAATCCCAAGAAACGGCGGAAGTTCCTCGCTGAGTTGGCACACTTTAAATCGCTGGACGCGCGATACAAAGTTGCCCTCGACCCAAAGAAGCTCTTCGCCGATCAGGTCGCGGCGATCCTGAACAGAAAAGGAGCTCCGCAAGCCGTTTGGGTTAAATCCGAGAATCTAGATGTCGACGGCAGGGAAATGCCGCTCCTCGAAGCTTTGAAGCAAACGATCGGTCGCCAAATGGGTACTTTTCTCACCTGCATCCCAGGAAAGCTTGCGTATTTCGAAGGGGAGGAAATGGGCGACCGTTGGATTCTAGAGCGAGGCGATTGACATCAAATGCGGCGACGAAATCCGAAATCGACCCACTGAGAACTGAGAACTGAGAACTGTTTTCCAACGCGTCCTCTACACCCTCCCGGTCATCTGGCTGGTGGTGAGCATTGTGTTTCTGCTCATTCATCTGGTCCCCGGAGACCCCATTGCCCAGATGCTCGGCGAAGGCGCGCCTCCGGTCCAGATTGCCGAAACCCGTCATGCTTACGGCCTCGACGCCCCGCTCGGCACGCAATACGTGCGCTACTGGAAAGGCGTGCTGCACGGCGATCTGGGACGCTCACTCCGCTACAACCAGACCGTGGTGCAACTGATCGCGCAACGCTATCCCTACACCTTGCGTCTGACCCTGGCCAGCCTGTTCGTGGCGATTGTGCTCTCGATTCCTGCCGGCGTCCGCTCCGCCCGCCGCCGCAATCGCTGGGATGACCGCCTGCTCTCCGTCGTGAGCCTGTTCGGTCTGTCGTTTCCGAACTTCGCGCTTGGCCCCATCTTGATCTTGCTGTTCGCCATCAAACTCGGATGGCTCCCGGTTTCCGGCGCCGGATCGTTCGCCAATCTTGTGCTTCCTGCATTCACCATGGGCAGCGCACTGGCCGCCATTTTGACCCGCATGGTGCGCACGTCCATGCTGGAGGAACTCAGCCAGGACTACATTCGCACCGCCCGCGCCAAAGGCCTGCCCGAACGCACGGTGGTCTATCGCCACGCCCTGCGTAACGCCATGATCCCCGTGCTCACGGTGCTAGGCCTGCAATTCGGCGCGCTGCTGGCCGGCGCCATCGTGACTGAGAAAATCTTCTCCTGGCCCGGCATTGGCCGCCTCACCATCGACGCCATCTCCAGCCGCGACTACTACCTGGTTCAGGGCTGCATTCTCTCGATTGGCTTGACTTATGTTGCGGTGAATTTTCTGACGGACGTGCTCTACTCGGGGGCGAACCCGAGGATCCGGCAGTGAACGGGGACCGTCAGAGGCTTCTTGTCCGCGATCGACGCGCTCCCGTGGGCCAAGCTTGAGCACGCCTACGACCCAGCCACCGATGTTCCCGACTTGATCCGTGCCCTGACCTCGCCCTGCAGCGAGAGCCCTGTCCTTGACTGTATATACAAATGGTATAACATGTATATATAGGAGGGCACCATGGCCGTGACCATGACATCGATCCGCCTGGATACCCAATTGGCCGACGAGGCAGTAAGAGTGCTCAAGGCGAAGTCCCGTACCGATGCGGTTCACATCGCCCTCCGCGAAATCGTCGCGCTGAAGCGCTTCAAAGCCTTGATGAAGAAGAACTCCGGGAAATTGAAGTTCTCCGGACTCGATGAGTGACATCGTCATTTTCGACACCTCGGTTCTGGTCGACGAGGCCCGCACCGGGCGCCACCACCAGCGGATCGAATCGGTGGACGGCCTGGTCCGCACGTCCTCGGTAGTCCTCGCGGAGTTGTGGCGCGGCGCAACTGGGCCGGCGGAACACAGATTCCTCCGCGCTATGGCAAGAAACCATCCGATCCTGACTCCGACCCAACAAAACTGGCTTGAGTCAGGTGAGATACTGGCCAACATTCATGCTCATCATGGCTTCGAGGCGCACAAACTGCGCGATCTGCACTTCGACGTTCTCATCGCTCTTACGGTTCGTTCACATGGCGCCCGTCTCATCACGAGCAATCGCAAGGATTTCGAGCTGATCCATCGATATCGCCCGATCAAACTGGAACTCTGGTGAGGGCCGTTTCAGGACGTCGCACCAACTCAATCACCGCCCGCTGAACCACCCTCGCAACACGCTGCAAACTCGGGAGCTTAAAGATCGCGCCTCCGATGGAGAATGCGAATCATCGCTGTTAGCGAACCCCCATCGGGAACCGGGCTTCTACACCTTGCGTCGATGGTTATGCCCGACCGCGATATACTCCCTGATCACCCAAGGATCCGACAATGACCCTTCCCGCTTCGAAGCGCAGACACGTCGGGAGTCTGTTGTCCGCGCTTCTACTACTCGCATCCGGACCTTCCCATGCCGCAGCCGCCTCTGGTTCCGCAACCGTCCAATGTGAAGGCATCAAGCAGCACTACGTCTATTACCTGCCCAATCAGGGTAAAGAGACGGTCGCAAGTCAGCTTCTGCCTGCGGTAGTTCTGCTGCACGGCGCCGGAGACCTGGCCGAAAACATGATCGCTGCCTGGAAAAAACTCGCCACCGAGCAGCACATCGTTCTCCTTGCGCCCCAACTGCCACGCGATCTCAAGTTCGAGAACTCTGCTCCCAAGGTCTTTCGCTGTGTCGTTGAGGATGCCCGCAAACTGGCCGCCATCGACTCTTCCCGCATATTTCTCTTCGGCAATTCGATGGGCGGATACCTCACTTACGACGCCGCCATGTTCGAATCCGGCTATTTCGCAGCCGCCGCCGTCCACGGCATGCGCATCGCCGACGATTACACCTGGATTCTCGGCCGGGCCGCCCGCAAGACTCCGGTCGCGATCTATATCGGCGACCACGACCAGTTCTTCCCCCAGGAGAGCGTCCGCCAAACCCGCGAGCTGCTGCGCAAAGCCGGATTCCCGGTCCGCTATGTCGAACTCAAGAATCATGATCACAACTACTACGCCGTGTCCGATCAGATCGATGACGACGCGTGGAAATTCTTTCAGGACAACCCTCTGCCCAAACCGGCAAATTGATCCTTGACGCGCACCCGACAGGTGCCATCATGAGAAGGGGAAGCCTGGGAAGCAGGCGTGATCCGACGCTTGCACAGCAGCCTGCCCGTTCCTCTGCCCTTTGCCCATAAAGCGCAACCTCCTCTACACTGTCAGTCGATTCGCATGTCCAGTGCCGCCATTCCGCTGCACGAGCGCCTCTCCGCCAACGCGCGCCACAATCCCTTGGCGGCGGCGGGGGCCGTGCTGGTCATCGTATTTGTGATCTTCGCTCTGTTTTCGTCATGGATCGCCCCGCAGGATCCTGCCGCCATTGATCTGCCGGCGCGGCTGTCCAGCCCCTCCCACGCGCACTGGTTCGGCACCGACGAACTGGGCCGCGACATACTTTCCCGGGTCGTCTATGGCGCGCGCATTTCCATGCTGGTCGGCGGGTGCATCGTGCTGGTCTCCCTTACCGTGGGACTGATCATTGGATCGCTCGCTGGTTACTACGGCGGCGCGATCGACCGCTTCGTCAACGTCGTGCTGATGAACGCCTTCATGTCATTCCCAGGAATCCTGATTGCGATTGCGTTCGTCGCCTTCCGCGGGCCGGGCATCTTCAATCTCGTATTGGCGCTATCGCTGAGCGGGTGGGTTGGCTACGCGCGCCTGGTTCGGGGACAAGTCCTGGCTGCCCGCGAACGCGAATTTGTCGAAGCGGCTCGAGCGCTCGGGGCCAGTGATCTGCGCATCATCGTGCGCCACATCCTGCCCAACATCATTCAGCCGGTGGTGGTGCAGGCTGCCATCGGCATGGCGGGCGCGATTCTCGCGGAAGCCACCATGAGTTTTCTGGGACTGGGAGTACCTCCTCCCACCGCCAGTTGGGGAGCCATGCTGAACGACGGCCGCGCTTACCTGTTCAGCGCGCCTCATCTGGTGGTGTTCCCGGCGCTGGCGGTGATGCTGGCCGTGCTCAGCTTTAACTTCATTGGTGATGCCCTGCGGGACTACCTTGACCCGCGCTCGAGGATCGAAGCCGGGCTATAGTTTTTCGCAAAACTCGCAACTTTCCATGACTTGTGGTGTTGGCAGCGGCAGGAGGCGCGTATGAAACGCATCGGGGTGACTTTTGTCGCGCTTGCGGTTCTTTCTCTGAGTGGCTGCGGCGGGTCTTCCGCCAGGAACATCAACGGAATCTGGATCGCTCAGCTAAAGAACCCGGACAGTTCATTGGCATACTCGCTCAGTGCCTCGCTGGCTCAGGGCGCGGGTTCCACCGTCAGCGTCAGTCGATTCGAGATTTCCGGTTCTCAGTCTTGCTTTGCCGCCGTGACCGGTCAGACCGCCACCTTTACCGTCACCGGGCGCTCAAGCGGTTTCCAGACCGGTCCTTTTGGAATGACGGTCTCCACCGCCATGGGCACCCAGGTGGAAAACGTCCTCACGCTCACCGGGACCCGCGGGAGCGACGGCACGATTCACGGAGCCTGGACGGTCACCGGCCTCTCCGGCTGCAATGCCAGCGGCAACTTCACGATGACGGTGCCGCCTCCGGTATAGGGGAATCGCGACTGGACTGCGGCGGTTGATCGTGACTCGGAACCTTCCTGCCCGCCTCGGACTATGGGTCTAATCGGGTGATTGGTCTTTGGTAACTGATTGATTTCAATAGGAAAGATTCGCGGCGAAACATTTCCTTACAGTTTGTGTTTCTTCTCGTGAGCGGCGATCGCCGCGATCCACTAAAAAGCAGCGCACAGAGGAGAACAGAGATATGAAGAACGGAATGAGCTTGACCCTGATGAGCGCGGCCCTGGCGGTATTCGCGCTGCCAGTCGTCTCGCAGACTACGCAGACTACTCAGACGACGCAGCCCGCGCCCGTCACCGGCCAGAGCATTCAGCAGCGCAAGGAAAACCAGCAGGACCGCATCGCCAACGGTGTGGCCAGCGGCCAGTTGACGGCCAACGAGACCACGACGCTGGAAAAGAAAGAAGCGGACATCAATCACGAAGAGAAAGACATGCGCCAGTTGGATAACGGCCATCTGACTGCCGCCGACAAGGCAACCCTGAATCAGCAGCAAAATCAGGTGTCGAAGCAGATCTATCAGGACAAGCACAACGCCGCGGTGCAGAACACGGATCCTAAGAGCGAAGTGGGGAAGCGCGCCGAGAACCAGCAGGACCGGATCGCGCAGGGCGTGAAGAGCGGCCAGTTGACCGCTGGCGAAGCTGCGCATCTGGAAAATAAGGAAGCCGGCATCAACCGCGAAATCGCCAATGATCGCAAGGCGAACGGCGGCAAACTGACTGCGCAGGAGCGTAAGCAGGTCAACCAGCAGCAGAACAAAGTGTCGCGCCAGATCTACAAGGACAAGCACAACGGCCGTCATCAGTAAACCAGTCCCGCACGGAAGGAAAAGGTGAACGAAACGCCCTCGGGTTGACCGGGGGCGTTTGCGTTTTTAGTGAGCAATGAGCAATCAGCGATGAGCAATGAGCGGTAAGCAGTGAGCAAGGGCGGCAAGCAGTGGACGACGAGGGGTCTTGCGCCAAAGTTCCTTGCTGGCTGCGGTTGTCCCGGGTTGCTCATTGCTCACGGCTCATAGCTGAGGGCGTCATTCCCATTCCTTCTATCTTGCTGAATTCAAACGGGTATACATTTCTTGACACAAATAGCAAATTGCAATATAAATATCTCGATCTGAAATATAGATCGAAACGGCATCATGAAGCTGGGCGAGAAAATTCGCTATCTGCGCGAGGTAGAAGGATCGTTGCGGGGGCTGGGCCGTCCGATGACGCAGCTCGAGTTGGTGCGCGCCATCCGCCAGGAACTGGGCAAGGGCGCCAGCATCAGCCAATCGTATTTGTCGCAGATCGAAAACGGCAGTCGCCCGCATATGACCCAGTCGTCGCGCGCCATGCTGGCGAAGTTCTTCAAGGTGCATCCCGGCTTCCTGGTGGATGATCCCGAGGGCTATCACGCGGAGCTGACTTCGGATTTGCGCACGGTGGAAGGGCAGATTGACGTGTGGCTGTTGCAGGGATCAGAGAAATTCGCGAACGACCCGGAAATCAGCGACGCGCTGATCAAGGCCGCGCGCGAGAAGGACACCCGGCGTTGTCTGCTGTTGCTGGGCGCGATTCTCGATACGCCGGGTCTGGCCGAGCGCCTGCTTGAGGCTCTGAAGCCGGAACTTGCCCACACCAACGGCAAGGCTCTGCGGGATGGGAATGCAGAAGGGAGGCGGGTCCGATGAATCAAGGTTTTGACTGGGCGGATTTTTACCTGATCTGTTTCGCAATCGGCTTCTGCTTCAGTTTCTTTTCGTTCGTGTTCGGCAGCTCGCGCTTTGGACGTTTGCATCTGCCGCATTTTCACGGGCATGCCGGGCACGCTCCGGTGGTGCACGGCGGGGCAGCGAACTCGGGAGCAGGTCATGCGGCGCCCGGACACGCGCCTGCAGGCCATCCTGTTCCGGCGCAGGGTGGAGTTGGCAAAGGCGCGACGCGCGGCAGCGGCGTGTCGCCGTTCAATCCGCCGACCATGGCCGCGTTCCTGGCTTGGTTTGGGGGAACAGGGTATCTGCTCACCCGATTCTCGACGCTGTGGGTCGGTTTGGGACTGATGTTGTCGGTGGGCAGCGGGCTCGTTGGAGGCGGAATCATTTTTGTATTTCTCAGCCGCGTGCTGATGTCGGACGAGGAGACCATGGATCCGGCGGACTACGAAATGGTTGGAGTGCTTGGCAAATTGAGCGTATCGATTCGCGAGGGAGGCACGGGCGAGTTGATCTACTCCCAGGCCGGAACGCGCCGCGTGTGTGGAGCGCGCAGTGAAAACGGCAACGCGATCGAAAAGGGCGTCGAAGTCGTCGTCGCGCGCTATGACAGGGGAATCGCGTATGTGGAGCGCTGGGACGAGATCAGCAAGGAGTGACGGGATTGAGTGCGCAAGACGGGCAAATCCTGCACCAGAGAGGACGCAGAGGTTTACAGGGGACGGCGCGTTGGAGGGACTTGAGATGCAAGACATGCCGGGACAGAGCGAATTGATTGCCGAAGAAACGCACGCCGGACGCGTGTGGGCGCTGCTGATTCTGCCCGCGATCGTCGGGCCGGTGATCTCGGTGGTCTACATCCCGACGCTGCCCGCGAAGCTGGCGATGCTCTTGGTGGTCGTCGTCGGCGGTGGAGCGCTGGCGATGGTATTGAGTGGATTTCAATATCGCTTTCTGCGGCATGGGGTTGAAGTTCGAACGCTTGGCTACCGGCTGCGCGCCATTCCGAGGCAAGCGATTCTGAGCTACTCCGTTGAACCATGGGCGTTCATCCGTGGTTACGGAATTCGCGGGATCGGCGGTTCGCGAGCCTATGTGTGGTGCAACCGGGTGGTGCATATTCACACCACGACTGGCGAGGTTTATCTGGGACACGCCGATCCCGAGCGCATCGTGCGCAATCTGGATCAGGTTATGGGAATCGTGTCGCGGGGCTGACAGGAAAAACCGAACGAGGGAATTCCATGAACTGGGAATCGCAAAAAGCGCAGGCAATGCCGGTCTGGAGGGCGTGGCGCAAGCCGCCGCAGTGGATGATCTGGCTGCTCTGGCTGGCGCTGCCGCTCTCGGCGCTGGAGTATCGCCAGAACTGGGACCACTTGCCTGCCCGTATGGCGACACACTTCGACGCGAATTGGCAGCCGAACGGCTACACGACGCGCGATGGCGCATTCGACACAGGACTAGGCATCATGGCCGCGTTGTTGCTCTTGTTCACGGTATTGGTTTTCGTCGCGCGTGCCCTGAATCCGGTCATGTCCTGGGCGATGTTGCTGGTTTTCTATGTGGCGACGGGATTTGTTTGGTACGGAAATCATTCGTTGATCAAGTTCAACCTGAATCCGCCGCCGGCCCATTCGGAGTTGGTGGGCCCGCACTCCCCGGCGCTTCGTGACTCGCGGCGAGACGTAGCGACCTACGTCCCTACAGAAAGATTTTCCTAAGCTGCACTCGTAACAGGAGGAGATATGTTCAACGGGCTTTCGAATGTGGTGGTGATCTGGATTTTCGTGGGCCTCGGGGTCATGGTCATTCTGTTTTTGATCAACGGAATGGCACGGCTGTATCGCAAAGCGGGGCCGCACGAGGCGCTGATCGTGTATGGGCTGGGCGGGACGCGGGTGGTGAAGGGGCACGGCACGATGGTGCTGCCGATGTTCCAGGTCTGCCGCGGGCTCTCGCTGGAACTGATGTCGTTTGACGTGGCCCCGCAACAGGATCTTTACACCAAGCAAGGCGTTGCCGTGACTGTGGAAGCCGTGGCGCAAATCAAGGTAAAGTCGGACACCGAATCGATTCAAACGGCGGCCGAGCAATTCCTGACCAAGACCGACGACGAACGCCAGGGATTGATCCGGCTGGTGATGGAAGGCCACCTGCGCGGCATCATCGGCCAGCTCACGGTGGAAGAGATCGTGAAGCAGCCGGAGATGGTCTCCGACCGCATGCGCGGCACTTGCGCCGACGACATGAACAAGATGGGTCTGGAAGTGATCTCGTTCACCATCAAGGAAGTCCGCGACAAGAACGAATACATCACCAACATGGGCCGTCCGGATGTGGCGCGCATCAAGCGCGATGCCGACGTAGCAGCTGCGGAAGCGGACCGCGACACGGCAATCAAGCGGGCGCTGGCAACGCGGGAATCGGCCGTAGCCAAGGCCCAGGCCGACCAGGAGCGAGTGCTGGCCGAAACCTTGTCCTTGGCCAAGCAGGCCGAAGCGCAGCGCGATCTGGAAGTGAAGAAGGCCCAATACCTGGAAGTCACCAAGCGGCAGCAGGCCCAGGCTGACAAGGCTTACGACATTCAGACCAACATCATGCAGCAGCAGGTCATCGCCGAGCAGGTGAAGGTGCAGCAGGTTGAGAAAGAACAGCAGGTCAAGGTGCAGGAAGCGGAAATCAACCGCCGCGAGAAGGAACTGATTGCAACTGTGCTCAAGGGCGCCGAGATCGAGCGTCAGCGGATTGAAACCCTGGCTGCCGCCGAGAAGCAGCGCCTGATCGCCGAAGCCGAAGGGCAGGCGTCGTCGATTCGCGCGCAGGGCGAGGCCGAAGCCGAGATCATCTTCAAGAAAGGCGAAGCCGAAGCCAAGGCGATGAACGTGAAAGCGGAAGCTTTCCAGGAATACAACCAGGCGGCGGTGATCGACCGGCTGTTTGCCAGCATGCCGGAGGTAGTGAAGGCGCTGGCGGCGCCGCTGGCCAACGTCGACCGGATCACGGTTGTATCGACAGGCAATGGCGATGCCTCGGGGATGAACAAAATCACCGGCGATATCACCAAGATGGCGGCGCAGGTGCCGGCGCTGTTCGAGACGCTGTCCGGCATGCCGATTGCCGACCTGTTGAGTAAAGTCCGGCAAATCGGTGACAAAGCGCCCAAGCCGGGCGATGGGTCGAAGTAAGTAGCGAGGGGTGCGGGGACGGGCCGGGGCCCGTTCCCGCCGCAGTCAACCCCCAGGATCACTGTCATGAAAAGCGAACCGAAATATACGGGATTGGGTATCGTGCTGGGTGCGGCGCTGGGCGCGGTGTTCGGAGTGCTGGCAGGGAACATCGGAATCTGGCTGGGTCTTGGTCTCATGCTCGGTCTGGCGCTGGCTGTTCCGTTCCGCCGCAGGCAAAGAGAAACCGGCTGTCCGCAGTGCGAGGCGATGCACCGCGTGCATGCGGCGCGGAGGCAGGTATGACGTCGGAGAGAACGATCGGAGTGGGAATCGTATTACTCATGGCAATCGGCTCGGCGACCGGACTTGTTCTCGGGATCTTGCACGCGCCGACGGCCGTGGGTGCCGCAGTCACGGGAATCGTACTGGGTACGGCAATCGCTCGCGGAGCGGTATCGCGCAAGTTCAAGGGCACGAAACACAACTGAGTGCTGCGGGAGAGTTTCACTCGCGGCTTCTGGCTCATAGCTCAACGCTTAAAGAAGGGGGTTCACCATGGCACTACTGGAGCGGGTTTCGACACTGGTTCGGGCCAACCTCAATGACCTGATCGACAAGGCCGAGGAACCGGAAAAGATGATCAAGCAGGTAATTCTCGACATGCAGAACCAGCTTCTGCAGGTCAAGACGCAGGTGGCGATCGCCATCGCCGACCAGCACCTGCTCGCCAAGAAGCAGCAAGAGAATCAAGACAAGATTGCCGAGTGGATGCGCAAGGCCGAGCTGGCGGTCGACAAGAAAGAAGACGACCTGGCGCGCGCATCGCTGCTGCGCGTGGAAAGTTATCGCGAACTGACGGACAGCTTCGCGCAACAGGTGACCGACCAGAAGGCGCAGGTCGAGAATCTGAAGTCGGCGTTGCGGCAGCTCGAACAGAAGCTGGCCGAAGCGCAGGCCAAGGCCGATGTGCTCATCGCCCAACATCGGCGGGCGCGTGCGGTGAGCAAGGCGAGCGATGCGCGGATGGCCGTGGGCGACAACTCGAAGGGCGCGGCGTTCGATCGCATGAAGAAGAAGGTCGCGCAGTCGGAGGCCGTGAGCCATGCCAAGTCTGAGATCGCTTCCGACAACATTGATGACCGCCTGCGGGCGCTCGAAAAGCAGGATCGCATCGAGCAGTTGCTGGCGGAGTTGAAGACCAAGCGCGGAGCCTAGCTCCCGCGCGTGATTCAACTGGATCCGGCAGACGGTTGATCGTCTGCCATGCGCCGCGGAAGGCGCGCGAGGAGGCAGTGTGAGTTCCAACAAGAACGGGTTATTTACGGCGGCCGGCGCGTTGGCGATGTCGGTGGGCCTGGGGCTGCATCTCTGGGTGCCAGGAAACACGGCGCACTTTGCCAGCGGCTTCCTGCTCGGCATGTCGATTGCGCTGTTGATTCTGGGGCTGGCGGGGAAGTCGCGACGGACGACGGAGTGACCGGCAGCAGTTGCACCTTCCTAAGTAGCCTTGATCCAGTCCTCGAGCTTTAGCTGGCGTACGCTGTGGAACACGCGGTCGTGGGTGACGAGAATTGTGCCGGCGGCAAGCGCCTGCGCGGCAATCATCATGTCGAGATTGCCCATCGGTTTGCCCGCATTCTCTAACTCGGAGCGGAGCACTGCGTAGGCGCGCGCCGCGATCGAGTCCCAAGGAAGAATCTCGACCCGCACCAGGAACTCCTCGACCGCGTCGCGGAGTCGGGCTGTACCCCGTTGCTTTTCGACTCCGAATCGCAACTCGGCCTCGGTCACCGCGGAGATGCCGACCGCCGATATCGGCACGCTGACCAACCTCGCCCGAACGTGGGGGAAGTTTCCTTTGATCACGTACCTTGCGATGTTGGTGTCCAGCAGGTAGCGGACGGACATCAGAATAGCTTCCGTCTTTGCGGCGGGGGATTGTCTCGATCCGACATGAAGTCATCGGGGATGTCGAGCGTATCGGCAAGGTCGAATAAATCCTGCCAGGAGTCAGGCCGTCGCGACAGGATGACATCGCCGGTGGCGGGATCGCGTCGCACATAGACTTCCGCCCCTGGGAAGCGGAACTCTGCTGGCAAGCGAACGGCTTGGCTGCGGCCGTTGCGGAAGAGTTTGGCAGTCTGGGGCATATGGGCCTTTCCAGTCGATACCAAAGTATATCACACGAGATATACCAACGTATATACCACCCCGCCCGGCACAGGCAGACTGGCCCACCCGCAACCTTTTCCTCTTGGCCGTGTTTCTTCCAGTAATCACGTCTCGCGGCGGCGCTGGCCAGTGGCCGCCGCGTTGTACCCCTCGGAGTAGCGCCCTTCTCCGACACTTCATCCATTTGAGGAAAATTTCTATGCGGAAGTTCGTGGCAGTCGTGTGTCTGCTTGCGACCCTGAGCCTGGCGGGCTGCGGCGCCAACAGCGTCAACCCAGCCACTATCAACGGCAGCTGGAACGCAACCCTCACCGATTCGAACAACCAGACGGTATTCAGCTTTGGCACGTCGCTCGTGGTTAATGGCGACGGTTCGCTCACCATCAGCAATTTCAACTTCACCACTTCTTCGCCCTGCTTCGTTTCCGGAGAAACCGAAAGCGGATCCTTCAACCTGAGCGGCGATTTCAACGGCAACGTCACCGGCAAGTTCCAGTTGGAAGTGATTTCGGGACAACCGTCCGGCGATACGCTCAGCTTGACGGGCACTGCATCGGGCAAGACCATCTCCGGCACGTGGACTCTGAACGGCTCCGGGTGCACGGGATCGGGGACATTCACCCTGACGCACCCCTAGTCGCGGGACGAAGACCTTGCCGCGGGGCGTGGCCTTCGCCCTGCGCTCTTCACCGCGCCGGGCCCACGGGAGTCGGGTAGTGTCTGAAAAGTGCGTTTTTCAGACACTACCGGGAGTCGGGCATCCATTGACTCCCATGCCCGCATCTCTCTATCCTCAAGTATTGACCTTTCCGGTCTTAATCTGAAAATTGCTTCCTGCAAGGGTAGTTCTCAAAGGATGCTGTTCATGAAAAAGCTTGCAATCCTAGCTGCGGTGGCGTCGCTGATGATCGTCGCCAGCTGCGCGACCAACACGGCGACGAACTTTATCAACACCCAGACTAGCGGAAACTGGGAAGCCCGTCTGACCGGCGGGGCGGGTCCAGCCAGCCAACTGAATTTCATCACCTCGTTCATCGTCGTCGACAGCGGGCCGCTGAGCTTCACATCCTCCCCCTACCCGGTCAGTTTTTTCAACGCCGGCGCCTGCTTCGGCACCGGGGAGAATGTCGTGAACGCGAGCGGATCGGCTAACCTCACGACGAATTCGGGCACCGGCCAGGTGACCGGAAGCATGAATCTAACCGTCCAGTCGACAACCAACAGCAGCGTGCTTACGCTGACGGCACAACCGCCCAACGGTGGGGTGAGTGGAACTTCAAACGGAACCGTGGGCACGACCGGAACGCTCAGCAACGGCGTCGCTTGGGGGACTTGGTCACTGACCGGCGCGACGGGTTGCACCGGCAGCGGTAGTTTCACCATGTGCCAGGGGCAGTCGACTTGCACGATCCCATAATCGGCACCCCGCGTCTTTAAAACCCCTGGCATTTGTGACTCTTCCATGCTTCCCGTGCCCCACTGCTATAGTGTGGGACCATGAGACTTTCTGTGCGGGAACTGGCAGAGAAACTCGGCGTGCGGCTGGCCGGAGAGCACGCCACTGAAGTCAGCGGAGTTGCCAGCATTGCATCCGCTAACCCGGACGATCTCGTTTTTGTTGAGGACGAGAAGCACCTGGCTACGGCTCTGCGGTCGCGAGCCGGTGCGATCATCGCGGGCGAATTCGCCGCTACATCCCATGCCGACCGTCCCCTGCTGATCAGCGATCACCCCAAGCTGAGTTTTGCCCGGGCTGCGCGCCTGCTGCGGGAGGAACTACCCCCGTCGGAATCGAATGCCGGAAATACCCATCCCACCGCCGTAATCCATCTTTCCGTCACGCTCGGGCCGGGCGTCTACGTGGAAGAGCGCGCCGTGGTCAGCCACAATGCCCAGATCGGGGAACGAACGCGCATAGGAGCGGGCAGTTCAATTGGTGCCGGCGTGCGTATCGGGAGCTACTGCGAAATCTACCCCAACGTCACGATCTATCCCGGCACGACGATTGGCGATCGTGTGATCGTGCACGCCGGCGCTGTGTTGGGCAGCGATGGCTTCGGCTACGTGCGCGACCGCAAGACCGGACATTACGAGAAATTTCCACAGGTGGGAAGACTCATCATCGAAGATGATGTAGAGATCGGCGCCAATACGACCATTGACCGTGGCGCCCTCGCCGAAACCCGCATCCGTCGCGGCGCCAAACTCGACAATCTCGTGCACATCGGACACAACTGCGACATCGGAGAAGATGTCGTCATCGCCGCGCAGACCGGCCTTTCCGGCAGCATCGTGATCGAAAACGGCGCGGTGCTCGGCGGGCAGGTCGGCATTGGAGAGCATGCCCGCATCGGCGAAGGCGTCCTGCTCGGCGGCCAGGGCGGCGTACTGCCGAACAAGATACTGAAGGGCAAAGGCGTCGCATTCTGGGGGACGCCGGCGCAACCGCTGCGCGAATATCTCAAGCAGTTGGCGACGCTGGCGCGGTTGGCCCGGAAGGAGTAGGGCGGCGTCTTGCCGCCATGGCTCAAACTGGTAACTGCCGTTTGTTATTCTTGCCCGTGCGGCAAATTCACTCCAGCGCCTGGCTTTTGGTTGTGCTCTCGGCAGTATTGCAGGTCCTCATCTTCCCTCTGCCGGGACTGTATGTGCTTTCCTGGTTCGCTCTCGCTCCGCTGATCGTTGCGCTATTACGGGCGCGTCCGGCGGGCGCACTGGAAATCGGAGACTCCATCAAATTGCGCCCGGCCTCGCCGCTACAGGGATTTCTCCTGGGCTACGCAAACGGAATTCTCTGGTACGCCGGTACGTGTTACTGGGTGTTCGACACCATGCGGCACTTCGGTGGCTTGAGCGCGCTCACAGCCGCGTTCGTTCTTTTTCTCTTCTGCTGTTACCTGGGTCTCTATCACGGTTTTTTCGGTTGGTTGATCGCCGTTCTCGCCGGGCCCGGCCGCGACGATCGCCGCGCGTTGGTCGCCGCGCCGTTTCTGTGGGTCGCCGTCGAGCTGGCGCGAACGCGAATCACAGGATTTCCCTGGAATCTGCTGGGAGTTTCGCAGGTAGATAACGTCGCCCTCGGTCGCATCGCGGGTTGGACGGGCGTCTACGGCATCTCGTTCGAGATCCTGCTGGTGAACGTCGCGTTCGCGGCGGCGTTTCTGGTTCCACGCCAGAAGCGGAGCGCCATGCTGGTGGCGTCATTGGCAGCCGCTGCCGTGCTGCAAGCCGGACAACTGGTCGAACCTCCCGCGATTAAGGCGGATCGCTCGGCTTTGCTGGTACAGCAGAATATTCCGGTGGAAGCGGATTGGACTCCCGCATATTTCCAGCAAACATTGACCGACCTGACGAGCCTGACCACCAAGTCCGTGGCGGGTGCCGCAACTAAAGTGGATTTGGTCGTGTGGCCCGAATCCCCGGCTCCGTTCTTTGACAACGACCAAAGATTCCGGAGTGCCGCCGGCGAAATGGCGCGCCAGACAAGGGCTTGGACAGTGGCCGGCGAAGTCGGATCGGGTCCGTCCCGCACCACGGCCGACTCCATGCCGGCACTATTTAACGCTGCAGGACTAATTAGCCCCGACGGCCAGTGGATGGCCCGTTACGACAAAGCTCACCTGGTCCCATTCGGCGAGTATCTACCTTTTCCCAGCCTGTTCAGCTTTGCCGGCGGTTTGACCGAGGAGGTTGGCCGCTTCCAGCACGGCACTTCGCGCGCCCCACTGAACGCCGGCGGCGAGGCCCTCGGCGTATTCATCTGCTACGAATCGGTATTTCCCGATGAAGTCCGCCAGTTTGCCAAAAACGGCGCACAGGTGTTCGTGAACATTTCCAACGACGGGTGGTACGGCGACAGCGGCGCCTATGCGCAGCATTTCAATCAAACTCGCATGCGCGCGGTCGAAAACGACCGCTGGCTCCTAAGCGCCACCGATACTGGAGTGACCGCCTCGATCGACCCCATGGGTCGCGTGGCGGCGCGGCTTCCACGCAAGCAACGCACGGCCCTCGTCGCACCCTATTCCACCATCGACGGCACCACGGTTTACACGCGCTACGGCGATTGGTTCGCGTACGCCTGTGCGATAATTTCTCTAGCCACGCTCCTGACGCGCCTGGCATTTGTACAGAAACATCTCACGAAACCTAAAGGTTGATCCGACCTCATGAATCAAGAGCTGGTGCTGGAGTTCGAAAAACTGGACAAGAAAGTCCACGATCTTCGGGAGTATCTTTGACGCGGACAAACTCCGTCCGCAGTTAGCTGAAATCGAAAAAGAAGCGGCCGACCCGAGCCTGTGGTCGAATTCCCAGCGCTCGCAGCAGGTGATGCGCGAGAAAAAGCGCCTGGAGCACGTGCTCGCCACCGACGCGGACCTCGCCCGCCGCAAGGACGACATCGCCGCATACTTCGAACTCGCGAAAGAAGGCGAGAATGTGGACGCCGACCTTCAGCGCGAAATCGTCGCGCTGCGCGGGTTGCTCGACAAGCTCGAAACCGAGACGCTGCTCTCGGGCGAAAACGATCCGCGCAACGCCATCGTTACCATCCATCCCGGCGCGGGCGGCACCGAGTCGCAGGACTGGGCCGACATGTTGCTGCGCATGTACCTGCGCTGGGCCGAACGTCAGGGATTCGAAACCATCCTCTACGATTACCAGCCTGGCGAAGAAGCGGGCCTGAAGTCGGCCACGTTCGCGGTCAACGGCGAGTACGCCTACGGCATGCTGGTCAGTGAGATTGGAGTTCATCGCCTGGTGCGCATTTCACCGTTCGACCAGGCCAAGCGGCGGCATACCTCCTTTGCCAGCGTGTTCGTCTCGCCGGAAATCGACGACAGCATTGACATCGTCATCAAGCCGGAGGACATCCGCACCGATACATACCGTTCCAGCGGCAAAGGCGGGCAGCACGTCAACACCACCGATTCGGCGGTGCGCATCACGCACATCGCCACCGGGCTTGTCGCCAGTTGTCAGAACGAGCGTTCGCAGCACAAGAACCGCGAGCGCGCCATGAGCATGCTCCGCTCCAAGCTCTACGAATACGAAATGGAGAAGAAGCGCGCCGCCACCAAGAAGATTGAAGATTCCAAGCTCGACATCGAATTCGGATCGCAGATTCGTTCTTATGTTTTGCAGCCGTATCGCATGGTGAAGGATCATCGCACCAAGACGGAAGTGGGCGACGCCGATCGCGTGCTCGACGGCGACATCCAGCCCTTCATTCGCGCCTATCTGCTGGCGCGCCGGGGAGAGAAGCAGTGAGCCCTGCGGCCCGAAACCAGCTCAAAGCGAAGACCGTCAAAGCCGGGACTCCCAAGGCGAAGACGCGAAAGCGCGTAGGGATCAAGCTGGGCCGGCGCTTTCTGGATGCAGTCGAATTTGCTGCCGACAAGCACGGCGGGCAAACGCGCAAAGCGTCAACCATCCCGTACCTCGCGCACCTGATCGGCGTGGCCTCGCTCGTGCTGGAAGCCGGAGGCGATGAAGATCTGGCCATCGCGGCTCTCTTGCACGACGTGGTCGAAGACTGCGGCGGCGCGCCCATGCTGAAAGAGGTTCATCGGCATTTCGGCGGGCGCGTTGCCAAAATCGTCGACGGTTGCACCGATGCCTATGCGATTCCGAAAGCCCCATGGCGCGAGCGCAAGGAGAACTACATTCGCCGCCTGAAAGGCGCAGACGAAGACACCCGCCTGGTCTCCGCCGCCGATAAACTGAACAACATCCGCTCGATCCTCAGCGATTACCGCGCCGTCGGCGAATCCGTCTGGTCACGGTTCAACGGTGGCCGCGAGGGTACTCTTTGGTACTATCGGACTTTGCGGGAGGTCTTTCTGCGGCGCAAACTCAATCGCATCACTCGCGACTTTGATCTCGCGGTGAACGAATTGGAATTATTGAGCGGAGTCAACCGGCTCTCGCCTGAGACCGAACCCGCCGACGCAAACCTATGGCGCGTCTGATTGATCAAATCCGCGCTTCCAAGCTGCCGTCGAACATGATGCAGTTTGCCGCGCGCGGCGCTCTGCAAGTCCCGGCCGCCGAGAATATCGAAATCCTGGTTTATCTGGCCAGGCACAACAAGGTTTTCGGCGAACTGGCACGGATGACGCTGGCTGGATGGGACGAAAAGTCCTGCCTTGCCGCCGCTGCCGACCCCACCACTCCCCCAGAAGTGTTGGAATACTTCATTGCGCCCGATAATCTGCGCCCCAAGCTGCTTCCGGCCCTGCTCGAGAATCCTGCGGTTTCCGAGAGCATGCTGGTCAAGGTTTCTACTTCTGCGCTGCGCGACACGATTGAGATCATTCTCAAAAGCCAGCGCGCCCGATCGACCAGGGGCGTGGTTGAAGTACTTAAGTCGAATCCGTATCTGAAGAAAGAGGAAGTGGAAGAGCTGCGGAAACTCGCCGCACCGCCCGCGTCAGCACCGCCAGCCTCGGCGTTAGCACCGAGTCCCGCGCCCGCCGCGCCCGCCGCAGCTACGTCCTCGGCAGGTGCGCTCGAGGTCGAGTCCGGGCCTGCGGACGTTGCTGTTCCCCTGGGAGATCCCGCAGACGAGGAAGCCGTCTCCGCCTACATGTCCGAGCACGCCCAGGAGATCGCCACCGCGGGCGAGAAGCCGTTTCAGGCCATGGGTGGGATCGTCGAAATGCTCGGCGAAGACTATTTTCCTGTCACGGACACTGCGGAAGGCCAAACTACAGAGGCAGCGCCAATCTCAGCCCCAGCCGCCAAGCCCGCGGCTGCCGTTACCCACGACACGAAGCCAACCGACGGGAAACGCGAGAACACGGTGCAGAAGATTAACCGCCTCGACGTAAAAGGCCGAATCCAGCTCGCGCTCAAGGGCAACAAGGAAGAACGCTCCCTTCTGATTCGCGACGGTACCAAAGTGGTCGCCCTGGCCGTGCTGGAAGCTCCCAAGCTGTCCGATGGCGAGGTGGAAAAATTTGCCAGCCAGAAAAATGTGCTGGAAGCGGTATTGCGGCAGATTCCGCTGAAGCGCCGCTTCATGAAGAATTACGCTGTGGTTAGGAATCTGGTGGCCAATCCGCGTACCCCGCTCGATCTTGGCCTGGGACTCATGAAGCACCTGCTGGCGCCGGATCTGAAGAATATTTCCGCCAACAAAGACGTCTCGGAGACGATCCGCAAACTCGCACTGAAGATGTACAAGCAGAAAGTGGAATCCGCCAACAGGAAATAATAAGGAGGTTCTGTGGCCTCGCTACCTCAATCCGATCCGATTGCCGAATTGTTGGCTCGCGCCCACACCATCGCCGTGGTGGGCCTGTCCGACAATCCGCTGCGTTCCAGCCACGGCGTTTCCGCGTATATGCAGAGCCATGGATACCGAATCATTCCCGTCAATCCGCAGATCGCGGAATCGCTGGGTGAAAAGGCCTACGCCATGTTGCTCGACGTGCCCGAAAAAATCGACATCGTAAATATCTTTCGCCGGCCTGAATTCGTGGAAGAAGTTGTCGATCAGGCAATCCAACTCAAAGTTCCTGCCATTTGGATGCAGGAAGAAGTGATCCACGAGAAGGCCGCCGAGAAGGCCCGCGCCGCAGGCATCTTCGTCGTGATGGACCGCTGCATCCTGAAGGAACACCGCGCTCGCCGCCGCTGACTAGGCCGAGACTCCTACAAACACGACACTGGCGTCATCCCGGACGCCCGCCCCGTTTGCAAAAGAACGAACATCATCCACAATGCTGAGCGCGGAAGCGCCAGGTGCGCTCGCGTGTTCGGCCAAGCGGCGCAGTCCGTACTCTTCATCCTGAACATTCTCGGCTTCGGTGATGCCGTCGCTGTAAAAAATGAGTCGTGCACCCTCTGCGAGCTTAACCTCGTGTTCCGAATAATCTCCGCACGCAAGGCCGAGCGGTAATCCGCGCTCCGTCTCCAGGAACTGATGTTCGCCGTTGGCGATGAGTAACGGCCGCAGATGGCCGGCGTTGGCGAAAGTCACGGTTCTGGTCGCTGGATCCAGCACCGCATACACCAGGGTGACGAATTTTCCGGCAGGGAAGTCGTTCACCAGCAATTCGTTCAGGCGAGTGAGCACTTCGCCGGGCGTGCAGCACGCCTCCGCCAGCGACCGGAAGATGCCGCGGGTCGCAGACATCAGCAACGCCGCCGCCGTACCTTTACCCGAGACATCGGCCAGCACGATTCCCCATCGCCCATCCGGAAACGAAATGAAGTCGTACCAGTCGCCGCCCACTGCCCGCGCCGGCTCGCTGATGCCGGAGATCACGAATCCCGGAACGAAAGGAGAACTTTTCGGCAGCAAAGCCTGCTGAATGGCCCTTGCTTCCTGCGCGTCACGGTCGAGAGCAGTTCGCTCCGCTCGTTCATTCTCGAACCGTCGCGCGTTGTCGACCGCGATCGCCACGTGATCGCAGAGCGCCTGCAGAAGCCGCAGTTGCTGTTTTGGAAAAGCATCCAGTTCCGGGTGCGATGCGGTGAACACGCCGACGAGCCGTTTGCCAATCAGAAGCGGAATCGCTACTTCCGACACCGTTGCGTGCTTGCAGGCAATGTAGTAACTGTCCAGACGAACATCCGGCGCGTAATGCATCCGTCCGGTCGATGCTACGTGCCCCACCATTCCTTCCAGGCCAATCTTCACCCGGTGTCCCTTGCTTCGCGCCGTACATCCGAGCACACCCGCCAGGATCATTTCCCGGCGCTGCTCTTCGTGAACATAGACACTCGCTTCCACGCAACCGAACGAGTGCCTGACTTCGTGGAGAACACTGTCGATGAGGGCGTCCAGATCGAGGATGGAAGTGATCTTTTGCGCGGCCTTCTGCACCCGCTGCAGGTCTTCGACCACGACGGGTGCGGGACGCGGGGAAGGCTGGCTGACGGGGATTGTAGGACTCGCGACCATGGCTTCACACCTTGTGCGGGATCGAACGAGCTTCCTAATTAAGGATGCGGAGTAAGGACTTAAGATTCTTTCTTTTGCGGCGGAACCGGTGTTTCCGCGGGCGTCCGCCGGCGCCGGATCTCTTCCAGTCGCTCGCGAATGCGTTTCTCAATGCCTTCGTTCGTCGGCTGGTAATACCTGCGGCCGCTTAGATTGTCCGGCAAGCACTGCATGTCGGCAACTTTCCCCTCGACATCGTGGGCGTACTCATACCCGCGTCCGTAGCCCAGGCCCTTCATCAGTGAAGTCGGAGCATTGCGCAGATGCAGTGGCACGGGATCGGCGGAAGTCTGCTCCACATCCTGCTGGACGCGCCCATACGCGGTGTACAGCGCATTCGACTTCGGCGCAACCGAGAGATACACAACCGCCTGTACCAGCGCGAGATTGCCTTCCGGCATGCCGATGAAGTCGACCGCATCGCGTGCGGCCATGCACAGCGAAAGCGCATTCGGATCCGCTAGGCCAATATCCTCCACCGCCATGCGCACCACCCGCCGCGCGATATACAGCGGATCTTCCCCGGCTTCCAGCATCCTGCCCAGCCAGTACAGGGCCGCGTCGGGATCGCTATTGCGCACCGACTTGTGCAGCGCCGAAATCAGGTTGTAGTGCTCTTCGCCAGTCTTGTCATAGAGCAAGACGCGCTTCTGCAGCGCGTCGTGAACAATTTCGTCAGTGATCTCCAGGACGTCGGGTGCCCCACTCAAGCCCGATGTTGGCTTGAGTGGGGATTTCGCCAACCCCGCTGCCACTTCCAGCACGTTGTAAGCGCTCCGCGCATCCCCGCTGGTGTAACTGGCGATCTTCTTCAATACTTGGTCAGAAGCCTGTAGGTTCTGCTTTCCCAGCCCGCGTTCGCTGTCACCCAGAGCCCGGCGCAGCAGCATCACAATCTGATCTTCCGTCAGCGGTTGCAGCACGTACACCCGGCAGCGCGAAAGTAACGCCGAGTTGATCTCGAACGAGGGATTCTCCGTCGTGGCCCCAATCAGGCGGATGTTGCCCTTCTCCACGTGTGGCAGGAACGCATCCTGCTGCGCCTTGTTGAAACGATGAATTTCGTCGATGAACACGATGGTCCGCGTGCCATATTGCTTGGCGCGTTCGGCGTCGGCCATGACCTGCTTGATTTCCTTGATCCCAGCGAGCACGGCAGAGAACTCGATGAACTCCGCCTTCGTCATGTTCGCGATAATCTTGGCCAGCGTCGTCTTGCCCGTGCCCGGAGGCCCCCAGAAAATCATTGAGCCGCTGTCGTCGCGCTCAATCTGCACGCGCAGCGGCTTGCCCGGCGCGATCAACTGCTCCTGTCCGGCGTACTCCTCTAGCGTCCGCGGGCGCATGCGGTCGGCCAGCGGACGCGTCGCGTCTGCCGCGCCGCCTGCATTCGGAATGGGCTGAAAAAGACTCACAGCAGTCGATAAAGGCCGGATTCAGCTTAACTCAGGCCGCCATTCGCACGGAAACGCGCCTCCACAACACAATTGACGCCATCCCCCTGAGCCCCTAACATGCCTTTACCCATGATCGGCGAAACCATCTCCCATTACCGCATTCTGGAGCAACTGGGCGGGGGCGGCATGGGAGTCGTTTACAAGGCTGAGGACACCGAACTTGGCCGCTTCGTCGCGCTGAAATTTCTGCCCGACGATCTGGCCAAAGATCCGCAGGCGCTCGAACGCTTCCGGCGCGAGGCGCGGGCCGCGTCGTCGCTGAACCACCCCAACATCTGCACCATCTACGAAATCGGCAAGAGCGGCGAGCGTACGTTCATCGCCATGGAGTTTCTCGACGGCACCACGCTCAAGCACCGCATCAACGGCCAGCCGCTTGACAAGGAAGTCATCCTGACGCTGGCGGTCGAGATCGCCGACGCGCTCGAAGCCGCACACTCCAAAAACATCGTCCATCGCGACATT
This sequence comes from Terriglobales bacterium, assembly GCA_037443605.1. Taxonomy (GTDB): domain Bacteria; phylum Acidobacteriota; class Terriglobia; order Terriglobales; family Acidobacteriaceae; genus Sulfotelmatobacter. Next base: position 31,472 of record JBBIOA010000034.1, read on the forward strand.
AAGCCGGCGAACATTTTCGTGACCGCGCGCGGGCACGCCAAGATTCTCGATTTCGGCCTGGCGAAAGTCGAATCCGGAAGCGCCGTTTCTTCCTCCGGCAACACCCAGACGCGCACCGTCCAGGGCGCCCAACTCACCAGCCCCGGCTCCACGCTGGGCACGGTCGCTTACATGTCTCCGGAGCAGGCGCGCGCCAAAGAATTGGACGCCCGCAGCGATCTGTTCTCTTTTGGCGTTGTGCTCTACGAGATGGCGACCGGCCTCTTGCCTTTCCGCGGCGAAAGTTCAGCCGTCATCTTCAAAGCGATTCTCGATGCCCAGCCTGCGCCCGTTCTCCGCCTGAATCCGGACATGCCGGCGGAACTCGACCGCATCGTGAATAAAGCTCTGGAGAAAGACCGAAACCTCCGCTATCAGAATGCAGCCGACCTGCGCGCAGACTTATCGCGCCTGAAGCGCGATCTCGATTCCGGACGCAGCTCCGCAGCCCAAATCCCGGAAGCACCGGCGAGAACCTCTTCGACCCAAGCCCAGGCCGCCGTCAGGCCCAAATGGCTTCTCGCCAGTGCCGTGGTTCTCCTCTTGGCTCTGATCGCGGCGGCCGCCTACTGGCTGAGGTCCAAATCCGAAGCCAGCACCGTCTCCTCTATCGCAGTTCTGCCCTTCGTGAACGCCACGCAAGATCCGAACAACGAATATCTCAGCGACGGCCTCACCGAGAGCCTGATCAGCACGCTCTCCCGGCTTCCCGGGATGAAGGTCATGGCGCGCAGCACGGTGTTCCGTTTCAAGGCCAACCAGGACGATCCGCAGAAAGTGGGCCAGACACTGCAGGTTGCTGCCGTGCTCACCGGGCGCATCACGCAACACGGCGACGAACTCGGCATTCATGCCGAACTGGTCAACTCCGCCGACGGCAGCGAAATCTGGGGATCGCAGTACACCCGCAAGCAGGCCGATATCACCCAGGTGCAGAGCGACATCACCCGCGATATCTCCAAAAGCCTGCACGTGCAGATGAGCGGCGAGCAGGAGCAGAAACTGGGCAAGGCCGGAACCAGCAATCCGGAAGCCTACCGCCTCTACCTTGAAGGCCGCCAGCAGTGGGCTGGACGCACGCAGGAAGGCCTGAAAAAGAGCATCCAGCTTTTCCAGCAGGCCATCGCCGCCGACCCGAATTATGCGCTCGCCTACGCCGGGCTCGCCGACACCTACAACGTAGCTCCCAGTTACGACATCGGCATCGACTCAAAACAAGCGCTCGCGCTCGCCGACGACGCATCGCAAAAAGCGGTGCAACTCGACGACTCGCTTTCCGAAGCGCACACTGCCCGCGCGGGAGTGCTGGCGTTTGCCTGGCGCTGGAGTGAATCGGAAACTGAGTTCAAGCGGGCTATCGAGATTAATCCTAACAATGCACCAGCGCACTATTTCTACGCATTTACCTTGTTGTTGCCGGAAAATCGCCTGGAGGAGTCCCTTGCGGAATTTCGCGCCGCACTGTCTCTGGACCCTTTGTCACCGATCGTCAATGTGAACTACGGCTGGGTCCTGATGGCCGCCCACCGTTATGACGAATCCCTGGCGCAATTCCAGAAGACCATGCAACGGGATCCAAACTTCGGCCCCGTGCACTTCAAGTTGTCTCACCTCTATTCGTCGATGGGGCGATACGCCGACGCGGTCAGCGAGACCAAAAAATCCAACCTCATCAAGGCCGAATCGGAGTCGCCTGATGCGAAAGGATATTGCGCCGCGAACCGGGCAATCACCGGAGCCGACCGGGATGCGTCTTCGGCCGACGCCTGCGCCGCCAGCGACCGCGAACTGGCGCTGCGTCTCATGCAGGTGGCGTACTCGAATCACGATCTGATCGGGGAATTCGTCCGCAGCCCGGAGTTCGACCCGCTGCGCTCCGACCCGCGCTATATCGAAACCATGAAGAAGATGGGCGTGAATCCGTAACTGGCTGCTGAAACACTCGGCGCTTGATTTTGGGTGGCCCGGCGCTTCAGCGCTGCGATAACTCGCTCTGTGCCACAAACCGCAACTCCGGAGCTTTTGGCAAAGCCCCAACCTCCGCCGCGTATCGATAGAACAACCGCAGCCCTTCCAGGCATTCGTCATCAAGCCGATAGTGGATGTTTTCGGTCAGGTAGCTCTTCACGTCGCTCTCGCTCAAACCAAGCCGAGTACCCCACTCGCGCGCGATCTGATCCAGACTTGCCGCCTCCAGCCCATGATCCCGCGATTCGCCAAAAATCGCCGCCAAATCCAGCGCCGGATTCGCCTCCGCCAACGCCGCCCCTCGCACCGCCCAGAACGCGAACACGAATGGCTTGCCCGTGTAGCGAATCCATTCGTCGGCCAAATCGAGCGTGACCGGATATTTCGACCGGTCGATCTTAAGCGCGGGGTCACCAATCACCAGACCTGCGTCGTGCCCCGCCAGCATTCGATCAATATCCGGACCCATGGAGGTAAAATGCCTGCCCCCTCCCAGCCATTTCTCGAACAGCACCTTGGTCAGCGCAACCGAAGTCATCGACGAGGTATCCAGCGCCACGCTCCGGACTTTCTCCAGAGGCACCTTGCTGACCAGCAAAATCGACCGCACCGCCCTGCGGGATGCAATCGCGACTCCCGGCAATACCTGCAATCCCGGAATCTGCGTGTAAGCCGCCGCCGGGATAATGCCAACATCGGCTGCCCCTTCCCCCAACTGCCGGGCACAATTCGAGGGCAAAGTATAGGCAACCTCAAAGTGCCGGCCCGCCTCCCCGTGTACAAAATCCCACATCAGGGGAGCCGTATTAAGGTAGGAAATGGCCGAAATTCGCAGCTTTCGCATACTTTTCCTCAATTTTAACAAACCGATTGTGACATCTGACCTTGACGGCGCCATCCCCGGCTCACTACAGTCCGCTCGGAGCACATCGTGTCTGGCGTAGCATCCGTAGCCGCAACCCGCGCTCTGGAATGGCTGACTATCTCGCTGACCCCCGGTCTGGGCCCGACGCGCGCCAAGAAACTGGTCGAGCATTTCGGCAGCCCCGAGGCCGTCCTGCGTGCCTCGCTCACCGAATTGGAAGGCGCGGGCATTCAAGCCGTCTCCGCCCAATCGCTGGCGACGGGCAAGTCGGCTGAACTGGCCCGCGATGAGATGGCGAAGTCCAGCGACGCCGGCGTGACGGTCATCTCACTCGACGACACCTTCTACCCCCCGCGCCTCAAAGAAATTTACGATCCACCGCTGGTCCTTTATGTCCGCGGCAATCCGGAAATCCTCGGCAAGCCGGGGATTGCCATGGTTGGCACGCGCCACCCTTCGCCCTACGGCAGCGGCATGGCCGAGCGCCTGGCCGCCGATCTCGCTGCCCAGGGGCTGGTCATTATTAGTGGCATGGCGCGCGGCGTCGACACCGCCAGTCACCGCGGCGCCGTCGCGGCCAAAGGCAAGACGCTGGCGGTATTCGGCACAGGCGTCGACGTCATGTATCCCAAAGAGAACTCGCGCCTCGCGGAACAGATTCTCGCCCTCGGTGGCGCGCTGATCTCCGAATTTCCACTCGGCACCTTCGCCGCACCGCAGAATTTTCCCATCCGCAATCGCATCATCAGCGGCATGTCGCTGGGCGTGCTCGTCGTCGAAGCCGCGGAATACTCGGGCACCCGTATCACGGCCCGCTGTGCCCTCGAGCAGAATCGTGACGTCTTCGCCGTGCCTGGCAACGTCACCAACAAGAATTCCTGGGGACCCAACACACTCATCAAGCAGGGCGCCAAGCTGGTGGCGACCTGGGAAGACGTGTGGGAAGATCTCCCAACCGATGTACGACTTACCCTTGCTCCCGCCACCCCGCCTGAATCTCCGGGCGGTTCCTCGGCATCTCTATTCCCGGATGAAGGCCTTCCTCCTCACGAAAAGCGAATCCTCAGCCTGCTGAAAGCCGACGAAGCCACGCACATCGACGAACTTGTCGAGAAACTGGAATCGCAAATGTCCTCCTCGGAAATCTTCGCCGCCCTGTTCGAACTCGAACTGAACGGCAAAGTCAGGCAGATGCCGGGGAAGAATTTTGTGAAAAGCTTCTAGCGGCTAGCTCCTAGCTTCTAGCCGGTCAGAAAGGTGGGTTGCAGAATGGAAGACTTCAAGAACTTGAAAGTTTGGGCGAAGGCTCATCAACTGACGTTGGCGATCTATCAGGCCACCCGCAAATTCCCGAGAGAAGAAATGTTTGGACTGATCAGTCAGATTCGCCGTGCGGCGGCGTCAGTCGGAGCAAATATCGCAGAAGGATGTGGCCGCAGGTCCGATCCGGAGATGAAACGCTTCGTTCAGATTGCGCGTGGATCGGCCAATGAACTGGAATACCATCTCATGCTTGCGAAAGATCTTAAGTATCTAACGGAAGACGAATTCAAGGACTTCGAGTCGAAAATCCTGGAAATTCAGCGGATGCTGGCCTCGCTGGTTCAGCGCCTGCAGCGGCCTGTTCTGGCTAGAAGCTAGCAGCTAGAAGCTAGAAGCTTTCGTGCGGTAACTTGTTGCATTCCGCCCATTCGTGCTAGGGTCAAAACGGAAATTCAACTCGCAGAGGCAACATTGTCTAAAGGTTTAGTCATTGTCGAATCGCCCGCCAAGGCGAAGACCATTCAAAAATATCTTGGCAAAGGCTTCACGGTCGAAGCTTCGCTGGGCCATGTCCGCGATCTGCCCAAGAGCACCCTGGGTGTGGACATCGCGAACGACTTCGAGACCGACTACATCGTCATTCCCGGCAAAGAGAAAGTCGTCGCCAAGCTGAAGAAGCTCGCGTTGTCGGCCGACAACATCTATCTGGCGCCTGACCCCGACCGCGAAGGCGAAGCCATCGCCGCGCATCTCGCGTTTGAACTGGACGAAAACGGCGGCAAGAAAAAGGCCAAGAAGGCCAAAGCGAAGAAGGGTGAAGAGGAAGCTCCTCCGCGCATCCAGCGCGTCACCTTCAACGAAATCACCAAGCGCGCCGTACAGGCCGCTTTCGAGCATCCCCGGGCTATTGACCAGAATCTGGTGGACGCGCAGCAGGCCCGCCGCGTCCTCGATCGCCTTGTCGGCTACCAGGTTTCCCCGCTTCTCTGGGACAAGGTCCGCCGTGGTCTCTCCGCCGGACGTGTGCAGACCGTCGCTCTCCGCCTGATCGTCGAGCGCGAGCGCGAAATCAAGGCGTTCGAGAAGAAAGAATATTGGACGATTGATGCCCACCTCGCCGCCAGCAAGCCTCCCGCATTCGATGCCCGTTTCGTGGGCAAAGGCGAAGAGAAGGTTGAAGTCACCACAGGAGAGGTTGCGGAAAAGATTCGCGCCGCTCTCGAAACCGCCGACTGGGTGGTTCGCTCGGTCGACAAGAAAGAGCGCCGCCGCAACGCTGCGCCGCCGTTCACCACCAGCAAGCTCCAACAGGATTCGTCTCGTAAGCTGCGCTTTAGCGTGAAGCGGACCATGATGATCGCGCAGCGCCTTTATGAGGGCGTGGAGCTCGGCGAAGAAGGTTCCGTCGGTCTTATCACCTACATGCGTACCGATTCCACCCGGGTTGCGCCTGAGGCGATCGCCGAAGTCCGCGAATACGTGGGCAAGGAATACGGCCCGACGTATCTGCCGGAATCTCCGAATACGTTCAAGGAAAAGAAAGATTCGCAAGGCGCGCACGAAGCTATCCGTCCGACCTCGGCGATGCGCCATCCTGACCAGATCAAGCAGTACTTAAAAGAAGATGAGTACAAGGTCTACAAACTGATCTGGCAGCGCTTTGTCGCGTCTCAGATAAACCCCGCTGTCTTCGACCAGACCACGGTCGATATCGACGCCAAAGCAAAGTCGAACGAAGTTTTCTGGTTCCGCGTCACCGGTTCCGTCCTTAAATTCGACGGTTTCCTCAGAGTCTACGAAGAGTCCAAAGACGGAAAGGACGAAGAGGACGAGGAGTTAAAGCACAAACTGCCCGCGGTCGAGGCCGGACAGAAGCTCACGCTCAAAGAGTTGAAGCCCGAACAGCACTTCACCGAGCCGCCGCCGCGCTTCAACGAAGCTTCACTGGTGAAAGAGCTGGAAGAACGCGGCATCGGCCGTCCATCGACCTACGCCGCCATTCTTACCACCATCCAGGAACGGCAGTACGTGCAGAAAATCGGCGGAAAGTTTACACCCACCGAGATCGGCTTGGTCGTCACCGATTTGTTAGTCGAAAACTTCCGCGACATTTTCGATTTGCAATACACCGCGCGTCTGGAAGAAGAACTCGACGAAATCGAAGAAGGCAAAGAAAAATGGCAAGACGCCATGGCCGAGTTCTACAAGAAATTCCAGAAAGATCTCAAATATGCCGAAAAGCATATGGAGAACATCAAGCGGATGGAGAAGCCCACGGACGAGAAGTGTGAACGCTGTGGCGCGCCGCTGGTGATCAAGTGGGGCAAGCACGGCTCTTTCTACGCCTGCAGTACCTACGACAAAGACGATCCGAACACCTGCACCTTCACCAAAGAAAATCCCATCAACCTGCCCGATCTCGACTCTGCCGACATGCAGGAGACCGGCGCGGCCGAAGAATATTGCGAGAACTGCGGACGCGTCATGGTCCTGAAGCGCGGACGCTTCGGCCAGTTCATGGCTTGCACGGGATATCCCGACTGCAAGACCACGCGCCGCCTCGATCAGGGAAAGAAAGTTCCCGACATTCCTCTAGACGAGCCTTGCCCGAAGTGCGGCCGCAACATGATGATTCGCCACGGCCGTTTCGGCGAATTCACCGCCTGCAGCGGATATCCGGAATGCAAGTACGTCAAGCAGAACTTCATCGGCGTGAAATGTCCGGATTGCAAAGACGGCGATCTGGTCGAGAAGCGAGCGCGCAAGGGCAACACCTTCTACGGCTGCGGCAATTATCCGAAGTGCAAGTTCACTTCGGCGCACAAGCCGCTCCCGGAAAAGTGCCCGAGCTGCGGCAGCGAGTACCTGGTCGAGAAAAATCTGAAAGCCGGATCCGTGATCGCCTGCCCGAACAAGGAATGCGACTATGAGCGCCCGGCTCCGCCGCCTCCGCCCGAGGCTGGAGCGTCCGCCAGCACCAGCGCGTAAGTAGCAAGGAGCCATGAGCAGTGACCGATGAGTGAATCGCCTTGTTGATGGCCCATCGCTTACATTCATTGCTCATGACTGCCCTCTCATTTTAGGATCCCAAATTCCCGGAGGAAATCCATGCCCAAGAAAGCCACCGCCGCCGATGCCCAGCTGATTGCCCAACTCTATGACCTTCGCCGCGAATCCGAAATGCGCAAGGCTCGTCACTGGTGGGCGATTGAATTCTTCCCTGAAAGCGCGGACGACATCCTCAAGATCGTCTGGGCCATGGGCAAACAGGAAAACAACTGGTTCCGCCAGGTGGGTGGCTACTGGGGAATGGTGGCGTCGTTCGTCAACAACGGCGCACTGAATGAGCAGTTGTTCCTCGCTCCCGGCTTCAGCGGCGAGATGTTTCTCATTTTCGCCAAAGTAAATCCTTACCTGAAAGAACTGCGCCAGAAGCTCAATGACCCCAACGCTTGGAAGGATATTGAACTCGCGATAACGCGCACCAAGTGGGGCCGCGACCGCCTGCAGTTCATGATCAAGCGCGTCGCGCAGATGAAAGAACGAAAGAAAGCTGCATCCTAGGCAAGTCCGATTCCATCTCGCCGCGCATAGCCAGCCGCTCGTTTCTGTTATCCTAGTCGGCTGTGCGGATGATCTGGTGGTTCCTGATACTGGGCGTGAGCGCATTGGTCGTGGTGTGCGTCGCCATTGCCCTGTACGTTCACCTGCGCCGGCATTTGCAGAAAAGCCATGCGCATGACGAGCCCGGAGACATTCCGCCACCGGCATCCTGAGCGGGTGCTGACCGAAGCTGCGCTGACGACCTTTTGACGGGGAGAGACTTATGGCCAAAGCGGCAATTCTAGCGAGTCCGCAGGAGCGGACAACCGAGATCCTCCGGCAGACCGCGATTGTGGTAGGAGCGACTGTCTTTGTGGCGGTGTGTGCCCGGTACGGTTCCTTCTCGCTGATGCCCCTCACCCCCGTTCCGCTTACCGTGCAGAACATGGCCGTGCTGCTGGTTGGGATGCTGCTCGGCAGCCGCCGCGGATTCGCCGCGATGATGCTGTATCTCGTCGGCGGCATGGCGGGTTTCCCGGTCTTCAGTCCAACCGGCTTGGGTGGCATGGCCCAGCTGTTCGGCGCAACCGGTGGGTTTCTGCTCGCGTACCCGTTTGTCGCCTTCCTCGCCGGATACCTCTTCGAGCGCGGCCAGGCGACATTCCTCCGCGCCGCCATCAGCGGCCTGCTGGCGGAAGTTCTTCTTTTCGCCAGTGGTTTGTCCTGGCTGTATCTGTTCACGCACTCGCTGGCCAAGGCCGCTTATCTCGGCCTGTACTGGTTCGGCGCTGCGGAAATCATCAAGATCATGTTGGCTGCCGGCATCGCCAGCCGCTGGAAGGCCCGCGCCAGTCGGCCATAGAATCTGCGTATTTATCGACCTGGAGTTCACAATCGAATGTCATCCGCCACCGAAACCGGAGCCAAAACCAGCGGCAACGCCGCCAGCCAGCTGCGCGAAATCGCGGTCGCGCACAGCCCCGACTCCGACGACGCATTCATGTTCTACGGCCTGGCCACGCACAAGGTGCGCACGCCCGGCCTGCGCTTCACCCACACTCTTTGCGACATCGAGACGCTGAATCAGAAGGCGCGCGAGGGTGTCTACGACGTCACCGCGATCTCCTTCCACGCCTATCCCTACGTGCAGGACAAGTACGCGCTGATGGCCTGCGGCGGCAGCGTCGGCGAGGGCTACGGCCCCATGATCGTCTCCCCGCGTCCGTTTACCGCCAGCGAAGTCAAGACCAAGCGCATCGCCGTGCCCGGCACGCTCACCACGGCCTACCTTGCGCTGCAGCTGTTCGCTCCCGGCGTGGAAACCGAAGTCGTGCCCTTCGATCAGATCATTCCTCAAGTGCTGGAAGGAAAGTACGAAGCCGGGCTCATCATTCATGAAGGCCAGTTGACCTACGACAAATCCGGACTGCATCGCGTGGTCGATCTCGGCAAGTGGTGGCAGAAGGTCACCGGACTGCCGCTCCCGCTCGGAGGCAATGCCATTCGCCGCGCGCTGGGCGCGGAACTCATGGTTACCGTGACCGCCGCATTGAAAGAGAGCATCCAGTACGGACTCGATCATCGCGAAGAAGCCCTGGCCTACGCCATGCAGTTCGCCCGCGATCTGGACACCGCGTCGGCCGATAAGTTCGTCGGCATGTACGTGAACGAGCGCACGCTCGACTACGGCCCCGACGGAAGAGAAGCCGTCCGCCGTCTCCTCGACATGGGCCACAAGGCCGGCGTGATCGGCCCGGAAGCCAAGGTGGATTGGGTGGGGTGAAAATGCTGCTAGCTGCTAGCTCCTAGCTTCTAGCCAACGCCGTCACGTCAGATCGGAGCGCTGCTCGGATGAAACGCGCAATGCGATGGGTAGCCTTGATTGTATCCACCGCTTACGGCAGTGTGTTCGTCCTTAACGGTATTGCGCTCGTCCGTAGTTCGCGGATTTATTCCGATGAAGTCGTACCTGCGTTGATCTTTCCGGGGATTGTCTCCGCCCTTGCCATGACCGCTTACCGCCATTTGGGTCGCAGCGTTCGTAAAATCCCGAAATAGGCGTCGTTCCAAGGTGCCGACATTAAGGTTAGCTAGAAGCCAGCAGCTAGGAGCTAGAAGCTTTTTGTCCCAAACTCTCCTCATCGACGCCGACGACACGCTCTGGGAGAACAACGTCTACTTCGAGCGCGCCATCGCGCGCTTCATTTCATTTCTGAATCATCACGAGTTTTCGCCTGAGCAAGTTCGCGGTGTACTCAACGATGTCGAACGCGAATGCATCATCACGCACGGGTACGGATTGCACAGCTTCGCCCACGCTTTGACCTCGACGTTCGAGCGCCTCAGTCCCCAACCCGTCACCCCCGAAATGCACGCGCAGGTTCTCAGCTTCACTCACGCCATCGCCGACCATCAGATTGAATTTCTTCCCGATGTGCCGGAGACCTTGCGCTACCTGAAGGCCCGCCATCGCCTGATTCTGGTCACCAAGGGCGCGTTGAAAGAGCAGACGGGCAAGGTCGAGCGCTCCGGGATCAAACAGCATTTCAATTCAGTGGAAGTCGTCGCCGAAAAGGATCCCGCTGCCTACGACCGAGTTGTCGAGAAGTACGAGTTGGATCGCGCGACGACCTGGATGATCGGCAATAGCCCGAAGTCCGACATCAATCCCGCGATGGCTGCCGGCCTGCATGCGGTCTTCGTCCCTCATGGCGATACGTGGATTCTCGAACACGAAGAGATCAATCCCGCTCCTCCTCGCCAAAAGCTCCTGATCGTCGGCAGCTTCGCCGAGCTCCGTGAGCATTTCTAGCGATTATTGTCCCGCGCCTTAATCAGATGTTCGGCGAGCGGAACCATCCGCCACCCAAACTCCCGCTGAAATCGCGACGCATCAAGCCGCCGTGGATTGCCCGCTGCCGTCTGCTCTCCGGCGCGCACCGTCAGCCGAGGGTTTGCCGCTTCAATGGCCCGCTTCAATTCGCTCACCGTCATCGACTCGCAGGCGGCGTTGTACACATCGAATTGCAGGCTCGAAGCACTCAGCAGTTCCACCAGCATCGCGGCTACATCATCCACGTGCGCCAATAGCAGTCTCTCCGACTCCGGATAAGGCAGCGTGATCTCCGTTGCTGTCGTGGCGCCCAGCAACTCAAAAATCTCACTCCTCCATGCCGACGTTTTCGACTCCGCCCCTGGTCCAACGACCCGCGGAATCCGCAAGCTCACAAACTCCAGTCCGCTGAGCGCGCGATAAGCCGCTCCCAGTCGCTCCACGTACAGCTTGGCCGCTCCGTACACATCCTCCGGCACGGCCCGGCTGTCCTCGGAAACGGTCTCGCTCTCCGGCCAGCTTCCGTAAATGCTGACTGAGCTTCCGAACACAAATCGTTTCGAGGAAAATTCGCGCGCCATCTCCAGCAGGTTGAGGCTGCCGAGAATATTGACCGCCGTTGCCCGCGCCGGATCGCGCTGCGCCGCCGTCGGCAGAATGGCGGCCAGATGAATGATTCCGGCGATCCGCTCCTGCTGGAAGACTCGCCGCAGCGACTCCGCATCCGCAATATCACACTGCACCGCCAGATCCGCAGCCTCGTCTCGCTCCGCCGCTACGTCAATCGAGATCACGCGATATCCTTTACGCCGTAAAAATTTTCCCGCGGCGCGCCCCAGAAAACCTTGTCCGCCCGTGATCAGCACCGGCTTGTTCGCTTGCGAGTCCATAGCCCTTCCGTGCAGGAATCTTCTCCGTCACTGCGTTTTCAAGTTGATCACCGCATCAAACTTACCAACAACCGGCTATCGCCGCGGCAATTCGCGCGTGTTACGCTCAACTTGCCTGGAGATCTGTTGTCCACGCTTCTTAGTGGCGATACAGACCAACAATTTACGGCGGCTGTTGCACACCGTGGAAGCACTATCGGAACTGGGCCCCGCACTCACCGCGGAGCGAGAGTTTACCGAAACTTCCCGGCTGATGCTAACTGCCGTCATGGAAGCGGCGGGTGCGCGCGAAGGCGCGCTATTCCTGTTCAACGACAAGCCCGCCATGCTGACCACGGCCGCGTCGCAGGGATTTGCCCTGCTGCCCGAACCCGCATTCATCCCGTTGCTGCCCAAACATGTGCACGCGCTGGCTGCGGCCCGCGGCCCCATCGTGTTGAATTCCTCGCTCTATCCGGTCTTTCTCAGTTCCAACGGCAACGTCGCGCCTGAACTCTTCAAATGCCTGGCGCCGCTGAAGGCCGGAGGCCGCCTCGCCGGCGTGATCGCCCTCGGCCGCCGGGTTGGCGATGAACTCTACGATGACGGCGAACTCGACGCACTCGAAATGCTGTGCGCTTACGTCGCGCTGGCCGTGCAGAATCACGCGCTCACCCAGACCATCGCCCAGCGCGTCTCGGAAAATCTCCGGCTCATGGCTTCGCTCCACGGATTCTACGACAACGCCCTCGAAGCCTTCGCCACCGCCATCGATGTCAAGCATGTCAACATTCACGGGCACTCGTTGCGGGTCGGCCGCTACGCTGCCGCCATCGGCGAAGCGATGGGGATGGAAGCCGGCGAAGTCGCAGCCCTGCGCAGCGCCGGTTATCTGCACGATATCGGCAAAGTCGCCGTCGATCGCCGCCTGTTCGGTAAACCCGGTGCGCTCGATCCCGAAGAATTCCGCGAGATGGCCGACCACACCACCGTCGGGCACCAGATCGTCAGCACCGTCCAGTTCCCCTGGCCCCGCATCCCGGAAGCCGTGCGCTGGCATCACGAGCGCAACGACGGCTCCGGCTACCCCGACAAACTGCATCTCGAAGACCTTCCCATGTCGGTCCGTATTGTGGGACTGGCCGACTCGTTCGATGCCATGACTACCGTGCGTCCCTACCGCGCCCCGTTTTCCGTCGGTAGCGCGCTCAGCGATCTGGTCCGCATGGCGCCGGAAAAGTTCGATCCCAACGTGGTGCAGGCTCTGCTGATTCAGGTCCGCCGCGATGCGGTCGGCAGCAACCGTACTCCTCTGCTCGACGGCCCCTCGGTCAACATTGCCGCCGCCGACATCGACCATCTCGCCGCCACCCTGCAGCACAAGATCTCCCGCGCCCGTGCCTACCTCACCTAAGCAAAAGTCGAACCTCCGCGTCACCCCATCCTTTTCCAGCATCTAAATACCTGGGGAGTTTCGTATTTGATAGGGGGAGCATTCGCTCCGCCCGCGCAAGGAGGCTGGTATGAGAAAGTTCGTTTTTGCAGTCATGCTGGGAATTGCTTGTTTAGACGGCGGCGCACGGCTTGCGGCGCAGGACGCTGGAGTTCCGGTGCGCATCCTCGTGACGGCGGAGCCGCGACATGGCTCCGATTTACCGGTGATCAACCGCGACGAAGTCATGGTTTACCAGGGCCACGACCGCGACCAGGTCACCGATTGGGTCCCGGCACGCTCCGATCAGTCGCCGCTCGAGCTGTTCGTTCTGCTCGACGACTCCTCGACCGCGAGTCTGGGTTCGCAGCTGGAAGACATCCGCCACTTCATCATGGAAACGCCGGCCAATGCCAAGATCGGCGTGGCCTACATGCAGAACGGCATCGCCCGCATCCAGCAAGACTTGACCTCCGATCATGAAGCCGCGGCCAAAGCCCTGCGGCTTCCTATGGCCGTGGTCGGTGTCAACGATAGTCCGTATTTCGCGGTCAGCGATCTCGCGAAACGCTGGCCGCAGAGTACGGCGCGGCGCGAAGTGCTGTTAGTGTCCGACGGTATTGATCGCTACTATGGCGTCGGGGACATGCAGGATCCATACCTCGACGCAGCTGTCGAAGACTGCCAGCGCGCCGGCATCGTGGTGTCGGCCATTTATGCGCCGGGTGTTGGCCACTTGGGACACAGCTACTGGTGGAACTATTGGGGGCAGCTCTACCTGTCTGCGCTCGCCGAAAAGACCGGTGGCGAAGCCTACTACATCGGCTTCAACGGACCGGCCGTGGCGTTTCAGCCGTACCTCGACGAGTTAACCCATCGCCTCAACCATCAGTTCCTGCTGACCTTCCTGGCCAAGCCGGCCAAAAAGGCAGGTCTGCAATCCATTCGCCTCAAGTCTGAAGCGCCGAATGTGGACCTGGTCGCCCCCAGCGCCGTCTGGGTACCGTCGGCGCAGTAAGCCAATTCGAACCTGGGATGCCCCTCGTCTCGCCGGTTTGCGAGACGTGGGCATCGCCGGCGAAGCCGCCGGAGGGTGAGGAAGAAGACTCATCCGCCTTCGCGCGCTCGCGCTAACTGCTGAGCGCTCAGCGACTTCCATCTCTGCCCGGAACCTCGATTGCCAGCAACTTTTCCCCGTCCTCGGGTTCATACTCTAGAGACCTGGTCGCTCCGGAGTCTGCATGAAATCCCGCCCCGAGAAATTCGCGCTATTTCTCCTCGCGTTGAGCCTCGCCTGCTTTGCCCCACAGTTGTTCGCCAAGAAGAAAGACAAGATTCCCGATCCCGGCGCCAACGAGCAGAAGCGCGCCGCGCATGCGTTGAACCGTCTGGCCTTCGGCCCGCGTCCCGGCGACCTGCAGCGCGTCCTGGCGATGGGCCTCGACACCTGGATCGATCAGCAACTCCATCCCGAGAAGATCTCCGATACCGCCGTGGACGCCCGTCTCTCGCAGTTCCGCACGCTCCGCATGAGCGCACATGAAATGGTGCAGGAATTTCCCGACAACGGACTGGTCCGCCAGGTGATGGATGGCAGGAAGCCCATGCCGTCCGATCCGGCGAAGCGCGCCGTATATCAGGTGCAGATCGCCCGCCTGCAACAGCGGCAGGAAGAGAAGAAGGCCGAGGCACAAGCGCAAAAAGTCGAGGTCGCGTCGGCTGCCCTGCCGGCAACGGAAAACATGGCGCAGCCGGCCATGATGGCGAGTACCGCGGAGGATGCCAACGGCGCCAAAACCGCCGAGGAACTGGCTGCCGCGGCGGCCGGGCGACCGGACGCCGTGCCGGCCACTGCGGCGGACAGTAATCTCGCCCCGGCCGCGTCCGATGCGAACGCCTCCGCTGCGGTGATCTCACGACCTCCAGACCTGAAGATCGCGCCAGCTCAGTCCACGCCGGCCGACGACGCGGAGGCGCGCCGCCGCGAGGAACGTCTCTACGCCGATCTGAAGGTGCAGGGCCTCATCGACCTGCCGCCCGGCCAGCGCTACAAAACCGTAATGAGCATGACCGCCGACGAGCAACTCGCGCTCGCTGATGCCATGCGAGGCGGCAAGGGCCAGGACTTCCTCACTGGACTTGAGCCCAAACAGAAAGAAACCCTGCTGGCGATGAACAACCCGCAAGGCCTGATCGCCGACGAGTTAATGCAGGCCAAGCTGCTGCGCGCCATCTACAGCGAGCGGCAGCTCGAAGAAGTGATGACCGATTTCTGGTTCAATCACTTCAACGTCTTCATCAACAAAGGCGACGATCACGTCCTCGTTACCGGCTACGAGCAGGACGTGATCCGTCCGCGCGCTCTTGGCAAGTTCGAAGATCTGCTCGTCGCTACCGCGAAGAGTCCGGCCATGTTGTTCTATCTCGACAACTGGCTCAGCGTCGGACCGAACTCCATGCAGGCGATGGGGCTGCCTGGACGCCCGGGGCCCAGAGGGCCCTTCCGCTACCCGCCAAACTCGCCCCGAAATCCGAACGCCAACGAAAAGAAACGCCGCAGCGGATTGAATGAGAACTACGGCCGCGAGCTGCTCGAACTCCACACGCTCAGCGTGAATGGCGGCTACTCGCAGCGTGACGTGACCGAGGTGGCGAAGGTATTCACGGGCTGGACCATCGATAAGCCCAACGAGGGCGGAGGTTTCAAGTTCGATCCGCGCACGCATGAGCCCGGCCCGAAATTCGTTCTCGGCCATCGCATCAAGCCGAAAGGCGAAGGCGAGGGCATGGAAGTCTTGCATCGTCTGGCGACCAGCCCGCAGGCCGCGCACTTCATCTCTTGGAAACTCGCACAGCGTTTCGTCTCCGACGATCCTCCGCCGGCGCTCGTCGATCGCATGGCGAAGACCTTCGAGAAGAAGAAAGGCGACATCCGCGAAGTGCTCTCGACCTTGTTCCATTCGCCCGAGTTTTGGGCCGACGGCGCTTATCGCGCGAAGGTGAAAACCCCGCTGGAGTTCGTTGCCTCCGCCGTGCGTGCGACTGGCGCCGATGTCGACGACGCCATGCCGCTCGCGCGTCAACTCAGCAACATGGGCATGCCGTTGTATGGAGCCCAGCCTCCGACCGGTTATTCGATGAAGGCGGAAACTTGGGTGAGTTCCTCGGCGCTGCTGAATCGCATGAATTTTGCGCTGGCCCTGACGGGTGGCAAGGTTCGCGGCGTGAAGGTCGACTCGGTGCGGTTGGCCGGAGGCGAGCTTCCACCGGCGGACGCGAACCTGGTGCTGACCGCGATGGAGACCAAGCTTCTGGCTGCCGATGTTTCGCAGCAGACGCACGACTCCATCCTGGCGCAAGTCGCGCCGCCGAATGCAACGCCGGATAAGAGGCCTCCCGGCAAGCCCGCGCCCCCGCGTCCGCCCGATACGAATATGATCGCGGGCCTGCTGCTGGGTTCGCCCGAGTTTCAGAAAAGATAGCAATAGCAATGAGCCATGAGCGATGAGCAATGAGCTATGACCCGTGAGCAAACGTGATTTGGCGTTTGCTCATCGCTCATCGCTCACTGCTCATCGCTAAATGAGGTTCCCATGTCCATCACCCGTCGCGTCTTCCT
Organism: Terriglobales bacterium; assembly: GCA_037443605.1. Lineage (GTDB taxonomy): Bacteria > Acidobacteriota > Terriglobia > Terriglobales > Acidobacteriaceae > Sulfotelmatobacter. The sequence goes on from JBBIOA010000034.1 coordinate 47,903, forward strand.
TCGCAACAGCTCTCTCGCCGTAGTTGGCACGGCAGCAGTGCCGACCTTCCTCACCCGCGCCGCGTTCGGCGCCACTGATTCGCCCACGCGCAACAAGCGTCTCGTCGTCATCTTCCAGCGTGGCGCGGCGGATGGGCTCAACATTGTCGTCCCGCACGCGGAGCAGCCCTACTACGCGATGCGGCCCAGCATCAACATTCCAAAGAAAGCAGTGCTCGATCTCGATGGCCACTTCGGCTTGCATCCCGCGCTGGCTTCGTTTCAGCCGTTGTGGCAGCAGAAACATCTGGCCATCGTGCACGCTGCTGGATCGCCCGACACCACACGTTCGCATTTCGATGCCCAGGACTTCATGGAAACTGGCACCCCTGGCGTGAAAGCCACCGACGATGGATGGCTCAACCGCTCGCTGCAGCACCTACCGCAGACAGTTCAGCCCTCGCCGTTTCGCGCCATCGCGCTTGGCCCGTCGCTGCCGCGCATCCTGAGCGGCAACGAACCCGCCGTCGCCATGAACAACATCAACGCCTTCTCTGTCGGCGGACGCGGGCCCAAACCGTCGCCGGTTGCGTCGGCGTTTGAAGCCATGTATGACCATTCTTCTGACTCCGTGCTGCACACCACCGGCGAAGAGACCTTCGATGCCGTCAAGATGCTGAAGGCCGCCGATCCCGGCAAGTACACTCCCGCCCCGAACGCGAACTACCCCAAGGGACGTCTGGGCGACAGCCTCCGCCAGCTCGCCCAGCTCATCAAAGCGAATCTCGGCGTGCAGGTAGCGTTCGCCGACATCGGCGGATGGGATCATCACGTGAACGAAGGCGCAGTGGAAGGCCAGCTTGCCAATGTGCTGGGCGAGTTCTCGCAGTCGATTGCAGCCTTCTGGAACGACCTCGGGAATCTTGGCGAAGACACCGTCATCGTCACCATGTCGGAGTTCGGCCGCACCGCGCGCGAGAACGGCAACCGCGGCACCGATCACGGCCACGCCAACGTCATGTTCGTGCTCGGAGGTCCGGTGAAAGGCGGCAAGGTCTACGGACATTGGCCCGGCCTCGATCCGTCGCAACTCTACGAAGGCCGCGACCTAGCGCTCACCACCGACTTCCGCCAGGTCATCGGCGAAGCGGTTCTGCGCCACATGGGCAACAAGAATCTGGCAGAAGTCTTTCCCGGATACGACAACCAGCCAGGAAAATTCCTGCGGCTCTTGGGATAGGTCATGTGGGGACAGCCGTCCTCGGCTGTCCGTCGAGCGAAGCTCGACTGCCTAAATCTCCACCAGCACGTCCCCATCTTCGATCTTCATCGGATACACCGCGACCTTCACGTTCGGATTGCGCGCTTCTGCCCCGCTGATCGGATCCCAAGCCCAAGCGTGCCACGGGCAGACGATCTTCCCGTTCTCGATCATGCCTTGCGCCAGCGGGCCGCCGCGATGCGGGCAGACGTTGTCGATGGCGTGAAAGCGGCCATCTACATTCGCGACGCAAACGGACTTGTCGCCGCAAGGGAACTCTTTCGCTTCGTTTGTGCCGGGGAGCTCGGATTCGGTGGTGAGCCTGGTGAGTGACATCGGACTTCGATCCTATCGCAATCACTCGCGCGACGGCATGGACAGCGTGGAGATAGCGGGCAGTTGCGCTTCGTCGAACCGTGATGTCACTCCGAATCGAGCCGAAGGCTCGGGGAGGAACCTGTTTCTCCCCATAGTGCTCCCGCCGTCATCCTTGGCGAACGACCAACGACGAGCGACCATCGACTATTTGGGTTGCAGCGTCTGCGCGATCATCACCTGCCGCTTGAAGTTCTCCACCATGTTCGCGTCGAGTCGAACTTCCGTCGGCTTCCTGGCGATGGTCATGGTGTCGATCTTGTCCTGCAGCTTCAGCAGCGCGTAGAAGAGGTTCTCCGGACGCGGCGGGCAGCCGGTCACATACACATCCACCGGGACGATCTTGTCGACGCCTTGCAGCACCGCATAAGTATTGAACGGCCCGCCGACCGACGAGCACGCGCCCATCGAGATCACCCACTTCGGATCGGGCATCTGATCGTAAATCCGCTTGACCACCGGCGCCATCTTCAGCGTGACCGTCCCGGAAACGATCATCAGGTCGGCTTGCCGTGGGCTGGGACGGAACACCTCAGCGCCGAAGCGCGCAATATCGAAGCGCGACGTGGACGCGGCAATCATCTCAATGGCGCAGCAGGCCAGCCCGAACGTCATCGGCCACACCGCCGACTTGCGCGCCCAGTTGAACACGTAGTCCACGGTCGAGATCACGAAGTTCTTTTCAAACTTGTTTTGCAGCCAGCCCATGGATCCTCACAATTCGCGTACCCCGCAGTCTAGGTCGGTGGAGAGACAGTGTCAAACGCAGGGGGGCTATGCAGACAGCCCAGCCCTTTGATTTTCTGGTTACCACAAACAGGGTGGGTCCCGCGCTCGTCACGGCCTCTTGCGAGAGCCTGCCCCTGAGCGAAGTCGAAGGGGCGGGTACGGTGCGCCGACAGCCTTGTTCCCATTAGGCCGCTAGGGCGGGAAACGACATTCTCGCCCAGCCGCCTCCTTTCAACCAGCAAAAGCGACAGTCGGGTGCCCCATTTCTGCCGCGCTCTTTGCGGCAGAAGTGGGGATTTCTCCGCGCACTCCCCACCTTCCGCGTTCTCTGGCCGGGGCCCTTGATCTTGATCACTAGTGTGCGTGCCCGTGCTCCGGAGATTCCACCAGTCCGCGCTTGACCGGCTTGCGGATGCGCCTGCATCACCGTCGACGGATTTCCAATCTCCGGTTCGCTGATGAGCGAGTGAATAGGTTCGGGCATGACCACGTATCCAACCACCACAAACCGGTAGCGTCGACGAGCCTGCTCGAGGATGGTAAGGACGCGGTCGCGGCTTTGCGCGGTGGCCAGCGGCGGCAATCGTCGAGGGTACGAGCTGGTGCCAAAGTGCAAGTGATGCCGCGCGGTAGGTGCGGTGCAGGCCGCTGGGCATGACAAATCCCATGGTATCGGCAGCACGATGCCCGCCCTGGCAAAATCCGCAAGAGCGGCGCACCCGCAGTTTCGGAATGCGAAACGCAAAACGCGAAGGGCGGGCCACCCCTCCCGCAGAGGAGTCGCCACGTTTATCTAATCAGTCCAGATCAGTCTGATTTCAAGCCGCGATCAACTTTGCCATCGATTGGGTTATCTCCGCTTCTGCTTGCAGCCAATCGTCCAGTTCGCGCCCCTCTTCTCCACCGCGTTGCTCGAACAGTTCGTACGCACGGCGGCGAATCTGCTCTTGAAGTTCACTCGGCGCCTCAATTTCAGCCGAGTTTGCCTTCAACGTAATCGGTTCTACGCTTTTCACGATGATCTCACTCCTTGAGTTTTTATGAATCGTTCATCGGAGGCAAAGGCGCCTCCTTGAGCCTTCACACAGGGTCTGGGCACGCCTTCTGCCAAGCGCGGAGGTGGCGCAACCGTTGGAAAAAAGAAGTATCGCGGGCTCGCTATCTGAGAACATTCCACTCTCGTCAAAGGAGTCGGACCTCAGTGTCAAAATGATCGGACAATGCCATCGTTCGCCGTTGCGACCACCTAAAGGACGCCATCGAACTGCAGCGAATCGTTAGCTTATAGCGCACACTTGTCTTTGCATTGGCATATCTGACCCCAATCCACGCCCAGCCAATAAAGATTTGTAAATCCCAGTCGCCTTTGCCGCACCCGGCACTCAAAATGCGGACGGGTCTTTGGGGACCTGGAAATCCCGCTCAGGAACTCATGAATGGTCCCCTCGAGGAAACCGCAATGGAGGAAAGATCATGAAACTCGCTCGTTACGTTCCGCTTGCTCTGCTTGTCTTTTGTCTGCTCTCAGCTCTGGCCGTTGCCGACTCGAAGCAGAAAGGAGAAGTGACCTTCTCCGACCATGTCATGGTTTCGAATACGCAACTTGAACCCGGTGATTACGTTGTCCGCTGGAATGGAAGCGGTCCCGGCGTACGGCTCCAATTCATGCACGACGGAAAAGAAGTGGCCTCAGTCACAGGGAAAGTGATCGAACAGAAGAATCCCTACAAATCGGTCACCACCACATCCGGCGAGAACGGTTCACGCGTGTTAACTGAAATTGCTTTTTCGGATGTGAAGGTAGTGCTGACCCCAGGCGAGGCATCCACCTCTCAATGACCTTTGTACCTGAGGCATGCATACACCAGCACCGATTCGGGCGGCTATGCAATGTTCGTTTGATAGAAGCCGCCCGAACCGCTCATATGGATGTTGCAGCGAAGCCCGGAAACCCGGAAACCTGGGGACAGAAACCTGGGGACAGACGGAACGTACCCCGGTTCTCGAAAGCCTCATGCAACCG
>JBBIOA010000035.1:0-51271 GCA_037443605.1 Terriglobales bacterium
GATGGACGCTACATCGCCTACCGCGCCCAGCAGCGTCCCGGATACGAGAGCGACCGCTTCCGCCTCATGCTTTACGACCGCAAGACGGGCGAGAAGAAAAATCTGACAGAGAATTTTGACGGATGGGTAGGAACATTTGTGTGGTTGAAGCATTCCGCACCCGATTACTACCATCTGTTGTTTGTAAGCGAAAGCCACGGTGATGCCACGATTTATTGGGTCTACACAAATGCTGGTGCTGAGCCCAAGTGCGTTCTCGTAACAAAAATTGGCGATCCGGCACCAGTGTGCCCCTCTCCTGGGCCAAGTGAGCCTCGCAGGCTTGGTCAGCTGGGTTCGGGAGTGGTCGGTGGATGGCTCGCAGACAAAAACGGACTTCCGATAATTCCCAGGGGCGGCTATGACGATGATCTTGCAATGACGCCAGACGGGAAGCGGGTATTATTCACCGAAATGTCGATCCATGCTCCGACAGAGATATATTTCCGCGAAATTGACGCGATGGAGAAGGAGCCACACCCAACAGGGACCCAGATAACGCACATAAACGACGAGGTCCTTTCGCAAATTGACCTGCCGGACTATCCTCGCGAGTCGTCTCTCAAAGACTTCGGTACCTTCTGGTTCACTGGCGCCCACAACGACAAAGTCGAAGGCTTCCTCGTCAAGCCGCCGAACTTCGACCCTTCCAAGAAATATCCCGTGAAGTTCCTCATCCACGGCGGGCCACAGGGCGCATGGGGAGACGACTGGTCGTATCGGTGGAATCCCGAGTTGTTTGCGTCGCCTACTCCAGCGATGCCCAGCGGCTACATCGTCATCATGATCAACTTCCACGGCTCGACCGGCTACGGACAGAAGTTCATCGACGCGATCAACGGCGACTGGGGCGGCGCACCGTATGAAGACCTGATGAAGGGTCTCGACTACGCCGAGAAGACGTATCCGTTCATTGACAAGAACCGCGAGTGCGCGCTGGGCGCGAGCTATGGCGGATACGCGATCAACTGGATCCTCGGCCACACTGACCGCTTCAAGTGCCTGGTGTCGCACGATGGCATGTTCAACGCCGAGTCGGCGTGGGGCACGACCGAAGAACTCTGGTTCAACAACTGGGAGTTCAAAGGCACGCCCTACGACAATCGCGCGTCGTACGAGAAGTGGTCGCCGCACCAGTACGCGAAGAATTTCAAGACGCCGACGCTTGTCGTCCACGGACAGCGCGACTACCGCCTCGACGTGAGTGAGGGCTTCCAGCTTTTCACCACCCTCCAGATGGAGGGCGTGCCGTCGAAGATGCTCTATTTCCCCGACGAAGGCCACTGGGTGCTGAAGCCGCAGAATTCGCAGCTTTGGTACAAGACGGTCAACGATTGGGTCGACCAGTGGACTGGGAAATAGAGGCCGTCCCGTGATTTCTCGGCAATGCCAGTTGCCGGGATATCCCTCCGCGCGCTGGAGAAAGCGTGCGCTTTCGGGATGACGCCGCGACATCGGCGCCTTGGAGCTTTACCACAGAGGGCACAGAGGGGCACAGGGGAAGCCCCTAGGAAGGTTTCCTCCGTGTCTCTGTGCCTCTGCGGTCAACGAACTCCTTACGGTTCCACCTCCTTTGGCAGACGAATACGCTGACGCGGGGCGCCGATTTCGCGCGGGCCGGCGGGGGAGTTGTGGTTGGTTGAGATGGCAGGCAGAAGTTGCAGCGCGTCGTACAGCGCGGCGCTCGTGCCTGCGGTGATTTGCTCGTCCACCTCCAGCGGAGGACTGAAACCGCCGCTGGAGGGGACAAGGCTGGCCAATCCGTTGACATCGGACTGCGCGGTCGACTGGCTGACGTTGAGGATGACCGGCATCGCGGGATTGGTGGTATTGGTTTCGCCGCCACCGCCGCCGGAACTGCCTCCGGGGCGAAGGACGGTGGTCTGGAACGTCACCGTGGCTCCAAGCACGGGGTTCGGGGGAGAAGAAGAGTCCGTCACGCGGACTACGACGGGCTGGAAGGCCTGTCCGGTGGAGACTTGCGCGGAACCTGCGACTGGCTGCAGGTTCAGATTGACGAGAGGCGTTGCCAGCAGCGTGAACAGCTTGCAGGGGGCATTCGCGGGCGCGACGCAGGCACTGAGTTGCATGGAGCCCGTCATTTGGGCGATGGACAGTGTGACCGTTGCGTATCCCGTCGAGTTGGTGGGGGCGCTGGGGGCGCTGAGCGTGCCCGCTCCGCTGATCACCTTGAAGTTCACGGTCGCGTTCGTCTGTGGTGTGCCGCTGCTCAGCACTCGCGCGGTGAGAGGGACGCTGACGCCGGCACCCTGGGCGATCCAGAGATAAGGAGTCATCACGCCGACGTCGGAGGCAGATTCCGTGGACGAGAGCGTCGCGTTCACCGATTTTGCCGGAGAATAAACGCCGGGGGCGAGCGTCGCGGTGATGGTGGAGGTGGCGACTTGAGACGGCGTAAGCCACGTGAGCGCATCGCCGCTCTCGCCGGTGGTGGCCGTGCAGGAAGAAGCCCCACCGCAGGCCGAAAGATGGACGTTGTTGGTGGCGCTCCATCCGAGGGTTGCGCCGGCGACCGGCGTGACTTTGTCGGCGGCAAGCACGCGCACGGTGACCGGATTGGTCGCCTGCGTTCCTACCGGAGTCTGAGGATTCGCCCCGCCGGTCAGCAAGGAGATGCCGTCACTGGCAGCCGCGCCGTAGGTGAGAGCGCTGGTCATGGTGCTGGAAGCGCCGCTGGCAGGATCGGAGAAACTGATGCTCTGCTGGCTGTCGCTGGCGGTTGGGGCGGAGAGCACGATCTGGCCGGGGCTTGAGCGGAGGATCGAAGCCGGCGTGCCGCCGATGGTCGCGATGAGGCCGGAAGTGAATCCGGTGCCGTTGACGGTAATGGGTCCGCCACTCACTCCGAGGCGCTGCGGGGAAACCGCATCGGCATAGAGCACGTGAGCCCGATAACGATAGTCCGGCCTGCCGTCGCCACGCAGGTCGGAGATGCCGATCATCAGATTGCGCGCGGCGCTCACCTGAGCATCCAGCCGCGTCATGCCGAAGTTGAGTGTGTTGAAAGAAGATGTTGTGAGCGAAGCCGGAGGACTATCCTGCGGCGCGCCGGCAGACCAGATGCCGATGACCGGCTGGGCCTTCCATTCGGAAGCATTGCCGGACTCGTCCAGGGCGGTGACCGACACGGACAGCGTTCGGTTCGCCTGAACTCCGAGTTGAAAGTAGGGTAGTTCCCCGTATCCGTTGAGCGAGCCGGACCATCCCCCCGAAATTGGAATCACGCCGGGAGATGTCCAGGTGAGGGCAGCGGTTTGCGGGATGGGTTGCGCGCTGCCAGACATGAGAATGTCCTGCAGCACATCCTGGCCGGGGGCAACGGTGATGACGATCGGCTGCGCGGTTCCCGACGGCGCAACCAGCAGAGGCGCATAGGGACCGACACCTCCGGACCAGATGGGGTCGAGCGGTTCGACGGAGAGTTGGTAGCGGGCGGATCCTCCGGAGGGCAGCGGGAGTCCGGCCAGATCGAAGAAGCCCTCGACCGACGGACTGGTCGATCCCCATTCGTTGAAAGGATCACCGAGCGGGTTGGTCAAGCCGGTGACGGCATTGCCGGCGTTGCCGATAAACAGGAATCCGGAAACGGAAGCGACGGAGTATTGATGCGACGGCTGATTGGTGGCGGGATCGATCCAGCGCGCCACCACGTTCACTCCCTGCATGGGCTGCGTCGGATTTCCGTAGCGATCGGTGAACCAGACCGAGCCGTGAATGCGTGCCGTAGTAGAAGAAAAAATCTGTTTGCCGGCGAAGCCGGACTGATTCTGCGCGGTGACTGGGTAGAGTCGAGAGAGGGCCGCGACGTCGTCGAGCGCCGGCTGAACCCCGTTGGGATAGCAATTGGTGATGGGTACGCAGAGCGTGGCGTCGCGGTAGTGCATTACGGGAAAGCCGGCATAATCGGCAGGCGTGGCAGGCGGCTTGCCGGTGATCACGTTGGGATTGAGCTGAGCCCAGTCGAGTCCGTAAACCGAGCCGATCACGCGCACCAGGCGGTACTCGACGTCGATAAGTTGCGACGAAGCGAGTGCGCACAGCCCGTTGATGACGATGAGTGCGTGCTGAAACGTCGCGAGGGCGCCATAGTTGTCGTTGCCTCCGTAGACGGCGTTGTAAAAACACTGGCCAGTGCCGCCGGCGCCTGCGCCGAGCAGAGCGTCGGTGACCGATCCGTCGTAGTCATAGACGATGCCGATGGGCGTGCCGGTGGCCGAAGGCTGAATGTCGGCGGGCATGGAGAGGGAGCCGTCGGAATTGCGGAGAACGTTCGAGCCGTTGACGTCCTCGGCGAGCTGGCCGCCGCTGGTGGCGGAGACAGCCGCGGTCGGTATGGATGTCCACACAGCAAATGCGTTGGCAACGAAGGTGTTGGCGCCGGCGTTGGGCAGCAGCGGGCTGAGGTCGCCCTGGTCGGTGAAGTAAACGATTTGTCCCTGCGGCCAGGTGAGCGGCTGGCCCGTCGTGGAGTTGTTGAAGTAGCTGGTGCCAGCGACATATTTCGGGCCGCCGGCGCGCGAGAACAGCGCGAACAGAAGAACGATGCTCACCGCCAGGACGAGCCGGAGGAGGAAGAAGCGGGCACTCAATGCCATCATTTTCATGGTCACTGGATTCATGGAGCTTCTTCCTCCTCGCTGGCACGCCGCACCGCCATGGCGAAGTCGCTGAAGCGTACCCGCGACTTCCCGCCAAGGACGGGATCCGCGCGGAATGCGGAAAGATGCAGAGCGGAAAGCAGAACGCGGCCCTGGGGGTCGACCGAGAAACGGCCGAGCGGACCGGCGACACAGCTGGTCAGGCCGAGTTTGCTGGGTGCATAAAGAAAAAGGAGTACGCGCTCTCCAACACGATAGGTTTGTCCGCTGGACCACACCCCGAGCCACTGGTCGATGGTGAGATCTTCGCCGGGGGTGGCGCCGCGGATCGCATTCTCCACATGAAACGTGATGGAAACGGTGGCGACAGAATGCGTGCCGGTCGCGGGGCGATGCACGATGCTGGCGACGGTTCCAGCGAAGATCGTGCGGGCGGCCTGGGCGAACTGCGGGAACGGGATCGGGCCACCAACGGGCACCCGGCGGCGAAGATCCGACACTGGACCGGGGGGCGGGTCCGCGGGGGAAGATCGACCTTCAAACAGCGGACCCGCACGCGTGGGGGAAAAGTCAGGTGCGCGGCGCAATGGTTCCTGCGCCTGCGCAGAAAGAGCCAGGGGGGCCGAAATCCAGATCAGAACCGCCGGCAGACACAGCCATCTGCTCCCGTGCATGGGGAGACCTCGACGCTAGGATGTCTGCTCGGAGGGATACCGTTACAACCGGGGGCCGGGAAACGGGACGAGGATAGCCGGTTTCGTATCTGGATGTCAGTGACGGATGTCACAAAGGGGCTGTGGATAACTGCCGCGATCCAACATGATCGGGAACGTCGGCGATCACGAGACGCGGCAGCCGAGGCGTGGGCTCCCCTTCTTAGACGAATTGACTCGTGGATCGGGGGCTGGCCCAGCCCCCAAACAGGCCCACTGTCTGGCTCCCGGACTTTCGTTGACATTGCTTTCCCTCCGCCCCTAAGATGGCTCACCGGAAATCTGTGTGGATGGGCCTGCCGTTAGCGCCACTGCGGGGAACATGATCGGCCAGAACATCTCTCACTATAAGGTTGTCGAAAAGCTGGGCGGCGGCGGGATGGGCGTCGTCTACAAGGCCGAGGACACCCGGCTCAAGCGCTTTGTCGCGCTTAAGTTTCTTCCCGAGGATGTGACGCGCGACACGGCGGCGCTCAGCCGCTTCCGGCGCGAGGCGCAGGCGGCGTCGGCGCTGAACCACCCCAATATCTGCACCATTTATGACATTGGCGAAGAAGGCGAACAGGCCTTTATCGTCATGGAGTATCTGGAAGGGCAGACGCTCAAGCACCTGATCGACAATCGCCCGCTGGAGATCGAAAAACTGCTGAGCATCGCGATTGATGTAGCGGATGCGCTGGATGCAGCGCACTCGAAGGGCATTGTGCACCGCGACATCAAGCCGGCGAACATTTTCATCACGCAGCGGGGAGCGGCAAAGATTCTCGACTTTGGGCTGGCCAAGGTGACCAGCGGATCGGTCCAGGTGCTCGATCCGAGCGAGGCCACCAAGAGCGGCGGCGAGACGGTGCATCAGCTTACCAGTCCCGGTTCGGCGCTGGGAACGGTCGCCTACATGTCTCCGGAGCAGGTGCGGGGCAAGGCGCTGGACCCTCGCACCGACCTGTTTTCGTTCGGGATTGTGCTGTACGAGATGGCGACCGGAGCGATTCCGTTTCGCGGAGAGACGTCGGGCGTAATTTTCGACGAGATCCTGAATCGTGCGCCGGCAGCGCCGATCCGTCTGAATCCCAAGCTGCCGGCGAAACTGGAAGACATCATTAATCGCGCGCTGGAGAAAGATCGCGACCTGCGCTACCAGCATGCGGTCGATATCAAGTCGGAATTGCTCCGGCTGAAGCGCGATCTGGAGTCGGGGCGCAGCGCGGCGCTGAGTTCGTCGGCGCAACGGCCGGTCGAAGAGGTTGCAGAGAGTGCCCCATCCAGTCCGGCGGCGGCGCAGAGGACGAGCGGGTCCGCCAGAACTGTGGCCGCTTCAGGAAGCGTGGCAACGATCCCTGCAGAAGGAGCTTCGCGGTCCTGGATCAAGTACGTCGTTCCGATCGTAGTCGTGCTCACGCTGGCGGTGCTGGGCTATGCGTTCTATTCGCGCAAGCACCAGGAAGTGCAGCTGACCGATAAAGACCAGCTGATCCTGGCGGACTTCACCAATCAGACGGGCGATCCAGTCTTCGATTCCACGCTGAAGGAAGCCCTGGCGATTCAGTTGGAGCAGTCTCCGTTGCTGCAACTGGTGAGCGACGCCGAGTTGCACACGAACTTGCCGTATCTGGGGCAGACGCGCGATCAAAAGATTACCCCCGACCTGGCGCAGCAGCTTGGACAACGGCTGGGAGTGAAGGCGTATCTGGCGGGAGCCATTACGCCGCTCGGGTCCTCGTACGTGATCCAGATCAACGCGGTGAATGTGGCGACGGGAGAAGTGTTTGCCCGCGAGCAGGAAACGGCTCCAGACAAAACGGCCGTCCTCCAGGCAGTCTCCAAGGCGGCGACGGCGATGCGGGCGCGGTTGGGCGAGTCGATGGCGTCGATCCAGAAGCTGACTACGCCTTATACGAACGTGACGACGGCGTCTCTGCAGGCATTCCATGCGTTCTCGCTAGGAGAGGACGAGCACCGGGTAGGCCGGGATTTCCCGCAGGCGGCGGACTTTTATCAGCAAGCTGTGCAGCTGGATCCTACGTTTGCCATGGCCTGGGCGCGCCTGGGCGTGGCGTACGGAAACGTCGGAGCTGTCGGCAAGGCGCTGGAATATCTGAAGAAAGCCTACGACTTGCGGGAACGAGTGACCGAACGCGAGCGCATGTACATCGAGTCGCAGTATCAGTTGCAGCTCTACAACATGCCGAAGGCGATTGAGTCCTACAAGTTGTTCGTGGCGACCTATCCGCGGGACGCAGCCGCGCTGAACAATCTGGCGACCGCATACGGGATGGTCGGCGATTTCGAGGGAGCTGCGGAGAACTTCAAGAAGACGTGGGAAATTGCCAAGTGGGATAACGTCGCGGCGAACAATGCGGCCAGCATGCTGATGCAGATCGGGCGAACCGCCGAAGCGGAGCGCTATCTGAAGGAAGCGGTCGATCAGGGCGGCGGCGACAACACGAACTACCAGTCCAACGCGATGATTGACGACTTCATCTCCGGCCGCGCGGACTGGGAAAAGCATGTGCAGTGGGCGGTCGGACGTCCGGATGGCTTTCTCACAGAAGCCAGCGCGGGGACGCTCTATCTGTTTCTCGGGCGCATGCACGAAGCGGACCAGCACTTCGAGTCGGCCGCCAAGCGTGCGGAACAGCAGCACATTCCCGACGCCGCGGGCTCTTTGTACTCGGTGAAGGCGGTCCACGACGCGTTGGTTTCCAATTGCGGCGCCGCCAAGGATGCGGCTCACAAAGCGCTGTCGCTCGACCACTCGATCGCGACGGTTCCCGACGCTGCCTTGGCTCTTACTCTGTGCGGCGATGCGGCAACGGGCGTGAAGGAAGTCGAGAAGGCGTCCGCCGACGCCCCGAACAACACAATTTATGCCGAAATCGTTGTTCCGGAAGTGAAGGCCGCAGCCGCTCTGGTGCAACATCATCCGGAACAGGTGGCTGGATTGACCTCATCCGCGTCGCAGTATTTGCTGGTGTCAAAGCTGCCGCATTTGCTGGGCCAGACTTCTCTCGATCTGAAGAAACCGCAGCAGGCGGTGACCGATTTCGAGCCCGGACTGCGGTATCGTGCCCTGGCGCTTGGTGAAGGGGGAGGCGGAGCGGCGCAGGCTCCGGATTACGTGCTCTGTCTGCTGGGCACAGCGCGGGCGCAGGCGCAGTTCGACAAGGCGGCCGCGATCAAGACCTATCAGCAGCTGCTTGATATCTGGAAGAACGCCGACGCGGATTTTATTCCGGCGCAGGAAGCGCACAAGGAATTGGCGGCGCTGCAGCCGGGGAAGTGAGCCAGCGTTTTCGCTGCATGGTTTGGCCACCGGCGAAGGTCCAGAGGTCCTTCGCTTCGCTCAGGACGACAATGTCGCGGATGACCAGGGGAATGGGCGCTGCGCGATCACTCCGGTCACTCATCCCTAACTTCTCACCGATTGCCCATCTCGCCTGCTGAATGGGACAATAAGGGCTATGCAAAAACGGCGCACCCTCGGATTTCTTCTGGCGGGAATGCTGCTGCCCGGCTTTGCCGCAGCGCAGACACCCGCCGCTACTCAACCAGCCTCCGGACAGTCTTCTTCCACCCAAACTCCCGCGAAGACCACCACCGGCACAACCGCGAAGAAGACGACCACGACCGGTACGAAGACGACCACGACCGGCGCGAAGACGGCCGCGGCCCCCGTGGTGTTGAAGACTGACCGGGAGAAGCAGAGCTATGCCATGGGTATGAACCTGGGCACCGGCCTGCACCGCAATGGCATCACACTCGACCCGGCACTGGTGGCACGCGGGTTGAAGGACGCGCAGTCCGGCGCTAAGACGGCAATGACCGAGGACGAAGCGCGCGCGGCCCTTGGCCAGTTGCAGAACTCGGTACGCGGTAAGCTCGAGGAGAAGGCGAAACAAGAAGGAGCCGCCAACCGCAAGACGGGCGACGCCTTCCTGGCGGCCAACAAGACGAAAGAAGGGGTTGTGACCTTGCCCGACGGTCTGCAGTACAAAATCCTGACGGCGGGGAACGGGCCCAAGCCAACCGCCAGCGACACGGTGACGTGCAATTATCGCGGCACGCTGATTAACGGCACGGAATTCGACAGTTCGTACAAGCGCGGACAGCCGGCGTCCTTCCCGCTCGGTAACGTAATCAAGGGCTGGACCGAGGCGCTGCAGATGATGCCGGTCGGATCGAAGTGGCAGCTGTTCATTCCTCCGGATATGGCGTATGGCGATCATCCGCCGAGCCGGGAGATCGCGCCGGGATCGACTCTGATTTTCGAAGTCGAGTTGCTGTCGATTGGAGAGCCGAAGAAATAGCCACTCCGTGATTCAGAACGTCTCGGTCGCGAGTGATTCGATCGCATCACTTCGAGAATCAGACAAAAAATCGAGCCTACCTTCTGTCACGGCTAACAGAAGGTAGGCTCGATTTATTTTCGTTCCCACTCGTTACATAAAGTTCGGTGCAAGTGATGTTGTTGCGATGACTGGGGCCGTGGGAAACTAAAACAATGCCCAAACGAGCCATTCGGATCGTGAAGCACATCGGCGCAACTCCATGTGTCGCGGCTTGCACTCTTTGCGGTCAGCAGTTCAAGGCGTCTGTAGCCGAGATTCGGAGCGTCACAACCGCGACGGCGAGCTTACAATCACAGTTTGATACCCACCAATGTAAGCCTGTGGACAGCAGCCCAGAATGCCGTGCATAGGGCAGGCGCGGCGACGGACCGGAAATAGCTTTCGCTCTTTCGTTGTCGCTTGAGTCATGGAAGTCTCGAACGACGATCCCGGCTACCGTTTTCGCATGAATCCTCGCAGCCGGTGATCCAAAAATCACAAGACAAGAGAAAGGGACTGCCGGTATCCGCGCTTGCGGACGGCAAAACCCGCCACCACCCGGTAGGCGGAGGCCTTGCGGAACGAGTCGAAGGTGTCGCGCAGGAAGTTACGTTCTTCCAAGGAGTCTCGCTCAAGAGTCGAGGCGATCTTGCCGATGAAGATCAAGGAGGGACCCGTCATCGTGAAAATTCTCTTAGTTGAGGACAGCAAGCCGATTCGCCGGGAGAATGAGCGCGCTCTGCTCAAGGCGGGGTACGAGGTCGTGTGCGCAGTGGACGGAGAGACGGCGATCCGCTTCGCCGAGGAAATGAAGCCCGATCTCATACTGCTGGACCTGATGCTGCCCAAGATCAGCGGAGAGGATGTGCTGGACCATCTGAAGCAGGAAAGTTCCACCGCCCAGATTCCGATTGTCATTGTGAGCAGCCTCTCAGAGAGGAACCGGCAGAAGCTGATGGAAGCGGGTGCGGAGGAGTATCTGGAGAAAAATGAACTGATGCAGCCGAACGGGGTGAACTTGCTACCCAAACTCCTGGAAGACATTATCTGCCGCATCAATCGCAAGCGCGGCGTGGCGTTTACCAACGTTCCGGTGCATTGAGGCCGGGGTTCAGGCGCGGTGCAGGTGCTCCTCGGCGGAGAGGTGGGCGCCAGCCAGCAGCAGCAGACCGGAAAGAAACGCCCAGAACATCATCGTCACCGACAGGGCGAACGGGCCGTAGACTTCCTGGAAGTTCAGCCACGGGAGAGCGAGGATGTAGGCGTATTTGAGCGCCTCCGATAGTAATCCCATCACGACGGCGGCGGGCACGACACTGCGTGCCGGAACTTTGCCGTTGGGCAGCAGCCAGTAAATCAGAAAGAAGATGGCGATGCTGGCGGCGATGGCGAAGACCTTCATTACCAGAAAGCCGACCACCCGCACGACGCCGGTCCCCCAACCACGAAACAGGAATTCCATGAACGCCACCGGGCCGGCGGTCAGGGCGACCGACAGCAGCGCCAGCACGCCGCAAGCGAATGCCAGGCCGGACGAGATCAGTTGATTGCCGATGTAGGAGCGATTGTTTTCGAAGCGCCAAACGCGGTTCAGGGCCACCTCCAGCGGCAGAAAAATGCCGGAGGATGTGATCAAGAGAATCACCAGTGAAAGAATCTGCACGCTGTGACGCGCTTCCACCATGGCGGTGAGATTGCGGATGACGAAATCCTGACCGGCCGGCACGTAATCGCGCAAAAGTTGGACCACGACCTCATACATGACGCGCGAGTGAAAGACGCGGCGAATCAACGTCATGATCAGCATGACGAACGGAAAGAACGAGAGGATGGCGTTGGCCGCCACCGAAAATGCAAATGTGTGCACTTCGGTGCGCATCAGGTACTTTACCGTGGAGACAACCAGGCTGGAGGAAGGCGGCCTGAGGTGGAAACGTGCGAAAAGCTTGGGCCGGGCGGCCGCGGCGGGTGGCGGAATCTGGGTCGGTGGAGTCGACATTTGGGAACCATCATGCTAGCAGAGGGCAGGTTTTCTGGGAGGACTCAGGCAAAAACCTTAGTTTCGGGAGCGGTTACCGGGCTATTCCTTAATCTTAGTTAAAGTTATTCATTATGACCGCGGGTCATAATGGGTTTTCCTGCGAATTGTGCTTGCGAATCGATTTAATAGTGCTTATGATCTCTTCCGCAAGACCGGGGAGTGGTCCGGTGGTGAGACCGCTCAGGCTTGGGTAGAGTTTGTTGAGTGTGGTGAAACGCTTCAAATTGTCGGGCTCCGACGTTCTGCTGCGGAACCATCCGTAGCCTGAACTGAGGAGTCTTTTCTATTTTGGGGACGTTCTCTGGCATGTCTTCAACTTTCCCGGCAACGTTCTACCGGCTCCTTTGAGGGGGTGCTTCGAGCCATCGAAGCTGCAATCGGAGGGTCCGGAGAATTATTCTTCGCGATTGGTGAAAGGAGTTTTTTCCGTGAGAGAGAAAGGGACAGTAAAGTGGTTCAATGGAGCGAAAGGATATGGATTTATCCAGCGCTCCACGGGCGAAGATGTGTTCGTGCACTTCTCCGCAATCCAGGAGAACGGTTATCGCACTCTGAACGAGGGGGAGACCGTGGAGTTCGACCTGCTGAAGGGGCCCAAGGGCTTCCAGGCGGCTAACGTCGTCCGCGCCTAGAATAAGAACCATTGTGAAAAACCCTCCCGTTTCCCTCGGGAGGGTTTTTCAATTTAAGCCTGCGAAGAACGGAGCCCGTAAGTGGACGCCAATCAGTGCTCAGCGCACTTCCAGCGACATAAGATCCCCATCCATCGTGCCGCCGGGTCTGTAATTCACCGTGATCGCGCGGTCTTGCCAGTCGCAGGAGAAATCGTCGGTGCCGATCAACTGAAGAGATTTGTAGTCACTGGCGCGGAGTTTGAGCAACTTACCTTCGGCCGAAACGTTCAGCACGGCGACGGGAGCGCTCGAGCAATCGACGGAAACGAGCCGTCCCTGAACATGCTTTGGCTGCCGCTTGTCGGGGACGCCAGATTCCTGCCCACTCTTTTCGGTTTGCGCGCGTTTGGCCGCGTCTTCCTCGAGCACATCGAACGGAGATTTCTGGGCTTGGAATTTTGGCTGGCTTGAGGCAGCGCCGGTGATGCCATATTTGCGCTGGCTTCCAATTTCTCCCAGACGCTCCCGCGCTTGCTCGGCCAGTGGAAGATTGCTGCTGGTGCGCAGGCGTTCGAGCTGGGCTTCCGCGGCGTCCCACTTCTTGCTGGAAATGTAGATGAGGGCCAGATGATAGGCGTAGCGCTCGTCGCGCGGGCTGAGCGACATGGCGGCGCGCTCGGCCTGCATCGCGGTGGCGGCGGTCCCGCCCTCGTTGCGCGCCATCGCCAGCAAATCATAGGCGTCGGCGAGTTCCGGATACCACTCGAGCACCGACTTCAGGTCCAGCATCATATTGGGCAGCCCCTGGATGTCGGCATGTTTTGCCTGCGCCATGCGAAACTTCAGAACCGCGAGATAGTAACGCACCCACATGTCGCTGCGATTCAGAGCGGCAGCATCGCCGAGTTCGGGGATGGCATCGTCGAATTCGCCGTGCATGATGTGATCCCACGCCAGCATGCGGTGCGCGATCTGGTTGCCGGCGGCGACGGTGGGCAGCAGCTTCTCGTCATCGCCGGAACTCTTCTCGGACTTCCTTTCCGCCTTCGCGGCGGATTTCACATCGGCGGGAGTTGGAGCCGTGGCGAGACTCTGCAGCGCCTTCAGCCCGATGTCCCGGCGTTCCGGTATGCGAGTTTGGATCGCGGCGTATAGCGCGCGGGCGTCGTCCTCAGGCAGCGGCTTCGCCGTAATCGCGGCTTCGTCGAAAGGAATCAGAGTGGGAACAACCGTGGGCTGTCCGGAGAGTGAATGGAAATATTCCTGTACCGCCTTCCAGAACTGCTCGGCGGTCAGGCTGTAGGCTTGCTGGATTGCGTCCTCGACCGGCAGGTGCTGGTTCAAGGCCAGGGCGAAGTAGTTTCCGGTCTGCGGCATCTTCTGCTCGTGCAGCAGGTAGTGCATGACGATCCACGACTCGGCGTCATATTGCGTGGGCGGACTGTCCGGCGTGGAGATGGGAGGCTTGTGCGAAAACACATCGGTGATAGAGATCCAGGGCTGATCGCGCAATAGGTCGGTGAACGATTTGGATGCGTTGGCGGAAACTGTGGGGTCGGCGCCGAGCATGACTTGCTGGTTGTCGACGCGGATGGAGCGGAAATATTCGATGAGGCCGTCGTCGAACCATGCCGGGGCGGGCGGATAGTTGTAGTTCAGCAACATGCGCGCGAAATCACCCGCGACGGCGCGCCAGGATTCTTCCTCGGACAGATTCAGCAGAATGAAATCCTGGTCTTCGCCATGCAGATAGAAGCCGGGAACGTCGATGGGCAAGGCTTGGTTCGACGGGCCATGGCGCAGCGGCGCGGCCTGGTAGTACAGCTTATCGTCTTGGAACGCGAGGATGGTCAGCGGGACTGGCTGGTTGAGACGGTCCTTGGTGAGCAGTGAGGCGAATACGGCGCGCATCTGCTCGAAGCGGAAGGCGACTTCTTTGCCTTTTCGTTCTCCTGCATCGGTGACGACGGTGAAGTGCGCGGAGTGAATCTCAAGCCATGGAGACGCAGGGGCGGCGGAAGCCGGTACCGGGCACAAAGCGCCAACCGCTACGGAAATAGAAAGGAGAACCGAAATGGCGCGTAGGCGGGACATGGCGCTACCAGCGGAGAGAGGACTTCGAGGAAATGCTATCACGAAGGCGGGCGGGTTCGTCGGCCGCGAATCGGATAGACTGCTCCGGTAGCGCATTCTATAATTGCCCGTTTTGCACAAGACCCGCGGTCTTTTCATGCGATTACAAAATCGATTTTCTATTCTATCTCTCGTCTCATGCCTGCTGGCCGCGACCATCGCCAGTGCCGCCTCCAACGCCACGTGGAGTGGGGTGGTGACCGATGCATCCGGGCAGACAGTCGCGAAGGCGTTCATCGCGTTTCATTCACTCGCGCACGAACAGGATCACGACGTGACAACGCTGGCCGGCGGCGAGTTCGCGTTGACCGAGGTGACGCCGGGAAGTTACTCGCTCACCGTTTCGGTCGGCGACAAGCGGTGGAACGCGAAGGATCCGGTGGTCGTCAAGGACAGCACCGCGACCAGGATGATGTTGAAGCTGGGGCCCTCCGGGGAACTTCTGGTGACGATTTCCCCAGCCGAAGTTTCCACGCAGGCGAGCGGCGGAGAGCGGCTTTCGAGTTCGGAAGTGTCCAGCCTTCCATTGAATGCCCGCGACTTCAGCAAATTGCTGTTGCTGGCTGCTGGAACCATGACCGACACCAACGGCGCGGCGAACTTCACGCAGCAATTTGCCGTGAACGGCCAGCGCGGCTCGGCGACCGTGTTTTCAACAGACGGAGTGGATACGACCGATCCCGAGATGGGCGGCGCGACTTTTTCCAATTTCAACATCGATGCGATTCAGGAAGTGCAGTCCAGTTCCGGGGTGATGCCGGCAGAGATTGGCCACGGCGCGGCCGGATACACCAACGTGGTGACCAAGTCGGGTGTGAACGCCATGCACGGCAGCATGTTCGAATTTCTGCGCAATGCCTCGCTGGATGCCCGCAACTATTTCGACTACGTTGACCCAACCGGGAAGCATCGCATCCCTCCGTTTCAGCGCAATGAATTCGGATTCACCAATGGAGGTCCGGTGGTGATTCCCGGACTCTACGACGGCCGCGGCAAGACGTTCTACTTTGGCGAGTATCAGGGATTTCGGCAGGTGCTGGGCACGACCCAGGTGATTCCCGTGCCGACCGCGGATGAACGCAACGGAATCGACACGACTGCATATCCGAAAACTTCGACCGATCCGGGCGATACGCTGTACGTGAGTGCGATCGACCCAAAAATCCAGGCGGTGCTGAATGGCTATCCGCTGCCCAATGAGCCGAACGGGCCGCTGGGAGCACGAACCTATGCCGCCTCATCGAAAGTGGTGACCACGACCGACCAGTTTTCGATCCGCGTGGATCATGCGATCTCCAGTAAGGCTTCGTTGCTCACGCGGTTCAGCCTGAATCAGGTGACTGGGCCGCTGACCAATCCGGACCAGACGGTGCTCGATCCTTCGTTCGGCATCCAGTTTTTCGATCACCAGCGCAACGCGGGCATCGTTTACTCGCGGACCATTTCTCCGCACATGACTTCGCAGACTTCGCTGGGATATGTCCGCAGCACGCCGTTTTTTCCATCGCCGAACCACACGCAGCCGGGGATCACGTTCGCGGACGGACTCTATCAGCCCTACAATCAGCCGGCCGGTTCGATCTTCGGTTCGTACGGCAACCTCTTTCAGTTCAAGCAGGATTTTTCCTGGACGCACGGATCTCATGCCTTCAAGTGGGGAACGGAAATCCGGGTGAATCGCGATTCGACAATCTTCGGAGTAAATCCGAACGGTCTGTACGAGTTTGGCGGCGGGAAGGCGTATGTGCCGCAGGGCGTGACCATTAGTTCGGCCAGCGGCACGCACAACTTCGGCCCAGGAGATCCGCTGCCGGACTCGTTAACTGGTTTTCTGACTGCCACGCCGTATTCCTACAACATCATGGCTGCGGCGAGCGTAACGCCGGTCGGCGGCAAGTTCAATGAAGCCGGAGTGCGCCGCGAGGCCTACAACTTCTACTTCCAGGATACGTGGAAGGCCACCCAGAAGCTGACGGTGAGCTACGGCATGCGCTACGAAGTGAACAGCCGCATTCATGAAGCCACCAAGCGAACCTCGCTTCCGATTTTCCTGGGGGCGAATGGCCAGCGCGTGCCGTATTGGGATCGCACGGCACATCAGGAAGAAATCATCAATCCCCAGCCGCCGTACGATCAGGACTGGAATGGCTGGGGGCCGCGCCTGGCGCTCGATTACGGCTGGACCAGCCACACGGTCTTGCATGCCGGAGCTTCCATCACACGGCTGATTCCGAACCTGTGGCAGGACAATGCCCTGACCGCCGCCATTCCTTACGTGTTCTCGCCGGTGATCTATGCGCAGCCGAGTGAGCCCATCAATTTTCAGGATCAGTTCGTGCCTCTGAATTTGCCGACGGCCTACAACATCCAGGGGCAGCCGATTTTTGCGACCGGGCGCACGCAGGACGTTCCAGCGAATACGGTGTTCGATTACGCGCGGTTCCAGAACGATCTCAATGCGCTGGCTCCTGGCAACGTGCAGTTGCTGAGCATCTTTGGCATCGCCAAGAATTTTGGCAACGGCTATATCGGAAGCTGGACGGCAGGATTCGACCACGATTTCCACGACTTCAAACTCAGCGCTGCCTATGTGGCCACGGCCGGAATTCATCTGCCCCGGTTCTACAACCCGAACGGCTACGGCGGGGCCTGCCAGGGGTTTGCGCCGTTCACGCAGTTCGACACCGAGTGCCACGCTACCGGTGGGTTCGGGCCAGAAACCATCATGAGCGATGGCTCGCACTCGTCCTACCACGCGCTGCAGACGGGACTGACCAAAAACTCCGCCCGGCTCGGACTAGGCTTGCAGGCGAGCTACACCTATTCCAAATCGCTGGACGACACGAGCTCAGTCCTGGGCGGGCTGCTGGGAGGATCGGGGACCGTACTGCAGACGCCGCCGCAGAATCCGTTTGATCCCGCAGCGGAAAAAGGACCGTCGACGTTCGACGTGGCGCACGTATTTGCGGCCAGTGTGATCCAGGTGCTGCCGCTGGAAAAAGTCGGATTCCTGCGGCCTCTGGGGCGAACCTTCACCCGGGGCTGGCAGGTTCTGAACATCACGACGCTTACGACCGGATCTCCTTTTACGGTGTACTCCGGTGTGCAGCAGACTGGAGCGGGGCTCGGCGGGGCCGACCGGCCGGATCTGGTAGAGATGCCCCGCCTTTCTACGAGCCGCACCAACCGCGCGGACTATTTCGGCAGAGGGCAAGATCCGCAGCACAATAAGAATGATTCGTTTTTCAATGTTCCGATCGAGATTCCGGGCGGGACCGGGCCGCACAGCGGACGATTCGGAACGCTCGGGCGAAACACGTTTCGCGGGCCGGCATTTCACGATTTCGACTTCGCCCTCATCAAAGACACGCCGTTCGGGCATCGCGGCAATGGCGAACTGGGAACGCTGGAGTTCCGCGCCGAGCTCTTCAACATCTTCAACGTTGTAAATTTCGGCCTACCGTCGAATATCGTGACCGGCAGCGGGTTCGGCATCATCAGCCGAACCTCGGGAACGTCACGGCAGATTCAGTTTTCGCTGAAGATCATGTACTAAGGCGAATCCCGGGCTTCCACCCGCGAAAGGCCATTCGTCATTGCCCGCCGGTTCGCCGTAGGATCTGGACTTCCATGGGCTCCAGGTTCACCCGAATCACATGCAGCGGGCCGGTCCCGATTGAACCGTCCACTTCGTTGACCGTGACCGTACCTTGAGGAGCCACGCGCACCGGCTGCGGAGCCTGCGGCGCAGATTGATTGCTGTAGAGCACGTCAAACACATCCCCGCCAGCGCTGAGCATGATCTCCACGATCACGTCGAGTTGCCGCGGCTGGGTGGGATTTGTATTGGCGGCGACGACCACTTCCTGATCGTTCAGGATGCGCGAGAACGCAACCACTCCCTGGGGAAATCCGGAGACGCCGAAGGTCACGCCATCGCCGGAGAGCGGACGGAAATAAAAACGCCCGTAGCGCAACGCCGATTGCGTTGCCCGCACGGCAGCGAGCTGCTGAATGTCCTGATAGAAGCTGCTGGTTTTGGCGAAGCCCGGCCCTCCCCATAACGCCTCGCGCACCGCTTCATCGTTCTTGCCTGCACCGTGCAGCCCTTGCTCGGTTCCGTAGTAGAGGCACGGTATGCCAGGCAGGGAATAGAGGCACGCGAGTCCCAACGTCACCTGATCATCGAACTTCGTCGGATTCGTTGGGTCGACGTAACGGATGCGCTCCTTCATGTCGTGATTGTCGAGGAAGGTGACGAAGAAGCGAGTCGCATCGCCGTGGGAACTGAGAACATTCTGTTCCACGTTCTTCCGGTTCTGGTACATGTCAACGACGGCCCTGGGCGCGGCAAATCCCTTCACCACCGGCTTGAGGCTGTTGAATAGCGGGTAGTCGAGCGCGGCGTCGACGCCGACCAACTGATTATCGTCCGTGTTGGTGAGGGTGTTGCGCCCAATGAATCGGGAAATGTCCTGCTCCACGTTCGCGTCGAGGACCTCTCCGAAGGTGAAGAAGTTTTTCTTGCCGATGCTCAGCGCAAACTCGCGGATCGAGTTCCCGAACAGGCGGGGAAGATCGCCCTTCAGATAACGAATCGTATCGATGCGGAAGCCGTCGATATCGAAGCGCGCGATGACATATTGGAAGGCGCGAATCAGAAAGCGCTGCAGGCCGGCATCGCCAGTGTTCATCTGCTTCAGGATGCTGAAGTCGCCGATGGTGTCGTCGCCGTTGCCGTCAGGCAGGCCCTGGCGGCGGAAGAATTTGTTTTGCTGCAGTTCCGAAGGCCACACTACGGCGTCGAGTGGCGGATTGGGAATGGTGGCAACGTCGGGGAAGTCGGCCCGCGCAGCCCCGGTCGCATCGCGCCACTGGATGGGCTGTGCCGAAGCGTGAAAGCTGGCCTGCGCTCCCTGGCTGTCGATGCAGGCCTGATCGCTTCCGTCGCATTGATAGGCGAAGGCGTTGCCGGTGTGGTTCAACACAATGTCGAAGATGACGAGCAGGTCCTGCTGGTGGGCCGCGTCGACCAGCGCGCGGAGTTCGTTGTCGGCCTGCGCAGGATTGTCGGCGAAGCGCGGCTCCGCGCCAATGAAGTTATGAATACCGTAACCGTGATACGTGTTGCGGTCGAACTGGAAATTCTTCAGCGCCGGACTGAGCCAGATGGCTCCGGCTCCGAGTTGCTTGATGTAAGAAAGCTGCCGCTGCACGCCGGAGAATTTTCCGCCCTGGAAGCCGGAAAAGCTCGGATCGTCAAACGGAGAATGGACGGGTGCGGCCGAGGGATTGTTGAAGCGGTCGAGCATCAGAAAGTAAACCCAGCGGTCGCGCCAGTCTTCGGGTGAAGGAAACGGGGCGGCGGCTGGGCTGGGTGGATTGACGGCCTGATCGAGGACGGCTTGGAAATCGGGGGCGAACAACGAAGTTGGCACGGCGGACCTCCAGGAGGGAACGAAATCGGAAGGGCCCAATGACATTCTATCTTTCTTTTGCTCGGCTTGATATCTCTGCGGACGCGAAGGACAGGCGAAGTTTTTGAAGATCGCGAAGTCGGCAAGGCCGGTTTTCTGGGTCTGCTTGGGGCGTCGGGGGCCAAAGGACGGTCCAGCCCGTGTATTACCATGCCCCGGGAACATGGTTTCCCTTGCGTCACACGCATTTTTCTTCCCCGGATGGCCCCCTGTGCACCGGAATCTGCCGAACGGCCTTGCAGCAGGGTTCCTGTGGCACGGCGGGTAAAGCTTCCGGGGGCAGAATTTTGCTCAAAATTGAGCCAGGTTGGTTATCGGGAAGACGACCACGTCGAGGAAGAACGCCGACTTATGCTTGCAGGCACTCGTAGGGAAATAGCTCGGGAAGTGTCAGTCGCCGCTGGCGTGGTTCTGGCTGGCGACCAGCACCAGACGCGCGCGGGCAACTTCGGGCTCCGGTTCGGCGGTGCGTCCGAAGGTGGCAAGGATGCCGATCACCGCGACATAGGCGGCGAAGATTCCGAAACTGACTGAGGCAACGACCGTTGCGAAAAGGAGTGCGGGCATAAAGAGCGCGTTCACAGGCGACCAACCTTCAGGAAATCCACAGTCTCCATGTCATTGGACGCGAACTCCCAATTTACCCTGATTCCGCCCGCGTTGACGCTCCGTTCTGTTGACGACTAAGATACGGAGTAGAGCTGTGCATTCCTACTTTCGAACAACTCTGGTTACCTGTCGACATTACGGAAGGTACACGACCCCGGGCGAATGATGGCGATTACCAAGATTTCTGTCCGGGGCGCCCGGCAGCACAACCTGAAGAACATCAGCGTCGAGATTCCGCGTAACACGCTGACGGTGGTGACCGGCCTGAGCGGATCGGGGAAGTCCTCGCTCGCCTTCGATACGATCTACGCCGAGGGCCAGCGCCGCTACGTGGAGACGTTGTCGGCCTACGCGCGGCAGTTTCTGGACCAGATGGAACGCCCGGATGTCGATGCAATTGATGGACTTAGCCCATCCATCTCGATCGAACAGAAGACCACCAGCCGCAGCCCGCGCTCAACCGTCGGAACGATCACCGAAATCTACGATTATCTTCGCCTGCTCTTCGCTTCGATCGGAGTGCCGCACTGCCCCAAGTGCGGACGAGCCATCAGCCGTCAATCCGCCGAACAGATCGTGCAGCGGGTCATGACCCTGACGCCGGAAGATCGCGTCATGGTGCTGGCGCCCATCGTCCGCGGGCGCAAGGGCGAGTTCAAGAAAGAGATGGAGACGCTGGTCAAGCACGGCTACACCCGGGCGCGCATTGACGGCGAACTGGTGAACCTGGATGACGAAAATCTGGTCCAGCTCGACAAGCGGAAGAATCACACCATTGAAGTCGTAATCGATCGGCTGCTGGTGAAGCCGGGCATCGAGCATCGTCTGGAAATGTCGGTTGGCCTGTCCATGAAGCTGGCCGGCGGGCTGGTGCAGGTCGCGGTGGTGAATGGCGAGGAGACGCTTTATTCCGAGAAGCTGGCGTGTCCGGATTGCGGCATCAATGTGCCGCAACTTGAGCCGCGGTCGTTTTCGTTCAACAGCCTATATGGCGCCTGTCCGGAGTGCCACGGGCTGGGCAGCAAGTACGACTTCGACCCAGCCAAAGTGATCTCCGACTGGTCGAAGCCTTTGCTCGATGGCGGACTGGGGCCGGGATCGGCGTCGCAGAATCTGATTCACCAGTTGCAAATTGTGGCGGCGGCATATTCGATTGACCTGAGCACTCCGTTCGAAAAATTTCCCGAGAAGATCCAGGATTTCCTGCTCAATGGCGAGCAGGCACGTGGCGGGAAGACGGGCTTTCACGGCATCTTTGGATATCTGAAGCAGAATCTGGAGGAGTCCACCTCGGAAGGCTATCGCGACTGGCTGATGGATCACATGTCGGCGACAGAATGCACTGCGTGCCACGGCAAGCGGCTGCGGCCCGAGAGCCTGGCAGTGAAGGTGAAGGGGATGTCGATTGCCGACTTTACCGCGATGCCGGTGGCGCGGTCGCTCGAGGTTTCGCAAAAGATCAAACTCGCCGGACGTGAGGAACAGATTGCTGGGCGCGTGATGCATGAAGTGGTCGAGCGGCTACAGTTCTTAAATGCCGTGGGATTGAATTACATCTCCCTCGATCGTTCGGCGGCGACGCTCTCCGGCGGCGAAGGTCAGCGCATTCGCCTGGCGACGCAGATTGGATCGAAGCTGCGCGGCGTGTTGTACGTGCTGGATGAGCCGTCGATCGGTTTGCACCATCGCGACAATGGCCGGCTGTTGAATGCGCTGGAAAATCTGCGCGATCTGGGAAATACAGTTCTGGTGGTTGAGCACGATGAAGAGACGATCCGCCGTGCGGATTATGTGGTCGATCTGGGGCCGGGCGCGGGACGGCACGGCGGCAGCCTGGTGGCGCACGGCACGCCGGAAGAAATCATGCGCGAGCCGAATTCGCTGACCGGGGCGTACATCTCAGGCAGAACTTCGATCGAGATGCGTGCCGAGCGGCGACAGGCCAACGGTGCCGCGCTGAGTATTCTGGGCGCGAAAGAAAACAATCTGAAGAATCTCGACGTAACCTTCCCCCTGGGCGTGATGACGGTGGTGACCGGTGTTTCCGGCTCGGGAAAGTCGACGCTGGTGAATGACATTCTGTACAAGTCCCTGGCGCGGCAACTGTATCGTTCGCGCGAGAAGGCCGGAGATCATAAGGCAATTTCCGGCGCGGAGAACATCGATAAGGTCATCCGCATCGATCAGTCGCCCATCGGGCGCACGCCGCGGTCGAATCCTGCGACCTACACGGGCGTCTTCAGCGCCATCCGCGACCTGTACGCCATGCTGCCGGAGTCGCGCGAGCGTGGATACAAAGCAGGAAGATTTTCCTTCAACGTTTCCGGTGGGCGCTGCGAAGCGTGCCAGGGCGAAGGCCAGCGGCGTATCGAGATGAACTTCCTGCCCGACGTCTACGTGCTGTGCGAAGTCTGCGGCGGGAGGCGCTATAACTCGGAAACGCTGGCGGTGAAATACAACGGCTCCTCGATTGCCGATCTGCTGGAAATGCCGGTGTCGGACGCGCTGCCGGTTCTGGAGAACATTCCGCAGGTGAAGCAGAAGTTGCAGACGCTGGTCGACGTCGGCCTGGGATACATTCATCTGGGGCAGTCGGCGGTGACGCTTTCCGGCGGCGAGGCGCAGCGCATCAAGCTGGCCCGCGAACTTTCGAAGCGCCAGACCGGTAAGACGCTCTATTTGCTCGACGAGCCGACCACCGGCCTGCACTTTGACGACGTTAAGAAACTTCTCGACGTGCTCCACCGTCTAACTGACTTGGGGAACTCGATTATCATCATCGAGCACAATCTGGACGTGATCCGCAACGCCGACTGGATCATCGATCTGGGGCCCGAGGGCGGCGAGGACGGCGGCCGCCTCGTGGCGCAGGGCACCCCCGAGCAAGTGGCGCGGGTGAAGAAGTCGTATACGGGGCAGGCGTTGGCTGGGTATTTTGCGGGCAATGGAAAGCACGCAGGTATTATTAACGCTTGACGTTATTAACGACATTCGTTAGGCTGGCAAAAAGTGATAAAAACCTTCGCCGACAGAAGTACGAAGGAATTTTGGGACACCGGCAAGAGCCGGGGAATGCCGCCGGCGAATCTGCGAAACGCCGCCAAGAAGAAACTGGCGATGCTTCACTCATCTGGAAGGCTGGAGGATCTGCGGATTCCTCCAGGGAACAGGCTTGAGGTACTTCACGGTGACCGCGCAGGCCAACACAGCATTCGAATCAATGACCAATTTCGCGTGTGCTTCGTCTGGCGGGGCGGCGATGCCTATGAGGTGGAGATCACGGATTACCATTGATACTTTACGTTGTGCGGAGAATCAGAAAACCATGGGCAAGGGGTGAAACCATGAGTATCAAAAATGAAGGTCCGGCGGGTTGGGCGGTGCATCCGGGGGGGATTCTTCGGGAGGAGTTTCTGGAGCCCATGGGCATTTCCGCGTACCGGCTGGCGATGGAACTGCACGTTTCTCCGCCCACGGTGAACGACATTGTGCGGGAGAAACGGGCAATCACCCCCGAGATGGCGGCTCGCTTGGCCAAGTATTTCGGGACCTCCGAGCAGTTCTGGCTGAACCTGCAGGATGCCTTTGCGGTTCATCAGGTCCGGCGGAAATATAGCAAAGAACTCAACGCCATTCGTCCCCTGGCCACGGCGGCCCGGTAGAAGTTGGCATGCACGAGTGCGGCGCGAAGAAGTCCATACGGGGCAGGCGTTGGCGGCATACTTCGGAAAGCCAGTACCCAGTTGCCAGTGGTCAGTTGAAGATCGCCGTCGGTTTGATCGTTTCATCAAGGCGCGAGGACTTGGGAAGGGCACGGCTTGAGCCGTGCCGCAAGGCTCGCCAAAGATGGCGGGCTTTAGCCACCGAGGTTCGCTTTGAGTCGCAAGCGGCAGAAATGACTCCTGCAGGTTACATGGCGAAGCGAGTGGGCAAGCGGCCTGATTGGCTTCGGGCGCCCCACGTGGTAGACGTTTATTCTGTGACCAACTGCACTTGCGAGGACTTCGCGGATTACATCCAGTACTGGAAGCATAACGGTTACTGGCTATTTGATTCACCGGAGATCATAAAGTCGGCCGCTGGGGAAAACTCAATCCAGCTTGAAGGAACAAGCCTGTTCTACTATGAAGTGCATGAGATGGAGTTTGATGGCCAAGCCGGGCGCCCGTTTTTTCCGGAGGCGTCGTTTCCAACAAAGGTGGTCCAGCCTTCCAGGAAACAACTTGAGGGATTCGACGTAGTCACCTTTTACGTCAAAACCAACCCAGAATGTTCCCCTCTCTCGTGTAATTCCATGGCAGAAGAGCTACACACCAATGCACATTGTCTGTTTGCCTCGTTTGAAGACGCCGAGACCGCGGTCAGTCGTGGAGCATTTAATGAATCCGGACCCGGCCCATACCGGATATTCGCTGTGTATTCCGTAGACTGGCCGTAAAACGAAGCTATACACCGAAGCAGCATAAAGCGAGAGACATTTTTGTCATCTTCCGACAATCCGCAGATCGAGCCAAAGGCGGCATCGCCAGTGGATCCGTCGCCGGCAGTGACTTCCGCAGGAACGACTTGGCCTCAGAGCGAGGCTGCTCCCATTCTGACCGAGTCCAGCGCGCCGTCCACCGATTCCATCGAAGTGATTCGTGCCATTGCACCGCCTGCCATTGCGTCCGTTCCGCGCGATCCGGTGTGGAGCGGCTGGGACGTGCTGCTGATTGCCGGGCTGACCATTCTCTCCGTCATCACCATGCAGATCTTGTCGGCGGCCGCGGCCCACCGATTGTTTTACCGGCATACCAGTTTCTTCGATGCGTTGCAGAAGCCGATGCCCGCCGTCATGGGGGAATTCCTCGGCTACATCGTGGTGGTGCTGGTCATGATCATGCTGGTGGAAGGCAAGTATCACGCGCCCTTCTGGCAGGCGATCCGCTGGAACTGGCCGATGCGCAACAGCCGTGTGTTCGCTCTGGGGGCAATTGGGGTTTTCACCATCGGCCTCGACGCGCTCGGCAGCCGCTTTCTGCCCATGCCCAAGACGACGCCCTTCGACCAGTTTTTTGCCCGGCCCAGCGATGCTTATCTGATCGCGGTCTTTGCGGTCACGCTGGGGCCTCTGATGGAGGAACTATTCTTCCGCGGATTGCTGTATCCCGTTCTCGCCCGCCGTGTCGGGGCGGCACTAGGAATTCTGTTCACGTCCATTCCTTTCGGCCTGATCCACTATTTCCAGTACAAGTCCTGGGCTGCGGTGCTGGTGATCACCATGGTGGGGGTAGTGCTCACGACGGTGCGGGCGATGACCCGCTCGGTGGCGTCGAGTTTCCTGGTGCACGTCAGCTATAACGGCGCTCTGATGGTGCTGGCCGGCGTCGCGACCGACGGATTCCGGCACATGGATAAGGCCGCTCTCATTCATTTCTAATTCAACGTTTCGAACTGTCTTTGTTCAGCATTCAGAAGAGGAAATCCGCCTCGCCCCGTATTGCCGTCCATGACTTGCAGTGGGTATGATGAAGCACCGTTTTCTCCGCCTGGGGATGAAGTGAAATGAATCCGACGAACGAACCCGGAGGGGAGAAGTATGTGCGCCCGGCTAGCGTGGCTGAAACCTTGCTGACGGCGTCGATTCTCGAAGCGATTCCCGACGCCGTCGTCGCCATCAACCCGCAAGGAATCATCGTGCAGACCAATTCCCAGACGGAAGAATTGTTTGGCTACACGCGCGATGAGTTGATCGGCCAGCCGGTTGAAATTCTGGTGCCGGAGCGGCAGCGCGACTCGCACCGCGGTCACCGGGACCATTTCCAGGGGAAGCCGAAGATTCGGCGGATGGGATCCGGACTCGATCTGTATGGCCGGCGGCGCGACGGCTCCGAGTTTCCGGTCGAAATCAGCCTGAGCCCGGTGCCATCGGAAAACGGGATGATGGTGCTGAGCGCGATTCGCGATATCAGCGACCGCAAGCGCATCGAAGAGGCGCTGCGCCGGGCGAATGAAGAACTCGAACTCCGCCGGGCACGCGAAGTCCGGGACTCGCAGAGCCGGCTCTCCCTGATCGTCGATTCTTCCCAGGACGCCATCATCGGCAAGACGCTCGACGGCATCATCACTCACTGGAATCGGAGCGCCGAGAACATGTACGGCTATCCCGCCAGCGAAATGATTGGCCGATCGGTCTCGGTACTGTGCCCCAAGGACCGGCCGGATGAGATTCCGCAGATTCTCGAAAGGATCCGGCGCGGCGAACGGGTGGATTATTTCGAATCCGTGCGGGTGACCAAGGACGGCCGGCGGTTGAATGTCTCGGTTTCGATTTCTCCCATTCACAATGCCGAAGGCGAGATTGTGGGAGCGTCGGCTATCGGTCGCGACATCAGCGCGCAAAAGAAGATTGAAGATCAGTTGCGTCAGTCGCAGAAGATGGAGGCGGTGGGGCGGCTGGCTGGAGGGATCGCCCATGACTTTAACAACCTGCTGGGCATCGTGACCGCTTGCTGCGATCTGCTGCGAGGCCGGATCGATGCAAAAGGCCAGGAATACATCGAGAACATTGAAGAAGCAACCAAGCGGGGAGCGTCGCTGACCCGGCAGTTGCTGTCGTTCAGCCGGCGGCAGCCGGCGCAGGTGCAGGTGCTCGACTTAAACGAACGTCTGCGCGAAGTGCGCAAGCTGCTTTCCCCCCTGATGGGAGACGACGTCGAGATCGTATTTCAATGGCGCTCAGCGATCGCGATTGTCGAAGCCGATCCCAGCCAGATGGATCAGATTGTTTTGAATCTGGCGGTCAATGCGCGGGACGCCATGCCGCGCGGCGGCAAGCTGATTATTGAATCGGCCGTGGTCGAATTCGACGACGCTTTCGCCCGAGAGCATCCTCCGATGGCTGCGGGGCGCCACGTCATGCTCGCCGTCAGCGATAGCGGTATCGGCATGGATGAAGCGACGCGCTCGCGCATTTTCGAACCCTTCTTCACGACCAAGGAAATTGGCAAAGGGACAGGTCTGGGGTTGGCGACGGTGTACGGCATCGTCAAGCAGAGCGGCGGCCACGTTTGGGTGTATAGCGAGCCGGGGCATGGTTCGACGTTCAAGATTTATCTGCCGTGCGCCGAACACAAGCTGGGACTGACGGCGGAGGGGCAGACGATCGCTGCGCCGCCGCGTCGCGAAGGAATCACGGTGCTGCTGGCGGAAGACGATGCCACCATGCGCCGGGTCACGCGGAAGATGCTGGAAGATCACGGCTACCGGGTCATCGAAGCGCACGACGGGAATTCCGCCGTGGACGCGATCGGCGCCAGCCCGGTTCCTATTGACCTGGTCCTCACCGATGTAGTGATGAAGGGGATGAACGGCCCGGAACTGGTGCTGCGACTCGTGGACACCAATCCGGCCATGAAAGTAGTCTACATGTCCGGCTACACCGGCGAGCTAGCCGCCGGCCATGGAATCGACAGTGGCATCCAGTTGTTGGAAAAGCCCTTCACTCGCCAGGATCTGCTGCGCACGCTGGATCTCGCGCTGCAATAGCGGAGCCGGGTTGGGTGGTGTTAGAGTCTCAGGGTTCCGAGTCTTTCACGTCTCGTAATCTTACTTCTTTCCAACCGGAGGCACTCATGAAAGGGAATCCGAAAGTCATTGCCGAACTCAACAAGGCACTTCAGGAAGAACTGACCGCCATCAACCAGTATTTTCTGCACGCGGAAATGTGCGAAAACTGGGGCTATCGCAAGCTGTCCGATTTCATCAAAAAGCAATCCATCGGCGAGATGAAGCACGCCGAAGTGCTGATCGAAAGAATTCTGTTTCTCGATGGCACTCCGTCGATGATGCCGCTGGAATTGAAGGTCGGCGGCACGGTGAAAGCCATGCTGGAGAGCGACCTGGCGTTGGAAGTCGGCGCCGTGAAGGCCTACAACGAAGCCGTCGCCCTCGCCGCGAAGGAAGGTGACAACGGTTCGCGCGATCTGTTCGTGACGTTATTGAAGGACGAAGAAGGGCACGTGGACTTCCTGGAAGCCCAGATGCACTTGATCAAAGAACTGGGCTACGAGCGGTACCTGACCATGCAGATGGGAGAGCACGAGGAAGGGTAGTGTGGCGCGGGCACTCCTGCCCGCGTCTCGCTGCGAGCACGAGTGGCAAGTTCCATTCCGGAACTGGCCACGAAAAATCTTCCTGACTGAGCGATCACGGATGGCTCTTCAGTCACCTAGGATGACTGTGAAGGGCGAATCTGTGCCTAAAGCCACGTTCCGCCGCTATGAATACCGGCGCCGCCTACCTCAATATCAAAAAGATGATCGTCCCCTGTTCGTGACTTTTCGCACCTTGAGAACTGTGCAACTCCGTCCGCAAGAGCGCTCGCTGGTCCTAGCCCATTGCCTGCATGACCATGGAAGGACGATTCATCTGCACGCGGCCGTCATCATGCCCGATCATGCGCACCTGCGCTTCACGGCTTTGCGCGATGCGGATGGTTGGACATTTGGGCTGCCGGAGATATTGAAGGCCATCAAGGGAACTTCCGCGCGCAGCGTCAACAAATTCAGGAATACAACTGGACCGGTATGGCTGGATGAATCGTTCGATCACGTGCTACGCAGCGATGAGAGCTTGCGGGAAACGGTCGAATATATTCGTCAGAACCCCGTGCGAAAGGGATTGGTGGGCAAGCCGGAGGAGTACCGGTGGCTTTGGGTTGAAGCGGAGAATTCGCAATAACCAATGGAATCATTTCCGCTACCGGCAGACGCGGGCAGGAGTGCCCGCGCCACACTCTGTTCTACTTCACGGTGACCGTCAGCAGCTGTGCTCCGCTGACCACGTAATCCAGCGGAGGTGTGGACGTTTCATCCACGTTGGACTCGCCACTGACGATCATTTCCTGATTGCCGCGCATGCCGTCCATCACATTCATCACGCTGACGGGCAGGGTCGGCATGACTTTGTCGGCCACGCGCGCTTCCGGATCGGCTTCGAGCAACGAGACATAGAGCCGGTTGTTGGCATGCTCTTTATTTAGCAGCGCGATGGTCGAAGCGAGATCGAGCTTGCGTCCGAAGGCGGGGTTCATGCGGCCTACGCGGTCGAGAGTTTCGCCGTCGCTCACCAAAATCCTCAGATTCCCTTTGCTGGCGGAAGTCGGAATCTTGACCGGAATCTGCCGCACGATGCGTTCCCCGCGATAGGGTGCAAGCACGACCTCCACCATGATTTGATCTCCGGGACGCGCCTCGCTCACGTCGGTGCGGGCGCTTTCCAGCCGAGCCATGCGGCGCTCGCGGACCAGATCGAAATCCAACTTCACGCTTTGCACCGCCGGCGCGTTGTAGGGATTGTCATAGATCCGGCCAAAGCGTTCGCCAAGAGACAGGGCCGCTGCCATGGCGGCCGGCTGGCCGTTTTCCGCCGGAACAAACATGTTCTTCAGCCCAACTTCCGGAAAGCCTTTGACGCCGATCGTGCCCGTCAGCCGGTAGGTGATTTCCTCGCCGTATTCGTTTACGCCATGTAACGCGTTGTAGACCGTCGCCATGATTGCGACTGGGCTCAGCCGGGGATTGTTCAGCACTTCGTAGTGAAACTCCTTCTTCGGCGTGCTGGTTCCGCTGTGAATGGTCAGGGTTACCGGAATCATCTCGGGTTGCTTGTTGAAGACGCCGAGAATTCCGGTATGGCGATCCTGCACGAAAACGCCGGCAGTCTCCGTTGTGTTCACGATCTTGAATGCGTTGAGCGGCGAAGGCAACGTGGCCAGGACCTGCGCCTTGTTCATGGGCAGATCGACGGAGCCGAACTGCAGCAGCGGATGTCCGCAAGCCAGCAGCCGCTGAGGATCAATGTAGGTGACCGTACAGGTGGCGGCGATGTCCATGTCGCCGCGGACCAGAATCGCGCTCACTGCCGAGCCCGGCTCCAGCGGTTCGGGCTGCTTCTCGTCGCTGACCGAACCTGCGCCCATCACCGGGATCACTCCGGCGGAGGCGAATTGTCCCGCAAACTGCCGGACCGCGTCTTCGGAGAATCCGTTAAATACGAGAGGCGTTTCAATCGGCCGCAGGTAGTTGGCGAAGTCCTGCGCCGAACTCAGAGACAGGTTTTCCCCGGGAGCCGCTGTCTTGCCCGCGACGCTGCTGACGGCGGGCTTGGCTGCTGCTGCTTCTTCTTCCGTCGATTTGTCCAGCGCATTGATTTCGAGCATGGATGCGATCGGAGTCACACCGGCGATCGGTTCTTTGGAGAATTCGCCGATGCGGAAGGCCAGAGCCCCAGCCAATTTTCCTTCGAGATAAACCGGGCTGCCGCTCATGCCGGCGACTACGCCGGTGTACTCGACTTTGGTTCCGTGGAGGCGGATCAGAATAATGTCGCCCTTGGGCCCGTTGACATTGTGCAGCACGCCCAGGACTTCCACATCCATGGACTCCGGCTTTACGCCTTCAAACACGGTGTAAGCCACGCCGTGCATGCCGGGGTGGATCTGGTCGACGGGGATCGTCGCCGTCGGAGACTGTGCAGCCAGGATTGTGGATAGAAATAGAACGGAGGCGAAAAGCGCAAAACCAATTCTTCTCATGGAACCCCGCAGGAACGCGACCGACCCTGCTGCTTACTTCGATTCAAAACGGCTATAAACTCGTTGCCAGGGTGGGGGAACTTGCAGGCGAACATCCCTTCGGCGCGACCTTGCGTCTATACTAGCATAGTGAGTTTTCGGGGTTCCCCTATGCCGGATCGACAGTCAAACAAGGTCTTACGCTTCAGTCGGATGGACGCTTCCGCGCTCCTGCGGGTGGCGCTCGCGTTCCTGGTGATGACATTTTGCGCGAGTGTGTACGCGCAGGATTCACAGCCGGCATCCTCGGCATCCGGCCAGTCTTCTTCCAGCCAGTCTTCCTCCAGCCAGACCCAGAGCGGCAAGCCCAAGCAAGATGCTCCCGCAGAGGCTGGCGGGCCGGGAGGCACGGTCCCTTACGCGATTCCGACCAAGAAGCCTGAGGACACGGCGCCGCCTCCGCCTCTGCCGGTAACGCCCAAGAAATTGGAAGACGTGCCCGACTATTCGTTGAAGGTGAACGTCCCGCTGGTGAACGTCGATGTGCTGGTCACGACGAAGGACGGACAATTCATCCCCGGCCTGAAAAAGGACAATTTCCGGATTATCGAGGACGGGGTTCCACAAAACGTCGCCAAGTTCAGCGTTTCCGAGACGCCCATCACCGCTGTTTTGATGGTGGAATTTGCGTCTACCAGTTACTTCTTCCTGCGCGACGCGCTGACCGCTTCCTACACCTTTGCCAACTCGCTGAAGAAAGATGACTGGGTAGCGGTCTCCTACTACGATATGCAGCCGCACATTCTGGTCGACTTCACCCAGGACAAGAAGGCGGTGTTTGGGGCGCTCAACCAGTTGCGCATTCCAGGGTTCGCCGAGACGAACCTGTTTGACGCGCTCTACGACACGCTCGACCGCCTGGATCGCGTGGAAGGGAAGAAGTACATCATTCTGGTTTCCACCGGCGTCGACACCTTCAGCAAGCTGACGCTCGACAAAGCCTTGAAGAAGGTTAAGGAAACAAAGGATGTCACCATCTTCCCGATCAGCATTGGCTGGTACATCCGCGAGTGGTGCGAGACCCACGTTTCTTATTATTGCCAGAGCCTGCACGGCATGGGCATTCCCGTCGGCTACATGGACTATCTGCAGGCCGACAACGAGATGAAGACCTTCGCGACCATGACCGGCGGGCGTTTTTACCAGCCACGCTTTGAAGCGGAATTCGGCGAGATCTTCCGCGACGTCGGCGACGACATTCGCCACGCCTACTCCCTGGCTTACACCCCCTCCAACACGAAGCTGGATGGAACCTATCGCAAGTTGAAGGTCCAGGTGGTCGGTCCCGATGGCGGGCCGCTGAAGGTTCGGGATCAAAAGGGCAAGGATGTGAAGATCGACATCTTCGCCCGCGACGGCTACACGGCCAAACATACCGTGGATTAGGAAACAAGGGCCGTTGTTACAAATGAAATAGATGATCCAGCAGGAAGAAGATTCCTGCGCCCACGAACACCAGCAGGGCCATCTTCATGGCGGGTTCCTTGTTCACTTCCGGCACCAGGTCCGTCGCCGCAACGTAGATGGTGACGCCTGCCGCCAGGGGCAGTCCGGCTCCCACATGGTGACGAAATAGCGCCATGGTCAACACGCCCGCCAGCGTAGATCCCCCCAGAACCATGGAAGAAGCCCAGGCCGTCGCGCGGCTGCGTCCGCTGGCCAGCATGACGGAGCTTACGGTGAATCCTTCCGGAATCTTGTGCAGGAAGATGGCCAGGAAGATGAGCCAGCCCAGCCAGTTCGAGACCAGGAACCCGGAAGCGATGGCGATGCCGTCGAAAAACGTGTGGATCACCAGGCCCAGCAGGACCGAGTAACTGTTGTGCGAGTGCAGGAACTCGTCGCGATGCGTTTCTTCCCCGAAATGGAAGTGTGGAGTGACCGTGTGCTCGAAGAAATGAATGATCAAGTATCCCAAGAGCACCAGCAGGGCCGATGATCTTCCACGCAGCTCGAAGCTCTCGGGAATCATTTCGACCAGCGCGGTGGCCAGCATGAACCCGGCGCCCAGCGCGACGAAGTAGCGCAGATAGCGCCGCTCCCAATGCCGCTGCACGATGATCGCGCCGCCGAACACGTTGGCGGCCGCAGCCGTCAAGCCGAGGAAAATGCTGACAAGGATCGGATTCATGAACAGCGTGGATGATATCAGTCGAGAATAGGATTCACCACGGAGTCACAGAGGCACGGAGAAAATGATTGATTTCTCCGTGTTTGCGTGCGTCCGTGGCGAATGGGCAGTCAGCCGCTGTGGCGAATATGCATCACATCGCCATCCTGCACGATGTAGTCCTTGCCTTCGAGGCGCAGCGTACCTTTGGCGCGGGCATTGGCTTCCGACCCGGCTTCGAGCAGCTGGTCCCAGCGGATGGTTTCAGCGCGGATGAAGTGCTTTTCGAGATCGGAGTGAATGGCGCCCGCCGCTTCCTGCGCGCGCGAATTCGCGGGAACTTGCCAGGCGCGGCATTCGTCTTCGCCGGCAGTGAAAAACGAAATCAGTCCGAGCAACTGGTAGGTGGTGCGGATCAACCGAGTGAGTCCGCTTTCTTTCAATCCGTAGCTGGATAGAAATTCCGAGGCATCGGCGTCGCTCATCTCGGCTAACTCGGCCTCGACCTTGCCGCAGATCGCGGTCGCCGCGGAATTTGGCCGTGATGCGATTTCGGTGAGCTTGTACTTGCCGACGGCCTCTTCCAGTTCCTTGCCCAATTCGGTGGATTCCCCGATATTCAACACGTAGAGAATCGGCTTCTCACTCAGGAACATGAAGCCGCGGAGCCGTTTCTTCTCCTCCGGTGTCATTTCCATTTCGCGCAGCGGTTTTTCCGTGCCCAGGTGTGCGTTCGCCCGCTTCAGCAACTCGAATTCTTTTTCAAGGTCGGGCGTCTTCATCTTCTTCAAATCTTTTTCGAGGCGTTCGAGGCGCTTCTCGATCTGGCCCAGGTCGCTGACCATCATGTCGAACTCGACGTTCTTGATGTCGCGCAGGGGATCGATCTCGCCGACGTGCGGAATGGCAGCGTCCTCGAAAACCCGCACCACGTGGGCCAGGGCGTCGACTTGCCGAAGGTGGCCGAGATACCCCGACTCTTTCAGCGCGTCCTGGCCGATGGCGCCAACATCGACGTAATCCACCGACGTGTGGGTGAGCTTCTTCGGGTTATACATCGCCGCCAGGCGGTCGAGACGATCGTCAGGAACCTTGGCAACGCCAATGTGCGCTTCGCGCGGGTTGGAGTGCGCCTGCGGCGAAAGATGGGCCTTGGTCAAGATTCGAAACAGAGATGTCTTGCCGACCTGCGGTAATCCAATAATTCCGGTTTTCATGATGGGCTCTTCGTCTTCGCGCTATTGCGGAATATTGCTTGATTTGAGGATGGCCTGACGATGCGATCCGCGAGCGGCAGGCGACCTTTCAGGATAAATGATTGCGTGGAAATTGCCCAAGGCCGAGACTCACCACAGAGGGCACAGAGGATCACAGGGGAATGCCCATCGCCTCTGTGTTCCCGGTGGGTGAGTGCGTTTCAGTCTCGTTCAGGCGGGAAATTCAATCGCAACCCGATGCGATAAAGAATTGGAGGCCCGATATTGAAGAGCGAGCCTGTACTCGTCGGTGTATTCGCAATCTTGTAGCGCTGATTTGTTAGATTTTCGGCCGCCGCGAAAACCTCAACATTCCGCGACAGGTTCCGGCCGACTTCGAGATTCATGGCGTAGAAGCGCCCCAACGGATATTGGTTCAGATCGTCATCAAACTGATTCCCGACGAAGCGGCCCTGCACGCTCAGCAGTATACGTCTCGGGTTCCAGTAGCGCGCTTCCCACGTGAAAACATTGCGCGGCACCTGCGCCACGTCTTTGCCCAGCAGAGAGACTTCCCCCGCCGGGACTGAGTAGTTCACGATCGTCGCGGCGGTGAATTCGTACCCGGCGGAAACCTGAAGGTCGCGAGTGATGTGAACGACGCTGTCGAGTTCCAGACCGCGCGAACGAATCCGTCCCACATTCTGCTTTTGCCGCATCACCGGATTCGAAGTCGGATTGGTGGTCACGTTCTGCACCGGGTCGACAATGTCGCTCCAGAAAAACGTTCCGCGCAGGTCGAGTTTATGGTCGAAGCCGTTGACGTTCACGCCCACTTCCGCACCGGTCAAATGCTCAGCGTTCAGAGACGGATTGTTCAGTGTTACCACGTTCGCCACGCGGAACGTGCGGTACAGCTCGTTCAGAGTCGGAGCACGAAACGCGCGATAGATCGAGCCAGTCAGCGACACTTGATCATTCAGTGAGCGCAACACCGACAGCCGAGGACTGAACGCCATCTCGCTGCGTGCCGGATAGAGCGTGCTCGGGGATGGGCATTTTCCAGCCACTGGCTTACAGATCGAGCTGGCATGGAAGTCATTCCAGTCATCGAAACGCGCCGCCAGAATCAGGGTCCACTTGTTCCAGCGAATCAGGTCTTCGCCGAACAACCCGAAAATTCTCTGACGTCCGCCCGAGGCGTTGTCGCGGGTGTTGGTACCGGAGGAGAAAACCTGCTCGTCGCTCGCGCCCATCACTTCCATCAGGTCCGCGCCGGCCACGAGCGTCTGGCGCTTGCCCAGCAGGTGCGTCCACTGAGCCGCTCCTCCGCCAACCTGCTCGGGAACGTGCTGCAGATTGGTCAGGGATTCGCTATTGCGATCGCTGGCTACCGACGAAAACTTCTGATCGTACCCTTGCACCAGTCCATAGGCCCGAAACAGCAGCGAATCTTTTTCGCCAAACTGCTGATCCAGTCCGAGTGCGCCCTCGCCCATCGCGGTGCCGTTGGTTTGGATGGGCGTTCCGTTGTGGCGAGCTTCGTCCAAGAAATTCCCGCGCGCAAACACTCGGCCGTGCTCGCCGACCTGGTGCCCAACGTTGAATTCAAGTGCCACGTTTTCCGAATTCGCCGCCGTGTCTGCGCTCCCGCGCTGCCCTGTCGGAACCACGATGTACCCATCGGTGCGGAACATCTCCGACGCCAGTGACACGTCCCACTTGCCCGC
This sequence comes from Terriglobales bacterium, assembly GCA_037443605.1. Taxonomy (GTDB): domain Bacteria; phylum Acidobacteriota; class Terriglobia; order Terriglobales; family Acidobacteriaceae; genus Sulfotelmatobacter. The sequence continues at coordinate 36,225 of JBBIOA010000035.1, forward strand.
GCGAGTACCCGTCCAGAAGGAAAGATCGGGCGTGCGCTCGTTGCCGTAGGACGTCTCCAGGCTGAGAGCGGGCCGCTGCGGCTGGCGCGTCAGAACCTGCACCACTCCACCCAGAGCGTCGCTGCCGTACAGATTCGACGCTCCGCCCCGGAAGACTTCTACACTTTGCAGCGCCTCGCGCGGCACGCGATCCCAGTAGACCCAGCCGCCGAAGGCATCGACCAGAGGAAGTCCGTCTTCCAGCACCAGCGCGCGGCTGGAGGCGGTGCCTCCCAGCCCGCGCAGCGACACACCCTGATTGGAAGCGTTTGCGGTGCGGCTGTCGGATCGGCGGAATAAGGAAAATCCCGGCACTTGCCGCAGCACATCGTCCACGCGCAACGCAGGTGCGGCCGAGACGTCTTCGGTCGAAAGCAGAATCGTGCTGCCGGGTGCTTCCGAGAGTTGTATTTGGGTGCGCGCGGCCGACACGGTGACTTGCTCCCCAGCCGATGCCAGCTGCAACACAATTTCAAGTTTGACCGGCGCAGACGATCCGCCGGCACTCCAAGCCTGCGTCGCGACCCGGAATCCATCCCGTCTCACTTCGACCGTCCCGGTGTCTCCAGCGACGGAATCAAACTCGAAACTCCCGCGGGCGCCGGTCTGCGCTGAAGCCTGATACGGACCGGAGCGCAAAAGAATCGAGGCCCCCGCAACCACCGCGCCGCTCGAATCACGAACCACTCCCTGAACGCGGTTTTGCGCGAGGCAGGGAAGTATCCCGCTCAAGACGCACAAGGCTAGAAAAAATCCAATCTTTCGCATGTGAAGTAAGCCGGGGAGGAACCACGACAGCGCTTCAACCAAGGTAGCAGACGGCCTGCCGCCAGACTGTGATCCGAATCACAACTGGCGCGTAAGGTCCTGATTCCCGATTCCATGGCTATTTTCCAGCTGCTTTCGCCGCAGCCGCCATCGGGACTTTGATGCTCACCGCATCCGGCTGCGTCCACACCGCTTTCCCGCTCGTCATGTCAATCCGGTTCATGGTGATTTTCAGGTGCTGGTGGTCCACCTCAACCAACAGATAGTGATAATTGATCTCCTTGCTCTGAAACGGATCGTCGGGTGCGCGCTCAATCGGATAGGCGTGCGCCGCTCCTCCGCCCGATACAAAGTAGGTGACGCCGCCGTGTTCGTGGCGTTCGTAGTTGTGGACATGCCCAGAGAACACCACGATGCGATACGCAGCCTGTGCCTGCCGGTCCTCCAGCATTTTGGCCAAGGCCTGCTCATGCGGACGCGCCGAATGCCCGCCGCCCAAGGTCTTCGCGTCCGACGAACTGGTGTACGGCGGATGGTGGAACATCAGGAACACGAAGGCGACGTCCGCGGGAACATGGTCCAGTTTGTCTGCCAGCCATGTGTATTGCGGGCCGGTCGCTTCCTCCTGAGAACTGTCGAGCACCAGTAGCAAACTATTGGCGGCGCGCACGGAATAGTAGCGGCTGTTCTTCAGATCCGGGAAGCGCTCGAAGTAGTTCACCAGCGCGCCGGGTTCGCCATGCAGGTCATGATTCCCCAGTGCCGGATAGACGGGAATCTTCTTCGCCCGCCAGACGCCGGTCTCGCTGTCCCACACTTTCCAGTCGTCCTTGTCACTGCCGTTGTAAACGATGTCGCCGGTGAAGCAGATGAAGGCCGGATTGGCCTCCGCAATCGCCTGCACCAGGGCTTGCCGCACCGGGGGATTGGCCGCTTGCGTGTCTTTCGGATCATGGAAACGCGTGTCCCCGTAAGCGACAAAACGGAACGGCGTCTTCAAGCCGATCAGCAGGTCCACCGGAGTCGCATTCTGCGCGCTGGACTTCTTCGCGCAGCCAGAAACAGAGACAAGCGCCGCGACGACGAACAGAACAGTCGCGCGCGCGGCAAGAGTGCGTAAGAAATCCATGGAAGAGGGAACCTCGCTCCTTCGTGGGTGAGACCCTATTTTCCCACACCGCCAGGCGCTCAGATATTGAGCCCTCTAAAAACACAAAGCGCGGGAGTAGAGGTTCTTAAGGCGTCCGCCCTTCCAGGGCAGCTTGCGCCGAAATCCAACGGCTGGCAAGTACGCTGAGTCTTACGAGTAGATCCCAGGAGCCTCGTGCCCCAGCTTCTGGACATATTCAACATAGGAGCCGGGATAAACGGTGGGGTGGCGGTCTGTACCGCTCTCCCCGCCCAGTTCCAGCACACGTGAGCCGAGACCGCGAAGGAACATGCGGTCATGCGATACGAAGATCATCGTGCCTTCAAAATCCTTCAGGGCGTCCACCAGCATCTCCTTGGTCGCAAGATCCAGGTGATTGGTTGGCTCGTCGAGCACCAGGAAGTTCGGCGGGTTGTAGAGCATGCGCGCGATGGCCAGCCGCGACTTTTCTCCGCCGGAGAGTGAGCGGATCTTCTTATCGGCATCTTCGCCGGAGAACTGGAATGCTCCCGCCAGGGTCTTTAACGCCCCGAGGCTGTCGTGGGGGAAATCCTGTTGCAACTGTTCGATGACGATGAGATCGGGATTGAGCGTTTCTAAAGACTGTTGCGCGAAGTAGCCCATCTGCAAGCTGGCGCCGAGCCGCACGCTTCCGGCATCGGGATCGCTGGCCCCGGCAATCATCTTAAGAAGCGTCGTCTTACCCGCGCCGTTTCTTCCCATCACGGCCCAGCGTTCTCCGCGGCGGATGGTGAGATTGAAGCCTTCGTAAATCACACGCGGACCGTAACTCTTGTGCAGATTTTCAAGGACGGCCACCTGTTCACCGGATCGCGGCGGAACACGAAAGTCGAACTTCACGACTTGCCGTTTCTTCGGCAGTTCGATCTTCTCGATCTTGTCCAGGGCCTTGATGCGGCTCTGCACCTGGGCCGCTTTGGCCGCGTGCGTCCGGAAACGATCGATAAAGCGCTGCTCTTTGGCCAGCATGGACTGCTGCCTGGCAAACGCTGCCTGCTGATTGCTCTCTCGGATCGCACGCTCGCGCTCGTAGAAGTCGTAGTCGCCTGAGTAGGTGATGATTTCACCGCCATCGATCTCTGCAATCTTTGAGACCAGGCGATTCATGAACTCGCGGTCGTGCGAAGTCATCAGCAGCGCGCCGGGAAAGGACTTGAGGAACTGTTCCAGCCAGATGATGGATTCGATGTCGAGGTGGTTCGTCGGCTCGTCCATCAGCAATACGTCGGGCATTCCGAGCAGGACGCGAGCCAGCGCCACGCGCATCTTCCATCCGCCAGAGAGAGCGCCGACGTCGCCGTCAATCTGATCGTCTTTGAATCCCAAGCCGTGGAGCACTTCGCGGGCCTGTGATTCGAGCGCGTAGCCGCCCAAGTGTTCGTACTCCTCTTGAACGTGACCAAAGCGATCGAGAATGCGCTCCATGTCATCCGCTTTTGCTGGATCGGACATTTCGTGCTGCAATGCCTCGAGTTCGTGATGCAGATCGCCGACGCGTCCGCTACCGGCGATCGCTTCATCCAGCACCGAACGGCCCTGCATCTCCTCGACGTCCTGGCGAAAGTAGCCGATCGTCACCTTCTTGGGGACAGAGACCGTGCCATCGTCCGGACTCTCCTCGCCGACCACCATGCGGAAAAGCGTCGTCTTGCCCGCCCCATTGGGGCCGACCAGCCCAACTTTTTCGCCGGGATTCAACTGAAACGAAGCATCCACGAAGAGCAACTGCTTGCCATACTGCTTATTGATGTTTGAGAAAGAGATCATTTTGAAGGAGTGACTCGCGGCGTGGTGTTACCAACACAGAGACGCTAATCAGGCAAAGCGGAAAAACCGAGCAAGCAAATTGTTTCCATCTGTCCCGAACTCTTGCCGAAAAATTTCGAGCCGGGCAGTCGATTCGATCCTGTTGCTGATGCGGGACTATGGCCAACGTTGCGAGCCGTGCAGCACGCGCGCAATTTCTACAACCTCCGATTTCACCCGATACACTGCGACGAACGGAAGTGGGGTCAACACGAGTTCCCGAGTATCTTTGATTTTCCCCGGACGCCCACGATGAGGGAACGAGGCCAACGAGCTGATATTGTCGTAAATAGTGTTGGCAACCCGTTCCGATGCAGAAGGATTTTCTTTCCGTATGTAGCCAACAATAGCCGCGAAATCGGCGGCAGCTTCGGGCGACCAGCGAACAGTCATCAGGAGCTGAGAATGCGCTCCATCTGGCGGCGCACTTCCTCATGCGAAACGGACTTGCCATCATCCAGGGAGGAAAGGCCTTTCTTCACCTCGCGCCTAAACCACTCATCGTGATCGAGGTAGTTTGCCACCAACTCTTGCACGACTTGGTTTGCTCCTTTTCCGCTTTCCGAAGCGATTCGGTTTAACTTGGCCTCAAGCTCAGGCGCTAAAGAAATATCCATAATTTTATTGTAGAGCCTGGGTCCTGAATGTCCAACCCAATTGAGTTTCGGGCCAACCTCATCACGGTCCGAAGCGACGTTTGGCCTGATCCTGCGGAAAGCCTTTGGGACTCATCAAGCTCGGCCAATCCGGGAATCCCAAAATCGCACTTGACATTGACGGATAATCCACTACCATACGGTTGTGGATAGGCTGGACACAACCTTTGCGGCTTTGTCCGATCCAACCCGCCGGGCGATGATCGAGCGGCTCTCCCGTGGGCCTGCCTCTGTGCATGGACTGACGGAGCCGTTTGCACTCTCGCAGCAGATGATTTCCAAACATATTGCCTACCTGGTGCGGGCGCGGATTGTGATCAAGACGAAGCGCGGCAGAGAGAGCGTGTGCACGCTTCGACCAGCGGCGATCAAGACAGTCAGCGACTGGGCTTTTAGCTATCGCCGATTCTGGGAAGAGAGTTTCGACAAGCTGGAAGTGGTGGTGAGTCAAATGAAAACAGCGGAGATCAGAGATGACAAAAAGCACGGTGAATGAGACGGAGCGGATGGTTGTCACCAGAGTTTTCGATGCCCCACGCGAACTGGTTTGGAAGGCGTGGACAGATCCGAAGTACGTGATGCAGTGGTGGGGGCCGAAGGGCTTTACTGCGCCCGTTTGCCAGATGGATTTTCGTGTGGGTGGGAAATCTCTCTTCTGCATGAAGACGCCGGACGGGCAGGAGTGCTGGAATGGAGTGGAATACCACGAGATTGTTCCGCACGAGAAGATCGTTTCCTCCATGTACTTTGCGGACTCGAAGGGAAACAAGATGGATCCTGCGCAGATGGGAATCGAACATGAGGCCGTCGAGGGTGCGTACGACGTGACCCTCTTTGAGGATCTTGGAAACGGCCAGACGAAGCTCACCCACATTGGAAATGAGCCCATGGAGAGCGCGAAAGAGAGCGGCCAGCTGGAAGGCTGGAACCAGATACTCGAGAAGCTTGCTGCGGTGGTTGCAGGGCTGACACGGGCGAAATAAGATGCTGAAGCTTTGATTCGCGAAACTCGATTCGCGAAACTCAATCGTGGAGAAAGAAATGAAAAGAATACCGTTTCTCGCTCTCGTCCTGCTGGCATTCGCATTTCCCGCCCATGCCCAGGACGCGATGAACAAAGATGAAACGAAGAAAGACGCGATGAAGAAAGATGCCATCGTCAAACCTGCCGATCCGGAATTGAAAGTCGTGCTCGATTCCTGGAATGAGATTGGCCGCAAGCTGACGGCGATGGCCGAAGATTTTCCCGAGGACAAGTACGACTTCAAGCCGACGCCCGCGCAGCGCAGCTTCGCCGAGCAGTTGCTGCATGCTGCGGGTTCCATGTATTACTTCACCAATGCTGCGATGGGGCTGAAGCTTCCTGCGGCGGAAGATCCGAAGCGCGACCAGTACAAAACCAAGGCCGATATTGTCGCATTTGTGAAGAAATCCGTTGCCGACGGGGCCGCTGCAATTCAGTCCAAGGGCGAGAAAGGCCTGACGCAGACGGTGGTCTACGGAGATCAGTACGCGCGGGTCCTCGATATCGCGTACGGCCTCATCGAACACAGCGGTGAACACTATGGCCAGCTGGTTGTGTACTACCGCCTCGCAGGTCTTGTGCCGCCGGAGTCGCGGCCCAAGAAGTAAAGCTCAAGAGACCAGGTACCCCGTCCTTATCGCGCGCCGTTTGCGGGAATGGGCGGGGATTTTAGTCGCTTTTTTAAGCAAGCGGCTTAGGGTCCGTTGCGTCTGTCCCCAGGTTTCCCACATTGTTGTCCCCCACATTGTCCTGCTGTATTGTTGGTTCTTAGGGCGACGAAGCGTTGGACTCTGGGATGTTCGACGCGTGAAAGCAGAAATGTGATGAAAGTTGCTATGTTCCTCAGAGCCGTCGCAAACTACAGGACATCGCTAGGCGAATCAGCTTTTAACAAAGGAGAGTCGGGTGCCCAGACACGGAAGAAGTCTCTGATACATGTCTGAATCGGCTCTTCAAGGTCGGTCAGTTTGAAATGATCCTTCTGGACACCAAGCATCTTGATCATGCAGTTGTGGGCTGTTCTCAAGGAACGATCTGCAATCTCGGTCTGAGCTTCGGCCTTCAGACTCATCGTCCCATCGGGCGTAATCTCCAATCGCTCTGTGAGGCCGCCGAACGTTGGATGAGCATGTTGTAGTGGGAAGAAGTAGCCGGGCAGGATGACCTTTCCCAAGTCTCCCGTAGTCTTCGCCATAGACACGAAGTCCAGCCTGTTCCATGTGTGATTGAGACGCATCTTCGCACCGGGATGGTCGCAAACCGGAATCATGAAATCCTCTTTGACCTCTGCTGCCTTCTGACGAACATCTGCAATGATTTCAGACGTTACGATGCTCTCCCCAAATGTCTCAATAATCCGGCTGAGGAGTTTATCCTGCTGAATCGCATGGTAGTCCAAGAACGTCTGCGCCTCTTGCGAATGATGATGCAGATAGTTCAGCGTGACTGTGAACTCATACATGCTTCTCACGAGCTTCTGAGCTGCCACTCCGTATCCATGCTGCGCGATGAACGTTATCTCCATGAAGTCTTCGAGGATGACTCGCCCGAAGAAGTACACGAACTTGTCGGCAGTGGACTCCATAATCTCGACGCGGGTGAACGCGATATTTAGAGCCTTCACGAGATTGGTCATCATCTCGTTCCAAAGCGGGTGGCGGAGGTCGAAGTTATGGCATTCTTCAGGGAAGCCGTACATCGGGTAGGGCGTTGTGGGAATGGAGTTCATGCTGAGATTATAATTTCCCACCGAAGATCAAACTAATATGTCACCTAAGCATGAGAATAGGGTGGAAGTTCTTGAGCGCTGCAAGACTGTGATCGACGCTCTTATCACATCCTGAAAACGTGGGGGCAGACGGAACGTACCCCAGTTTCATTGTGTCAAGAATCCAGCTCAATGGTTCGCCTTACACAAACCCTTTGGCATCCAGTCGTGGACCATGGTGGTCGGTGGCTGCGAAGACTGATGGAGGATGAGGACGATCGAGCGACGCCGCTCGGTGCCGATGGCGGTGAGATGCATCGATAATCCCATGGGAACGATCACCGCAGGCGCCCCGACTCGACCGATCTGCATGCGGCCATCGGAGGTTTCCAGGCAGGTTTCGCCGCCCACTGCGTACCAGGCCTCCGGGCCAGAGTGGACGTGGCCGGGCGCGGTCATTCCGGGGGTGAAGTCCGCCTCCATCAATTGCGCCGTGTACTTTTCTCCTGCCAGGATCGGAAGCGGACCAATCTTGGCCACCGGATTTCCGTGGGCCGACTTCCAGTTCTCGTCCTCGATGGTCATCAGCCACACCTTGCCAAACGACTCGACAACCACACCTCGCGGGCCCTGGTCTGCTTCGGCCGCAACGCGGGTTGGATACGCGTCGAGATGCCAGAATACCTGCGCTTTGGTGAATTGACCTACGGGATTGTCCGCCAGAATCCAACACCCGATCTCTTGCGTTCGCGTACTCACCGGCTTGCACGGATCGCCCGGAGTCTGGACACCCTGCGCGATCAGTTGGGTCCCTGGGAGAAGGAGCAGACAGAAAAAGAACGTGTTCAATCGCACCTGTCGAATCATCGATCGGAACCTCAAAGTCATAGGGAGCTGTCCGGGACGGATTGTATCCGGGACAATATGGATCCGTCTGCAAAGAAATGTTTCGTAAGGATAGAGTTTCAGGTTCGGGACGAATGGGCGGGCGCTCGCAGTAAAAACGCCGATTATAAGTGCGGCAAGCGGCGGCTGCGCCAGATCGATACGACTAGAGGACGAGACATTTCTCATTCCTCACTACGTCGGCAAATGCGGGGCGACGAGGCTGACGAACTCTCGCGATGTGATGACCTTGGTATTCTTCCAGAATCTTGGGAAGTGCCGCTGGTTGCCGGTAATTAAGTAATCGGCGCGCGCCGTGTCCGCGCACTCCAGAAACTTGTTGTCTTCTGGATCACTCGTGACTTCCAATTTGTATCGCGGGTGAACCACGTGTGCCCGGTTTCTCACGAGCTGAAGCAACTGCTGTTGTCGCCCTTTGGTGATTTTCAGGGCTGGTCGTGCCAGCACATTACGGTACTCCGCAAGAATCTCCTGCGAGACATACAAACGCGCAGGCTTTGTCAAAGCCAGTAGGAATACGGTACGTTGCAACCCATAAGGACGCAAAGCCGCCGACACCACAATATTCGTATCGAGGACGACACGAAGCGGAAGCATTATCGCTTTGTGGCCCGACGGGCTGCCGCGATTTCGCGGTCAATCTGCCGCGAGGTGAGTTTGTCGGTACCCTTGCGGACGGACTCCTCCCCGATCAATCGCAGGATTTCTGGCTCGGGAGCGGCCAGGCGGATATAGTCGCGAATACTTAAAAGCACTGCCTGCGGCGTGCCGCGCTTCTCGATGACCAGTGACTTTCGCTCCTCCGACACCCGACGTAACAATTTTCCGAAATTGCTGCGGGCGTGGAGCGCGGAAACTACATTTTGGCCGTTTTTATTGGTTTGCAGCATAGGCTCTACAGTTCGACAGAATGAACTGTACACTCTATTGTACAAGATCCATTCGATGTGCGACTCGTGTTGATAGTATTACGAGATGCGAAAAGGCTTTACCAGAAGACCACAACCGGACGAACCGGGGCAGCCGGTCAAGAACTACATCACGCCGAGCGGGCTCGAGCGTCTCAAAGAGGAGCACCGGTTTCTGCTCACCCGGGAACGCCCGGCCGTGGTGGCGGTGGTGGCGTGGGCGGCCAGCAACGGCGATCGCAGTGAAAACGCCGATTATAAGTATGGCAAGCGGCGGCTGCGCCAGATCGATGGGCGGATTCGCTTTCTCACCAAGCGCATCGAAGCCGCGGAAGTGGTGGACCCGGAAGCTCCGAGAGCGGGGCAGGCGGCGGCCAGGGCATTCTTCGGAGCGACCGTGCGCTATGCCAATGCCGCGGGAGTGGAGCGAGTGGTGAGCATCGTGGGCACCGACGAGATCGATCTCAAACGCAACCACATCAGTTGGGTGTCACCTCTGGGGCGCGCGTTGATGAAGTCGGTAGCAGGTGACAGCGTAGTCCTTCACTTGCCGGGCGGTACCGAACCCCTGACCGTGCTGGACGTGCGTTACGTGCGCATTGCGGTGGAACCGTTCCGTGAACCACCCGGAGCCGAGGCTTCGGCAAAGGGACTCGCTCGCCAACGCGAATCTACCTGAAGAGCAAATAGCGAGCTTCGCCGATCTGCAATGGTGCGGGGCAGTTCGTTTCGCGCGAAATCAAAAGATAGTAGATCGAATGAGTGGTAAAACTTCGAGTGGAAGCGCTCTTGTGACGTGGCATCTGGGCCCGGGAATCGCCGCTACAGCGTTTCACGGGCAGGGGACAAGAAAGTGCGGAAATCGGAGAAGGCCGACGCGCTTTCTTCCATAGTTTCGTATTGGTTGTTTTGAGACGCATCGGATTTTTCGGCACGCTAAGTCCTTAGATAGATTGAGGAAATTGACTGCGAAGAACTTGCACGGACCTCTGAGAAAGGTCAATTGCTAAGTCTCGGGTTCCCCTCCAAAGCAATAGACCCAATATACTAGGTTTATCATTTATTTGAAGTCATTAGCCTTGTATAATGGGTTAATGCTGCCCTTGTCTTTACTAGGCGGGAAGATCGCCACCAAGCGCAATGCGCTTGGCTTGACTCAGACGGCTCTGGCCAAAAAAGCCAGGGTTGGACTCTCCACACTCGACGCCCTCGAGAATGGGCGGTTGGGCGAACTCGGATATTCCAAGATCACAAACATTCTCACAGCGCTGGGGCTGGAGTTGAAGCTTCAGGCGGCGAGTGCCCGCCGGCCGACGCTTGACGAACTCATGGAAGAGGGACGGGATGATCAAGGTCTGGACCGACGCCGCTGAGGCGGGACTTCTCGATCGTCACGGCGAGCGTGGCAGTACGTTTGCTTATCTTCCCGGCGCTCCGACTGTGCGCGAGGTCTCGGTGACGATGCCGCTAAGGCTTGAGTCGTGGAGCGTGCCCTTCGGGCTGCTTCCGATTTTCGAGATGAATCTGCCCGAAGGCGTACTGCGAGAGCGGCTCCGCCTGGCCTTTGCGAAAGCAACCGGGACATTTGACGAGTTCGACTTGCTGTCGATTGTCGGTCGGTCGCAGGTCGGACGCATCCGCTACACCGGTGACAAAGAACATCTGAACGAGGACGTGCCCTTCCAGTCGATAGACGAGATTCTTGAACGCAGGCGTGGCGGCGACCTATTCCGCTACTTGCTGGAGAAATTCGCGTCTTTCTCCGGGATCAGCGGCGTGCAGCCCAAAATTCTCGTGCGCGACGAAAAGGCTTTCGCCGAGATGGAGCAGACGGGACATCGCCTCTCGCAGAGCTACAAGGGCGCGACCCACATCGTGAAGTTATGGGAGTCCAACGAATATCCGCAGCTGGCGGCCAACGAGTATTTTTGCCTCACCGTGGTGCGCAAATACGGACTCGACGTGCCCCCCTACCGCCTGGCCGAGGACGGCATGGCGCTGGTCATTGACCGGTTCGACCTGCGCATGGACGGGACCTATTGTGGATTTGAGGACTTTTGCGTTTTGAATGGCCGCCGAACCGACGAGAAATATCGGGGCAGCTACGAGACCTCTGTCATGAAGCGCTTCGGGCAGTTTGCAAACTCGACGCATGTGGGCGAGGACATGGAAAAGCTATTCGCCCTGATCGCCATGAATTGCGCGCTTCGTAATGGCGACGCGCATCTCAAGAACTTCGGGATTGTTTACGACAATGTTCGGGGTGAGGCGAGACTCGCACCGGTCTACGATCTTGTGACCACGTCCGTCTACTTGCCGAGGGACAGCATGGCGCTGACCCTAAACGGCACGACGGAATGGGCGAGCGCGAAGGAATTGCAGCGACTGGGTGAGACGCGGATGGGAGCTACTCCAGCCCGTGTCCGAGCGATATTGAAACGCATAGAGGCTGCGATTGCGGACACCTCCAAAGACCTGCACACCTACATGAAAGCTCACGTGGAATTCGTTGAGATAGGGAATCGCATGCTGCAGCAATGGGAGCAAGGTGTCACGCATTCGCTTAAGGCGGCCTGAGCGGACGCGCGATCACACGGGACCGAAACCATTGTCCCGGAGAACAAGATATTCTCATCTCGATGAATGCGGACTCACAACAACACGATTTAGTGAATCGAGTACTTGACGCTGGCTTTCCACTGAAAGCGACATCACTGATTCATCTGTTTGTCGGCGGTTCGCAATTGCATGGGGCGAAAGTAAGTGGTTACGACGACTTGGACATCTACGGCTGCTACATCGAGCCGCCTGAGAGGATTTTGGGCGTATTGCCTATTGACCACTATGTCTGGTCTTCCGGTTCGGCCACCGAAAAGAACACGGCAGAGGATGTAGACGTAACCACCTACTCGCTGCATAGATGGGGAGCGCTGATTCGGAAAGGCAATCCGGCGATTCTGCATTATCTTTTTGCGGCGAACGCCCTCTCGTCGTCCGATACATGGGAGAAATTCATCGGCTCCCATCGCGAACAGTGGATTTCAAAGAGAGCTGCTATGCAATACCTCGGCTTTGCGGCTTCTCAACGAATGCGTCTGACCGGAGAACGCGGAATGGGGAGGCACGGTCAGCGTCCAGATTTGATTGAACAGTATGGGTTCGATGTGAAGTTCGCTATGCACTATGTCCGTTTGTTGGGGGAGTGTCGTGAATTACTCCGTGAGCATAGAGTAACTCTGCCGCGTCCTGAAAGGGAGATGTTGATTGCCATCCGTACCGGAAAATACACGCAAGACCAAGTATTTGAACTCGGTGATGATTTGACCCTTGAGTGCCAACAATTGATGGAGGACAGTGACCTTCGCGACGGTGTGGATGTAAACCTCTTGTCACAACGAATCGCGGATGCATACCAGTCCCATTGGCAGCTGTGCGCTTCCACAGATGATGACGACAAATCACACTCATCGATTTCTTAACCGGGCCAATGAGGGGTAACCGCGTTCATTGAGGACATCCACTGGATTCGCGTGGAGAGACTACGACATGCGAAAAGGGATTACGAGAAAACCACAAGCGGACGCGCCCTCGACGCGAGTCAAGAGCTAAATAACGCGGAGCGGACTGCAGCGCCTCAAGGACGAGCGCTGTTGGACGTGCGTTACGTGCGCATTGCGGTGGAACCGTTCCGTGAACCACCCGGAGCCGAGGCTTCGGCAAAGGGACATACTCGCCAACGCGAATCTACCTGAAGAGCAAATAGCGATATTCGCCGATCTGCAACGGTGCGGGGCAGTTCGTTTCGGCGAAATCAAAAGATAGTAGCTCGAATGAGTGGTAGAATTTCGAGTGGCAGCGCTCTTGTGACGTGGCATCTGAGCCCGAGAATCGCCGGTACAGCGTTTCACGGGCAGGGGACAAGAAGGTGCGGAAATCGGAGAAGGCCGACGCGCTTTCTTCAGTTTCCTATGTTGTTTGAGATGGCAACGAAGTAGAACGCGATTGCTGTAAAATCAGTCACTTCCACGAAGTGCCGGGATGGCGGAACTGGCAGACGCAGCGGACTCAAAATCCGCCGACCTTCGGGTCTTGGGGGTTCGACTCCCCCTCCCGGCACCAGCAAGAATCCCACAAAATAAGCTGCTCGCGGGACTAGCTCCACGCATGCGATGTACGACTCCAACAGACGCAGCGGACTTTGCGCCAATATATAGCCGACGAGCGTTGTCCCTATCCATCTGAAAATGCCGAGTTTATTGAGAAAACGCTGTCGTCATCATGGCTTGCACATCGGTTACACATTAGCTGCGGCGCCCGAAGACCGCGAAAATCGGGTCACGCCCACAAGCAAGACATTGGCGCAGCCACAAGACGGTCACCGAAGTGGACCGGCCTTTCGCCATCGTATAGAACCACTCCTAGCTTGAAGTTATCGCCGCAAGCGTCCGCCAACTTTCGGAGCCCTTTGAAGTCCCCGGCATTTACGGTAGCGCTCGCCTTGACTTCGATACCGACCAATGCACCACTCGCCGTTTCGATCACCAGGTCAACCTCGTCCTGATCTTTGTCGCGGTAATGGTACAAAGAGCAGGTCTCGCCGAACCACGATGTCTGTTTCAACACCTCCGAGAAAACAAATGTCTCCAGCAGCGGTCCGAAGATTGAACGGTCTTTGGCGATCCGTTCCGCAGTAGCCCCCAACAGCGCGCCGAGTAGACCCGAGTCCAGGAAATGTAACTTGGGCGTCTTTACCAGCCGCTTCAATTGGTTCTGAAACCACGGTTCGACCTTTCGGACAAGAAACAACTGCTCCAGAATAGCGACGTACTTTTTGGTCGTCTTGTCGTCAAACCCAACTTGGGCGCCCATCTGCGTGAAATTGGTTAGCCTGCTGGAGTGGTGGGCGAGAACCTGCAGCAGCCTCGGCATTTGATCGAGCTTTTCTGCGTCGGCAACTTCGCGTACATCCCGCTGTACGATGGCCCTTATGTAATCCCGTGCCCATGTCTGGCGTCGCTTTGGATCTTCGCGCCGCAGCATTTCGGGGTAGCCGCCAGTCAGCACGGCTTGTACCAGGTTTTTGCCGATCATCAACTCCGCAGGTTTGCCAAGTTTGCTATCGAACGCTGCTTTGAGGAAACCCGGCCTCTTACCTCGGATTTCAGCCCGCGAGAGGGGCAGAAGGCTCACGATTTCCATGCGGCCAGCTAAACTTTCCGAGACTTGGGGCAGAGTGAGAATATTGGCTGAGCCGGTCAATAGAAATCGGCCGGCTCGGCGATCTTCATCCACTGACTTCTTGATGGCACGGAGAAGGTCCGGCACTCGCTGTACTTCGTCAATCGTTGTTCGGTCGAGAGCGCGAACCAACCCAGTGGGATCGCTGCGCGCCGCGGCCAGCACCGTGTCGTCGTCCATGGTGATGAATTCGCGATTGCCCGCGACCAAATCGCGCACCAGCGTGGTCTTGCCGCACTGACGAGGCCCCGTAACCATGACAACCGGCGTGTCCTTGAGCGCGGTGGCCACCAGTTCGGCGGAAAAGCGAGGAAAGAGCGCGTGATCGGTTTCGCCCATGCCGGGTGGAGGCTCCGTCTAGTTCGGATTAATAGCTCGTCTATTTCGGATTATATGCTCGTCTGATCCGGAACGAAAGCTGAACGGGGACTGGGATTCATTCTCGCTCGTGGCGGGGCATCCGCGCCAGGTATGCGCGATACAAGGGGGACCTACCAGATCGAGCTATATCTTCCGATCCAGTTCCTTTATCGACCTCGGTCGCTACAGCTTTGGTCGCCAACAAGATGGCCGCGCACAACGTCTTGGGTCAGCGGCCGGAATCTTCTAGTCTGGCGATCAACTTTCTTACGGTCTTGGTCGCTGGCACGTAGATATGATTTCCAATCGCGATCTGCCTTCGGCATGTATCCAGATCGTCCGTCGGCGCTCTCCCAGCGAATGGCATACACATCGTCACGTCCACGGAAGAGATTGCGAAATATTTCGATCCGCTGTTCCGCCGTACCCGATGCGGATCTGCCGACGTCTCGCGCGGTGCTTA
>JBBIOA010000036.1:0-46176 GCA_037443605.1 Terriglobales bacterium
CGACGCTGACGCTGCTGGAGAAGTGGGCGGGCGTGCAGGTGAAGGGCAGCGCCGCGTAGGGGAATTTATAGATTCTTTCCGCGAAAGCGCTCAGTCAATCGGCCAACGGGGAGAGCCCTTCGGTACTTGGCAGATCCACATGTCGTTGAACAATGGCGTGAAAAATTGCTTGGGGCCAGGAATGGGAACCATCGCGAGTTTCTCAATGACATCCTCCTCCGATTGAATCGTGATTGCTTCTTTCCTTGCCGCCTTGTCCGGATCCGGTTTGAGTGCCTCCCATGAGCCCTTTCCGACGATGGCTGGAAGTCGTCCTCCTTCCGGGATTTCCATCCGAGCCACTTCTTTCGCATAGTTTCTCTCCGGGTGTACAAACATCGCTGAGCACATGTATTGGAGGATGTTTTCTTCGCGGGTCTTTCCCGAAACTTTTTCCGCAGCGTGACAGATTTCCTTCATCAGCCGGCGATTGCACCACCACCTTCCGACGGTCAGAGCAGTCTTGGATGAAATGCCGTCATATGCGCGGTACAAGCGAATGGGTTGCCCCCGCGGAATCAGTTCCATGACGATCACGGGTTCTAGGAGATTAGGTTTGTTCTCCTTCCCAAACGCCGTCTCGACGGCGTCCTCCGCGACTTCTGCGGGTCCCTTAGCGACAAAAGCCGTGGGCCGGTATGCCGAATTCTTGATGGATTTCCTCAGGTCGGTGTTGTGCTTGGCCATTTCTGCATACTCATTCCCGCGTTCTATCAACTGCTTGTATGCGGGCTGCGACAGGATTGCGCTGAGCTGCTTCACGAGGAATTCACGGTTGACATTGGGTGTTCCCACGGCAAACCTCCAGAGTGGGTATGCGGATTTCCAGCCCCCTCATTTACTCGTTGGTACCTCGGTAACCCGCTATTACACAACTATTACAGTGCCCAACTCAACTCTCCTGATAGCTTAACGAAAGTCTTTTCAACGTCGAAGACTCCAACCAGCGAGGGGCCTGTTCAGATGCAATTGCAAGAACTCGAGAAAACTCAAACTCCGAAGGACCAAGTCAATTGGGTCACCGCGATGTTCATGGCTCTGTTCCACGTCGGCGCCATCGCGGCGCTTTTCTTTTTTACGTGGAAGGCTTTACTTGTGGCGATCTTCCTGTGGTGGGTTGCAGGCAGTCTCGGGATCGGCCTGGCTTACCACCGCCTGCTCACCCATCGCGGATTCAAGACACCCAAGTGGATGGAGTACTTCTTGACCATCTGCGCCACCCTCGCTCTCGAAGGCGGCCCAATCTTCTGGGTAGCGACTCACCGTATTCATCACCAGTATTCGGACCACGAGGGCGATCCACACTCGCCCATCGACGGCAAGTGGTGGGCACACATGGGATGGATTCTCATGGGCAAGTCGATGCACCATGACACCAAGACTCTTGCCCGTTACGTTCCTGATCTTGCCAAAGACGAATTCCACGTCTTCATCACCAAGTACCACTACGTTCCGCAGATTGTTGTCGGGATCGTTCTGTTCGCCATCGGTGGGCTGCCATGGCTGTTGTGGGGAACTTTCTTCCGCACAGTATTCCTTCTGCACGCCACGTGGCTGGTGAATTCGGCGACCCACTCCTGGGGCACCCGCCGCTTCGCAACTCGCGATCTTTCGACCAACAGTTGGTGGGTGGCTCTGCTGACCTTTGGCGAAGGCTGGCACAACAACCACCACGCGCATCCGACCTCCGCCGCCCACGGCCTTACCTGGTATGAGATCGACACGAACTGGTACGCCATCTGGATCATGCAAAAGTTGGGACTGGCGTGGGACATCAAGCGCATTCGACTGGCTGACGTCGAGCGTGGCCTGGTGGCGGCGCCGAACGGCGGTTTGATCGCGCCTCCTGCAGTTGCGGAATTCTGGGCCTCCGGCGACTAAAAGAATTCTATTCAACGTTGAAAAAAGCCCCGGCAAGCCGGGGCTTTTCTGCGTCTCATGAGCCGGGTTTCACACCCGGATGATCATCACTTCCGTTGCCTTGATGAGTGCCGCGGCCGTTTGTCCCTTCTTCAAGTTCATCTCGCGCACGGCCCCCGACGTGATCAACGAGGTAATCAACTGGCCACCCACCGAGATCGTCACCTGCCCCACTAACCCACTGACGCGCACATCGACGATGCGCCCGACCAGCTGGTTCCGGCCGCTGATGCGCTGGTATCCGACTCTGCGTTCGTCCTGGTTGTGGCCCCGCGTGCGATACAGAAACCGGTCCACCTCGGACTGCGGAATCCGGTAGTGGCCCCCCGGGGTTTTGATGGCGCGCAGTTTCCGCCGGTAGATCCACTGTTTGATCGTCGGATAGCTGATCTGCAACTGTACGGCAGCATCGCGCGGGCGCAGTAACTCTCGAAGAGGAGCATTATCCGGTGTCCGGTCCTTTTTTGCCATTCGGATCAAAATGTTATCGCGAACACGATAGCTGGTCAATCGGGGTCATTACGCTTTGTTTCCTAATAAATGGTATGGAATCGAATCATATTCGATATAGAAATCATCTATCATACGCAAGCACGGTTCTGCTGCATTCTTCATGTCTAACGGGGGATCGAATGCTCACAGGTTTTTGCGCGCGCTTTGCCTCTTCCATGGCGAAACGGATTGCACCTCCACTCTTGCTTGGCCTGACGCTTTTCTGCCTGTTGAGTAAACACTCGGCGGCACAGGTGTCTGCCACAATTTCGGGCGTGGTCACCGATCAGTCGGGTGCAGCGGTTTCAGGGGCGGCCGTCGCGGCGCGGAATGTCGAAACAGGCGTTGCCCGCAGTACTGTTACGGATGCCAATGGCCGCTACAGTCTCCCCGCCCTTCCCATTGGGCCTTACGAACTGAGGTTCGGGAAGGACGGATTTGCGGAAGCCGTTCGGTCGGGAGTTCGCTTGGCGGTGGAGCAGGAAGCGAGCGTCGATGCGAAGCTCCAAGTCGGTCGCATCAGCGAACAGATCAAGGTAGCGGGCGACGCGCCGATCGTCAGCCTTACGACACAGGATATCTCCGGACTGGTGGCCGAACGGCAGGTGAAAGATCTGCCGCTAAACGGTCGCAGCTACGACCTGCTGCTGACGCTGAATCCCGGCATCGTCAACTTCACATGGGAAAAGACGGGAGGTATCGGCGTAGCGAATTCGACCACGGGCAATAGTTTCTCCGTCTCCGGTAATCGGCCGCAACAGAATCTGTTTCTGCTGAACGGCGTTGAGTTTACCGGAGCGGCGGAGAACAATATGCAACCGGGGGGCCCGAGCCAGCAACTTCTCGGAGTCGAAGCTGTGGCCGAATTCAACGTGCTCCGCGATTCTTACTCGGCGGAATACGGCAAGCGTCCGGGCGGGCAGGTGATCATCGTAACCCAGTCGGGAACCAATCAGTTGCATGGGAGCGTGTACGAATTCCTGCGCAACAGTGCGCTGGATGCTCCCAACTACTTCGATCAAGGCTCTGCGCCGCCGTTTCAACGCAACCAGTTCGGTGGAAGCTTGGGTGGTGCAATCCGCCCGAACAAGACGTTTCTGTTTGGAAATTACGAAGGCTTCCGTCAGCATCTGCACCAGACTTCGGCGGCGTTTGTCCCCGATGCCGCTTCGCGAGCTCTTGCCGTTCCAAGCGTCCAGCCGTTGTTAAGCCTGTGGCCTACCCCTTCAGCGAATGCACCGGATTTCAACATCGGATGCACTTCCAACGGCGTCACGGTACCTTGTGGAATCGCGCAAGTTTTCAGTAGTCCGTTGCAGACCATTCGCGAAGACTTCGGCACACTGCGACTCGATCAAAATCTCGCGTCGCGAGATACGCTCTCCGCCGTATACACGATCGACGATGGAGCCGACAACACGGCTACGGTTCTCGATCCTTACAGCACCGACATCCTGACGCTGCGCGAACAGGTGTCCAGCCTGGACGAAACACACGTATGCTCGCCCACGGCGGTGAATGTCGCCCGGGTCGGTTTTTCGCGCGCCGGATATTTCTTCGCTGGTGAACCGACTCCCGGCACGCCCGCAGCCGGCGTTCCAGGATTTCTGGTGGGGCATCCCGTCGGTGCTGCCGTGGTCGGTGGCAGCGCCGCCTCGAACCCTCAGGCGCAGATTGGACTGGCGGGCAGCAACAACGGCAGTAACCTGAGCATCGAGCGCAATCTGTCCACCTTCGAAGATCGCGTCAGCCTTACTCGCGGACGTCATCAATTCGCCTTCGGAGCCTGGCTCCAGCCCTTCCAATCGAACGAAACCATCGCGCTCAGCCAATACGGCCAGGCTACGTTCAGCAGCCTGCAGACATTTCTACAAGGAACGACGTCCAGCTTTCTCTATGATCCCGCTCCCACCGAAATGAATTGGCGCTCCCTGCTCGGGGCCTGGTACGCCGAGGACACGGTTCGCCTGTCGCCGAAACTGACCCTTTCGATGGGGCTTCGGGCGGAATTCACCACCGGCTGGAATGAGGCTCACAATCGCGCCGCAAATTATACGTTCGGTGATGGAGTCATCTCGTCCACCCCGCATGTCGGTTACTCGCTGTTTACCACCAACAACGCCAAGTTTCTGCCGCAGCCTCGATTCGGACTGGCATGGAGCCCCGTTAGCGAGAAGACGGTGATTCGCGCCGGGTTTGGCATCTACAACGACCTCCAAGATGCCCTCGGCTACCGCGCCGACCAGAATGCGCCCTACAATCCCGTGTACAGCATCTCGTCTCTGTCCGTTTCTTCGTTGCCGATTGATCCCTCGGCCCCGGTGCCGTCTTCGGCGAAATTGGGTCCGGGCGGCGTGCAGCCGGATATGAAGACGCCAACGCTGATTTCGTGGTCGCTGCGCGTTCAACGGCAACTCTCTCCCAACACCGCGCTCACCATTGGCTACGTCGGCAGCCATGGCTATCATGAAGTTATCGGACTCGATGCCAACGAACCCGTCCCCACAATCTGTCCGGCCTCGCCGTGTCCGGCGCACTATCCCGGTAGTTTCCCGGGCGCATTGGCAAACGCGCCTGTGCCCGCCGGATCGTATTACATAGCCTCTGGTTCGCCAAAGGCGAATCCTTCACTGGCCAATACATGGACCTGGTTCTCTCTCGGAAACAGCAACTACAACGCGCTGCAGGTTGATTTGAACCGTCGCTTCAGCCACAGCTTGGCGCTGCGAAGCGTTTACACCTGGTCGAAGGCGCTTGATACCGGTGATTCGCTGAACGGAACCACAGCCGGGAACGCCCCGGGCCTGGTTTCAAATCCCTTTAACCTGCGGGCGGACTATGGTCTTGCCACTTACGATGTGCGCAACATCGCCGTCGTCAGCGCTGTCTATCAGCTCCCGTTCGGGCGTGGGCAGGCGGTTGGCGCGAGCCTCGGGGGCTGGCAGAGCACTCTGGCCAGTGGATGGTCTGTGAACAGCATTGTGACTCTACAATCAGGATTTCCTTTTACTCCTCAGCTCAGCTACAACCCATCCAATACCGGCGATACCCGCAATCCAGTTCGACCTTTTGTGAATCCCGCTTTTACCGGCCCTGTTACTCTGGGGAAACCGGGGAAGTGGTTCGACCCCAATGCCTTCCTGGCGCCGCCTCCGAACAGCGGCTTTTTCGGCAACCTGCGGCGGGACACGCTGATCGGACCGGGTCTGGCCACCTGGGATTTTTCGGTGCACAAAGACACGAGTCTGTACGAGCGGCTGGGCCTGCAATTCCGCGCCGAGATGTTCAACCTGCTGAACCGCGCGAATTTCAACACGCCAAGCCTGATTACGTTTACTCCTTCTGGAGTCTCGGGCACCGCCGGCGCCATCGCCAGCACTTCGACCACTTCGCGGCAGGTACAATTTGGAGTGAAATTGCTCTGGTAGGAGTCGCACAGACCTAACGACTTCGGGAAGCAGGTTGTCGGCTGCCCGTCTGCACGCGCTAAAATCAGTGCGAAACTGCCATGCGCATCTCAAGCCGCCGTGGAACGATCGCCTTCTTTCTATGCCTGGGGATCGGACTGGTTGCCCTTGCCGTCGCGCTCAACGTCGGCTGGATCATCCTCAACTGGCGCCAGGGAATTCTGCTGTTCTTCGGCATCGTGTTCTTCGCGCTGATTATCGCTGGCATGGTGGTGAACACGATCTTTCTGGTGCGGGAACTCCGCCGCAGCGAGCAGCATGACAGTTTCATCAATGCGGTCACTCACGAGTTGAAGACTCCCGTGGCATCCATCCGTCTGCATCTGGAGACTCTGCAGCGCCGTGAACTTCCCGAGCCGCAGAAGCAGGATTTCTACCGCCTGATGTTGCGTGACACCGACCGCCTTACCGAGACCGTGGAGCAGGTCCTGCGTGCGGGCCGTGCGGGCGACAAACGCGCGGGGCGCGAGAAGTTGGAAGTCGATTTCCGCCAAATTGTCCGGGATTGCATGGACGCAGCCCGCACCCGTCATCACGTTCCGACGGAAGCGCTGCGCTTCGAGGAGGCCGCACGAAACGGCGACGCCTTGCGCGTCTTGGGTAGTGCCGACGACCTGCGCACAGCGGTGTTCAACGTAATCGACAACGCTATCAAGTACTCCGGCGACCATGTAGACGTCGAGGTTCGACTCGACACGACTGACCCGAAGCGCATCGTTCTCCGCGTGCGCGACCACGGCATCGGCATCCCGCAGGAAGATGTAAAGCGCATTTTCAAACGCTTTTATCGCGTCACGCATCGGTCCTTGGCTCACATCAAGGGAACCGGTCTAGGGTTATTTATCGTGAAGGCCATCGCCCAGAAGCACGGAGGCAAGGTGTTTGCCGAAAGCGCAGGCGAAGGGCAGGGCACGACCGTGGTGATGGAGTTGCCGAGGTGGAAAGCTTGAGCCGTGTTCTAGTGGTGGAAGACGAGGAGCATCTCGCGCAGGGGCTGCGCTTCAACCTCGAAGCTGAAGGCTACGCGGCCGAGGTGGTTGGGGACGGCGAGAGCGCCACCGATCGTCTGCTTGCGAAAAAAGAGAATTTCGATGCCGTGGTGCTCGACATCATGCTGCCCGGCAAAGACGGGTTCAGTGTGGTTGCGGAACTCCGTGCGGCGCGCAACTATGTTCCCGTGCTCATGCTGACGGCGCGCGGGAGACCGGAGGATGTGCTCAAAGGCTTCGCCTCTGGCGCGGATGATTACCTGCCCAAGCCGTTTGACCTCGCGATCCTTTTGGCGCGCCTGCAGGGCCTGTTGCGTCGGAGTTCGTGGGTTCGAGAGGGACAGGCGCAACCGCAGGAAGCACGATCCGACGGCGCAAATATTGGGGACTACTCGACCTTCCGCTTTGCGGGCAAGACCATTGATTTTGGCGGACTGGAACTAAAGTCCCACGGCAGCACCATTCACCTTACGATGATGGAGGCTGAGCTGCTCCGTTATCTGGTGCGCAATGACGGCCGCATCGTCGCTCGGAAAGAGATTCTCGAAAAAGTCTGGGGATTGCACGAAGACACCGACACGCGAGCGATCGATAACTTTGTCGTGCGTTTGCGCCGCTACATCGAAGACGATCCCGGGAACCCGCGTCACCTGCTTACCGTGCGAGGAGTGGGATATCGATTTTTCGCGACGCCAGACAAGAAGTAGAGCGAAACTACGTCCGGCACAGCTCAGCCAGCATGGTTTCTCGCTTCTCGACTGCAATCGTGTCCATGCGCCGTAGCGCCAGCAGGTAGACAGAAATGGAAATCGCCCCAAGAACGACGAAAGTACTCGTTGCGATCCACAAATTGCCGTAGAGGCGGGCAATGGCGAAAGCGCCTGCCCCAATGCCGACGACGACGATCTGCACGCCCAAGCTGATGAGCACGGTAATCTGAGAAACGTTCTGACGTCCAAACGTCGCGAAATCGCGCTTGCGTGGCGAGTAAATGGACAGCAGGTTTCCAGCGGTGAAATTCAATGGCGCGGCAAATAGCATCCCGGCAAGAGTTGCGACGGCCACCGGCAACCGAGGCGGGCCGTAAAAAAAACTCACTGCGACCCAAGCCAGTACCAGGTTGGCGGCCAGGATCGCAAAGTACGTCAGATTCTTTCCCAGCATAATTTGCCGAAACGCAACCGGAGATGCGTAAAAAAACTGGATGCCGCCCGTATCACCGCCGAAGCTGTTGTAGACCAGGTTGGTCAGCACCAGCAGAGAATAGGCGGCGGCTCCGGGAAAGGCCATGTCCGGCATGCGGGAAAAGGCACCCGACGCATGCATCGCGCTCATCGGACCAAGCCGGAAGATCAGGAGCATGAAAATCGGCATGATCAGGGTCAACAGCATGGGGCCGCTGCGCGTCAGATACCGGACTTCTTTTTCAAACACCGCCGCCACGGGCTGCGAGAATCCTGGCAGCTCCCAACCGAACGCCAGACCCTGAGTTTCTTCCTTCGCCGGGCGGGCAGAAACTTCGCTCAGGTTCTCGCCACGGAACTGCGCTCGCAGGCGCACGTGCAGCAGATAGCTGACGGCCAGCGTCACGGTGTCCAGGAAGAGCCAGGAACTGAAGCCCACCAGCCAATGGGACTCAACGGCCTGTGCCAGGGCATCGGCAGCAAGGCCAGGTGGAAGCGCAGCTTGAATCTGACGGATGCTTTCAAAGACACGGAGCAGTTCCGGACGCGGCCGCCCCTGGAGATGCTGTACCGTCGGCCCGATTATCTGAAAACTCAGCATGAAGAGGATGAAGACGACACCGAGGATTTCGCGCGTGCGGCGCTGTGCCAACCAGCGTTCCAGCCAGGCGAACACGGTCTGCATGAGTACCAGGTTGAAGATGGCGAAAGTCGCAAGCACCAGCAGCGCCCAGGGAATCAGCACTGGACTCGCGAAGCTAACGCCCAGCAAGACCCCAAACAAGCCCAGACAGCCGATTGCGCTCGCCGGATCGAACAGTCCATATGCGAGACGAATCAAGAAGTAAGAGCGATACGTCAGAGGGAACCGCAACAGGTCCGAAGAGTCTGGATTATTGGTGAAGGCGGTCGCCATCACCGGGAAGACCTGCCAAAAGAACATGACCGGCCACAGGAGAACGGCGATCATCTGCGCTTTTCCGTTCGTGACGAAGTACCAGGAAGACCCGCCCGCCGCGGCGAATGCCCCGAATCCGCCGAGCGCAAAGGCCCCAGTCACAAGGATGCGCGAGACTAGTTCCATCTTCCCACGCCGCGTGCGTAATCCGTTGACGAACATGCGCCAGCGCAGGTTGGCTATGGCTGTGAGCTGGCCGGGATGGAGTCCGCCAATCATCGTACTTCTCGGTTCCATAAAACAGGAACGTCTTGGTCACGACATCCGGCGTTCGCGGTTACCCTAGCCATGACAGCTCCTGCTCGGTTCGGCGCGACCCACCAACCACGCTCAGGAAGATCTCTTCCAGCGTGAGTTTTTCGCCCGCCGCTTGTCCGTTTCCCGATCCAGCAGTCTGCGCTTCCACCCCCGCGCGCAGTTCCTCCAGCGATCCCTGTGCTACCAGCCGTCCGTGATGAATGATGGCCACATGGCTGCACAGCCGCTCCACGATTTCGAGCACATGCGAAGTCAAGAAGATCGTCGCGCCGCGCGCAATCATTCCTTGCAACATGGACTTCAACGTCCCTGCCGCGATGGCGTCGACGCCCTCGAACGGCTCGTCAAGAAACAGAACCTTGGGCCCGTGAATCACGGCCGCCGCCATGGCCAACTTCTTCTGCATGCCGTGGGAATAGTCGGTGACCAGCTTCTTCGGCTGATCCGCAAGTTGCATGAATTCGAGCAGTTCCGCCGCACGCTTTGCCGCCGTGTCGCGATCGAGCCCATACATCCGTCCGGCAAAACTCAGGAACTCCGCCCCGGTGAGACGCCCGAACAACGCCATGCCCTCCGGTACCACCCCGATCTGCCGCTTGACCTCGACCGGGTTCGCGTTCATGTCAAGTCCGAGAATTTCAATTCGCCCGGAACTCGACGCCAGCAGTCCGGTCAGCATCTTGATCGTGGTCGACTTTCCGGCGCCGTTCGGTCCGAGGAAGCCGAAGAATTGTCCAGGCGCGACCTGCAAGTCGACGTTATCGACGGCCACCAGATCGCCGAAACGACGGCTCAGTCCCTGCGTCGAGATGGTGGGCGCGGAGTCCATTGAACCTCGAATCTAGCATACCAACGTGCAGGGAGGGCAAAACTGCGGAATGTTGCGGGAACGCTGCATCGGCGACACCTTCCGGAAGCTTCCGAGCGAAAAGAGCGCTCGGAATGCGGTCTATCCGTGCATTCTGTGTGCCAGGAAATCACGCAACGCTCAGTTCCGCGTCCCGAGAGTTTCACCGGAACCGCGTCGTGCGCCAGAGAGCCATCCCGCACGCCGCCAGCAGGCAGAGCATGGCCGCGCTCAGCAAGGTGGCCCATCCCAGGCTGATTTCGAGGTGAGGAATGGCCGTCATCGTGCCGAGGATCACAAACAACAGAGTCGTGCCTAGAATCAACAACCAGTCGATGATACTTCGCCCGCCGGGGGCGGACTGGTAAGCGCGGCCTTCCATGCCAGCGCGCACGTACTCTCCTTCGACACCATAGCGCTGGCCCTCGCGGGCGGCAGCGTCTTGCCATTTCGAGTGTTCGCGCTCCGATGCCGAGGACAGCGCTATGGCTACTGCGCCCGCCGCCATCAGCAGTGATCCACCGGCAACTTGCGCGAGCACCGTGCGGCTTGCGCCCGCGAGTTCGTGGAAGACCAGAATGCCCCAGGCTAATCCCCATAGCTGATTCGTGTTGGAGAGCGGAATGCCACGGCTGATGCCGACGTATTTAGTCGCATACTGCTGGAACAGATCGCCCAATACCCAGACGAAGCCGCCGAGCATGAGCCAGAACATCACGCTGCGCGCTCGAACAAGTTCGCTCCACAGGGGTCCGGCACCGCGATAGCCGATCGCCAGCACCAACATTGTGACCAGCTCACCGACGGTAAAGAATGTAATGAACGACAGCGGGTTCATCCCGGTCAGATACGCCTTGCGGTAGGGAACGTACATGGTTCCCCAGAGAATGCCGGCGCCGAGAGCGGCCGCGATGCCCAGCGCTGCTTTGCCGGGTGCTGCTTGATGAGAAGAGGCAAACGCCAGCAGAGTTGCGCCGCCGAACATGCTGATCGCACCGCCGATCACGGCCAGCCAGCGCCGCCATCCGGCGTAGTGCAGTTCGTTGAAGAGGAGAAATCCCCAAAAGATGCCGAGCAGGCTGTTGGAGTTCCACAAGGGAAACGCGATGCTTAGACCCACGTCGCGGATGGCGTAAATGGTGAGTGTGTTAGCGACGGCCCACATGCATCCGGCAAGCACTGCCCAGACGACGAGGTGAGGAGCTTCACGAACGTCATTGCGCACATGCGCCGTGCCTCGGATGAAGGCGGGCACGCTCCAGCGCGCCAGAAAAACTCCGAGCACCATGATGAGCGAAACGGTAATCGGAGAAATGTCGGGGTTGACCAGCTTGATCGGTGCTTCCGCCCCGCCCAGCCATGCCCCGGCGGCGAACCCGCAGAACATTCCCAGAGCCTGCAAACTCCGCAGGCGAGCCGTGCTGAAAGTGAGCGAGGGCGACGGGTTCTCCAGAGCGGCAGACTTAATGGAGGAAGATGCGCTCAACGCAGCTTGTCCAGGAGGAGGATTCCGCCGGCAAGAACCGAGAGCGGAATCCAGAAGTGAAGGTCCGTCGCGATAGCGCGGAATAAATTTCGGGGTGCCTCTCCGTTAGCCTTGGGCAAAGGTGACCTCTGGCAACGTACTTTGCGAAGTCACATCTTAGGGAGTGAGCGAATCTTCGTCAATGGGCTTCCTCGATGCGCAACCATCAAGTGTGTCGGGGTGCGCCCTTGGTGTCGCCGCAAGCAAAACGCCCCGGCTTTTTCGGCCGGGGCGTTCCTCTGGTAATCGACGAGGTCTAGAACAGGTTCCACAGGAACTGGTTATAGACTTCGTGGTGAAATTGCACTTCCTGCGATTTGACGAACGTCCCTAAAGAGCGCGGGCAGCGGTCGGCAGAAGCTTGTTTCAAGTCCGCGTAGCGGCCTTTGACATCTTCGCCCAACAGACTGGACGTCCACTCCGCTTTGCGGAAGTTGTCGATGGCGTCGTAGATGTTGTCGGGCAGGTAACGCTCGGCCTGGCGCAGGTTCTTGATCTTTGACGTATCCCCGTCGAGGCCGGTTTTGAAGACTGCCAGCATAACCATGTACGGGTTCGCGTCCGGCGCAACCGAGCGGACCTCGACGCGCATGGACTTTTCGTTGCCGATCGGAATGCGGACCATCGATCCACGATCGGTGGGAGATGCCTTGATCTGGTTCGGCGCTTCGAAGTGCGGGTCGAGGCGGCGATACGCGTTGACACTCGGGTTCAGCAGCAGGCAAATGTCATTGCCGTGCGTCAGAATGCGGTCCGTAAACGCCCATCCCAGTTTGCTGAGTTTCTCTTCGCCTTTGGGATCCCAGAAGAGGTTCTTTCCATTCTCACTGATCGAAACATTGGTGTGCATGCCGCTGCCGTTGACGCCAACCACCGGCTTCGGCAGGAAGGACGCAGTCAATCCCATGTGGGTGGCAACTTGGCGGCAGATCAGCTTGTAGAGTTGGATCTGGTCGGCCGCTGCGACCACCTCGCCGTAGCCGTAATTGATTTCAAACTGAGAAGGCGCGACCTCCGGATGATCCTTTTCGTTCTGGAAGCCCATGGCGCGCTGCACTTCGGCGGTCGTGTCGATGAAGGTACGGAGCGGGTCGCCCGGCAGCGAGTGGTAGTAGCCTCCGGTGTTGACGTACTCGAACTTGGCGCTTTCGTGAAAGTGGCGCTCGGCGTCGGGGCCCTTGAACAGAAACCCCTCGATCTCGTTGGCGGCGTTCAGGGTGTATTTCTTCTTCTCGAAGAGTTCGTTGGCGTAGGCCTTGAGCACACCGCGGATGTCGGCCGAATATTGGGTACCGCCCTTGTCGATCACTTCACCGAACACCAGGATTTTGCCGGATCCGAAAACGTCTGACGGCGCCCAATAGAAGGCGGCCCAATCGATGCCAAGGCGCAGGTCGCTCTCGCGTTGTGCGGTAAACCCGCGGATGGACGATCCGTCGAACGTCAAGTTGTCCCAGCTCTTCACCAGGAACTTCTTGTCGTAATCGAGCATGTGCAGCCGGCCTTCCAGATCGCTGAAGAGCACGGTCACGGCCTTAATCCGCTTCTCGTCCGTCAAATACTTCAGCCGCTCTTCCCGGATTTTGTCCGGAGAGACGCGGTTCCTGCGCTGCTCCTTCGCGTTCAGGTTAAGTGCTTCGAGTTCGTCGTAGGACAATGCCAGGAAATTGCGCAGTTCAGTCGACATGTAGGTTTTTTCGTCTCCTTGGAATGTTGAGCGAAATGATTGGTCCCAAAAACTCCATCCGCCTGCAGGGGAGTTGAAATGGCTGGTTTCAACACTCTGATTTGGAACACGAAGCATAACGCGTAGATTTCTCGTCCGGCCAATTGAAAAAGGTGATGCGTGGGATAAAAGAGATTTATTCGGAAATAAGGTCCTGGCGCGAATTTTGTGATAGACGGGACGAATATGGAGTCGTGTTGCGTGGATGCGTTGGCCGCAAACCATGTGGCGCGCGGCTGGTCGAGTTTCAACGGGGTCTGGTACGCGCCGCGAGCGCGAAAACCAGGACTCCCGCGCCTAACAGGACCGCGCCTACCGGAGTCGGGAGCTTCCGGCTGGTTTCGGTCTGGATGCCGATCTTGGCGTCGCCGAGTTTTACGGAATGCTCTTCGCGCTGCGGAAGTGGAACCAGAAAGGCGAGAATGCCCAGCAGAATGAGGATGAGACCGACCGCGAGGAGAGCTTTCATTGCAATTCCCCTAATGAGGAAGCAGCCGGAGGATTATACGGTTTTGAACCCCGAGCAGGCTACTGGCGATGCGCGGAGGCGCCGGCCAGTTCGCGTAGCGTGGTCAGGAAGTTCGCCGCGTTCCCGGGGTCGGAGAGCGCGTCGAGGCAGACTGTGGCGGAGAATTGCGGAGACTCCGGAGCGAAACGTACTTGGAGCACATCCTGCTGGCGCACCGCCATCAACGCGTTCAGTTCGACTGCGGGGTCCTGCTTCCAGTGGGTGCGCGTAGTCAAAATGATCGGGCCGGGTTCGTACACTTCCCACTGCCGGTCGTCGCGCCGCGTGGAAGGCACTCCACGGCTGCGAGCGCACCAGCGATGCCGGACGATCTCCATCCGGAAACTGGGCGAGCCGCCCAAATCAGCTTCGAAAGTCAGCGTCTCTTTCTGCTTGCGATAACAGCTGAGCAGCCACTGAACAGGAAGCGCGCGCGGGCGGAACTTCATGGTTACGTGCGCGTTTTCGAACGAACGGGAAGGGAACTGCAACCGGGCATAAAGGTGAGAAGTGCCCAGCCATTGTGGTTCAAGGACACGTCCCTTGCCGGCGCAGGCGGCTTCCACCCAGCGTAATGCTTGGGCCCCTTTGCGCCGATTGTAGGCCGCGAACAAGAGATACCACAGGCCCAGTGCGGCGACAGCTCCGATGACGTCGATCCACATGCGCCCCACAACGCTTCCTCTTGAGCCGATGGTACGTCCGATGGCGCACGGGCGCAAGTAGGCAAAAGGTCAGGCCGAGAAAATTTGTGGAAAAACGGCCCCTCGTCCCCTGGGTGGGCATGCTTCTGGCCTTTACAATGGCGCCGTGCCCTACGTCATTCGCGATTTCAAGCCGGACGACTTCGAGACCCTCTGGCTTATGGACCAGGAGTGCTTCCCGCCCGGCATTTCTTATTCCAAGCAGGAACTGAAGACCTACATCCGGCGGCGCGGCGTTTTTACGCTGGTGGCAGCCGAAGCCAAGACCGGTTCGATCGCCGGCTTCATTGTGGCCCAGGGCGGACCGACAGGGCACATCATCACGATCGATGTGATCACGGGCGCTCGCCGTGCCGGGGTGGGGTCTCTGCTTTTGGGCACCGCAGAGGCACGTTTACAGCGAACTGGGGCGACCGCCGTCGGATTGGAGACGGCCGTCGACAATGTCTCGGCTCTTTCTTTCTACAAACGCCACGGTTACAACGTGATCCGAACCTGGCCGCGCTATTACTCGAATGGAGTGGATGCGCTGGTAATGCGGAAGGAACTTGGGCGGGCTGCCTCCGATGGCGATTAGACTTGCGGCTCCTTGACACCTCGAAAGGCATTGCGCTGAGCGCGAGTCTCCATCAAACTTGCCTATCCTAAGGAATCTAAGCCATGAGAGTCGCCATTCAGGGAGAACGAGGGTCCTTCAGTCACGAAGCTGCAGAAAAGATGCTGCCCGACTGCACGGTTGTGCCCTGTGCGCGGTCGGCGGAAGTTTTTGATCGCGTGGAGCGCGGATCGGTCGCCGCCGCGGTCATCCCCATCGAGAACACGCTGGCGGGAACGGTTGCCGAGCACGCCGACCTTTTGGTTTCGCGCAACGTGTTCATTCAGGCGGAGTACCTGCTGCGCATTGTGCACAACCTGATCGCCGGACCCGGCGTGAGACTTTCGGCTTTACGAAAGGTCCTGTCGCATCCAGTGGCACTCGATCAGTGTCGCGACTTCTTCAGTCAGCATCCGAAGATCGCTTCTGTTCCGTTCTACGACACCGCGGGCAGCGTGAAGCACGTCATCGCCAATCACTTGCAGGACGCGGCCGGGATCGCCGGACGCCAGGCCGCTCGCGAATATGCGGGCAATATTTTGCAGGCCAGCATCGAAGACGACAAGCGAAACTTCACCAGGTTCTTCTTGATCCGCAAACGCACCGCCGCAAGAAGGAAGGGAAGCGAAGACTACCGGCGCCTGATTCCTCGGAGTGCGAACAAGACTTCCATCGCATTTCAAGTCCGCAATCTGCCGGGTGCGCTCTTCAAGTCGCTCAGCGTGTTTGCCCTGCGCGACATCAGCCTCAGCAAGATCGAGTCGCGTCCCATGCGCGGACGCCCCTGGGAATATGTTTTCTACGTTGATTTCCTGCGCGGCGACGACGAGTCGGCCGCCAACGCCTTGCGCCACTTGGGAGAAGTGGCGGAGTTCGTGAAGGTGCTGGGAGTTTACCCGGCTTCCTGACTTGTGCCAAATTGTATTAGGGGCGTGCACATCAAGAATCGGACTTGGAGGCACGACTCATGCCCGCACCACAGGATTTGACCGGCAACAGCCGCCGCAGTTTTCTACGGCAAACTTCTGTCGCCAGTGCCAGTCTCTTTCTATCTCCGCTCGCAAGCGCGGAGCAAGACAAGCCAAAAAACGCCAACAAGCCCAAGGGGGACGAGGGCATTTCTCCCGCCGAAGACCTGATGCGCGAGCATGGCGTGCTCAACCGCATCCTGCTGATCTACGACCACCATCTGCATCTGCTGTCGGCCAAGAACCTTTCGACGGCTCGGTGCTGGCCAGCGCCGCCGACATCGTTCGCCACTTCGTCGAGGAGTATCACGAGAAACTGGAAGAGGACTTTCTGTTCCCAAGGTTCCGCAAGGCGAACAAACACGTGAGCCTGGTGGACACGCTGCTGGCGCAGCACAAGGCTGGCCGTGACCTGACGGCCAAGATTCGGGAACTGGCCGCAACCGCAACGTTGAAGTATGTTTCGACCGATAGCGAGAACTTGGCGGACGCTTTGCGCTCCTTCCTACGGATGTATCGTCCGCACGAAGCGCGCGAGGATACGGTGTTGTTTCCTGCATTTCGCACGGTCGTTTCCGCCCACGAGTATGACGCGCTAGGCGATGATTTTGAAAAAAAAGAAGACGAACTGTTTGGGCATGACGGATTCTTTAAGGTCGTCGATCAGGTAGCGGAACTCGAAAAGAAACTCGGCATTTTCGAGCTTGCGCAGTTCACACCGAGGTAATCCACGTTAGAGTCCTTTGGTTACGAGCGCCGACCAGGAAGGCCCTCTAGAATGATGAGTTCGATAGTTAGAGAGCACTCATCTGGAGGAGGTTCATGCGTTTTCTTAGGTTCTTTTCATGGGTGGGCGTGAGTCTGTTCGTGATCGGTTTGATGGCGACCGCCCAGGTTGCCGGAACGCACGATTTGAACCACGTGACGTTCGTGGCGCCGATCCGGGTCGGCGGCAGTCTTCTGCCCGCCGGCGACTACGAGGTGCGGCACGCCATGGAGGGTGCCGACCACGTCATGGTTTTCCAGGCCGCGAACCACAAGCACCCGGAAGTGAGAGCGCATTGCCAACTCGTACAGCTTGGCGCCAAGGCCGATCAGACTCGGACCGTGTATGAACTGAACGCGTCTGGCGAACGCGTTCTGCAGGAACTGGTGTTCGGTGGGGACAGCGTAAAGCACGTGTTCTTCTGAGCGGTTGCTCTACAGGCTCTGGCCGCTCAGAGGTTTCCCTCCCTGAGTCGTACTCGACGGCGTATTCCCGCCGGAGCCTGCCTCGCCAGCGACCTTCCCAAATTAGTGCTTGCATGGGGCACCCCCAAGCGTTAGCCTCTGCACCTTGGGAACGATGGCAAGCCTCCGATTACCATCTAGAATCTCAGCACGAATCTCTGCTCCGAAAGTGGGTGCTGAAACCTTTCGGAGAAGAGTATCATCTAAACTTGAGCGAGTTACACTCAAGGAGATTTATGACCCAACAGACGCCCGAACACTCCGCTAAGCATAAGGAAACAAACGATCAAAGGGCGCTACCGGTGCTTCCGGTGCGGGACACCGTACTTTTCCCCCATGCGGTTTTGCCCCTGACTGTGGGCCGTGAGAGCTCCGTTCAACTGATTAATTCTCTGGGGGAAGACAAGACCATCATCGTGGTCGCGCAGCGCGAGGCGCGCGTCGACTCCCCCCAGCCAAGCGATCTCTATACGGTCGGTACCTCCGCCGTGGTTCACAAGGTCGTGAAGATGCCCAACCAGAGCCTCTTCGTTTTTGCCGAGGGCCTGGAGCGGGTGCGTCTTGGCGAGTTCACCCAGCTTTCGCCGTTCATGCGAGCGCACCACTCGATGATGCCGGAAAGCGCGGCTCCGGCCGTGACGTCGGAGATCGAAGCCCTGCAGCGCAACGTTCTTACGCTCTTCCAGCAAATTGTTGCCGGATCCCCGACGCTGTCCGACGAGCTTTCGACTGTCGCCATGAACATCGATGAGCCGGGACGCCTGGTAGATTTCATTGCCTCCTCGCTGCCATCACTGTCCACGCCCGACAAGCAAGACACGCTGGAGACGCTCGACGTACACGTGCGTCTGGAGAAGATCAACCAGCACCTGGCGAAGGAGCTCGAAGTCCAGCAGTTGCGAAACAAGATCCAAAGCGAAGTACAGGATCGCGTGCAACAGACGCAGCGCGAGTACTACCTGCGCGAGCAGATGAAGGCCATCCAGAAAGAATTGGGCGAGCAGGACGAAGGGCAGCGCGACGTCGAGGACCTGAAGAAGAAGATCGAAGAAGCGGGCATGCCCGACGACGTGAAGAAAGAAGCGCTCAAAGAACTGGGCCGCCTCTCGCGTATGTCGCCCATGGCCGCTGACTATTCGCTCACCCGCAATTACATCGAGTGGTTGGCCGTGCTGCCTTGGGCGAAGACATCCGGGCAGGAGATCGAGATTCCGAAGGCGAAAGAGATTCTCGATACCGATCACTACGATCTGGAGAAAGTCAAAGAGCGCATTCTCGACTATTTGTCCGTCCGCCGGCTGAAGCCGAACATGAAAGGCCCGATTCTCTGCTTCGTTGGGCCTCCGGGCGTCGGTAAGACGTCGCTCGGGAAATCGATCGCACGTGCTTTGGGACGGAAGTTCGTTCGTCTCTCTCTCGGTGGCGTGCACGATGAAGCCGAAATCCGCGGCCATCGCCGCACGTACATCGGGGCCCTGCCCGGACAGATTATTCAGGGCATCCGGCGTGCGGAAACGAAGGATCCGGTCTTCATGCTCGACGAAATCGACAAGGTCGGGCGCGACTTCCGCGGAGATCCGGCGTCGGCGCTGCTCGAGGCACTCGATCCCGAGCAGAACTCAACCTTCCGCGACAACTATCTCGACGTGACGTTCGACCTGTCGAAGGTGCTTTTCATCACCACCGCCAACATGCTCGACCCGGTCGCCGAGCCGCTGCGCGACCGCATGGAGATCATCGAACTGCAGGGATACACGGAAGAAGAGAAAGTCCACATTTCGTTCCGGTACTTGATCCCCCGGCAGATTGACGAGAACGGCATCAAGTCGGACCAGATCGAGTTTCCCGAAGAATCCGTGCGCTACGTCATTCGGCATTACACCCGCGAAGCGGGAGTGCGCAATCTCGAACGCACTATCGGCACGATTTGCCGAAAGCAAGCGCGCCGGCTGGCGGAAGGGAAGACCGACAAGCTCGTGGTCACCAAAGAGGTCATTCAGGAATTCCTGGGCGGCATCAAGATTCGCAGCGAAGGCGAGATCCAGGAGCGCACCAAGCGCCCCGGCGTGGCAGTCGGTCTGGCGTGGACTCCAGCCGGAGGCGACGTGCTCTTCGTCGAAGCCAGCCGCATGAAAGGCAAGGGCGGTTTTACCATCACCGGCCAGATTCAGGACGTGATGCGCGAGTCGATGCAGGCCGCGCACAGCTGGGTGCGCTCGAACGCGGACCAGTTGGGACTGGATGAGGAATTCTTTTCCAGCCACGATATCCACGTACACGTCCCCGCTGGAGCCATTCCGAAAGATGGGCCTTCGGCGGGTGTCACCATTGTGACGGCATTGGTTTCGCTGCTCTCCGGTAAGCAGGTGCGTCCGCTTGTGGCCATGACCGGCGAAATCACCCTCAGCGGCAACGTGCTGCCGGTCGGCGGGATCAAGGAGAAAGTTCTGGCCGCGAAGCGCGCGGGAGTCCGCGACGTGATTCTGCCGGCAGAGAACAAGACGAACGTGGATGAGGACCTGACGAAGGAACAGTTGGAGAACCTGACGGTTCACTACGTGAAGACCATCCATGAGGCGCTGGCGTTTTCGTTACCGGAAGTGGCCGGCAGATCGGCAGCGTCGACCGCGGCCCAAGAACCTCAGCCCGAGTTGGCACCCACCTCGGCGTAAGACAGGAATCGACTCACAAAGCGAACTCCCTCCGAATCACGAATTCGGAGGGAGCTTTGTTTATGACAGCATTCGGTTCCAACGCTAGAACTTCAGCTTCATCGCGAATTGCATCTGCCTGGCGCCGGTGGTGCCATCGGGTCGGCCGACCTGAGCGGTGGATTCGCCAAACGTCGCATCATTGATGAACTGATCGGGTTGCTGGAAGTTCGGGTGGTTCAAAATGTTGTAAAACTCCGAGCGAAATTCCAGACTCATGCGCTCCGTGAGTTTTGTGTTCTTGGCGAGGACCATATCCCAGCTCTTGAAGCCCGGTCCGTAGAAGGTGTTGCGGCGGACGTTACCAGGACCGCCAAAGAGTGGGAACGTGAACAATCCCGCGTTTGGCCCGGTGACCGGCAAGCCTGGCTGGAACGGAATGTTCGTGGCACTGGCGGCATAGGACGCGCGCTGCTGCGCACCCGTGCCGTCGCTATCCACGCCCGATTCAAAGATCTCGAAGGGGAAGCCGGTCTGAATCGTCGCGATCCCCGACCACGTCCAGCCCTCGAGTGCTCTTCCGGCAAGGCCCGTATTCCAACGACTCTTGCCGCGGCCAAACGGCAGGTCAACCAGATAGTTGATGACCGCGCGGTGCCGCACGTCGTAAGAAGAGTTTCCTTTCTCACGATTCAGGAAAAACGAGTTCGCCGGGAAAGG
Source organism: Terriglobales bacterium (assembly GCA_037443605.1). Classification (GTDB taxonomy): domain Bacteria; phylum Acidobacteriota; class Terriglobia; order Terriglobales; family Acidobacteriaceae; genus Sulfotelmatobacter. Next base: position 20,782 of record JBBIOA010000036.1, read on the forward strand.
GAATTGCCCTTGCTGGAAATGGAAGCCGTCGCTGGCATCGTCAATCGCATGCGCCCAGGTGTAATTCGCCTGGAACGACATCCCGTGACTCAACTGCTTGGACAGCGTGGTTTGCAGCGCGTTGCTGTTTGAGAAGGCAACGCTATTCGACACATTCGCGTGAAACGCCGCGGCGTTCTGAACTGCGTCGAACGGCAGCAGGCCCAGTTCCGCGCCAATGTATAGATTGGAGCCTTGAACCGTCTCATCCTGCGGGCGCGCAATCGGATTATCGATGCATCCGAAGGAATTATTGGGGTTGGGACCGGGGTTGTTCGGGTTGGTTTGAAGACGCTGCGCGTAGGTCGGATCGGCGCAAATCGCGCGAAGCTTCGCGACTTGGGTCGGGTCCGGAGCGTTGCCATCCACAATGCGATAGAGTCGGTTGGCTTTGTTGCCGACATAGTTGAGTTCCAGCGTGAATCCCGCGCCAAGTTGCTGCTGGATGCCGATATTCCACTGCTGCACGTAAGGTACGTGGAAGTTCGGATCCACCGTGCCGGGAAAGGCAAAAGAAAATTGTGCCAGGTTTGCCGTAGGCGCTGGACTCAGCGTCGTCGGAACCGATGTATTCGAGATCTGGACTTGACTGACGGGCACCACGAACTGCCCGGTTACTGGGTCGTAGGAGTTGTTGAACACGTTGTTTGTATACGGTCCGGAAAGCGGCGGATTCCCGCGAATGTTGCCGGTGACGTTGAAGAACTGCCGGTCGCGAGAGATGCCATAGCCGCCACGAACGGATGTCTTTCCTTTCTTGAAGGGATCCCAGGCGAATCCCACGCGGGGTTCGAATCCCTTTACGTCGTTGGCGTAGAGCCCGTTTCGTCCTCCGCGCGTGACCTGCACGAAGGTGATCGGTGCCGGCCCGGCCAATGCCGCTGGACTCGCGTTGGACCAGGCGTCGTGCACTTCCCACGGCACACCGTCCCACTCGTAGCGCATGCCGTAGTTGAGCGTGAGGAATGGCGTCAACTTGAACTGATCCTGCACGAAGCCATACATATCGCGTTCCCGCAGACCGCGCTCATCCGTCGCAACGCGATTTCCGGCGAAGTTGAACAGTTGCGTTTGACTCTCCTGAAAGACCGCACCGAACAAGCCCCAGACCGCATCCTGCACGATGCCATTGTTAAAGGCCACAGTTCCCGTCAGCGCCGACGCGCCGCTCTGCTGGTTGATGTTGAAAGCGGGGGTGGGGCGAGTGCCGAAATCGTTGAAGCCGTTCTCATAGCTGTCGTCAAATTCGTATCCGAACTTCAGCGTGTGGCGGCCCTTGATCCATGTGAAATTGTTTCCAATCGTGTAGATACCGAAAGGACGGACCTGAAGATCGGCGTCGCCAAGCGCGCCACAACCGATTGCAGTGAATGCGGGCAGGCTCCAGTCGCGCCCGCGCCCCAGAACGTCGGGCCCTGCCAATCCCAGGCTGTTAATGGTGCTGATGCCGTTGCATGGGAAGGTCTGGTGTCCGCGATTCGCGTTGGCAAAGAAATCGTTCTGATGGGTCGCAGACAGAGTGCTGATCCAGTGTCCGCTCACGCTCTGGTTCAGGCTATGCGTCGTGACGCCACCGATGCCGGGAAGCGCGTTCAGACTGCCTCCGTTGTCGTTCGACTTATTGGCAAGATAACGGACGCTCAGATTGTTGTTCGCATTCAGGGTGTAGTCCACCTTCGCCAGGTAGTTGTTCGCCTCGATCATGTCAGGGTCGGCGAAAAGGTATTGCGCCGACACTCCCTGCTGCACCGCCGGGCCGTTTGCCTGAGGGTAGTAATTCAGGAGCTTCTGTATCTGCGGGTCTAAGGTAAAGCCGAACGCGTTGTTCACGGAACGGGGCGCGCTTACGTCGATGGGCACGGCACCGACCTGTGGGTCAACATACGTGAAGATGCCTTGTTTGAATCCGGTCGTCGGGACATCCGCGATCGAAACCGTAGAGGTATCGAAGCGATTGCCTTCGTAGTTGAAGAAGTAGAACAGCCTATTCTTGATCACCGCGCCGCCGATCGAGGCTCCGAAGATGTTGCGGGAGTAGAAATTCTTTCTCGGAGTTCCTCGATCCGCACTATTAAAGTAGTCGCGTGCACCCAGCGCGTCCCAGCGACCAAAGTAGTACACGTCGCCATGAAGCTGGTTGGTTCCACTGCGCGAAATGATGTCCACCACGCCAAACGAGTTGCGGCCGAACTCAGGAAGATAGTTGTTGGTGATCACGCGGAATTCCGCAGTCGCATCCGGATTCAACGTAGCGAATCCGCCGCCCGGGACGCCGGCATCGTTATTGTTGGTTCCGTCCAACAGAAAATTATTGTTGCGGCTTCGGCCCCCGTTCAGCGAAAAGCCGCTACTTCCGTCGTTGGTATAGGTTGTGCCGGGCGTCAGAAGCACGAGCTGATACGGATCGCGGAGAATCAGCGGAAGGGATTCCATCTGTTTTTCGTCGATCACGTTGCTGACTTGCGCATCGGTGGTATTGATGGGCGCAACCGCATCGCCTTCCACCGTGACCTGCTCGGTATTGGAGCCGATCTCGAGCTTGGCATTCAGAGTCAGCGCCTGATCAACCGTTAACGTGAGAGATTGATACTTTACTGGCTTGAAGCCGGTCTTTTCGACCGTCACCTGGTAGGGACCCGCCGGTAGTTGCGACACCGCGTAAACGCCCGCCGTCCCCGTCTCCGCCGTTCGGACCGCATTCGTAGCAAGGTTGTGCACTGTGACTCTGGCGTTCGTGACCAATGCGCCGCTTGAGTCGGTAACGGTTCCGTTAATCGAGGCAGTTTGTGCAAGGGCCGGCATAGCGATTACCAACGCTGCCAACAAACTCACCATGATCACAATGGTTTTCTTCTGCATTTGTTCACTCCTGTTCTGTTCATAGTCACAACAAAAAAGCAATCGAGCCGCTCCCGCTTAGAAAATGCAACCACGCGGCCAACGGTGGCGAAGCCGCGCATGGTCGCGTTATGAACTACATGCACAGGCTGAGATCTGCGCGGCTACCAAACCCAGTAGGAGCAACGGGCGTGTTCTATGCGGAAGTGGAGGCGGCCCATGCTGTTATGTGTAAGATTTGTTTTGACCGAAAAGCGGCCGCGAGGCATTCCGCCCCGTTGTTTTTGAATGATCGTGGCGCGATACACTGCTGGAGTGAAGTCCGCTTCGCGGGTGATAACTTGATGCGCGTGCGCGTTCTTTTTTTTGGGATGCTGAAAGAATTTGTAGGAAGGTCGCTCGACACGATCGATCTTCCGGACGGTGCATCCGTGCGCGACGTGCTGTCCTACTACCAGTCGCGAATTCCTCGGCTGAAGGAAACTCTGCCCTCACTGGCGCTGGCGGTGAATCGGGAATATGCGGCCGCGGAAACGATTCTCCGTCCCGGCGATGAAGTGGCGTTGCTGCCGCCGGTCAGCGGCGGCTCGCCGGACGACGCGCCCCTGGTGAGGCTGGGGCGAGAACGGATTGTGGCGCACGAGATCATCCCCGCGATGGAGCGTCCGCAAGATGGAGCGATCGTCATCTTCGACGGCATCGTTCGCAACCATAGCCGCAACCGCGAAACCCTCTTTCTCGACTACGAGGCTTACGAAGCGATGGCTCTGACGAAACTCGAGGAACTCGCAGCCGAGGCGAGGCGGCGCTTTGCGATTCGCAACGTTGCCTTGGTCCACCGCCTGGGACGGCTCGAAATCGGCGAAAGCAGCGTCCTGATCGCCGTGTTCTCCGCGCATCGCGCCGCCGCGTTCGAGGCCTGCCGCTGGCTCATCGATACTCTGAAGCAAACAGTCCCCATCTGGAAGAAAGAATACTTTGCCGATGGCGCCGTCTGGGCCGACGGGGAGCCGTTTCCTGCCGAGATTCCACGCGCAAATTCCGGCTCGTGAGGCAGCCCGGACGAATGATTTGCATCTAAGTGACTAGCCGGTTTCTCACGATTCCCGCTGGCGATCCGTGCTGTTTGCCTCGCCGCGCAGGAAGGCGCTCCACGTATACTCTCAGCAGTCGATGATGAAGATCGTCACCATTCTGCTCTCGCCTTTCCTCCGAACTTGCGCCTGCCTGCTGTTCAGCGCGCCTTTGCTGGTGGCCCAGCAACCGGCGGCAACGGCTCCACAGCAAGCCGGGCCTCCATCGCAGCCGCAGACCACGGTCAAAGTCGACGTGAATCTGGTCAACGTGTACACCACCGTTACGGACAGCCATGGCGCTCCCATCGGCGGGTTGACGAAAGATAATTTCATTGTCGAGGAAGACGGCCAGCCGCAAAAGATCTCCGTCTTCGACAAGGAGTCCGCGCTTCCCCTTTCGATCGCCCTCGCCGTCGATACCAGCCTGAGTACGCGCCGCGATCTGCCGCTGGAACAGGCTGCAGCCAAGCGTTTTGCCCGCGCCATCATCCGGCCCATTGATGCCATTGCTGTCTACAGTTTCAGCGAGTCGGTCATCGAATCCACGGCGGGTTTCACGCCCGAACTCAAGCGCATCGACGAGGGCATCGACCATCTCCGCGTCGGTGCCGCGACCGCCTTGTACGATGCGATTTACCTGGTCTCTCGCGCGCTGGATCGCCGGAAGGGAAGGAAAGTCATCGTGCTGATCACCGACGGCGGCGACACCATCAGCAAAGCCGACTACAAGGAAGCCCTCCGCGCCGCCGAAGAGGCGGAAGCCATCGTCTATTCGATCATCATCGTCCCAATCGAAAACAGCGCCGGACGCGAAACCGGCGGCGAGCACGCGCTGATCCAGCTTTCCGAGGACACCGGCGGCAAATACTACTACGCGAATTCCTCCAGCGACCTCGATGGCGCGTTCCGCAAGATCAGCGACGAACTCCGCACCCAATACTTGCTTGCGTACTATCCGTCGCAAAGCTCTTCATTTTCCGACTTCCGCCGCATCGTGGTGAAAGTCACCGGCTCATCCGGCGCCGCCAACTATTTAGTGCGCCACCGGGCGGGGTACTACACGGTGAAGTTGTCCGGCTTCTAAGCTCAACAGCGTCCGTTTCCAGCTTGACATAACAGTGGAAAACTTGTTCCTGCAACAACTTGGGACATAGTTTCATCGGTACTTGCTAGTCTAAATTCGTCCCTTTTCCGGGATGCCACCTACGGGAATTGGAAGTTTACCGATGCCTGAGTGCATCCTGCCCTCGTCTCGTAGCGGTGTGATTGTATCGTAACACGATGATAATAAATAGGTTGCCGTTGCCGCTCCGCCTGGACGATCGGCTGGTGAGACAATTGCAATATGACTGCCCACAGAGAAATACCCAGGTTGTCTTTCAACAGTAAACAACGTATTGATTGGTTCTTCGTAAAGCCATGAAATCGAGCCAAACTTTCTGAAAAAGAAGGAAGGTACATATGCTGAACCTCAAGTCCCCCACGCGAAGCGCGGTTGTGCTGGCGCTATTGGCGACGCTCGCCATCCTGCCGGCCCTTGCCCAGACCACGGTCGCGACGGGCAGTGTCGTCGGAACCGTCACGGATCCCCAGGGGGCGGTCGTGTCCGGCGCCAAAGTTGATATCACAAACAAAGCGACCGGCCAAGTGATCAGCGTAACAACTAACTCTTCCGGTGCGTACAATTCCGGTCCCCTGTCTCCTGCCGATTATGTGGTTGGTATCAGTGCGAAGGGCTTCAGCAAGTTGGCCATGTCATTGACGGTGACGGTTGGCAACACCGCGAATGGTAACGCCAAGATGCAGCTCGGCCAAGAAAGCACGGTTGTCGAAGTGCAGGGCACCGAACTTCAAGTCAACACCGAACAGGCTCAGGTGCAAGGGGTCCTGAATACGCAGCAGATCGAAAATCTCCCGGTCAATGGTCGAAACTTCCTTGACCTTGCACAGCTTGAGCCCGGAGTCCAGATTCAAGAGGGCAGCACATTCGATCCGACAAAGAACGGATTCTCGTCGATCTCGTTCGGCGGCCGGTTTGGCCGTACCGCTCGCGTCGAAGTTGACGGCGTGGACGTTTCCGATGAAACTGTCGGCACCACGACGCAGAACATTCCCGCCAGCGCCATTCAGGAATTCCAATTGAGTCAGTCGTCTCTCGATATGTCCACCGAGCTGACGTCGTCAGGCGCAGTCAATGTCACGACCCGCTCTGGCACGAACGCCTATCATGGCGAACTCTTTGGGTATTACCGGAACAGCACTGTCGGAATGGCAGCGCTGCCTGGTGGAAGCACCAATCTATGGACTCGCCAGCAGTTCGGCGGAAACTTCGGCGGCGCAATTATCAAAGACAAACTGTTTTATTTCGTGGACGCGGAGCGCAACAAGCAGAATCTGAATAACCCCGTCATCTTCGGCGGGCCTTTTACAGCCGTCTCTCCGAACGTGGGCGAGCCTTTCCGCGAGTTAGAGACTTCCAACCGCCTTGACTACGTGATTAACAACAACGCCCGCGCTTTCTATCGTTTCAGTTACGATCAGAATAGCGATATCCGTCCCTTCGGTGCCGGTCCGAGCGCCCAGCCGTTCCTGAACCACACCAACACTCCATCCCACGCCATCGGAATTGACTTCAATACTCGCGGTTTCACGCACGCAATTCGGTTTGAGTATTTGAAGTTCCGCAACGGCATTGCAGATGGTGCTTCCGAGGTAACTGGCGCCGCTAACCCCATTCCAACGGCCACGATTAATATCGGTGGGGGAGCCGTTTCGGGTTGCGCGCCAGGCAGCCTTTTCTGCTCGGGTCCCAATCTGCTCGCACCACAGCAAACCTATCAGACGGATCATCAGATCAAGTACGATGGCAGCAAGCTCGTCGGCTCTCATGTGATTCGCTACGGAGCCAGCTTTAACCACATTCTCGGTGGCGGTTTTGCGTCCTTCTTCGCGTTGTCTCCGACGTTGTCTGACGATGCCGCGCCGTCGCTTGTCACCGGCAATTTTAATGACCCAAACCCGCTGAATTATCCGGTAGAGTTCTCGTTCATTGGCAATGGCGTTGGTTTTGCTAGCGAGATTCCGCAATTTGGGTTCCCCGCCGGCGGCCAACATGACAACCGGCTAGGCCTCTATTTGGGAGATTCCTGGAAAGTCAGGCCGAATCTGACTCTAACTTATGGACTGCGATGGGTGCGCGATGAAGGGAGGACCGACAGCGACCTGCCTGCGATCCCTGCCCTGAATCAGTATCAGCCTGGCCTGGGGAATTCTGTTCGCCTCCCCAACAAGAACGTTGCGCCGCAGTTCGGCTTTGCCTGGGATGTGTCCCACACAGGCAAAACAGTGATTCGTGGCGGCGTCGGACTCTATTACGAGAACGCTATTTTCAACAACGCGCTCTTCGACCGCCCGCCTCGCTTGCAGAAGGGTTTGTTCTTGAACTTCCCGGTGCCCTGTCAGGGAGGCACTTCCGCACCATTTTTCTGGCCCGGAGCATCGATTGCTCAGGGCACACAGGTGCCGGGAGGTATCGTCGTGGATGGCAACAACAACGTCCAGCCGTATGACTCTGCAAGTGGTAAGAGCTGGTGTGGGGAATCGATTGGCACCGCAGCCCCGCTGGCCACAGCGTTGGAGAAAGCCTACCAAGCAGCGACCCTGGCAGCCGGTCCGGCAGTTAATTCGAGCTATCTCGGAAACCTTCCGCCCACGGGTCCGAACCAGAACGGCCTTGGTATCTTAGCTCCCAACTACATGAGTCCGCGCTCGGTGCAGATGAACATCGGTGTCCAGCGTCAGATCAAGCCTGGATTGATTCTGACTGCAGATTACATCCGCAACGTGAGTACCCGAAGCACATTAGGTGTTGACGTGAACCATGGTGGCGATATCAGCACTTTCAATCCGACGAATGCCGCCACGGATCGCGACAACGCACAATTGGCCGCAGGCTGCTCGGCTGGTCTGGGGCAGGTTCCTTGCATGATCGCTAATCTTGGGGCTGCTAATGTTCTGGGCGCTTATGGAGCCGCTGGCATCGGTGGCCCGACCCAAGCCTCTGGAAGCGGCGCCTGCCCGACCTGCGCTTTTCCAGGGAAGAACCTTGCCACGAATATCGTGAACTTCCCCGAGGGGCGTTCAGCTTACAACGGCATTGACATTTCGTTGAAACAACAGACCGCTCATCTGGGACTGCCTGGTATCACGAATGCCAGCTTCCAGATCAGCTACTCTCTGTCGCGTTATGTAAGCCAAGTTGCGGATTCGGACTTCGTTAACCAGGCGTTGGATTTTAACAACCCCGACCGCTTCACGGGACCAAATGCGCTGGATCGCACTCACCAGTTCTCCTTCGGCGGGTTCTTCGACCTGCCGCTTCGGTTTCGGTTGGGCTTGATCGGCCACTTCTATAGCCCATTGCCGCAGAGTTTCTTCCTGCCGACGTCGGCTGGAGGTGGCGCTGCGATCTTGGTTACGGACGCGACGGGGGATGGATCGGTTGGAGACCCGGTACCCGGAACGAAGCTCGGGCAATTCATGCGTGGAACTAATGCAAGTGGGTTGAACAACGTAATTGGCTCCTATAACGCCAAATACGCTGGCAACCCTACGCCCGCGGGAGCTGATTTGATCAGTGCTGGCGTGTTCACTCTCAGCGATCTGCAGTCGATTGGTGGGGTTTTCCAGCCTTTGGCCCCGCCAATCTCGAATCCGGTGGGTCTCACCTGGCTGAAAACTTTCGACCTGAACATCGGTTGGAACTACAAGATCAAGGAACGTGTAACCCTTGAGCCCACAATCGGCATCTTCAACCTCTTCAACTTCTCCAATTTCGACATTCCGGGCAACACGCAGAGTGCCGTTCTGAATTTTGCGAGCAGTTCGGTGTTGGGTATCGGCACGGACACCCAGCAAGTGGGTACTATCGGAGGAACCAATTCCGACATCCATAGCCCGAACTTCCGCACGAATCGCGCATCGCTGCAGTCCGGGACGAATGCACTCGGTGCGCCGCGCGCTATTGAGTGGGGATTGAAGATCTCGTTCTAGAGGGCGAAGACAACATAATCGGGGCCGCCGAGATAACTCGGCGGCCCGATTTTTTCTCGCAGTCCTACGGACCCAACTCCCCCTCTTCGCCAGCTTTTCAATTTCCTTCAGCTTCTCGATCACATCCTTGGGGAGCATGCCGCGGCGGACGCTGTTTACGTCGGCGGGGAGGGTCCGGGCGGTTCGGGCCAAGTCGTCAGCTTCATGTTGCAGTTTTTCGAGGTCGAGATGCCCGTCGGGGCAGGCCCAGGCCCTTGATCTGTGCTGGTACTGTGCTCCGGATCGAGTGCCGGAGGAGGTGGAGACATTCTTGGCTGCGTTTGCGGGAGGGCCATCCCTGCAGAAAGTAACATCGTCGACCACCATAGGCATGTGCGCACAGCGAACCTTCCCAGGAACAGAATCGCGCAACGGAAATGGAACTTGCCGCATTTTACTCAGGCGGGTTTGCCCAAGCCTGCATCCCGACGAACCCTGCCTTGTGTACAATACCCGCATGTCATTTCGCGCGCCCCAGGGTGGTCCCAACGCCGGCAAGCGGAGCCGCACACCTCCTCCTGAGGAAACGTTCGAGGAAGCGGCCTTCCTGAAATTGCTTGGAGAAAAACAGAAGCCGGTGTCCGTCAAGCTGATGGACGGGCAGGTCTTCCGCGGCTGGATCGAGTATTACGACAAGAATATGGTGCGCTTGACCCGCGAAGGTGGCCCCAACTTATTCATCTACAAGCACGAGATCATGTACATTGCCGAGGACGGCGGGCGAAAAAAGTAGGGCGAGTCTGAAATTCATTCCCCATGCCATCTCCCACCATTCCAGATAGCTTTCTTCCCGCCATGTCGGCGATCTCGCGCGAAGCCGGCGCGTTGCTCATGCAGTACTTCAATTCCGGATTGAAGATTGAGTACAAGGGCGACGCCGATCTAGTCACCGCCGCCGACCGCGCCGCGGAAGCGCTCATCCGCAAGCGTGTGAGCGAGCAGTTTCCATCGCATGATGTCCTCGGGGAAGAGCAGGGACTCAATGATCGCGGCAGTGAGTATCGCTGGTATGTCGATCCGCTCGATGGCACCACCAACTTCGCGCATGGCTATCCGGTGTTCTGCGTGTCCATCGCCATCGAGCAGCGCACCGCGCAGTCCACCCGGAGGATCGCCGCAGTGGTTTACGATCCGACGCGCGACGAGATGTTCAGCGCCGAATCTGGCAAGGGATCGCAGCTGAACGGCAGGCCGATCCGGGTTTCCAAGATCGCGCAGCTCAAGGAATGTCTGGTGGCGACGGGCTTTCCCAGCCACAAGCGCCACATGAACCCCAACATTCACTTCTATCACCAGATCACGCTGCGCACGCACGGCGTGCGCCGCGCCGGATCGGCAGCCCTCGATCTCTGCTGCGTGGCCTGCGGACGCTACGAAGGCTTCTGGGAGTTCAACCTCAATCCCTGGGACACCGCTGCCGGCGTGCTGATTATCGAAGAAGCTGGTGGCAAGGTCACGCGGTTCGACGGTTCCGAGTTCACCATCGACAGTCGCGAGACGCTGGCTTCGAACGGCCTGGTGCACGACGCGCTGTTGCACGAATTTCAGGAAATATTTGCCGGACGCGGCCTTGAGCCGCTGCCCGACCCTCGCCGGTAACCCCAAGATCCTTTGAGATCTTAGCCATTGCCGAAGGAATCCCCGCGAGCTTTGAAGGACATCAGCACAGACTCATCCCGAAGTCCGCTTCGCGAGGACACGAAGGAGATTCACCGAAGAAGTGGCCCAAAGGATGCCGCCGACTCCCAGACCTGCCGAGATGGTCAAAGTGTCTCCGTGAAACACGATCCATGAGAGGACGCACCAGAACGTAATAGCGGCTCCGGTCACGTGGTAGATCGCTATCTTGAAGACTCGCGCCAGGCCAAAGAAATGTACGCCCACGACGATGCCAATCCAATCGGCTAAAACGTCAACCCGGTTCATTCTGCGCGCGAGGAGAATGGCACTCACCACACCAGCCGCCTCAAGAATCGTAAGCACCAGAAACCCCAGGTTCAGCTTGTGGCGTCGGGAAGTGGGCTGCAGGCTCGATGACCGGCCGGCCTTAACAATGCAGTACCCGCAACCGGCAAGCAGAATACATGCTATCGAAGCAAACACAATTATGACGGGCAGGGAAAACGCGTGCGCCAGGCTCAGTCCCCATGACATCCAGGCTCCGCCGGCTAGCACTCCGACTAAGGCACGTTTGCCAGTACCCCGCATATCTTGTGCGATCTCCAAGACCCCTCTTTGCTCGGTGACTCGAGTCGATTCTACTATCGCTGCCGGGGACTTCACCCAGGTGGTTCAGGTGAGAATCAAAGACGGATACGGGCGTAAAATCATTCCATGGGGAAGCTCGCTAGTTCTGGCTGGCGCTCCAATTACAACTAACGTGGGTTCAGCGTGATCAACTTACTTCTGGAACGCAAAATCAACAAGCGCCCGGAAAGGGTCCGTTTTCAGGGGCGCATTCTTTTTCTCACCGAGGACCCGGAACTCATCCAGCGCCAGCTCGCCGGCGAAGATCTGCCGTGGGACACGAAGAATCCGGCGAAGAATCCCAAGCTGCGCGACGACATATCCACCGACGAGATCACTCCGGCGCACTATTGCTTCTATTTTGACGAGACGTTGGGAGAGATTCCGTACCTCGGTCTCAAGTGCGGCGACACGCTGCCCATCGGACGCGGCGCCGTGAAGCGTGGCGGTTTCGTCTGCGCGGTAAGCGGCAAGCGGCGCGGCAAGGGATCGAGCCGGGAACAATCTCCCTACGCGGAGATGTGCGCCGGAATTCGCGTCGTCATCGCCGAGAATATTGAGCGCATTTACAAACAGAATTGCCAGAACCTGGGCCTGCTGACCTCGGCGAACTTCACCTTGATCGACCGCATCCGCCGTGGCGAAGAGATTGCGCTGAGCGAATTCACGGCTGGGGAAGATGACATCACTCGCCAAGTGATTGAATTCGGCGGGCTGTTTCCGTTCAACGTTGCCCGCATGCAAAAGAAAGTATTCCTGCCACCTCTGAAGACTGAAAAGCGCCCGATGACACTGGCCGAGAAGATCTTCGCGCGCCACATGTTGAACGAGCATGGCGAGGTGGGGGTGTCGGCGGTCAGGCCCGGCGACACCGGCTTCGCCCGCGCTGACCTTCGCTTCAGCCATGAATATGTCACGCCGATGGCAGCGATCTTCTTCGAGCAGTATGTGGGAAAAGACGCCAAGGTCAACGATCCATCGACCATCCTCTTTTTCCGCGATCACCTTACGTTTCTCGACGAGGTGATTTCCGAAGAGAAGAAGAAGATCGGCCTGCTCGATCTTGCCACCCAGCTCAAAGTCAAGCAGCAGACGTTTGCCGCCAGGCAGGGAATTCACCTGCACGGCGAGCTCGTCGACCGCAAGGGCTCAGAGGGTATCTGTCACTCGATCGTGCTCGAAAGCTATGCGCTGCCCGGCCAGCTGAACATCGGCTCCGACTCGCATACTCCGCACGTCGGGGCGATCGGCTGCGTCGCCTTTGGGATCGGCACGACCGATGTATTTAATTCCTGGATCACCAAAGATGTCCGGGTGAAGGTTCCGGAGTCTGTGAAGATCGTCATCCGTGGCAAGCGGCACGCGAATGTCACCGCAAAGGATTTCATCCTGAAGATTCTCAGTCTCGACTATGTGCGCAGCGGGAAAGCGCTGGCCAAGGTCATGGAATATGCAGGCGAGGCCGTGGAAGAGCTCAGCGTGGACGAGCGCGCTACGATGACCAACATGGCCGCTGAAATCGGGGGATTCACGGGTATCGTCGCTCCCGACGCCAAAGCAGTCGACTTCCTGGTAGAGCGACGCAACACGGATCGCACAGCCGCTGGGAGGATGATCGAAGGCCTCTACAGCGATCCTGGCGCGCAATACGCGCACGTTATCGAACTGGACGCGTCTGAGATCACGCCGATGGTTGCAACTCCTGGCGATCCCGGCAACGGCAAGTACATCCGCGAGCTCAATACTCCCGTGCCGGTTGAACTCGCTTACGGAGGTACCTGTACGGCCGGCAAGAATGAGGATATGGATATGTACGCACTCGTGCTCGCCGACGCGCTCAGGCGTGGCAGGCGCGTTGCCGATTCGGTGAAATTCTACATTCAGTTCGGGTCGCAGGAAACCCGCGACTACTGCGTGCGCAAGGGCTACCTGGATGTGTTTCAGAAGGCGGGCGCGCACGTGATCGAGCCCAGTTGTGGCGCCTGCATCAACGCGGGACCGGGTGTCTCCACGCGCCCGGATCAGGTTGTGATCAGCGCGCAGAACCGCAATTTCCCTGGCCGCAGCGGCCCGGGACAAATGTACCTGGCATCGCCGCTCACGGTGGCTGCAAGCGCCGTGGCCGGATACATCGTGGAGTATGAGCCCAGCGAGGAGGCGCAATTTGTTGGAGTCTAGGCGGTTCTCTACTGCGAGGCCGCTTGTCCGCGTGCACGTTGCAGCTTGTCGAGTTCCGGGAACGAACTCGGTTGGACAAACGTGCGATCCACCGGCCGTGTCCCCGACTTGAGCGCTCCGACCAGCAGATCGATGGCGGTGCCCGCGATGGGTGGCGAAACTACGGTAGCCGCCAGCTTCCCCTGACGCACCCATTCCTGTCCTGACTTGGCGACCCCATCGCACCCCGTAGTCGGCAGGCTCAGCCATGCCTCTCTTTCTCGAGAGTCTCCGATTTCCCCAAACGCGCGGCGCGCTCCGATGGCCATGTCATCGTTCTGGCAGGCGATCATCCCCACATGCAGCTGTTTCGACGTACTCAGCGCCAGCCACGATCGGATGGCATTGTAGCCACTCTGCTGGGTCCAGTCGCCCTTCAAGGTCTTCACCGTCACGCCCACGGGTTTGGTCGTCATCATGCCCTTGGTGCGCAAGCGCGTCACATCCCGGACCGAGGGTCCCTCGATATACAGGACGCATCCACGCTCTCCTAGAATTGCTGCAATCTGCTGTCCCTGAAGCTTCCCGATTCCCTCGTGATCGGAAATGACCGAGAATACCGGGACCGAGGCCCGCTGCCGCAAGTCTGCAATATAGTCCACTTCCGAGTTCAGAATGCCCCATGCGATCCCCGCGGATACGGCGGCCTTGGCGATCTGCGACATGCCAGTGCCGACGGGTTCCGTCAAAATTGCGTCCGGCTTCTTGCTCGGAGTCTGGATGAAACTCAGGATCTGCTGCGTCTGGTGCACGGCATCGTTGTCAGCGTAGACAATCTGCAAGTTGATGCCATGCCGGTTGGCTGCGGCTTGAGCCGCTGCTGCCTGCGCGAGTTGGAAATCGTTGTCGTCTGTGATGAGGGAAAGCAGAACGTTCAGCATGTCCGCACGGGGTTCCGCCCCTGACTGAAACTGTTGGATTAAAGGCTTAGCGTCTGCTTAAAAAAGTACAACCACCGCCCGTCCTGCACAACGATTTGGTCAGCTGCCACGTTACTTCGGTGTGTCCAGTCCGCGCACTTGTAAATCCGCCCCCTTCCGCCTGGCTGCCGCTCTTAAGTGGTTCATTTTGAGCGGGATGGTTGAAATCAACCACCCCGCCAACGCGCAACTTTTCCTTCGCCCGATGGTTGTTATGAGTAGAGATTGAACCAGGGCTTCAGGGCGCCAGTCGGACGCAGGATAGTCGGGCCCAAGCCGGGAGGTGATTATGCGTTACTTGAAATATGTCGTGTTGCTGGGGATCTTGATGGTGCCGTTGGCGTTCTCTCAAGCGCAGGTCAGCGTGGGGGTCGGCATTGGGGTCGGTCCTGGATACGTCGCCGGACCTCCTGTCTGCGATAACGGATATTACCCGGATTATCCGTATGCGTGCGCGCCCTACGGCTATTACGGTCCGACGTACTTCGTCGATGGGCTCTTCATCGGAGCGGGCCCCTGGTATCACTGGGGACATCCGGCCTGGTTCTGGAATCGCGGCTGGGATCATGACGGCTGGGGACGCGGGCGCGGGTGGTACGGACGCGAAGGTTGGAACCGCGGCTGGGGCGATCAGCGCGGCTGGGAGCATGATCGAGGCTATGGCCGCGGTTACACCGGCGGCAGCCACTGGCACGCGGAAAACGGCTTCCGAGGCGGCTCTGGCGGAGGTGGATTCCACGGTGGTGGGGGCCATGGTGGCGGAGGCTTCCACGGTGGACGTCGGTAATTGGAGGTTCACGACGCGGTGACAAGGGCTGGCAGGCAGAAGCTTGCCAGCCTTTTCTTTATGGGCCTTCGACGGGGAAAAATCCCCAGGTTGCAGGTTGGCGCTGCAATCAATTCTTGCTAGAATTGCCGGTCGCGTCGCAGGACAGTAGTAGAATAGTCACTACGACTCTCAGGAGACTGACAACGTTATGGCCTATGTGATTGCAGAGCCGTGCATCGGCACCAAAGACACCGCTTGCGTGGACGCGTGTCCGGTCGATTGCATCCATCCCAAGAAGGATGAGCCCGCCTACGCCACCGAAGAATTGCTGTACATCGATCCGGTCGAATGCATCGACTGCGGCGCCTGTGTTCCGGTGTGTCCGGTGTCGGCCATTTTTGCACTCGACGATCTCCCGGAGAAGTGGAACGCCTTCACCGAGCGGAACGCCAAGTACTACGGCCGCTAAGCGCTTTGGCTGGCAGGAAAAGAAACAAGGCGCGCGTCAGGTCCGACGCGCGCCTTTGCCTTTCTCCCTGAGGTTGCGGGCTATCGATGTGTCAGTCCGAATCCAACGGCTCCCATCGACGCTCCGACGTTTACAAACGAAGTCATTCTTTCCAGCCGGTGGTGGCCCTTCTTGTGAAAGAAGTAGCTCAGCGCAATTGATCCCGCCGTTTCGCCGGCGAAGTTGGCCGCCAGGGCCGGAGTGCTGCCGGCAAACACGCGCGTAATCGGATTCAGTTCCTTCCCGCCGCTCGCCAGGTTTTGCTTGGTCACAAAGAAGTCGGCGGTAGCCGCGGCTCCCACGGCGGTGAACAGGATCACGTTATCGCGGTCCCAGAACGCATGGCGCGCCGCCGTCGGCGTGTCATGAATGAACGGCTGAGGCTGTACCGGTTCAACCATGTTGCTCTTCAAGGCGGCCTTGAAAGGGTTCTGCTGTTGTGCGATGAGGCCGTTAGAGAACAGGAATAGAAGGATCAGGACCGCAATCCAGTGCATGGAGGAAGTGCGCTGCGCTTGGCTCATATGGTGACTTAGGACCAGGCCTCGATTGGCCGCCTGTACTAGTACTACCGTGTCCCGGGCCCCGGGTGAATATCCCTCTCGTGCTAACGGGCCACTCATTCGTGTGGTTACCGCAGGTTACCGTCGCGTCAAACCCCGCGGCAGGCAAGGGGTTTAGGCCGAAGCGTCCAAGTCTCCCCGAAATCCACCACGGAGGCACAGAGTCACGGAGGAAAAAAGCAAACCAGGTGGCGATTTCGCTGAATCTCCATGACGGGCCTACTTCCACTAGAATCACGCTCAGCCATGGCCCTGCGAGAATCCGAAGCTCTCGTGCTCCGTACCTATCCCATGCGTGAGGCCGATCTTCTGGTCACGCTGTTCACACGCACCGAAGGAAAAGTGCGCGGCGTGGCCCGCTCGGCCAAGAAATCCAAGCGCCGCTTCGGAGGAGCGCTGGAGCCGCTGACCTACGTCCGTGCCTTTTACGACGTCCGCGAGCGTCAGGAACTGGTTCGCCTCGACGCCTGCGAAGTCCTCGAATCTCCGCTGGCTTCGGAGGTGAGCTACGCACGGGCCGTGGCTCTGGGCCACATCGCTGAACTACTGGATGAACTCCTCCCGGACCGCGAGGCGAACGACGCCATCTTCCGCCTCACCCTGTCGGTCTTGCGCGTGCTGAACGGTCCGGATATCTGGATGCCAGTCACCTACTTTGATCTCTGGATGACGCGCTTGGTTGGCTTTTTGCCCGAGTTGACCGAATGCGTCGTCTGCGGACGAAGCCTCAATGGCAGCCGTGCCTGGTTTCACGCGCTTGCCGACGGCATTACCTGCGTCGACGACAAGCGACTCGCATCTTCGGAACTCGCCGCCGAGTCCCGCACGCTCGCGGCCCAGATGTTCCGCGCACCGGTAGACACCTTTGCCGCCAAGCCCTGGCCCAAATCCCAGGCCACCGACCTCCGCAAATTCCTCATCCAGATTCTCCAACGCCACCTGGAGAAGAAGCTGGTGACCGCTGCCATGCTTGATAAAGCGGAGTTTTAGCAAAGTAAGTCGGCTGCATTGGTCCGCCCCGAGCGAAGCGAGCGTCAAGTGAGTCTTTAGGAGCCTCGCGTTCGAGATTCGCCGTCATCCACTTTCGTAGACCCTCTTTCCACACAAAACACCCTCGAAGGTCGGCAACTTTCGCACGGCTAACCCAGGCACGCGATGATCGGGCGCTTGCGGCGACAATCCCCGTATTTATCCACTGTGTCCCGGCCGAAACATTTCTCGGTTCCTTAAGCTGACGCGTGCCATTCACTTCCATTACAATCGTGGATTGACCTGCTGGGGTTCACGCCGCCGTAGGTAGCCCGTTGCTCAGGCTGTCCATGTGGGTGTGGTTCATGCCAAGAGCCAACGGCCAATAGCCAAAAGCGCATCATGACTTCTTCCTCCTCCAACGCGCTCACGTTTCAAGAACTCATCCTGCGCCTGCAAACTTTTTGGGCCCAACGCGGCTGTGTGCTGCAACAGCCTTACGATGTGGAAGTGGGTGCAGGCACCATGGCCCCCGAAACTTTTCTGCGCGTGCTGGGGCCGAAGCCGTACAGAGTCGCCTATGTTCAGCCGTCGCGGCGTCCTGCCGACGGGCGTTACGGAGAGAATCCCAACCGCCTATTCAAGCACATGCAGCTGCAGGTCATCCTGAAGCCTCCGCCAGAGAATGTGCAGGAGCTTTATCTGGAATCGCTGGGCGCCATCGGCATTGACCTGCGTCACCACGACATCAAGTTCGAAGAAGACAACTGGGAAGCTCCTACTTTAAGCGCGTGGGGGGTAGGCTGGCAGGTCATGCTCGACGGCTTGGAGATCACGCAGTTCACCTATTTCCAGCAGTGCGGCGGCGTCGACCTGAACCCGATGTGCGCGGAGCTGACCTATGGCCTCGAACGTATTGCTGCGTTCCTGCAGGATGTGGATTCGATTTATGACATCGTTTGGGCGCGCGATCCCGACACGGGCGCGGTCGTGAAGTACGCCGAAGTAAGGCTCGCCGACGAGTTGCAGTTCTCCGTCTACAACTTTGAGTTTGCAGATGTCGACAAAGCGTGGAAGCACTTCGAGCTGTACGAGGCGGAGTGCAATGCTCTCATCGAGAAGCTCGGCGTCGAGAAGAAAGACCTCGCGTTGAAGAGAGGCAATAGTGCGGATCCTGACGCAGGTTCTGGGCACGCGCAATCGGTTGCGCGGTTCCCGCTGCTCGGCGCCTACGACCTGTGCCTGAAGTGTTCGCACCTGTTCAACATTCTCGATGCTCGCGGCGCAATTTCGGTGACCGAGCGCGTGGGTGTGATTGCCCGCGTGCGTGCACTCGCCGTAGGCATTGCGAAGGCTTGGGTGGATCAGCAAAAGGGCGAATCCGTGGCTGAGAAGGCCGATGAGCCTGAGCCTGCGGCCGAGAAGCACACCAAGAGAACGAAAGAAGCGTTATCGCCAGTAGGCTCGTAGCGAATTTGTGACTGGTATCACATTCGGTGCAGCGCCAAGTTTGAGACACTTGATTATTTAAAAGCATGCCAGATTTTCTGTTGGAGATTGGTTGCGAAGAGATTCCGGCGCGGATGATCGAGGCCGCCTCGCTGGAGCTGCGTGAGCGGGTCGCCGCTCTGCTGGCGCGCGAGCGGTTGGCTGGCGGAGAGCTCACCACCTTCGACACACCCCGTCGCCTCGCCGTGCTCGTTCCTGGCATATCTCAGGCGCAGGCCGATTTGACAGAACAACTCACCGGGCCCTCGGTCAATGTTGCCTTTAAAGATGGTCAGCCAACGCCGGCGGCCCACGCCTTCGCCAAGAAGGCGGCTGTAGACGTCTCCCAACTGGAGCGCGTCACCACGCCCAAAGGCGAATACATCGCCGCCAAGGTCACAAGGAAAGGCCGTAGCGCCGCCGAGATTCTGGCCGAGTCTTTGCCCAAAGAAATCGCCGGTATCTACTGGCCCAAGAATATGTACTGGCGCAAGCCGAACGAGCGTTTCGTTCGGCCGGTGCGCTGGCTGGTGGCGATGCTCGATGGCGAGACGATTCCCCTCGAGTTTGACGGCATCACGGCAGGAAAAACTTCGCGCGGGCACCGCATTCTGCATGACGGCGCAGTGACGATACCCGCCGGCTCCGCCTATGTCGACGCCCTTCGATCGGCCAAGGTGCTGGGACGAGCCGAACGCGAATATCAGATTCGCAAGACCCTCGATGCCGCCACGCGCGCGATTCCCGGCGTGCGCTGGCGCGAAGACAAGGCGCTCCTGGATTCCGTCGTGAATCTCACGGAATTCCCATCGGTGATTCTGGGCGGCTTCGATTCACAGTTCCTGTCTCTGCCGGCAGAAGTGCTGGTTACGGTGATGCGCGATCAGCAGAAATACTTCGCGATCGAAGACGCAAACGGGAAGCTGCTGCCGCATTTCCTGGCCGTCCTGAATACCGACAGTGGCCCGCACGGGTTAATTCGGCATGGCAACGAGCGCGTGCTGCGCGCCCGCTTCAACGACGCCCGCTTCTTCTGGGAGACGGATCAGAAGAAGTCGTTGCTGGAACGCGTGGATCTGCTGCGCAGTGTGACCTTCCAGAAAGATTTGGGCAGCTACTACGACAAAACACAGCGGGTGCAGCGCCTGTGCAGTTGGCTGAATGAGATTCTGAAGCAGAACGGAGTTACCGTTCGCCCCGGGGTAGTTCACAAGGCCGCGTGCCTGGCGAAGGCCGACCTGACGACCGAACTGGTGAAGGAGTTCACCGAACTGCAAGGGATTGTGGGCGGGCTTTATGCGCGCGCGCAGCAGCTCGATCCCTCGCTGAAGGAAGAAACCCGGTTCGCCATCGCCGACACCATCTACGATCATTACAAGCCGGAATCGACCGAAGACGATGTGCCGCGATCGATTGAAGGTGCGATGCTTTCGATCGGCGACAAAGCCGACACCATTGCCGGCATGTTCGCGCTGGGTTTGGTTCCGAGTGGATCGAAAGATCCCTTTGCGCTACGGCGGCAGGCGAACGCGATTGTGAAGGTAATCGCGGAGAAGAAGTTGCCCCTGCATTTGAGCGAGATGATGAAAGACGCGCGCGCGGGATATCGAGGATCGGCTGCGGAGAAGAAGTTTGTCGACGACGAAGCGTACGCGCAGTCGATTAAGACGCTCTTCCGGGAGCGACTGGAGTTCTATCTGAAGGATGCGTGGGGCTATGCCTACGATGTCGTGAAAGCCGTGCTGGGCGCCGATGTCGACGACGTAGTCGATTCACTGGCCCGGGCTCAGGCGGTCAAGCAGGTCCTGCATCTGCCCGAGTTCCAGGCGATCGGAGCAGCCTGCAAGCGCATGCGCAACATCCTGCGTCAGGCGGAAGAGAAAGGGATCAAGCCGGCCGAAAACTTCGAAAGCCTACCCGAATCGGCCAGCGAAGAGCAGAGCCTGGCGGCGTATGTGGAAGGAACCGGGCCCAGGGTCGAGGCACTTCGCAAGGAGAAGAAGTACGCTGAGGCTTTGTTGCTGCTGGCGACGGCTCGACAGCCGGTCGATGCCTTCTTCGACAAGGTCATGGTGATGGTGGAAGACCCGAAACTAAGGGCAAACCGCCTGGCCCTGGTGCGCACATTGCTGAAGGAATTCTCGACGATCGCCGATTTTTCGGAGATCGTGGCGGAAGGGAAATGAAGTTCGATTGGAAATTGACCAATTCAGTAATTGAGTAAGGGAAGCGTCCCAACGGTTTTCAGGTTTCCCAATTACCATTGCTCAACGACGCAATTTTCAAAACTCTGAACCACAAAGGACTCATATGGCGACAATGACTCTCCCCGAAACAGAAAAGAAAGAAACCAAACAGTCTTCGACCAAGTATGTGTACTCGTTCGGCGGCGGCAAGGCCGACGGCAACGGCAAGATGAAGGACGTGTTGGGCGGCAAAGGCGCGGGTCTCGCCGAGATGACCAACGCGGGTCTGCCCGTGCCTCCGGGATTCACCATTCAGACTGAGGCTTGTCGCGAGTCCATGCGCGGCAGTTTGTCGCCTGAGGTCGATAAGCAGATGGATGCTGCTCTGGCGCAACTGGAAGCGCTGCAAGGACAAAAGCTCGGTCAGGGCGAGAATCCTTTGCTGGTGAGCGTGCGCTCCGGCGCGAAGTTCTCCATGCCCGGCATGATGGACACCATTTTGAACCTCGGCTTGAACGACGAGAGCGTGCAGGCGCTGGCCAAGCGCAGCAACAATCCGCGCTTCGCGGCTGATTCCTATCGCCGCCTGATCCAGATGTTTGGCAACGTCGTACTCGATATCGAGAAATCGGCATTTGAAGACGTGTTCGATGCCAAGAAGAAGCAGAAGAAGGCCAAGCTCGACACCGACCTCGACGCCAAGGCTCTGCAGGAAGTCATCGCCGAGTACAAGAAAGTCGTCAAGAAGCACGCCAAGCGCGATTTTCCACAGGATCCGCGCGAACAGCTGGTGCTGGCGCGTGACGCCGTGTTCCGCTCTTGGCAAAACGATCGCGCGAAACACTATCGCCGCATGAACAACATCGACGACATGCTGGGCACAGCGGTCAATGTGCAAGCCATGGTATTTGGCAACCTCGGCGATACCAGCGGCTCGGGCGTGGGTTTCACGCGCAATCCCGCGATCGGCACGAAAGAGTTCTATGGCGAGTTCCTGATGAACGCGCAGGGCGAAGACGTGGTTTCGGGTGTGCGCACCCCGGTTCCAATTCTCAAGCTGCATGAGATTCTGCCCGAGGCATACAACCAGCTGCGCGAAATTACCACGCGTCTGGAAAAGCACTACAAAGATGTTCAGGATTTCGAGTTCACCGTTCAGGACGGCAAGCTCTACATGCTGCAGACCCGCAACGGCAAGCGCACCGGGCTGGCTGCGGTTCGAATTGCGATTCAGATGGTAGAAGAGGGCCTGATTACGAAAGAAGAAGCGATCTTCCGCGTCGAACCCAATCAGCTCTATGACTTTCTGGTTCCACGCCTGGATGAAAAAGGCACGAAGGTGGAGGTGCTGGCGACTGGACTTCCGGCCTCGCCCGGCGCGGCGGTCGGCCAGATCGTATTTACAGCGGATGCCGCGGTGGAAGCGGTTCATAAAGATGAGAAAGCATCCGTCATTCTCGTTCGCGGCGAGACTACCCCGGAAGACATCCACGGCATGGAAGTGGCAAAGGGCATCCTCACATCTCGCGGTGGCATGACCAGTCACGCGGCCGTTGTCACTCGTGGCATGGGCAAGTGTTGCGTGGCCGGAGCTGGCGATGTCGATGTCAGCGAGAAGGCTCGGGAAATGAAGGTCAAAGGGCAGGTTTTCAAAGAAGGCGACTGGATCTCTCTCGATGGCACGACCGGCCGCGTCATCAAAGGCAAGTTGAACACGATTCCGGCGAATGCCGACGATGCTGAACTGCAGAAGTTCATGGGTTGGGCCGATCCGTTTCGTAAGATGAAAGTCCGCGCCAATGCCGACATTCCGCGCGATGCCATCCAGGCGCGGGCGTTCGGTGCGGAAGGCATCGGACTTTGCCGCACCGAGCACATGTTCTTCGGCGAAGAGAAGATCGGCCCGATGCGCGAGATGATCCTCGCGGCGGACGAGAAAGGCCGTCGCGCTGCCCTGAAGAAACTCCTCCCCTTGCAGCGTAAAGACTTTGCCGGCGTCTTCAAGGCCATGGAGGGACTCCCGGTCACGATCCGCACCCTGGATCCACCGTTGCACGAGTTCCTTCCCCGCCGCGAAGATCTGATGGTCGATATCTCACTCCTTTCTTCTTACAGTGCAAAACAGAAGAAGGAACTCGTCGCCAAGTACAAGGACTACGGCATCAAGGGCGTGGGCGATCTCAAGGGCGCTCTCCCTAAGCTGCTTGGTCGTGTCGAGCAGTTGCACGAGTTCAATCCGATGCTGGGACATCGCGGATGCCGCTTGGGGATCACCTATCCCGAGATCACCGAGATGCAGGCGCGGGCGATCTTCGAGGCTGCCGTCGATTGCACGAAGAAGGGAATCAAGGTGCATCCTGAGGTCATGATTCCGCTGGTCGCAACGCTGAAGGAAATGGCGAACCAGGGCGCAATCGTCCGGCGCATGGCCGAAGAGGTTTTCAAAGAGAAGGGAACGAAGATCGACTACATGGTTGGCACCATGATCGAGTTACCCCGCGCCGCGCTGGTGGCAGACGAGATCGCCAAGGAAGCGGAGTTCTTCTCGTTCGGCACCAACGATCTGACGCAGACCACGTTCGGCTTCTCGCGCGACGACGTCAACAAGGTTCTGCCGACGTATCTTGCCGAAGGCATTCTGAAGCAGGATCCGTTTGCGGCCCTTGATCAAGACGGCGTCGGGCAACTCGTCAAAGTCGCCACGGAACGCGGACGCAAGACGCGGTCGAACCTGAAGGTCGGCATCTGCGGCGAGCATGGCGGCGAGCCGTCGTCGGTGGAGTTCTGCTACAAGACGGGACTCAACTACGTTTCGTGCTCCCCGTTCCGTGTGCTGACAGCGCGCTTGGCGGCCGCTCAGGCTGCCGCAGCGGAGGCGCTTAAGGTAGAGGGCGGCCGGACGAAATAGTAGCCAAAGAAGGGTCTCTCCGGGGCACAGAGGGTTACAGAGTTTTTGGTTCTGTAGCTTCTGTGCCTTCGGTGTTTTACTGGACTTTTTGCAGGCGGGCGATCAACTTCTGCGCCAGATTCTCTTCAGATTCCGACCACAACAGTCGGCCCGTAGCGCGTGTGTTCTTCTCGGCTTTCACCGTGAACTCAACGAGCTTCCCGACGTTCTCTCTCACTTTCGTTTGTGTTTCATCATTGAGTTCGACGCCTTCTTGCAGGAAGGGCGCGTCGGAGCCGAAATCAATCTGCAGGTGACCGGTCTCCTGCTGCGTGCCATCATCAAACTCTTCGCCCTGCAAAATAAATTTCACACGGCGGGGCTGAAGTTGCCAGTGGTGGGCGCCTTCGATAGGAGTCCACAAATCCCAGTACGCGTCGAAGAGGTAGGCGTAGTCTTCGTGAATCAAATCAGTGGCAATCGCCAGGGCCTCCGGCGGTTCGACCCCGGGATCGAACCGTCGCTCGAGGACGCTGGCCTCGTTCCAGGACACGGGCTGCACCGACGCGTACGCGATGCCTGGGCGCGATGCGGAAAAAGGGAACTGCTGCATCACGGCCAGCGCATGAGGCAGCATCGCGGGACCGGAGAAATCGGGAAACCAGAGGCTAAGGTAGAGAGGGTCGGCCATGGAAAATATCCGAAGTTCATTGTAAAGCGCAAGCCGGCTGCGGCGCTTGCAGATCGGGGCCAGGACACCTGCGCGATTTACGCGCGAAGAATGAACCAGCGCGGCAGCAACCTGCGAGCTTTGACACTGACGGATGAGGCTTGATATTATCGATTGTTCGGTGACAAATCCCGCCTTCATCGTCCCCGTCGTCTAGCCCGGCCTAGGACATCGCCCTTTCACGGCGGTAACACGGGTTCAAATCCCGTCGGGGACGCCAACCTTATCAACCACTTGCAAATCCCCTCCAGAATTTTGTAGGTCCGCTACGGTCCGATAAGCCTCGGTGCTTGGTTTTTCATCGTTTTTGTCGAGCAGCAAGCTCACAACTCGGCTCTGCGCGTCTCGCTTGGTTTGCGTGATTGCTTGCGCGTAAACGTTCAGAGTGACCGAGATGTTTGCGTGCCGCATTAGCTCTTGCACAACCTTCACGTCCTCGCCGTTCCCCTTGAGGAGCGTCGCGTACGTATGCCGGAACGTGTGCCAACCGAAATGACCCACGATTCCGACTTCTTTCGCCGCCGGTTCCAAGTGCGCCTTGTAGAGCGAACCTGGCCAGTACGGCAGTTTTCCTCCGCTGTGCGGACTGGCGAATACCCAGTCCTCATCGGTTGGGTATGGACTATGCAGCCGCCAGTTCCACAAAACCTTAGACAGTCGCAAGTCGAGCGGAACCGGCTTGCGAGAGGCTTCGGTCTTGCAGTCCCCGACGTGCTGCATCACGATCGAGCGGATGACATGGGCTTCCATCTTCTGAAAATCGATGTCCTTCCACTTGAGGCCTAGCAGCTCCCCAACCCGAAGGCCCGTGAACACGGCGAGGAATACCATCGTGCGCGTAGGCTCCTTCAGGATGCGAAGCAGTGC
>JBBIOA010000037.1:0-42120 GCA_037443605.1 Terriglobales bacterium
TCGTCGTGCAATGGGACAAAGAAGATTGCGCCGACATGGGCATCATCAAAGTCGATCTGCTCGGCCTTGGCATGATGGCCGTTCTCAAAGATTCCATCGAATTGATTCGCGATCACTATCGCGAAGAAGTCGATCTCGCGCAGCTTCCCGCCGACGACAAGCAGGTCTACTCCACTCTCCAGCAGGCCGACACCATCGGAATGTTTCAGGTGGAAAGCCGCGCGCAGATGTCGTGTCTGCCGCGCCTGCGTCCGCTGCGTTTTTACGACATTGTGGTGCAGGTGGCAATCATCCGCCCCGGCCCCATCGTCGGCCAGATGGTCAATCCATTCCTGCAGCGCCGCCAGGGAAAAGAAGCAGTCTCCTATCCCCATCCGTCGCTTGAGCCCATTCTGAAGCGCACTCTGGGTGTGCCTCTGTTTCAGGAACAGCTTCTGCGCATTGCCATGGTCGCCGCCAACTTCACCGGAGGCGAAGCCGAAGAGCTCCGCCGCGCCATGGGCTTCAAACGTTCGCAGGCGCGCATGCGGGAAATTGAGACCAAACTTCGCGCCGGGATGACCGCCAATGGCATTTCTCACAAGGCGCAGGAAGAAATTATTCTGTCGATCACGTCGTTCGCGCTTTACGGATTCCCAGAATCGCACGCCGCCAGTTTCGCGCTGATTGCCTACGCCAGCGCTTACCTGAAATGCCACTACCTGGCCGCGTTTACTGCCGCGCTGCTCAATAACCAGCCGATGGGCTTCTATTCTCCGGCGACCATTGTCAAAGACGCCCAACGCCACGGCCTGAAACTTCTTCCAATCGACGTCACAAAGTCAGACTGGAATTGCACGCTGGAAACCGTCGTTGGTCGGCAGTCGTTGGTCGCTAGCCATGGGGACCAAACTGATGACATCGGATCTGGCGCTAACGACCAACGGCCAACGACTAACGACCGCACCACCACTCCCGCCCTTCGCATGGGCCTGCGCTACGTCCGTGGACTGCGCGAAGCAGCCGCGCGCTCCCTCCTCCTCGAACGCACCCTCGCTCCCTTCGCTTCCATCCATGACCTCACCCGCCGCGTCCCCGAATTGCGCAAAGACGAACTCGCCACGCTGGCAGAAATCGGCGCGCTGAACGCGATCGGGAATCCACCACGGAGACACCCTTCGACTGCGCTCAGGGCAAGCTCCGACACAGAGAACAACGAAGTCCATGGCCACGGATTCCTGCCGATTTCCACGGATCTACCCGCTACGACTTTCTCCGTGTCTCCGCGCCTCCGTGGTGAAAATAGCCTCCACCGCCGCGACGCTCTCTGGCAGGTGGAAGCCGCCGTCCGCGCCTCTGGACCGCTGCTCGAACAGCACGCCGAGCCCGACGGCCCCTCGCCACTCCAGCCGATGAACCACGAGGAGCGCCTGGTGGCGGATTTCCACGGCACCGGACTCACCGTCGGGCCACACCCGATGGCCTATAAGCGGGAATGGCTCAACGCCATGGGTATCCGCCGCGCCAGCGAACTTCGCAACCTGCCCACCGGCAAACGCATTCGCATCGGGGGCTGCGTCATCACCCGCCAGCGTCCCGGAACCGCCAAAGGATTTGTGTTTATCAGCCTGGAAGATGAAACCGGAGTCGCCAATGCCATCGTTCGCCCGGATCTCTTTCATCAGCACCGGCTGCTGCTGGCCAGCGAGCGCTTTCTGGCCATCGAAGGCATCCTGCAGAATCAGGACAACGTCATCTCCGTTCGCGCCGAACGGGTGCAGCCGCTGTTCGTCACCAAAGCCGAAACCCGTTCCCACGACTTCCACTAATCGGCAGTGTCTCCCCACTCCAAGGTAACCGCCGTTTCTTGGGTCGTCCGGACGGGTATATACTTCTGGCGATAGATTAGGAACTGCCGGCCCGCGCCCCCGCTGGCCGGACGGGGCGCACACTTATTCCCCTAATTCATGCGCGCCCCGCATGCGCAAGGCCTGTTCCCGCCGGGGGCGGCGAGAACGAGGCACGGGTGCGTCGGCCGCCGTTGGGCCACGTCGCATCCGCGGGGAGGTTTTACTGTGGATATCATTGTTGTTCGTCTCTTATTTGTTGTCGTGGTTGCGCTCACCTGCTTCGTGATTCAGCCCTTTGGGCGTCCCGCCGCGATTGACGGCGGCATCGGCGCTGCCATTGGCCTCGCCATCGTGCTGTTTGAGTGGAAGCTGCGCACGGTGAGCCTGAAGCGGCTGATCGGCGCCGCCATCGGCAGCATTCTCGGCATCTGCGGAGCCTACCTGTTCTCCCTGGTCATCCGCAGCAGCGTGCCCCCTGGCAATACGCAGAGCTTCCTGCAGCTTCTGGTCATGCTGCTCATGGCTTATGTCGGTCTGATCGTGGGCGCCAACAAAGGGGACCTGCTGAACCTGGCCGCGCTGGGTGGCATCTTCGGCGGCGAAAAACAGTCCAAGAAGAGCTACAAGATTCTCGACACCAGCGTCATTATTGACGGCCGCATCGCCGACATTGCCGAGACCGGCTTTCTCGACGGCACGATCGTTACCCCGCAGTTCGTGCTACGTGAACTGCAACTGGTGGCCGACTCCGCCGACTCGCTGAAACGCAATCGCGGACGCCGCGGCCTCGACATCCTGCAGCGCCTGCAGAAAGTTGCCACTCTGCAAATCCAGATCGTGGAAGATGACTTCCCCGCCGTCCGCGAAGTCGATCTCAAGCTGATCGAACTCGCGAAGGTCTACGAAGGCAAGATCATCACCAATGACTTCAACCTCAATAAAGTTGCGCAACTGCAGGGCGTGGAAGTGCTGAACATCAACGAACTGGCCAACTCGCTCAAGCCAATCGTGCTCCCCGGCGAGACCATGCGTGTGTTCATCCTGAAAGAAGGCAAGGAATACAACCAGGGCGTCGCCTATCTGGATGACGGGACCATGGTTGTGGTTGACAATGCGCGCAAGATGATCGGCAAGACCATCGATGTCTCCGTTACTTCCGTGCTGCAGACGACTGCGGGAAAAATGATTTTCGGCAAGTGGGACGAGCGCGGGGCTTATCAGCGGCAACCGGCCTCGGCAACCGCCGTGTCAACGCCTGCCCCAGCTGTGCCAGTCGCGCCCTCTGGCCCGATTCCCGTCGCCCCGCATCACGCTGTGGAGCCAAAAAACGGGCCGTAGTCGAATCCGATCCGAAATCAGGCCCCGATTCGAGGGCCACGACGCGGAACTAAGCAGCCGGGTTCTTCTCTGATCCGACGGGAAAATGATACGGTCGGAAATTTGAACTCCCTCCCCCGCCCTCGTATACTGACAGACCGCCATGAAGGTTGTTGCCATCATTCCGGCCGCAGGTCTGGGTACGCGTATGGCGCCCATGCCCGGCGCCAAAGACAAGAAGCCGCATCCATCGAAACAGTTCACGGAGCTGGCGGGCACACCGATTCTGATTCACACGCTGCGCAAGTTCGTCGCAGTGGAATCCATCCACGAGATATGGGTCGCTTTGCGGGAGAGTGAGATCCCCGGATTCCGTGAGCGACTGAAGACTGAATTTCGCGATGTGCTGACGAAGAAGGTCGAACTTGTGATTGGCGGCGAGCATCGCCAGCAGTCGGTGGAACACGCGTTGAAGGCCATCCAGGCCGATCCCGACGACATCGTTCTGGTGCACGATGCGGTGCGGCCGTTAGTGACCGCTGAGATTATTCAGGAAGTGATCGAGGCTGCCCAAAAATACGGCGCTGCCATCGCCGGTCTGCCAGCGGTCGACACGGTCAAGCAGGTCGAACGCACGGCGGAGGGCGCGATCATCAAGGCCACGATCCCGCGAGCTTCCGTCGTTCTGGCGCAGACCCCACAGGGCTTCCGCTACTCCGTTATCAAGAAAGCGTTCGATGAGGCCAGCGCCGATGGTTTCATCGGCACCGACGAAGCCTCACTCGCCGAGCACTCCGGCCATGAGGTCGCGGTGGTCATGGGCTCATCCAAGAACATCAAGATCACCAACCCTGGCGACATGGAACTGGCCGAGTTCTATTTAGGGAAATAGAAATTCGTTCGCCGCCGATTTTCGCGGATGAACACGGATCTGAACAATAAAATTGGCTCGTGATTCAACCTGAACGGCCTTGCGTCTCCAAACCTTGAAACATCGTGATCTGACGCAGAACATCATCGGCGTCTTCTACGATGTCTACAACGAACTCGGTCATGGCTTTCTCGAAAGCGTTTATGAGAGAGCCATGGAAATCGCTCTCACCGAGGCCGGCATATCGGTCGCGAGTCAGGTTCCAATCACCGTAAGCTATCGCGGCCAGCAGGTAGGAGATTTCCGTGCGGACTTATTCGCTGACGCTGCCGTCATACTTGAACTGAAGGCTGCGCGCACAATCGACGAAGCTCACGAAAAACAATTGCTAAACTATCTGCGGGCGACAGAGATCGAAGTCGGTCTGTTGCTGAACTTCGGCGTCAAGCCTCAATTCAGGCGCCTGGTGTATGAAAATGATCGAAAAGAGATCCGCGTTGATCCGCGTGAATCCGCGGCGGAAAAGGTTCTGACTTGAGAATCGGTTACGGTTTTGACTCGCACGAATTTCGCCCCGGCATTCCGCTGAAGATCGGCGGCGTCGCTCTGGCGCACGACAAAGGCCTCGGTGGCCACTCGGATGGCGACGTACTGCTGCACGCCATCACCGACGCGCTGCTGGGTGCGATCGCGGCACCTGACATTGGTGCGCTGTTTCCCCCATCCGATCCAAAGTGGAAGGGCGCGGACTCGGTCATCTTTCTGCAGGAAGCGCTGAAGCGCGTGCATCATGCCGGATACGCCGTGGCGAACGTCGACTCCAGCCTGATTCTCGCAGCCCCAAAGATTGGCCCCCACGCGGCTGCGATTCGCGCCTGCGTCGCCGGATTGCTTGGCATCCCTGGCGATTGCGTCGGACTTAAAGCGAAGACCCCGGAGGGATTAAATCTCGACAACGCCGCCATCGCGCACGTTGTCGTGCTCCTGGAGAAAGTGAAGAAGAAGGTCCGGCGCCGGAAGAAGTAACCACCTCCGGTTAACGGAGTTTCTCCGCCGCCTCGATCAACGCGCGGAAGATGGCGCGTGAGGGTTCGTCGGCATCGACCGAGCGTTCCGGATGCCACTGGACCGCCAGCACGAAATGATCGGGCGAGGTCCCTTCCAGTCCTTCGATGATTCCGTCCTCCACGCACCGCGCCACGATGCGTAACCCTTCACCAATGCCGTCGGCAGATTGATGGTGCGACGAGTTCACGGGAATCACGATTCGTCCGTCGCCAGGCGCTGGACGCGGACCGTCCTGGCCCGCAATCCGTCCCAACCTTGAATTGGAATCAATCTCCACGGTGTGCGCAATCTCCTTCTTTTTGCCCACCGTATGATCCACCTTCCTGCGAGTCTCACGTGGCAGAAAGTCCGGAATGTGCTGGATCAGCGATCCACGCCGATGCACGTTCAGACTCTGAAGGCCATAGCAGATCCCCAACACCGGCTTGCGTTTCTGATAAGCGTCCTCGAGGAGCAGATCGTCGACCGCTTCGCGCCGCAAGTCCGCTTTCTCCGTGCGCCACAAACGCTGGGCATGAAACCGGGACGGATCGACGTCGGCATTGCTGCCGGGCAACAGCACTGCGTCGCACTGATCGACCAGCTTCCGCACTTCCTCCGCCGAAAGGTCCAGCGGCACGCGGACCGGCTCGCCTCCCGCACCTCTGACTGCGTGCTCATATTGCGGAATCGCGCGCTCACTGTATTTCAGGTCGGCGGAGTGAGGTAAGGGAATCGCGATGCGCGGCGCCATGCTAGCTCATTCGCTCCAGGGTGAGAAGGGCTCTTGCCTGGCGGTAGTGGCGGATCTCGTGGATCAATGCGATCACAAAAACGATGCTACCCTCCACGATTCCGAGCGGCACGGCGATGTGCCGGTACGCGACGCGCATGTCTGGATGGACGCGATGCAGCGCCGCTACAATCACCGTCCCGAGAATCGCGAGCAGCAGAGTCACGGCGAAGCAAAGCAACGTGCCCAGAAACGTCAACAGCACGACGCGCGGAGCGACACCGTACCAGCGCGGCGAATGGTGTGAGGATATGGAAGGCATGCGCCTATTTTAATGGCTCGCGACCTCAGAAGGTTGTACCCGATCGACTCGATGCCCGCCGAACACGTGGATCGTTCTGGTGCCGGCAAGAACTTCGCCGCTATGCTTCACTCCGCGAGGAATCACGTACTCA
This sequence comes from Terriglobales bacterium, assembly GCA_037443605.1. Classification (GTDB taxonomy): domain Bacteria; phylum Acidobacteriota; class Terriglobia; order Terriglobales; family Acidobacteriaceae; genus Sulfotelmatobacter. Next base: position 6,253 of record JBBIOA010000037.1, read on the forward strand.
TCTCCTGTCTTGAGCGCGATTCTCTTGCCATCAATGACCAGTTCGTATGCCCCCTCGACCACTAGCATGTACTCGTCAAACTCATGAGTATGCGAGGATGATGTCGCCGTCCGGCTGCACGTCCAGAACGTCATCTGACTGCCGTCGGCGCCCTCGAAAACGTATCCTTCCACGCCGGCCGTGGCCTGGCCGTTCAGGGCGATCCGGTTCGCCGCACTCTTCATGAATTCCGGGAACTCCGGCACGAGGCACCTCCGCTATCGAGTGATCTCGCTCATGCTACGCTATAGGCTACTCAGCATGTCACAGGCAGCCCCCGCCATTACGCGCAGTCCCGCTGAAGTTGTGCGGACCACTCCGGTCTCCCAAGCCCCGAACGGCATCTGCTACGCCGCGGCGGGAGAAGTTCAAGTCAACTCTTTCGATCTGGAACGGATGGTGGCGGCCGTGCCCACCCGCATCGCCGGAGCGCTTGAGCGCAAGGCCTATTACTTCGTGCCGCTTACCGTCAGCCATGGGGAAGAAACTCTGATTGCCGACCGCTACGACGTTGCTCTAAGCGACAACGCCGTCTGCCACCGGAATCTGACCCTGGGCGGATCGCAGTGCGTCTTTATCTCCACCCGCCTGATGGACGACAAGTTCTCGGTGGCGTTCGAGTTCTACATCAACGTGGGACATGCGCTGGTCGAACGGGCTGGCGTTTCGAGCGATTTCTGCGAATTGGCTTGGAGCCAGGTGGAAGCCGGGGTGCGCGGCGAGACTTCACTCGACGCCTGGGAAGCGCGCAAACTGGCGACCGCCAACGGGCCGGATGCGGAGCGGTATAAAACGGAATATCTGGAAGCGACTTTTTCGGACACCATCTCGATCTATCTGCTATCGCTTTATCTCGATGTTGACTACTACGATCTGCGGGAGCGGGATTATCCGCTGCTGGCGCCGTCGGCGCTGGCGGAACGGCTGCGCAAAGTTGCGGAATTATTCCCGCCCAATCAGGGGTTTGAGTTTGCAGTGCTTTACAAGCGGCGGGGATAGAGTCAACTTCTTCGCCGCGGATTTCGCGGATTCACGCGGATTAAAACCTTCAAGGCAGCAATACTTCTCTTTTCTTCAGCATTCTCAATATCCAATATCCTGCCGCGGCGGCGGACATATGCTTTAGTGTGTGGCCGCTGACTGCGTGGCTCAGCGCGAAGACCTGGCGGTCGGTTTCTTCGAGAACTTTCGCGAGCACATAGAGGCCGACGACTACTGCGAAGTCTGGTCCGCGCGTGTATTTGGCGGGGAGCAGCAGCATGAACAGAAGAATCAGTATGGAATAGACCTGCATGGCGGCGTAGAAGCGCAGGTCGCCGTTACCGTGCAGTTCACTTGCACGCCATAAGAGGACACTGGCGATGCCGGCTGCTTCGAGGGCGGGAAACAGCCAGAGACCGGTTGAGACTGTGCTGCGCTCTGCGATGACTGCCGCGACGAGCGCCATGAAGACCATCATGATGGGGATTCTGTCCCAGACCAGACGCGCGTTGTCGGGCGCGAGGTGGTAGTACGCGGAGCCGAAGGCAGTGAGGATCAGCGACGCGAACATGAACAGATAGAGCCAGCGCTCGCGAGTGTCGGAAAAGCGCACGGAACCGGGCGAGAGCAGGACGATCAGGCCCCATAGGCCGACGAAGGCGAAGGGGACGTTGGAGATGACGTCGCCGAAGTTCGGAATGCCGAGCCAGCCGCGGTGATCGGCGAAGTTGTGATAGGCGAGCGGTTGGGGGATGGGCGGGAGCAGGAGGGCGACCGTAGCGACGACGATTGCGACTATAAGGAGGAGTAGCGGCGCTTTCGAGCGGCGAATCATATCGCCGGGATTCTCGCAGGTTGGAGTTGAAAGTCAAAACCCCCACTTCTGCCGCAAAGAACGCGGCAGAAATGGGGCACCCGACACGTGAAACCTTTACAATCATTCGTCCATGACAGTAACGGTGCGTTCCTTCGCCAAGATTAACCTCGGGCTCTACATTGGTACAGCTCGCGCTGACGGATTTCATGAGCTGCTGACCGTGTATCAGACGATCGGGTTGCACGATGTGATTGCGGTCAGCGTGGGCCGAGGGTCGGGGATTGAGATTCGCTGCGAGGATCCGCGGGTGCCGCGTGATGAATCGAACACCTGCTTCCGGATTGTCGAGAAAGCGATGGACGCGCTGGGCGCGAAGGGGCGAGTGCTCATCCAGATACAGAAGAAACTGCCGGTGCAGGGCGGGCTGGGCGGGGCTTCAGCGAATGCAGTCGCGACTTTGGTTGGGTTGGAACGGGCTCTGAGGAAGACGCTTCCAGCGGCGGAGCGGCTGCGAATCGCAGCAGATGTTGGTTCCGACCTGCCGTTGTTTCTGATTGGGGGGACGGTGCTCGGCGTGGGGAGGGGGGAGCAGGTGTACCCTCTGCCGGATCTGCCGCCAATCCCGTGCGTCGTGCTAACTCCCGATATTGGCGTTTCCACGCCAAAAGCCTTTGCAGCATGGGACAGGCTGCTCGACGGACCGCCAGCGGCCGGCTCGAAGCATTCAAAATTGACGCCATCTGCCTCGTCCGATAGAATGGTTGAGCTTAGCCGCAGCTTGTCGGCGTGGCTGAGCGGGCAGTATTCCGGTGCTCCTTCCGGTACGAAAGGCGGGGGCCGGGCCGAGAATCCGCTTCTATGGCTCGTCCGGGCTGGGATCGAAAACGACTTTGAACAAGTCGTCTTTCCTGAGTATCCCAAGCTGAGTGAAGGGAAACAGGCGCTTTTACGCGCGGGCGCGAACTATGCGTCCCTGTCGGGTTCTGGCTCGACACTGTGCGGGTTGTTCGCGTCGCAGCCGGCCGCAGCGTTGGCGGTTATGCGCCTGCGGAAGGCGGGTTGGGCGGCGCAAAAAACTGTAACCCTCACGCGGAGCGCCTACTGGCGGCGGGTTGTGGCGCAGTAAGGGGCCGAAAATCCGGTCGACGAGTTTTTGATTGTTGATTTTCGATTGTTGGATGAAAATAGAGTCCCCCGCGTGCGGGGTCCATCAACAATCAGCGAATTACTGGGCCGTCGACTAATGGTAGGTCAAGTGCCTTTGGAGCACTTTGTCTAGGTTCGAATCCTAGCGGCCCAGCCAAAAAAACAGTTCTCAGTTGCCAGTTTCTCAGTTCTCAGTTGAACTGGCTCGAGCCCAAATACTGAGGACTGGGAACCGAGAACTGAGAACTCACATGGCTACTTTCGTCACGCCGACCGGAAAGACTGAGAAGGCTGAAAAAGTTGAAAAGAAGAGCGCGCCAGTGACCGACGAAAAGGCGGAACGCAAGCCCAGGCCGCGTTCCGACGACAAGTTCAAGATTTTCAGCGGCACGGCGAACGAGCATCTGGCCGACGAAGTCTGCCATTTTCTCGGTATGCAGCGCGGGCAGGCGCAGGTGGTGCGGTTTGCCGACGGCGAATGCTACGTTCAGATCCAGGAGAACGTGCGCGGCGCCGATGTTTTCGTGATGCAGCCCACGTGCCGTCCGGTGGATGAGCACCTGATGGAACTGCTGCTGATGATCGATGCGCTGAAACGCGCGTCGGCGCGGCGCATCACGGCGGTGATTCCGTACTTTGGTTATGCGCGGCAGGACCGCAAGGACAAGCCGCGGAGCCCGATTTCGTCCAAGCTGGTGGCCGATTTGCTGACCACAGTGGGCACGCATCGGGCGCTGATTGTGGATTTGCATACGCCGCAGTTGCAGGGCTTTTTCAATATTCCGGTCGACCATCTGTTCGCTTCACCGGTGCTGGTGGATCACTTCCGGAAGCTGCAGTTGCCGAATCTGACGGTGGTTTCGCCCGATGCGGGCGGCGTGGAGCGGGCGCGGTTCTTTGCCAAGAAGGTGGACGCGGCCCTGGCCATCGTCGACAAGCGGCGGGTTGAGATGAATGTGGCCGAGATCATGCACGTGATCGGCGATGTACACGGACGGACGTGCTTGATCATCGACGACTTGATCGACACGGCCGGCACGCTGGTCAAGACGGCGGCAGCCTTGAAAGAGAACGGCGCGTCGGAAGTGTATGCCTGCGCCTCGCATGCGGTGCTTTCGGGTCCGGCGGTGGAGAATATCCGCAATTCGGTGATCAAGGAAGTGGTGGTCACCAACACGATCCCGCTAAGTCCGGAAGCGGATGCAGCGAGAACGGAAAAGGGAGGCAAGATTTCGGTCCTCTCGATTGCGGGATTGATTGGCCGCGCCATTCAGGCCAATCACGAAGAGACTTCGGTGAGTAAGTTGTTTACGTAAAGTTTCAAGGTTTCAAAGTTTCAAAGTTCAAAGTTTCAAGGTTTCAAAGATCAAGCGAGTTCGTATGTCTTTGAAACTTTGAAACCTGCAACTGGAAGAAATACTTACATTAGGACTCAAGATTATGGCGACTGCACTCGAAACGAACAAACTGGAAGCGCAACCGCGGCAAGCGGGCACCAAGAATCAGGCCCGCCGCGTACGCAAAGACGGAAAGATCCCCGCGGTAGTGTACGGCGCAGGCAAGGACGCCCTCTCGGTCTCCGTCGATCCGCGAGTCGTGACCCGCATCCTGAACTCGGAGACCGGGCACAACACGATTTTCGATCTGGCTGTGAATGGCGAGAGCGCCAAGGCCATGATCGTTGACTGGCAGTACGAACCCATCAAAGGCAAGCTGCTGCACATTGACCTGAAGCGCATCGCCATGGACAAGGTGCTGCGCGTCAGCGTGCCGATCGAACTGGTCGGCGAGGCTGCAGGCGTGAAACAGGAAGGCGGCATCCTGGAACAGATGCTGCGCGAAGTCGAAATCGAGTGCCTGCCGGCCGACATTCCCAGCCACATCGATGTCGACGTTTCGCATCTGACCTTCGGCAAAGTGCTGCGCGTTTCCGACCTGCCGCACTCGGAAAAGATGAAGTTCCTCACCGACGAGAATCAGCCGGTGGCGCACGTGACCTCGGTGAAAGAGGAAGTAGTGGCCACTCCGGATGCAGCGGCGGCGGAAGCGGCAGCCCCGGCCGAGCCGGAAGTTATCAAGAAGGGCAAGCAGGAGACCGAGGAGGAAGGCGCCGAGGCTCCCGCCGAGAAGAAGGAAAAGAAATAGCACTGGCCACGGATCTCACGGCGCAGGCCTGAAGATCCGTGAGAATCCGTGGCTAAAGGTTCAGCGTGAAACTGATCGTCGGTCTTGGCAATCCTGGCATCGAGTATCAGTTCACGCCGCACAACGTCGGTTATTTGGCGATTGATCGCATCGCCGGAAACCTGGGCGTGGATGTAAGGAATCGGCAATGCCGGGCGCTGACGGCCCGGGCCGTGATCGCGGATCAGCCGGTACTGCTGGCCAAGCCCGAGACGTACATGAATTTGAGCGGCGCCTCGGTTCGTGAACTGATTCGCGAGTATGAAGCGACGCCGGAATCGGGCCTGATTGTGATTCAGGACGAACTGGATTTTCCGCTGGGCACGCTGCGGATCCACACGCGGCGCAGTTCGGCGGGACACAACGGCATCGAGTCGATCATCGGTGCGCTGGACTCGCAGGATTTTCTGCGGATTCGGGTCGGGGTTGCTCCCGAACGAAAGGTCGGAGACGGCGCCGAGTACCTGCTGGCTCCGATGAAGAAGAAGGATCTGGAAGTCATCGACGGCATGCTGGATACCGTCGAAGAAGCGGTCAAGGTGATCTTGAAAGACGGACCGGCAGCGGCGATGAACCGATTCAACCGCAAAGAGCCGGACGAAAAAGATTAGCCGCGGGTTTGGTATTGCACCGTGGCCAAGGTTTGGAGAAACGAATGAATCGTACTTATGAGCTGATGTTTATCGTCCGGCCGGATATGACGGACGAGGATCTCGACAAGCTGATTTCGAACCTGCAGGCGGTCGTGCCCCCGACAGGCGGCACGGTGCCGAAGGTCGACAAGATGGGGAAGCGCCGTCTGGCCTACGCCGTGCGCGGCTTCTTCGACGGCATTTACGTACTGATGGTCATCGAAGGGGGCGGAGCGGTGATCCACGAACTGGAACGCCGCCTGCGCGTGACCGAACCGGTCATCAAGTTCCTCACGGTACGCATTGACGAGGAGCAGAAGCGGCTGGCCAAGATCAAGGCCATCCGGGACTCGCGCAAGAAGGTCAGCGCACAGCCCGCGGCGGCCGCCGAAGAACCGGCTGCTCCCGCGGCGGAAGCACCGGCAACGGCGTAAATGCAGTGGTCCTTGGCTCGTGGCCAATGACCCGTTTTCGCCGGCACCACGAATGATTTGACTGGCCCCTGATCATTGGCCACTGAGTTCAAGGAGAAATATGGCAGACGAAACGAAAGCACCAGAACAAGCCGTATCCAGCGAGCGGCCTCGCAGTGAAGGTCGTCCGTCCGGACCGGGTGGCGATCGGCCGCGGTTCGGCGGTGGACGCGGTCCGGGCGGGCCTCCGCGGGAAGGCGGCCCCGGCGGACGCAAGTTTTTCCGGCGCAAGAAGGTCTGCAAGTTCTGCGTCGAGAAAATTGAAGACATCAATTACAAGGACTATCGCCTGCTCGGCCAGTTTGTTGCCGAGAGCGGCAAGATCGTGCCGCGCCGCCTGACCGGCGTGTGCGCGCCGCATCAGCACCGGCTGTCGTCGGCCATCAAGCAGGCGCGGAACATCGCGCTGCTGCCGTTCGCGGGAAGAGCAAGCTAAAACGCAGCTTCTAGCTACCAGCTTCCAGCCCCTAGCTAACACGGGGCCGGAAGTTTAGGTTTAGCCAGGAGCTAGCAGCTAGAAGCCAGGAGCTATCATGGAAGTCATTCTCAAAGAAGACGTAGCGAAGCTGGGGTCGCGTGGCGACGTGGTGAAGGTCGCCGAAGGATACGGCCGGAATTATCTTCTGCCGCGCAAGCTGGCCATCGTCGCCGACGAAAGCAACAAGGCCGTCATCGTGCAGATGAAGGCCGCTTCCGTGCGCCGCTCGGCCAAAGAAAAGTCGCAGGCGGAAGAGCTGGCCAAGCAGTTTGACGGCATCTCGGTCTCGTTCACGCGCAAGTCGGGCGAGAACGATCAGCTGTTCGGGTCGGTCACTTCGGGCGACATCGCCGACGCGCTCGAAAAGAAGAGTTTCAACCTGGATCGCCGCAAGATCCAGCTGCACGAGCCGCTGAAGACCCTGGGCGAGTTCACGGTTCCAATCAAGCTGCACAAGGATGTGACGGCACATTTGAAAGTGGTCATCGAGAAGGAAGCGGCGACGGAGTAGGAGTTCCTCCGCGAGTTAGCCCTTGACGGCTAACTCGCACTCCGGATACCTACTTTCTAACTCACGAGTCTTGAGTGCTTGCGCCTCGATGAGATTCAAATTCAGATCCCTGCCTGCCTTCAGCACGCTGAAGTTTTGAGTGGAGCCGCCCGTGGCTACGTTGACCACCAGGCGCAGACCTTTAAGCAGGGTGAATGCCACGAGCAGAATGACGTTCCCGCCAGCAATATGCTTCATGACGGCCCTGAACATTTCATCGTGGCTAGACATTAGCTTCTCCCTCTGCTTCGGAGGCAACGCTGCAACTGCCTCGTGCCATTGCCGAACCGGCTCGCGCCATTTGTCATCTCGCCGCGACGAATATGCAACAGCCGTAAGGAATAGCTTGGTGCCACTCAACGTATGAGCGTAACGAATCATTCCGTTCGTAAGGTCACGGAGTGTCCGATAGCTAGGATCCTCGAAGGATATCTCCCCTCGCGCTGCAAAATGAAAGAGGTCATTTCGGATGGAAAATAACCTCTCGCGAAGGGAATCCAGCCGGTACGGTCTCCAGCAGAAGAAAATCAGCCCCCAGAGAAGTAGTAGGGAAAAACCCAAGTGGAGGGCAGCGCCGGTTTCTACCATTTTTGGTCCTCCGGTCTGGTCGTACCGTGCCGCGTGAGGTTGCTACTCGTCCTTTGCGGGTCGACCATTTGTTCCAGCCGCCGATTCTCGTCGGCTAACCTAGCGATCGTCTTCCGCCGAAGCGTCCTCTCAGCCATGCCGTAACCTGCGCCGGCCGCGCCGAACACGTACGCGACTGCGTCGCTAATCTTGATGTCGCCCATGAACGAAAGGCCAATTTGGGCCAGCGTTTGCTTCCCTGCAAGAGCAACGATGTCGGCATGAATCCAATATGCGATCGCGACCAATGCTCCCCAAGGAACCATGAGCCGTATCGCGAGATCGATCAAATCAAGCTTCTTCGAGCGGACAAGAAAATCCGCTTCTTCTTTGTTCGGGCCACTATGCGAGACCTGACTATCCACGGTCACGGAGTAATCTGCGCCCAACGATACCACGCTTTCCCAAGCTGTCTGATGGATTTTCCTCACTTTCCGTTGCTTTTTCTAATCCCGGCCCTCCCTTTTCGGGAGGGATTTGTTGTTGATCCACTCGGGCTCGCAATAGTCCGTGCACCTCCCATTCCGCCCCTCCCGCACGCTGCTTGATTGTTCTGTCTCCCCCTAACCCTCACTCCCACAATGACCTAGGTCACCCCAAATTCGCAAAACGGCCTATAATTTCTGCTCACGGAACCACTGACTCTCCGTCTATCCCAATGCAAGCCCGGATTACGGCATAAAGACCGGGCAGCTTGAGGACGAGACAAATGCCGGCGGGTGCATGGGTTTGGCCACTTGCGATTGGCGGACAGGCCCGATCTACAAAGCCGAGTACGAGAGAGCAGAGAGTCAGCGACTCCGTAATTCCTGAGGACAGAACTCGAGAAGACCGGAACCCCCTGACGGGCCGCATGGCTGGGCAAGAACGCCGTATCGACGACACGATGTTGATCCGGGAGGCGCAGCGTGGTAACGCCGCTGCCTTTGAGGAACTCGTGCGCCATTACGATCAGGCGGTGCTGCGACTGGCACTCCACCTCACCGGCACCGAGCACGACGCGCAGGATGTCTATCAGGACGCCTTCCTCAAGGCCTACAAGAATATCGGCAATTTCCGGTTCGAGTGCTCGTTTTATACGTGGATTTACCGGATCGTGACCAACTTGTGTCTCGACCACCTGCGCAAAAGGAACGTGCGCAAGGAAGACGCGCCGGTGGCGAAGGATTCCGACGGCGGCGAGTACGACCTGCTCGATCAGGTAGCGGACGGACGAGCGGGAGCGAATCCCGAGCGCGATTTGATGCGGCGCCAGCTGGGATCGCGCATCGCTACGGCACTCGAGAAGCTCACGCCCCGAGAACGCATGGTCTTCGAGTTAAAGCATTACCACGGACTGAAGTTGCGCACCGTGGGCGAGATTTTGCATACGACGGAAGAGACCGCCAAGAATACGCTCTTCCGCGCCACGCAGAAATTGCGCGGGGCGCTGGCGGATATGAGGTGAGGCGCGCGAGGGATTAACGAGAATCCCCATTCAAGCCGCAAAGAGCGCGGCTTGAATGGGGCACCCTCAGGGCCGGTTAAGGTGAAGCTATGAAGTGTGAATGGGTCCGGGAAAATATCGTGCTTCATGTTTATGGCGAACTGGCGGATGATGCCCGCCACGAACTGGAGCAGCACGTCTCTCGCTGCGCCGATTGCGCGGCCGAACTCAAGGCCGAGCAGGCGTTTCACGCGCTGCTCGCGCAGGATCGCGCCGCCGAGCCATCGCCCAATCTTCTGGCGGCCTCGCGTATGCGCCTGCAGGAAGGGCTGGAGACGGCGAAGCAGGGCAGTGTGTGGACTCGTCTGGCCTTTGATCCGACGAACTGGCTGCGGCAGATTCGCTTCTCGCCTGCGCTGGCTTCGGTGATTTTGATGCTCGGCTTCGGCGGTGGAATCCTGACGGCGTATCGCGTGATTCCGCACGGGACACAGGTCGCCGGCATCGTACAAGGTCCCCAGCCCGCGGCTCCGAACGAGGCTTCGATCGCGGGCATTGATTCCGTCACACCTGTGCCGGGGACCGATCAAGTCGCCATCAAGTACAACACGGTTTCGACGCAACAATATCAGGGATCTTTGAGCGATCAGCAGACGCAGCAACTGCTGCTCTATGCCGCCCGCAGCAACTACAACTCCGGCGCGCGAGTGGATTCGGTGGATCTGCTGGCGCAGCGTTCCGGCGATCAGCAGGTGCGCGAGGCTCTGATGTACGCCCTGCAGAATGACACCAATCCCGGCGTGCGGCTGAAGTCGCTGGATGCGCTGGGAAATTACGTGAAGAACGACACTAACGTGCGCGACGCCGTATTGCGGGCCCTGTTGAACGATGGCAATTCCGGAGTGCGCATCGAGGCCTTGCGGCTGATCGAACCGGTCAAGGCAGATGGCAGCGTGCGCGGCGTGCTGATGGCGCTGGCCGCCAAAGACCAGAGCACATATATCCGGTCGCAGGCCCGAACCATGCTCGCGCAGTTGCCCGAGATTGATTAAGAGATTCAGGCGTAGGAGTGCAGAGCGAAACAAGATTTCTGCATGCAAATCGAGGTGAGTCCATTGAAACATCGCTTACAAATCGTGGGGCTGGCTCTTCCGCTGGTCCTGCTTGCGCCGCTGGGAATCGTTTCCCAGGCGCAGGAAACCAAAATCTCCCGCGAAGGCGAGACCTGGGGGCAATTGATCACCGGCTCGCTGACCACGGTCAAGAACCTCCGTGTGAAAGTTGATATGGGCTCCGTTGTCGTGCACGGCAGCCAGCAGCAGGGCATCAATTACGTCGTTCATACGAACTTCAAAACTTCTTCTGAGCAGGACGCGCGGCGGCAATTCGAACAATACAAAGTAACCGCCTATGTCCGTGGCGATACAGCGTGGATTGTGGGCGACTGGCAAGGAAACCGGCAGCCCCGGCATTTCTCCGGGGAATTCAACATCAACGTTCCGCGCGAGATGATGCTGGTCAAACTTGAAACGGAAGGCGGCAATGTGGAAGCCACGGGCCTGACGGGCCGCGTGGAGGCAGAGAGCGGCGGCGGCAGCATGCATTTCGATGACATTGGGGGCGGCGCGCACGCCGAAACCGGCGGCGGTTCCATCGCGGTCGGCACCGTTAGCGGGGACTTGGGATTACATACCGGCGGCGGATCCATCGTGGTCCATCAGGCGAACGGCAAAGTGGTGGCCGAGACCGGTGGTGGAACCATCGAGATTCAGTCTTGCACACAGGGCGCGCTGGTTGAAACCGGCGGCAACAGCATTACAGTGCGGCACTGCGCTGGCAAAGTGAAGGCCACAACCGGCGGAGGCAGCATCGACCTGAGCGATATCAACGGTACCGCAGAGATCGAGACCGGCGGAGGCAACATCCGACTGACTTCAGTCCGGGGCCACGTTGACGCGCAAACCGGAGCTGGCGGGATCGACCTGTCGGGCGTGCCATCGGCGCACGCGGAAACTGGCGCTGGCGGCATCGTGGTTAAGCTGGTCAACAACGGAGGGGAGCGGCACGACTCGTATCTGGAAACTGGCGCCGGCGATGTCACGGTATACATCGCGCCGGACGTGCAAGTTCACGTGCGAGCCTCCGTCGACGTCGGCAACGGCCACCGCATCACCTCGGATTTTCCTGAAATCCGCATTGCCGCTGACGGCAGAGATTGGGCGAAGGCGCTCACCGCGGAAGGTGACTTGAACGGCGGCGGCCCCGTGCTGAAAGTGCACACGTCCACCGGCGATGTCTGCATCCGTCGCGCTGGACGCTAAAGATTTGCAGGGAAGACTTGCACGTTTGAGGGTACGTATATGCGCAAATACTTGGCAGCAAGCGTTGTGCTGATGCCGTTTCTGCTGGCTCTCCCGCCGGCCGCCCTGGCTGGACCCGACGACTCCTATGGGAGCCAGCACGTCGTCTTCAGCAGCGAGGATAGCGACGGCGGTAGTTCTTATCTTGGTGTCGACATCATCGACGTGACCGGCGAGCGCGTCAGTGCGCTCAAACTCAAGGATGAGAAGGGCGTCGAGATCACGATGGTCGACCAGGACGCCCCCGCCGGCAAGGCTGGCATCAAGGAACACGACGTGATCCTCACCATGAATGGCTCCGAGATTGAGAGCGCAGCGCAGTTGCGGCGTATGATCCACGAAACGCCACCCGGACGCGTCGTAAGTCTTGGGCTGAGCCGCGACGGGCAACCGCTGACCATCAAGGTGCAACTCGGCGACCGGCATAAAGAATTTCCTGCCTTCGCGCCCGACAACTTCCGCATCAATATTCCCGAAGTCCACGTGATGCCCGACATCGACATTCCGTCCATCAATATGGTGGTCGTCACATCCTCGGCGCGCAGCGGCCTGACCATGGAGAACATTACTCCGCAGCTCGGTGAATACTTCGGAGTGAAAAACGGCCATGGCGTGCTGGTGCGCTCGGTGGAGAAGGGCAGCCGCGCCGAGAAGGCAGGTTTTCACGCCGGCGACGTGATCGTTAAGGTCAACGACCAACCCGTTCACGATACCAGCGATTTCACCCACGCCCTCAAAGAGCACAAGGGAAACTCAGCCATGGTGGGCGTCATGCGCGACCGGAAAGAGCAAAACCTGAACCTTTCCTTCCCGGAAAAGAAAGACTCCAGCGAACTGATGGAAGAAGAAAGCTTCGAAAACCAGATCGAGGCTGAATCTGCACTTGAGGCCGCCAGCCTCCAGGATCAACTGGCCAAGCTGAATCCGACTTTCGAGCTGGCGATGGAGAAAGCTCGAAAATCCGCCGCCGAAGCGCAAAAGACATGGCGCGAGCAAGGCAAGAAGTTCGCAGACGAGGTTCGCGAGCAGGCGCAAAAGCAGCAGCTCGAATGGAAGAAGGACCAGGAGAAGCTAAAGGGGGAACTGGACCGCGTGATGCGGGAAATGAGGCATAACCGGCTGGATCTCTAAAGAGACCGCTCCCCGATTCATTGCAGAATGGCACAATCGATAAGCCCTCGCCCCCGGCGAGGGCTTATCGTCATTTTCCCCCTGAGGCCGCGGCACGAGCCATCCCCGCCGCACAGACCCGGTTCCGTCCGCCTTGCTTGGCGGCATAGAGTGCGTTATCGGCTGCGCGCACCAGTTCGTCGCGGGTTGTGCCGTGCTCAGGAAACGCCGCGACTCCGGCGCTCAACGTCACCGTTCGCGGCACGCCCGGAAACTGCCAGGACTCCACGAGTTTTCGCAGTTTTTCGCCCACGGTCACGGCATGCTGAGCGCCGGTTTGCGTCAGCAGAATGGCAAACTCTTCCCCGCCGTAACGGCAGACTACGTCAATCTTCCGCAGCTGCTGGTGAAACAAGGAGGAAAACTGGCGTAGCACTTCATCGCCCAGCAGATGTCCGAATTCATCGTTCAGCTTTTTGAAATGGTCGATATCGACCATCACCACGGCCATTCCCGTGCCACAGCGCCGCGCACGCTCGATTTCTTCTCCAATGCGCATCTCGAAGAACCGGCGGTTGAAAATGCCGGTCAATCCGTCGAGATAGGAAAGTTGGCGGATCCTCTCCACATAGTGCGCGTTTTGAATCGAGCTGGCACAGATATCAGCCACCGATTCGAGCGACTGAAGCTCGCTCTCGCGAAACGCATTTCGTTGCGAGCTGTGCAGCGTCAGCACGCCCAGCGTCTGCCCGAAAGAAACCATGGGAATGCTCATGCACGAAGCGGCGTCGGCGAACAGGCGTACCGACTCGGGCTCCGCCGTCACATCTTTCGCAATAATCGTGCCCGCCGTGGCCAGAACCCGTGACCAAGGCTCGCGGTCCGCCGGCAGCCGTCCCCCGGTTGAAATGCAGGGCGTCAGCAATCCTTCATGCGCACGCAAGACCAGTTCGCCCTCTTCGCGCAAGAACAGGGACACATGAGAAACCTCAAACGCCTGTTGAATCACGAGGCAGACCCGCGAGAGCAGGCTCTCCAGATCGAGAACGGCGGTGCTCTGCTGGGCAATCTCGTTGATGGCCTCCAACTGCCGCGCCCGCTGACGTTCCAGCGAATAAAGATGCGCGTTCTGAATGGCGATCGAGGCCTGCGTGGAAAACAGCGCCAGCAGTTCGATTTTTTCCGTATCAAAGCAGTCCAGTTGGTCGCTCTGACAGTCGAGCACGCCCACCACTTCGTCCCGCACCATGAGCGGAATGGCCAGTTCCGAGCGCGTCGAGTGCGCGGCGCTTATGTAGCGCGGATCCTTGCTTACGTCGGGAGCATAGATGGGCTGCTTCTTCAGAACCGAGGCGCCGGTAAGCCCCTTATGCATGTCCCGCGTGACTTGGTCCATTCCGGGGTCCCATCCGATCTGCGAACGGACACACAACTGCTGCGCCTCCTTGTCGAGCAGCAGGATGGCCACGTTCGGCAAATGAAAATAGTCGTGGACGATGGTCAGAATCCGCTGCAGCACCTCATCCAGATCAAAGGTGGACAGCACGGCCTGCCCTGCATCGTACAAGACGGCAATTTTCGGCATGCTAAACGGATTCTAACGAACTAGAAGGTAAGACCCGAGGTTCCCAAAGTAACCCTCGGAGACAGCCGCCTCGCCTATCGCGCTACCGAGCGGCTCTTCAGAAGGCTCAAGGCTTCGCATCTTTACCTCCACCGGCGCGCGGTGCGGATGAGCCCATACGCCACCAGGCAAAACCAAAAATCCACAAGCAGGCCCAGATCAATATGGAAAATGTGGTGCCTCGCCACTGCTGGAAGCGATGGCGCAAGAATGAAGTAGGCTACGTTCCCCAGTACGATCGCGCACAGCATCTGGATCAGATTCACCGTCACCGATGGTTTAGACACCGTCCCGCCTCGCTATGGTTTCCACCGCCCCATAGTCGACAGGGTCTCCTGCTACCATGCTCGGTGGCCTCTCCGCGGAGGGCGTCTCCGAAAGTTCGCGGAGTTCGGCCCCATCGTCGGCAAAATGCTCGAACTCGCCACTCCGGTGCAGTATGTGAAGGGCGTCGGCCCGAAAATCGCGGAGATTCTCGCGACCAAAGGCATTCACACCGTCGGCGACCTGCTCCATTATCTGCCTTTTCGGTATGAGGACCGATTGAACCCGCGCGGCATCGCCGAACTGCGTCCGGGCGAGATGGCGACGGTGATCGGCGAAGTGCGCAACTCGGGATTGTTCCGCACGCGCCGCATGCCGATCTTTCAGCTCACGATTGGACAGGGACGGGCTCGTCTGCGGTGTATGTGGTTCAACGCCACGTATCTGCAGGGGAAGTTCAAACCCGGGCAGATGATCGCGCTGTACGGCAAAGTCGAGGAGGATGCGCGCACGCGAGAGCTGCAGGTCATGCAGCCGCAGATCGAGATTCTTGGGGACGCCGATGCGGGAGAGGCGGCGGAGAAGAAAGCTGCGGAATCGCTTGAGATTGGGCGTATCGTGCCCATCTATGAATCCGCTGGACAGGGAAAACTGTCGCCGCGGTGGTTTCGCCGAGTCATCCGCACGGCGCTCGACAATCTGACTCCGGAACTGCCGGAGCCCATCCCCGCCGCCGTCCGGGGCCGTCTCGGACTCGCTCCGACCCGCACGGCGCTATGGAAGGTTCACTGGCCCGAGCCGGGCGAGAGTTTTCAGGACCTGGAGTCCTCGCGCACGCCAGCACACGTCCGCCTGATTTTCGATGAATTGTTCTTCGTGGAACTCGGGCTCGAACTGAAGCGCCGGGAGCAGAAAGCGCAGACCGGCATCGCCTTTCGGCTCGACGCCAGCGTGCGCGCCGCCATCAAGAAGATTCTTCCCTTTCACCCCACGTCCGCACAAAAACAAGTCTTGAAGGAAATCGCGGAGGATCTGGGAAAGCCTTATCCCATGCGGCGTTTGCTGCAGGGAGACGTCGGATCCGGCAAGACGATCGTGAGCTTCGAGGCCGCCATCATCGCCATCGAAAACGGATGCCAGGTGGCGCTGATGGCGCCCACCGAAATCCTCGCGCAGCAGCATTACTTTTCTGCGCGCCGCATTCTGGAGAATGCCGGCTACCGCATCGTCCTGCTGACCGGCTCGCTGGAAGCCGACCGCAAGCGCGAAATCCGCCGCCACATCGCCCAGGGCAATGCCCAGCTCGTCATCGGGACGCACGCTCTGCTGCAGGAGAAGGTCGAATTCGCCAACCTCGGACTGGTCATCGTTGACGAGCAACATCGCTTCGGCGTGATGCAACGCCTGAAGCTGATGAAGAAATCCGATGCCACGCCGCTCCCAAATGCAGGAACGAGCGATCACGTGGGGACGGCCGCCCCCGGCCCTCCGGCCGAGCAAAGCTCGGCGGCCAAAGCGGGCGCAACGTCCTTCGAGCCCCACGTCCTCGTCATGACCGCTACCCCCATCCCGCGCACGCTCGCCCTGACTTTATACGGTGATCTCGACCTCAGCGTGCTCGACGAACTTCCGCCCGGCCGCACTCCCATCGTGACCAGGCAGGTCTCCGACGACCGTTCGCCCGAGGTTTGGGACTTCGTGCGCAAGCAGGTCGCCAAGGGCCACCAGGCCTATGTCGTCTATCCTGTGATCGCGGAAAACGAAGAGACTGAGATCAAGGCTGCGGTCAAAATGTACCGCGAACTGAGTAGCGTCATCTTCTCCGATCTGAAAGTTGGCCTGCTGCACGGCCGGCTCGACGCTGACCTGAAGGATCAGGTCATGCGCATGTTCCAGGCAGGGCAGTTGAACATCCTGGTCGCCACCACCGTGATCGAAGTTGGCGTCGACGTCCCCAATGCCACTGTGATGGTGATCGAGCACGCCGAGCGCTTCGGCCTGGCGCAGTTGCATCAACTGCGCGGCCGCATCGGGCGCGGCGCCGCGAAGTCGTACTGCGTTCTGATGACCGGCAATAAAGTGACGGAAGAAGGCCAGCGGCGCCTTAAAGCGATGACCGACACCAACGACGGCTTCAGGATTGCCGAACTCGATCTCGAACTGCGCGGCCCCGGCGAGTTTTTCGGCACTCGGCAAGCTGGCATGCCGAACTTCCAGGTGGCGAACCTCATTCGTGATGCGCAGTTGCTGGAAATCGCCAAGCGCGAAGCCGCCGCAGTCATCGCCGGCCCCAACGCGGAAATCTCCGGAGAGGAACTCAGCCGCGCCCTGGTCCACATGCGCAAGCTGTGGCGGCATACGTACGGACTTGTCGAGGTCGGCTAGCCAGTTTTTCTTGCTCATCCAAAAATTGCTGGAACTTTTTCCACTGCTCCGGTGAAGACAAAGTGAGACTTCCGCGTCCAAGCAATAGCGGATCGACTCCCCAATGCAGAGAGCGGAACCTCAGGCGAGACCTACCGATGCCGAGCTTCTTCAACAAGCTCTGGCAGGAGAGGAATGGGCGTTTGTCGCTTTGTACGAGCGTTTGAAGGGCGGCATCTTCCGGTACGCGTTTTATATGACAAGCTCAAGAACCGCCGCCGAAGAAGTCACGCAGGAAGTCTTCATCTCGCTGTTGAAAGAGGGCGGCAATTATCGGGAGAGCCGTGGCGACGTTGGGGCGTTCGCGTTTGGAATTGCGCGAAACTTTGTGCGGCGCATCGCGCGCCGCGAACGTATCTACGACCAACTTCCGGCGGACGACGGGCTGGAAGCGCTGTCCGGCAATCTGGTTGCGGATTCGTTACCTTCGCAGATGGTTCGCCAGCAAACCACCGAGCGCGTGCAGGCGGCCATCGCGACTCTGCCCGAGCATTATCGCGATGCCGTGGTGCTCTGCGATTTGTGCGAGTTGTCGTATGAGGAAGCGGCCTCGCGCTTGCGGTGTGCGGTGGGGACGATTCGCTCGCGGCTGAATCGCGCGCATGCGCTGCTCGCACAGAAATTGAGCCGCTCCAAGGCCGGAAGGACGATCTTCCCGACGCCGGAACCGAGAGGTGCCTGATATGAATCACCCAGAGACTCACGATCAAGAACTTGCGGAACATCTGCGCCACGTCCGCGAATCCGCCGGATCTGTACCCGAGTCGGTTGACCAAGCGGTGCTCAGCGTGTATCGCCGTCACATGCGAGAGGGCGAACGGAAACAGGGCGCGGCGGGCCGGACATGGAGTCCAAGTCTTCTTCTCAGTTGGGGTTTCGCGGCAGCCGCGGTGTTGGCGATGGGCATCGTGCTGATCGTCCGGAGACAGCCTGATGCACCGCGGAGAGCGGCTGGCTCGGGAGTAGTGCAGCAGGTTCCGCATTCGCCTGCCGCGATTGCGGAAACGAGTGCCGTACCAGCCAGCAAAAACGGGAAATCCTCGATCCGCGCGCCGAAGGCGAATATTGTGGCCGATCGACGGGTCCGCCCGCACGGCCCCGAGAACAAACCGGTTGAAGCGCGCGTCAACGAACTGCCTGGCGAATTTCGCGGCCTGATGTATTGCGATCCTCTGAGCTGCGGGGGAGCGATGAACGTGATTCGCGTGCAGTTACCGCCGACCGCTATGGCCCGTCCGATTGGTTGGCCTCAGACCGGCGTTGTGAACGCGGATGTACTGGTTGGCCCCGACGGCTTTGCCCGCGGAATCCGCATTGTGCAATGAGTTTGATCGCGCACTGACTTCGTAACTACAAACCCGATTTCCGGAGGACCATTCAACATGCGTTTGAAAATCAAAATGCTTGCTCTTGCCGCATCTTTCGTACTCGCCACCGGCGCGTACGCTCAGATGTCTGACTCCACCTTCTTCGTCACGCCGGGACCCGGCGGGCCAATGCAGACCAGAACTGCGGTCTCGCTCAACGTCGAGACAGACACTGCGCCCGTCAAAGGCGCGCCGTTCTGCGCGAACGTGTCGACCGAACACACGCAGCATCTAGCCGATGGCAACCGGATTCATACCAGCGAATCGTCGATGCTCTGCCGCGACAGCGAAGGCCGAACTCGCCGCGAGGCCGGACTGAATTTGCTCGGAGCCGCTCCGCAGTCGTCGGCGCCCAAGCTGATCACGATTGTCGATCCGGTTGCGGGAGTGCGTTACCTGCTCGACACCGGCAGCAAGACCGCACAGAAGATGACGTTTTCCGCCGAAGAGGCTGGCGCGGAACCCGCGCCGGGCAAGGGAGAACGGGTGTTCGTGATGCAGCACCCGGGAGGAGGCGTGGCCAATGTCATCTACAAGACGATGGTGAAGAAATCGGGCGGCGATTCGAGCGATTCCGACTCTCACACGGAAAGTCTCGGCGACCAGACGATTGAAGGCATTCACGTTACCGGCACACGCGTGACGACTACCATCGCCGCAGGCAAAATGGGCAACGACAAACCGATCACGGTTACGTCGGAGCGTTGGTATTCGCCGGAGTTGAAAGAGGTCGTGATGACCAAGCACAACGATCCGTGGGCCGGGGAACTCATCACCGAGTTCAAGAACGTGACGACCGCCGAGCCGGATGCGTCGCTGTTCACCCTACCCGCCGACTACAAAGTTGTTATGGAAGACAAGGAAGGGCCGATTCGCATCAAAATTCAGGGGCCGGGAGACCCTTCGCTGTAGGGAGTTGGTACGAGCTGGTGTGTGCGCCGGTCTGCGGGGGGAGTTCCCCTGGCGACCGGCGCTTTCGTTTATGGCCCGGCAAACTGATAAAATCAGAGCAATGTCGGGGTCTCCTCAGTTAATCCAGATTTCACCCACGCCGCCGCCGCGCTCGCCCAAACCTTCGTGGCTCCGGGCAAAAGCGCCTGTCGGCGAGAACTTCCACGATCTCAAGAAGTTAGCGCGAGGGCTCGGGCTGCACACCGTTTGCGAATCGGCACAGTGTCCCAACATCGGCGAGTGCTGGAACCACAAAACCGCCACCTTCATGCTGCTGGGCGATATCTGTACGCGCCGCTGCGGTTTCTGCGCCGTTCCGAAGGGGCGGCCGCAGCCCATCGACTGGGATGAGCCGCGTCGGGTTGCGGAAGCGGTCGCGACACTCGGGTTGAAGCATGCTGTCGTGACCAGCGTGAACCGCGACGACGACAACATTGGTAGTGCGAAGGTTTTTGCCGAGACTATTCGCGAAATCCGCGGATTGATTCCCGACTGCCGCATCGAAGTCCTGATCCCCGACTTTCAGGGACTGGAAGAATCGCTGCGCATCGTGCTCGAGGCCAAGCCCGACGTGCTCAATCACAACACCGAGACCGTCCCGCGCATTTATCGCGCCGTGCGTTCGGGGGCGCGCTACGAGCGTACGCTCGATCTGCTGGCGAACGCGAAAAAGTTCTCTCCGGGCATGGTCACCAAGAGCGGGGTCATGGTCGGCCTGGGCGAGTCGAGCGAAGAGTTGGTCGAGGTTTTCCGCGATCTGGGCACGCGCGGTGTGGATATCCTCACCATCGGCCAGTATCTGCGCCCGTCGAAGGATCACTTGCCGATCGCGCGTTTCTACACGCCGGACGAGTTCGTTTACCTGAAGAACGAAGCGCTGCGCTTCGGTTTCCGCCACGTTGAATCCGGCGCGATGGTGCGCTCCAGTTATCACGCCCACGAGCAAGCCGACGCCACTGCGTCGCCGCGGGTGGTGACGTAGCTTGCGGTTCTACAGCCTCCCCGCCAACGTCATCTTTCTGGAGATCACGGCCGGCTGGCACAGTATCTCCATCGGACAACTGGTCAACGGAGAGACTCGCCCATGGTGACCGCGCTCCTGGTTGTTCTCGGCTTCTGCTCCGGACTTCTGGGCGCTCTAACCGGCATCGGCGGCGGCGTTCTGCTCACGCCCATCCTCACGCTCTATTTCGGAGTCCCGATTCGTGAAGCCATCGGTACCAGTCTGGTCGCCGTCATCACCACGTCTGCCGCGAGTTCCTCCGTTCACCTGCAGCGCCACACCACCGACATTCGTCTCGGCATGACGCTGGAACTGGCGACCGCTTTCGGCGCCGCCACGACCGCCTATCTCGTCGGCTATTTCAATCGCAATGCGCTGGAAGGGTTGTTTGCCGGTTTCCTGCTCTACAGCGCGATCACGATTCTGGTCCGCGGCGGCAAAGTGAAGACGCAGGATGTTCCCATCGCGTCAGAGAATGGCGAGATCGCGATTCCGCCTTACCAGCCCAAGCGCTACCCTCTCGGACTGGCGGCTTCGCTGATCGCGGGTGCGCTCTCCGGCCTGCTGGGCATTGGCGGCGGTCCCATCAAAGTTCCCGTGATGTTCCTCTTCATGAACGTGCCGTTGATGGTGGCCACGGCCACGTCGAACTTCATGATCGGCGTGACCGCCGCGGCCAGCGCCATGGTCTATTACCGCCGGGGTGACATCATGATCCAGTATGCCGCCCCGCTTGCCGTCGGTGTATTTCTGGGATCGCTGCTGGGGGCGCGCCTTGCTCCTCGCATTCACACCAAGGTCGTCGTGTATCTCTTGGTGGCCATCATGCTGTATCTCGCCATACACCTGGGCGTCCATCTGATGATTGCGAGGTGGCTGTGAGCGAATTACGCGAACCCGGCTTTGACCGCGCAGTCGCTCTCGTGCTGCGCATCGGTGCGTTCGCCTGCTTCTTCATCATGCTGGCCGGGATGATTGTCGGGTGGTTTCTCCCCGGCCGCATCCCGCTCACCATTGAACGCGCCGGCGTCCTGTTGATGCTGGCCACTCCGGTGGTTCGCGTCTTCGTCGCCTGCGTGCTCTTCTTCCGCGAAAAAGACTACCGCTATGGCTGGATTTCCCTGGGCTTGCTGACGATCCTTCTTTTGGGCTCGCTGTTCGGGATTGGGGAGCACTAAGCTCCATCCAAGTCCGCCTTGTGCTACGCTTCTCTCGCTGCAATTGAGGAACTGCACAATGCCGCTGCGCAGATTGATCCCATTCCTGGTTTTTCTTATGTGTCTTTCTCTCGCCGCCCAATCCAAGACCGTCGCCGAACGCCTCGGCTATCCCGCCGATGCCAAGCTGCTGATCATCCACGCGGACGATCTCGCGGTGGCCCATTCGGTCAACACCGCCAGCTTCAGGGCGCTCGACCAAGGCGCCGTCAGTTCGGCCAGCATCATGGTGCCATGCCCCTGGTTGACCGAAGTTGCCGCCTACGCCAAATCGCATCCCGATGCCGACCTCGGATTGCATCTCACCCTGACCAGCGAGTGGAAGACGTACCGCTGGGGCCCGGTTGCATCCAGCGACACCGTGCCCAGCTTGATCGAGCCTACAGGCACATTCTGGAGTGAAACCGCGCCAGTCGCGGCCAAAGCCAAACCGCAAGAAGCCGAGCGCGAGATTCGCGCCCAGGTCGATCGCGCCATCGCCATGGGCATTCATCCCACACATCTCGACAGCCACATGGGATCGCTCTTCGTCACTCCTGAGCTTTTCGCCACCTTCGTCAAAGTAGCGCATGACTATCGCGTTCCCTTCCTCGCCGTCCGCGTCACCGATGAGCGCGCCAAGCTGCTCTCCCTGCTCTCGGACAGAGACATCGTGGTCGATTCGCTGGTGATGGCGGGAGGCGGCCTTCGGCCCGAGCAATGGCACGATTTCTATCTGAATGCCGTGAAGAATCTGAAGCCCGGGCTCACCGAAATGATCGTCCACCTCGGCCACGACGACGCTGAACTGCAGGCCGTCACCGTCGACCATCCCGATTACGGCGCCGCGTGGCGCCAGCGCGACTATGACCTCGTCACCAGTGCGGAGTTCCAGAAGGCCCTGCACGACAATCACGTGATTCTGGTGAAGTGGAAGGATCTGGGGAAACTGGCGTATTAGCTGCAATCCACGCCGCGCCGAGGTCTGCACCTCGTGACGGTCGTCCCTAGCCCCACCCGCTGGTAACTAAACTCCGCCCTTTTCCCGCCGATACAGATGGCATGAACGAAGGTTTCTCCGAACCAAGGACACCGATTTGGGCGCGGGCAGAGGTTTGCTGGACCGATGACGCCGGACAGGCGCTGCGCACCACCGCGACGTTGCATGATACGTCTCCGTCGGGCGCCTGCATTCGTGTGAAAACTCCAATCTCGGTGGGCGCAAACTTGAGCGTTAAGTGGCATCGAGAGCAATTCTCTGGGGTGGCGCGCAATTGCCGCCCCGATGGACAAGAGTTTTTGCTAGGAGTTCAACGGGAAGTGTCCGAAGACGGGCGGCGCAACGTCGACTCGGGGACGAAAGCCGAAACCGGGAAGGCGCCCAACGCGGGAAACGCATCGAAACCCTCTCGCCACGCCGGTTCGCGTGTCGCGGTCGCGCCCTCACCCAGTGCCACAGTGTCGCTGGCGGCCGCGCTGGGCACGATCGGCCAAAAGACACCGCCGATCACTGCGGCCACCGTGGCCCCGCCTTCCGCAGGCCTGGCTCACACCGGAGTGAAGAGCGAAAAGCCAGACGCTACTCAGGCTCGGTCGCCTGACGAGGGTACTCCTCCACAGAATCAACCGGCGGGCTTGCAGGGACGCGGGACATCTCACACAACGGAAAGGAAAGTTATGGAATCCAAGGGTATATTTCCGAAGTTTTGGGGCCGCAACCATGAGAGCGACGGCGCACCGGAACATCGCGCGCCAGCCGAACCTTCGCCGGCCGCGACTCCGGCACCTGCCGATCCCCTCCGTGGCAGCGTTGAACTGATGGCCTACGAAGACATCTATCACGCCGCCGGGATTCTGAGTCCGCGCTCTGGCTTCGGCATTCACAAGGTTCGCGAAATGTTGAACAGTGAACGGATTCGCGATTTGGCACCCGAGATCCAGCGTGCCTCCGTACTCATGGCGATTGAGGCTGCGGGCGCGACCGCCGACGAAATCCTGCAGGATGCCCAGCGGCGCCAGCACGCGCTCGATACCTACGAAGCTGCGCAACAAAAGCAGGTCGATGAATTTGCCGGGCGCAAAACCAAAGAGAACTCCCAGATCCGCGCCGAAATGGATAAGGTCGCAGCCCACTACGCCGAGCGAATGCAACGGAATGACGATCAGGTAGCGCAGGAGAAACAAGCCCTCCGCGACTGGCAGATGGCCAAGCAGCACGAAAGTCAGCGCATCGCGGACGTCATGAAGCTCTGCAGCCGGGAACCTGCGCCCGCCGTGGTCTCATCTCCGGCAACGGCCGCCGCCAAAGCCGGGGCTGGAGCTGGTTCTTCGTCTTCCACTCCGTTCGGACCAAGTCTGGTCCCCGGTGGGCAAGCCTGACGCGCCCGGATCTAACTCTCGGGCTGGTTGAGCTTTGGGTGGCAGTGTTTAGAAGATGTGCAGCTTGATGCTCAGATACTTCTTCGGATTTTCGCGGAAGGCTTTCATGAAATCTCGCGCCTGAATCATGGTGTCGTTGGCGTTGTTGTAAAGAGACTCATCCTTGAAGAGTTTGCCCACCGTACCCTGACCCGCCTGCATCTCGCTGGTCAGTTCCGATAGTTTGGTGATGGTGGTGTCGATCTTCTTCGCCAGTTCCTCGTCCTTGCTGAGCTTACCGATCGTGCCCTTGCCAGCGTTGATATCGTCCGTCAGCTTCTTGAGGTTGGCGATCGTATCGTTGGCATTGTTATACAGCGCGGGATCCTGCAGAAACTTGCCCGCTGTACCTTTTCCGGCGCGCAGGTCGTCGACCACGGCATTCATCTTGTCCAGGGTCGCAAGGAACTTGTCATAGGCGTCGGTCCGGCTGATCAGTGCGCCCAAACTGCCCTGCCCCTTCGAGATCTGGCTCACGATGGCTTGAAAATCGGCGACCGTATTCGAGAAGCGGTCGTAGAGCGTGGGATCGTAAATCAATTTTCCCAGCGATCCCTTGCCGCTCTCGGCAAATGCCAGGATGCGATCCGCGCGCTTCAGCAGAGCATCCATATTCTGCAGCGTGCCCTGGCTGGTCACGACCACATCTTCGATGTCGGCCTGCTCGCGCGTGGCCAGCACATCGCCTGATTCCACTTCCGGTCCCACCGCTTGCGAGCTGTCCAGGTCCACGTAGGTCTCGCCCAGCACACCAGACGTGCGCAGCAGACAGATCGAGTCATGCCGCATGTTGAACTTGTACTTGGTGCTGACCTTCATGGTGACTTCCACCGGCGTAAGCCGCTTCTGCGGTTCATTCACGATGCGAATGCGCGTCACGTTCCCGATATCGACCCCACTTAGACGCACGGGGGCTCCCGGCCGCAGGCCGCCGGCGTTGTTGAAGTAGGAAGTGAGCGTGATTCGCTGGGTGAAAAGACCAGAAGTCCCAGACATCAGGAATAGCAGCAGGGCCAGAGTCGCGCTGGCGACAATGACGGTGATCCCGACGCGCAGTTGCGACCACTTGAGCTGCTTCTGGCTAGGCAACGGCTTTCCCCGTCCGGCAGTTCAGAGTGAATTGAGCCGCACCCGGCAATCGTTTCAAAGCGCGGTTCGTAGCTCGCTGCACGCCCATCGCTGAATAATAACAAAAAAAACGCGGCTCTAATCCGACCGTGTCCGCAGAGCAGGGGTTAGCGCCAGCGCGCATACATAGGCGGCAGCGCCGCACGTCAGCGTCACCGTCAGCCCAAACTGGATGGCGATCACCATGGCCGCCACCGATCCCAGCACGCTGGCCGCCGCGTTCATGGCCCATGCCCATTCAACCGCGCTCTCCGCAGCTCCCGAGCCCGCGGGAAACTCCGGTGGTGGGGACGCCGCCAGCGCCCGCAAGCCAGTCGGGAAGGGCATCCCCATCAGAAATCCCAGCGGAATCAAAATCGCGGCGCAAATCAGCCGGCGGTAGAACATCGCCAGGCCAACCCATGCCGCCAATCGCCCCGGAAGCAGAAACACGTCAGCGATCAAGGCTACGACGACCAGCACCAACGGAATCCACCCCAGCTCCGTGCGCGGCAGCCACCGCCGCGAGAACAGACTCCCCGCTCCGCTCGAGAGCATCAGCAGGAAAATCACTACGGTGAGCGCATACGTCGGGTGCCCGAGAAACAAGACAAACCGCTGGATGAACGCAATCTCCACCAAAATGTACCCCAGCCCGACGGCAATAAAGTAGAGCAGCGGAAGCGGAGACTGCCGTGCATTCCCGGTCTTCAGCGCCAGTGGCAGGATCAGGAACAAAAGCACGGCCACAATCGAAATCACCAGCACCAGCAACAACACCAGCACACCCAGATTCACTTTCCAATCGATTCCACGGCCCAGACCCTTTTCCCCCAGCACCTGCGAGGCTTTCAGCGTGAAGAAGAAAAACGGCGCGTTGTCGTCGACCGGCGCTACGTTGTAGGCATAACTGCGCGCGAATGCGTGTGGATCGTTGCTGGCAATCAACTCCGAAAACGGATTCTTCCCCGGCTCCGATGGCAGGTAGAGCGTACTCAATTCGTCATACTGGTCCACATGTCGGATCACCGCATCTTCTTCTTCCGCGGTGAAGGCCGTTTTCTTCGCCAACACGACCACCGGAATGCCATCTTCATCCAGGTCGCCCTGCGACGCGATCATGAAATTCCGCGCTGGATTTTCCACGCCCAGCCGGTGCAGCGCTTCCATGGCCACCGAAACCACGCGCAAGGCCTCACGCGGATGCTGGAATTCCCAGCGCGTGATGGCAATCATCCCGTCCGGCTTGAGATGCTCGAAATATTCCTGGAACGCCTCCACGGTATAAAGATTGTTCTCGCTGAGGGCGAACGCGCCCGCGGCCGTCGAAGCCCAGGTATCAACCAGCGTCATCTGCACCACGTCGAATCGTTGTGGCGTGGAACGCAGATACGACCGGCCGTCTGTCACCTGAATGTGCACATCCGGCCGCTGATAAAGGTGCAGCGAGTAATCGGCGTAGCGCTCGCGCATGATGGTGTTGGCGATGATGGGATTGATCTCAATTCCGGTCACGCTCGGGCTTCCGTTCGCCACTGCCCGCAGAACGTCGACCCCGCCACCGGGCCCGATAATGGCGAACTCTCCGTGTGGCCGCAGCACGTTAGCCAGCGCCGGCGGCGCCGCCATCAGGTTGTGCTCCCACACGGTTCCCTGCCAGTGCGACAGGTCCGCGTTCATGATGTAAGTGGACGCGTCCGCGTCGATGACCACCGCCTTGGCCTGTCCCTGGCGATCCACCTCCACCCGCGAAAGTGCATTCCAGCGCGCAAACTCCACCCAGGCCGGATCGCGGAACATTCCCTTGGCGTACACTACGTCAATCAGCCGGCCGGAGTAATTGGCCGCCGTCAGCATGAGCAACGCAACCACCAGCAGACCGGCCTTGCGCCGCGAGGATTTTTCGCCAGCCCAGATCACACCCGCCGCAGCCATTGCGGCCGCCGCCACCAGAATGACGTTCGGTCCTCCCACCCAGTTCAGCAGCGGCACCACCGCCAGGCAGGCCAGCGCCCCGCCGCACAAATCCGCGCCATAGAGCCGGGGAATGCGCCGCGTCTCGCGCGCGAACACTACCGAGAAGAGCAGGCCGGTCAGAAAAAAAGGAATCGCAGCGGCCAGGTAAATTGCGGTCAGGCGCAGGAAATTCTTCCCCGAGACTTGCAATGTAACCGGAACGTGCAACACGATTTCCAACACCACCACGACCGCAATGGCATTGACCATGCACAGCCAGGCCGCCAACCGCCGCGTCGCCGTGCCGTCTAACTTCTTCTTCAGCAGGTAGGCAAATACTCCCCCTGCTCCCAACCCAAGAAGCGCAATGGAAATTGCCAGGAATGCAAAGTGGTAGAAGAGCACTACGGAAAATAGCCGGGTGAGCGCCAGTTCAAGCAGCAAGGCTGCAAAGCTGGCCAGGGCCAAGCCACCCAGCAGAGTTTTTTCTGGAATCTCGGTTTTATCGGTAGGAATGAGCGTAGAAGACGTCGCAGCCATAATTTGGTGAAGGCGACAGTCTAGCAGATGAAAGCTTTTCGCTTGGCGTTGTCGATCAGTGCGGTTGGCTCGCGATCCGCACGAGGGCGGACTCCACCAATGGATCCTGCTCTGGAAATACAGTCCGCAAATCGAGCATTACTCTTCCGTCCTCTACTCGCGCCACGACCGGCAGCTCCGAGCCGCGAAGCCGCGCCGCGAGTTCGTCGGCGCTGAGGCTCGCGCTGGTTAGCGCCAACAACCGCGTTGGCAGGACCGACGACGGCGCGGCTCCGCCACCAACGACAGACTCGCCATCGATGACCTCGGCGCGCAAACCGTGATCCCTGAAACGCTTCGCCAGCGACTCGGCGCGCCTGCCGATTTCCTCCGGGGTGAGCCGCATCATCCTCAACGTTGGGATGGCGTCATGGTCCCGCTTCACATATGCCAGCAGCGTCGCTTCAAGCGCCGCATACGTAAGTTTGTCCACTCGCAACGCGCGAAACAGCGAGTTCGAACGCATACGTGCAATCAGATCCCCTCGCCCGCTGATCATTCCCGCCTGCGGTCCGCCCAGCAGCTTGTCGCCGCTGTATGTCACGACACCGACGCCGGCACGTAAACTGTCGAGCACGTTCGGCTCTCCGCCGATGCCGAAGTTTCGCAAATCGACCAGCGCGCCGCTTCCCAAATCTTCCGTGAGCGGCAGGTTGCGCCGCTGCGCCAGCTCGACAAGCTCGCCAATCGCCGGCTGCTCGGTAAATCCGCTGATCTCGAAGTTCGACCGGTGCACCCGCAGCAGGAGCCGCGTGCGTTCGTTGATCGCCCTCTCGTAGTCAGCGAGGCGCGTGCGGTTCGTGGTCCCCACTTCCCGCAGCGTCGCACCGGACTTGGCCATCACGTCGGGGATGCGAAACGACCCGCCAATTTCGACCAGTTCCCCGCGTGAAACGATGACCTCGCCGCCGTCCGCTAAAGTGTTCAGCGCCAGCAGAACTGCGGCCGCGTTGTTATTCACGACAATCGTGGAAACGACGTCGTGTGTCGGCTGACCTTCACTCAGCAATTGCCGAAACAGCCGATCGACGTGCACGTCGCGTTTGCCACGCACGCCGTCTTCAATTGCGAACTCCAGGTTCGAATATCGCGATGCGGTTTCGGAAATATGAGAAAGCGCGCTCTCCGGCAACGGGGCGCGGCCTAGATTGGTGTGGAGAATGACTCCAGTTGCATTGATTACGGTGCGCAGCGACGGGGTGAGCGCCCGCCGCAACTCCTGCTCGATCGCACCCGGAAGACCGGTCAAGGCCAATCGCAGCCCGGTTCCATCCAGCAGGCCGGATGCGATCTCTGTG
This sequence comes from Terriglobales bacterium, assembly GCA_037443605.1. Lineage (GTDB taxonomy): Bacteria > Acidobacteriota > Terriglobia > Terriglobales > Acidobacteriaceae > Sulfotelmatobacter. Next base: position 35,263 of record JBBIOA010000037.1, read on the forward strand.
CGCAGTCGCGCTATCACTGAGCGCGCCGCTTCGGTTGCCGCAGGAACTCCATGCGTCGCAGCCAGCGACACGATCTCCGGCATGCGAACCGCTTCGTCCACCGACGGCAGTTCACGATACAGCTCGGATTTTGCCTCACTCTTCATACGTATTTCTTATGCTAACGCCGGGATCTTGCTGGCCGTAGACAGGGCGTCTCACGCTCGATCCGGTCCTACAGCGTGTGCAAATACGCCAGTAGATCCTGCAGGTCCTGCGCGCTCAGCGTCTGGCTGTAGCCCGGCATCTCATTCCGTCCCTGTCGAATAATGTCGCCCACGCGTTCGTCATTCGCGGGCAGTCCGCTGAGCGAGAGAAATTTGCGCTGAAAGACTCCTTTGAGGCCCGGCCCCTTTTTGCCTCGAGTTGAATAAGGTTCGTGGCAGCGGTCGCAATACTTGTCGTAAAGCTGCCGTCCCGCGGCCTGCTGCGGATTTAATCCGAGCTCCGCGTCCGACTTTCGCCGCTCCGCATCGCACGCCGCGACAAATGCAAGAGCCAGCACGACAGCAAGAAATCCCACGAACAACGAGATGCCGTATTTATCTATCTCTCGCATGATCGCTTCGAACGTCATCAACGAATGCCCTCCTGGCGAAACACCAACCCGCGCGCCGCTTTACAATGATAGAGCAAGCCCATGGCAATCGCGATTCAACGAGTCTACGCACCAGCAAAGTCCACAGATGGCACCCGCGTCCTCGTCGACCGGCTCTGGCCGCGCGGTCTCACTAAGGCAGCATCCGCGCTCGACGCCTGGTTGCGCGACCTGGCACCTTCCGACGAACTCCGCCAGTGGTACCACGCCCGTCCCGCACAGTGGCAGGCGTTCCGCCGTAAGTATCTGAAAGAGCTTCGTGAGGCCGACGCCGAAAACGCGCTTCGCCAACTCTACGCTCTGGCGCACAAAAGAAAGCGTCTCACGCTTCTCTTCGCTTCCAAAAACGAGACGCACAACAACGCCACGGTTCTGAAGGAACTGCTCGATGGCATGAAGAAACCTCCCACCGGCACGGGGCCCGGCGCGATTCAGGCCATGCGCAAGCGCGAAGCTGCCGTGCGCCGCCGCTAATCGCCTCTTCCATGTCGATCACTTTCCATGCCGCTTCGCCCCAGGATCTCCCTGAACTCCTTGTCCTGATGAAGGAGATGCAGCAGGACGATCCCTGGTCCATCGCCTTCGATGAGCCTCGCGTCGAGCGCGTGACCTTGGACCTGCTGCGAGATCCGTCCCTTGGGCGCATCTGGTTCATCGCGGTGGATGGCCAGCGTATCGGCTACATCGTGATGGCCTTTGACTACAGTCTCGAATATGGCGGACGCGGCGCCTGGGTGGACGAATTCTTCGTGCGCCGCTCCCATCGCGGCCAGGGTATCGGAACGCTGACCCTCGATTTCTTTGTCGCGCAGGCTCAGCAACTCGGCGCGTCGGTTGTATATCTCGAAGTCAACCACGGCAATCCTGCCATCGATCTCTACCGGCGCAAGGGTTTTGAAGATCATCACCGCTACCTGATGACCAAATGGCTCGACCCGAAGAGCTAGCGGATCCCGACTCGTTTAGAATCTTTCCGCAATGCGATCCGTATTCCACTGGAACCTAGGCAAACGCTCGCTGGAACTTGGCAAGCGCACGCTCATCATGGGCGTGGTCAACGTAACGCCCGACTCGTTTTCTGACGGCGGACAATTTCTCGATCGCCAGGCGGCCGTCGATCATGCTCAGCGCCTGCTCGACGACGGCGCCGACATCCTCGACATCGGCGGAGAGTCCACCCGCCCCGGAGCCAAAGTTGCCGCGAGCAAGCCAGCCGAACCTTCGAAAGGCGCTCTACGCGCCGGACCGCCGCCGGGAAATGTCACTGCCGAGGAAGAACTGAAGCGCGTCATCCCCGTCATCGCGGACCTGAAGAAGCAGCACCCTTCCGCCGTCATCTCAGTTGACACCTACAAAGCCAACGTGGCTCGCGCCGCGGTTAACGCTGGCGCGGAGATCGTCAACGATGTCAGCGGATTTCGCTGGGACCCGCAGATGCCCAGGACGGTCGCCGACCTGAAATGCGGCGCGATCCTGATGCACATGCGCGGGCGCCCGGAAGAGTGGCGCACCTTGCCTCCACCGGGAGACATCGTTTTACTCGTCAAACGCGAACTGAAAGACTGGGCCGAGCAAGCCGTCCTCACAGGAGTGCGACGGGAACGGCTGGTGCTCGATCCCGGCTTTGGCTTCGGCAAGAACTTCGACGAAAACTACCCGCTGCTGGCTCGCTTCAGCGAATTACAATCCGCCGGATTTCCGCTCCTGGCAGGCACTTCACGCAAGTCCTTCATCGGCAGAACGCTGGCCAACGACGGCAAGGATGCGCCTCCCGACGCTCGCCTGTATGGCACCCTGGCCACGCAAGTCGCTCTGATTCTCAAAGGCGCGCACGTCCTTCGGACCCACGATGTAAAACCCGCAATCGAAGCCGCCCGCGTCGCCGACAAAATCCTGGCCGCCCGATAGGCGTCATTAGAGATGCGGGAATATAGGTGCTCGACTTCTGCCCGCTTTTGGCAGAATTGGGGATTTTGATTTCGGAAGAAAAATATCTCAAGGCAATTTGAGTCCCACGAAAAACTCGCAGCGATTCGGCGGAAGAGCCGTTTCACCATCGCGCGGCCCTCTACAATGAAAGCGCTCCATGGACATCATCGCCCGACTCGCAGCTCATCCTCGAGTAACCTCCCGTCGCCCCGGTTCGCCCAATCCCGAAGGCACCTGCATCGTCTACTGGATGCAGCGCGCCCAGCGTGGCATCGACAATCCAGCGCTGCAAGTCGCCATCGAAGCCGGGAATGCCCTTGGCAAACCGGTGGTGGTGTTCTTCGCTCCGGTTCCGTTCTATCCGCACGCCAACCTGCGCCATTACCATTTCCTTTCGCAAGGCATTCCCGACATTGCTGCCGCTCTCGCCGAGAGGCACGCCGGCTTCGTGCTGCGCCGTTTTCCCGACCACAGCCTGGTGCGCTTCTGCTACGAAGTGAAACCGGCGCTCGTCGTCGGCGATGAAAATCCCATGCGCGAGCCCGAATCGTGGCGTATCAAAGCCGCCGAACGATTACGCGTCCCCTTCTGGACTGTCGACGCCGACGTCATTGTCCCCTCGAAGCTCCTCGAAAAGGCGCAGTACGCGGCCTTCATCCTTCGTCCACGATTGCAAGCGCAGCTGAAAACGTTCCTGGTCGCAGAAAAGAACACACGCGCGCACGTGGCCTGGAACAAACCGAAGGGCCTCCACTCTCTCAACCCCGGCATCGACCTCACCGAGGGTTGGCCTCTCGACCGCTCAGTTGCTCCGGTCTCCCAGTGGCGCGGGGGCACGAAAGAGGCCATGCGCCTGCTGAGCGACTTCGTCGACCACAAACTCAGTGGCTACGGCACACAGCGCAACAAGCCCGAGATCGACCACACCAGCCGCCTCTCTCCTTATCTGCACTTCGGCCACATCAGCCCCATTACCGTCGCGCTCGCTGTCGAGAAGGCCGACGCCCCCAAGGCCGATAAAGAAGCATTCCTGAACCAGATCATCACCTGGCGCGAACTCGCGGTGAATCTGGTGAAGTTCAACGCGGACTACGACAGCTTCGAGTGCGCCGAGCCATGGGCGCATCGCTCGCTCGCCAAGCACGCCAGCGATCTACGCCCGATCCTCTACACGCAGGAGCAACTTGAGCGTGCCGAAACCCACGATCACCTCTGGAACGCCGCTCAAATGCAGATGGTCAACACCGGATGGATGCACAACTACGTGCGCATGTACTGGGCGAAGAAGATTCTGGAGTGGAGCCGCTCGCCCGCCGACGCGCACCGCACCGCCGTCTACCTCAACGACAAGTACGAACTCGACGGCCGCGATCCCAACGGCTATGCCGGCATCGCCTGGGCCATCGTCGGAAAATTCGACCGCCCCTGGTTCGAGCGCCCCATCTTCGGCCAGATCCGCTACATGTCGGGCGCAAGCACCGGCAAGAAATTCGACAGCAAGAAATACATTCAGCAGAATCTGTCGCCGAAGTTGTTCTAGTAGGGACGCCCTATGTCGGCCCTGAGTTTGCCGAAGGGTCTCGCCGCTTTTGCGAGAAAACGGAAACGGCGCCCCTCACGGCCGGTTCACAATCTTAATCTCAAACAATTTCGGCCACAGTTTCCCGGTCACGAACAGCCGGTCTCCCGCCGCATCATAGGCGATGCCGTTCAGCACGGCTTCCGATTGCGGCACTTCTTGCCGGTCGATAATCTCCCGCAGATCGACTCTCCCCAGCACTTTGCCCGTCCGCGGCGAGATGCGCACAATCTCGTCGCTGTGCCAGATGTTGGCGTAAATCTCCCCGTGAACGTACTCCAATTCATTCAACCGCTCGACCGGATGACCATCCTCGTCTTTGACATGAATCCGTCCCACTTCGCGAAACGACTTCGGATCGAGTAGCCGAAGATCGGCTGTTCCATCGCTCAGGATGAGGTGCGCATCATCGTGGGTAAGCCCCCAACCCTCGCCCTTGAACTCAAATGTCCGCAGCAACGAAAACGAGAAACGGTCGTAGACGTAGCCCTTGTGCTCGGTCCACGTAAGTTGCACCAGATTGCTGCCCCAGTCCGTGAGCCCCTCGCCAAAATCCTCCGCCGGCAGATCGTGTTTCTGCAGCACCTGCCCCGTCGCCAGATCCACCATCCGCAGCGACGAGTGCCCCGCCTGCCCCGTACTCTCGTACAAGTGCCCGTCGACAAAAATCAGCCCTTGCGTGAACGCCCTGGCATCGTGTGGATAGGTGTGCACGATCTGATAGGAAGCGGGTCTGTGCGAAGGCGCCTGCGCAACCGCCATGGCGCATAACGCGATCACAATCCAGTGTCGGAACTTCAAAGCTCAAAACCCCTTCCGCGAATCCAGCAGGATCGTTACCGGGCCTTCGTTCACCAGTTCCACTTGCATCGTTTCCTGGAAGCGTCCGGTTTCGCAGCGCAGCCCCACCACCTGAATACGCTGCACGAAGAATTCATATAACTGGCGCGCGTGATCCGGCGGGGCCGCATCGTCAAACGACGGACGCTTTCCCTTGCGTACATCCCCATACAGCGTGAACTGCGATACTGCCAGCACGCTCCCTCCGACGTCCAGCGCGCTGCGATTCATCTTTCCGTCGTCGTCTTCGAAAATGCGCAGCCCGGCAATTTTCTCCGCAAGGTAAGTCGCGTCCGCCTCCGTGTCACCGTGCCCCACCCCCAGCAGCACCAGCAACCCGAGCCCGATCTCCCCCGTGATGAAGTCGTTCACAGTGACCTTCGCTCGGCTCACTCTTTGCACGACAGCTCGCATCGATTCTATTCCGTCCGCGGTTACGGACGCTCCATGGGCACTTCCGACTCATGTGCCGCCACACACTGCCAACGCTCGTCCCGGTATACGTAGACGTCCGTGAAGCGGACGATCGCCTTTGGCCGGCCATCAACTCCCAAAGCCGTCGCCAGCCCACGGATGGTTCCAACGTCACCGTAGACGTGAGTGTGCATCTCCGACAATCTGTGAGGACTGCCAGGGCGCTCTTTCACCCGTTGCAGAAGCGTCGATCGGTCGGTGATTGCGCCCGCTGGATCTGCATCTTCAAATTCTTCCGCCAGAATGCAATCCAGGGCTGCAATGTTGTGTTTTTCCAGCGCCTGCGCCCAGGTTTGCTCCGCCTGAACCAGCGCAGCATCGTCTTTCGCCTGCCCGCTCGGGCACGGCGCCGCGTACGCCAGCGGAGTCAGCAGCAAAACCCACAACGCCAGTTTCACGCTCTTCTCCCTATGAACCGTCGCGCCCATCATACCGCTCAGATACCTCTCCCCGGCGTTTGACCCCGGCCCGTACACCCATTAGGATTTCAAGGTGCTACCCAATTCTCGCCGTTCCGCCGCGAGCAGTGGGGCGCTTCCTTTACACTGATTCATCGGCGCAATTACACTACACATTTGCTTTCTCCGTATGCTGGTGTGCAAACGGACCGAATTCAAAATCTAATCGAGGCAAGCGAAGGAGACACATGGCTGACGTAAGCGAGAAGGTGAAACAGATTATTGTGGAGCAGTTGGGCGTCGATGAGGGCGAAGTCACCCCCAGCGCGTCGTTCGTCGACGACCTGGGCGCCGATTCGCTCGACACCGTCGAACTGGTCATGGCGTTCGAAGAAGCCTTCGACATCGAAATCCCCGACGAGGACGCCGAGAAAATCCGCACCGTCCAGGACGCGGTCGACTACATCGGTAAGCACGCGAAAGGCGGGAAGTAGGTTTTGGCACGCAGGGTTGTAGTCACAGGCCTCGGTTTGATCTGCGGTGTGGGCAATTCCACGCAAGAGGTGTGGAAGGCCCTGCTGGCGGGCAAAAGCGGCGTCGGGCGCATTACCGGCTTTGACGCTTCCAACTTCGCCTGCCAGATCGCGGCCGAGGTCAAGAACTTCGACCCCCTGCAATATATCGAGAAAAAAGAAGTCAAGAAGATGGGGCGGTTCATTCACTTCGCCATCGCCGCCGCGGACGAAGCGATGAAGATGTCGGGGCTTCAGGTCACGCCCGAAATCGACGAGCGCGTGGGTGTGCACATCGGTTCCGGCATCGGCGGGTTCGACATCATCGAGCGCGAGCACACTGCGCTGATGGAAGGCGGCCCGCGCAAGATCTCGCCCTTCTTCATTCCGTCGGCCATCGTAAACCTCGCCGCCGGACAGGTTTCCATGCGCCACGGCGCCAAGGGACCGAACGAAGCCACTGCCACTGCCTGCACCACCAGCGCCCAC
>JBBIOA010000038.1:0-31817 GCA_037443605.1 Terriglobales bacterium
GGTTCGAATCCCACTCTCTCCGCCAGACTTTATAATCCTTTGAAAATAGGAGCCTAGCGCGTCCGGCTACCTATTTCCGCTAAATCCCGGCTACCAAAAAAACAGCTGCCTATTGTCGACCCCCGTATTCGGCTCTTCGAGGAGTTGGGTCATGAAGAGTCTGCCATCAGTCAGCCTATACATCCGGATCACCGACGAAAAAGGCCGTCGTCGCTACGAGCGAGTCCGCCGCCGAAATCCGCAAATGTGCGGACCGAAAGACATATACTGCCTCCACTTTTACGAGAAAGATAAGCGCAAGTGGCTGAGCGTTGGAAACGATCTGAACGCCGCCAGTGCGGCGCGAGGCCAGAAGGAGCAGGAGCTTCTGGTCCTGAGCAAGGACGAAGCTACCCAGCCCAAACCATCCCCCGCCGTTCCGAAGACGCTAGATCAGCTTCGAACGGCATTTATCCACGATAAAAGGACCACTATCAAGAAGGACGGCGGAGCCGCGCCCACCTGTGGAATATCCGTTGCGATCGCATAAACATGACCTTAGCGCCGCCGAGCGTGACCGTGCAAAAGTCGAGATGCCCGCGCGCGCCTTCTACATCGATCAACTGGGTTTTGGACACATGATGGGAATGCTCGGCAAAGACGGACCCAGCATTCTACGGAGGGAACCGGTACTACCTCATCCAAACGTCCCGTAGAGATCTATCTCGAGGTTTCGGACGTGGATGCCTATCACAAGCAACTCGCGGCCAAGGGGATCAAGGTCACGTCGCCTTTGACAGACCAGTGGTGGGGCGACCGCACGTTCACTGTCATGGACCCGTTTGGAGATCAAATTTGGTTTTATCCGACCGTGGGCGAACCGATTCCACCGAAGGGCGCCAAACTCGTCTAGCGATTGAATGGATCTGAGAGGAAAGGACCACCGATCATGAGTCAAGCAACCAGCGCGATGTTGGCAGAGCTCCGCGAGGAAGCAATTACTACCAAGCGTGTCATAGAAAGAGTACCGTCCGACAAGCGGTCGTGGCGCCCACACACCAAATCGATGTCGCTAGGACAATTTGGCCTTGCACGTCGCCACGATTCCGGGCAGTTTGGTAAAACTCACCCAACTCGATGAGTTCGATGCCTCGCAAGCCAACTTCAGTCCGCCACAGCCGAAGGATCTCGGTGAGATTCACACAGCGCTCGCACAAAGTGTGAGTTCCGCGGAGGAATACCTGGGGACGATGGCCGACTCGTTTGCTTCGGCGAGTTGGCGTTTGACGATGCGCGGCAAGGAACTCTTCAGCAAGCCGCGGATCGCTGTGCTGCGCTCCATCATGCTGAACCACTGGTATCATCATCGCGGCCAGTTGTCCGTCTATCTTCGCCTGCTCGATGTAGCAGTTCCAGTGATCTATGGCCGCAGTGCAGACGAAAACCCTTTCGGATAGGGCTGGGGTTCCTGCACAACGTGAGAAACCAATGGCATTCGACGAAAATTTAGCCGAGCGACTCCGCCCTATATTCCAGAGCAAACACAAGGTCACGGAGAAGAAGATGTTCGGTGGATTGGCCTTCATGGTCAACGGCCACCTGTGCTGCGGGATCGTCGGGCAAGACCTGGTTGTCCGCACGGGACCGGACGCATTTGACGAGGCTCTTCGGCAACCGCATTCCCGTCCCATGGACTTTAATGGTCGGCCTATGAGGGGCTTCGTATTCGTTGCCCCTGCCGGGTGTCGTTCAGACCGGGACCTGAAATCGTGGGTGGAGTGCGGCCTCGGCTTCGTCTTATCTCAACCGCCAAAGTGATTGCGACACCGAAGCTTCTTCGCGACGGCTGTTGCCCTGAATTTGTGAAGCGGATCTAGTTCGCCCAACGAGGTGAATACATTCGACGGGCCCAGATGGTCTGCGGTCGAAAATCCTCATCCTGGGTTCGAAGTACGAGTCACGAATCGTGCGGGCAAAATGCTCCGGCGTTTCCAACTTGCTCTCGACGAATGCCTCACAGATCACCACTTTCGTCGTGACATCCGTGAGTTCACCGCTCTACCAAGACTCAACTTGCTCTCCGTAGAGGACGCCCAATGCAACCGCCGACCGGCTGCCTTGGCTAGCGAGCGGAGGCAATCGAGTGCTGGCTGTTTCCGGACTGCGGGGACGAAGTGTCCTGTGCGATCGCCGCTCGGAAAGCGGAGAGCTTGTCGTTCCAGATAATGATGCTGTCCTTGGCCGCCTGCGCATCCGCTGAATCGGGAGATAGCTCGAGATACTCCTTCATGTGCAGAACCGCGCATTGGTAGTGCTTCGCTTCCCCGCATAGAGTCGCCAGGTTGAACTGACCTTCGGGCCAAGTCGAAAAGATCTTGAGCGCCTCGGTGTATTCCAGCATCGCCTTCTCTGTGTTCTTCTCTTTGAAGGCATATTCGGCGAGCACCTGATGTTCACGGGCAGACTCAGGCATCGACGGCTTGATTGAGGCCTCGCGCCACGGTTTCAACTGTTCTTGGAAGTGCGCCCAGTCGGTGCTGATTTCAGCCTGCGTCTTCTCACGTGCTGCGGCGGAAAGATACTCGAGCGCTGCGGCAAAGCGCTCGGACTCCTTGTGCCTCTTGATCCCCCAGCAAATATGCGTGGGGCCATCGCTGGCGTAATCGCGCCACGATACACAGTACGGGTAAGAACTTCTCTTCTGCTCGGCGTAGGCAACATCGGAGATTCGCGGCAGGGCGATCAAGTAGTTCTGACTACGCTCCTGATAGGCAACGAACGTATCGCTCACCTTGACATTCGAAAAGCTGCGGAGCGCCTCTTGCATCCAGTTGGCGGCTTCCACCGGATCCTTGGGTTCAACGTCTTTATGCGCGAAACCGGCTTGCGCGGCAAAACCCAGCACTGCCAATACCACCGACTTTCTTACGATCTGACGCATTGGGTTCCTCACTCCGTTCCTTCGTTCCTTCGTTCCCCACCAACCGCGTTTGCGACGCCGTATTCCTCGTTGGCGGAAATAAGCTCGCGAGGAACAGGAGTGGCAGGCCTCTAATGCGGCCGTCCGCCGCTTCGTTGATAGGAGGCTTTCTTCAGACTGTCGGTTTGTTGCTGCGAGTCGTCGGCTTCAAAAGCTGACTTCAGCCGGTCTCTCCACACGATGATGCTGTCTTTGGCGTTCTGTACGTCCGGCGAGTCCGGAGACAGCTCAAGGTACTCCTTCATGTGGAAAATCGCCGTGTCGTAGTCTTTCTGTTCGCCAGCCAGCGTCGCCAGGTTAAATTGTCCCTCTGGCCAGACAGGAAAAATGTCCACGGCCGCTTTATATTCCTTGATTGCTTTGTCCGTCTCCCGGTTCTTAAAAGCAAATTCGGCCAGGACCTGATGTTCGCGCGCATTCTCGGGCATTTGCGGCTTGGGATTTGCCTCCCGCCAGCCCTTCGCTTGCAGCATAAATTGCTGCATGGCCGCGTCCTCTTGATCCTTCAGTCGCTCGCGGGCGGCAGTGGCGAGATACTCCAAGGCAACGGCGAACGATTCCGTCCGCCCCTTGGTGTAAAGGGCCACGGCTTCGTTGTTGTCACGGGTATAGTCATGCCACACAACTTCGTAACCAACTTGTCGGTCGAACACCGGACGAATCGAGCTGATGCGCGCCAATGCGATCCCGAAGTGAACGCTTCCATCCCAGGAACTGTAAAGCAGATATTGATCGTCCAGCCGATCGATGCGGTACAGCCGGTGGGCGGCGTCAGAGATCCACTTTCCCGCCTCCGCGCGGTCTGCGGGCACGCGATCCTTCTTGGCAAACGCCGTGATGGGGAGCAACAGCAACAGCAGCAAAGCTCCGTTACGGATAATGCAGACTCCTGCCGGGTGGCGCCGCATGGCACTCATTCTCCTCGCTGAAAGCAAAGATGTACCCCGTCTTAGGTTCGCGTCTTCGGCTGGCAAGATGCAACGGAAAAGGACGTTTTGCCGTTCCTTTCGTAACCGTTGAACAATCTCGCTCTCCAGCGACGTGCCCCACGTAATCTTGATCGCTCCGTTTGCACCTCCCATACTCCATATTTACCTTCGTTTTCGTTAGAAGTCGTTTTGTGGAACTTGAGTTCGAGTCCGGAGAGTACTCATGGGCGGCTTTCGAGACTGTCTCAAATGGACGTTCAGATCTCCCGTCTTATGGGGAGTTCTGTTGCTCTCCTGTGGATCAGTGCTTTGGGGCGGCACCTGCAGCTACACCTATAGCTGTAAGAATTCTGGATGCGCGGACTTAATGGGTGGGTGGAGCGGCACCAGGAGTCAATCCGGCGTCACCTTCGACCAATGTGAATCCGCTCGCAAGGCCGCGATTCCCACCGGCTCCTCCGCCTGCACCTGCACTTCGGATGGCGCCGTGGCCCCATCTGGCAACCCAAACGGATCGACCCCCATGGCGCAAGGCCACAACCTGCAGCAAAATTTGGTCAGCTACGGCGCCAACCTGATGATCTCGAACATCCAGAACTCCACGAGCCGAGCGTTCATGAACGGATTCACCAATACATTTCTGCAGAACGTATTTGACAGCCAGGCGGAAGCGCAGCGGCAGCAACAGATTATTCAGCAGCAGGTCGAGGAACGGCGGCGGCAGGAAGCGGAGCAACGCCGGATTGCCGAGCAACAGCGTCTCGATGCAATGTACATGCGCCTCAAGGGCGAACTCAAGCTGGAAGGGCTCCCCTTCGACCTCGCTCCGAAGCCTGTGAGCGTGGACACGAATCTCGAATTGAAGCCGATGAATGCCTCCGGCCCTGGAGCCTTGTCCCTGAAACTGGGCAATAGCGCCCCAACCAGTTATGGCCTGAAGGGATTGCCGGGCATCTATGTCGGAGGGCCAGCCGGATCTTCCGACCAAGCTTCTCACGACTCACCTGGTACCAGCCCACCTCCGGCCGGGAACCCGAATCTTGTTTCTGGCCCCGGTACCGGCACGACCGGCCCCGGGATCCCCGGCCTTCCCGGCATCTATCTTGACCGGATCCAGCCCGATCAGGCGCCTCAAGTGGCCGAAGCGGCAAACCATCTCACCGGCACCGATCAGGTTCTGGCTCAAGAGGCAGCGTTGCAAGCGGCGCAGCAGAACCCCACGCTGACCGGACCGACGCAGGATCCGAATACCCAGACCTATCAGCAGGACGCGCAGCAGTACACCACCGCCGTAGCGCAGGAAAAAGCAGCGGAGCAGCAGTGGAAGGACGCGCAGTCTCGCGCCGAGGCAGATCAGGCAGCTTTGGCTGTGGCGCATGCCAAGCTGGCTACCGCAAACCAGACTGCAGCTCAGCAACAAGCAATGAATAAGATGCTTTCCGAAGCCAACTCCGACGAGGCGGCCGCGGAAGCGGCGCGGAGAACGTTTGAGGGCACCGAAGCCCAGGTTACTTTCACCCGCACGCAAGCAGCCGGAGCCCTCGCCTCACTCGCGCCATCGTCCCCGAGCGCGCCCAACAACGCCTCGGTCGTAAACCTGAGCCACAGCACTCAGCCGGCGCCGGCTCTCCTACGCACCAGTTCCTCCAATCCAGGCGCTGCGCCAGGAAGACCAGTGCTTGCATCCGCTCGACTCACGCCGGCGGTTGCCCCGGCTCCCGCTCGCCAACCGGCCATTCCCGAACTCTGTTCGCGGCTCTCCGGCACCCAGGATGCCCTGCGTCGCTTGATGGAAACCCAGAAGATGCAAAACGAAAATCGCGAGGACTGGGAGAAGACGGTGGACGCTGCTTCTGACGATGCCCTGAAACGGGGTCTCGATATGACTCGCGAAGTGATGGGTGGCGCATTCCAGGACAGCGTGAAAAAACTTATCGGCAAAGACGACGCAGAAATCGAGAAGCTCTATCGGGACATTTCCGCCGAGAAGGACCAGCTCAAGGTTGGAGCGATGCAGAAGCAGTGGCAGGAACTCGATCTGCACAAAGCCCGCCTCGAAGATGCTCTGCAAAGATCCGAGTCGTACTACAAACATCTGGACGAGTTGGCCGGCGAGCGCGACCTTCACGAGTGGGTCAAGCAAGGCAAGAGCGACCTTCCCAGTTTCATGGAAGGAGTGCATCAACTCGCCGATCACTTGCTGGCTGACGACTCGGTCAAAAAAGCCTTGCACCTTTCTCCTGACGGCGCGGACTACATCAAGTATTCCGCCTCGATTATCGATTCCGGTTACGACATTTACAGCGAATGGCTGGCTTCCGACCAAATCAAGCAACTGAACCGGAATGCGGATCAATATCTCCGGGCCGTCGCTGAGTTGCAGGCCCGCATCCGTCAGACCGTAAATCTGTTGAATCAGTACAAAGACGAGAACCCCACCGGCGTGCGTTGTCGCGACAATTAGTGTCCCCCGATAAGAAATGAGCGATCCGGCCGGCACCGCATGCCCGATTCGCCGGATGCCGCAGATGGGTTGTGCGAAGCTGACTACCGTCGAATCTCAATCGGCGTCCCGTCCGCCACCGCGTTCCAGATTTCATCGATTTCTTCGTCCGTCACCGCAATGCATCCGTCGGTCCAATCATGCCAACGATGCGCCGCACCCACCGCCCCGTAGCCATTGGGCAGTCCATGCACGAACACATCTCCGCCCGGCGACACTCCGTTCTTCCGCGCCGCCGCGCGATCCCGCTCATTTGGATAGGAAATGTGGATCGATTTGTAGAACTGGCTGTGCGGGTTGCGGCGATCCAGCACATACACGCCTTCCGGCGTCTTGTGATCCCCCTGCCGCGCCTTCGCCCCCACCGGATCCCCGCCCAAAGCCACTTTGTACGACTTGATCACTTTCCCATGATCGAGCAACTGCAGTATCCGATCTTTCTTGAGCACAATCACGCGGTCGGCATGCAACCCAGGCCGGTCGGCCGCACACACAACGCCGCACAGCAAAAGCAATAAAAGCGAACGGGTGAACGCGCGCATCTCAGAAGTATAGACACCGCCATCCGGCCGAATGTTACGCTGACACTCATGCCACGCCACACACCTCTACCGGAGACATCCACCATGTGGCGACGGCCGCCTCAGCCGTCCCGCCTGGGCGAAGCCCGGCGGTTGCTGGCCCATGCCCTGCGCCTGGCTCTCGTGTTCGCATTGATTCCGTGCTTCACCACCCTCCCGGCCTCCGCCGCTTCCTGGTCCGTCCACACCCAACCCACGCGTCTGGTTAACGGCGGCCCTATCTTGTTCGTCGTGAAGTCGCCAACCAGACTCGACTCCCTCACCGCCACCTGGCTGAACCATCAACTCACCTTCAGCTACAACGCCTCCACAAAAACCTGGTTCGCCCTCGCTGGTGTAAGCCTTGAAACCGAACCCGGTAAGTACACGCTCGCACTCATCGGCACCACTACGAACAAAACGGCCATCCCGTTCACTCACACCTTCGCCGTTACCCGCGCTGTCTATCCAAAAATCAAGGTCGAGCTCACCGTCGAAAAGAAATTCACCGAGCCCACGGCCGAGCAGCAACAGCAAATCGCCGACAGCCAGAAGATCAAGCAGGATTACCTGAACCGCGTCACGCCCGATCGCGAATGGGACGGCACCTTCTCCGCTCCCGCTGACGCCGCTATCTCCGACGTCTTCGGTTCGCAGCGCATTTTCAACGGCAAGGCTGGCAGCCCCCACCTTGGCCTTGATTTCCGCGTCCCCAGCGGCACGCCTGTCGCCGCCATGAACGACGGCACCGTGCTCCTGGCCCGACCGCTCTACTTTGAAGGAAATTTCGTGGTGATCGACCACGGACAGGGATTGCTCACGCTCTACCTGCATCTCTCGGAATTCAAGGTGAAGGAATGCGACCCGGTGAAGCGCGGCCAGATCGTCGGCCTAAGCGGCGGCACCGGACGCGCTACTGGTCCCCATCTGCATGTTGCCGTCCGGTGGCAAGGTACGTACCTTGATCCCTCGCGCTTGTTGCAACTGTCACTGCCTTGATTACGTCCTGCAAGCTCGGACCGTAAGGAACGCTCCCACAGGCCGTCGGGCTGTCGGGGAAGGGTAGGAGGACGGGCGGGGAAGAAGAATGCGTCTACGGGCAAAGTAACCATGTTCCCGGGGCATCAGAAAACGTGGCCAGGTAGTCATTTTTCCCAGAGGGTCGAGATCGCCATCGAAGATCGGCTCTCGGGCGTCGCCAATCTCGGACGAAGTCGCGAAGAATCAACGAGTTGTGAAGCTCCCGGAGCGGCGTTTACTTGTAAGTGACTCCGAATCAGCGTTTTGCAGGCGATGCCCTCATTGACCCGACTAGCCAGCATCCATGTCGGATCTAGTAACCCGACGCCTCTTAATAAGAATGATGGCAATGTGTTTGGATGGCGCAGCGTTTCCGCGCCGCGTTAGATGCCTTGCAATGACTCGGCCTTACGCCGCCCCGCCCGCTCTCCGTTTCTTCTCTGCTCCATTCCGCGTCTCATCCCGCAACGCTTCCTGAATCTGTTCTTTCATCCCCAGATTCCGAATCAAGCGGTGCAGATAGTTCGGATGCACGCCCAGGACCCCTGCCGCCTCCACATAATTTCCGCGCGTATCCAGCACCGCCTCCAGGATCAGCTTCTTCTTGTGATCCTTCACGTTCGCATGATACTTTCCATCGCCCACTTGCTCCGGTGGTGCCTGATCCAATAGCGATTCCGGCAGATCCTCCAGCAGCACCGCATCCGGCGATCCCACCACCAGCGCGCGTTCAATCGCGTTCTCCAGTTCGCGCACGTTTCCCGGCCACTCGTAGTTCACCAGCGCGGCCATCGCTTCCCGCGCGATCGGCTTCGCCTTCACCTTGCAGCGCTTGGCGTATTTCTGCACGAAATGCCGCGCCAGCATCGGAATGTCCTCTTTGTGCTCGCGCAGCGCCGGCATGGTCAGCGTCACCACCGCCAGCCGGTAAAACAAATCCTGCCGGAAGTTCCCCTGCCTCACCGCTTCTTCCAGGTCGCGATTCGTTGCCGCAATCAGGCGAAGATCTACCTTGATCGTCCTCGTTCCGCCCACACGCTCGAACTCGCGCTCCTGCAGCACCCGAAGCAGCTTCACCTGCAGCGCCGGCGCCAGTTCGCCAATCTCATCCAGAAACAGCACCCCGCCATCCGCCGTTTCGATCCGCCCCTTCTTTTGAAACTCCGCTCCGGTGAAGCTGCCGCGCTCGTGCCCGAACAGATCGCTCTCCAGCAGAGACTCCGGAATCGCCGCGCAATTAATCGCCACAAACGGCTTGCTCGCCCGCCCGCTGTTGCGGTGCAACGCCCGCGCCGCCAGCTCTTTCCCCGTCCCGCTTTCGCCTTGGATCAGCACCGTCGAATCCGAAGGCGCCACTTTCGCCAGGAACTTGTAGATCTCTTTCATCCGGGCGCTCTCGCCGACCAGACTCTGTTCCTGCCGGATTTCGCCCACCAGCCGCTGATTCTCCTGCTCCAGCCACTGCAAGCGCCGCGCATTGTCCAGCGCCACCGCCGATACCCCGGCAATCGCCGCCACCAGTTGCAGATGATCTTCGTGAAACCGGCTGGCCGCGCTGGTGCTGTCCAGATAAATACACCCGATCACCCGCTGAAACACCGTCAGGGGCACGCACACCAGCGACCGCACTTCGGATACCGCCAGGCTTTCCACTTCGCGCAGACTGTCGCTGCCGGCTACATCCACGCCCAGAATCGCCACATTCTCGTTCAGCACCTGGCGCGCAATCGTGCGGCTCACCCGCACCAGTTGCGCGTGCCCCGGATGCCGCGTCCGCGCGTACAGCGAACTGAACTCCTGCGATGGACCTTCGGCCAGCAGAATCGCCCCGCGGTTCGCGGGCGTCACTTCAAAAATCAAATCGAGCAGTTGCGCCTGCAACTCCTCCAGATCCCGGATCGCATGTACCACCCGGCTGATCTTCAGCAGCGCATTTAGATCCCGCGCCACCTGCGACGCCGCCGGCAGCGCCTGTAGCAGCCGGTCCGGATCCAGATAGACCACATCTTTGGCATGAATCAGCTTGGTGTCAGCCGTGGGCAGGCGATCTTCGAACTCGAGCCGGCTGGCGGGAATCGCCCGCTCGTCCTCTTCCAGCAAAAACAGGAAGGTCGAATCTCCAGTCGCGATCTCGTCCCCATGCCGCAGCCACTGCTCCTTCACCGGCAGGCCATTCACCAGTGTCCCGTTGCGGCTGTCCAGGTCCTTGATCTGGAATCGCCCGTCCTCGCGCCGCAGCATGCAGTGCTTGCGCGATACCGACGGATCTGCCACCGCCACCGCATTATTCGGGTCGCGGCCAATAGCGGCTTCTCCCTCCGGCAACGGAATGGTGGTTTCTCTTAAGGGGCCTGTGGTAACCAGTAGTCGAGGGCGCAATCCGGACTCTCCCATTCCGTGATGCATTTTCTTATCACACGCCGAGCCGAATTGCATTCCCGATTCGGTTTCTTTCCAATATCCGAACAGCTAGTCGTACCTATCCGATCGGATAGGTTCCACGCCCCTACGTTCCCACGGCGACGGGCCTCCCCAGCGCTCAAGAAACCCCGTTATCGAATTGACCAGCAAGAACTTACTTGATCCTGAAGGAGCTCGTGGAATTCCCGGATCACTCTGGCATTTCGCGTGCTCTTCCCAAGAATGCGGGTTCGGCACAAAGCGATGGGGGAAGCGCTTTCGATCAGTATTTCCGCCGAGACGCAAGCCGGGAGTTCGGGGGACCCCCTCATCGAATTCCCGGCTCTTTTTCTTCTAAACGTTACCCGGTCCGCTAGCTGACAGCCCGGTCATTCCCGACCGCTTCACTCACTGTCACCGCGATTCCATCTCGATAACTGACTGTCTTGCCCGAGATCGCGGGCACCCGATCGCCCGGCACTAGAATCCCCACCAGATTCAGCGGATCGGCCGCCGAGATCGTGATCGTCTCTCCCGTCAGCGGCAGGCTGCGCGTTGCCCGCGCCGACTCCACCGCCACTGGCAGCGCAAACTGTTCGCCCAGGAAGCCATCCACAAATCGCCCGCCGCGAATCTCTCCGCGATCTTCCAGTCGCCGGAACGCCATCAGCAACTCGCGCCATGGCGGCAGATTCGCTTCCCGCGCCAGCAAATCGCGAATCACAATTCCATACCTTCGCAGCAGCATCCAGCACGCCGCCTCCACCGCCCGCGGACGTTCCACCGCCGCATCCGCGTGCAGCAGCGCCCAGCGTCCCGCGCTATGCCGTGGACGCGTCGCCTTCCCGGTTCCCTGCCCCGCGCGCCGCTTCGGATCGATCAACGCCCGCAGATTGTCGAACCCATCCGCCGTCACCAATCCTGCCGCCACCAGCTCCCACAGCGACGTCTCAATCTCCGCCTTCAGTTTCCCTGTCCCCCGCACAATGTCGGCAAAGAACGAAGCCCCCCGCAGCTTCAAGAACTCCAGTACCAGTTGCGCCCCATGACTCAGTCCAACACTTGGGTGCCCCACTTCTCCCGGTTTTGGGGAGAAGTGGGGATTTTGGTGAGCTCCCATCCAATCCGCTTCTTCCCTCACAAAGAACGTAATCGGAGCCACGCTGGTCGGAATCACCCTCCTCTGCCTGCCGCTTCCCTCGGAAGATTCCCCCGACTCCAGCGTCGCCGGATGCGGCGACAGTCTTCCCCATCCCACCGCTCCCGTCAGGCAAAGCTGATCCAGCCACTTCGGATCGTAATCCGTAATCCTTCGCGCCAGGATCTGCCGCTCCCAGGCATTCGCCGGAATTTCGAACCCCTGCAACTGCTGCATGATTTCCAGCGCCCCGCGCTCTCCTGCCACCTGCGATCCCGGTGCCACGTGCTGCCACCGCAACAGCCACCGCAGGAACTGCGCCGCCGTCACCGGTTCAATCTGCTTCCGCAGTATCCCCACGGTCAGCCGATGAATCCGCGCCAGCAGCCTCCGCTCACACCACTCCGTCTCTTGTTTAGATAAAGCCTGTGTAGGGACAGCCGCCCCCGGCTGTCCTGTCGAGCGCAGCTCGACATGTGGCGCGGACACTCCTGTCCGCGTGAAGCTTCCCCGAAGAACGCTCCCCGAAGCCTCCATCCGCAGCAACGCCACTTCAACGTCAGAAGCCGCCAGCCCCAACAATCCCCCCAGCTGCGCAGCCCTCACCGGCCCCGCATGCGACATCCATCCCGTCACCAGCGTCAGCAGAGCCTCATCGCGGGAAGTCTCTTTTTCAACCGCCACCAACTCTGGCTCAAACCGCGCCCCCGGAAACAACGCCGCAAAACTCCGCCCCCGCTCCGCCGCCACCCAATACCGTCGTCCATCCCGCGCAGCGACTGCAGCCCGTCCCTCGTTCACCAAGCGCTCAAAATGACTCCTCCAAATCGGGTGCCCCATTTCTGCCGCGCCCTTTGCGGCAGAAGTGGGGACTTTGTCTAACGACCACTCGGAACCCAGGCCACTGAAAGCTAACGGCTGAGAGCTGACGGCTAATTCCGGCAGCCCCACCAGCGTATGCAGCACATCATGCAACTCATCCGCATCCCGCACATCCGGCCACGCCTCGCGACGCACCTGATCAATCGCATCCTGATCCAGCCCACCCACTTCTTCGAGCACAGCCTCCGGCAGCACCCGCCGCATCTCGACCGCTCGCGCCCGCCGCTCCTCCAGCGGCGCGTCATCCAGAAACGCGTACGGATTCGCGTTCAGAATCTCGTGCGAGAACTGCGACGGCACCGGCGTATCCACCGCCAGCACGCGAATCTCCCCCGACGCAATCCCCCTCAGCAGCGCCTTCAACCCCTCCACATCCATCGCCTCGGTGAGCACGTCTTTCATCACTTCTCCCACCAGCGGATGATCCGGAATCTGCCGTTCGCCCTCGATGTTTTCAAAGCACGCCGCCGCATCCGGAAACACCGACGCCAGCATATCGTCCGATCGAATTCTCTGAATCTGCGGCGGAATCTTCTTCCCGCCCTGGAATCGCAACAGCGCCAGGGCCCGGTTCGCATCCCACCGCCAGCGAGTCCCAAAGATCGGAGAATCCAGCGACGCCTGCTCCAGAATCGGTTGCACCGTCTCCGCCTGCAGAAAATGAAAAACATCGCCTAGCGGAAAACTATGCTGCTCCGCCAGCGCGATGTTCAGACCGTTGTCCGTCGCCGCCGCCTGCAATTCAAAATTGAATCCGCGGCAGAATCGCTTGCGCAGCGACAATCCCCATGCCTTGTTGATCCTCCCGCCAAACGGCGCGTGGATGATCAACTGCATCCCCCCGCCTTCATCAAAGAATCGTTCGGCGATGATCGTCTTCTGCGTCGGCACCGCTCCCAACACCGCCCGCCCCGCCAGCACATACTCAATTGCCTGCTCGGCGCCCGAATCATCCAGCCCGCACTCTTCTTTGAGAAACCCCACAACGCTTACAACTTCCGGCTGCGTAAACGAAATTCCCACCGGCGACGTTCGCGGCAACATCGCACTGATTTCTTCCCGCAACTCACCCACATGCGCCGACAATTCCTGCGTCCGCGCCGGAGCCTCGCCGCGCCAGAATGGAATTCCCGGCGGCTGCCCGTGCGCATCCTCCACCAGCAACCGCCCCGACTTCAGCTCAATCCGCCGAATCCTCCACGATGTGTTCCCCAGCAGCATGACTTCGCCCGCCATGCTCTCGGTCGCGAAGTCCTCATCCACCGTTCCAACCTGCACGCCGTCCGGCTCAGCCACCACCGCGAACAGCGCCGTCTCCGGAATCGCGCCACCATTCGTGATCGCCGCCAGCCGCGCCCCGCGCCGCGCCCGCAGCTTCCCATTCACTTTGTCGCGATGGATATACGCCCCATACCGCCCGCGCCGCGACGCGATTCCTTCCGACAACATTTCCAGCACCGCATCGAACGTCTCCCGCTTCAACTCCCGATACGGATAAGCCCGCCGCACCAGCGCAAACAATTCCTCCTCATCCCACCCCTCGGAAGTTTGTGCTGAGTCGGAAGAAGCCCGGGCTAACGCCACATGGGATGCCCCACTTCTCGCCGCTTTTGCGAGAAGTGGGCGTGCCGCACTCGCGCTCTCCGCCGCGCACGCCGCTACAATCTGCTGCGCCAGCACGTCCAGCGGCGATTCCGGAATGATCAACCGATCCAGATCTCCATGCTTGATCGCCCGCACCAGCGCCGCGATCTCCATCAAATCGTCGCGCGTGGTCGCAAAAAATCTTCCCTTCGGAACCGCTCCACGCCAGTGTCCCGACCGCCCCACCCGCTGCAACGCCACCGCAATCGCCCGCGGCGAATTGATCTGCACCACCAGATCAACCGTCCCAATATCAATTCCCAACTCCAGCGATGCCGTCGCCACCAGCACCCGCACCTGTCCGTCTTTCAGCTTCTTTTCCGCAGCCAGCCGCAGCTTGCGCGACAAGCTGCCATGGTGCGCTGCTACATTCTCCTCGCCCATCCGATGGCCGAGTTCATGCGACATCCGTTCCACCATCCGCCGCGTGTTCACAAACACCAGCGTCGACCGATGCTGCTCTACCAGCGCCACCAGCCGGTCATAAATCGCATCCCACATCTCATTCGACGCCACCGGCCCCAGCGGCATCGGCGGCACCTCAATCCCAAGATCCAGCTTTCTCCGATGCCCCACATTGACGATGACGGGATCGCAAGCAATCACTGATGGGTGCCCCATACAAGCCGTGTTCTTGGCGGCTTGTGTGGGGCTTTTGTCCGGGTGCCCCATTTCTGCCGCGCTCTTTGCGGCAGAAGTGGGGACTCTCTCCACCTCTGCATCGTTGAGAATCGAACGGGAAGGGGCCGACGTCAGGCGACCCGTTGCTTCGCCAATAAGATCTGCGGCTTCAGCCGCTGAGGGCCCTGTCTCCGGCTGGCACACCGCTACCGGCGCTGAGAAACTCGCCTCTGGGTGGCGCACCGCTTCCAGCGCTGCGATAGACGACTCTTTCTCAGCCGGGGCTTTAGCCCCCGATGTGCCCCCCGTCAAGAAATCCGCCACCACCTCAATCGGCTTCTGCGTCGCCGACAACCCAATCCTCACTGGCCTCTTCCACGTCAGCGCATCCAACCGCTCCAGCGACAGCGCCAGATGCGCCCCGCGCTTGTCATCCGCCACCGCGTGAATTTCGTCAACAATCACCGTCTCCACATCGCGCAAAATCCGCCGCCCGCCGTCCGACGTCAGCAGAATGTACAGCGATTCCGGCGTCGTCACCAGAATGTGCGGAGGCCGCTTCAGCATCGCCCGCCGCTCCGGCTGGAGCGTGTCTCCAGTGCGCACCGCCGTACGAATCTCCGGCATCATCAGCCCGCGCTCGCCCGCCAGAGCCAGAATCTCCCCCAGCGGCCCTTCCAGATTTTTTTGGATGTCGTTGCCCAGCGCCTTCAGCGGAGAGATGTAGAGCACTTCCGTGCGATCCATCAGATCGCCCGCCAGCGCCTTGCGCACCAGCTTGTCGATACACGCCAGAAACGCCGCAAGAGTTTTCCCCGACCCAGTCGGCGCAGAAATCAGCGTCGTGCGCCCGGCAAGAATGTGCGGCCATCCCTGCTCCTGCGGCTCGGTCGGTGTTCCAAACTTCGAGACAAACCACTCCCCCACGATCGGATGGGCCCACGCCAGCGATGCTGGAATAGCAAAAGGCAGGGACTGCATCCGGCTATTCTAGCCCCAAATCATAGTTTCGCCAATTGTTCGCTTTAGCGTGGGAGGTGCTATGCTATGCGGGACGCAGCGGCAAGTCAATTTCCCCGATGCCTTCGCTCTCTCCCCGCTCCCGCGCCCGCAAAATCAAGCTTCTCCTCTTCGATGTCGACGGCGTCCTCACCGATGGCAAGCTCTTCATCTTTCCCGCTCCCGCCGCCGCGCCCAGCATACTCACGCCAGACGAGAAAGAACGCTCCGCCCATCACGCCGGCCAGGGCGGATTCGGCCTGCAGAGCCAATCCCTGATCGAGGCCAAAGGCTTTCACGCCCATGACGGCACCGCCATCTCGCTCGCTCGCCTCGCCGGCATCCGGACCGGTCTCATCACCAAACGCATTTCCGAAACCGTCGCTCTCCGCGCCCACGACCTCAAACTGCAATTCGTCCGCCAGGGCATTCAGGACAAGCGCAGCGTCTTTCTGGAGATCGTTGCACAAGCGAACCTCGCCCCCGAAGAAGCCGCCTTTGTCGGTGACGACATCATCGACCTCCCCGCCATGCGCGCCGCTGGCCTCGCCATCGCCGTCAAGAACGCCCGGGCCGACGTCCGCAAAGCAGCCCACTACGTCACCCCGCACTCCGGCGGCGACGGCGCCCTCCGCGACGCAGTCGAATTCATCCTGAAATCCCAAGGCAAGGGGAAGCAAATCATGGAAGCCTACATCGGCCAGCGTAGTAATTCAGATCACGGAAAAAAGTAAGCGGGAATGGATAGCAGCGCAAGGGGTGGAAGATGGCTCTCCCCTGTGAGCCCTGTGCCCTCTGTGGTTTAGGCTTTTTGGGTTTTGGCCAGCGGCTACCAACCAACGACTAAGGACCAATAAAAAACCCACCGAATGCTTGCTTGGGGCGTGCTCGGGTCTAGCATTCGGTGGGCTACCGTTTCTCCTTACTCACCCTGTTGTTTTCAGGAGTATGTGAATTGATTAAACACCGGTACCCGGATTAGTTTCGTCTAATTTTGTAAAGAGTTGTAAAATCTTAAAAATCTGTCGTTCTACGATACAGATTAGTACAATTCCATTACCCTTTACTCCGGCAAGGCCGGCGGCTTCATCGTCACCAGTTCCACAAACCGTTTATCCTTGCGCAGTTCCGCGAATTCCGCGTCCTTATACACGTTGTTGAAGTCTTTGTATCCCTCTTCCAGCGCCTTCCGCAAATACTCCAGCGACCGGTCCGAGATCCCCATCTTCGCGTACAACCTCGCCACCGTGTAGTCATAGTGGGCCCGATCTTCCGGGCTTGGCAACTGCGCCTGCACCCCGCCTCGCGACGTCCGCTCGAACACATCCGGGTCCAACTGCATCGCACGCTGATACGCCACCACCGCCCCGTCAAAGTCCTTCTTCCCGAACAGCGCCGCCCCCATATTGCTGAAGAACGACGCCGAGCTGTCGTCCAGCGCGATCGCCTTGCGATATTCCTTCACCGCCGGCCCGTACCGCCGCCACTCGTAGTACACCACGCCCAGATTGTTGTGGGCATCGGCGAATTTCCGGTCCGCCTTGATCGATTGCTCAAACGACTTCCGAGCCTCTTTGTAGCGCTGCATCATCAACTCGGTGATGCCGACCTTGTTGTAAAGCCGCGCCGAGTTCGGCTCCTTCGCCATCGCCGCGCGATAGTAATCTAGCGCGTCCAGGTACAGCTTCACCGTCCGCAGCTGATCCGCCCGGTTCTCCAGGTCCGCCACCGTCGCATCTTTCGGCGGCGGATCGGTCGTCCGCAAGAGCGGAGGATTCACCTGCACCTGTTCGTGGGACACCTGCGCCGCACCCGCCGGCGCGAAGGTAAGGAAGGAAATGCCTAGAAGCGAAACCACCACCAGCGAGATTCTCGGGCACGACGACATATGCCACCCCCAAGCTCTTCAGCGGCATTCTGACACAGTTTTCCCCAACCGGCGAAGAATTCTGTCAGGAAGCTAAGTCCAATAAGCCGTGATACTTAGTGAGCCCAAAAGTCCGTGCCCGCTCACCGCTCATCGCTCACTGCTCAATGCGGCGCCGGTTGGCCGCTGTCTGCTGGTTTAGACACCGGAGCCTGGGATTTGTCATCCTTAAATATCCCGGCAATCTTGCCAAAGAACCCTTTTTTCTTTGTGTCCGTCCCATTCGCCGGTTGGTTCGGATCCACCAGTTGCGGTTTCGGCTCGGTCCCCAGTATTTTCGAGACAAAACCCTTGATCCCGCCCTGATCGTCGCAGGTTTCATGCGGCTCGGTCCCGGCCACAAACGCCGACACATAATCGTCGGTGCAATTCTGCGTGGCCAGCCGGTTGGTCGCCTTGTCGAGCTGCACATCCACCACGCCCGAAGGCTGCGAAAACTCATGCATATCGGCATACTGCGGCATGGCCGACGCCTTCTTCATGAACTCCGCCCAGATCGGCGCCGCCGTCATCGCCCCGCTCAGCCGCAAGTCGCTATAGTCGTCGTACCCCACCCACACAATGCACAGCAGGTTCGACGTGTATCCCGCAAACCACCCGTCATGCGAACTGCCCGTCTTCCCCGCTGCCGGCGGCGTAAATCCGCGCAGCCGCACCGCCGTATAGCCCAGCCCGTTATTGATCACGCCCTCCATCATGTTCGTCATGACGTAGGCAATCCGCGGATCCAGCACCTGCCGCTGATCCGTCGAATAGTTCGCGATCACATCGCCTTTCGCATTCCGCACCGACCGCAGCAGGATCGGCGACAGCCGCACGCCGCCGTTCGCGAACGACGTGTACGCCCCCGCCATATCCACCGGCGACGCATCGTACGATCCCAGCGCCATCGCCGGCGTCGCCTTCACCGACGCAATCCCCGCCGTCCGCGCCAGGTCCGCCACCTTGTCGTACCCCACCTGTTCCGCCACTTTCACCGTCGCATTGTTCAGCGACATCGCCAGCGCGTAGCGCAGCGTCACCTCCCCGTGATATTCCTCTTTGTAATTGCGCGGCTCGTAAATCTGATCGCCATAGGCAAACGATGAAGGCTCATCCGCCACCGTCGACGCCGGTGTGATGACCGTCGCCGATCCGTCCAGCGCCGTGTTCATTGCCGCCGCATACACAAACGGCTTGAAGATCGATCCCGTCGGCCGCTTCGCCACTGCGTGATTCAGCTGGCTCCATCCATAATCGCGCCCGCCCACCAGCGCCAGCACCGCGCCCGTATGCGGATCGAGCGCCACCATCGCTACCTGCGCCTGCGGCCCCTGCTCTACCTGCGTCTCGAATTTCTTGCCAACCTTCACCTTCTTCGTGCGCAGCTTCTTCACCTGCTCATCGACCAGCTTGATGCCCATTTCCACCGACTGCGCCGCCGCTTTCTGCAACTCCGGATCGAGCGTCGTATAAATCCGGTACGACTGGTCGTTCAACTCGCTCTCGCTGAACTTGCTGATCAGCGTGTCGCGCACCATGTCGACAAAATACGGCGCGTCGCTCGCCTCCACGTTCGGCGGCGCCAGCTTCAACGGCGTCGCCTTCGCCTTCTCCGCCTGATCTTTCGTGATGGCGTGCGTCTCCACCATCGTCTCCAGCACCAGGTTCCGCCGCTCCAGCGCCCGCTCCGGATGCCGGTACGGCGAGAGATAACTCGGCCGCTGGATCAACCCCGCCAGCAGCGCCGCCTCCGGCAGCGAGATATCTTTCAGGTCCTTGTTGAAATACGCCTGCGACGCCTCCGCTAGTCCGCTGATCGCAAACGATCCATGCTGCCCCAGCGGCACCCAGTTCGCATAAAACTCGAAAATCTGCTGCTTGGTAAACTTTTGCTCCATCTCTTCTGAGATGAGCATCTCCGTCAGCTTTCGCTTGACCGTCTTATCTTCAGGATTCAAAAAGAACCCGCGCGAAAGCTGCATCGTAATCGTCGACCCGCCCTGATCGAACTTCTGGTGCGTGAGCCCGACCCGCCGCGTCACGTCCGCCACCACCGCCCCGAAGAAGCGGATGAAGTTCACTCCGCTGTGCTCGAAAAAGCTCCGGTCTTCGATCGCCAGCACCGCCTGCACCACCACCGGCGGAATATCGTTGTATTTCACCAGTTGCCGCTTCGACCGCTGCTCCGCGTCGAACAGCGCCGTCACCAGCTGCGGCTCCAGTTCATACGCCGAAAGCTCGTTGCCCTTGCTCGTAATCTTCTCGACTTGCCCGTCTTCAATCGTGATGTGCGCCGGTTCCGGGCTGTGATACGACTCTCCCCCCGGCGTGATCTCAATCCCGTCGCTCACCAGGCGAAACGTCCCCAGCGGCGACTGCCCGTTGTCCACATATCCCGCCCGCTTCAGCTCGGCGGCAATTTCCCGAGCCCCAATCTTGTCGCCGTCGCGCACCGTGTGCGGCAGCGCATAAATCTTCGCCGAATTGCTGAACACCGGCGTCCGGAACCGCTTCTCGATGACCCGGTCGTACTTCACGTAGAAGTACGAAAACACTCCCGTCGCCGCCACCGCCAGAATCACAAACACCAGCAGCGCCGCGCGCACCACCGGGTCCCGCGTCAGCCGTCTCTTGCCGTCGGCCCCGCCTTTCGGTATTCGAATCTTGATGCTCATCTTTAGACGTTTATGTAGGGACAGCCGCCCTCGGCTGTCCGTCGAGCGCCAGCTCGATCGAGTACTTTTCCGACGCCGCCCAGCCCCTGGAAGTTTGCCATCAACACAAACTCCTGCTCCCAAACGAACGCTTCGGCTCGGGACATCAGGGATTTCCTCATTGTACCCCTCCCCCCACAAACAAAAAGAGACCCGCAGTACATGCGGGTCCCCAAGCTGGTAACAGTCGATTAGTCGGTCACCGCAAACGGGAAATCGCCCGTCACCGCCAGATCCGCTCCGTGCGTCAGCGCTCCCGTGCTCAGGTTCACCCCGTTCACCGTGATCTTCGACTGGGTGGTCAGCGAGTCGATGCAGAACAGATATATTCCGGTCTGATCGAACTGGCACCTCTCTGACGTCGGAACCCCATCGAACGCACCCAGGGAAGTGAGCTGTCCCGTTCCCGAGTTCAAGGAAAAGCCTTCAATCGGTGCATCGGACGTCGTAGTGACGTTCGCTTCCAGCGCATACACCAGATTCCCGTTCGGTGAGATCGCAAAATCAAACGGCGCATTGCCCGTCCCGGTCAGGAACGGTGAGCCCGTCACCGGCGCGAGCGCTCCCGTCGTCGAGTCGATCGAATACACATAGAGGTGCTTGTCGATCGCTTTGGTCGTCGAGTCGGCTACAGCCTGTACCGCCAGCAACAGCCCGGCGGTCGGGCTGGCATGAATTTGCTGCACCGGGAAGTTCGTCCCGGTGAACGGGCTCCCCGCCAGCGGCGTTAAGACTCCACCCGAAGCGCCCGTGCCAATCGAAAACCCTGCAATTCCGGTACTGCCCAGTTGCCCCACATACAAGAATCGTCCGCTCGCATCCACCGCCATGTTGTCCGATGCGGCTCCCGCCGAAAATCCGCTGGTGAACGGAGATCCCGCTACCGTCGTCAGCGCTCCGGTCGACGAGTTGATCGTGAACACCCACACCTGCGCCCCGGTCTCGCTTCCCACAAAAAGATATTGCCCCAGGGGATCGGTCGCCACGTCATCCGCCGTCACGCTGGTCCCGGCCACCGTTACCGGACTGCCTGCAATCAGCGTCAGCGCGCCGGTTTGCCGGTCGATGCTGTATCCCACAACCGTGTTGTCTCCCATCGGAACATACAGAAACTGCCGCCTCACGATGAGCATGGAATCGGCAATGTTGCTGCCCAGGGTCGGTCCCGTGTAGTTGTTCAGCGTCCCAAACGCCCCGCTGCTCGTGACCCCCGCCGCGTTGATCGTCGGCACCGCGTAGTAGATGAGCGCCGCCGCCTGCGACGCATCCACGCCGCCCGTGCCGCCTCCGCCTCCGCCTCCGCCGCCCGTGCCACCGCCTCCGAGACCGCCGCCGCCCGTGTTGTTACACGTCCCGTCGCCGAACGTGACCTGGCAGTTGTACGACCCTCCGCAACTGCTGAGCATGAACAGCACAACCACTGCCAGCAGACTGAGCAACAACCGATACAGAAAATTCATGTACTGCCTCCACTGATTCAACTTCGAGCGGACTTCCGTGGCGTCTGAGATCGAAGGCCCTCGCTCGCAACCCAGCGAGGTTAAAGAAACTCTCACCCTAACCGGATGTTAGGGGCGTCGGTAATTGCTGGCAACGTTACGAATGTCATTGTCCCGCACGAAAGAAATCATGGAGGCCGCGATCGGTCCATGTGGGGACAGCCGCCCCCGGCTGTCCGATCGCTCCATGTGGGGACAGCCGCCCCCGGCTGTCCGATCGCTCCATGTGGGGACAGCCGCCCTCGGCTGTCCGGTCGCGCGATGCGCGACGGGTGCGCACCACCGAAGCCAGCAGCCCTTTCCTATGCTCCCACGCCCTCTAATTCCAAAGGTAACTGCGCGCCTTCGCCTTCATTCGGACCCACACTCTCCATCCTCAACCCGCACTTTACCCAATATCCATGCGCCTTTCCCCCACGACCCCCACCCCCCGTCACACCCCAATGTGACCATCGGACGTGCACGTCCGTTCCTTGCCGCGCGTTACCCGATTTGCCAACATGCGAATTGAAATTCTCGCGGAGGATTCTTCACCAGTGAAACGCACATCAGTTCTGCTCACAGTTCTCACCGCTGTTGCCCTGTTTTCCTCGAGCTGCGGCACGTCCGACTATGTTCAATCGGTGACTCTGAGCTCCAAGGGCTCTACCGCCGCCAGCTTCGTCAATCTGCCGGGCGTCGATGGCACCATCCAGTTCTCCGTCACCGCCAACTACCACGGCGGCAAGACCGTCGACGTCACCAACAGCGTCACCTGGAACGTCGCCCCGGTTGGCTGCGCCTACTCCGTCGCACAGGGCGCCAATCAAGCTCAGCTCTGCCCGAACGGCGTCCTTGACCCCTACGGCCCGAACACCGTGCCCATCAGCAAGACCGGCCTCATGACCGCAATTTCCCAGGTCTGCACCTGGGTCGACGCCATCGACGCCACCACCAATAAGCCGGCGAACCCGGCCGCCTGGCTCTACACCGGCTACTATCAGGTCACCGCAACTTATAAGAATTGGACCTCGCAACCCATCGGCGTCGGCGTCGGCGTGACCACCAGCAACATCGCTGGCTGCGGCCCCGCGTAATCTGAAGTTCGCTAAATCATGACGCCGATTCTCGGCGCCCACAAAGTTCTCACCCAGTGCAGCCTCTCCGCGGGCTGCACTTTCCTTTTCCTCCTGCTTTGGAACCTTGCCGGGTCAAAAGCCACGTCTGGGTGCCCCATTTCTGCCGCGCCCTTTGCGGCAGTCGGCTGCCGTGTGGGGACAGCCGCCCTCGGCTGTCCGGCGGCCCGGCCGTATCGGGCCGCAGTTGCAGAGGCACCAACTGACTTTTTCATCGTCTCCATGCGCCAGACTCGCGCCCCCCCGCCCCCCCGGATTTCCCCCGTGCCTCTCTGTGCCCCCTGTGGTGAGCGCCTTTCCCTTCGCCCCTCCAAAAGCAAAACGCGCGCCCATGGCGCGCGTCCTGAAAATCGAATTAGAACGATCCCTAGAACCCTTTGTTCCCGCTCGACGGCGTGAAATGCAACACAAACGAATATCCCGGCAAATTCACCGGCACCGAATAATCCGCCCCCACATACACCGCCAGAACGCCAGGGGTCCCGATCCGCTGGATCGTGACATGTTCCGGCGTCAACGGAATATCCCGCTCCCGCGCCTTCTTCAACACCGTGTCCACCAGTTCCTGGTCGGTCGTATGCGGATTCGCCCCACCCGTCATCGCAATGTTCCGCAGGTCGTCGTTGAACGCATAATTGTTCAGCTCCGGCGGAATAATCTGAAAACCCGCATAGATGCATCCCACAATTGCCAGAAACCCGATCAGCGCCTTAATCATCCCCATGTTCGGCCATTCGCTCCATGCCGGATTGGAAACATCTCATTCCACCCGGCGGAGCATTCCCTGAAGATATTCGACAACCGCGCTGATCCTAACATCGCTTACTTCCCGAGTCGAACGATTAACCACTTCCACGGTACCTTCGGTAACCTTCTTTCCCACAGTGATTCTAAAAGGGATACCGACCAGGTCCGCGTCCTTGAACTTCACTCCCGGCCGTTCGTCCCGATCGTCCAGCACCACGTCGAACCCCGCCGCCTCTAACTTCTTCGCGATGTCCTCCGCCGCCGACTTCACCGTCTCGTCCTTCACATTCACCGGCGCCACCACCACCTCAAACGGCGCAATCGCCGCCGGCAGCCACATACCGTCGTTGTCATTTCCCTGCTCGGCCGCCGCCGTCAGAATGCGCTCGATCCCAATCCCGTAGCTCCCCATGATCGGCATCACTTCCTTGCCATTCTTGTCCAGCACCCGCGCCCCCATCGACTCCGAATACCGGTACCCCAGCTTGAAGATGTGCCCAATCTCCACCGACGTATCGATCCGCAACGGCTTCCCGCAATTCGGACACATCTCACCCGCCGTCACCGCCCGCAAGTCCGCATACGCGGTCGGAATGAAATCCTTTCCCGGCGTGATGTTTTTGATGTGATAGTCCTTCTTGTTCGCGCCCGCGATCAGATTCACCCGCCCTTCCAGCGCCTTATCGACTAACAAAATTGGGATGCCCCATGTCTCGCCGTCTTTGCGAGACATGGGATTCGCGGCGTCGGCATTCTTCAAGTCCTTCGCCCACTCAATTCCTAGCGGCCCAAGATATCCCGCCGGCGATTTGAACAGCGCCTCGATCTCCGCCTCTTCCATCGGACGCGTCTCCGTGCCCGTGGTGCCGTTGAACTTCGCCTCGTTCAGTTGATGATCCCCGCGCATCAGCACTACAATCGCCCGCGATGTCTTCTTCCCCTTCCCATCCACTTCGTCCGCCATATACGCCAGCGTCTTGATCTTGTTTTTCGGCGACACTCCCAGAAACTTCGCGACATCTTCAATCGTCTTCTGCCCCGGCGTATGCACTTCCAAAGGCTTGCCATCGCCCTCCGCCGCCAGATCCGCCACCGCCTCCAGCTTCGATGCCGCCTTCTCCATGTTCGCCGCGTAGTTGCAGCCATCGCAGCTCACAACCTGATCTTCCCCCGCCGGCGTCCGCACCATGAATTCGTGCGATTCCTTCCCGCCCATCGCTCCTGAATCCGCCTCGACCACCATATATTTCAACCCGCAGCGATCGAAAATCCGGCAGTACGTTTCGTAATGCTTCTTGTACGAAACATCCAGCCCAGCCGCATCGATGTCGAACGAATACGCGTCCTTCATCATGAACTGCCGCACCCGCAGCAGTCCCGACCGGGGCCGCGGTTCGTCGCGAAACTTGGGCGCAATCTGATACCAGATCTGCGGCAACTGCTTGTAGCTGCGCAGTTCTTTCAGCGCGATCGACGTCATGACCTCTTCTTCCGTCATGCCCAGGCACATATCCGCGCCCTTGCGGTCCTTCAGGCGAAACAGGTTCTCGCCCATCAGCGCCCATCGGCCCGACGCCTCCCACGTCTCCCGCGGATGCAGCGCCGGCAAATAAAACTCCTGCCCGATCTTGTCCATCTCCTCGCGCACAATCCGCTGAATCTTGTTGAACGACCGGTTCCCCAGAAAAAGATACGAGTAGATCCCCGCCGCCAGTTGCCGGATATACCCCGCCCGCACCAGGAATTTATGCGAAGCAACTTCCGCGTCCGCCGGCGCCTCGCGCAATGTAGGAATAAACAGCTGTGACCAACGATGCATATCGTTACTAAGTCCCTCTAATGGAATAGGTTTGCAATTTTAGCATCGATTCAGATTCTCACTGGAACCTGGAATGGGATGTAAAATACAAATATACAAATAATCGATGTAATATACCAAGTAGGGGTACAAAGAAATGGCTATTCTGTCCGTACCAACAATAAAAGTCGCCGATGAAGTCTGGCTCTCTGTCCTCATGCTTCACGTCAGCCATCCTGAAAAGGCAGATTTCTCGATCGACGAAATCATGGATTTCGCCCAACATTCGGACCAGCGCCGAGCTTTAGGGCAATTGCGATCCAGTTTCTATGCTCATGTCGTCCAGCACTGTGTTGCCAACCGCCCGCCAAGTCCCGCTCGCTATAGGATGCTTTTAGAAACAAGCCCTGGCCGTCGGCGGCTCTTCCGCCCCGATGATCCCTATCATCCAGGTCGCTCCCGAGGAAAATCAGTACCCAAAGCGTTTGAGGATTTTCCAGACTATTGGTTCAACGGAGCGCTGCAGCAATACAACGATTGGTGCCGCAGGAGCGCAGAAGACACGATAAAGAACGATCCCCTCCTGTCTCTCTATGGTTCCGGTAAGGATCTTTGGGCCGATGAAGATGCCGACACATATATTCGCCGTCTGCGCGAGGGATGGGAATGAGCCGCATCTTCTGGGACTCAAACCTGTTTATCTATTTTCTAGAGGGCAGTGACGAACGCGCGGCGGCTACCAAGAAGTTGCTTCAGAGCATGCTCAAAAGGCGTGATCAGCTTCTGACCTCGACACTCACCTTGGGCGAGATTCTGGTAAAGCCGGCCTCAAAGGGCGACCAAATTCGCTGTCGCCTGTACGAAGATGTTCTGGGAAAAACTGCCGTGATTCTTCCCTTCGACCTGAAAGCGTCCCGTCGCTACGCCGCGATTCGCAGTAGCACTTCTATCAAAGCTCCGGACGCGATCCAACTCGCCTGTGCCGGCGAAGCCGGCGTTGATTTGTTTATCACGAACGACAATCATTTGAGCGGCAAACAGGTAGACGGCATTCAGTTTATCGTTGCCCTGGACAACGTTCCGATCTGACTGTTTACCCCGCCAGTTGCTTCAAAATCTCTCTCCCCAGTTTCTGCGCTTCCCCAAAAAACTTCTGATACTCCACAAACAGCCGGTTCAGTTCCAGCGACTTGTCCGCCGTCAGATGCTTGCGCAGCATCATGTCCCGCACGTGCACCGGGTTCGGCAGCGTCGCCTCCTCATTCAATTCTTCCAGCGCCGTATTCGGATCATAGTGATACATAAGAACCTCATTTGATCATTTGATCGATTGAGTCATTGAGCCATTGAGCCATTGCAAAACAAACACCGCATCCTCGATTTTCAATCGCACCTTGACCCGATCGCTCAATAACTCAATTCACACCAACTCGGTCGTCCACAAATCGTGCAGATGCACAATCCCTTCCAGCTTCCCCACCGCGTCCACCACCATCAAGGACGTAATTTTCTTCTCTTCCATCAAAGCCAGCGCGCTTGCCGCAAACTCATCCGCTCCAATCGTCTTCGGCGTCCGCGTCATCGCCTCGCCCGCCGTCAGATCCATCACATCTTTCCCACGCTTCTCCAGCAGCCGGCGCAAATCCCCGTCGCTGATAATCCCTACCAGCCGATCTCCCTCCACCACCGCCGTCACGCCCAGTTTCTTCCGCGACATCTCATAAAACACGTCCGGCATCTTCGCCGCCGGCGCGACTCGCGGCAACGCATCCCCAGAGTGCATCAGCGACTCCACCCGCGCCAGCCGCTTCCCCAGCTTTCCGCCCGGATGCAGATTGGCGAAATCTTCTTCCTTGAACCCTCGCCGCTCACTCAACGTCACCGCCAGCGCATCGCCCAGCGCCAGCATGGTCGTCGTCGAAGCCGTCGGCGCCAGCCCCAGCGAACACGCCTCCTCCGCGATCGAACAATCCAGCGCCACATCCGCCGCCGCCGCCAACGTCGAAATCCTCCCCTTCCTGTCATCCCGAGCGAAGTCGAGGGACCTTGTGTCTCCCTCACCAACGATGGGATGCCCCATGTCTCGCCGATTCTGCGAGACATGGGAACCCGCCTCGCTGTGGAAGGGCGCGGCTTCAGCCCCGCCGTGAGCTGCTTGTCGAGACGAGGGCTTTAGCCCCTGGGAACCGCACACCTCATCTCCCGTCATCGTAATCAACGGCACCTGCAATCTCTTGATCGTCGCCAGCAGCGCCAGTATCTCCTCCGTCTCCCCAGACGCCGACAACGCGAGCACCACATCCCCCCGCACCACCATCCCCAGATCCCCGTGCAGCGCCTCCACCGGATGCAGATACAACGCCGGCGTCCCCGTCGAACTCAACGTCGCCGCAATCTTCCGCGCGATCAGCCCGCTCTTCCCCATCCCGGTCACCACCACGCGGCCCGCGCAGCCAAACATCAAGTCCACAGCCTTCTGAAACGCCGCCGCCATCGGCCCCGCAATCCGGTCCGCCAGCTCGCGCAACGCCTCCGCTTCAATCCGCACCACATTCTCGCCCGTATGTTTCATAGAAATCAGAACTGGTTTCCTCTGTGTTCCTCCGTGCCCTCTGTGGTGAATGCCTTCCCTAGTTTGGAAGGGAACCAGCTCCCAGCATAACTCTCGAAGCTTGCCACTCTGCAACCTCGTGACCTGGCAACTAAAAATGCTCCCCTTCCCCCCTCGCCGGCCCCGTCCGCTGCCCCAGCACAGCCAGCCCCCGCGCCTGGATCAGCCGATCCCACGGCCCTCCCTGCCAGTTATCCCGCAGTTTCTCCGGATGTCTCCACGGAGGCAGTGTCAGCATCAAATTCCTTGCCGTCGAATACGCATACGGCTCATACATCGTTCGCAACTTCGCCAGCTTCTCGCGTCCGTAGTCATCCGTGCGCAATTTCAATCCTGCCTGTGCCAGCGTCGCGCGCAGCGCCTGATATTCCTCTTCCGGCAGCCGGTCTGGCCACGCCGCGTCGTACCTCGCATTCACCACCTGCGCCAGATCCACCGCCGCGTGCCGCGCCATGGCAAACGTCAGCTTCGCCTGCCCCGGATGCACTCCCTCAATCCCGCTCATCACCAGCGACGTCACATCCAGCATCGTCGTCAGCGCCGCCAGCCACGACTGGTTCGAATGCTGCGACCGGAAAAACGTCAGCACCGGATACGAAATCTGCGCCTCCAGCAACTCCGCCGACCACCGCTCCCAATCGCGCAGCACCTCATCCAGCACCGTCTGATTCACCCCCGGATCTTCCGTCCGCCCCGCCAGCCGCACCAGCAACTCCGCCGCCGACGGCGGCGATCCCGCCCGCGCATCCAGCATCGAAATCTGAATCTCCCGCCGCGAAAATGCCGAGTACACCACCGGGATGTACCCGATCACCACCCCCAGAAACGCAAATCCCATCCCCGCTTCAAATACCGACAGAAACCGCGCCGGCCCCGTCGTCGGCACAATGTCGCCGTAACCCAGCGTGAAAAACGTCTCGCCGCTGTGATAAATAATCTTTCCGAACGTCAGCCTTTCGCCGCTCAGCTGCTCGTGTCCGCCGATCCCGTATTGAATCAGCGCGAATCCGAAAATCAGTCCCGCCGCCCAGATCCCAAGCAGCACAATCAATGACAGCGGACCGAAATATCCCAGAAAATTCTGCTGCCGCGACGCCTTCTTGATCCTCCGCGCAATCCCCCGCCACGGAATCCACGTCCGCCGGTAAAAATATGCCGTCAGCTTGAAATTCCGCAGCACCCGCCGCGGCAGCACCACCGTCTCAAACGCATCCAGCAGCACCACCCACAGGATGGCAATGCCTCCCACAATCGCCGTGATGTGCCAATGCGTCATAAAACTCAGGTGAGGTGTCGAATAGATGCGATGGGAAGACTACCAGATTCGTAGTTGGGTGCCCCACTCTAAACTCGCCGCTCTTTGGCGAGTTTAGAGTGGGGATTTTCCGTAGGGGAGACGCCAAGGGATGCCCCACGTCTCGCCTCTTTTGCGAGACGTGGGAACCGCTACTGCCCGGCGCCCGGCCGTATCGGGACGCGGCTCTTTCCGTGGCAAACGTGCCCACGATCGAGAATCACCCATGAAGTCAAGGTGATCGACCCTGTGCCCCTCTGTGTCCTCTGTGGTGAAAGCTCTTACTGCGGATTCGTCGGCGCCGCACCCTGCCCCGCCGAAGGCTTCGCCGGAGTCGTAGTCGGCGGAGTCGCCGGTTTCGGCGTCGCCTTCTTCTTCACCACCGGCTTCTTCGCCGGCTCGTTATCATCCACCACTATCTTCTTCGGAGGCGCTGCCGGAATCGCCGCCTGCGCCGCCTTCAAATCCGTCCGCAGCCGCACAATCTCCACTTCCTTCGCCGACGCCAGATTTTCAATCCGCTCCGCCAGCTGCCGCCGCGCCGCTTCAAACGTATTCAGATCGTTCACCAGCGTCTGCAGATCGTCCTTCGATCCAAACGCTCCCGTCGCTTCCACCACGCTGCCCAGCACGTCGTAGAGCGCATCCAGATTCCGATACAGCTTGAACGTCGTCGGCACATCCTCCGGCGCCGCCCGCAGTTGCCCCATGATGGTCGGCAACGCTCCCGACAGATTCCGCTGGATCGAATCCACATTCCCCAGCGCTTCCTTCTTCGAAGCGTTATCCGTTTTCCAGCGCTCGATCCGCACCTTCACCAGATCCGCCTGCGTGCTCTTCGACGCCCCCTCCAGCTTCGCCAGCACATCGTTCAACTGCGTCAT
This sequence comes from Terriglobales bacterium, assembly GCA_037443605.1. Classification (GTDB taxonomy): domain Bacteria; phylum Acidobacteriota; class Terriglobia; order Terriglobales; family Acidobacteriaceae; genus Sulfotelmatobacter. The sequence continues at coordinate 30,227 of JBBIOA010000038.1, forward strand.
CGACGCATACGAAACCGGCTGCGCCGCCGTCTGTCCTGGCGCTGCGTTGGACGAACTTGCTGCACCCGCAGGCCCCGCCTGGCCCATGGCCGCTGTGATACATGCGAGAGAAAGGATGGAACACAACAGAAAATTGCGTTTCATTGTTTGGGATGGTTCTTAAGCCCATCAGCATACTACAAGGGCACACCCATCGCGCCTCAGAAAGCACGGCCCCGCACTCGCAAGGACGACAGAGAATCCGCCAGCGCCCAAGGCCCCCCGACCCCCTGAGCTCCTGTGTCCCCCGTGGTCAATGGTTCTCGCGTTCTCCTTCGCGACCTTCGCGGCCCCTCTTCGCGATCTTGGCGGTCAAGGCTTTCCTTCGTGCCCTCAGTGTCCTTAGTGGCAGCAAGCTTTTCCCGGCCCAAGCCAACCCGTCCCACGACTAAAATAGAGACCAGCATGCCCTTCCGACTCCACCTTCTCGCCGCTGCACTCCTGCTCGCGATGCCCGCCCTGGCCCAAAATGATTCTCACCGCCTCATCCTCAAAGACGGTTCTTACCAGATCGTCACCAAATACGAAGTCAAAGGCGACCGCGTCCGCTACTACAGCACCGAGCGCGAGGACTGGGAAGAACTCCCTAAGTCCCTCGTTGACTGGCCCGCCACCGACCAATACGAAGCAGACCGCGCCGCCCAGAAGGCTTCCCCCGAAGCCGCCCAACTCGACAAGGAACTCGAGCACGAGCGCGAACTCGAAGCAGCGCAACTCCCCCAGGTCGCTCCCGGCCTCCGCATCCCTGAACCTTCCGGCGTCTTCTTGCTCGACAGCTTCCAGGGCACGCCCGAGCTCAACGAGATCCAGCAGTCCGTCGGCGACGTCAATCAAAACCGCAAAGCCAACATCCTCCGCGGCGCCATCAATCCCATCGCCAGCGCCAAAGCTTCCATCGAACTCGACGGCTCTCACGCCACCATCCAGTCTCACGTCGGCGTGCCTTCGCTCTACATCAACATCGACGACGCCCCCAGCCCCGCCGGCCAGCCCTCCGTCACCGTCGACTCCCCGCGCCGCCAGCAGCCGCAACAGCCCGAGCAGCCCATCGTCCCCTTCGACCGCTTCCGCATCGTCCACACCGAAGTCAAGGGCAACAAACGCGTCCTCGGCGACATCAAGCGCAACCTCACCGGCAAAGTCAGCCAGGACCAGCACTACGCCAAGACGACGATCACCCGCCTCGCCGGAGGCTGGTTCAAAGTCACTCCCACCGAGCCTCTCCAGCCCGGTGAATACGCCTTAGTGGAAATGTCGGGAAAAGAAGGAATGAACCTCTACGTCTGGGACTTCGGCATCAACCCCAAAGCCCCCGCCAACAAAAATACCTGGCGCCCCGAAACCAAACCCAACGCCAAGCCGAAGTAAGCACCGTTCAAGGAATAATCTGGGTGCCCCATTTCTGCCGCGCTCTTTGCGGCAGAAGTGGGGCTTTTGATTTCCGTGCCGAAAAGAAAAACGTCCCGAAGGACGCCCAAGTCATCGCCGCAAACTGAGAACTGAGAACTGAGAACTGAGAACTGAGAACTGAGAACTGAGAACTGAGAACTGA
>JBBIOA010000039.1:0-29937 GCA_037443605.1 Terriglobales bacterium
ACGAGCACGTTCGCTACGAAGTCACCGGAGATTTCGACGCGCCCGTGCCGCCCATCCGCGACTCCAAATATCTGACCAAAGAGCAGGCCATCGAGATTTACCGCTACATGCTGCTCAACCGCAAAATGGAGATCGCCCTCGAAAATCTCTACAAGCAGGGAAAGGTGGTGGGCGGAGTTTATTTCGGGCTCGGCCAGGAAGCTTGCTCTTGCGCCTCGGCTTACGCCCTCGATAAAGACGACTGGTTCGCTCCCATGATTCGCAATCAGGGATCGTTGCTCGTTCGCGGCTTCGACGCGCGCGTCACAATGATGCAATACATGGCCAAAGCCGACTCGCCCACCAAAGGCCGCGACGGCACCTCGCACTTCGGCGATCTCGAAAAGCTCAACATGGTCTCGCCGATTTCGATGCTTGGCGATCTCATCCCTGTGATGAGCGGCGTGGCGCTGGGCGCGCGCCTGCAGGGACGCGAAATCGCCGTGATGACTTATATCGGCGACGGAGGCCAATCGACCGGCGTCACCTACGAAGGCATCAACTTCGCCGCCGTGCAGAATCTTGGACTCGTGCTCTTCGTCGAGTCGAATCTCTGGGCCTACTCGACGCCCTCGGAAATGCAATACCGCTGCAAAGATCTCGCCGAACGCGCCATCGGATACGGCATCCCCGGCGTGATCGTCGATGGCACCGACGCTTGCCAGGTCTACGACGCCGCCCATGAAGCCATCGAGCGCGCACACCGCGGCGAAGGTCCGACTCTGATCGAAGCCAAAATGATGCGCATGAAAGGCCATGCCATTCACGACGCCGCCAGTTACGTTCCAAAAGAAATGTTCGAGTTCTACCGCCGCCGCGATCCGATTGCGCGCTTCGAAAACTATTTAGTGCACGACAAGAAGTGGCTAAGCGCGAAGGAAAACGCCGCGCTGATCGCAGAAGTTGAAGAAATTATCGAAGCGGAAAGAGAAATCGCGGTGAATTCCCCAATGCCTGAGCCGCAATCCGCCGAAGGCGGAGTCTTCTGCGAAAACGGCTGCCACGAAATCAAACCGAAGTACGGCATGCCGAAGGTGAAGAAGGGAACCGCAAGCTACAAAGAAACCGAAGCCGCAGTGCATTTGAAGTAGCGCTTATCCGCGTTGATCCGCGTAAATCCGCGGCAGAGAAGTTTTGAACTCTATGCAACTTACCTATCTCGAAGCCATCCGCCAGGGAATCTGGGAAGAAATGGAACGCGACCCCACCGTCTTCTGCCTCGGCGAAGACATCGGCATTTACGGTGGCGCTTTCAAAGTCACCGACGGATTCATCCACCGCTTCGGCCCCGAGCGCGTCATCGATACGCCCATCGCCGAATCCGCCATCGTTGGCGCGGCGTTTGGCGCATCGCTCACCGGCATGCGCCCGGTCGCCGAATTTCAGTTCATGGACTTCATCGCCTGCGCCATGAACCAGATTTCCAACATGGTCGCGAAGACGCACTACTTGTGGGGCGCGCCCGCTCCGCTCGTGCTGCGCGGCCCCAGCGGCGGTTACGTCCACGGCGGTCCCTTCCACTCGCAGAATCCCGAGATGTGGTTCGTCCACAATCCCGGACTCAAAGTCATCTGCCCCGCCACGCCCTACGACGCCAAAGGCCTGATCAAAGCCGCCATCCGCGACAACAATCCCTGCATTTTCTTTGAGCACAAATATCTGTATCGCCGCATTAAAGAAGAAGTTCCCGCGGACGATTACGTCGTCCCAATCGGAAAAGCGCGCGTGGCCCGCGAAGGCCGCGACCTGAGCATCATTACTTATGCGGCCATGGTGCACACCGCGCTCGAAGCCGCCGACATCCTCGCCAAAGACGGCATCGACGTCGAAATCCTCGACCTGCGCTCGCTCGTTCCCATGGATCGCGAAGCCATCGTGCAAACGGTGCAGAAGACGAACAAAGTCATCCTCCTCCACGAGCACTCCCGCACCGGAGGCCTCGCCGGAGAAATCGCCGCCATCATCAACGAAGAAGCCTTCGATGATCTCGACGGCCCCATCGTCCGCATCGCCGGCCTCGACAGCGCCGTCCCTTTCTCCCCTCCGCAGGAACATTACTACCTGCCTAAGCTGGAAGACGTCGTCCGCGAATCGCGTCATCTGAAAGCGTATTGACCAAGGAATATGTGGGGACAGCCGCCCCCGGCTGTCCAGTCGAGCGAAGCTCGACTTGCTTCCCCAGGCCATGCGCGCGAAACCGGCTGCTAGAATTCATTCCATGAGCGCGCCATCAACCACGAACGACCGCCTCACGCGTGCCATCCACTGTCTCCACGGCCTGAGCTGCGGAGACTGCTTCGGCGAGCGCTTCTTCCTACATCCCGAAGTTGCGCAATCTCTCATCTCACAGCGCGCGGTCCCGTCCAAGCCCTGGCGATATACGGACGACACAGCCATGGCGATTTCGATCGTAGAGATTCTCGAAGAACACGGCGAAATCAGCCCCGAACGACTCGCAGAAACTTTCGGCGCGAGATTCATTGCCGATCCTCATCGCGGCTATGGAGCGGCCATGCACTCCCTGCTGCCTGAACTGGCTGAAAATCCTCAACATTGGAACCAACTCGCACCTCAACTTTTCAAGGGGAAGGGTTCATTCGGAAACGGTGCAGCCATGCGAGTCGCCCCAATCGGCGCATATTTTGCTGACGATTTCGAGACCCTCGTGAAGCAGGCGGAATCGTCCGCCTTGATTACCCACAGCCACCCGGAAGGTGTCGCCGGAGCAGTCGCGGTGGCACTTGCCGCCGGTCTGGCATGGAAGAGCAGGAACTCACCAACGGCTGCACGGCATTTTTTGGGAGAGATTTATCAACGCATGCCCGCGAGTGAGGTCCGCAACGGGATCGCCAAAGCACGCGATTTCGCGGACGACACAACCGTAGAAAGAGCTGTGTCAGTTCTCGGTAACGGCGCCGAAGTCAGCGTGCAAGATACAGTCCCGTTCTGCCTCTGGGTCGCGGCCCATCACCTGATCAACTACGAAGAAGCTTTGTGGACCACCGTCAGCGGCCTCGGCGACCGAGATACAACCTGCGCTATCGTTGGAGGAATTGTTGCGATGTCCGCTGGCTTCGAGGCTATTCCCAAAGAGTGGCTCGACTCGCGTGAACCTCTTCCACTGTGGTTCCTCTACGGAGAGCCTACCCAGACCTAGCGTCGCTCCCTGTTGATCTGCCACAATACATCGTCCCGAAAACTTGAGGTCACAATTTGTGACCTCAACCAAAGAGGCCTCATGGGCAAATTCCTTCTCGGTGTCATCGTCACGCTGGTGGTTCTGGTTCTCGGTGCGCTCGGTTTCGCGCTCCTCGGATTCTTGCCCACCAACGCCAGCGTCGAACCTCCCGGATGGGAGCGCCACATCGCCATGGGCGCGGTCGACGCCTCCACGGAACGCCACGCCCCGCGCGTCTCCAACCCGCTCACCCCCACCGACCAGAATCTCGAAGACGGCATGAAGCTCTACACCATGAACTGCACCGTCTGCCACGGCACGCTCGACAAGAAGCCGTCCACTCTCGCGACATCTTTCTACCCGCCCGTGCCCAATCTCATCGCCGACCCGCCCGACGATCCCGAGTGGCACATTTTCTACACCATCCGCACCGGCATCCGCTACACCGGCATGCCCGCCTGGGACAAGACTCTCTCCGAGCAGGACATGTGGAAGATCACCCTCTTCCTCTCCCACATGGACAAACTCCCGCCCACCGTCCAGGACTATTGGAAGTCAAACTTCAACGCCGCCCCGCCAGTGGAAGAGAAGAAAGATGAGAAGATGGAAGACGGCAAAGAGAAGCACGACCACCACTAAATTCCTGTCATCCTGAGCGCCGCAAAAAAGATTCGCCTAGCGTTTGTTGTTCGCGAGGCAATAGTGACATGTTTTCGACAGACGGCTGTCACTTCACGAATGCTGCAACGAGTGCTGGCCAAGAAAGTCCCATCACGAATGAGCGCCAATCGTTTTCATCATTCCAGTAGTAAGCCACAATTCCACCACTGAGTATGAAGAAAACGCTGACCCACCAATAGTGCTCGGCGTTCGGGACTGCGGCCTGCGCAGCCAAGATTCTGATCTTGTACAAGCGCATGACCTCCATTACCAACGACCCTAAACAGCCGGGGATGATTTTATTGCGGAGTGCTTCTTTCATTCCAGAAACTTACCTTACTAGAGCAGAGATGTAATCCCGAAGCCCAGTAGGTAGGTATGGACTGACAAGAAAGCACATCGCCAGAAAGGCCAATAGCACGAGCGGTGCAATGGTACGATTCGGCGCAACGTGATGGGTTGTAGTACTCATGTCTATAACAGCGTCTTCCCTGCGCTCAACGACGCGCTCCATAGACGCAATTTCATGCACGGGGGTTGCCATCGCGCTAACCCTTTCCTTCCGTACCGCATTGCCGCGTCGTCTGGACACAATAAACCTAATCCTCCAGCCATTATTCGCTAGAGCACGTTAGTGCTGTGGACTGTCGGAAAATACATTAGATGCCCGACCTCTGTGTCTAGATACGTCGACGAAATGCCGCCAGATTGTAAAAGTTTGTTAATACTTGGGCCGAAAGCGTCGATCTCGGGGAAGATTGTTAACGAAGCACCAATCCCATACCACACCGACAGGTCAGATGCAACGAATCCTAGTCGCCCGCGGTTTTTGACAGCACAAAAGCCTAGGCAATTCACCTTCGATTATAGGCACTAAACCACATCAGAGTACAGCTTTCGCAAGTATTTGCACATCCTTCATCAATAGCGGAATTCCGAAAATGGTCCAAATATTGTTCTGTTATGCGGGGCATTGCGCGGTGCTTGCTTAAGATAAATGCCCTCCCCCTTGCGCAGGGACCGAAGGCGTGACGCTTGGCTTAATCGCGCTAGCGGGGTCGCTTCGCCGGTCTTAGGGAAACCGCGATTCGGGGCGCATCCGACCCCACCCCGCCCGGGACGTTATAATATCCGTTTGCCCCCAACCCGCTTTCCGGGGACCGTGGGCCTCAGGAAGGGAACTCATGCCAACTGACATCATCATGCCCCAGATGGGCGAATCCATCGTCGAAGGCACCATCACCAAGTGGCTCAAGAAGCCCGGCGACAAAGTCCAGCGCGACGAGCCCATCTTCGAAATCTCTACCGACAAAGTTGACGCCGAAATTCCCGCGCCCGCTTCCGGCGTCCTGCAGGAAATCAAGGTCGCCGAAGGCACCACCGTCGGCGTGAACACGGTCGTCGGCGTGATCGCCGGTGAAGGCGAAGCCGCCGCCCCCGCAAAAGCCGCGCCCGTCACGGAGAAAGCTGCCGAAAAGCCCACCGAAAAGAAAGAAGAGAAACGGCCCGCCCCGGCTGCAGCCCCCGCTGCTGCACCGGCCGCGCCCGTCTCTCACGAAGAAGCCGACGAAGAAGCTCGCTCCTCTCCGCTCGTCCGCAAAATCGCCCGCGAGCATGGCGTCACTCTCTCCCAAGTCTCCGGCTCCGGACTCGGCGGCCGCATCACCAAGCAGGACATTCTCGCGTTCGTCGAAAGTCAGGGATCGTCGCAACCTGGTTCGACGCCCGCTTCTGCTCAGCCCGCAGCCGCCGCTTCCAGCCCGCGGCCCGCAGCTCCTGCGCCCATCCCGGGCGATCTCGTTCCTATGCCTCGCATGCGGCAACTCATCGCCAAGCACATGATCGAGTCCCGCCGCACCAGCGCTCACGTCCACTGCATGTACGAGGTGGATTTCACTCGCATCGTGAATCTGCGAGCGAAGCAGAAAAACGGATTCGAGCAGCGCCACGGCGTCCGTCTCACCTTCATGCCCTTCTTCGTCCGCGCCACCGTCATGGCCCTGCAGCAGTGGCCCATCATCAACGCCAACATCGAGGGCGACAACATCCGCTATCACCGCAACATCAATGTCGGCATCGCCGTCGCCCTCGACTGGGGCCTCATCGTCCCTGTCCTCAAGAGCGCTGGAGACCTCAACTTCCTCGGCCTGCAGCGCGGCATCACCGATCTCGGAGAGCGCGCCCGCACCAAGAAACTTAAGCCCGAAGACGTCGAAGGTTCCACCTTCACCATCACCAACCCCGGCCAGTTCGGGGCCGTGTTCGGCCTCCCCATCATCAATCAGCCGAACTCCGCCATCATGGGCGTCGGCGGCATCATGAAGCAGCCCATGGTCATCACCGACAAAGACGGCAACGACTCCATCGCCATCCGCAGCGTGGTCCATCTCACGCTCGGCTACGACCACCGCCTCATCGACGGCGCGGTCGCAGACCAGTTCATGGCTCAGGTCAAAAAGAATCTCGAAACCTGGACCGAAGACGTCGGCTAGAAGAAACGAAGATCCGGTTGCCCCACCCTTGTCGCGTTTTGTGCGACAGGGTGGGGCTTCTGACTTTTGAGGAAGAAACGATGCCGGGGACAAGTCCGGAACCGGGTGCCCCATTTCTGCCGCGCTCTTTGCGGCAGAAGTGGGGATTTCCCTCTGTGCTCCTCAGTGCCCTCTGTGGTGAGTTCTTCTTCGGTTGTCCTTCAACCAGCCTGCGCCGTCCCACTCTTCGCCCACGCCGACGCGTTCAAACACTCCACCACGCCGTTGATGATCTGCGAGATCCCTTCTTTGAACTTCTCCGGTTGAACGATCTCCCGCGATGCAATCGCCTCCGACATGGCCAGCGCATTCTCCAGAAACGACATCGCCGCATCTTTCTTCTGCGCCCCCGTCTTGCTCCCAAATAAATTCTCGATCCCCGACACCAGCGCCGGGATAAACGCAATCCCCCGCAACAACTGACTCAAGAAATTCACGCCGCCTCCCTGTTATCACCCATGTGGGGACAGCCGCCCTCGGCTGTCCGTCGAGCGCAGCTCGACTCGCCTATACCAGACTCGCCAGAATGTTGTTGATGGTTGTCAGATTCGCGTCTGCCCCATCTACCGCCCGTCCCAGCAGCGCCAGGCACGCCTTCAGTTCCAGCGCTTTGCTCATCGCCAGCGCCAGCATCCCGTTGACATCGATCCCCGCCGTGTTTCCCGCCTTCACCGTATTCGCCGTCGGTGCCGCCGCATTCTTCAAGTGCGTAACAATGGTCGTACTCGGTGTACTCATCCTTCCCCCCTTAACCAGATTGTCGTTTTCATCCCGAGCGAAGATGTTCGGTCACGAAGTGAACGAACATCGCAGTCGAGGGACCGTGTGTTTGCTCTTCGATGCTTGAGCGGAGCAGACCAGAACTCACTTCCACCAATGCTGGTGCAGCGCCACTCCCACGCTGATCAGCACCGCGATCCCGGCATTCACAAATCGTTCGATGACTGTTCTGCGTACGTCGTTACGTTCCAGTTCCGTGATCCGATCCTCGGCCCGCGTCATCCGCCCCGGCTGTCCGTTCCCGACCAGCGTGTCCATCTTCGCTTCCAGCCGGCTCAGCTTCTTCAGCACGTCATGCTGAAAATCCCGATCCGCCTTTCGCCCTACGGCAATCTCTCTCTCACTCACTCCCGCCCCCTGCCCGTCCCGCGTCGCCCGGCAACTTCTTTCCGTTGTCATGCGCTGCGATCATCTGCTTGATCTCCGCCTGCCCGTCCCGCAGTTCTCCAAGCTGCAACTCCATTCGCAGCCGCCCTTCCGTATTCGTCGCGGCGATCTCTTCCAGCCGCGACACCCGGATCCTCATCGCCTCAATGTCGGCGTCGCGCTTCGTGGTGTTGCGCGCATCCTGCAGCACGTACCCTGTCAGCGACAACGCAATCGCCCCGATCGCCACGAGCGTCCGCCCGTCAAAACGAAGCAGGCGATGCCGCTCTCCGTCACGATCGAGATCCGCCAGTTTCTCCTGCAGTTCTTCGGTCATCCCTCGGACTTCCGCCAGTTGCCCCAGCACTTCCAGCTGGAAGTCTTTCGTGGTGTACGGGCCTTCCCGCATCAGCTTCGATCCCGGCGATCTCGCTCGCTCGAATGCCTCCTCGCTCATAGCGGATAATCCACGTGCAACGCCGCGGAATACCGCGAGTACCTCGGCGGCGCCGAATTGTCGTAAAGCCGCAGGAAATAGTTCTGCGTCCGCCCCAGCCTTGGCACCGTGAACGTCTGCGTCGTGAACCGGCCTAATAGATTCCGGTCGTTGGCCACTCCCCAGCCAAAATCGTGCGCCCGCACCTCGATGCCCTGCCCGTTCGCCGGCGCTACGCCCGCATCCACCGTCACCGTTGTCGACGAAACCTGGCTGACCTGCGCCTCCGAAAGGCTCTGTAAGTAGAGAGTCCCAACCTGCGTCGTCGTCAGCCGCAAAGGCGCGCTCTGCAAAAAGATCGGCGCCGAACTCGCTGCTGCCTGCAAAGCCAGCGGCGCGGCCGCATCGTTCGCAAACTCGATCCGGTAAAGTCCGCGATCGTTGTCGGGATCCGCCAGGTCAATCGCTACTCGCCGCACAATCGCGCTGAAAACGGCGTTCCTCGACGGCGCATGGACCGTGACTCCGTCGCCGGGAAACAGGTCCGTGGCCCCCGCCGGCAGGAAGTCGCTCCACGTTTCATACGCCCCCGACCAGCTCGTCGCGCCTTCGTCATCCAGAATCGCCAGAGCCGCGTTCTCGCAGTCGGCTTGGGTCCGCGCGCTCGGAGCCTTCGCCGTCCGCACCATCCCCCGCATTCCGTCATCGCCGGCACTCTGCAGCGCAGCCACGCTGGCCGCATTCACCACCTCCGCCACCGCCCTCCCCGACCCCCGGTAGCTGACCACGATGAGCGTATTCAGCGGCGGAACCGAATGGGTATTGAAGTCCAGCGACGTCGTGCCCACAATCTGGCACTGCCCGCCGTCGGCGATCGACCCGATCAGCTGCGTCACATAGTTCTGCGTCATATTGTTGTTCGCATCGGGCAGCGCCACTCGCACTTCTGGCAGCGCGATATGCGTCACATAGCTGTACGCGATGCTGCAATGCATGTTGCCTGCATTCACCAGTGCGTACCTGCAAAATCCCGGAGCGCTCGCAATCACGCCATCGTAGAGCACCGTCGCCGGAGCCACCATGCTCGCCGGATTGTTCGGATCAATGTCCTGCAACTCCAGCACGCAGCGAACATCCGCCGCGATCGTCCCTCCGCCCCACCCGTTTCCCGCCGGATGCGCCGACGAATGAAACCTCTCCTGCGCCCGGTACACTTCCATCGAATACACATACGTCGTCATCGCGTACCGGTGTCCCGCCGTTGTTGCCACCACTGGCCCGGTCGCCTCACCATCGATGATTCCCTGAATGCTCGATCCCGCTCCCGCCGCCGTCGCCTGAAATCCAGCCAGGCATCCAGCCGCCGAGATCGCCCCTGCATACAACCCGCCCACGATCCCCTGCGACGGCCCGGAGAAACTCACGTCCCCGTGCTGCATCTTCAATGCCCCGCCCAACTCAACCTGCTCCACGAAGCAGACCGTAGTCTGCCCATCCACTCCCGTCCCGCCGCCCACCTGTAGCGTCTGCGCCACCACCGACACTGCCGATGTCGGATCGTTCACCGCCCACGTCGCCGCATCCAAGCCGGGCCCCAGGTACGCTTCGTCAATCAGCGCGGGGCGACTCTGCGCAAATGGCTTCTGCGACAGATAGAACTTCAGGCTCAACCCGTCGCCCACAAAGTAGTCCCGGACGTATGCCTCTGGCTCATCTTTGCCAATCACCGTGACATCATTGATCGGCGAGTTCGCGCAAACCAGCGCCAGCCCGCCCGGCGAGAAGTTTGCATCGCTCTCTTCGATCGCATACGAACTCGCTCCCACCGGCGCCAGCAATAGCTGCCCGTTCAGCGCCCGATAGCTTGCCCGCGCCGCCAGCGCAATCTCCGCCGCATGCGCCGAGAATTTCTTCGCCGGACTCGCTTCATACGCCGCCAGCGTATCGACATCCTCGACCGCGCTCAGGTCGAATCGCCCTGGCAACAAATCCTGCGCCAGTTGCCGCAACGCTGATCCCGCCGTCCTCTCCACGAACGGAGCCCGGTTCGGCACCGTCTTCTGGTCCAGCAGCATCTCATCGCTCATCGCCGTCACCCGATACCGGTATGCCGCCCCGCGCTCACCCCACCCCAGATATTCCAGCTCCGGCGCCTGCGTCAGGTATCCCGTGAACATCACGCTTCCATCCGCGCGAGCCAGCACGACTCTCGCTCCCGCTGCCGGCGCCACAAACCCGTTCCCGCCCACCAGCGCAAAACCAAACTCCGCCGGAGCATTGATCTTCCGCTCGATTCGCGCTGCCACACTCGCGTCCACCCACGCCGTGTAGTCGCCCGCGCCCTGCCCCTGCAAAGTGTCAATCGTGATCTTCATTTCTTCTCTTTATCTCGCGCGCCATCGACGGATCTTGCCCCGGGTTTTCCCCTGCGCCCCTCTGTGTCCCCTGTGGTGAGCGTTCTTAAAAGTCCGGCCACCCTCAATACACCGCCGCCACCGCCGCTGGAAAATAACTCCGATAACACACCACGCATTGCCCATCCGCCGGATCGCTGTAAGGTAGCGCCACAAACGACGCCCGCAACGAAATCGCTGCCAGCGACTTCTCAATCGTCACGCTCTCTTCCCGCACAAACTTTCCCGCCGATTGCTTCACGGTCTTCGGCGCGCCCGATCCTTTCGACGACACACTCGACTCGAACTTCCCTCCCGCTCCCGGACTCGGACTCAATCGCGGATAGTAGAAGCACACCCGCCCCCCCGACTCCTGCTCGGCCACAAATAGCGCCGACCACTCCTGGAAGAACGCTCCGCCCTCGCGATCCAAAAATCCCACCACCACCTGTGCCCCAGCGCCCGCCACCGGCGCTCCTCCCAACAGCGGCTGCGCCAGCACCACCGATGTCGGTGTCACCTCCGCCACCCGCCCCACGTTGAACGTCACTCGCCGCACATAATCCGGATCCTGGTTCACCGCCGCCGCGCTCGCCACATACGCCGCTGCAATGCCCGACCCCACATAGCCCGTCTGCTGCTGATAATCCACATCCACCGCAACCAGGCATCCCACCGGAAAGGCGCCCGCAGCGCCTGACCCAAACACCAGTTCGTTCGCGGTCGATCCCGCCAGCACCGCCACCGCCGGCGTTGCCGCTCCCCCAGCCGGCGCCGGCGCCGCCGCGCCCGCCACCGGCGCCAAAACATTCATATGCTCCGACCCGCCCGCCAGCGCCATCTGCAACTTTCCCCACTGCCGGAAATCGAATGCCACCCGCGCCTCCAGTGGCCCGCGAAACTGCGCGACCGGCAAGCCCTTCGACCCCGCCCGCACCACGTCCGTCGGCGTGTCGTACCAGCGCCCGAAATTCTCGATCCATCCCAGGTCCACCCACGGCGCAGGTGGCGTTGCCAGCGCGAACGCCCCACTCTGCCCCGGATCGAATATCGTCGGCGCCTCCGTCGTCCGATTCACCGGAGCGAAGTACGCCCGCATCTGTCGCGATACCGGTACCATCGCCGCCCGCATCGGAGTTGTGCTCATGACAACGTCACCTCGGTAAAGAAATAGACCGTCATTCTCGCCTTCCGTTCCACGCGCGAGTCTTGCCGCATCTCCGCCTCATCGGTTGTGCCACTCTTCACCCGCTGCGGAAACGACACCCGCCCCCAATACAGTCCCGCGCCCTTGCCTTCAGAAAACGACGGCTGCCCCCAGAACACGCTCGTCCCCAGATCTCCGCTCGGCGACTGCGTGTAGTCGCGCTTCTCCGTGCTCGGCGGCTGGCAGATGCTCAGCAGCTCATCATCCAGCTGCGCCAGCACGCGCCCGCGATCCACCATGCTTTGCACCGTCCCCAGCGTGTAGTACGAGATGACTACGTCCAGGCTCATCAGCGCCGCGTCGCCCGCCCCGCCGCTCACCACTTCTGCCGCGCCCCACTCGATGTAGAACGTATTCGCCTGCGGCTCCGCCGGCGACGGCGTCAGATTCTCCACCATCAGCACCGCCGGCACGGTCGCACCATTCACCGTCACCGTTCTCGCCGGATTCAGCCCCGCCAAACGCGACCGCAACGCCAGAAAGAAACTATCCTTCGCAAATTGCATAACTATCCCTGAATTCTTCCGTTGTCATCCCGAGCGAAGATGTTCGTTCACGAAGTGAACAAGCATCGCAGTCGAGGGACCTTGTGTCTTGGGGTGCCCCATTTCTGCCGCGCTCTTTGCGGCAGAAGTGGGGATTTCCCCCTGTGCCCCTCTGTGTCCCCTGTGGTGAGTGTCTTTCCCGCGGCTCGCCAACTGCTCTCACTCCACCGCCGTCACCACATAGAAATAAGCGTCCCCTGCAAAACTCTCCGGCGCCGCCGTCTCGATGTGAAACAAGTCTCCCTCATACATCAGCCCCATCGCTGCCGCGAACAGCTCCTCGGCCGTCCCCATCCCTAACCCCGGCAGCAGATTCGCAATCGCCGTCGCCGGTAACGTGAACTCAATCCTTCTTCGTGGCCCCAGATTCCCCGTCGCCAGCATCCGCGCCACTACCGGCGCGATCACCACTTTCTGCACTCCCGGATCCACCAGTCCCAGCTGCCCCGCCGCATCGCTCGCCATCGCCGTCGCCGGCAGCAGCAAACTCACCGACTCCCCGCCCAACGCCTGCAACAACGCGTCTGCCATCCGCTTCAGTGCCGACCCGCTTATCCCCATGACTCCCTCTCAACTCGCCTTCTCCGGGTGCCCCACTCAAGCCGTCTTTTGGCTTGAGTGGGGATTTTCCTCTGTGTCCCTCTGTGTCCTCTGTGGTGAGTTCTTGTCGTTACCCGTTCTTCCTCGCCACATAAGGCTCCAGCAGTGTCCGCACCGTCTCATCCACCAGCTTGTCCGAGAAATATTCCAGCCGCATCCGATCCACCATCCCCGCCTTCACGTTCAACCCCGGAGTCGCTTGCGCATTCTTCACAATCTGCGCGCACGCCACTTTCACTCCCGCCGGAATCGTCGCCCACCCCGCGTTGTAGACGACGTCCACTTCGTTGAAGAACAATCCCAACGCGTTCACCGGAAACGTCAGCTCTCCCGCCTCCGCCCACACATCCACCGTCGCCGGATCCACCGTCGTCCACGATCCCGGCAGCGCAAACACCAGCGCGAACTCCAGGCTCACCTCCGGAAACGGCCACTCCCCGCGCCGCGGAATCCCATATCGCGCCTGCAGGGACACAATCGGCGACGTTGCCGGCGCCACCGCCGCCAGCGGCAGATAACTCAGCCGCACCGTATTCAGCTCCGCAGGCATCTTGAGCCGCTCTTCATACTGCGCAACCCCCAGCGTCGCCCGCCGGCAGTGCGCATCGATAATCGCCGACGCCGCTGTCACCCACGACACGTCCGTCGTCGCCTCCAGCCCGTACGTCAAGTACTCCGTCGCATCCAGATAATTCATAGAAAGTTCTCAGTTCTCGGTTCTCAGTTCCCAGTCCAGACTCAGCAAGCCTTTCATCGATGGGATGCCCCACGTCTCGCCGCTTTTGCGAGACGTGGGAATAAGCAAGGCAAATCCCGCGTCCAGGCCTTTCGCTGAGAACTGACAACTGAGAACTGAGAACTGCTTTTCTACCTCTGCACCTTCACCTCGTAGTGCGCGAAGTTCGCCCCCTTCACCACCGGAGCTCCGAACTTCACCACCACCATCTGCTGCGATAGCGCGCTCGGCAGTCCCAGCTTGAACACCCGCGGATTCGGATCGGTCAGCCAGTGGAACTCGATCAGGTCCTCCGACACGACGTACGCCGGCAGCACCGCCGACCCCGAACCCGGCGTCCCCGTGTATCCCAGCGCCCACTCCGGAATCAGCGGCAACTCGCCCGCCTGCGTCGACAACGCCTTCACCCGGAATCCGCCCGTGATCTCCACCGTGCTCAGCACCACGTTGAACTCCGTCTTCATTTCGCGATCGATCAAATCCAGCAGCACCGGATTCGCATAGATCGCTGTCGGCCGCACCTGGTACGACGTGTTCGCCACCATCTGCGCCACCGTGCTCTTCAGTCCATCCACGATGCTCGCCGTCGTCCCGATCGTCGTCGTGTTTCCGCCCGCTTCGATCTGCCCGACCACCCCGAAGTATTGCGAAGTCGTCGGCGCGCTTAGCGATGTGTCCGTGCCGTTCCACAGCGCCACATCGTGCGTGCGCATCAGCCCTTCCACCGCATCCGCCAGGTCTTTCGCCTGCAGATACGCGAACTGCGATTGCTGCGCCGTCACTTCCAGATCGAACAGGTTGTAGTTGATCTGCGACACCAGTGCCTTCAGCGGCACCGACAGCTCAATGCGCGTCGGCGCCTGCACCGTCGGCACAATGTTCCGCGGATCCATGAATCCCTGGGCCGCCGTCGGCGCTGCGATCGCCGTCTCCTCGAAGTACCGTGACGGATGCCCGGTCGCTGGCACCTGCTTGATGCGCTGCCCGAATGCCCCGCGCCGCCGCACGATGTCGAAAATTTCCGTCTGGTACCGATCGATTTCAATCGCGCCGGGCCCCAGATAGTCCGCCGCCGCCATCAAATCCACAAATCGTCCTTGCATGTTTTCTCCTCTTGTTGAATTCGTTTCTTTAAAACTCGCTCCCAACTGCTTTGTCATCCTGAGCGGCGCTCTCTGCCGCGAAGGACCTGTGCACTCCCCTGAGGGTGCCGTGGGGTTTCCCCCGTGCCCCTCTGTGCTCACTGTGGTGCATGCTCTCCCCCTCAAAAGCAAAAGGCGCGACCAAGTCGCGCCTCTCTCTCCAACGAAGGGTGCCCCACTCAAGCGCGCCTTTCGCTTCAGTGGGGTTTGTTACTCGATCATCCCCGCCCGCGCCAGCTCCGCCTTCACCGCAATCCTCTGCTCCACGCTCAAACTCTGCAGCGTCTTGTCGAGAATGCTCTTGTCGATCTTCTCTGCCTCCTCCACCCCGCCCTTCGCCAGGATCGCCGACACCATCGGTGGCAGCGTCTTCCGCACCATTCGCGCCGCCTGCGCCTTCAAGTCCGCATTCGACTTTTCCAGCTCGGTGACTCGCTCCTGCAGTCTCCGATCTCCTTCGCCTGATGCCTCGAGTGGAACCCGCTCATCCACCGACGCCACAATCCGGTCGACTTTCGCATTCAGCGCTTCCTGCTGACTATCCAGCCGTTCCAACACGCGATTCAGCGATTCGGAGGCCGTAGCCATCCTCTCCGCTGTCGCCGTCATCTGCCGCATCAACTCCTCACTCATCCTCTTTCCTCCTGATGTTCGAACTTTCCATCCAGTCCCCCGTACCCCCTCTCGGTACTAGGTACAAGGTACTGGAAACTCATACCAGCCCAATCCACGTGTCCTCGTACGCCGCCTTGTCCCGCCGCAGAATCGCCGCTCCGGTAAACATCACCTTCGTCAGCGTCCACAGTCGCATTCGCTTATCCACCACCTCAACCGCCGTCACCTCATACGACATGCCCAACCCGTCCACTCCCGCGGCCACTTCCCTCGACGCACTCGCAATCACCAACTCGCCCTGCGTCTCTACCGCCAGCTCACGAATCCGCTCCACCGCCGCCGCCAACTCCGCCCTCAACCGCGCCCCCTCGCTCGGGATTTTGACTCCGTTGCTGGAGCGTTGCGGCAGTCTGACGGTATTCAGGAAAGGCGGGTGCCCCATACTAGCCGCGCCTTTTGCGGCTGGTGTGGAGATCTTCTCGCTCCCGAGCACTCTCCCAGCCTTCCGCACCTCCTCCACCACATCCGGAAAATCCTTCGCGTACAGATACCCGCCCACTTCCAGATTCCTTCCCACAATCTCCGCCGACGTAATCACTCCCACCTTCCGGCGCACGTCGTGCCGGTCGTATGACGGCGCATAATCCAGCGCCATCCCCAGCAACGACGGGATCGCCGCTTCCGCCGCCCCTCTCGTCAGCACCACCCGCTTGCCCTTCGACCCCTGCGGCGCCCTCTGCGACGGTACATCGATCACCGTCAATACTCCACGAAACTCCACCCGGTTCGGATGCCCCTCCACCTCCGGCATCTCCACCGCCATACTCTCCAGTTCCATCATCCCGATCTCCCGTTGCCACCAAAAAACGTCTCGTCCTCCTGAGCGAGGATTTGTGCTTCGCCGCAAGCGAAGCACAACCGCCGTCGAAGGATCCCCGCATTTCCCCTGTGGCCCTCAGTGCCCCCTGTGGTGAAAGCCTTACTGCGGGCTCAGAGCCGACGGAGAGCTCTCCAACTCCCCCAGCCCCCGCATCCTTCTCACCTCATTCACCGTCAACACTCCGCTCTGCAGCAGGATCTGCTGAATCTGCGCCTCCTCCAGCGGATCGGTCGTATCCAGCTCCGCAAACGCAAACTCCAGATCGTTCCAGCCCAGCTTCTTCCCAATCGCATCCCGCGTCAGCGACTCCGCCAGCAACCGCGCCGTCGGCACAATCGCCTGTCGAAACGCCAGGTCGTTCAATTCCTCTGCGGTGGAGCGGTTCACATCTCGCTCCACGCCCAGGTAAAACGGAGGCAGGTCGAAAGCATCGGCGACGACTCGCAGCAGAAATTCCTGCCACTGCAGTCGTAAGTCTGCATCGGTGCCTCCACCGAACCTCAGCACCTCCGGTTTGCTTTCGGCCGATAGGATGGGCACCTTCCCCGTGCCCTCAATCTCGTCCTGCCACCACCGAATCAGCCGCTCATGATGTTCCGGCGTCAGATCCTGCAACCACAGCGCATACTGCACCACCGAATTCGACGCCAGCCGCGACGCATACCGATGCGCTCCCAAAAACGCGTTGATCGTCTCAAACGCCACTTCCAGACGCCCCAGCCCAAACGGCGTGTGCGTCCGCGGATTCAGCCGGATATAGATAAGCTCGTCATCGTCCAGCTTGATCTGCGCATTCGCCCCCGACTGATTCGTCACCTGCAAATACCTCTGCGAATTCGGCGACCCATCCCACTCCACATTCATCCGTATCGACGCCCCATCCACCGGCCACAACAGAAGCGGCGTTATTTCGGGTGCCCCATTTCTCGCGCGTTCTGTGCGCGAGAAGTGGGGCTTTTCGTCTGACCCGCCTGGTTGCCCCACCCTTCCCGCGTCTTGTGCGGGAGGGTCGGGATTTTGACTTCCCCTGTGTTCCTCTGTGCCCCCCGTGGTCAGCGCTTTTCCCTCGAAGTAGATCTCCTCCCACCCCGGATTCCTCTGCACCTCCACCGCTCCAAACCCGCCCACAATGATGTCTTCCAGCACCTGCTCCGCAAATGACCGGAACGAATCATCCGGATTCGGCGCCTCAAAGTTGTCCGTCAGAATCCGCACTCGCTGCGGACCAAAAGGGATTGCGTCCAGCGAACGCCCCTGCCGCGGCTGCACTCTCCACCGCATCCCCGCAATCCGATCCTTGATGCAGTTGATCGCCCGCCGCGCAATCGGCGTTTCCGAAAACCGCCGCAGGTTGTACGGTGTCGCTTTCGGCATCGCATCATTCAGCGGCCCATACGAATTCAGAATCGACGGCAGCGCCACCGTCCGCCGTCCCTCGCCGGGTGCCCCATTTCTCGCCGCGTTCTTTGCGGCGAGAAGTGGGGCCTTCCCAAACTCCGCCGAGAACCTACTCGCCGACACTCCCACCACCCGGCGCCACGCGCCGCCTACCATCTCTCGAATGTTCATGATGTTCTCTCTCGTAGCGCCGGCGTCTTGCCGGCTCCGGTGGGCGACAGGTCGCGCCCACTGTGGTTAATGGGATATACTGATAGTCGTATATCCGTTTTATCGAACGAGGTAGCGATGCCTGAAACCGAGGTCACCCGCCTAACCATCGTCTGGTCCAAAGATACCGACTTGGCCCTGCGCTCTCACCTCGGCGCCCGAGGCCTGAAGAAAGGCGCTCTGTCGAAATTCGTTGAAGACGCCGTAAAATGGCGCCTCTTTGATCAAACCGTCAATGAAGTACGCCAGTCCTTCGCCGATATGCCAGCCGACAATCTTCAGAACCTCATTGATGAAGCAGTCGCGATTGCTCGGAAACAGAAACGTCGCGCGCGCAAGCCCCGTGCCACGCACTAGCGATGCGCCTGGTGATCGGCACCAACATCCTCGTCAGCGCCCTCCTGTCCTCGGCGTCCCCGCCGGCCCAAATCCTCGATCTTTGGCGGAATCGTGAATTCGATCTCGTCACCTGTCCTGAACAATTTGACGAAATCGCCCGTGTCACCCGCTATCCTAAAATCCGCGCTCGGCTTTCCTCCGCTCTCGCCGGACGTCTCATCAACCATCTTCGCGATTTGGCCATCGTCGTTGCCAAACTCCCAAAGGTCGACCTCTCTCCAGACCCGAACGACAACTACCTGCTAGCCTTGGCCGAAGCCGGCAGAGCCCAGTTTCTCGTCACCGGTGATAAGCCACTGCTCGCTCTTAAGCGCCACAAATCCGCTCACATCATCACCGCGGCCACGCTGATCGAATTGCTCAACGACTAGACCAGGGCGCTCGCGCAATGGCCACCTGTTCGTTCCGCTGCGGCTCCTCTCTCTGCGATGATTATCCCCAACAAAAAAGCCCCGCAGCCGCGGAGCTCCTTCTTAGCTTCTCTGTTCACCTACGGAATATCGCTTCCCAAGCCATTCCCTTCCACGACTTTTTCAATCCATCGGCAAGGTCGTCAGCAACCACAACACCGCCGCCAGCACCATCGCCCCAACAATGATCAGGTTGCTCATGCCCCCAACTCCACCCTCGCCCTCTCCGCTATTCCTCTCACATCCGCCGTCGTCGCCACCCGAATCCGGCTCTCCTCCATCATCTCCAGCGCAAATCCGACTTCCAATCGCGCGCGATCCAATTCCGCCTCCGCTACCGCGGTCAACAAAGGCGCAGCCCCCGCCACCCTCTCCATCGCCGGAACAATCTTCGGATACCTCGCCGCCAGCATCACCGCCGAATCCACGCTCGTCCTCATCGACACGGCCTGAAACAGCTTGATCTCCCCTCCAACCCGATATCCGTAGTCAAACTTGAACGGATCCCCCGGTTTCGTATAGGGCTCCGCCGGAACCGGATTCAACATCTCCAACACGCCCGCCCGGCGGAACTCCTCCTGCATCGTTTCCAGAATTCTCCTTCGCCCCGCCGTCTCCCGCTTGGGACGATCCTTCTGCGCGGTCTCCAGAAAAATCCTGGCTACCTCGTCAACCTCCGCCGCCGCGAGCCTTTCCGTTAGCACCGGCATCACTGCCGAAATCTGGATCACCCCCGAAAACGAATCCTGCATCCTCCGCACTAACGCCGCTCGGTCGTAAGTCTGTCCCACTTCCTGCCGGATTTCCTCCTGCAGCTTGGCGATCAGATCCAGATCCGCATCCGGATCCAGACACGTGAGCCGATCCCAATTCTTCATGAACCTCAAGTCCACCAAGCTCGCGTCATCGAACGCCGCCAGCCCAAAATTCACAAACTCTCCCTTCACCACGTCCGGCACATACCGCAGCAACAGGAATTCAAGTTTTCGCTTCTCCGTCATCCAATCCTCGAAGGCGTGGGGATTTTGACTTCCCCCGTGCTCCTCTGTGTCCTCTGTGGTGAAAGCCTACGCCTCCCCCCTCCACTCCGGAAACGGCCTCCGTGGCGATATTCTAAAAATCTCGATCAACCCGCGCACCAACTCCCGCCGCTCAATCAGCGCCCTTGCCAGCTTCTCCAGCGCATCCCACTCCCCGTCATACCACTCCGGAGGAATCTCCCCCGCCTCTTTCCAGATCACTTCCGCATCCATCGTCTCAATCTGCGTCAGCCACGGCTCAAACGACTCCCACCCCCGCACTGCCGCATACACTTCATTCCGCGCATACACCCCGCGCAGCGGATAATCCGGAAACGTCCACTCCCCCGCATTGAAACAATATCCCTGGTCGATAAACGACGCCGTATACAACTTCTCCCGCGCCTTCCTCCAGAACGCCGCCTGCCGCCCGTTCGCGTTCCCTGTCCACTTGTCCAGCGCCAGCATTCCCGCAAACGATTCCAGATTCCTCACCCGCCCCAGCATCTCCACCGGGATGTAATCCCACACCTGCCCCATCATGGGATCTACCACATACCTCGATCCAAACTGCAGCCCCGCCACGCACCGGATCGTATTATGCGCCAGCTGAATATGCAGTTCCGGCGTATGCTCCACCAGCCACTCATTCACTTCGACTACTTCGGTCACCGGAACCGGCAGCCCCACGCGTTCCGCCAACCGTGTCGCCAACATCTCATTCGCCAGCACTCGCAGGTGCTGCGGATTGTTCCGAAACTTCACGACATAATAATGACCATCGGAGCAGCGCATCAAATGCCCCTGCGCCCCGCCCCGCATCCGCCTCACGTGTTGGACCGCCTCCACCACAATTCAGAAAAGTAACAAGACCAGGGTGCCTTGCCGGGTGCCCCACGTCTCGCTTTTGAGACGTGGGGATCTTTCGCCGGACTCACAACCAACCTCGGGTTTCCGCTGTGCTCCTGTGGTGAGGTCCCCGGGTGCCCCATTCAAGCCGTCCTTTGGCTTGAGTGGAGATTTTTCACCAGAGCCACAAACAACTCTCGGGTTTCCCCGCTGCCGGGTGCCCCACGTCTCGCTTTTGAGACGTGGGGATTTTTCCGCCGGCCTCACAACCAACCTTGGGTTTCCCCTGTGATCCTCTGTGCTCCCCGGTGGTGAGATCCCCCACCACAAAGCCCGCTATCATACCCCAACTCTTCACGCCCGGCAGCGCCTATTAATAAGGAAGCGTATCCGCCTTCCCACTTTGAAACTCTGAAACCTTGAAACTTTGAAACCTCTATTCACACCGCCAGGCTCCCCATCCCCACGCCTCTCCGCCTCACTCTCCCCGCATCCTCCCGCCGCACCGCCAGCGCAATCCCCATCGCCATCACGCAATCGTCATGCGTTCCTTCCGCCGCCTCCGCATGTCCCTCCGGACGCCTCACGAACGTCTTCATCTCTTCCAGCAGCCGCGGACTATGAAACAACTCCGGCTGCGCCATCAGCACCGCCGCCAGATTCTCGATCATCGCCGGCCGCGTCACCACCGACGTCAGCCACCCCTCTTGCCCGCCCTGCTCATACAAGTTGTCGTATCCCAGATCCTTCAAGTGCGCCAGCACGCCGAATCCGTGATTGTTCCTCTCCACCGCAATCAGCGCGTTCTCATACATCCTCCCCAGCGCCACCAGCCGCCGCGCCAGCTCATACGGAGGATAATGCCCATGCAACTCCGCGCACTGAATCCCCATCGTCCGCTCAATCACCTGCGCGCACGCATAGTCTCCATCGGTCCCGCCGCCCGCCGCGTCCACTCCAATGATGTACTGCCACTGCCCACCTCGATTCGGCGGAAACCACACCAGCACCTTCCCATTTTCCTGCGCCTCCGTCGGTCGTCCCGCATGTGCCGCCGCCTGCTCAATCGCCGCCAGGTCAAACACGCAGTCTCCCGACGCCAGGAAGCACGCCACCGGATCCTCCGCATACTCCTGCTCCGCCAGCCCGCGCATCACTCTCCATCGCGTCCGCCGCCACGCAATCTGGCCTTCCGTCAGCCCATGCCGCGCCACCAGATCCTTCTCTTCGTCCGTCGGCGCCCCCACCGTCCCCGGCTTTACCTCTTCCGCATACGTCGGCTCATACCACCACGGGAAGAAATGCTGCCGATACCCGTTCTCCGCAGCCTTCTTCCACTCGTCGTAAAAGATCCCCACCGCCCCATTCGCCGTCGACTCCAGCACCACTTCGCCGTCCGGCACCACCGCCGCCCGCAACGACGCCAGCGTCTCCACCCCGCCTCGCGGCCAGCGGGAGACCTCCGAGCAATGCAAATTGTGGATGGTCATCCCGCGTCCCGCGTTCTCCTCCGCCGTCTCCACCCGGTACTCGCTGTCCAGTTTCGGAAACACAATCTGGCGGAGGTTCGAGCGCGACTTCACCAGCGCCCGCTGCAATCGCCCGCTGGGCAGGTTCTCCCAGAAGCGATGCACTATGTGGAACAGCGCGTGCGCCGATTCCTCGCTGTGCGCCACCTGTACCGTCAGCGTCCCCGGCTTCGTAATCGTCTGGATGAAGTATCGCGCCGCGATATACGTCGTGATCCCCACCTGCCGCGCCTTCAGCACAATATTCCGCTTCCCGCATCGCGCCGAATATTCCCGCTGCGCCCGGTTCAGCGAGAGATATTTCACTCCACCTCGCTTCACCCGGATCTTCAGCAGCCCCTGGATCAGCCGGTCCCGCACCGTCTCCTCTCCGAGTCGATGATCCAGAAACGGCCCAAACTGCTCCACCAACCGCAAATCCGTCCACACGATATGTCTCCTCGCGCATGTGGGGACAGCCGCCCTCGGCTGTCCGCCGGGCACAGCCCGGCCAGGTCTGCCGGGATTTTGCCGGGTGCCTGGTGCCGGGTGCCCCATTTCTGCCGCGCTCTTTGCGGCAGAAGTGGGGATTTTGCTCCGACTCTTGTCACCCAAGCGAACTCGAGGAACAGTCGGTTTCCCCCGTGCCCCTCCGTGCCCTCTGTGGTGAATTACTTCGCGACCCCCAAGCTCATCACCCGCTCCACCTTCCCATGCAGATGAATCTTCAACCCCTCCGCCGCCCGATCCAGATCCGCATTCCCCGTCTTCGCCGTCAACGTCGCATTAAACGACGACACAAACTCCTCCGCCGACAACGGCGCCTTCACCACTCGCGGGTGCCCCATTTCTGCCGCGCTCTTTGCGGCAGAAGTGGGGATTTTCCCCGCCATCTCCGCTCCCCGGATCACCGGCACAATCGCCGCCAGTGCCTGCACTTCCGACAGCATCAGCCCCACCACCGCCGTGATCTTCGCCTGCGTCGCCGTATCCTTGATATGCAGCGCCGGTAGCACCCCCTGCAGATTCTGCTGCACTGCCTGGATCCCGCTCTCAATCTGCTTCAGAAGCCCCGGCTTCGTCGCCGCATCCGCCTTGTCGTACGCCGCAATCAGCGACTGGATCAGTTGCAGATCCGCCCCCGCCTGCGTTCCCGCATTCTGAATCGTCTGCAAATCCGCCGCCGACACGCTTTTCCCCTGCAGCGCCGCCACCAGCGTCACCGTATTCGCCGCCGCCGGAATCAGCACCGTCACAATCTCCTGCGCCTGCGTGATCCAGTTCGTCGAACATCCACTCAACACCAGCGTCATGCACAACACCAACGCCATCCCTCCGCGCACGCAACTCAATCTCATATCCACTCCTTCATCCTCGCAATGAATTCCAAACACACGTCTACCTCCCGGCCAAAGCCGCCCAAAGATGATTCAAACTTGTAGTTGATCCGCTCCCAGATGTGTCCGCTGTGTTCCCTCTGTGTCCTCTGTGGTAAATGCAGTTCTCAGCGCTCTCTGCGGTTGCCTTTCTTAGCGCCCTTCGCGGCCTTTCTTGGCGATCTTCGCGGTAAGACTCCTACCAACTGCTCAACACAATCACCTTCGCCCCAATCTGCACTGTCCCTCCACTCAACGCCCCGCCGGTTCCCGCCAGCGTGGAGTACTGCGTATACTGCGGCGCATAGCTATACGTCGATGTCGTACAACCCCCCCCCGAGCACGTCTGCGCCGCGTCCCACACCGCCAGCGCCTGGTACCCGCCCGGCCGCGTCATCGCGCACGTCCACACCGTCCCGCTCACCGTACACGGAGCCACCATCGCCCCAATCGTCCAGTTGTAAATCTGCTGATACGCCACTCCCGTCGCCGTCACCGTCGCCGTCGCCGTATCCCGAAACTCCTCCCCCGTCCGGATGTCCCACCCATACCAATAAAATCGATCAAACCCGCGAGCCGCCGCCGTCCCCGCCAGCTGCAACAAATAGAACCTTCCCGTGAACGCCACCTGCACATCCGGATCGGTCACATTCGCTGAAATTCCCCACGCTCCCTCGGTATCGAACAATCCCTTCGCCGCCTGCCCCGTCGTCGCCATCAGCGCCCGCACATCCGCCATCAACTGCGCCACGTTCTCCGCCACCGGACAATTCGACGGACACGCCACTCCCACCGTATTCACATACCCATGCACCGCGATTACATCCGCGTAGTTCCCGCCACCCGCCTGCAGATACGGTTTCAGCCAGTTGTTCACCGCCGTATCGAACGTGATCGGCGGCGACAACACCAGCGCATTCGGATCCATTGCCTTGATGATCGTGTACGCATCGCTCGCCATCCGCAGCATCTGCGCCTGTGTCCCCGCCCACTCCGTCGTGATGTTCGGCTCATTCCATACTTCGATGAACCGCAGCTTCCCCGGCCCCGCGTGCGTCATCAGCGCCGTCACAAAGCTCTTGAAGATCTGATTCGTCCCCGTCCCGTCCGCGTTCAAATCCACCGGCGGATAGCATCCCCCCGTATTCGGCACATATCCCGTGCACGTTGCCGTCGGATTCTGCGACGCCCACGCCGGCGTGTTATAGATCGTGAACAGAATGTCCTGCCCCGCCGCCTGCGCCTTTGCCATCCACGTGTCGAAGTGCGACCAGTCGTACACCCCGCTCCCGGTATTGATTTGTGACCACTCCAGCTGGCTCGCCAGCGATCGGTACCCGCCAAACGTGAATCCCTGCGTGTTCGGCCACGGGCTGATGCTCTCGTTCACGTGCACGCCAAAGAAGGCGTTCGTCACGAATGGATAATCCGTCCCCCCGATCGCCATCGGATTCCCCGCCGTACTCGTCTGCCCGTAATTCGAATACGGCACATACACATGCGCCCCAATCTCCCACCCGCTCCCGTAACTGTTCTGATTAATCCCGTTGATGTCGATCGCGTACCCCGCGCCCAGGTTCATCCCCGCATCCACCACCGGTGATCCCGGTGTCGGACGAAAATCCATCCCGCCACTCACCCCAAGACTTTTCGCAGCAGGAATCTTGTAGTAATAAGGACCGTCCGTCGTGCCCACTCCCGTCGCCAGCGTCCCCGTCAGAATCCAGTTCACCAGCGACGTATTCGTCTGAATCGTCGCGCCTGCATTCTGCAAATCCGCAATCAGATTCGCCACCTCGGTCCCATTCAACTCGCCCGCCTGCGTCGTCGCGTTGTAGTGCCAGAAAATTCCCCACGGCACTCCCCACACCATCTGCTTCCACACCAGCGCCTGCACTTTCTGTTGCAATGCCGGCGGCGTCAGGCCCGTCCACGTCGGATTCACCCCAAAGCTCGTGATGTCCTGCACATTGATCCCGCTCGCGTACGTATCCTTCGCTCCCGCGATCGGCTGCCCGTTGTTCGCCGTCCCGCCTTCATGCAGCGCCCCGCGAGCTCCCGCATAGGGCACACCCGCCGCGATCGCCTCCATGTTCGGATTCTCATATCCACCCGGATATACATAGACTGGCGTCGATGGAAGCCCCGTCAGGTTCGCCGTCATCCACTGCCGCGACAGCGTAATCTCGTCCGTCGTCAACCGTGTCGCATCCAACAGCATGTGATACGTCGCGCTCTTCACGTCAACCGCCGTCACATCCGCCAGATCCTGCGCCAGCAGCGCCTGCTTGGTATAAAACGAGCACCCCGTCCCATACGGCCCCTGGCACGTCGGATTCTCGCTCACCGTAAATTTCCCCGTTGCCGTCAGCGCCTGCTCCAGTCCAAGCATCGTCCCCTGCGGCTGTCCCTGCGCCAGGTTGTACGTCACGCTGTCGTTCGCGCCCGCCACCGTAATCGTCAGCGTCTTGTTGCTGATGCTCAACGTCGCGGCCGTCCCCGCACCCGTGTACTGAATCTCCATCGCATCCGTATTCGTGTAATACGTGTGCGACATCGAATGCGCCGTCACGTCCCGCCCCGCATTCACCCACGACTGAAACGTAGGCACCAGCGTCCCCGCCAGCGGATATCCCACCGTAATCGCCACGCCCACCGGCGCCGATGCCGCGTCCGCAATCGGCAACACCGTCCCTGCGTAGTACGTCTCCGCTCCTGGCGTCATCCCCGCATCGTCCACCGTCAGCGTCACCTGCGCCGGATACCTCTGCCACACCCACACCCCCGGCGCCGTATCCGCCGGAACATTCCCCGCACCCGCCGTCGGCCCCGTCCCGCTCGAGAACTCCACGTCCGTCGATCCCGCCACCGCGATACTCGACGCATAGAAGTGACAGTACGAATAGTTCACCGCGCCCGTGTTATCCACCAGCGCCCCATCGCGATTCGCATACGCCTTGTCATTCACCAGCGTGATCGCCGCCGCCGCGCCATCAAATCGAAACCCGTCATAGTTCAGATGCGCTTCCGCGTTGTAGATCTTGATATCCCCCGGCCCCGGCGCGCTCTCATTCACGTAGAATCCCAGCGGCTGCGTCCCCTGCGGAATCAGCGAGTCCGCTTCCATGTTCGCGAACACCAGGTGATCGCTCGCCCCCTGCACATACACGCCATACTGATCGAACCAGTTCACCAGGATGTGCTGAAAGCTCAGCCACGACTTTCCATTCACGCGAATCACCGGAGCATTCGACAACGCCATGGGCACGATCGGCACGTTGTAGTAAGTCGCCGGATTCCCACTCGAGAAAACGTACAAGTACCCATTCGCCAGATAGAAATTCCACTGCGCCGTCAGATTGGCCGTCGACGCCCCAACCTTCTCTCCCCAGATCGATCCGAACAAACAAAAGTTCACCGTCGAGTACGTCGACGGCAGTTGCGCCTTCCACGCATTACCCGTCACATGCACCCACGCCGTCGTGGGCACCGCGTAATATCCCGTCAAAGTCGGCGGCGCTCCCACGCCGTAAGCATCAAACGAAATCACATTCCCCGAGTTCCCCGACGACGGCGGCACCAGGCTCTCATTCCACACATCCCCGCGCTTCAGCAGAATCGAATCCCCCGGCTGAAACGTCTGCCCATCCACCTTCGCCAAAGTCTTCCAGGCCGCGTTGGCCGATGTTCCCGAATTCCCATCGCCCCCCGAACTCGAGCTCACGTAATAAGTCGTCGCGAATACCTCCACGCTCAGGACCAACACGAAACTTAAAAGCGCAGTCATCCTGAGCGCATCGGACCAAGCCGTTATCCCAAGGAACTCTGTCATCCTGAGCGTAGTGATGTGTTTCGCGAAGCGAACCACATCACGAAGTCGAAGGACCTCGTGTTCCTGTTGATCTCTATGAATCCACATTCCTCATGTCCTCTGTGTCCCTCTGTGCCCTCTGTGGTGAAGGCTCTTCTTAGCGTCCTTCGCGTTTCCTTTGCGCTCTTTGCGCTGAAAGCTTTTCCGGTACTGCCGGATCCTCACTTCCCCACCACAATCTCCTCGCACCCCCTCCGATACCTCACCCGCGCCTTCCTGCACCGCGGCGGATTCACTCTCACATCGCACTCCACCAGCGTGATCTCCGACGCACACCCCACCGGCACGACCAGGTTCGGCAACTCCGTACGCACATATCTCCGCGCACACCCCGCACTTCCCGCCAGGACTGCACCCAGAACCATCAACCGCAAAGTCATGATCATCCTCAAAAACAAAAGGCCATCGCTCCGATGGCCTCTGTGTTCCTCTGTGTCCCCTGTGGTGAAAGGTTCTCTTCGCGTCCTTTGCGTTCACGCTCTTTTGCGCCAACGACAAACGGCCAACGACAAACGGCCAACGACCGCCCCTAATTCACCACCCAGGCCGGCACCAACCCAAACGTCGGCGAATCCGTCGGACACGTCACCGACGCCGGCAACGTCCCGCCCGTCGTCACGCTCACTCCACCCTGCCCGCCCGCGAATGTCAGCCCGGCATTATCTCCATACAACGCCGCCGTCCCCGACGTCGCGCTCGACGTCACCGCCAGGTAATACCGTCCCGGCTGCAGCGTCACACTCCCTCCGGTCCAGTTCACCGCGTGCCATCCCGCCGTCATTGCCGTGCTTCCGGCCGTCGATCCAATATGCGCCACCTGCGTGCACGTCCCACCCGATGTCCCCGAATAGATTCCCAGGTCATACGTATTCGACGTCGCATCCGCCGTATTCACGTAATACGACACCTGCGTCGTCGTCTTCGGAAACGCCAGCACCACCCCATAAAAGCTGGCCTTGTTCGCCGTCGACGAAAACTCCGCCACCGACGATCCATGCATCGCCGTCATCCACGGTGTCCCCGTTCCCGCGCTCGGCAGTTCTCCCATCACAAACGCGTCGGTCGCCAGCTTCGTCGAACCGTCATTCGCCGCCTGCGTCGTCCCCGTCGTCCCATTCGGCAGCGCCGAGACCGCACTTAGCGAAACAGCGCTCCCCGTTGTGTTCGCCGCATTGTTCGGAATATCTCCACTCACCAGCGCCGGAAGTTGCCCGTGCGGCAGCGTCCCCGTCGCGATGTCGCTCGCGCTCACCGTCACATTCCCCGTCAGCGCATGCCCATTCACCGTCGTCGAGTTCGCCGTGCAGTTCGTCACCTGCCCGCACGTATAATCGCCGCTCGCCGCCACCACCCCGCCAGTCCGCCCAAACACCGAACTCACCGCCCCCGATCCGCTCCCCGCCGGCGAATCCAGCGCCACTCTCACTCCAAACGTTCCCGCCGCTGCGTTCGTCGATTCCACTCGCCCAATCACCTGCACGCCGTTGGGCCGCGTCGCCCCCGCATCGTGACAGTCCCCCGCGTTCGTCACACTCGCCACCACGTAATCGCCCGCCGTCGTCGCTCCGTCGAACGAACACTGCACATACCCGCGATACGTGATCACCGCATTCCCCACCGGCCCCGATCCATTACTGACAATCCCGATCACCCCGTCCGTATCCGTGACGCCCGCCTTCACTGCGCAAGCCGGCGTCGCTCCGTTGTACTTCGCCAAAAAGTTCTGCAGCGTCCCTGTCGTCGCGTCGTTGCACAGTTCGAAGTTGACTCGCCCCTGCGTCAACGTGTCGAACGACGTCCCCGCATACACTGTTCTCGGCGCAAACGCCGCCTCTCCGATGTCGAACGAATTGTTCGAGAACGGTTTCAACTCGCTCGCCGTATTGATCCCCCACCGGATTCCATTTCCAATCCAGAAGCCAATCCCGCGTTGCTGCCCCGTTCCCGCATTCTCGTTCTTGATCAGAAAGTAGCTGCTCCCATCCCACGCAAGCCCGGTCCGCTCGTAGTTCGCCGCGTCCGTGCGCGTCCCATACACATGCAGTCCCTGCGCCGCCGTCTGAGCCAAAGGGTTGTACTCTCCCAGATCGTTCGCGTCTTCCTGGAACAGATTCGAGAAGTACGAACTCGACGCCGACGTCGCCACCTTCTGCGGCACTCCCCCATTCGCCGAGATATAGAAGTTGCCGTCGTTCGAAATTCCCAGCGCCGACGTCCCCGTCGTCGCCGCTCCCATCGGCGTTCCCGGCACCGGAGAGCTCACCATCCACGGTCCCGCCACCAGCAGCTGCCCGTTCACCGTCAGGTTCCCGCTGAACGTTCCCGCCGCTGCCGAGATCCCTCCCGGCCCCGCATAACTTAGCGTCGTCCCGCTATCCGTCAGCGCGCTGTCTCCGCTCACCGCCGCGCCCGACCCCGCGTACATCGCCACCTGCGACCCCGTCCCCGCATTCACCGTCCCTGTTCCCGATCCACTCCCGCAATCCGATCCCGCGCCCGACACTACGCCCAGCGCATTCACATGCAGACACTGCGCCGCTCCCGTGATCGGCAACGTCAGCGCCCCCGTCAGCGCCATGCCACCATTCACCGTCACCGGTACATTGAACGTCTTCCCCGTCGCCGTCAGTTGCTCCTGATAATTCGTCCCATTCGGTACCGCGTTGATGTATTCCGTAATCGAAGTCGCCGCCCGCTCCGCCAGTCCCCCCGTCTGATCCACACCCAGCGCCATGTCCCCGGGATCGTTGCTGGGTCTGCCGCCGGCGGTGGCGAGGGTTTTGGTGAAG
>JBBIOA010000040.1:0-28821 GCA_037443605.1 Terriglobales bacterium
AGATCGTTCACCCACCCATCGTTCCACGCCTCCTGGATCCCCGTACTCGCCGAACTCACCACATATCCTGCGCTGTGCGCATTGGCCGTGGTCACCGTGATCGTTCCCGTGCTCGTGCCCGGCGCGCAACTGCCTCCCGTTACCGGCGCAACCTCCGGCGTCCCCTTGCCCGAGATATACACGCCATACACATATCCATTCGCGCTCGCGCTCGTGTCCAGCCCTGCCGGACATGGACTCAAATGAATCGTCTCGCTTCCCGGCGTTCCCAGGTTGTCCGCTGGCGTCTGTGCCCAGTTCCAGCTCGTCGTCACAATCCGGATGTTCGCCAGATTGTTCACCGAGAACTGTGTCCCCACCGGCTGCGCGATGGCTTGGCTTCCAACCGGATTCGTCGACAGATTCCCCGTCCCGCCTCCTCCTCCGCACGCTCCCCACGCGCCCGTCGCCGTCCCGTTGCCCAGCAGGCAACTGCCAGCCGTCGCCGTCCCGCTCGCCAACTCGCTCGCCGGAACCAATCCCGAATTCAAATCCGCCTTCGCCGCCAGTGCGCCGTCCACATAATCCTTCGTCGTCGCTTGCAGCGGCGCCGATGGTGCTCCGGGCAGCGTGATCGGCCCCGTCATCGTTCCGCCCGCCGTCGAGAGAAAATTCCCCGCGCCCACATTCGATACCGCGGAATCCACATACGCCTTATTCGCGACCTGTCCCGAACTCGTCGGTGCCGGTACATTTGGCGTCACCGCAAAGGTCTTGGGCCCCGCGATCGTCTCTGTGCCATTCAAATGCACAACCGCGCTGTCGTCCGCCTTCGTCGCCAGCGCCGAATTCACGTACTGCGCCGAGACCGCCTGCCCCGCTACGCCCGATCCTGGCGTCGTTCGCACCGTCGCCAGGTTCGCCGGAGACGTCGTCGGCACCAACCAGAACTCGGTTCTGACTTCATTCGGGCCAAGCTGGTAAACCACGCTGTAGTACACGCCCGCCGGACTTGCTCCCGCATTCGGCACCAACCCAAGGTTCAGCGCTCCATTCGCACCCAGCGTCGCCGTGGTATTCCCCGCCGCCACCGCCACGCCCGATGCCGTTACGAACGCCGGCCACGTGATGATCAGAGTTCCTTTGGCCGGTGTCCCGTCCGCCATGTACACCGTGTCCGACACCATCGTCGTCGGCGCGTTCTGCTGCGCCGCCCCAAATGCCGCCACGCCGCAAACCATCGCCGTCAGCGCCCAATAAAAAAGCCGCCCCATAGGGCGGCGGCCCGCGTCCAACATTTCGAATTCCTCCGTCTACCTCTTCAGCAACCCTCTTATTCTTACCCCTGTGTCCCTCTGTGTCCCCTGTGGTGAGAGCGCCTTCTTAGCGCCCTTCGCGAACCTTCGCGGTGAAGCTCCTTGCTCTCAACCTTCTGGTGGATGCTCGGAAACTAAGCTCCTCCATCCAAATACCTCTCCACGCTCTTCACATACACATCCGCGAAATCCGCCACCGGACGTTTCTTCTCAATCGTCTCGATCGCGTCGCGCAGTTCCCATCCCATCTTGCACAGCACCGCCAGCGCCATCATCGGCGCCCGGTGCACTCCCGCCGCGCAATGAATGAACAACACCGCGCCTTCTTCTTCCATCGCCGACTTCGCAAACGTCACTCCGCGCTCAAACAGCTTCGCCGGCTTCGGTTCAAAGTCGTCGTCCGTCGGATTCCACAGCACCTCAATGCCGTGCTCCTCCGCCAGCGGCGTGTCATCGAACTCGATCTGCATGTCGATGATGTGCGTGATTCCTTGCTGCGCCACCTTCGCCATGTTCTCCCCATTCCAGATCCCGCCTCCCAGCGCGATCCGCTCCGTCACCCACGTGATATCCATTCCCGTCCTGTCTGTAGTCCGGCGCCCAGCACGCCTTGGTATCGATGAGCTCTCAAGCCCGGCTTTCTTCGCGGCTCGCGTGGATCTTCCTCCCACCCAAACCGCCACCGGCGCGTTGCTTCTCACGACTCAACCTCAATTCTACGGTACCGTCCGTCTTCCTCTGTGTACCTCTGTGTCCCCTGTGGTTGAGTGTTTCATTTGCGCTTAGAGGAGCTTAGTGTTTCAGTTTTTCTCTGTGTCCTCTGCGTCCTCTTCGCCTGCGGTTAAAAGCTTCTGGTCTGACGCCTCATCCGCGCTCCCAAGCAGCTTCTGCTCCAGCACCGGAGGATTATCCAGGTCGATCGGTTCCACCGGCAGGTTCAGCCGATGCAGCAACGTCTTAGCGAGACTATCTTCCTCGGCGGAGGCCTGCTCACCTTCGGGCGGCGCCGGAAAGATCTTCGCCGATTCCAGCAGATACTTCATCGCGGCAATCTGCCCTTTTTTCCCTTCCGCGATGACTGCTTCGGCTATTTCGTGCGCGCTCTCCTCGATCATCAACGACAAATCTTTCCGTACTTCCGCCGGATGCAGCTCTTTCTGTTTCTTCATCGAGCTGCTTTTCTTCGCACTCTTCTTTGCCTGTTTCCCTTTTGCTTTCTTCTTGATCATGGCCCCATTACTCGAATTTCCGCGATTTATGAATGCTTGCCAAAAAGCGAAGGGCGCGCTCACTGGCGCGCCCTCTACTGGAGATTTCTTTTTTCTTACTCTCTAAGTTCAGAATATCAAATCGCATAGGTGCCACGGGACATGGTTTGCAACTTTTTATTCGCTTTCTTCACAATCACTTATCAGAAAAGAGCTCGTTTCCCCCTCTTGACATGATTTTTCCCGCATCGAGAAAATCTCGTCCAGCAGCCCGACCTTCACCAAAATATCGCTCAGAGCGTCCAGCCCTTCGATCATCTTGCGATACACCGTTTTCCGCGTGCATCCCAGCAACCGCGCAGCCTCCTCGTGCTCGTACTCCTGCAACACCACGCGCGCCAGCAGTCGCTGCGTAAAATCGTCCAACCGCTGGATACATCTCTCCATGTCATGCACGAAGATCATCCGGTCCTCGAATGTCGTGACCTGATACGACGTCACCCGCGTGCGGAAGAACTCGCTCCCCATAATCGACGGCACCCGCCCCGTCTCCAGCGAATACCGCAGGTATCTTCGCAGCATCGCCACTGTTCTCCCGCGATACGCCCTCCTCTCCCGCTCCAACTCCTCCGCCCGCTCCTCCAAAGCAGAAAGTGGCCGCGGCTCAACCGCTGCGTTTTCCGCAGCCCCCGGTTGCCCCACCACCCTTGTCTCCGCGCTCTTTGCGGAGATAGGTTGGGCACTCTGTGCAGCGTCTTCCCGCTTCCCCGGAAACTGATGCGCCGGCAAGTCTCTCGTCCAGATTTCTTCCCGCGCCTCCCGCCTCTTTTTCAGAAACTCGAAATTCGCCTCGATCCCCTTCTCCTCCGCCTGCGCCCGAATCGTGATCATCCCGTTCATGCCGCACCTCCCGCCGCTTTCAGGTCATCCTGTTCGTCGATCGAGTACTCCTCCAACACCGTGTGCGGGCCCACCGGCAACTTCAGCCGCACCCGTCCCGGCTTCTTCTTCGGCACCGGCAAGTCCGCCACCTTCGCTCGGCATTGCTCGCAGTACACCAAGCCCGACCCCGGACTCCTCAGCCACAACCCGCCACAGTGTTCGCAATACTTCAGTTCTCTCCGCTCGTCGTTGCCTTCCTTCTTCATTCCTTCCTCCAAGATTCCCCGAATGGAATCCATTCGCCATTCCGCCAAAAGACACATCCGCGCAGAAGGCCACCAGCCAGCCAAATCCAAAAAAAATCCCCACGCCAGATTCCTCCAGTTTTGCGGGGAACCGGACGCAGGGCTCGTTTCTCTTACGATGGCCTGCTTACGCGCTATTTAGTTTGCCGTGATCTCAGATTTGCCGGATTGCAAGTCGCCGCGGCCAGTCGCACCGCTGATGGCGCCGTTCGCTTTCCCTCCGCCGCTAATAATTCCGCACTCCGTCGTCGTCCCGCCCGTCCCGTTGCCGGAAGTAGCCTTCTTCGTACCCGGATTTCAGGACGCGGCCGTTTTGCATCACCACGCTCACCCGTCCCGTGAAACGCAGCGCAAGCAATAAGTTCTCCATCGATGCCGACAGGACTTCAGCCTCCCGCACTTTCCGGCGAAATTCGCTGAAGTTCTTTTCTTCGTTCAAGTTAGAGTTGTTCGTCGTCATGTCGTCATCCTGAAGCCCTTTTGGCCCTTACATTGCGGCGATGTTAAAGCTGTGGATTTTCTCAGTCAAGGTTGGATGAACATCCGCAGCTTGTGGAAAACTTTTTGCCCGCCCGCTTCCTGCTCTGGGCCTTTTCTTCCTGTACTTTGCAGCCATCCCCGGCGAACTCTCCCCTTCAAAAAAAAGCGGATTGCCGCCGGACTCGTCGAGACTTTCTGGAGACAAACGCCATTTGCGCCCGGTGCTATACTCCGGCCATGAAGTTCAAAGTTCTGCAGGAGAATCTTCGTAGGATTCTTGCCGAACGGATTGAGACCGGGGAACTCACCGGCCTCCGGCTGGCCCAGCAGACAAAATTTCAGCAAGCCCACATCTCCAATTTCCTCAACAAAAAGCGCGGCCTCAGCATCGAGGGCATGGACAAAGTCCTGCATGTTCAGCACATTTCCGTCCTCGACCTGCTTGATCCCAAAGAAGTCGCCAAGCGTGCCACCATCCTGCCTCCCAGCGACGACGAGTTTGAAAATATTCTGCTCACCGAAGCCTCCATCGCCGCTACCCAGCCGTCCATCGCCAGCCACCAGGTCAAAGAGATCTTCAAGTTCAAGAAATCCTTCCTCCGCCAGCTGAAGCCCGCAACCGAGGGCGACCGCGCCTCCTGGCAGCGCTTCGTTCTCATCCGCCTGACTGCCCGAGACGCCCAAGCCATGTCGCCTCGCCTCACCGCCGGAGCCACGCTGCTGCTCGACCGTCATTACAACGCACTTAAGCCGTATCGCAAAGGCGAAGTAAATCTGTACGCTGTTCTGAAAAACGGAACTTGTTCGATCCGCTACGTGGAATTGGCGGAAGATCGTATAATCTTGCGCCCCCACCGCCAATCCGCTCCCATCGAAACCGTTCCGCTCGCTGGCAGATCGGCCGCTCACCTGATCGTCGGCCGCGTGGCCCACATCTCTCAGGAAGTCTGACCAATTTCAGATTCAAGATTTCAGATGGAAGGTCGAATCGTGCGCGTTTTGGGGCGCGCTCGACCTCTTAGTTCCGGGCCAGAGTCTTACTCCGCGTCAAAGCGCACGGTGCGGAACACGATGCTGCTGACCGGAGCTCCATAGTAGATGGCGGCGCCAAAGATCAATCCGCGATCTTCCTGGAACTGATGATGTCCACGATATCCGGACGCCATCCGATTGCCATCGATCCATAGGCTGGCGGTCTGCGTGACGTGGTCGTAGCGCAGTTCGTAGGTGTGGGGATGATCGACGTCGGCCACACCCGGAAACTCAATCTTCTGGTCCAACTCAATGCGCGGCGAGATTTGCCTGGTCAGAGCGACGAAGTAGCGGTCGCCTTCCTGCAGCAACTCGATATCAAATCGCGGTCCCTTGCCCCCAAAGTCAATGTCGGCAAAGCCGCCGCCTTGTTCCACAGCGCAAACGCAGGTGAGGGTCCAGTCGCGTTGCAGTGCAAAATCTTTTTCCTCCGTGCTGAGCGCGCGGTAGTAGTAATTCTGATCGTTCGTCCTCAGCCGATAGCGATCCCACCCGTTGGTTTCGCGGTTGTACAGCGCGTGCGGGTAGTGTCCATCTTCCTGATAGATCTTGAACCCCTCATTGGGCGGATCGAGGGCGCCTTCCTTCCGCAAATGGATGGATTGAATCGAGCTGACGTGGCCGGCGCGCGCGCTCTTGACCAGGACAAACCGCGAGGTTCCCAAGGTGATTGCCAGGGCGGCGGCGATCGCTGAAGCCGCCAGCCATCGCCGCTTCGGCCGCGCCGCAGGTACAGTCGCGGGCGGATCGGCCGGAACTACCGCAACCTTCACGGGCTCTACGACCGCGGGCTCACCGGAAGCAATTGGCAGGGTGATCCGGTAGCCACGTTTGGGCAGGGTTGCGACCACTTCCTCGCCCAGCACGCGCCGCAACACGGAAATGTTGCGCGCCAGGCTGCCATCCCCGACGTAGCTGTCGGGCCATACGCGGGAGATCAACTCTTCCTTCCTGACAACCGCCCCTTCCGCCTCGACCAGGGCGAGCAGTGTGTCGAATTCCTTCGGCGTAAGCGCGACCGGCCGCCCGTCGCGAGTAAGCAATCTGCGAGCGGGATCCAGACAAAACGCGGCAAAGCGGAAGACGACGGTATGCGAAGCGCTCATGGGACGAATGGCTCAGAATTCCACCGAATTTAAGAATTCGGTAAAGACGCGCCTTGCCATTTTCTGCTAATTGATCCCCAGATGGTTCCCGCTCCCCCAGCGGAAGCGTTCCCGAAGCCCACCCCCCCCGGGAAGGCCGAACGCGGGTGCCATTCTAACGCCACGCATGTGTCCTCACAATGGCACTCGTGTGCGAACCGCCCAGGAGAAGATGCAATGTTCTGCACACTGCAACCCTCGCCCGCGACCAAGATCCCCCGCCAAGCCACCCGAGTTTTCCTATGCGGACTGTGGTTGTTGGCGACCTTCGCCATGGCTTCGGCCCAGACCTTCACCACCCTTGCCAGCTTCAACAACACCAATGGCGCCAGCCCGAACTTCGTCTTTCTGGTGCAGGGTCTGGATGGGTACCTTTACGGCACCGCACAGAATGGCGGCACAAACTCCTCCGGAACCGTGTTCAGGATTTTTCCCACGGGAAATACGATCCTGCCGATCTATCACTTCTGTTCGCAGAGCAGTTGCGCGGATGGAGGGACACCTTGGGGCGGGCTGGTGCTGTCTCCCGGCGGAAGCTTCTATGGCGCTACTGGAGGTGGAGGGACTACCGGCAGCGGCACGGTTTTCAAAGTCACGCCCACCGGAACCCTGACCTCGCTGCACAGCTTCGATAATTCCGACGGGTCGGAGCCGACGGTGGGACTGATTCTGGCCAGCAACGGAAACTTCTACGGAACCACAACCGGCGGCGGAGCGTCCTCGGTCGGCAACATCTATGAGGTCACGCCCGCGGGCGGCTTCACCTCGCTCGGTAGCCCCCCGGGATACTATCCCGACGGGAGACTGGTGCAAGGCGCCAACGGGCTTTTTTACGGAACGGCTTACGAAGACGGAATCTTCCAGATGACCGCGGCCGGGAAGTTCACGACGCTGCATACGTTTTCCGGTGGCACCGACGGCGACCTGCCCCACGGACCGCTGATTCAGGGTAAGGACGGAAACTTCTATGGCGGCGACACCAGCGGTTCCAGCGGCGCCAACGGAATCATCTTCAAGATGACTCCCTCTGGAAAACTCACGACGCTTTACACTTTTTGCTCGCTGGCGAGTTGCGCCGACGGAGGCGCGCCGCAGCAGGGAGTGATCCAGGCCACCGACGGGAATCTTTACGGCATCACCACGGTGGGCGGAGCAAACCACGATGGCACGATTTTCCAGCTGACGCCCGCCGGTGCACTGACTACCCTCTACAGCTTTCCGGGCGGCACGGTATCGTATGGCGGCCTGCTGCAGGCGACTGACGGAAACTTTTACGGCGTCACCAAAACCGGTGGGTCCGGCACCGTCGGCAGCGTCTTCCGGTTATCGACGGGATTGAAACCCTTTGTGCATCCGGTTACCACTTCGGGCAAAGTGGGGGCCACGGTCGTTATCCTGGGGACGAACCTGACCGGCGCGACCGCTGTCGATTTCAACGGCACCGCGGCCACGGTCGTGAAGCTGACCAAGACCTACGTAAGTGCCACGGTGCCGGCGGGAGCGACCAGCGGCTCGATCACCGTCACCACCCCCGGCGGTGTACTCACCAGCGACGCAAAGTTTCGCGTGACGCCGCAAGTGACGGGCTTTTCGCCGTCGAGCGGGCCGGTAGGAACTCCGGTGACGATCACGGGCGTGAGCCTGACCGGTGCGACGCGTGTAACCTTCGGCGGGGTCGCGGCCAGCTTCACGGTGAACTCTGACACGCAGATCACGGCGACGGTGCCGACGGGCGCGCTGACGGGGAAGATCGCAGTCACCACCGCTGGGGGAGCGGCGGCGAGTGCGGCGAGTTTCACGGTGAATTAGTTTCATTGCGCGCTTCGCCTGCAACCCCGGAGCAATGGCTCCGGGGCTACAGGCATCCGGGGCTACATGCATCAACTGTGTCTCCAAATGAGGATTCACCAATGAAAAAGACTCTTCTGTTGGCAATGTCCGTGCTTGTGTTTTCTTTCACGAGCGCGTTCTCTCACGCTCAAACGTTTTCCGTGCTCTACAACTTCGGGGCGCAAGCCAACGACCCTTACATGCCGGGCGATCCCGGGCTGCTCGCGCAGGGTCAGGATGGGAACCTGCATGGCAGCGCCACCAGCGGGGGCGCAAGCACAGCGGGTGCAGCCTACGTAGTCACGCCGGCTGGATCGTTCACCAGGATCTACGACTTCCTCTACGGCACTGGTGGTTACCCTTACAGCGGATTGACGCTCGGCACGGACGGGAACTACTACGGATCGACCTTCAACACGAGCGCTATCTTCAGGCTTACTCCTCAGGGAGGCTATACCGCGATTGCCAGCCCGGTTGCGGGCACCCAAGGCCAGAATCCGCAAGCGCCGCCGATTCAGGGCACGGACGGGAATTTTTATGGAACCATCACTTCCGGCGGCGCCAACAACGACGGCACAATCTATAAGATCACGCCTTCCGGAACGTTTTCCGTGCTGTATACCTGTGCGGCGTCGGACTGTAGCGGACCCTATGCTCCGCTCGCTCAGGGCACGGACGGCAATTTCTACGGGACCAGCCAATACGGCGGCACCAACGGCAGCGGCAGCATCTTCAAGATCACTCCGGCGGGCAAGCTGACTGTTCTTCACAGCTTCAATGGCACGGACGGATCTGACCCGGTTGCTCCGCTGCTGGTAGGCAAGGACCACAACTTATACGGCACTACACATAACGGCGGAACCTTCACCTACTACGGCACCATCTTCAAAATCACGCCAGCGGGCGTGTTCAGCGTTCTGCACAACATGAACGGCTCGACGGATGGAGCCTATCTCGATGCCGGCCTGGTGCAAGCGACAGACGGCAATTTTTACGGATTGGGCGTGAACGGCGGCAGTGTGAATGGCTACGGAAGTCTGTTCAAGATCACCCCGGCAGGGGTCTTCACCGCTCTGTACAACTTTGATATCTCGACCGGCGCGTATCCGCGGACGACCCTGCTGCAGCACACCAACGGTCTGCTTTACGGAACCACGCAGTCGGGCGGGTCGGGCAGTCTTGCGTCGTGCTCCCCGGGGAGTTGCGGAGTGATTTACAGCGTGAACATCGGCGCCGCGCCGTTTGTCACGTTCGCCGGAGCGGCCGTGGCCAAGGTCGGAAAGACCGTGGAGATTCTCGGCCAGGGATTCACCGGCACGACGAGTGTTTCATTTGGCACGGCCGCGGCCAGCTATACCGTCGTTTCAGACAACTATCTCACGGCGACGGTCCCGAACGGGGCAACGACGGCGGTGGTCAGCGTGAAGACCGCAGGCGGCCGACTCACCAGCAATCGCGTGTTTCGGGTGACGCCGCAGGTCACGAGTTTTTCGCCGAGCAGCGGGCCGGTGGGGACAGTGGTGACCATCACGGGCGTGAGTTTGACCAAAGCAACGCGGGTCACGTTTGGCGGGATTGCGGCGACGGCGTACACGGTGAATTCCGATACGCAGATCACGGCGACGGCGCCGACGGGGGCGCTGACGGGGAAGATCGCAGTCACCACCGCTGGGGGAGCGGCGGCGAGTGCGGCGAGTTTCACGGTGAACTAAACGGCGGGCATGGCCCTGCGCGCAACCCCGGAGCAAAGTGGCTCCGGGGCCAACAGGGCGCGGGCTACGTTCAAAAGTTAAATTTGATCGCCAGCTGCAATTCGCGGGGCCCAATCGAGGTGTAGCCGATCGTACCGAAGCTCGGGTCGTCCACCGAAGTGTTCGGCGTGCCGAAGACGGGATGGTTCAGGGCGTTCTGCGATTCCAGCCGTACTTCCACGTTCATCTGCTCGCGAATGGCGAACTGCTTCGACACCGACAGGTCGTTGACCAAGGACACAGGCGTGCGGACGCCGCCGTAGGCGCGCGGAGCGTTGCCCAGCGTGAAGTCGGGCGTGCGCTGGAAGACCGAGTTGTCGGCGAAGTAGTTGAACTGCCATCCCGCCGCGTGATTGCGCCGCGGCCTGCCGACGAGGTTCGGACGCTGCCCGCCGTAGGTGGGCAGCGCCACACCATCAGCCAGGAAGAAGGTCATGGGACGT
The DNA here is from genome assembly GCA_037443605.1 of Terriglobales bacterium. GTDB lineage: Bacteria > Acidobacteriota > Terriglobia > Terriglobales > Acidobacteriaceae > Sulfotelmatobacter. Next base: position 10,372 of record JBBIOA010000040.1, read on the forward strand.
CCATCGGAAATGCGCCAGATGCCGTTCGTTTTCCATCCGCCGATGATCGCGTCGGCCCAGCTCGGTATGTTGCCCAGCAGCGGCTTGCCCTTGCCGATCGGCAGGTCGTAGGTGTAGCTGAACTGCACCACGTAAGGAATGTCGAACGTCGAGAGGCTGCGCTCCGCCCAGGGCTGGTTAGGATTCTGCAAGCTGGAGAAGCTGCCCAGCCAGGTCACGTTGTCGTCGGCCTGCGACGCATCGTCGATGGCTTTCGACCAGGTGAAGGTCAACAGGAACTGCAGTCCGTTGGAGTAACTCTTTTCCGCCGAGAGCTGCAGACCGTGGTAGATGGAGCTGGCGATCATCTGCGGCTCGATGGTCACGCCGGTGTATTGCGGATAGGGCACCAGCAGCTGCGAATACTGCACCTGCGGGCTGTTGACGCCGATGGAACTGTTCGGGTCGGCGATGAGGGAGGCGAACGGATTGTTCACATAGCTGTTCACGCAGGAAACATTCAGCGTGGCGCAGGCGTTGTTGGGATCCGGAGAAGTGGTGGGGACGTGCTCGATCCAGGAGCCGAGGTGATTGATGTAATTGGAGGCGCTGAAGGGAAGGTGCGTGCCTTTCTTCCCGATGTATTCGGCGTTGATCAGAACATGGCTGGGCAGTTCGCGCTCGAAGCCGAGGCTCCAGCTGGTTTCGTTCGGCGTAACGTTGGCGCCGGCGGTACGCAGCGGGCCATTGGCGCTGTAGCCCACGTCGTTGAGCAGGCCCAGCGAACTTCCCGGCGGCTGGTTCAGGCCGTTGGGGAAGGGATTGCTGAGGTGAAGCCACGGGGTGGCCCCGTTGTTCTGATAGGTCGGGATGACATTGGTGTACTGGTTGAATCCCTGGCCTCCGTAGGGCATGACGCCGGTTACGCCGGAGCGCGACTGTCCGTAGTAAATGCCGAAGCCGCCGCGCATCACCCACTTGGGCTGGAACTGGTAGGCAAAGCCGAAACGCGGTTGGATGTCGGTCCAGTCGGTCACGTAAATCGTACGCTGGCTGGGAGTGGCGAAGATTTCGCCGCCCCTGAGGGCCACGTTGTCGGTGGCCCCGGTGACCGGGTCGGCGAATGAAATGCCGCCATTGTTCAGCGGATTGGCCAGGTTTGGGTTGAACCAGTCCATGCGGTTGTGGCGCTCGGTGCGGGGCTTGGTGACGTCAAAGCGCAGACCGAGATTGAGCGTGAGTTTTGGCGTGGCCTTCCAGTTGTCCTGCGCGAACCAGCCAAACTGAAAGTTCTGCGTCGCCGGGCGGAACTGGATTTCATAATAGGAGTTGCCATTCATCGTGCCCGTCAGGAAACTGGCCATGCCGTCGCCGCCGCAATAAGCGAGCGAGGTTTGGCCGTAGTTGGGGTCGCCCTGTCCGGGACAGGCCCCGGAGCCGCCGGTGTCGAAGCTGAAGTAGCCCAATGGGGCGTTGGTCTGGATGTAGTTCATCTGGTGAATGCGGCCGTCGAAGCCGAACTTGATCTCGTGCGGCCCATGCACTTTGTCGAGGGTGATCGAGAGTTGTCCTACGTCCTGGCCGAGGCGGTAATTGCCATAGGGATCGGTTCCCTGGCTGGTGAAACCGGCACTGTAATACGAGCCTCCGATGAAGATCGGGGGCACGCCCTTGAATCCATTCGAATAGAGATAAGACGGAAAGCCCAACGTGCCCAGCGGATCGTTCACGCCCTGGGGGTTGTAGGCGTCGATGTGCCACGCGCCGCGCGTGAATCCGAGCGTGGTGTTCAGCAACAAAGTCGGCGTGAAGGTGTGCGTGTCATTGATGGCGAACAGGTGAGACGTCGTCAGGTTCGGTCCGCCCTGGCAAGGATCGGTGAAGTTGTGGAAGCAGTTGAAGCCGGTACCATGACTCCACTGCTGCGAGTACTTTACCGCCATCAAGTTGCTGGCCGAAAAGCGGTGATCGATCTTGATATCGAACTGGTTGTTGTAGCCGAGGTTGGCCCCGGAACCGTACCAGTTCTCATAAATGCCGTTGCTGGACTTGATATTCGGCTTGGGAAAATAACTCATCATTCTTAGCGCAACGGGATCGATGAGGTTGCCGGGAACCCCGGGAGTGGGCTCATTCGCGCCGGGAGGGCAGGTCTGGCCGGGGTTGATTGCGAGAAACGCGGGATTGCAGCCGGGGCTGATGTAGCTGGCGAGATTGTTGTAAGGAATGAAGGTCGATGGGGCGCCGCGCGTAACCGCTCCGACGCCGGAGTCGTAGGCGCGCTGGTAGGGATCCCAGAGCTGGCCCTGATCGACGCTGCAGCGGCCAGTGCTGTCGAAGGTGCCTCCCCATTGGCCGCAGACTTCGCCGAAGTCGCCGGCGCGCATGTTGGTGCTGGGGACGCCGGCCTGGGCGCTGCCCAGGGTTTTGGCAGCGTAGCCGTCGAAATCGATGAAGAAGAATGTCTTGTTCTTGAGAATGGGCCCGCCGATGGTGGCGCCGTAGTTGTTGCGGCGGAGGGCAGGAAGGGGTGCGCCGTAGTAGTCGTTGAACCAGGAGTTGGCGTCCGTAATCTGGTCGCGCAGGAAGTCGTAGACGCTGCCGTGGAACTTGTTGGAGCCGGAACGGGTGATCATGTTGACGATCGATCCGCCGGAGAATCCGTATTCGGCGCTGAAATTGGTCTGCTCGACTTTGAACTCTTCGATGGCCTCGGGAGACGGGACATAGGTCGCCTGCGTGACGCCGCCGTTGGGTTCGGAGTTGGTGACGGAAGCGCCGTCGGTAAGAATGTCGGCGGTGGCGCCGCGTCCGCCATTGGAGACAAAGTTGGTGCCACCGCAGCCCTGGCACTGGTCGTCCATTTCGGTGACGCCGGGGGCGAGCGAGACCAGGTCCATGGCATTGCGGTCGATCAGGGGCAGCTCATTGATGAAGCGGCGATTGACGACCTGGCCGGTTTCGGCGTCCTGGGTCTGGATGGTGGCGGCCTCGGCGGCGACTTCGACGGTCTGCGACGCGCCGGCCACTTTCAGCGTCATGTCGGTGGTGGCGTTCTGGTTGATATCGACCTTGAAGCGTACGCTGGCGGTCTTCTGGAATCCTTTCGCGTCGACCGTCACCGTATATGTGCCGGGAGGAATGGAGCGGAACAGGTAGCGGCCGTTGGCGTCGGAGGTGGTCTTGAAGTTGTAGCCTTTTTGCACGTCGGTGAGGACGACGCCGGCGTCGACCACCACGGCGCCGGTGCCGTCGGTGAGCACGCCGCTCACCGTGCCGAAGTAGGCCTGCGCGGTGAGTGCAGTGGGCGCACACAGGCCGATTCCGAGCACGAAGGAACAAAGTGTCATCAGAACGGAGCGGGGAGAAAGAGTGCGCATAAAGCCCTCCATGGAAAGCCGCAAGGGCGACCACGGACCCTGGCGGTGTTCGACGAGTATGCTACACCAAAGAGGTTTTTCTTATCCAGACGGAAATCCGCGCAAGAAACGATTTAATAGGTCGTTTTGACTTGAAAGACGACGTGGATCGGTAGTAGGCCGGGCCAAGGAGCGTACGGGAACGAATGCGTGCAAGCTATTTCTTCTGCAGCAGATTATCGATCACGCCCCGCATCAGCGATCCGCCGTACGATCCGGCAATTCCCGGCAGAAACGCCAGCCACGCGCCCCACACCTGCCCGTTGGTCGGCTTGATGGTTTGCATCTTGTAGGCAACCAACTCGGTCAAGGGAATGCACACGCCCACCGTCAGCACCCAGCGCCACGGGGCGCGCCGCCGCACCATGCCCAGGATCATGCACGACGATAAAACCAGCAGCGCGGTAAACAGCAGATCATTGACCAGCACATCCGCCAGCCCCGTCCCGACGCCACACGCCACCCCGAGCAGGTAGAACCAAACGTCTCCACGAGAGTGCTCCGGATCGGTCAACTCTGATCACCTTGGCGCATTGAAACCTTGTCACCTTGAAACCTTGAAACCTAGTACTGATAAAACCCTCTGCCGCTCTTGCGGCCCAGCCATCCCGCATCCACCATCTTCACCAGCAGCGGGCATGGCCGGTACTTGGGATCGCCCAGCCCCGAGTGCAGCACGCGCATAATGTCCAGGCAAACGTCGAGCCCGATAAAATCCGCCAGCGTCAGCGGGCCCATGGGATGCGCCATTCCCAGCTTGAAGACTTCATCCACTGCCTGCGGAGTGGCCACGCCCTCCATCACCGCATACATGGCCTCGTTGAGCAGCGGCATCAGCACGCGGTTCGAAACGAAGCCCGGAGCGTCGTTCACTTCCACCGGAGTTTTGTCCAGTTTCACCGCGAGATCGCGCACCGCCTCAAACGTCTCCTGCGATGTGGCGAGCCCGCGAATCACCTCCACCAGCTTCATCACCGGCACCGGATTGAAAAAATGCATGCCGATGACTTTCTGCGGACGCTTGGTCACCGCCGCCAGCTTGGTAATTGAAATCGACGAAGTATTCGAAGCGAGAATCCCATCCGGCGCCAGCACGCGATCCAGTTCGCGAAAAATCTGCGTCTTGATGTCGAACTTCTCGGTCGCCGCCTCCACCACGAATTCGTAACCGGAGAGTCTGGCGTAATCCGTCGCGGTTGCGATGCGCTTCAGGGTGGCGTTTTTGTCGCCGGCGGTGATCTTGTTCCTGGAAACTTCGCGGTCGAGATTCTTGGCAATCGTTTCCAGCGCGCGATCCAGAAAGCGTTGCTCCACGTCGCACAGAAGCACGTCGTATCCTGACTTGGCGAAGACATGCGCGATGCCGTTGCCCATCGTGCCCGCGCCAATCACTCCCACTCGTTGAAGATTCATAAGGTCACCTCGAACGAAAACGTTCGAGTGTAGCACTCCTAGCGTTACCTTCGTGTCGCTCTGCCGAACTACCTTTCGAACTCGAACGCCGCCGAACCCGGCGTCCGGACAAAAGTTGCGCCCAACCCGGAAACTATATTCCCGCTTGCGAAGGCATCCAGGCGAAAAACCCTGGGCATCCGATGGTTTGCGACGCGCCGGGAAGTCTTCGGCGACGGAGGTAACTATGCGGTGGATGAAGGTCGCACTGCTGTCGGCGGCTCTGACGTTGACTCTCGGAAGCGTGGCCTGGGGACAGTACGGAGGGCGCTACGACGATGACGGCTCCTATCGTCACGACGATGCCCGTGAACGCGGCTACAAGAACGGCTATCGCGATGGCTCCGCCAAGGGTCAATATGACAGCTCCTACGGCCGCCGCTTCAAATTCAAAAATGAGGACTGGGAAGACTCCCGTGGCTACGAGCACTGGATGGGATCCAAAGGCGACTACAAGCGCGCCTACCGCGAAGGTTACGAGAGCGGCTACCGCCGCGCCTACGGCTACCGCCAGGATCGCGACGACCGCCGCCACGACCGCGACGACTGGCGCTAAGCCAGAAGTGTAGGGGCGGACCCATTGGTCCGCCCCGCGCCCCGGCGAAGCGAGGGTCGCGTGCCAGTCGCATCTGTATCCGCGAAGCTCACTGGCTGGTAACCCTTCCACGAAAAAAGTATTGCACTGGGACAACTTTTTCGCGGGAGCGAGGTTCTCTATGCTGGGGCGCATTCGTGCGCGCCCTCATTTCCCCGCGTTGGAGGGGTGCCATGAGTAAACTTCGGGCCCTCGCTTTATTTGGTGTGATGCTGTCCCTCGCCATCGTTCTCGTCAACTGCGGCAGCAGCTCCGGACTGCGCTCCGTCACAATCACTCCCGGCACCGCTGACGCCCAGAACTTTCCCAACGGGCAAGTGCCGTTCGCCGCGACGGGAGTCTTTGCAGGTCAGGGTCAATCCGGCCCCGTGAACGCGATGTGGTGGAATTCTCAGCCGTGGGCGATGTCGACTCCCATTCCTGCAACTGGATTCAACATCACCAGTGCCGGCGTCGCGACTTGTACTGGGTTCCTCACCGGGACATTCACCCTCTGGGCCACCGCCCCGATCGATCAGACGCTCCCCCTTTCGAAGATGACCAAAAGCACTCCGCAGCGCATGGCCACCGCGCAGATTACCTGCCCATAACTGGGATTCGGGTTGGAAGAGATTGGGTGCAAGAAAGCGGAGTTCGAAAACGAATGGGACGCCCCGCTCTCGCCGCCGTTGCGAGAAGTGGGAATTGACATGTGAGGACACCGCCCGCCAGCTGCCCGCCCATGAGCGGAGCGCAGCTCGATGATCTTCCTCCGGCGTATGATGGAGCGTTTGACTTCCCGACTCTGAAGGATCCGCCCGCATGCCCATCAAAACCATCATCGAGCCCTTTCGCATCAAAAGCGTCGAGCCCATCCGCTGGACCACCCGCGCTGAACGCCAGCAACGGCTCACGGCCGCGCACTACAACCTGTTTCTGTTGCCGGCCGACGACGTCCTCATCGATCTACTCACCGATTCCGGCACCGGCGCTATGTCGACGCACCAGTGGGCTGCGGTGATGGAAGGCGACGAGAGCTACGCGGGCAGCAAGAGCTTCGATCGCTTCAAGAATTCCATACAAAGCATTTTCGGCTACCGCCACGTGATCCCCACGCATCAGGGACGCGCCGCCGAGCGCATCCTGTTCGGAGTAACCTGCAAGAAGGGCGACGTCGTTCCCAACAATACGCACTTCGACACCACCCGCGCCAACGTGGAATTCGTCGGCGCCGAGGCCATGGATCTGGTGATCGCCGAAGGCAAGCAGCCGGCGTCGCAGCATCCGTTCAAAGGCAACATGGACGTGGCCGCCCTCGAATCCCTCATCGCGAGCGAGGGCCGCGAACACATTCCGCTGGTGATGCTCACGGTCACCAACAACTCCGGCGGAGGCCAGCCTGTCTCCATGGAGAACGTGCGCGCCGTCAGTGCTGTCTGCAAACGCCACAAGATTCCCCTCTACTTTGACGCCTGCCGCTTCGCCGAAAATGCCTGGTTCATCAAGCTGCGCGAAAAGGGATACGAGAACAAAACGCCCAAAGAAATCGCGCAGGAAATGTTCCGCCTCGGCGATGGATGCACCATGTCGGCCAAAAAAGACGGCATGGCCAACATTGGCGGCTTCCTCTGCACCAACGACGACCTGCTCGCGCAGCAGGAAAAAGATCTGCTCATCCTGACCGAAGGCTACCCGACTTACGGCGGCCTCGCCGGACGCGATCTGGAGGCCATCGCCGTCGGCGTGCAGGAAGCGCTGGAAGAAGACTATCTGCGTTATCGCATTGCCTCGACCGCGTATCTCGGCAATCACATTGCCAGCCAGGGCGTGCCCATCGTCCAGCCGCCGGGAGGCCATGCCATCTATCTCGATGCCCGTGCTTTTCTCCCACACATTCCCGCGGACCAGTTTCCCGGCGTGGCGCTGGCCGGTGAACTGTATCTGGAAGGCGGAATCCGCAGCGTGGAAATCGGCACGCTGATGTTCGCCGGCGCCGCCAAGATGGACCTGGTCCGCCTCGCCATTCCGCGCCGCGTCTACACCCAAAGCCACATCGACTACGTCGTCGAAGTGATTCTGGAAGTCTGGAAGAATCGGGCCAGGATTCCCGGCATGAAGTTGACCTATGAAGCTCCATTCCTGCGGCACTTCACGGCGCATCTGGAACCGGTGGCGGTAGCCGCCACGGCAAAGCCGTGAGCGACGTTCCGGGTATGGGGTCTACTGACCCAGTACGGCGTTCTGCTTTTTCCCTTCTGCCTGGCCCCCAAGGGAGTACAATCTTCAGGACCTGATCGCTGTGGGTATCAGCGGAATCACCAAATAGCTGGACTGCCGCCGTTGCAGCGTTCGTGACGGCACGAATCGACCCGCTCCTCGTGTGTGGAAAGGCAGCAGCCTAAAAATGCGAATTCTCCTCTACAATCCGGACAACGGCGTGACCCGCAACTTCATGCCGCACCTCTGGATGTTCCTCCTGCAGTCCCTGACTCCCGCCGGTCATGAAGTGCTGCTCATCGATGGCAACGCGCAGCCCATGGACGAAGCGCAGATCGCGCAGTATGTGCGCGAGCAGAACATCGGCCTGGTCGGCATTGGCGCCATGACTCGCATGATCGCCAAGGCCTACCGCATCGCCGACGCCATCCGCGCCACCGGAGTGCCGGTGGTGATGGGCGGACCGCACGTTACCGAAATGGCCGACGAAGCCCTGGGCCGCGATGGCGGCCCGCGACACGCCGATGCCGTCGCGCTGGGCGAGGCCGACGCGACCTGGCCCCAGATCGTGAATGACGCCGCCGCCGGAACCCTGAAAGACATCTACAAGCCGGTCGACGTCTTCGGCCAGGAACAGAAGCCCTCCCTTAAACCCTATCCCGTGATTCCGTGGGACAAGATCGATCTCGAGCAATTTAATCTGCTCCCCAAAGCCGTCTATCCGATGCTCAGCAAGGTGGGCGAAGGTTGGGGCACCTTCCGCATCATCCCGGTCGAGAGTGGACGCGGCTGTCCTTACGGATGCGAGTTCTGCACCGTCACCGGATTTTTCGGCGACTCCATCCGTTTCCGCAGCAATGAAAGCGTGGTCAACGAACTGCTACTGCTGAAACAACGCGCGCGCAAAGAAAAAGGCCAGATGGCGGTTTTCTTCATCGACGACAATTTCGCCATCAACGTGAAGCGCACCAAGTCGCTGCTTCGCGACATCATCGCCGCCAAAGCCCAGGTGCACTGGGTCGCGCAGATCAGCGCCAACCTGCTGCGCGACGAGGAGCTCTGCGACCTCATCGCCGCCTCCGGCGGCAAGTGGGTCTTCATTGGCATGGAGTCGATCGATCCCACCAACCTCAAAGACGTGAACAAGGGATTCAATAAGCCCGGCGAATATGCCGCCGTGCTCGAACGGCTGGCCAAGCGCAACGTCTACGCCATCACGTCGTTTATCTTCGGCATGGATAACGACACGGTCGGCGTGGCCGAGCGCACGCTCGAGCAAGTTCGCACCTGGCCGCCGGGACTGCCGATCTTCGGCCTGCTTACTCCGTTGCCGGCAACGCCGCTCTACAAGCGTCTGGACGCCGCCGGACGCATCACCCGCCGCAAGCACTGGCAGGAATTCATTCCCTTCGCCATGGCGCACACGCCGCTGAAGATGTCCATTGAGGAAGCCCACGCCGAGGTGAAGTACGGGTGGTCGCAGGCCTACAGCCCCGAAGCGCTGGCCCAGGCCGTCGAGTCGCTGGACGATCAGCCACTGGGTTATCGCATCAACATCTTTCTGGCGCGCCTCTGTTTCCGCGGCATCTACTTCCCCATGATGGGCCGCTTCGCCTGGGTTCGAGCCATCGCACAGAATCGCCGCACCATCTTCAAATTGGCGATGGAAGCCGTCTTCGGCCGCAAGAGATCCCGGCCCACAAATCCCGACCTCGAGCCGTATGCCGAAGCGACTCCGGAAGTCTCCACCGAGGCCAGCGCCTAGAACCGTGGCGGCCGCGTCTCCACAGATTGCGGCATAAAGCCAGCAGTGCGTAATCGGAATCCCGCGAGCTTGGGGGTGACGCCGGTCACAGCCCAATTTCTCGTTCCGATGTACCGTGAGGCGTCGTTGCCCGATCATCCGAAACAATTCCGCAAGGAGGCCTCATGCGCAGACTTGGCATGCTGCTTGCGCTTTTATTCGGTCTCGCCGCAATTCCTCTCGGCGCCGGCACCCTCAATGGTGTAACTCTCCCCGACACCGTGCAGGTTGGCGCACAAACTCTCATTCTCAACGGCATGGGCCTGCGCACCAAGTACATGGTGAAGGTCTACATCGCCGGACTGTACCTGGCGCAGAAGTCCTCCGATCCCGACGCGATCCTCAAGGCGGACGGGCCTCGGCGCATGGTCATGCACTTCGTCCGCGATATCAGTAAAGGCCAGCTCATCGACGGCTTCACCGACTCGTTTCACGACAACATGCCCGAGGCCGAGAAGGCCATGAAAGCCGAGATCGACCGCTTCTTCGCGGCCCTCGATTCCGTCAAGGACGGCGACGAGGTTGTGATCAGCTACATCCCTTCTACCGGCACGACGGTGTCAGTCGCTGGCAAAGAGAAGGTATCGATCGCGGGTCCGGATTTCGGCCGCGTGATCTTTTCCGTGTGGCTCGGCCCCAAGCCGCCGAATGCAGGTTTGAAGAAGGGGATTCTCGGGCAGTAGCGGGGGAGCCAGCCAGCTGTGGCGGTGACAATCACGGGCCCCTATGACGGCGGTCACAGCCCTTGAATCGGGGCGCATGCTATTCAGTCAATGTCCCTCAAGTGTGCCAGCTCTGCCTCTGGAGGCTCAGCCGTGCCCGATTTTTTCAACCAGCGCTGCGCCGCTTGGTCAAGCCTGAATCGCCGAGGCCTTTCCAGAATTGGCGTGGCATTTGTTCTGTGCGTCTCCTTGCTCGCCGTGTCCGGATGCGGATCGTCCTATGCACCTCCATCCATTCCAAAACTGACCGTGAATTTACTTGACGACTCCGCTCAACCGCCATCGGGAGCGGTCACGTTGCGCAGCGCCTTGCAGCAGGCGACGTCCGGCGAACTCATCACCTTCGACTCCAGCCTCAACGGCGCCACCATCGAACTCAGCATCGTCGGCGAGCCGCACTCCATTCTCTTAGGCGAGACTTACACTGGCATGCAATTTCAGGGCTACGCCGAGCGCGACTACGGCCCCTCCGCCCTGTACGCGAGGAAGAATGTCGTTTTGGACGCTTCGAACTTGCCGGCTGGCGTCACCATCCAATGGACCGGCGGAGACAACAATCCCGCTCGTGTGCTCGGAGTGTATGGAAATCTGACTCTGAAGAACGTGTCCATCACCGGCGGAAATTCTCAGGCTCTGGCCATTGCCGGCTCCACCGCTCAGCCTTACACGCTGGCACGCGGCGGCGGCCTCGCCGTTTGGGGCATTGCCGACCTCAGCGATTGTGCCATCTATGGAAACAAGATCCTCGGCGACAACGAAGCGACCCGTGATCGCGGCGCCCTGGGCGGCGGCATCTATGCCAACGGCTTAAGGCTGACCCATTGCATGGTGAGCGGCAATACCGCCAAGGGCTACGGAGCCGCCGGCGGCGGCATTTACTCGCTGGGCGGCGCAGACAATACGGAAGGTATCGGCAACGATACCAATCTCACCCAGTGCACCGTCACCGGCAACCGCGTCACCGGACAATCCGCCTATGGCGGCGGGATCTTCACTCTCTCCGGTGGTCCCAACAATCTCGCCACCATGACGGTCTCCAACTGCACCGTCGCCCGCAATCTGGTGGAGGACGATCCGGACTTGCCCGAAGTCGGGCAGTACTACTATCGGGGCGGAGGCCTCTACCTGGGAGGCGGTTCGCTCAAACTGATCAGTTCTACGGTCGCAGAAAATCAGGTGAACGGCCCGCTCGCCACTTTTAGCGGCAAGCCCAACATCGGTGGAGGTGGCGTGGCCGCCACCATTGGCAACGCCCATGTTGTCGAGAACGTGCAATTGCAGTCCTCCATCGTCGCCGGCAACCGGATCAACGGGGCATCGCAGGACTGGTACGCGGGCTCGCTCATCAACTTCTACAGCTACGGGTACAACCGCATCGGCAGTATCGACTTCAGCCAGATCCTCGTGCCCTGTCCCGAGTGGATGGACCTGAGCCGCAGGCACTATCCGGGAGTGGGCGATCTCGACGGGCTCGATCCGGCGAATGTCCTTGATCTCACCTCGATCCACCATCACGCGTCCATTGTGTCGGCAGGTACCGACGCCGGCCGGCCCGCGGTTCTCTGGTATGCGCCAGGCGCCGCCGCCATCGACCAGGTTCCAAATCAGCCGTACACGTTTAACGCCGTGAGCGTGGGTTACAGGGGCTTCGGTGTGGCCACCGATGACTTCCTGAACCGGGTTCTCGAGAGAATCCGCGCGCAGTACGGCGACATCCTGGGCAGCGATTTCGGATCGGACTTCGGGGACCTCAGCGGAGTCACGTGGTACGGCCCAGCCAAAACCTGGCCGACGAATCCTCAGAATGCCGCCTGGATCACCTTCTGGCATAACCTCGACACCGAGATCAATGGACGTCTCGGGCCCGCGGGCCTGAACGACAGTTTCTGGGGAAGTTTTCCGAGCGGCGCACTCGACGACAACGTCAGCGTGACCGTGACAACGATCCCGTTGAGCGCGACGCCGTCGAGCACGGATCAACAAGGCGCCAGTCGCCCGAGGAACGGCCTGGGCGATATCGGGGCGATCGAGAAGTAGGGTGGCGTTTAGCGGAAAGCGGGCCTCGCTTCGCAGGGTGCAAAAATACTTGAAGAATAACGATCCGGTGGGCTGCGCATATTCGAATTCTGCTCTACAATGCAGGCGCGGAAGCAGGCGCCGTCGTCTGGTGCTGGTGACGGCTCAGCGCGGTCCCCGATTGTGCTGCAGAATCGAAATCCGAGGTGCGCCCCGTTGTTTTGCAGTATTCCCCGCCGAACGAACCTTCTGTGGACAACACTGCTTGCGCTTTGCCTTCTCCCGTTTTCCAGCTTGACGGCGCAAGAGAAGCCCCTGCCCGCCGATAACAATGCGAAACCGGCCACGCAGCTGGACCTAGCCGGCGTGGGCTACCACGAACTGTCGCGCATGGACCGCCTTAGCGAGGATCAGCCCAGCGTGACGCTGGACTTCGTCGACGCCGATCACGTGCTGCTCACGTTCAACAACAAGAAGCTCTTTCACCGCCAGCCCGACTGCCCCCCGACGCACGAAGATCGCCTCATGCACGCTGTGATTCTCGAATTGCCGAGCGGCAAGGTGGTCCGTGAGGCCAATTGGTATCTGCATGACCGCCGCCGGTATCTGTGGCCGTTGAGCCCGGGCAAGTTCCTGCTGCGCAAGTTGAACAGTCTCTACGTTCTCGATTCCAGCCTGCATGAGAGCCTGTTACTGAAATCTCCCAAGGATCTACTCTGGGTTTCCGTTACGCCTGACGGCAGCCAGATCATTTTGAATACCGAGAATGAGAAGAAGGCTGCCGAGCCAGCACGGAAGTCTTCCAAGCCTGCGCCCAAGTTCATTGTCAAATTCCTTGACGCCAAAACTCTGGCATCTCAGCGCACGCTATTGTTCAACAACTTGACCCACCTGACCGGCACCAGCACCGGCTATACCGACGTCATCCGCAAAGGCGATGTCTGGCTGGTGCGTTTTGGTCCTTCCGCAGCCCAGCGGCAAAACCTGACGCGCGTTCGATCGCAAACCGTTCCCCACGTGTTGTATCCCACCGACAACACCATGCTGATCGGCCGGTGTGCCTCTTCCGCTTGCGACTATGGAGTCCTCGCCTTCTCGCTGACCGGGCATCGCTTATGGCGGCAGCACTGGGCCGATCTGCGCTCGTATCCCGAAGTCACTCGCTGCCAGGACGGCAGCCGCTTCGGCGTCAGCACCCTGCGCCTGGAGCATGCCGCCAGTCACCCACTCCAGTTCGACGAAACGGAGGACGATCCCTTTGTGCAGCAGATTCCTGATCGCGATGTCTTCCGCCAGGAGATCCAAGTCTTTGATACGGCGAGCGGAAACTCGGTCTTGTCGCTCAGCATCACCCCGGCGGTCGCCACCGGGCAGAATTTCTCTCTGTCTCCTGACGGCCGGCGTCTTGCCCTGCTGCGCGGATTGGCGCTTGAGTTGTTCGATCTGCCACAAATGCCGGAAGAGGAGCAGGCCAAATTCGCCTCTCTCAAAACCGATACCCCCGGTGTTTTCGCACTCGGGTCCAACGAGGCCGCGGCACCTCCCAATGCCCCCGGAGCAACCGAGTCGGACGATGCCGAAGTAACCGCCGATGCAACCGCCGGCGCCTTGGCGCAAGAAGAGGCTGCTCCCCCGGCCCCTGCCAAGCCCGAGGGGAATGGTCAACCCGTCGAGGCTGCGGATTCCCCGAATCCTCCTTCCGGTGGAGTTGCCGCCGAAAAGCCGGTCGAAAGAAACGAGCCCGGCGAGAGCCTGCCGGTCCCGACCTTCAAAGTGAGCTCGCGAGCGGTCGTGGTCGACGTTGTGGTCACCGACAGTAAGGGCCATCCGATCCGCGGATTGGGTCAGGAAGATTTTCAACTGGCCGAGGACAATCAGCCACAAAGAGTCCGCTATTTCCGGGAGTTCACCAACATCGAGGATTCTCCAGCCCAGAGCACCAGCGTGAGGGCTGCGTCCCCTCCTGCTTCCGGAGCGCCCACGCTGGTATCCACGTCGGTGACGCCTGCCGCTCCGGCTACCTCCCCAAACTTGTTCAATAACCACGTGCGGGCAGGCCAGGAGGGGGCAGTTACCATGGTCCTGTTCGACCTGCTCAATACGCCACCGCAAGATCAGATATATGCCCGCCAGCAGTTGGTGAAATTCCTGCGGTCCAAGCCCAAAGTCTCTCAGTTTGCCCTCTGCACCTTAGCCGGCGGCGATTTTCCCTTGCGTCTGATTCAGGGATTCACCGCCGATGAGACTCTGCTGATGGCTGCGGTAAGCGGGAAGAAAGGAGAGCCGCGTCAAACTCGTTGGCAGGCGGCGGAGAAGGAAGCAACGAACTCTGCTTCTTTCGTCACCGACCTGGCAGAGACCGGCGGTCGCACCAGCGGTTTTCAGAATCTGGCTGGCGTTCTCCAGAACATGCAAGCGGAGCAGTATGTGACGGACACCAGTGAACGCGCCACCCGCACCATCGATGGCCTGATGCTTCTGGCGCGCTATCTGTCGGGCATTGCGGGCCGCAAGAACATCGTCTGGCTCTCCTCCTCATTCCCGATCTCCATTAATATCAGCCCCATCTCCAGCAATCCGTCGCTGGATAATCCCAACTATACGTACAAAATCAAACGCGCGACCAATCTGCTGGCCGATGCGCAAGTCGCCGTGTATCCCGTCGATGTCCGCGGACTGCAGGTTTTCGGATTTGGGGCGGATAGTCTCGGCACCAGTGCCGCGCCAAGGTCGTTCCAGCCCCCGGACCCAACTTCTCCGAACTCCAGCTCGAATTCGAATAGCCTCCCACCGGGGATGACGGACTTCACCCAGCTGGCGGCCGAACAAGACACCATGAACCAGTTCGCGGTGGCCACTGGCGGTAAAGCCTTTCTCAATACCAACGGCATCAGCGAAGCCATTGCGACCGCCAACGAGCAGGGCAGCAATTACTACTCGCTCTCCTACACTTCTTCAAATAAGGTCTACGATGGGAAATTCCGGAAGATCAAGGTGCAACTTGGCGAGAAGGGATACAAACTGGCCTACCGCCAGGGATACTTTGCCGACGAGGTCAACGTGGCGGCGAAAGAGGCCGCGCTCGCCCGCCGTGCGGTTGCCACCGCCATGCACTTCGGATCGCCACCCGCACGCGAAGTCGAGTTCTCCGTCCGGGTCTTTCCCACCGGGGGCAAAAGGAAGGTCGACGGTGCGTCGGTTGGGTGGGTCGTCATGGCAACGAAAAAAGGCGCGCCCCCGCCTCCACCGGTGGAGGTGCAGCACTACGTCGTCGACTACGCCATTCATAGTTCGGAACTACGCTTTCTCCCGGGGCAGAATGGCACTATGCGCAGCACGCTTGCCCTCCTGTTCACTGCTTTCGGCGGCGAGGGCCGCATGCTCTCCGGCATGACGAATCGCGCCACCAGCGATCTGCAGCCCGAGGTGTATAAGCGTATCTCCGCAGGAGATGTGGGATTCGAGCAGGAAATCGACATTCCGGTGGAAGCGACCCTCATGCGCGTCGGCATCATGGACCAGCTGAGCAATCACCTGGGGACGGTGGACGTCCCACTGCCGGTTCCCCCCGATCCGAACGCGCTCCGCCGCACCGCCAAGGCCCCTCTGCCGGAGATCGAACCGGACTGAAGATTTTTTTGCGCCCATCTGGGATCGAGGCCTGTGCGCGGGACTAACGCCTTGCGCGCAACTCCGCGCATCGCACTCCGAGAATTCGTTCGAATCCTTTCTCCCCCTCGTGCGTAATGCGCACCGCCCGAGTCTCCCGCAAGCGCACCAGCCACTTGATCTCGAGCCAGCGTGCAAGCAGCGCAGCACCAAGCGCGCCGCCCACGTGATGCCGCCTCTCGGTCCAGTCCAGACACTTGTGCGCAAACGAGCGTCTCAGCTTCGCGAGAAGGGCATAGTCGATTTCCATTGAGGCGAGAAATTTTTTCCCGTCGGCCGTGAGCGCGAACGCGTCCTTCTGATGACGCAGCGCTCCACGCTTCAGCAACCCATCCCTCACCGCGATCGCCAGCACGCCCGCCAGATGGTCATAGCAGGTCCGCGCGAATCGAACTTCCGGCATCTCTGACGGATGCTTGTCCGCCGCCAACGCTCCGATCGCTTCGATGGCCGTGGCAACATCCGTATTCTTCAGCCGGTAGACTCTTTGCCTGCCGAGGCGCTCCGACTCCACGAGCCCGCCGGTCAGCAGCTTCGACAGATGGGAACTTGCCGTTTGCGGAGAAACGCCGGCCGCAATCGCCAGTTCCGACGCCGAGTGCCCCCTGCCATCGAGCATGGTCGTCAGCATCTGGATGCGGCCCGCTTCGCCGATGAGTCCCGCAATCCGCGCAATCGAGGTTGCATCCATAGTTCGATCCCCATTGAAACATAGATGCGCCGTCCTGACGAACATATTTTTGTGAGAGCGAGACAATCGCTCTTCGAGGAGAACCATGACCGCGATCAAGAAACTCAGCATACTCGTCTGCATGGCCGCCACGGTGTGCCTTTGGGCGCAAGAGAAAGACGACGGCCCGGCGATCACGATTACCGGCTACGTCCGCGATGGCGGCTGCGTTCACCGTTACCACGAAGTCTTGAAACCCCTGCCCAACGGTTGCGTCGAAGCCTGTGTTCGAGGCGGCTCTCCGCTCGTCGTCTTGACCAAGGACGAGCACGTCTACCATCCGATTTCTACCGAGATGCCCGACGTCGATGTCCGTTCGAAACTGCTGCCCTTCGTCGGCAAGTTCGTCCGGGTTACCGGCCATGTCTACGAGCGCGGCGGGTCGACAGCCATCTCGCTGGAACACATCGAAGAATGGAACGACGGCACCTCGGAGAAGACATCACAATGAAGGACGTGGCCATCCTGCTGGACAATCGTCCGGGCACACTCGCCGCGATGGGCGAAGCACTCGGACGCGCCGGCATCAGCATTGAGGGCGGCGGCGCGTGGGTGGTGAACGGCAAGGGAGCCGCTCACTTCTTGTTCTCAGACGGTGAGGCCGCGCGCATCGCCCTCGAAGCCGCCGGCATCGAAGTGGTGAGCGTGCGGGATGTTCTGATCCAGCGGCTTCGGCAGGACGAGCCCGGCCAACTCGGCGCGCTCACGCGCGAACTGGCGGACGCCGGAGTGAACATCGAAGTCCTCTACAGCGACCACGATCATCGGTTGATCCTGGTTGTGGACAACATCGAAAAGGGCCGCCGCGTTTCCGAAGCCTGGACTCGCCAACGATCCATGGCCCTATCGCAATGACGGAGCGACCACAATGAAAGAGCACAGCTATGCGGTCCGAGTCCTGTGGACCGGCAACACCGGCGACGGGACGAAGAGCTACAAGAGCTACCGGCGCGATCACGAGATCACGGCAGACGGCAAACCGACGATCCCAGGCTCCAGCGATCCTGCGTTTCGCGGCGATTCCGCTCGTTACAACCCGGAGGAGTTGCTGGTGGCGAGTCTGTCGACCTGCCACATGCTGTGGTATCTGCACCTGTGCGCGGTCAATGGGATTACGGCTACCTCGTACGAGGATGCACCCTCCGCTGTGATGCGCGAGAACCCGGATGGCTCCGGAGAATTTGTGCAGGCCGTTTTGAAGCCGAGAGTGGCGATCTCCCAGGGTGATGATCCAGTAAAAGCGCGGAGCCTGCACCACGAGGCCCACCGTCTCTGCTACATCGCCAGATCGGTGAACTTCCCGGTAGAGATTCAGCCGGAGATTGCACAGTCTCGCCAAGGCTAGGGATTTCGTTGAGTCCGCCGCAGGCGCAGCCAAGCCTCGGTGTAAAATTACGAAGTAAGCCCTAATCTCTGGTCTCTACATCCTCGAAAGGATCCCGTTATGGCAACACTCGAAGCCCCCGTCCGGCCTCGGACTGGTCAGCATACCGGACCGTTTGTTACCGAACCGTTTTATGATTTTCGCAACGAAGAGAACGCGCGCCGCATGCGGGTTGCGATCTCAAAAGTGCGCGGCCAACTGGGCCGCGAGTATGACCTCATTATCGGCGGCAAGCGCGTCAAGACTGCCGAGAAGATCAAATCGCTGAATCCGGCGAAACCGTCGGAAGTGGTCGGCATCCATCAGAAGGCGGGCCGCGATCACGTCGAGCCGGCCATGAACGCCGCGCTCAAGGCGTTCGAATCCTGGAGCCGCACTTCCGTGGAAGAACGCGCGGGACTGGTCTTCCGCGTCGGCGACCTGCTGCGCGAACGCAAGATGGAATACATGGCGTGGCTGGTGTTTGAAGTTTCCAAGAACTGGG
>JBBIOA010000041.1:0-27241 GCA_037443605.1 Terriglobales bacterium
CGGAGGCCCCAAGCCTAACTAACTTCCGTGTCCAGTTCTACAGGGGTGCACTACAGAAATGTCTGTACTTGCCTGACCTTCGAGAGATTGTGAGAAGAAATACAACGCCTCAAGTGTATCCAACGCAACGCTGAGCCTGTGCTTCAGTCCTGATTCCACTTTCATTGTCTTCAAGAAGCCTATCAATTAGGCACACGAATAGCATCATATTCCGTCCCCTCGCACGCGCGCTCGCACGCGCGATCCCACCAGCGCACGTCACGCACTAGCTCACTCCGCCATGCCTAACGCGCGGGCGGGGGCGGGCCAAGCCAAAAACCGGGGGGTCCGGGGGGAGGGAGCATTTTGCCGTCTGTATATACCTACCCTGTCAAACCCAACAGGGGAGAAGGGAAAGGAAGGGTCTCAGAGCGCCCCCCCTCTGTGTAGGGCGGGTGGCCCACCTTTTGAGGTTACACGATCCCTGGGTGCCCCATCCTTTGCGCTTTTTGCAGAGGGTGGGCATTCCCAAATCCTGATTGCGTGGGCCTTTGTAGTTGATTTCCTTCCACATAGCCATGCGCGTCCTCATACAGCGGCCTTGAAGGTCCGCGTTCCAAGAATCCCGCACAACATCCTCGACATGAACTGAACCCAGCAACAAGTCTCCAATTCAGAAAACTCTAATCCTCGCTGGCAGCCGGTTTGCTGATGGAATGTCCGGGCCGGTTCGCAACAAACACGTTCGCAAGAAACAAGCTCGCAAGAAACAAAGCCCGCAGGAAGCAGTCCGCTAGAAACACGTTCGCTAGAAGGAAGTGAAGGAGGCAAGTTGTATGTGCGCATATTTGGTTCGTTGGTTTTCGATCGCGCTGTTGTTCACCTGGGGATCGCTCGTGGCGCAAGAGCCGGTTACCCCGGCTGCGCCGGCCCCACCCACGTTGGTCGAGGCCACACTGAGTCCCGCCCCGGCAACCTCAGCCCAGCCTGGCTCATTTGACGAGGTGGTAGACCGCGCCGTCGAAAAAGAGCATCAAGTCCTGGCGCAGATGCGCAATATGCGCCCCATGGTTGAGACCTACGTGCAGAATTTGAAGAAGGATATAGAAGGAAACTCCTTCCCCATTCAGGACCAGTATTTCCTTGGACGGCTCGACCTGAGCGACGGCCCCGAAGACGTGTCCTTCGTCGGCCAGGCCGGCTTCGGGCGCGGCCGCCTCGCCAAACTGACCAGCATCTTCTCGCTGCGTTACCAGCCCCTGGGCTTTGCTCAAATGGTCGTACTCGATACCGACCTGTACAAGAAGTATTACAACTTTGCCTACGTGCGGCGCGAGTTTCTGGGCGAAATCCGCTGCATCGTGATGGATGCGCAGCCCAAGGCCGACGCTCCTCCAGGACGGTTCCAGGGGCGTATCTGGGTCGAGGACCAGGACTACAACATTGTCCGTTTCAACGGCACCTATTCCGGGCGTCCGGCAGGCTCTGCTTATTTGCACTTCGACTCCTGGAGGCTCAATCTCAAACCTGGAGTCTGGCTGCCGGCGTATGTGTACAGCGAAGAATCGGACCTGGATTCTGTTTCCAGCCATGTCCACCTGAAAGCGCAGACACGGCTGTGGGGCTACTACCTGAAGGAAGTGGGCAGAGACCGGAACCAGGAGTTCACCCAGATTCAGGTGGATCCGAAACAAGCCTGGGATCAGAGCGGTACGGCCGCCGACCCAAGCCCAGTGGCTGCCGAGCGCATGTGGGAGCGCCAGGCCGAAGATAACGTCATCGAACATCTTCAGGGCGTAGGCCTGATCGCCCCCAGCGGCAAGGTGGATTCCGTTCTTCAGACCGTGGTCAACAATCTGTTGCTCACCAACAACCTGACGCTGCGCTCCGATGTCCGATGCCGCGTTCTGATTACCGCGCCCCTGGAGTCGTTTACCATCGGCCACACCATCGTGATCAGCCGCGGCCTGCTCGACGTGCTGCCCGACGAAGCGGCCTTAGCCATGGTTCTGGCCCATGAACTCAGCCACATTGTTCTCGGGCATCCCTTCGATGCCTCGCTGGCCTTCAACGATCGCATGTTCTTTCCCGACGAACAGTCGTTTCGCAGGCTGGACTTCAAACGCCGTCCCGCCGACGAGGCGGCCGCCGACATCAAAGCGCTCGAACTGCTGAAGAATTCACCTTACAAGGAAAAGCTGACCAGCGCTGGACTGTTCCTGCGTGCCCTACAGCAGCGTGCGCCCGAACTGCCGAACCTGATTCGGCCGCACCTGGGCAACAGCATCGCCGCCGGCACCAACACACGCATGGGGGCTCTGCTTTCGTCTGCTCCCCCGCTCGACGCTCAGCGGGTGGACCAGATTGCCGCCCTTCCGCTGGGCGGACGCATCAAACTGGACCCATGGAGCGACCAGATCGAAATGTCCAAGGCCCAGCCGGTCGCCCTTGCACTGGCACGGGAAAAGATGCCATTTGAGATCACGCCATTCTTCCCGTACCTGACCAGAGTGGCCAATGACCATACCGAGAAAATCGCCACCGCCGGTTCCGGATCGAAATAAAACGTCGCTCCTCGAGCCATCGCCGCAAAAAGTCGAAGGCCCCATCTCTCGCGCCCAACCTGTGCGAGACATGGGGCCTGCAGAATTTAATCTTGAGTACTGAGTACTGAGTACTGAGTACTGAGTACTTCCTACCCCTTCACGCTGATCCGCGAGAACGACAGCACTGCCCGGCTGGGCGTCGGACGGCCCATGGACAGCGCCGGACGGAACGTCGTGAAGATCAGCATCCGCTTCACCTGCGGCAGCACCGCCTTCGATTGCTCGGTATCCGACAGAATCCGATAGTCCTGCACCCGGCCGTTGGCGTCCACATAGGCCTCGATCACCAGCGAATCGGCTTCGATCGTGTCCATGGTCATGCCAAAAGCTCCCGGCTGCAGTTGCGGAGCTGTGTTGACCATGACCAGCGGCACATCATTATTCGCCTGCAGCGACGACGGCGTCACAAAATACGCCATCGCCACTCCGAAGATGATCAACGCGCTCACAAAGCCCGCCGTAGCCGGAACCATCACCGCCTCGAGCGCATTGCCCAGCCGCACCAGCATGCCCTCAAACGGACCGCGCCAGGCCCGCGCCGCCTCGCGCGAAATCGCCACCCGCAGCCGCAATCCCAGGTCTTCCGGAACCTTCGGACGCGCCACGTTCGCCACCAGCTGCTGCGTCCGCCGCAGCGACTCATACTGTGCGCGGCATCCCGCACACTCCGCCCAGTGATCCTGCAGCGCCAGCATTTCCGTACCCGTCACCACTCCATCCAGATAAGGCGAGAACAGCCGCTTCGCCTGCGAGCAGCGCAGTTCCGTCATATTGTCGCCACTCTTTGTCATGCCACTCTTTGTCGCGACACTCATGGCGTCACCTCGGCCCTTCTCCCCCCACCAACCTGCGACCGCAATCCGCCGTCGTCTCCGGAAGGTTCTTTTTCCGGCGCGGTCAACCCCAGTTCTTCGCCCACTTCCCGGACGTACGGCGTCAGCCGTTGCCGCAGCGCCTCGCGGCCTCGCGTCAGCCGCGACTTCACCGTGCCCAGCGAGATCTCCAACACCTCGGCAATCTCTTCGTACGACATTTCTTCCAGATCGCGCAGCACGAGCGTCGTGCGATACGGCTCCGGCAGCCGGCGCAACTCCGCTTCGACCCGCCGCTGCACTTCGTGATGCGCGACATTGTCAAACGGAGACTCCGCCGGATCGGTCATCGCCGTCTGCATCGCTTCTCCGGCCATGCCCTCCGACTCCAGCGGCTCAATCGAAGTCTCCCGCGCCTTGTGCCGGAACCACCACCGCCGCCGGTTCGCCGCCTCATGCAGCGCGATGCGGTAGATCCACGTCTTCAGGCTCGATGCGCCGTTGAAGTTCTTCATCCCGCGGAAGACTTTCAGGAACACATCCTGCGTGGTGTCGGCCGCGTCCGCCGGATCGTTCACGATGCGGTACACCAGCCCGTACACCGGCTGCTGAAACTGCCCCATCAGCCAGGCATAGGCCGCCTCGGAACCGGCCTTCAGCTCGGCGACGATGGCCGCTTCTTCGTGCGCCCGTGCTCCGATCGCGCTTGCCAGCTCTCCCAAGGTGGTCGCTCCCGCCGTAACGGCGTCCCCGCCGCGCCTAAACC
The DNA here is from genome assembly GCA_037443605.1 of Terriglobales bacterium. Lineage (GTDB taxonomy): Bacteria > Acidobacteriota > Terriglobia > Terriglobales > Acidobacteriaceae > Sulfotelmatobacter. The sequence continues at coordinate 4,164 of JBBIOA010000041.1, forward strand.
ATGATTCGTGCCCAAACGACGATTATAGGATTTTCCACCCTACCTTGAACTGATATTTCGACCTCTGGTCCCCTGAATCTGGCCGAGGATCTGGCCCAAAGACCCGATCCGAAGATCCGGTCCGACCTCTGACCCAGTCCGGCCAACCCCGTGCGGAGCCGGGACTACTACCTACCATAGACGCCAGAAGCCGGTGCAGGGTTCCCAGCCGTAACCGATTTATTTTCAGCAAGTCATCCATCGTCAGCCCAAAGTCACCACCCTGCGGGTGACCAAGGTTCGGGACGCAATGTGTTCATGTCTTGCCGGCGGCGACCTTCTTTTGCGGCGGTGGGGCGGCGCGGACGCCGGCGGGCGGCTTGCGGGCGCTTGCGTCCACTGCGGTTGGGGTCGTGGACTTCGGCAGGCTCGGAGCAGGCTCCTTTTGCAAGCTCCCCTTCGCCGGAGTCGAGACAGGCTCCTTCGGAAATGGCGAAATGTGATACATGTCGTACGACGACAGGGCTGCGGGGTTGGTGTTGGCGGGAGCATGGGGTTCTTTGCTGGCGGCAGGGGTGGCGGTGAGTCCGTAGGCTTCGCGGGGATCGGCGGTTGTGGCGGGCCTGGGCTTGGCGGGCGGGGCCGGGTATTCGGGAACCTGGCGGACCATCTTGTCGTTGTCTACGCCGAAGCGGACGCGGCGCACGTTGCGGATGGCGGCATTGAGGGCGCGGAGCATAAGCTCGGCGCGGCGCGGATCAATGGTGTTGCGGGCGAGAGCGTTCATGACTTCCATGAGCGAGGCCTGGATGGCCTCTTCGTTCTCGATGAGCGCGATGGGATGGAGGCGCTGATTGGGCGGGGTGCGAACGCCGCGCACCATGCGCTGATGAAAGTAGCAGAAACGCTCTCCGCGGAGGGCGGGCGAGCCGCAACGGAGGCCGGTCACTTTGATGTGGGTGCAGGTCCTGGGAGCGGTTTCGGGCGACGGGTCGGGGCACATTTTTTTTTGATACCTCTCAGCTATGATCTTGGCTTCATTGGGGTTATAGCCCTCGGAGACGAGGACCTTCTCGTATAATCCTGGAAACTCAGGACTTGTAAGTAAAATATTGCGGATAAAGGACTTAACGCGGGCGGCGGCGGAGGATGGATCTCCCGAATTGGGAATGGCGGGTGATTGCTTTGGGCTAACTGCTGCGGCGGAGCGTTTGCTGGAGTGGTTGCGCACGAGCCCAGTTTGGGAGTTTTGAATTTCTCAGTAAAGGTTGTGCGTCACAGGAAATGGGGTGGAGGCTGTGGAAAAGTCGTGGTGGTGGAGGAAGTCAAAGTTCCCACCCTATCTCGCAAAAGGCGCGAGATTAGGGTGGGGCACCCGGCGAGGGTTCAGGTTGGAGAGCGCACCTTTCTGCGGCGGCGCTTGCTCGGACTCATTTCTAGGTAGGAGAGCACCTTCAGGTTCTCCCACATAATGAGACGGCTTCCCACCCGAGTCATTGCGCGAATTTCGCCGTCTTGCGAGATTACAAATCCCAGGCTTTTCGGATTTGCAAAGCAGTATCTCATCATCGAGCGGTGGCGCGTACCATAGTGATTGGGATCAACTGGACGAACAGTCCTCTTGATGGGGTTGGCTGTAGAGGAGATGAATACGGACTTGGGTTCCTTCTTCGTGCGGATCTCGACGCCAAAACCGTTGATGGCAAGTTCCGGTGTGGCAAGAATGAGGCCGTCGACACAGGAAAGGGATGAGATAAAGCGCACGCTCCCGGTGATCGCCCGTTCGCAGTCTTCCGCGTCTGCTTCGGAGATGGTTTCATCTAGATATGCTTCCGCTGGAATGCTGTCCGCGTCATCGTCGATGTAACTTCTTACCAGTTCGCCGGCTGCATCCATTTGTATCGTTAGGGCTGCGAAATCAGAAAGCAACGTCGGCAGCCTTGCGTAGTTCATCTTATATTTGACATCCAGATCTCGACGTGAGGTTGTGATCAGCAGGGCGCCGCCGTGTCTGTATCTTTGTATGCTGATGAGCAATCTGCAAAGAGTCCGAGTCCACGTGTCGACAATCCACCCGAGCCAGTCGTCGGGGTTGGGTACTTCTGCAGCCTCAGATGCGGCTAGGTTTCGCAGGCCTCGTGCAAAACAGGCGAAGATTCCGTTTAAAAGGCGGTCGCTGACGGGCCCTGACCAGAACACGTCGCTCTGTCGTGTCAGGAGTTGGTCCTGTTGTAGGCGTGCCACGAAGTCGAAGCCACGGTATACGGAGAGGTCGGCTGTGCCTGCTGCGGTTACTTGGAACGTGCCTGGGGGTGTGTATCCCCCAAATTCGGTTTCTCGAACCAGCATAATGTTGAAGTGGACTGTCTGGTCGATCATTCCCCAGACAAAAAATTCGTTCTTCGAATCGTAAAACACCGCAAGCGTCGAGCTCCACGGATCTGCTGCCTTCGAAAGCTTGATTAGGCTTTGGACAGTAAGGGGAATGCGTGCGTCCAATCTGGTTATTGTCCATCGATCAGAGCGAATTAGCTTCGGCCGCTCGGGATCGGGCCTCGCAGGGTTGACTAGAGCTATGCGCAGCTGAAGCGACTTTCCTTCTTCGGTCTTGAGGCTTGTAAAGTGGATAGTCTCGAAGAGCTTCGTGAGCCGCCGGACTCCGGGCGAGTCGTCCCCGGCTTGTTTAAGTCTTCGGTCGACGGTTTCTGCCAGCCGCATAATGGGATTCGTTGGCATGCCTTTATAACGCTCCCTGATCTGAACAAATAAGGGCCTTGGCGTGGCTGCGCCATGACCCCCTCATAGTCGGAGTCCTTTTTACACCGGTTGGGGAGGGGTAACAAGGGGGTTGTGTGGTGGGGAAAAAGCAGGTTCCTCCTCCTCGCTACGCTCGCGCGTCGGAATGACAAGGATTGCGGGAAGGCTGCGGCCCGATACGTCCGGGCCGCTGGACAGCCGAGGGCGGCTGTCCCCACGTGGTTCGAGGTGATCCCACCGACCAACGACTAACGACTAACGGCCGAGGGGGTGCGGCGGGAGTTCGTCCAACTTCTTCTCGACGGTGGCGACGCTCTTGGCTTTGCGGTAGACGTTGGCCACGGCCAGCGTCCAGAAGGGGACCAGGTCCACGCCGGGCACGAGCTTGGCCAGAAACGACGGCACAAACTCCCAGTGCCAGCCGAGCAGGTGCACCATCACGGCAGCGATGGCGAGATCGAGCACGTCATCGGCCGGAGAGATGGCGCCCGCTACAAACAGTGGAAAGACGACCAGCTGCAGCGCGTCGGCCAGGATCGCCAACAGCATGGCAGTGCGGAACTGCGGTCCGGGAGAGATGGTGATGTCGTCGGCCATGGCGAACCCCCGCTGCTTTGGATATTAGACAGCGATCCGGCGCCGCAGTCAAAAGCCCCACCCTAGCCGCAAAAGGCGCGGCTAGGATGGGGCACCCTCGGTCTCGGTACTTAGTTCGCTGGGGTTAGCGCGGCCTGGACGCTGGTGGTGGACAGTTCATCGCCGCGGAAGTACTTGTCTTTCTGCTTGGCGTTAATCTCTTTCATTTCCGGCATGGCGGTGAAGGGCTTGGAGTAGTCGTTGGCCGCGTTCCAGAACAAGAATCCGACGCCGCCTTTGGTGCGGGCGGTTTCCACCTGAATCTTGATGTATTCGGGCGAATAGGTCTTCGTCCGCCAGTGGAAGGCTTGCAGCCAGGGGCGGATGACCACGCCGCTGCCTTTGGTGATGAGTTCGAAGCGGTCCATGGATTCGCCGATGAAGTGGGCTGGCTCGTCGCCGGGATGTTGGATGTTATCCATGCCGAAGAAGTGCGAGGGATAGATCATGGGCGAGAGCACGTCGCAGTAGCGGGCCATGCCGACGATGTCCTGGCCGGTGTGGGAGAGATCCACGGGGCGCTGCCAGGCCATCACTCCGAAGACGTCGAGCGAGAGCAACACGCCAGTGGGATGGAGTTCCGCATAGGCCTTCTTGAGGAAGGCGGTGATGACGTCGGAGCGCTGCGGGCCGCGGAGAGTGGCTGCGCGGCAGGGTTTTGTTTCGGGCGCTGGAGCTTTGATGTCAGCAGCGGGGCGGGTTCCGCCTCGCTTCGCTTTGGCGGGACGGGCGAGGCGCCCGTCGCCACATGAGTCTTGCCGGTTTGCGGTCGGTGAGGCTTCGGCTTGCGCAGCTTCGGTCTGCGCGACCTCTGGCTGTTGCCCCTGGAACACGAAGGCGGCGTCCTTCTGGTCGCCTTCGGCGGGGAAACGCACATAGTCGAACTGGATCTCGTCCACGCCGAGCTGGGCCACGTGCTTGGCGAGGGCGATGTCGTAGTCCTGCACTTTAGGGTTGGAAGGGTCGGTCCAGACGAGCTTGCCGTTCTCGCGCCAGGCGCTGTGATTGCGGCGGGACTGAACGGCAAGTTCAGGATGCGTCGTCACCAGGGCCTCGTCGCGGAAGATGGCGATGCGGGCGATGGCGTGCATGTTCTGCTGGTGCAGGAAGCGGACGAACTTGGGCACGTCGTGCAGGTAGACGTTGTGCCTGCCGACGAGCGGATGCTCGTAAGGAATGCTAACGCTGCCGTCGGAGTCTTTGATGTCGAAGACAACGGCGTTGCCGCCGACCTCACGCCAGTGGCGGATGATGCGGAGTCCGTGATCAGAGCCGGCCATCACACCGGTGAGGTAGATGGCGCGAACTTCGAAGTCTCTGGGAACGGGAATCGTCTTCGCGGTGACCGGCGCGGATAGGATGCCGGGGATGACGAGGTTTTCGTTCGCCTTAAGGATGTTCGAGGAATCGGACTTGTGGTTGGCAGCGCGAATGGCTTCGGCGAGTTCGGCGGAAGTCAGATAGGAGGTGCGACCAAGGTAGCGGCGAGCGATAGTGGGGATGGCTTCGCCACGCTTCGCGGTATAGATCTCGGTGCCGGGAGCAACGATGGTCGCGGGAATGCTCGGCGACGCGGGGACGGTGGCTTTTACGGGCTGCAGTTGGGGCGTCTGCGGCGCGGGGGCGGACACAGCGGGTCTCACAGCCTGCGCTTCGACGGCGAAGTCGGAGGCGGCGTGCGGGCCAACGCGCCAGGCGGCGGCTCCGAAAAGCAGGCTGGAAATGCCGGTGATGATGCGAACCGAAGAAAGGCGCAAGCGGTCCTCCTCGCGAAATCTCTACCTGTTGGCGATGGTAGCGGCGGGGTTTGGGGGTCGCTAGTTACGTGGGGTCACGAGCTTTCAGTAATGGTACGGGGGGTCAGTAGAGTCACGGTTCAGGACGACAGCGCAGTAAAGGCGAGCGGCCCGATACACCTGGGCCGCCGGGCAGCCGAGGGCGGCTGTCCCCACATGAATTGTCCCCAGATGGCTTGGTCTATCGAGAGGCTATTCGTAGCGGAGGCTCTCGATGGGATCAAGGCGGGCAGCGTGGATGGCGGGGACAATGCCGCTGACGATGCCGACCAAGCTGAGGATGACGGTAGCTACGGCCAGGCTACTGAGGTTGATGTGGAGGTGGATGTCGCCTCCCTGGAGGCCGTCGCCGAAGGCGCTCATCAGCGGGAGGGCGCCTACGACCCAGGAAATGAGGTAGGCGATGACGATGCCGCCGAGACCTCCAGCGAAGGTGATGGCCAGGGCTTCGGCCAGGAACTGGAACAGGATGTGGGCTTTGTGGGCGCCCAGGGCTTTTTCGACGCCGATTTCGCGGGTGCGCTGCTGTACCGAGACCAGCATGATGTTCATGAGGCCGATGCCGCCGATGCCCAGCGTCAGGGCGCCAATGAAGGCTAGCAGAATTTTCAGGGCGGCGGTTACGACCGAGAACTCGTCAAAGTCTTGTTTGAAGTCAGCGATGAAGACGGCACGGTGGTCGTCAGGACGGAAGTTGTGGTGTCCGGCTAAGACTGAGCGCACGACGCGAGCTAGCTGCTGGTGGTTCTCGCCTTCGTAGTCCATGAAGATGCCGGAGATGTACTTGGTGTCGTAGAGATCGCCCATCGCGCTGAAGGGGATGGCGAGCAGGGTGTTGTCGTTATCGTCGCCGCCCTGGACTTTGCGCTGATAGACGCCGACGACTTGGAAGCTCAAGCCGTTGATGCGGATGGACTGGCCGAGAGGCGGTTCGCCGGAGAAGAGGCGGCGCCGGGCTTCGTCGCCGATCACCACGACTCGGGCACGCTGCAGTTGATCTTCTTCGCTAAGACCCCGGCCTGTGGCTACGTTAAAACCGCGGATGCGCTCGTATACGGGATAGACGCCGGTTAAGAAGAGATTGGTGAAGGTGCGCGTGTCGTGCTGGATGGTGACGTTTCGTCGGTCGAAGATAGGGGTGACGCCTTTCACCATGGGCACTTCGTTGCGGATGTAGTCCACGTCGGCGATCTGAAGGCGGACTTCGCTGCCGGCCTTGGCGCCTCCGGCTTGGAGAGAGGTGCGGCCGGGGAAGGCGCCGATGACGTCAGTGCCCCAGGAGCTGAAGATCAGGGAGATGGCATTTTCGAAGCCGGTCCCGAACGCCAGCAGGATGACGACGGTGGCGATGCCCCAGGCCATGCCCAGCATGGTAAGAGCGGTGCGGCGGCGGTTGTGCCGCATGGCGCCGAAAGCTTCTTTCACCAGATCGCGGGTCATAACCTTGAGACCTCTTTCTTATTCCTGGCGCAGGGCCTCGACGGGTTCGAGCATGGCGGCCTTGCGGGCGGGATAGAGGCCGGCAATGATGCCGGCCAGAGCCAACGAGAGCACCGCGCCGATGGCGGACAAGGGAACGATGCGGGGAGTATCGAAGCCCTGAGGAAGATTGACTCCTGAGAGCAGATGGATGATAAGCATGGCGCTGCCGACTCCTAACGCTCCGCTGAACAGGGTCAGGAAGGCGCCTTCCAGGAAGAATTGGAAAAGGATCGTACGATTGGTGGCGCCGAGGGCTTTGCGCAATCCGATCTCACGGGTGCGCTCGGTCACGGCGACCAGCATGATGTTGATGATGCCGATCGCGCCCAGAGCGAGTGTGACCAGGCCGACGCCGCCCAGGAACCAATCCATGGCGGTAAAGATCTTACCCATCATTTTCTGGTTCTTGACGGTGTCCCACTCCTCCCATGCGTCCTTCATGGTGGGATCGAATCCGCCATGATTGCGGGCGACGATGCGGTGAAGTTCGGCTTTGGCGTCTTCATTCTCATCGAAGGTGCGAGGTTGATAGTTGATGAAGGAGATCGCGTTGCCCTCTTTCGAGTTATCCCCTTTGAGAGGGAAGAGCTCGCGCATGGTATTGAAGGGCACGAAGATGCGGATGTTGGTGGAGTTTTGCTCTTCGTTGCCAATCATGGACAGCATGCCGATCACCTGGAAGTTGATGCCGTTCAGCAAGATGTTGTTGCCGACTGCTGGGCGGCCGGGGAAGAGGTTGCGGGTGATTTCCCGTCCTAGGAGGCAGACGCGGCGGCGCTGGAGGTTGTCTTCGTCGTTGATCCATCGGCCGAGTTGCAAGGGAATGGTGCGGACCTGGCTGTACACGGGAAAGACGCCGGAGACTTGGCCGTTGGTGCTGGTGTAGTCGCTGACGACGCGAATGTCCTCGCGAGCGATCACCGGTGCGACGTGAATCGCGAGCTTGGACTCGTTTTGGATGGCGATGTAGTCATCATAGGTGAGGTTGAACCATTTCATGGAATCGAAGCTGCCTTCGACAGCGGGGGCGCGTCCGCCAAAGAAGAAGATGATGTTCTTGCCGAAGGTTTCGAGTTGGCGGCGGTTGCCATTGCGGAAGCCTTCGCCGACGCCGGCCAGGAGCAGGAGCGATCCTACGCCCCAGGCGATGCCGAACATGGTGAGGAACGAACGGAGTTTGTGCGCCCACAGGGTGCGCAGGGTCTGGCCGAATATGTCGAGCAGGATGCGCACTCACTCAGCTCCGGGAGGAGATAACAGTCGGCCCCACTGAGATGTTCGACTGGTGACGGGGCCGAAAGTTAGCGCGAGACAGTGAAAGTTCGGGATACCTATACCGAAACTTGGGCTGAGTTGTGGTGGCGGCGGGAAGAGACGTGGCGACGTGCATCTCTCTGGTCGGCGCAGGTTCCTTCCCCGATGCTGCAAAGTATTTCTCTTTGGTCTGGCAGGGGGGATCTCTAATCCAGGCGGGATGGCCCGGAACTGGCTCTAAGTCCAGCCAGATACAGGGGCTTAAGGGGGTTGGAAACTGGCCGTGCGGTGGCCTGAGGCTTGCTTATTCCTAGCCACCCGGGCGCGCCACGTTTCTGGGAGTGAGCAAGAGTGAGATTGACAGATTTTGGCGCTTCCAGAAAACAGGCCAGATTCGAGAAGCACGGCCTGCAAAGCCCGTAACAAACAGGAAGAGAGCCGGAGAAAACGGCCGAAGGAAAGGGAAGAAATCCCGGTAAGTCTCCCGGGCGGGATCCTTATGAGAACGAACCTAGCCACAGTGCTCGATCCGAACCGTCGCAGCAACGATGCGGGAGAGTTTGACGCGGCTCTGCGCCGCCGCATCGTCGGGCAAGACCAGGCAATTGAGAAGGTCGTCGAAATCTATCAGATGTTTCTGGCCGGATTGAACGCACCGGGACGTCCGGTGGGCAATCTGCTCTTCCTGGGGCCGACCGGGTCGGGCAAAACGCGCGTCGTTGAAGCGATGGCCGAAGCTCTGTTCGGCGATGCGCGGGCGTGCATCAAGATTGACTGCGCCGAGTTCCAGCACTCGCACGAGATCGCGAAGCTGATCGGCTCGCCTCCGGGGTATCTGGGACATCGAGAGACACATCCGCTGCTGACGCAGGAAGCGCTGAACCAGTGGTTTACGGAAAAGCTGAAGCTTTCGATCCTGCTGTTTGACGAAATCGAAAAGGCGAGCGATTCCCTGTGGCAGTTGCTGCTGGGAATCCTGGACAAGGCGACGTTGACGCTGGGCGACAACCGGCGCGTGGATTTGTCGCAGTGCATCATCATCATGACGTCGAACCTGGGGGCAGGCGAAATGATGAACCTGGTGGACGGTGGATTCGGATTTGCGCCGAAAGCCTTCGAAGTGGACGAGTCGTTTGACGACAAGATTCAGCGGACCGCAGTCGAAGCGGCGCGGCGCAAGTTCACGCCGGAATTCATGAACCGGATTGATAAGACGGTCGTATTCAAGACGCTGCGCGACGAGCATCTTTCGCAGATTCTGGAAATCGAGCTGGGCCTGGTGCAGCAGCGGGTGCTGGCGGCGTCGGGGACAAATCAGTTCGTGTTCAACTGCACGACGGCAGTAAAGGAATATCTACTGCGGGAAGGGACCGATCCACGGTACGGAGCGCGGCATCTGAAGCGGGCCATCGAACGCAACCTGGTTTTCCCGTTGGCCAATCTGGTGGCGACCGGGCAGGTGAAGCTGGGCGATTTCTTGCGCATTGACATGGCTTCGGAAAACAAGATGATCTTCGTCAAGGAAGCCGAAAATACCATGGCGCCGGTTCTGCTCGAGCGTTACGGAGCGGCAGCGGCGAACCAGCCGGCGGCGCGCGCGGCGCGCACCGCGGCCAATAACCGCCGGGATTTTGGGGCTCCGTCGCCGGGCGTGGCGGAGAGCAAATAGAGATTCCTCCGCCCCTCGCGTTCGCTCGGGGGGCGGAATACAAGGATTTTCGTAAGAAGCTCGCTAGACCGCATCTCGCGAGTCGTTCTCACAGGCGCCGGGAAACTTGCCGGCGCCATTTTTTTTTGGCGACTTGTCTTGGCGGACGGCCTGGTTCTCTTCCGCGCTCTGAAATCGAGGAACGGCCAGGCCTATGGCCCCGATTTTACCGCGGACGGGCTCGGGTTGACGTCGTACTCCGGATGCGAGGTGCCCATGAGCCATTTGTCGAACCAGCCTACGATGTGGTCGAGGCGTTCGATGCGGTGCCAAGGCTCGCCGGAGCGCGAGAGTTCGTGGGTCTCGCGGGGAAAGACGACCATGGCCGTCGGGCGCTTCATGTATTTGAGAGCGCGGAAGAGTTGTTCGCCGCCCGCGTCTTGCGGGGTGCGATAGTCGGATTCTCCCAGCACAAACAGAACGGGGGTGTGGATGTTTTTTACGAAAGTGATGGCGGAGCGGTTGTTATAGTCCTCGGGATCTTCAAAAGGCGGAGCCTTGAACCAGTTTGGCTGGAAAAGCGTGAAGTCGGCGGTGTACCACCACGTTGCCCAGTTGGAAATGTCACGCTGCGATACGGCGGCTGCGAAGCGGCCGGTGTGAGTGATGGTCCAGTTGGTGAGAACGCCGCCGCCGGAGCCGCCAGTCACGCCGAGTTTCTTCGGATCCACATAGCCGCGCTTGACAATTTCATCCACTCCAGCCATGAGGTCTTTGTAGTCATCGCCGGGGTAGTGATACTGAATGATGTTGCCGAACTCCTGACCATAGCTGGTCGAGCCGCGCGGGTTGGGGTAGAAGACGACGTAGCCCTTGGCGGCCATCCATTGAAACTCATGATCGAAGACCCAGCCGTAGGCGGCGTGCGGACCGCCGTGAATGTCGAGGATGAGCGGGTACTGCTTCTTCGGGTCGAAGTCGGGTGGCTTCTGGATCCAGCCTTGAATGCGGCGGCCGTCGAAGCTGGTGTAGTTGATTTCCTCCGGCATGGTCAGGTTAAGGTTCGACCAGAGCTTCTGATTGAAGTCGGTAAGGCGAGTCTGAGTTCCGTCGGCGGCGACGGTGAACAGGTCGCCGATCGCAACTGGAGTGGAGATCAGTGCAACGATCGTGTTGACCGCGGGATTCACGGAAAGATCGAGCACGGCCTGGTCGCCGTGAGTCAGTTCGGTGACGGCGCCGGTTTGCGCGTCCACGCGAACCACGGGAGTGCGCCCTTGTTTTGCCACCGTATCGAACAGCCAGCGTCCATCCGCCGACCAATACGGAGAACGGCTCCGTCCGCCACGGGGCGCGGCGTTGTCGCCGAAAACGGAGTCGCCCATGTCGAAGTCGTAGTCGGCAGTCAGATTTCGCGGCTTCGCATCCGGGGCCAGGTCCATAACCCAGAGATCGGGCTGTGAATAGGAACGAACCGGTTGCGTGACAGCGCCGTGGAATGCTAACTGGCGGCCATCGGGGCTTAGGACGACGTCGCGAATCCCCATGGGGACGGTTACCAGCTTTTCTGGATTGCCGCCTGCGGCGGCGATGGAATAAATATCAGTGCTGGCAAGTTCGTAATAAGGCTCGTCCACATGGCGGGTGAGGTAGTAGATGCGGGCGCCGTCACGGCTCCAGAAAATTCCGCCCTCGTCGTAATTTCCAGTAGTGAGTTGTGCGGGCTTGGGCAGTTCGTCGGATGACGTGGGCAACTGGAGAATCCAGATGTGCGAGTGGCGCTTGGGATCGAGATAGCCTTCATCATTGTCGCGATAGACGGCGCGGCTGATGACGTGCACGTCGGATTCGTGATCGTCGGAGTCGTTCGCGTCTGCGGATTTCACCCCGCTTTTCTTGCGATTTGCTTTATCCATGTCCTCCTGCGTGGTTTCGGTGAGGAACGCAATCTGCCTGCTGTCGGGTGACCAGACAGGGCTGGACGCGCCTTTGGGCAGATCGGTGATGATCCAGGCCTCGCCGCCGGCGAGTGAGAGCAGGGCGAGCTGGGACGGCCTGGGTTTGCCATTTTCGTCTTTGTCGCCCGAACGAACGAAGACGATGTGCTTTCCGTCCGGCGACCAGCGCGGCTGCGCGTCATGTTTGCCGCTGGTGAGTCGCACAGGAGATTCGCTGCCATGGGTGGCGACGGTCCAGATGGAGGTTTCGTAGCCGGTGCGTTTCTGGTCTGTGTTAACGCGAGTGAAGGCGACGCGGGAACCGTCGGGGGAGAGTTGCGGGTTGGCAACCCAGATGAAATCGAACAGGTCTTTCTCCGTGATGGAGCGTTTCTGAGGGCCGGCGGGCCGGGTGGCGTCCTGTGCCGCGAGCGAGGTTGCGACCGCGATGATCACAACAAAAAGGCGGAGTTTCGTTTCCATGTGGATGCCCCTTATGGATGCCTGCTGGTGCGGCTGAAGCAGTGATTGTGCACGGTCGAGCGCCTCTGGTCAAACCACAGGGCCCGTGCTGTTATTTGGTCGAGCGCCGATTTATCATGGCGGCATGAGAGCCTGCTTACCTTGTTGGCGATGGGTTGTAGTGACGCTGATTCTGTCTCTGGCGACGCCGTGCCTGGAGGCGCGCGTGGAGCCGACGCACGGCTTCGACATTTTCTCTCAGGATGAAGAGATTCAACTCGGGAAGCAGAATGCGGCCGAAGTGATGAAGCAGATGCCGGTGCTGCCGGACTCGGATCCGGTCGTTCAATACGTGCAGAAACTGGGCGCCCGGCTGGCAGCACGTGCGCCAGGCTACAAGTGGCCATACAGCTTTCATGTGGTCAACGTGAAAGAGATCAACGCGTTTGCCTTGCCGGGAGGTCCGATCTTCGTCAACCTGGGCACGATTCAGGCGGCGGATAACGAAGCGCAACTGGCCGGCGTGATGGCGCACGAGATTTCGCACGTGGTGCAGCGGCACGGCACGCGAGCAGCGTCGAAGCAGATGGGAGCACAGCTTCCGCTGACGATCCTAGGGGGACTGCTGGGGAACGGCTCGCTGGCCAAGGCGGCGGAGATGGGGATTTCGTTCGGAGTAGGTTCGTATTTTCTGAAGAATTCGCGGCAGTCGGAGTCGGAAGCGGACTTGCTCGGTACCGACATCATGTACGACACGAGCTATGAACCGGCGCAGATGGCGGTCTTTTTCGAGAAGCTCGAGAAGCAGATGGGGCCAAACGCGAATTCGCTGATCAACCAGTTCATGAGCGACCATCCCAACCCGGGCAATCGGGCGGAGGCGGTGTCGAGGGAAGTCAAGACGCTGATGGCGCGGTCGTATCTGGGAGACAGCAGCGACTTCCGCGAGATCAAGGCGCGGGTTGCGGGAATGAAGCCGCTCAGTTCGCAGGAAGTGGCGGCCATGCAGAAGCAGGGCGGGGCTCCGGGCGCGGGTACCGACATTGCACCGAGCGCCAATCTGCAGCGCTTCCGTCATAACGAGTACGAGATTTCCTATCCCGAAAACTGGCAGGTGTTCGGGGATCAGAACTCGAACGTGACCATTGCCCCGAAAAGCGGAGTTTCTCAAAATGCGGTCGCCTACGGCGTGATGATCGCCAACTATCAGCCGGAGGAGTCGGGAGCCAGCCTGGATACAGCCACGCATGAGTTGCTGACTTCGTTGCGGCAATCGAATCCTGACATAAAACAGATCGGGCACGACGAGAACATCCGCATGAACGGAGTAGCGGGCAAGTCGGTGGATCTGATCGGAAGCTCGCCTATAAAGGACGCGCAAGGGAAGGCCCTGCAGGAACGGGATTGGGTAGTGACCACACAGCGCAAGGATGGCACGGTGCTGTATCTGGTGTTTATTTCTCCGGATAAGGATTTTGGGACGATGCGTCCGGCGTTTGAGGCGATGTTGAGGACGCTGCAGGTGAAGTGAGCGTCTAGCGGTGGCGGTGGTTCGCGGGCTGCCGAGGCGCACAAAGCCCTGCCGCCGATGACCTTCGTAACCGGCCTCGGTTGTTACCACATTGCTGCGGTCTGAGCCGCACTCCTAGAATCGGAAGCAGGGTTTCGTGCGCCTGATTCCGCATGCCTGATATCGCCAAACGAGTGGACCGAGCCGAAGTTGCCAAGCGCGTGGAACGCGCGGAAAAACTCCTGCAAAAAGGCAAGACCGCCGAGGCGCTGGAAGAGTATCTGGCGGTCCTGCGGGAAGACCAGGAAAACGACGTCGTGCGGCAACTGGCCGCCGATCTGTGCCTTTCCCTGAATCGCAACATTGATGCGGTGCGGCTGCTGGGAGAGTTGTTTGAGCGCCAGGTGGCCACGGGCGACGCTACGCGGGCAAGTCTCACCTATAAGAAGCTGGCCCGGCACGGCAGTCCAACCTGGCAGCAGAAATTCCGCTTTGGACAACTGCTGGAAGGGTCGAACCGAAAGCTGGCAGTGAGCACGTACGAGACGGCGCTGGCCGAACTGGCCAAGTTGGACAAGAAGCAGGAGTCGGCGGAAATTCTGGAGCGCCTGGTGGCGCTGGAGCCGACGCAGGCGAATTTCCTGCGCGTGGCGGAACTGGCGTCGGAGTCGGGGAACCGCAAGATGGCGGCGGCAGCGTTTGAGCGGGTGGCGCAGCTGGCGGCATCTGAGGGCGGCGATGCCGGGCCGTGGCACGAGCGCGCGTATCACGAGGACTCCTCCGATCCGGCGATCGCGCTGGCCTATGGCAAATCTCTGCTCGCACAGGGACAGGTGGGGGCGGCGATCTTTATTCTGGAGCCGCAGCTCAATTCGGGACAGGCTCCGCTGGAACTGCGCGAGACTTATGCCGGTGCGCTGGTGGCGGCGGGGCGCTATGCCGAAGCCGAACCGCTGGTGTGGCAGTTGTTTGAACAAACTCCGGCGCGGGTGCAGCAGGTGCTGGCGCTGATCGGGCAATTACTCGACAACGAGCAGGACGAACTGGCGGTGGCGCTGGCGCGCAAGCTGGAACAATTTCAGCGGCGGCGCGGAGAGCGGCGGCAATTCACCGCCATCATGGAAGATCTGACCCGCTTGCATCGGGCTTCTTCGGCGATGCTGGAGTTTCTGAGCGAGCTGTATAACTCGTCGAATCGCGAGAACGACTATTGCCAGACGCTGCTGAAGCTTTTCGATCTCTACTGCAGCACCGGCGATTTCGCCAAAGCGGCGGACTGCCTGGACCGCGCGGCGGAAGTGGATCCTTACGAGCCGGGACATTTGAAGCGGCTGGACATGATCAAAGGAAAAGTCGAGGACAAGCGTTACAAGGTGATCTCGTCGCGGTTCAGTTCTGTCAGCAAGCCGGCGGAGGAGCCCGCACACGTGGAAGAGCCCACGCTGGGAGCCTCGACTCTGCAGGACTTGATGCTGCAGGCGGAGATCCTGGTGCAATACGGGATGCGGAGCAAGGCGGTCGAGCGGCTGCAGAGAATTCAGGAGTTGTTCCCTCGCGAGGAAGAAAAGAACGAGGATCTGCAGCGGCTGTATTTGTCGGCGGGAGTTACGCCGCGCTATGCGGGCTCGGCGCCGCTGCCGGCACCTTCCGCGCCCGCCGGACCGGTTGGGAGCAGCGCCGCGGCAGCGCCCGCTGGGGATCCCGCGACGGACATGCGCAGCTTTACCCGCGTGGCCGAGATCACGCGCAAGCTGTATCACCAGAGTACCGCGGCGGCAGTGCTGAGCACGGCGGTGAAGGAAATTGGCGGCCACTGGGAAGCGACGCGCTGCGTCGCCTCGATGGGCAAGGCCGGGCTGCCGCCGACAGCGATGGATGAGTTCTGCGCGGAGGGGAGCAAGAAGGCAAGTCCCGGAGCCATTGCCGAAGTGATGGCATGCTTGCAGAAGGCAGTCGAAGGACCCGAGCCGCTGGCCATCAACGACGCGCCGAAAGCGGCATCGTTACAGACGGTAAAGAAATCGATTGCGGAGTTGGGCGCGGCGTCTGTGCTGGCGGTTCCTCTCTGCGACGGCGCAGAGACCGTTGGCATGCTGGCCGTGATGCACAACCGGTCGCGCGCCTGGCAGGCGGCGGAGATACTCATGCTGAAGACGCTGGCCGAGCAGATGGTGATTGCGCTGAATAACGCGGGGTTGCGGCGGCTGGTGAAGAATCTGTCCGTCACCGACGAGAAGTCGGGACTGCTGAAAAGAGCTTCGTATGTTGATTTGCTGCTGGCCGAGAGCAAGCGTGCGATTCAGAATGCGTCGGCGCTGTCGGTGCTGCTCGTGCAGTTCGGCAAGAGCGCGTCCATGATTAAGGAGTACGGCGAGCCTGAGGTGCAGGCGGCCATGGAAAAAGTCGGGCAGCTTTTTGCGGCAAACATCCGGGCGAACGATCTGGCGTTTCGCTATGACACGACCACGGTCGCGGTCCTGCTGGGCGAGACGGCGGAAAAAGAAGCGATGATGGCGGTGGAGAAACTGCGGAAAATCATCGCCGACGTGCGGCTGGCGGCGAAGGACGGCGCGGTGCAGGACGGCCCGGCGCAGGGCCAGCCGGTGCAGTTCTCTGCCGGACTGGCGGAGGCGGTGATCCGGGCGGATTATGATCCGGTGGACGTGGTCACCGAAGTGATCAACCGCGCCGAGCATGCGCTGGCTCAGGCTATGGCGCAAGGACCGGGGAAGATCGTGGCGCTGGGGCCGGCACTGGCGGCGGGCGCGGTCGCGTAACACTTTCCACCACGGAGACACAGAGGCACGGAGAAGCAAAGGACCGAAGACGTTCCGGCTCGGACTCTCACAAAGAAAGCCCGCACTTCCTACTTTTTTCTCCGAGTCTCCGTGCCTCCGTGGTGGAGAATCTTCTCACTCGCTGCTACACTGACACGTTTAGCAAGCCGGCTCTGATCGGTTCTGATCGGAGTTCTGCCCAGGAAAATCATGCTTAAGCCGGGAGATATCGCCATTGTCAGCGGGGCGCGCACGCCCTTTGGCCGCTATTGCGGCAAGTTGAAGGACTTTACGGCGCAGGAGTTGGGCGCGGTCGCGGCCAAGGGCGCGATCGCACGCGCGGGAATTGATCCGAAGGAGTTCGATCACGTCGTGATGGGAAACGCGCAGCAGACGACAGGCGATGCGCTCTACGGAGCGCGGCACGTGGGTTTGCGGGCGGGGATTCCGATTGAGACTCCGGCGCTCACCGTGAACCGGCTGTGCGGCTCGGGAATGCAGGCGATCGTCAGCGCGGCGCAGATGATCCAGACCGACGAGGCGAAGATTGTGCTGGCCGGCGGGATGGAGGCGATGTCGCAGGCGCCGTTTGTGATTCGCGGGCGCGATGGGTTTACTTTGGCGCCTGGCGGAAAGCTGGAAGACTCGCTGATGGTGGCGCTGCTGGATTCCTATTGCGGGCTGTACATGGCCAATACGGCGGAGCTGTATGGTTCGGAGCAGGGCATCACGCGCGAGATGCAGGATGAGCTGGCGTTGCGTTCGCAGAAGTGCGCGGATGACGCGTACAGGGCGGGACGTCTTCAGGAAGAGCTCGTGCCGGTGCCGTTGCGGAATTCGAAGGGCGAGGCGACGGGCGAGCAGTTGACCGAGGATGATCACCGGCGTCCGCAGACGACGATGGAGGGGCTGTTGAAGCTGCGTCCGGCGTTTGGGAAGAACGGAACGGTGACGGCAGGGAACGCGAGCGGGATTGTGGATGGGGCGGCGGCGATGGTGGTGATGTCGCTGGAAGAGGCGCGCAAGCGGAACATCTCGCCGCTAGGGCGGATCGTCAGTTGGGGCATTGCGGGCGTCGAGCCGAAGGTGATGGGGCGCGGTCCGGTGCCGGCGACGAAGATCGCGTTGCAGAAGGCAGGGCTATCGCTCGATTACATTGACCTGATTGAAGTGAATGAGGCGTTCGCGGCGCAGTATCTGGCAGTCGAAAAAGAGTTGGGGCTCGACCGCGAGAAGGTCAACGTGAACGGCGGGGCGATTGCGCTGGGACATCCGCTGGGCGCGACCGGGACGCGGCTGGTGATCACGCTGCTGTATGAGTTGAAGCGGCGTCGCAAGAAATATGGTTTGGCTACGGCTTGTATTGGTGGCGGGCAGGGGATCGCGATGGTGGTGGAGAGCATGAATTAGGTTCCTTGCCGCGGATTCGCACGGATTTTCACGGATGAGAACGAGCTCACAATTTCTGTTCAATGCAATATTCGTGCTGGCGTTGTTGCTCGTTGCCGCCCAGGGAGCTTTGATTTGCTTCTGGCCTGAGCGATGGAAGACTGTGAGAGCAAGATTTCCACGTGGGTACAACGCCGACAGCCCGGGCGGTCGCATGATGGAGCGATATCGGACTCGCGATGCTACTCTAGCGGATCGATTGGGTGGAGCAGCGCTACTAGCGATGGCGGCCGCGGGTCTAGTTTGGTTTGTTCGCGGTTTACTGAGTGGCAAGTTCTAACCGGGCAGGTCTAGGTAGTCAAGCCTCACGTGTCATCCTGAGCGGCGCACTTTGCCGCGAAGAACCTGTGCAGTTTGCGCAGGCAGCGTACAGAGGTCCTTCGCTTCGCTCAGGTTGACAAAGGCTTATTTTTCGAGGAAGCAGTTATGGAAATCAGAAAAGTTGGCGTACTCGGTTGTGGGCTGATGGGTTCCGGCATTGCGCAGGTTTGTGCGATGGCTGGGTTTGACGTCACCGTGCTCGAAGTCGAGCAGAAGTTTCTCGACAAGGGGTTTGCCGGGATTGAGAAATCTTTGGCGAAGTTTGCCGAGCGACCCGTGGACAAGGGCGGGATTACCGCTCAGCAGAAAGACGCGGCGCGGGCGCGGCTTCGCGGGACGACGAACAAATCCGATCTCGCCGATTGCGACATTGTGATTGAGGCGATCATCGAGAACGTGGAAGAGAAGAAGAAGATGTATGCGTCGTTGGATGGGATCGTGAAGAACGACGCGATCTTTGCTTCGAATACGTCTTCGATTTCTGTCACGGAGCTTTTGACTTCCGTGAAACGCCCGGAGCGGTTTATCGGGCTGCACTTTTTTAATCCGGTGCCGCTGATGAAGCTGGTGGAAGTGGTGCGGACCATCGCTACGGCGGACGACGTTTACGAGGCGGCTTACGAGTTCGCGAAGAAGCTGGGCAAAGTGCCGGTGCGCACGTCAGACAAGACGGGATTCATCGTGAACCGGCTGCTGGTGCCGTATTTGCTCGATGCCATTCGCGCTTACGAAGAGGGCGTGGGCTCGATCGAGGATATTGATAATGCGATGAAGCTGGGGTGCGGGTATCCGATGGGGCCGTTTACGCTGCTGGATTTCGTCGGGCTCGACACGACCTACTACATCACGCACGTGATGTACGACGAGTTCAAGGAGCGGCGGTTCGCGTCGCCTCCGCTGTTGAAGCGGATGGTGATGGCGGGATGGTACGGGCGGAAGTCGGGGCGCGGATTTTATGATTATGCGGACCCGAACAATCCCAAGGCTAACAAGCTATAGCCACGGATTGGCGCGGATTCCCTCGGATGGAAAGGCGGTACGGTGAAGCGTTCGGGCTGGGTGACGGGTGTGATCGTCGCGCAGTTGCTCTATGGGGCGTTCTGGCTGGGAACTTGTGTTTTCCTGCTCGTGCTGATCCGCTATCCGGAAGCGAAAGAGGGGAAGGACGCTGCGGCGGCGATCCGGGGATTGAAGGTGGGCGCTGCGCTCGTCGGCCCGGTCGCACTGCTGGTGCTGGTTGGCGGGTATGGGTTGTGGAAGGAGCGGCTTTTGGGTTGGTGGCTGGCGCTGCTGACGGATGTGGGCCTGGCCGGTGCTTTGCTCTACAGCATGACGAACGATGGTTGGAGCAATCTGGATTGGTCCATGGTGAGCTTTACGGTTGCCGCTTTTGCGTTGGTGGCGCTGTTGTGGGTGCCTTCGGTGCGCCGGTTCTATTGGACAGGCTCAGGAAGGGCCGAGCCGCTGACAAAGCTGGAAAACGCGAAGGCGAACAGGCTTTAACTTCATTGCCAAGGATTTACGCGGATGAACACGGATTCTCGCTTGTCATCCTGAGCGGCGCGCTTTGCCGCTTAGAACCTATGCAGCCTGATGGCAGCGACAAAGTGCATAGGTCCTTCGCTTCGCTCAGAATGACAAGAGATTGTAATCCGCGTGAATCCGTGGTTAGGAATTTGAATTTATGAACCTTGAAAACATTATTTTCGAAAAGAAGAACTCGATTGCTTACGTCACCGTCAACCGGCCGAAGGTGCTCAATGCGCTCAACATGGCGACCATGGAGGAGCTGCGGGCGGCGTTTCATGATATCAAGGGCGACAAGGCGATTCGCGTCGTCATCTTTACCGGCGCCGGGGAAAAGGCGTTCATCGCCGGGGCTGACATCGGCGAACTGGCCAAGCACGATGCAGTATCGGGCAAGGAGTACACGCATCGCGGGCAATCGGTGCTCAATCTGATCGAGAATCTGGGCAAGCCGGTAATTGCGTGCATTAACGGATTCGCGCTGGGCGGAGGTTGCGAGATTGCCATGGCTTGCACCATGCGCCTTGCGAGCGAGAACGCGAAGCTCGGCCAGCCGGAGGTGAAGCTGGGGATCATTCCCGGCTACGGCGGGACGCAGCGGCTGCCGCGGCTGGTGGGCAAAGGGCTGGCCATGCAGATGGTGCTGGCGGGCGAGATGATCACGGCGCAGGAAGCGCATCGCATTGGCCTGGTGAATGAAGTGACGGCGCCGGCGGAGCTGATTCCGCGGGCGGAAGCGATTGCGGCGAAGATTATTGCAAATGCTCCGCTGGCCGTGCAGTACGCGATGGAAGCCGTCAACAAAGGCATGGAGATGACTTTGGCTGAGGGGCTTTATCTGGAAGCGACGCTGTTCGGCGTTTGCTGCGCGACGGAAGACAAGAAAGAAGGGACGGCGGCGTTTTTGGAGAAGCGGGCGGCTCAGTTCAAGGGGAAATAACCTCAGCGGCTCGATCCGGACTCGAATGCAGGATGATCGCAGCGCCGAAGCAGCTGCGCCACCCAGAATCTGTTGCGCCGCCGGGTTATTGTCCGCAGATTTGAACGAATTTCCAGCGATTTAGTCAGGCCCCTGGGCGACGCTCTGTGCCGCGAATGACTATGCCCTTGTGCCGGGTGCCGGCAAACTGCATAGGTCCTTCGCTTCGCTCAGGATGACAAAGCGGAGGAGAGAGTTACGGAGAAAAAAGTCAAATTGAAGATGAAGCCTGCGCCGGAGCCGATGGTTTCGGCATTTGAAGGAAAGCTCGACGCCTCCGGACGGCGTTTTGCGATTGTAGTTTCGCGCTTCAATGCCTTCATCACGGAGCGGTTGTTGCAGAGCGCTTGTGACGGGTTGCTGCGCACCGGCGCGAAGAAGAAAGACATCGCCGTGGTGCGCGTGCCGGGGGCGTTTGAGATTCCGATGGGGGCGCGAGCGCTGGCGGAAACCGGCAAGTACGACGCGATTATTTGCCTGGGCTGCCTCCTCCGCGGCGACACGGCGCACTACGACGTGATCGTCAACGAAGTGACGCGGGGGATTGGGCAATCGGCGCAGGAGACGGGCGTCCCGCATGCGTTTGGCGTGCTCACCTGCGACACGCTGGAACAGGCGATTGATCGCGCCGGGCTGAAGATGGGCAACAAGGGATTCGAGGCGGCGCTGGCGGCGGTGGAGATGGCGGGGGTGAAACCGGCTATCAGCCATCGGCCATCCGCCGCCGGCAAGAAGCAGGTTCCTCGCCTTGCTCGGAATGACAAAGGCTCTAAGAGTCCGAATGACAAAGGCTCTAAAATCCGCAAGGACAGACCGCGAAAATCCTGAAGTCGGCGCAAATAATCGCCC
The DNA here is from genome assembly GCA_037443605.1 of Terriglobales bacterium. Taxonomy (GTDB): domain Bacteria; phylum Acidobacteriota; class Terriglobia; order Terriglobales; family Acidobacteriaceae; genus Sulfotelmatobacter. The sequence continues at coordinate 25,527 of JBBIOA010000041.1, forward strand.
CCTGCATTACACTGGCAACTGGCAACTGACAACTGACTGACAACTGGCCACTGCTTGCATGGGTACTCGCCGAAAATCCCGGGAATTGGCGTTGCAGATGCTGTTTCAGTCGGATATGGGCAAGCAGGATGCCGAGCATGTCCGGCGGACATTCTGGGCTGAGCACGGCGCGGCAAGCGGCGAGGTGCGGGGGTTTGCGGACGATCTGTTTCGCGTGGCTACCGATCGCGGCCAGGAGATTGACGGCCTGATCGAACGACATGCCGAGCACTGGCGCATGGAGCGCATGGCGGCAGTGGACCGCAATCTGCTGCGGGCCGCGGTGGCCGAGTTTCTTGCCTATCCGGAGACGCCGCGGGCGGTGGTCATCAACGAGGCGCTCGAAATCGCGCGGAAGTTTTCCACGCCTGAGTCCGTACAGTTCGTCAACGGCGTGCTGGACAGCGTGGGGAAAGACCTGGCGAACAGTGGGCAGTGAACTGTGAACAGTGGTCAGTGGAAGCTGGTCTGCGGATTCGGGAAATTCAAAGAAGCACAACAGTGCGCCTGCCTCGACCGGAGACCCTCGGTCCGGAATCCTCGTCACCTTTCGTCTGGCTGACCCCTGACCCTGATCGCACTTCTATGGCCTGACGGCGACGAGGTCCAGCTGGCAGGAGCCGAAGGTGCAGAAGGCGTTGAACTGATTTGGCAGGAAGGCGAAAGGAATCTGGGCTTGATCACTGCCGGTCAAGCCGAGGGCGACGCGATGCACCATGCCGTCGCTGGCAGCCACCATTAGAAGAGCGCCATCCACGCTCATATCAGCGGCGACCGGAGTTACGTTTCCGTTCAGTGGGATGCCGCTTCCCGCCGCGCCAGTAGCGAAGTTGTAGACGAGGATGCTGTTGCGATCGCTGGCCAGCACATAGATCAGGGTTCCATCGGGTGAGACGAAAAAGTTGATCGGCTGAATGCTGCCCTGGCCCAGACTGATTTGCTTGACCGAATGGCTGACGTGCATGGGGCAGAGTGAAGTCGCGGGTTCGGTCAAGGTGGCGGCTGGGATTCCGGTGACGGTGGCGGTGATGTAGTCAATGTTGCCGCCGGCCTCGAGGGCCACAAAGTGGGTTCCGTCGGGCAAGGCCTTGAAGGCGACCGGAATCCCGGGAAGAGGAATGATCTGTGGTGTGCCGCCTTTGGCCGGGGTGTCGGTCGCGATCTGGTTATCGCAGGTGTTATAGACGGTGAAAGCCGGGTTGCCCCCTCCCAGCGACGGCTCGACCACGTAGGCAAAGGCTCCATTGTTCGAGAACAGGATGGAACTCACAGTCGTCTGCTTGGGCAGCGCCGGAAGCACTTGCAGGGCCTGCAAAGTCGAATAGGCATAGAGAGTCGGGTTGCCGGAACTTGGGTCGAGACCAAAAATGATGGTCTTGAGCCCATCCGGTGAAAAAGCGGCGGCGGAGGCTCCCGAGATGTTCAGCGGAACCGCCTGCGTGTTGCCGGTGCCTGCGTTCAAAACATATACCTGATTGGGCGAGTGAACAGTGTCGGAGAAAGCAGCGGAGGTTCCGTTGTTCGCGACCGCGAGCATTTTTCCGGTGACCGTCCCCTCGGGTGTGAAGGCGGAGTTAGCAGTGCCGAAGTTGGCTGGTGTGATGGCCTGCGCTCCATAGTAGCTTCCCATGTAGGCGCGGTCTCCGCCCGCGTCGAAGAGCAAAGAGTTGGGGGGG
>JBBIOA010000042.1:0-26278 GCA_037443605.1 Terriglobales bacterium
TGAGAACTGAGAACTGAGAACTGAGAACCTCTCTCTACTGCAGATGATTCAAGCGCACCGGCCGCGCGTCCGCCGCGTCGCTCTCCGTCCGTGGAGCCACCGAAACCACAACATACGGATGCTCCTTCACCTCCACGCCTTCCGGACGCACCATCATCATGTCTTTCGCCAGCCGGAATTGCGTGTACGAACCGGTCGGCATCATGGCCGGATGTCTCTCATGTGGCCGCAAGTGATAGACCACCTGGTCCGTCTGCAGCACATACTCCTGGCAGAGCAGCTTCGCACCCGGATCGCAAGGCACCAGATCCATCTGCAGCAGCTTGCCGGTTTGATACGCCTGCGGCTCCCCGCCAAAAGCCGCGGTCGACACCGCCAACACAAGAATCATCAGGATCTTTGCGCGCATTCGTCGCTCCCCAGAAAGCATGAGCCTCGTTCTGATTTCGCTCATGAGGAGTATCGAATGCCGGTGTGGGAGAAAACAGGTTACCGCGGTCACCCGTGAGTAGTTACCGCAGCGTTGGTACCGTCCCAGTCCTCGGCGGCTGTTGCGTCGTGCACAGGTTCTGGGAAGGACCCGTCCTCAGCACGACCGACAAACTCAGCGCTCACTCGGACTCCGGAAGGCCGACTTCAGTCGGGCCGTTAGAGCGGAGAAATCGCCGCTTCGGTCGCTGAGGGCTACCGCTGCATTCACACCCGAACAAATGCCTTAGCTCATCTCAAGCTGGCCCTTGGCCGTCTGCAGCACCAGCACGATGCGCGCCGAGTCGGCTTTCCGAATGTCGGCTTCAATCTCAACCCCACGCAGGATTCGCCGCAACTCGTCCGTTTGTGGCGTCTCAAACCGCAGCGACTTCACCGTGCCCAACTCCGGCGAGTCCGACGACGGATGCGGCGAGTCCGCTGCCCACTGAATAAAGAAGGGAACCAGCGGCGTGGTCTCCTCAATCCCGAGTGTCTGCCAGCGAAGCATCTCGCCGTCCGGACGCTGCCGCGAGCCTGCCTGCGGCCCGACCGTTTTAACGCCGGCGGCGCCCGCCCGAAGCTTCACGGCCGCAATGTCCTCGGTGTGCACCGCCCATTCCACGATGCGCGGCGATGAAAGCTGCTTCAGCCCAAGCTCGTCGGGCACATTCGCCTGCGCCGGGTCCGGCGCGATGATTTCAAGATAGTGCCGCATGCCTAGCGACAGCAGCGCATTCCGCGTCCCGCGCCCGGGATGATTGCCGCCAAACTTCGCGCGCACTCCCGTCCGCTCCTCGACCCATCGGATGCCGGCCTCCAGATCAGCCGCGCCCAGAAGGATGTGATCAAAGGCATCCTGGGCATCCCGAAGTGAGGTTTCAGTCATGATTCGAAAAGAAGAGGCCGCGACGCGTTCGCCGGCCACCGCGGCAAAACATCCGGCGGATATTAGGATCCACTCGCGGCGATTCATGTGCGGCAGGGTACGAGCATCGCCACATCGCCGTCAAACGACGTTGTCCAATCCGCCGCAATGCCCGTCAACTTCGCACATCCGGCGATCTACTTCCTCCCGCCTTTTGCGACCGGAACCGCGTAAAAGCCGTAAGTATATTTCCAGTCGAATTCGCGGCCAACAGCGACCCTGATTTCGACGAAAGGTTCGGGAGCAACCACCGTGCGCACGGCCCAGACTCCAACGTTCACCAGCGGCCGGTCGCCGCGAATCGTCACTCCGGCGCCTGTCTTACGGTTTTCGACCTGGATCTGGTTGTCGGCTGCGGTCTTGCCGAATCCGCGCAACTCGCTGTAAAACGTATCGCTGCCTTTCAAGTCTTTGGAAAAGGTAAGCTGATTTCCCACCACCGCGGCCATTCCCTGCAAGTCCTCGCTCGGATGTGGAGGGAATTGAAAGGTGATGACCACATCCGGCCCCGTGGACTGATGATCGATCGTCAGGAAATTGTGATCGTACACTTGCGTCTCAATCGGCTTCGCGCCGATATTCACCAAGCGGTGCTCGATGGTCATCCCGGGTTCGTTTTTCAGTAGGCGGATGGTTTTCGTGTAGCTGTACCCATATCCACCGCCGCAGTCCACCTGCTGTGTAAACTCGATCCAGCCAGCACCGCTCTTTACCGCGTATTTCCCGCGGTTCAGAATCGGGTAATTCGTGTAGGAACTGTAGGGCGCATCGTCCAATTTCTTCAAAGCCCCCACGCCAATCTTGCAGAAGGCTTCGCCCGGCTTGGCGTCGGCGTAGCCAAGAGCGGCACCATCTGCCCCGATGAATTCCTCCACGGCGCCGCTTGCCGCGCTATTCACGCCCGCTTCTACCGGATCCCCGATCACCACATCCGGCACCGAAGGATTGAACTTCTCAAAGAAGGGACCGAAGCAGTGGTGGCCTTTGTATTCCAGGCTGCCGATCACACCTGCCCAATCGAAGCGCGTGCCCCGGTAAAATCCATTCTGCGCGTCCGGCAAATAGATGGTGGCCCGCAGTACTCCATTCGACAACTGTTTTTGTGGATACGTGCCCGGATAGGTCTGCGCCGCCAGGCACGCAGTCGCCAGCACGCCGCCCAGAATGTAGCAAATTCCTCTCAATCGGTTCATCGGGTGTACGTCTCTCACTGGAAGAGCGTTCGCAATCACTATCCTCGGCAGGTTCTGAAAAACTCGATCCTATTCTTGTTGGGTGGCGCCGCGCTTCAGCACTGCGATACCGGCGGACGCTCGAGAATTCTCGATCGAACTACCTCTCTACCACTTCTTCCAGCTTCGAGAAGAACTCCGGAAACGAAATCGCCGCCGACTCGGCACCCTGAATCACGGTTTCCCCTCGCGCCCGCAGCCCCGCCACCGCAAACGCCATCGCGATCCGATGATCGCTGAATGAATCCAGCTCCGCCCCGTGCAACGATTGCCCGCCCGGAATCCGCAGCCCATCCTCGCGCTCTTCGACTTCCGCCCCCATCCGCCGCAGGTTCGTCGCCACCGCGGCAATCCGGTCCGATTCCTTCACTCGCAACTCTTTTGCGTCGCGCACCTCGATCCCGCTTTGCGAATACGGCGCGATCGCCGCCAGCACCGGAAGCTCATCGATCAGCGCCGCCGAATCCGCGCCCGCTATCGTCGCGCCCTTCAGGGTTCCGCCCTCGATCTGCAAGGTGCCCACCATCTCGCCGTGGATTTCATCCAGTTGCGTCACCGAAATCCCCAGCCCCATCTGCATCAGGATGTCGAGCAGCCGCGCCCGCGTCGGGTTCATCAGCAAGCCGGGAATCGTCAGCTGCGATCCCGGGAACAGCGCCGCCGCGCATAGAAAAAACGCCGCGCTCGAAAGATCTCCCGGCACCCGCGCTTCAATCCCGCGCAACCGCTGCCCGCCGCGAATCCGCACTTCATTCCCCGCGCCCAAGCTCCTGCGTTCTACCTTCGCACCAAACGTTCGCAGCGCCACTTCCCCGTGATCCCGCGTCCGCAGCGCTTCTTCGATCCGCGTCTCCCCGTCGGCAAACAACCCGGCAAATAGCAGGCACGACTTCACCTGCGCGCTGGCCACCGGCATGGTGTAGTCGATCGCCTTCAAATCCCCGCCTGTGATTCGCAGCGGTGGCTTGCCGCCCTGCGAATCGATCCGCGCGCCCATGGCCGTCAGCGGCTTGATCACCCGCTCCATCGGGCGTCGCGAGAGCGACTCATCCCCCATCATCTCGCCCGAGAACTTCTGCGCCGCCACAATTCCGCTCAGCATGCGCATGGTCGATCCGGAATTGCCGCAGTCGAGTGGAGCCTCCGGCGCACTCAGCGCCAGCCCGTGCCCCTGGACTTCAATCACGTTGCCGTCTTTGCGCTCCCACGTCACTCCCAGCGACCGCATGCACCCCAGCGTGCTCGCGCAGTCCGCGCCGGTCGAGTAGTTCTCGATCCGCGACGGACCGTCTGCGATCCCCGAAAGCATCGCGTACCGATGGGAAATTGATTTATCCCCCGGCAGTTGCACACTGCCGCGAACCTTGCGTGCCGGAGTGATGGTGACTTGAGTTGGATTCATTCAGGCCCGAGATGAGTATTTCAGATTCAGATTGTTGATTGCAGATGGAGGAAGACTGAGGCAATCTCCCAGTTCTTGTCATCCTGAGCGAAGCGAAGGACCTGTGCATCCTGCTTGCAGCGCCACGGCAGCCAGCTGAAACTATGCCAGCGCCTTCGCCTCTTCCGCCGCCTCTTTCAAAATCTTTGCCGGTACTTCCTTCAGGTTCACGCAGAACTCGAACATCGGCGTCTCCGTTCCGCGTCCCCAGCGCGCCATTTCCCAATGCGCCCGCACAAACTTCACTTCCGGCCGCGAGGTAAGATCGACCAACATCGGAGTCTCGCCGCAATAGAACTTCTGCGGAAACGCCGCGATCGGCTTCGCGTCCCACGTTGTCCCGTCGGCCGACCCGTGGATGCTCACATCCAGCGACTCCTGCTCGAGGATCTTGGTAATGGTCAGCGTCACCAGAAACACGTGGCTCTCGCAGTTGCAGATGTCCACTGCCTCGCTGTCGCCCTTGCAACTCGCCGCCGTGTGCTGCTTCACCAGATTGACGTCAATCATAACGAGGGAATTCTAGCAAACTTCGCAGGTCTTATTCCGCCGGATGCGGCCCGGTAAATTCGCTGCAACACGGCTTCTCCGCCGGCTTGAACTCCATCAACTCGATCCGCGTCAAATCCGGATCGAATACATTCAGTTGCCGCTTCCCATCCCGCCCCATCTGCGGATGTTCCCCGCCATGTACTTTCCACCCGCGCGACTCCAGCATCGTCTGCGCCTTCGCCATGTCGGCCACCCCGAGCGAAATGTGATTCATCACGCCCGTCAGTTCCAGGCTCATCTGCGGCGGCTGGTTCAGCATGTATTCCAGCCAATCCGTTCCATCGGGCACTTGCAGCGCCACCCAATCCGTCACGTCATCCTTCATGCCGCCATGCCAGTACGGGCGGAATCCCAGAACCTCCTGATAGAACTTGTCCTCGGCTGCGCGATCCCGCACTACAAAGCCTGCGTGAATCATCCGCCGGGACACGGCCGTCGCCACCGCTGCGGACGCCGACTTTTCCCGCTCTACGAATTCGATCCGATGTCCCTCCGGATCGTTCACCGAAATGCTCAGGCTGTGATCCTGCAGTCCCTGAATCTGCGACGCCTTCACGCCCTTTGCCACCAGATATTTCCGCAGCGCCACGATATTCTCGGTCGTGAACGCCACATGATCCATGCGATCCGTCGCCTTCGCGTCCGTCGCCGGCGCATATCCCACCCACTGCGTCCCGACCATGTACCGCACTGCGCCGCCGCTCTCCACCGGATCGGCCGACGCCAGCCCCAACTCGCCGCTATACAACTTCTTCACGCCCTCGGCGGACGTCGTGTAAAACGCGACGTGATCGATCCCGGTGATCTTCGGCCGCGCGACCGCCGCCTGCCCAACCGCGCAAGCGCATAGAAGAAGGAGTACACACAGAGTTTTCATAGCGTCCCGATTTTAGCCCATATCGCAAATCGCGAATCTGAAATCTGACCCGGTCACTTCCCCCACGCCCGGTCCACGAACTGCCGCATCACCACCGCCGCCTCCTGCCACTGCTCCCACGGCGCATAATGCCCGGCCTTCGGAATCACCTTCATTTCGCTGTTCTGGATGTGCCCTCGCATCAGTTCCGCCTCATTCACCCCGGTCAGCAAGTCTTCCTCGCCGGTCACCAGCAGCGTGGGTACATCGATGGTCTTCAATGTCTGCACCGAATCCACGCGCGCCGCCATCCCGCGCTGCACTTGCGCCACGTCCTCCGGAGACATCTCATCCATCATTCGCAGCGCGTCGGCCGCCAGGTCCGGACGATTCTCCCGCGTCGTCTTCCCCAGCACCTTCTGAATCATCCCGCCGAAAAACGCTTCGGTCCCGCGCTCCGTCACCTCATTCGCAGCGGCCAGACGCCCATTCCGCGCCTCCGCGCCATCCGCCGGAGCCTTGGTGTTGCACAACGCCAGCGCCGCCACCCGCTCGCGATGCTGCCTCCAGAACTCAAACAGCGCGTACCCGCCAATCGACACTCCACAAAAGACCGCGCGCTCGACCCCGGCATCGCCGATCACGCGCGCCACATCCGCCGCCTGCTTCTCCATGGTCGCCGGACCTTCCCCCACGCCGGACTGCCCATGCCCGCGCAGGTCCGGCAGGATCACCCGATACCTCCCCGCCAGTTCCTCCGCCACCGGCAGCCAGAACCGGTGATTCACCGGGAACGGATGCAGCAACACCACCCCCGGCCCGTCACCCAAGGTCCAATAGAAGATGTCGGCGTCCAGGCTGTGAACTTGATGCGAGGAAATGCGTGCCATAGCGGTGATTAGATCACGACTCTCGACGAACAGGTAGGGACAGCCGCCCCGTGTCGTCCGCCGTTGTCATCCGGGCGTAACCTGTCCCGCTTCTTCTCCGCCGGATAACGCCGTCAATAGAAACCAAGCGTCAGGGATCCTTCGCCTGCGTGGTCTTCTTTTGTTCAGCCTTCAGCATCTCCACGCCTTGGGCAAACGTCAGGTTGTCGGGCACGCGGCTGAAGTCGCTGAAGACTTCGTCGGAAATCATGGTCAGGCTCTTGAAGAGCAGAATTTTCCCCGTGATGCTCAGATCCAACTCGGTGATGTCCCACGAGCCATCGCCCAGATCGGCCTGCCGCACTCGGAAATGCCCGCCCTTGTCGAGATGCCCCACGAATCCCCAGCCGAACGTGACATCCTTGAACAGGGTTCCGTCGATAAACGCCAGCCGCCTGCTGGCCGCATCGATCAGCAGGGAACCCTGCATGCCCGAAAGCGCCTGCTCCACGCGCGAGGGTGCTGAATACGACGGGCTTGGCCTGAACTTGAGCCGCGTTAACTCCACGCCCGTCCGGCCCATGTTCGCCGTACCCGGTTCCAGTCCGTCGTATTCGTACAAGAACGCATCGGGCAGCGCCTTCACAATGCGCAGCGTGCGGTCGGCATCCTCTTTTTCGCGAGCCTGCTTCTTGCGCAGTTGATCGGGATTGCCCATCAGCCACGCCAGATGCCCGTATTCCCCCTGCTCCTGTTGCAGCGTGAGCGGCCGGTCGTTCACCGCGATCTGCATCGCCGCCATCGCCTCCTTCGTTTCGACGTATAGGCGAGTCTGCGATCCTTTGGGAGTCTGCTTGCGTGCGCGAAAGCTGTGGCGCATCGGCGCATGGTTCGCCGCCACTTCATTGGACACAGCGGCACGCACCAATTCGCGAGCGGGCATCAGCGGCGTCTTTGCTTCCTGCGCGAAGAGCGAAGACGCGATCCAAAGCGTTCCCGACAACCCTGCGCGCAAGCGTTTGCGAATGTGCCGACTCATCTCGAATAGTGTATCGCTCGCCTCTCCCACGGCTTCGATCGCAGAGGACATGAAGTTACCACTTGTTCCATCCGCTGAGTTTTGCCATCCTTGTCGCCATGCGCAACCGTTCTGTTTGGCTGGTCTTCATTCCGTCGATGTTCCTCTGCCTGTCCTTTGCCGCTGCCTCGGATGTCGATTCGCCCGTGCGATCCTGCGCCAGCCTCCGGCAACTCGCGCTCCCCGGCGTCACGTTGACGTTGGCACAACCCGTGGCCGCGGGCAAGTTCAGTCCTCCCGGACTCAAGCCTGGCGAAAAAATCCCGCCCATCTTCCGATCGGCACCCGCCTTCTGCCGGGTCACTGCCACGCTGGCGCCCACCCCTGACTCCGACATCAAGCTGGAAGTCTGGCTGCCGGCTCACAACTGGAACGGCAAATTCAAAGCAGCGGGCAATGGCGGCTTTGCCGGATACATTAACTACGGAGGTATGGCCGGTGCTGTTCGCGACGGCTATGCCACCGCCAGCACCGATACTGGGCACTCCAGTACCGGCGCGGAATGGGCGCTCGGTCATCATGAAAAGCTGGTCGACTACGGATATCGCGCGATCCACGAGATGACGGTGGACGCGAAAGTCCTCGCGCAGACTTTTTACGGCGCTGCCCCCAGGAATTCCTACTTTGCCAGTTGCTCCAACGGCGGACGTCAGGCCCTGATGGAAGCCCAGCGCTACCCTGGCGATTACGACGGCATTCTTGCGGGCGCTCCCGCAAACAACTGGGTTCCGATGCTCGTCACCGCGTTGAGGCTGCAGCAGAAGCTAGACGGGCCCGGCGCCTTTTCTGCCGCCAAGGTGCCCGCGATCGCGAAGGCTGTGCTTGCGGCGTGCGACGAACTCGACGGCGTAAAGGACGGCGTGCTCAACGATCCACGCAATTGCCACTTCGATCCATCCACTCTCCAATGCAAAGGGAAAGAATCGGATGCCTGCCTGACGAAGCCGCAAGTCGATTCGCTCAAGCTGATTTACTCCGGAGGCCACGACGGCGCCGGCAAATTGATCTTTCCCGGTCTGCTGCCCGGCGCCGAAGACGGCGATGGCGGATGGAAGGAGTGGATCACCGGCGAGGGAGACCAGAAAGCCCTGCTCGTGCACTTTGTGACCGGCTACTTCGCCTCTATGGTTTACGGCGATCAGTATTGGAATTTCGCTAAGGCGAACATCGACGCTTCCTCTAAGCTCGCCCACGAAAAGACCGGCGACATCATGGAAGCCACGAATCCCGACCTGAAGCCGTTCTTTGCCCGCGGAGGAAAGTTGATCATGTATCACGGCTGGGACGATCCCGCCATCTCCGCGCTCAATTCCGTGAACTACTACGAGAGCGTGGTCGCGAGCGTCGGCAAGGAAAGCGCGGACAAGTCTCTCCGCTTGTATATGGTCGCGGGCATGCAACATTGCGGTGGCGGTCCGGGAGCAACGTCATTTGGACAAAACGATGGGGAACCGCGCGGCGATGCCAGCCACGACGTTTTCACGGCGCTGGTCGGTTGGGTAGAAAGTGCTCAAGCGCCGGGTTCGCTCGTCGCGACCAAGCATCCCGAAGAAGGCGCCGCGAAAAGCTCCGAAATGACGCGACCTCTGTGTCCCTATCCGCAGTCGATCAAGTACAACGGCGGGGAACCAAACACGGCGGCATCTTTCTCGTGCACCTCCGGAAACTAGTTCTCCCTGGGTGCACCTTCGTGTCCTTGGCAGAGACGCGCTTCCCGTACAATGCGGCGCGGCCTTCGTCCCGTGATTTCATGCGTCAAGCCAGCGCTCCGCCGCTTGCCGCGCAGTCTGGGACTTGGGTATAGTTCTGGGAAGCGACGCGGACCGTCCGGTACCTGCCTTCCTGTATCTCGGTAAGCAGTATCCCGCTTCCTTAAGGAGAAATTCATGAGTGCTCCGTTGTCGGCGGATTTGGCGCAAATTGGCAAATCAGTGGTCATCAAGGGCGAGCTGTCGGGCAGTGAAGATCTCTACGTCGACGGCCAGGTCGAAGGCAGCATCGCGCTCAAGAACAACAGCCTCACCGTTGGCCCGAACGGCTCGGTGAAGGCTTCGGTCGATGCCAAGGGCATTGTGGTGCAGGGCAAACTCGAAGGCAACGTGCTGGCCAGCGACCGCGTCGAACTGCGTAAAACCGCCATCGTGACCGGCGACATCACCACGCAGCGGATTTCCATTGAGGAAGGCGCGTACCTGAAAGGCAAGGTCGATATTTCCGGCAAGGACAAGGCCGCAGCAAAGTAACTGTTGCCGGTCCCGATTGCGCGTTAGAGTGTCCAGGACAGGATTGTCGGGAAAGCACTGGCGCAACCGCCGGCTCGGGGAGGGAGGCGCGCCAGGCAAATGGCAACGGTCGCACAAAATTTCATGAAGCTTTTTCGCAGTTCGAGCCCGGCTCCGGTCGGTCCGCCCGTACCGCAGAAACTGACGCGCCGCTCCAGCGGTCTCGGCGAACTCTCGCGTCTGTGGGCCAGTGAAACTCCGCTCACCGTGCTCGATCTGGGCTCCACGTCCCCCTCGAACATCAGTTTCTTCACCGGGCGCGGGCACAAGATCTACAGCGAAGACCTGCTGGTCGCCTCCACCGAACCGGGACTCATCACCAAAGACGAAGAAGGCAAGACCATCCTCGACAGCAAGCAATTCCTGTCCGAGAACCTGGTCTATCCTGCGTCGCACTTTGACGTCGTGCTCTGCTGGAATCTCTGCGACTATCTGGATGAAAGTCTGGTCCGCCCGGTCATGGGACGCCTGTGGTCGGTGCTGAAGCCCGGCGGCATGCTGCTCGCGTTCTTCCACACCAAAGACGCCGGCCCGGATTCTCCCTGCTTCCGTTTTCACATCCTGGACAAAGACACGCTGGAGATGACGCGCATCGTGCTCAAGCGCGAAGCCCGCCGCGGCCCCACCGGCGCCATCCACACCGCCATCACCGAAGGCTTCCGCCTGCAGCGCGTGTTCAACAACCGACACATCGAAACCCTCTTCCGCGACTTCGCCTCCATAAAGTTCTTCCTGGCGCGGGATAACGTGCGGGAAGTGCTGGTCGTGCGCTGATACGCCAACTTGTTCGCATCGTGTAACGCGGCCTTGAATGTGAAGTCGCCTGCCCCCCCCGTAATTTGCTTAGAATCAATCAGTTGAGTCGATCTAGTTCGTATTTTGGAACACCCCGAGAATTATATCCCTGATTTGCAGGCCATTCGACATACTGCGTGGGCCGAACCTCGCTGGCAACGCTTCCCCGGAAATCACAGCCGTATCAACGTAAGACAAGTACGGAGAGAGTTCACATGCGAATGCAAGTTCTGGGTATATGCCTGCTCACCGCTAGCGTCGCCCTAGCCGCTAGTCCTCAAAATGGCGCGTCTCGAATAACACATGAAGAGACGGTGGTCCGCAACGCCTACACACTGCTTCTCCCGGGAGCCCTGGCCGCGCAAGGTAGAAGCGCGACGCCCCTGACGCAAGACAAAGTACAGGGGGCAACAGCAGAATTCACTTCCTTTGACCGCATCCGAGAGATCGGTACCTTTCGGATAACTAACACCTCCAACAAAGACATTACCGCCTACACGGTCGCTAGGATAGTCACGTTCCAAAATGGCCAGAGTCAGTGGTCCGAGACAATGAAGGACTTTGGTCCTTCCTCTCTCGGCGCAGCGCTACATCCCGGTGCGGTCGAAGAAATAGAAGTAAACGTGAAGTTCCCTAACGTAGAGGCTACCGCAAAAGTCACCGCCGTGGTCTATGCCGACCTGACATGCGAGTGGAGCGACTCGGAGGCACTCGGTCGAATCGAGGATCACAGAAAGTCCATGGTTATCATGGAGGGCATCCGGGTCGAAGCCATAAAAGCTGCGTTGGCAGAATCAGCCAATGACCATCCCGGCGCCAAAGCCGCCAGCATCATCCGCCAGCGGATTCCCACCGACCAGGCCTCAGTTGAGGCTTTAGTGAAGAGGGAGAAGTTATCACCGTTTGCACACCCCTCCTCGTCTGGCGTAAGCCCGGGATATATGGAAGATGACGCCAAGAAATTGGAGCACGAAACCAAAGAAGCAATTCGCGCCGGACGCAGTGAGCGAGACTATTTGAGCGACCAGTTGGAATACGCGGAAAAACAATATCAAGCGGAACGAGAGTATGCCCAGATCCGGAGGCAGCCATGAAGACACGAGTCTCTGCCCTCCTACTGGGCCTATGCTTTGCTCTCAGCACCATCCTCGCTCAAGGACAAAACTGTAGTAAAGGCACTATGAGTGCGGGGATGGTCACCGGCTATATGCCATGTGGTGCCTATAATCAGGCACACATTTGGAGCTATAACCAGACCAAATATTTTGTTGATACATGTACGAACACTCAAACCGGGGTAGACTATGCTAGCATCCCCTCCAACGTTACTAGCAGTGGACAATGCTTGGACACCGAAGGTGACCTACTCGACTGCCCGGTGGTCTTCGTAAATAAGGAGACGGACGGGACTGGCCCCGGCGATTACAACCGCTTTTACAATCAAGCCTACCCGCAGACCATCGTCCCAATTAAAGGATTCCTCACCTGTGTTAAAGGTGTCATGGTCCAGGATTTCCAACAGTGTGCAGCCCAAGCGTGCACTACCGGTGGCGGTGGTGGCGGCGGCTGTGGCAGTGGCGGTTGCTGTAACAATCCTACTCAGTGCTCCTTTGACGGAAGCGGCCAGCAATGTGACTCGTGCCAGTGTTCCTGCGTTTCGATCACACCGATTATCGTTGACACAACGGGACACGGTTTCCACCTCACTTCGGCAGAAGCCGGCGTGCTCTTCGACTTTTTCGGTGACAACAGGCCCTTTCAAATCTCTTGGACAGCGGAAGATTCTGGTAACGGATTCCTTGCTCTCGACCGCAATCACAACGGCAGAATCGACGATGGCGCCGAGCTGTTTGGTAACCTGACGCCGCAGCCAAAGTCAGGCGATCCCAACGGCTACCTTGCACTGGCCGAGTTCGATAAACCAGAAAACGGCGGAAATGGAGACGGTATCATCGATTCTCGTGATGCCATCTACTCGAAGCTTGTGATCTGGATTGATGCTAACCACGATGGCGTTTCACAGCCCGAAGAGTTGCATTCCCTACCGAGCATGGGAGTCTACTCCATCGGCCTGAAGTATCAAAAAGAGCCAATCGTGGATCAATACGGCAATGCGTTTCGCTTTCGCGGAGTGCTCAATCCGAATCCGCTGGATGGCCAGTCGCAGGACGGGCGCTACACCTACGATGTGTTCTTCCGAGTGAAGCAGGGTCGGGAAGGATGCCCGAAAAAGGACATCCCTGAGGCCGGGAAGGACGATCTCCTCAAAGAGCGTCTGCCCTAAGGAATCCTGCTCAGGGCCAGCAGAAACGAAAGCAAGGGGCTCGGACGACCTCGTTGTCTAGAGCGATAACGTCGCGACAACACTCGTCCGCCGCCACTAAACGCCGCCCTCAATGCCTCCACCGCCGCCGCTCTCTGCTACACTACCCGCCCATGAAGACATTCCTCGTTCGAATGCTCTGCTTCGTCGCGCTCGCGGCCACCCTCGCCGCCGCACAGGATGTTATTCCTCTGTATCCCGGTACGCCGCCGGGTTCGACCGCGGAGAACTATCCGGAGAAGGCGTACTTCTCGAAAGCCTGGAACACGGAAGTCGTCGCCAACGTGACCAAGCCCACCCTGACCGTGTTCAAGCCCTCCGCCGAAACGAAAAACGGCACCGCGATCGTGATTTGCCCGGGTGGCGGATTTATGGCGCTCTCCATCGCCAGCGAAGGCACCGAGGTCGCCCAGTACCTGGCCGCTAGAGGCGTGACGGCCTTTGTGTTGAAGTACCGCCTGGCCCACACCGGCGAGGACGCCACCCAGGAATTTACCGAGCTGTTTAAAGACCGGGAGAAATTTCGCGAGACGGTCGGGAAAGTCGTTCCGCTGGCGGTGGCCGACGGCCAGGCAGCCGTCACTTATGTGCGCCAGCACGCCGCGGAATGGGGAGTGTCGCCCGACCGCGTCGGCATCATCGGATTCTCCGCCGGGGGCAGGATCGTGATCGGGGTTGCCTTCCATTACACTCCCGGAGGCAGGCCCGCGTTCGTTGCCTCGATCTATGCGGGCGGGGATGTGGCGAACGAAACCGTTCCGGCCGATGCGCCGCCCATGTTCATTGCCGCAGCTACCGACGATCAACTGGGACTCATGCCAACCAGCGTTGCCCTCTACCAAAAGTGGACCGCCGCGCAAAAATCGGCCGAACTGCATCTCTATGCCAAGGGCGGCCACGGCTTCGGCATGCGCAAGCACAATCTCCCGACCGACACCTGGATCGATCGCTTCGCCGAGTGGCTGGAACTCCAGGGTTGGCTGAAGAAGTGAAGCCTTCGATGCCTAGTCGCCAAGCGCCTGTCTGATTCCGGACACTGCAGTCCAACTCCGGACGGTGCCCGCTCGCCCTTCGCCGGATAAGAGATTGCAGCCACAGCATTTCGCTTCATTCCCCATCGCACATTTCTCGGTACTTCGCATGCTCCTTCCCCTCGACATACTCGGAGGAAGGTGTCCGCCCATGAAGAAAACCCAGCGCGTCCGGCAGGAAGTTTCCCAACCGGTAGGAGAGGCTGAACTCAAGCAGCGGATCGAACAAGGCTGGAAACTGATCGCTCTGGAATGGGAGCGGGAAGTTGAAACCGCGGACGACCGCCTGCCAGCCGACGTGCCGTTCGGATTGCAGATCTCTGCCGATACCCGTGCGTTAGAGGAAAATCCGTCAGAAAAAGAAATTCTGTTCAACCTGATGGAACTGATGCTTCAGGAGGGTTCTTATGCCCGCATCGCGGACGAGATCAACCGCCGTGGATTTCGTACACGGCAGGGCACACTGTGGAGCGCTGTTACTGTCTTTGAAATGTTGCCGCGCCTGATCGAAGTCGATCCCCACATGTTTCACAGTCCCGAATGGCAAACGCGAAAACCAGTCCCGCAGAGAAGTCTTTGAGTGCAGCCTTTCGACCCGCCATTTTTCCGACTTGCTGAAATTCAAGGGCAGGCTGAGAAGGTACTGCAACCAAGTCACACGAGGAGTTCGGAATCGTGCATTGGATCGACGGAGTCGGCTGATCCTAGAGGCCCGACCCCTCGCCGCCGAGCGGCGGCTAGACGGTGCGACGCTCGCACCTAAACGGGGCCGGGCCCATTTCGAGAGGTATTCAGTTTTGGTTTCCTCCTGCGCGTATTACAGGCGTCTGCCGGGAGGTTGTCAGTGATTATTGTCACAGTGGATTTTGCCGAGCCTAACCTCGCCGTCAGCATGCCAACGTAGGTCTTTGCGCGATCGCCACGTTCCACCCGACGCACCTGTCCGTCTAGGCGGCGTCTTCTAGGCTCAATTCTCCCGTCGGCTTCCAGACGATCACTCCCATGCGGAACAAGTAGTGCCGCCACACTTCGATCCTGCGCGCCGAGCCATTCGACAGAATCTTCCGCATCTCGTCGGCTTCGTAGGCTCTGCGCACCGAGGCCACTCCATCCACGCGCGAGACCCGACTCCGCATCAGCGGCCAGCCGGCATACACCAGCGCCAAGTGCAGTGGATGCCGCACCAGGTCGTTGATCAATATTGCGCAGCGGCTCACGCGCAGCGCTTCGCGGGCAAAAGCTTTCAGTTCGGCAGGACTCAGATGGTGCGCAAACAGGCTGGAGTGCACCAGATCGAAGGAGGCGTCCGGGAAGGGGAGGGCCCGCGCATCGGCCACAACGGAATGATTCCCCGGCGGAAGATGCGACGGCAGGCGATCGAGCAGCGTGACCTCCAGCGTGATGCCCTGTTCCGCCAGTTGCCGTCCGGCGACCCGCGGCACCTCGCCGAATCCCGCCGCCACTTCGAGCATGGAGAAACGTTTTTTACCGGTGACTTGCGCGACACGCTCGATCAGGCGGCGCGAGGTCGCCACGCCTCCGAACCAGCGGTTCATGCGCGACAGATCGCGCAGCGAGGTTTTGACCTCCTCGGCCGGGCAGTCTGCACAATCCAGAATTTCCCACGAGTCGACGCGCTGCATCTGCAATGCGATCCCCACGAACGCGAGCAGTTCCCCAAATGCCGCCAGTGTACATGCCGAGGCGCCGCCGGATGTCAGAAAAATGTCAAAGGAGGATTTGGCAATTTCCGAATCGGAGACTTCCTGATCGAGGGCCAACTGTAGCTCAGCCGATGATAAATCGCGATTACGCGCATCTGCCCAAATTCGCTTCGACTTCCGCGCGTCGCTTACACTTCCGCCAGTTCTTCTTCCAGCAGTTGCTTGTTATACAGGTCGCTGTAGTAGCCGTTCCGGGCGAGGAGTTCGTCGTGGGTGCCGAGTTCCACGATGCGTCCGCTGTGCAGCACGGCGATGCGGTCGGCATTGCGGACGGTCGAGACGCGGTGCGAAATGAAGATAGTGGTGCGGCCCTGCATGACGTCGCGCAGGTGGTTCAGAATTTTGTCTTCGGTGTGCGTATCGACGCTCGACAGCGCGTCGTCGAGAATCAGGATTCGCGGATTGCGGATCAGCGCGCGGGCAATGGCGGTGCGCTGCTTCTGTCCGCCGGAAAGCGTGATGCCGCGCTCGCCCACCACGGTGTCGTAACTTTCGGGAAAGTTTTCGATGTCCACGGCGATGTTCGCTGCCTCGGCCGCGTTGTGGATGTCGGCGTCGGTGGCTGATTCCACGCCCAGGGCAATGTTGCCCCAAATCTTGTCGCTGAACAGGAACGTTTCCTGCGGCACGAATCCGATGTGCTGGCGCAGAGAAGCCAGCGAATAATCGCGAATCGGTCTGCCGTCAATCAGTACCGCTCCCGGGTCCGCATCGTAAATGCGGGGGATCAGGCTGACCAGAGTGGTCTTGCCCGACCCCGTCGGTCCGACAATGGCCAGGCTGCTTCCGGCAGGCACGCGCAGGTTCACCTCGTGCAGAACCTGCTTGCCTTCGTAGCTGAAGTTCAGTCCGCGGAATTCGATCTCGCCCGCTACCGCGCGAGTCTCGGCGTTCGCCGCATCCTGTATTTCCGGCTGCTCCTGCATGATCTCGTTGATGCGCGCCAGCGACGCCGTCCCGCGCTGGAAAATGTTGATCACCCAGCCCAGCGCGATGATCGGCCACGTCAGTTGCACCATGTAGGTGGTGAAGGAAACAAAGTCGCCGACGCTCATTGAACCAGAAAGCGAGAGCGTCGTCGTCATCGCGGGCACATCGATTCCGCCGGCTGGCGGGTGAAACACCAGCGGCACGCTGGCCAGCCCGTGAATCACTTCGCGCCCGCCAAGCCACAACACCAGCACGACCGCGCAGCCCAGCATCAACTCCAGCGTCGGCCACAGCATGCCCATCAGCCGCACCAGCTTCAGGCTGCGGCGGATGTATTCCTGATTCTCGCGCTCGAAGGCCTTGACCTCCGCTTCTTCCTGCACATAGGCGCGAATCAGGCGCGCGCCGGAAAAATTCTCCTGCGCCCGCGCGGAAATGTCGGAGAACATGGCCTGGATGCGCTCGAAGCGCTCGTGAATGCGGCGGCCAAAGGTCTGGATGACGATGCTCACCGCCGGCAGCGGCAGGAACGTGAACAGCGTGAGCCACGGGCTGATCGAAATCATGAAGGCCAGCGCACCCGCCGTGTAGACGATGGTGTTGGCCGAATACATGATCGCCGGGCCCAGCAGCATGCGCACCGCGTTCAGATCGTTGGTGGCGCGCGCCATGATGTCGCCCGTGCGGTTGCGCTGGTAATAGGAGTACGACAGGCTTTCCAGGCGCGCGAATAGGTCGTTGCGCAGGTCGAATTCAATGTCGCGGGAAACGCCGATCACCACCCAGCGCGTCAGGAACTGGAAGATCCCCTTGGTGGTGGCGATCGCCAGCAGGATCCCGGCGTAGAGCAGCAATTTCTGGCGGGTCACGCCGCCATGCAGATCGTCGGCGGCCCTGCCCAGCACGCGCGGAAACAGAATCCAGATGCCGTTGGTCAGAAACACGTAGGCCGAGCCCCAAACGTACCCCCAGCGGTAGCGTTTCACGTACGGCAGCAGTGGTCGCAGGCTTTTGGGAAACATGCAGGAGATCTAGATGAAATTCTAGCAGGCAGGGGCGCAGAGAATTGGTAGCGCCGCCGGGGACGGCGGCGCTACGGTTTGGATTTTAGTGCATGTGGGCGTGGGCTTCCTGCGATCCGAAGAACAGATAGAAGTTCGACGGCGCCTGGATCGCATCGCCATTCTTCTCGGCCGCCAGCATCTTCGCAACCGAAGTAATGCCGGTCGTGCCTTCTGCATTCGGCCAATCCGACTCGTGCAGCACCAGCACCGGAATCACCTGCCACCAGATGGCCTTGATGTTCACGTCCTGCGCCAGCACGATGTGGCTGTGGTTGGGTGTCGGCACAAACACGTTGCTGACCGGCGGAGGCAACAGTTTCAGGGCGACCAGTGCCGGGCCCAGGTCCAGACGCGAGGCGTGCATGGTGCAGGTTCCCGGCGCTTTGCCCGGGTCGGGGCACTGCGTGTAGACCATCGGCTTCGCCTTGAAAGCTTCGGGAAGCGCGCCAAACAATTTGATCAACGTGCTGCCCAGCGCCGTGCCGCAATTGGTACCGCTGACTACGCCTTTGCAGGAAATCGCGTCGGCCGGATTCCGGTCGTTGTCGACGGAGAACATGGGGACCAGCACGTACAGCGGCTCGGTGGGATCGTTGGCGCCAATGATTCCCGATGGATCAATCGTGGGGTTGATGCCGACCTGGCAAATGGGAATCTGCAGTTCCGCGGGATCGGATTTGGACGGAATGCCATTGAAGTTGAGATCGTCGTTGGGTTGGTCGACGCAATCGAAATTCTGTACATAGGTGAACTTGGTGAGGTTGTCGTTGCCGTAGCCGAGAGTCTGGTTGGGCCACAAAGAGGGCAGCGTGGTCTGCGAGAACGACAAGGTCGCCGTGAGTGAGAGAACCAGCAGCAGGCTTAGGCGAAAAAAAGCAGTCTTCGCCGTGAATTTCTTACCAAACATGGGGATTTCCTCCGAATAGGTTAGTGCGGATGTCGCGATCGCGATTTCGAGCACTCAAGCCGCGATATTTGCGATTTCATTCCGCGTTCAGACCCAGTACGGAGTTGTGACGCCGGATGGATGGAGCTTTTCACAATTTGTTTTGGTCAGAAATAATTCGGCTCGGGTGCAATCCGATCGTGGCGGTGGCTTCGTAATGCTGCCGTGCGGCGGACGCTTCCTTCAGGCGCGCGGCTCACTACCGTGAAGTCCGATACCAGGAATCGCAGGGAGCGAAAGTGGCCAGAGTCTTTACTTGCGAAGCTCTTCTGGCGGAGCAGAAATTCTTCTGGAAGGAAATAGGTCTCGGCCAAACGCCGCCGCGTTTACCACTGCAACGATCAGGCTCCATGCGGTAAAGAAAAGCCATCCGGCATTCGACAGCAAGGTTTCAACAATCACGACAAGATCCTCACTTCAGAAATCCCACGCGCCGGAGACCGTTTTCGGCGGAGACGAATTCGGCCCCGGCGACGCATGGGGGAAACTATTCCGCGGGCGGTTCGGTGGGTGCTTGCTGCATGTGCTTCTGCATGCGGGCTTCGTGCTGCGCTTCCATGTCCTTGAGCTTGGTTTTCTGGTCGTCGGTCAGAAGCTGGTACAGCTGGTTGTAAATGCGGGTGTGGTTGACCGTGATTTCCACGTCGAGCTGGGCTTTCTGCTGGGCGAGCGTGCGCACCTTGGCGGCGTCGAAGGTGCCTTCTACATACTGCCGCAGTTGCAGTTCGATTTGGTGCTGCTGCTGCATCAGCGGCTTCACCGTGGGATGCTCTTTTTGCAGGATAGCCTTCATCTGCGCCTTCTGGTCATCCGTCAGGTTGAGTTCACGAGTCATGAAGCCCAGGTGCTCCCCCATGCCGAATTCGTGGCCGTGTCCATACATCGGCGGAGGCGGCGGAGCGGCCTCGGACGTTTGCGCGTGGGAAATCGCCGTCCCCATCAAGACGGCCAAAGCCGCAATCAACAGGCGTACGCGAAACAGTTTCATACGTTGCTCCTAGAAGTTTGTGTTCGAACCTTGGCATACCCGAGGCCGAACGAATGTTGTTCCAATCATAGAAACACGAGCGGTGGCTGGATGGCGGTAAAGAGTCGGTCAACCCGAGTAAAGTTTTGTCACGTCCCGTTGGCTTTTTCCCGGACAAGTGACAATTCTTTACTGCGAAAGCGGCGAAATCTGAGCGAAAATAACCAGGATGGAACGAATTCTGGTGATTGACGACGACGTGGAACTCTGCCAACTGGTGGCGGAGTATCTGCGAGCCGAAGGCTTCACGGTGGAGAGCGTGCACGACGGCGAGACCGGCCTGAACAAGGCGACGGCCGGCGAATACCTGCTGGCCGTGCTCGACGTGATGCTGCCCGGCATCAACGGATTTGAAGTGCTGCGCCGCATCCGCGCCACTTCCCGCCTGCCGGTGTTGTTGCTCACCGCGCGCGGCGAGGATGTGGACCGCATTGTTGGCCTGGAGATTGGCGCCGACGACTACTTGCCCAAGCCCTTCAACCCGCGCGAACTGGTGGCGCGCATTCGCGCCGTGTTGCGGCGCACGCGCGGCGAAAGCGCCGCCCTCGCGCCCGATATTGTGCGCGTCGGCGAAGTGGAGCTCGATCCGGCCACCCGCACCGTCCGCATGGACGGCAAGCCCGTGGACCTGACATCGGTCGAGTTCAATCTGCTGGAAGTGCTGCTGCGCGAAGCCGGACGCGTGGTGCCGCGCGAGCGCCTGGTGAATGCCGTGCTCAGCCGTAAGTTTTCGCCCTTCGACCGCAGCATCGACATGCATGTCAGCAAGGTGCGCAAGAAACTGGGGGACACCGACAGCGACGAGCACATCAAGACGGTGCGCGGCGTAGGCTATATTTTTGCCCGCCCGCGGGAGAAGGTGAAAGGGTAAGATGGTCCGCCGAGTAAGATCGCGGTTTCTCCGCGGCGTGGCCGGCAGCATGGCGCCCGCGGTCACGAAAACGACTCTATGAAAAGCTTGTTTCTCCGAATTTTCCTTTCCTTCTGGCTGGCACAGGCGCTGTTCGTGGTGCTGGCCATCGTGGTCACGCTGGCCTTCCGCCCGCGCGGTTCGTCCTGGGAAGGTGTGGCCAACACCGCGCTGAATGAATCGGTCGACGCTTACGAGAACGGCGGGCCGCCGAAGGTGCGCCAGTACCTCGACAATCTGCAGGATACGCAGCACGTGCGCGGGTTCCTGTTCAACGAACAGGGCGAGGAGGTTTCGCGCCGCGGCGCTCCCGACTGGGCGATGCGAGTGCTGCACAACGGTTCGCCCGCCCCGCATGACGGATTCATCATTCCCGCGCCCCAGGTGCATCGCGAATCGCGCGCTTCCTCCGACGGACTGCATACCTACACGCTGATCATGGGACTGCCCCCGGGGCCGCGCGTGTTCCTTGGTCCGCGCGGGCTGCCGCTGCCGGGACTGGTCATCGCCATCATTTCTTCGGGCCTGGTTTGCTATCTGTTGGCCTGGTACCTGACCAAGCCCATCGTGCGGCTGCGGGCGGCCACGCGGGAGCTTGCGGCGGGGAATTTGACCGCGCGCGCCGGTGCTCCCATGAGTGCGCGCCGGGATGAACTTGCCGGCCTGATGCGCGACTTCGATGCCATGGCCGAGCGCCTGGAGATTCTGTTGAAGGCGCAATCGCGGTTGTTGAACGATGTCTCTCATGAATTACGGTCTCCCCTGGCGCGTTTGAATGTGGCGCTGGGCCTGGCCCGGCAGCGGGCGGGCGTGGAGAGCGCGGACATGCTCGACCGCATCGAGATGGAGGCCAGCCGGCTGAATGAACTGATTGGCAGGATTCTCACGCTGGCGCGCCTGGAAGATGGCGAGCAGAAGGTTCCGCAGACGCCGGTGCCGCTCAACGAACTGGTCGAGAGCGTGGCTGAGGACGCCGAGTTCGAAGCGCAGGCGCGGCGCTGCCACGTGGAAGTCAAAATTCCCGAGGGGGACTGGGGAGTGCGCGGCAACGCGTCGTTGCTGCACAGCGCGGTGGAAAACGTGGTCCGCAATGCCATCCGCTACACCCGCGAGCAAACCTCAGTACGCGTCGATTTGACGAGCGAGAGCACGCCGCGTGGGCCCGAAGCCGTGCTGAACGTCAGCGACGCGGGACCGGGTGTGCCGGAAGAGGCGCTGCAGAGGCTCTTCCAGCCGTTCTACCGCCTCGACGATGCCCGCGGACGTTCAACTGGCGGCGTGGGCCTGGGCTTGGCAATCACCGAGCGTGCCGTGCGATTCCACGGCGGACGCGTCGTGGCATTTAATCGTCCCGAAGGCGGACTGAGGGTGGAGATCCGCTTGCCGATGATTGCCAGCGGAGTGATCGAGTCCCCGCAACCGGAAGTGGTGGGGTCAGGGCTGCCGGCGTAGAGATGTCGCCAGCAGCGGGGCGCGGCCGGCAAAGTTTGAACGCTACCGTGGGATCGCTACCGGCAGAGACGTAGCCAGCTACGTCTCTCCGAGAATTCGTTTCAGCCCGTTCGCAGGCAACTCCCAGACCCCCGAACGGTTCCAATCTAGCTTGGCGGCGGTTTGCTCTTCCCGCGCTTTCCTGATAAACCAATGGATTGGGTTTTTCCACAGATTTAGCAGCAACGCACCCCGCCGCTGGGGCGTCGTGGCGTGCGGTGCGTTCAACCTCGGATAGATGGAGATCAAGCAGAGAATGTCGAAACGATACTTGTGGCTGCTCGGGCTGCTGACTTTGGTGGGAATTGGGCTGTTGGTGGCCTGCACCACGACTTACCGGGCTGCATCCGATGGATTAATCGTGGTGGGGAGTCAGGGGTCGAACGTACTGGAAACCTTTTCGATCGATCTGGGCAGCGGCCACACGTTTGCGGTCAGCAATTCGCCCAATGATACGTCGGGACAGACTTGCCTGATTCCCGGCCAGCCGACGTTCATGGTGGTCGACCCGGCCGGACAGTACGCTTATGCCATCATTCAGGCGACCTTGAATTGCCCGAAAGCAAACACCACGGGCATCGCATCCTTCAAGCTGAATTCCGACGGCACCATCGGTGCCATGAGTTCGATCACGGTGGATCCGAACCCCGTCGGTCTGACCATGGACGCGTCGGGAAAGTATCTGTTTGTGGCGGAGGGGACGCAACTCACGGCGACCAACCAGCCTCTCTTGGTGGACGCCTACGCGATCAACAATGGCGCTATCACGGCCCTGACTCCCACTTTCAACTTCAACAACGGCCTGGGCTTTGGGGTGCCGAACATCGTTGCCGTGGCGGCCACTCCGTCCTTATTCCCGCAAATCAATGCGGTTTGCGCGACCACCACCGGGGTCACGAATCCGACGACGCAGTTTCTCTACGCGGCCGACAAGCAGAACAACGTGGTGTGGGAGTTCGGCGTGGACATGACGAGCGGCGCCCTGAAAAACCCGGGGAATTTTACCGGGGTGCAATTCTACGCGGCGGGGGCTCAGCCGAATGGAGTTGCCGTGGATGGCTGTAATCGCTTCGTGTACGTGGCGAACGAGATTTCCAACAACGTCAGCGAATATACGATCTGCAATGGCGGCTCGACCTCGCCCACGACGTGCACGAACACCGACGGATCGCTGCTTCCCGTGTCGGGTTCGCCGCAGGCGCTGGCGGGCAGCGCAACCTATCCCGGCCCGATGTTGAGCGATCCCTACGGCAATACGCTGTACGTGCTCGAAACCGGCGCCAATACCGTTTCCACCTTCAAAATCAGCCCGGTCTCCGGCAAGTTGACGGTGGGCAACCCGGCGACCGTGGCCACTGGACTTGGGCCAACCTCGATGGCGATTCGCTCCGATGACAGCTATCTGTTTGTGGCGAACTTCCAGGCGGCCACGGTGTCCGAGTATGCCATCACGCCCTCGACCGGATCGCTGACGCCGGAGACCGCCATCGACACGGACAACTACCCCTACGGCGTGGCGGTGAAGTAGGTTTATCGTTTGTCATCCTGAGGCCCGTGTTCTGTGCGGGCCGAAGGACCTCTGCATTCCCGGCGGCATCCCTAACTCCCAGCAAACTTCATAGGTCCTTCGCGGCAAAGAACGCCGCTCAGGATGACAGGAGTAAAGTCTTATGTCGGGACCTTCAGAATCAGATATCCGCCCAGCAGCATGAAGATCAGGTCGGGTGCCCATGCAGCCAGGGCGGGTGGGAGCAGGCTGGCATTTCCCATCGCTTCAAACAGCGGCGACACCACCAGATAGATCACCGCCATTCCCACGGCCATCGCGATGCCGGTGATGGCGCCCTTGTTGCCGCCCCAGAGCGCAAAGGGGACTCCGACGATGGCCATGATGAACGTGACCAGCGGGTACGACAGTTTTTTGTTCAGCTGCACACGCAGGCGCACTACGTCGAATCCGCTCTGCTGCAGGTCGCGGATATAGCGGCGCAGTTCCTCGTAGTTCATCTCGGTGTACTGCTTCACTTCCTTCTTGAAATAGGACGGCTGCTCGGGCAGTTCGGGGAATGTAGCGACGTCAAATGTGCGGTAGCCTTCGTTGGCGATGGCAGAGCCCTGCAGGGCGCGCTCCCAGCCCTGCTCATAGACCCAGCGGTTTAGGGACTCCTCCCAGTGGGCGCGGTCGGCATGAATACGGCGGGTGACGGTGAACGTGGCGGGATCCAGGCGGAAGACGGTTACGTTGCCGAACTGGTCGCGGTCGGTGTCGAAGAACTGGTAGTAGTAGATGTCGTTGTTCTGGCCGAAGATCCACCTGCGATCGGGGCGCAGGTAGGTTTGCGGAGGCCGGCCCTTGATCTGGTTGTGCAGGGCCTCCTGGCGCTGGTTGGTGCGTGGCAGGTAGAACTGGTCGGCAAAGAACAGGGCGGCGGCCAGCACGGCGGCGGCGGCGATGACCGGCGCGACGATGCGATAGATGCTGGTGCCGGTCGCTTTGATGGCCGTGATTTCGTTGGAGCGCTGCATCAGGCCGAAGGTGACCAGCACGGCCAGCAACATCACCAGCGGCGCAACGTTATAGAGCAGATAGGGCGCAACGTTCAGCACGTATGCGGCGACCACCAGCGGAGGAATCTGGTTATGCAGGATGTCGCCCAGCAGTTCGAACAGGGTGAAAACGATCACCAGCACGAGGAAGGTCGAAAGAATCAGGCCAAGATAGAGGAAGAAGTCGCGGAGGATGTAGTCATCGAGCAGGGTAGGAAAGCTGGCGCTGAAGACGCGCTTCCGCGTGGAGGCGCGCTCGAAGGCGTTGTTGCGGCGCGAGCGGCCCAAGGCGGGCGCGGGCAGACCGTTCTTCGCCTTCTTGGAAAAAATACGCAAGGCGCTGAATTCGAATGGCCGTTTCTCCGCGCGGGACAAAAGAAAGATGCCCAGCGCGAGAAAAACCAGGTCCGCCAGCCACGCTCCGGCCCACGGGGGCACCCGGCCCTGGCGCGCGAGCGAAACGCCGATCACCGAAAGCGTGTAATACACGAACACGAGCACGATGGTGAGCACGAATCCGCCCGACTTGCCGCTCTTTTTCGAAGAGAGCCCCAGCGGAATTCCCACCAGCGCAAGCACCAGACAGGCAGTGGGCAGGGCAAAGCGGCGGTGGTACTCGATCAGATAGAAGCGCGCCGCCATAAGGTCGCTGTGGGCAGCTTTGGCCGGCAGGTCGGCGGTGCTCACCTGGGTGGCGGGAAGCGACTCATCGGGCTTGGCTTCGGTGGAGGGCAGGTCGATGGGAATATCGGTCTGCTGGAAGGTGGAAATCTGGTAGCGTTTGGCGTCTTTGGGATCGGTTTCGTGAGCCGAGCCATCGATCAGGTGCAGGTGGAGGCGATCCTGGCCCTCGCTCACGACGACGCCGGCACGGGCCAGCGTGATCTTGGGCGCCGCCGCGTTGCTCAGGTCGGCAAGAAAGATGCCCTTCCAGAGGGCCGCGCCTTGCGCGCTTTTCACGTCCTGCACGTAGAGAACGTACTTGGGGAAGCCTTCATAGAACACGCGCGGCTGCACTTCAAAGGAAACCTGCGAGCCCTTCAGGTGGTCCTCAAGATGTCCGAGCGCGGCCAGGGAGCGCGGCGCGACGTATAGACCGTTGCCCAGAGCCAGCAGCCACGCGCCCACGACAAACAGCGACAGGACGCGCAGGAAGCTCCAGACTCCCATGCCGCTGGCACGCATGGCGGTGATTTCCGAATCGGCGGCAAGGCGGCTCAGGCCGATCAGGATGCCCACCAGGACGCTCATGGGCAGCGTGTAGGTGAGCGCGAGGGGCAACGTATAGAAGAAGATTTCGGCGACGCTGGGTAACGGAGCGCTGGCGCGGACCACCAGTTCGAGAATGCGTCCCAGGTCGCGGGTAAACAGGACGAACGTGAAGATGGCCGCGCCGATGAGCGCATGCGCGGCGACTTCGCGAAGAATGTAGCGGGTCAGAATCCGCATGGGACCGCTTCAGGCGAGGATAGCATGAAGCGCGAGGAGCGATGAGCGGTGAGCGATGAGCAATGAGTGATGAGCCATGAGCAAGAACGGGCGGGGATTTGCCACAGAGACACAGAGGCACAGAGACGGCGATGATCCGTCGTCGAGGGGATCGAGTTTTGGCGTTGAACGGAGTTCTTGTTCGCCTTTCGGTTTCTTTCTTCTTAGTTTCCAGCTTCCCCACGGCTTGGCGCCTTGGGCTGAACCCCTTTCGCCGCTGCGCGGCTGGACAGCCGAGGGCGGCTGTCCCTACATTCTTCTTCTCTTTAACTCCTTGGTGTTCTGCGGTTTCGCTC
>JBBIOA010000043.1:0-25182 GCA_037443605.1 Terriglobales bacterium
TAACCTATGACGGTTTGAGAGTCGCTAACTTTCAACGGAGTTCCGGGCAATCTCCTTTCATCCTCCAATAATTGAGTTGGTTACCCTCTGGGGCCCCGAGGTCTGTAACTTTTGCGGTCGTTGCAGGTATTGATTGTTCTGAGGTTGAGAGCAAGAAAAGCAGCTACAACAGCGAGACTTTAGTTTGCGGGTCTTTCTGGAACGATCCGCGAGCCCTTTGCTTAGTGGCCTAGCGCCCAGCGGGCAACGGATAGACTTCCAATACCGCCGCCGAACTGGACGACATCGCGTAAAGGTATGTGCCAGTCAGTTGCGTAGTGCCCGTGAAGCCAAAGTAGTCCGTGCTACTTTCAAAGCCAAAGCCAATAAGCGGGCCCGGGATCGGGCAGGTGGTGCCACTGAAAGTGATGGATACAGAGAAGATGTTGAGGTCAGCAGAGCTGCTCCCCTCTTGGGTGAAAGTACCATCGACAGTGCAGTTAAAGTTGTCCTTTCCGGTTAATGTCATGCTGGCTGGATTTCCGCCCGTGGCCGGTGCAAGCTGCACCGTCAGTATGTCGGCTGTCGGTGCATCTTGAATCTGCGCCCCCATCGTGGCTGTGAGCGCCGTTGGAGCACCCGTCAAAGCGGCATTCGGTGCGAGGCTGAACTGGGTGTTGTTCGAACCTATCGTGCCACTGATCTGGGTGGCGGAAATCACATTGCCGGTCACAGCACTGGATCCTGTCTGTCCCAAACCGGCAGGCGGTGCCCACACTGTGGCCGTCCCGGAAAAAGCACAGGTGCCCGTAATGGCGGGCAGAAGCACAGTAGTGCCCGCGGGCGAGGTCCCGTTTTGCGCCTGGAAGAACAGCGCCACCCCAGAGGTGTCAATCACCCCAGGACCGGTCGTGCCGCCAAGGTTAAGCGTCCAGTCTCCAATGACGTTGAAAGAGCCGGTACAGGCTTTCTTGTTTTTCGAATTGAAGAAGTTGCAGCTGCTCAGGGCGAGAGTGGCGATCACGGCGAGGCATGCGAACGAGAGCGGCAGAGCCAGTTTACGCAGGGTCTTGGGCAACATGGGACCTCTCCTACAGTTGGGATGCCGCAATTCTGTCTACGGCGCGATTTCCGGGGCCACGAGGCTGCTTGCTGAAGACACTCGCCCCGACTCTTGCAGTATGGAATGGGATGCGCGGGCCTACAAGTTGGTTTTGTGGGGCGGGGGCCTTATGAGTAATCACTGCTCGGGCGGCGTTCAAACGGGATGAACACGTAGAGTCGAACCTCAGAGAGAACAACATGGACGACGCCATGAAGATCGAAACGGACCTATTCGAGCACCGGCAAGTGAAACCGCACTTCATCAATCCCTGTTGCTTTGGCGAGGATTTTGCGGCCTGGCTGAAACGAGAGCTGTTGCCTCTTGAAGTTGACGGCTTTACCTTTTCAGAGCCTATTCAAGAGGACTACGGCTGGGGTTTCTGGGCTTGGCATGGGAAGGACCCGTTCTGGATCGCCATGTCTTATGCCGGGGAGGGGCCGCAAGAGTCTCCTGCGCAATGGGTAGTTTCCGTCAGCTACGATGCCGGGCTGAACTTGATCAAGCGACTGTTTCACCGGCCGGATTCTCAAGCCTTGGCGCGGCTGCGAGATCGAGTCTGGCAGAGCCTAAGATCAAACCGTGCGATCAAATTGATTCCGTAGGGTGCATTTGAGGGGTGTCGCTGGCTCCGTTAGAATAAAGGGTTCTGTGGGGAATCCTTATGTCTCTTACTAAAGCGGAAGCGCTCGAATTGTTTGAATCGGATGACCTGATCGGCATTGGCATGGAGGCCGATGCGCTGCGGCGGCGGCTGCATCCCGAGGGCGTGGTCAGCTACATCATTGACCGCAACATTAATTACACCAATTTCTGCACCGAGTACTGCACCTTCTGCGCGTTTTACCGGCCACTGAAGGGGCCGGCCGCGAAGGAGGGCTACATTCTCGACTTCGACACCATCTACGAGAAGATTCGCGAGACGGTCGAACTCGGCGGCACGGGTGTGCTGATGCAGGGCGGACTGCATCCGGATTTGAAGATTGACTGGCACGAGCAGATGCTGCGTGGCATCAAGCAGCGCTTTCCGCAGGTGCATCTGCATTGCTATTCGGCGTCAGAGATTATCGCGATTGCCGAGTACTCTGGGCTTTCGATTCGCGACACCATTCTGCGGCTGCAGGATGCCGGCCTCGATTCCATCCCTGGGGGCGGCGCCGAGATTCTCGACGACGAAGTGCGCTACAAAATCGCCCGCCTGAAATGCTTGACCGAAGACTGGCTCAACGTGCATCGCACGGCGCATAAGATCGGCATGCGCACCACCGCCACCATGATGTTTGGCGTGGGCGAGAATTACCAGAACCGCATCAACCACCTGCAGAAGTTGTATGAGTTGCAGGAAGAGACGGGCGGATTCACGGCGTTCATCCCGTGGAGCTTTCAGCCGCAGAATACGGCGCTGGGCGGACGGCATTGGGATGAGGCGACGGCGGTAGAGTATCTGAAAGTGCTGGCGATTTCGCGGCTCTATCTCTCGAACTTCCTGAATGTGCAGTCGAGCTGGGTGACCCAGGGATTGAAAGTCTGCCAGATGGGCCTGCGCTTCGGCGGCAACGACGTGGGCTCGGTGATGCTGGAAGAAAACGTAGTGCGAGCGGCCGGCGTGACGAACTGCACGACCGAAGAGGAATTGCGGCGGATTATTCGTGACGCGGGGTTCCGGCCGGCGCAGCGGGATACGTTGTATCGGCAGTATTTTCTGAATTAGGCTAGCGTCGGGAGATGTGGGCGTGATTCTCGACTGGTCAAATTGCAAGGCGGTGGAAAGCATTCCGGGGAAGGTGAGCGGAGCGTGGGTGGTGTTTCGCGGCACGCGCATCCCGGTTGTTGCCGTTTTTGAAAATCTTGAAGACGGGCTCACGATTGACGAAATTGTGCGGATGTTCGAGGGCCTGACCCGTGAACAAGTGAAGACTGTCTTGGACTTTACTGCGCAGAGTTTGGAAGTTTCCGTTCCACCTCACTGATGCGGAATCTGTTCGATCAAGGGACACCGGTAGCGATACGGAACTGCCTCGCCGGGAATGTCGTGAAGACTGCATATGAGCAAGGATGGAGCACTTTGCTCAACGGTGAGTTGCTTCGAGTGGCCGAAGAGTCTGGTTTCGATGTGTTGCTCACGACCGATAAGAATCTGGCCTATCAGCAGAACCTGAGTGGCCGGAAGATAGCGATTGTCGCGTTGGGCAGGAATCGCTGGAGCTTGATCGAGCCTGCTCTTGGCCGAATCGCCGAAGCGGTGGATCAGGCTTGTCCAGGAAGTTACATTCTTGTGGAGATACCTGCGAAGTGATTTGTGCGGTACACGTCTCCACAATTTTCGTGGTGATGGGAATATGGGATTTCCGATTAAAGTTTGTGCAATTTGTGGTGAGGAGTTCGAACTGAAGCCGGGCAAGCCCGGCTTTGCCAACCGGTGTCCGTCGTGCAGCGAGGAAGAGGCGGATACGAAGTCCAAGGCTGCCGACGTCCTGAAGGGCGACCGGGGCGCCAACGCGGCGCGTCGCGAGGCCATGAAGAATTTGCTCTATCGCAAAGACAGCTAAGTCGAATGTGGGGACAGCCGCCCTCGGCTGTCCGCCGCGCGCAGCGCGGCTACTGCTTCAGAATCCACCCCGCCATCTTTTCCAGCGCCACCGGCGACATGGTTTCTTCAATCTGCGCGTACTCCGCGGGCGAGCCGGTCTTCGCCGTCTGGAAGAGATGGTTCAGGCCGGGGAGTTCGTCGACTTCGAAATGCTTGTTGCCGGATTCTGCGAGCGCTTTGCGAATGGCCGGCAGATTCTGATCCGGCAGCACCTGTTTATCGAGCGATCCGTTGATCGCGAGCGCGGGGCAGGTGACCTTGCGCAGTGCAGTCGCCGGATCGTAAGTCAGGAAATAGCGGAACCACGGGGAAGTGATCTGGTTGATCTGCATGCCGATCTGAGCTTCGGGAACTGTGCCCGCCATTTTTTCTCGCAACTCTTTTTCCAGCACTGCCCGGTCTTTTTCCGTTTCGACCAGCTTCAACATCGCGCGTTCTTTCACTGCGTCTTGGGCGGCTTCGGCAGCCGTTTTTCCGGTCGCCACTTCAATCGCTTCGCTCTGGGCGGGAAGAACCTCGTCTCCCGGAACGCCGGTGCCCGCCATCATCACGATGAACGCCACATCCTTGTTGCGCGCCGCCACCATGGGAGCGATCACGCCGCCTTCGCTGTGCCCGATCAATCCAATCTTGTGCGGATCGACCTCCGCCCGCGTCTTCAGATACGCGACGCCGGCTTCCACGTCGGTAGAGAAGTCAGCGGTCGTCGCGTTGGCAAACACGCCAGTGGATTTGCCCACGCCGCGATCGTCGGCGCGCAGCACCGCGATGCCGTGCCGAGTCAGGTAGTCCGAGAGAATCAGGAAGGGCTTTTGGCCCAGCAGGCTCTCGTCGCGGTCCTGCGGGCCCGACCCGGTGATAAGCAACACACCGGGAAACGGGCCCTTGCCTTCAGGAACGGTGAACGTCGCGGCCAGCGTGACGTTCTGCACTTTGTTCTCGTAGCTCACTTCCTCGTCTCGATACGGATACGGCTTCACCGGAACCTGCGGATGCTTGATTTCCAGTTCCGCTTGATCCTTCGTGCGCTTCAGCGCCAGCGGCAGCGTGCCACCGCCCTGCGACCACGTGCCGTCGATCGACTGCAGGTCGGCGGAAATCTTACCCTCGAACGTGCCGCCAATGTTTTTTGCCTCAATCTTCAGCGACGCGGCGTCGCGCTTCACCGACGTGACGGGCAGGCCTTTCATGCCCTGGTCGGGGCTGTCCATTGTGGCCATCAGGCCGTCTTCCGTATTGGTGATGTGGAAGACCACTCGCAGCTTCACCGTTCCAGTATCGAGCGATCCCATCCACGTGCCGTCGATGTCGGAAGGCTTGGCGGGTTTGTGCTCGGTCTTGACGGGTGCAGACGCACGCTTGAATTCCAGCGGCAGAGCCTGGCCTTGCGACCACGTGCCGGAGATAGTTTTGCCGTCGGCGGCGACTTTGCCTTCGTACGTCCCGTGGACCGCTTGCACATCCAGGCTGAAGTCGGAACCTTTCAACGTGGTGGAGGCGACAGGAATTCCGTTGGCGTTTTGATCGACGCTGTCGAGCGTGGACTTGAGGCTGCCGTCGGCGGCCTTGGTGACGTGCAGCACCAGGCGAAGTTCGGTGCCGCCGGCGTTGAGGGTTCCTTGCCAGTCGCCGGCGATGTCCTGAGCAAACGCCAGCGGCGCGGCCAGCAGCAGAGTGAGTAGGAAGAAAACACGTTTCATGGAATTCGCCCTCCTTGGGCGAGTACGACCAAAGTTCTTACTTCGCATCCTGGGCGGCGGTGAGTTCGTCCACGCTGCGTTGCAGGCAGCGTGCCGCCCGCTGGTTCAGCATCCACACACCGGCAAAGACGGCCACGAAGAAGGCATCCATCAAAGTCAACGTGCCCCAACGGATCGGGTGCGGAGAGTGGTAGATGAAGGCCGCGTTCAGCGCGAGGTAGCCGGGAACCAGCGGCGCCAGATACCACGGCCACACATTCTTCACCAGATCCCGCTGGCGCTCGAGTTCGGAACGGAAGAATTCCAGGCAAGTCGAAGCGCCCATATCGCCGGGCATGGATCGCGGCGTGCCTTTCAGGCGAAGGTGGACGAGGATCCAAATCATGCCCACGATGAAGAGTCCCCAGGTGACGCGGAACAGGATCTCGTGGGTCGTGATCAGGGAGTGGGCGAAGAATGCAATCACGAACACACCGGCGATGTTTTCACGCAGATTCCTGCGGTCGATTCTGCGTTCGAATTTCCCGGCGCGAAGGCGGATGGCATCGGCAGACATTTTCATTCCCTCCAGGGGTTGGGATTGCCAGATTTGTTGGGCTTGCCGATCGACGATCGGATTCATGAGCGCATCCCTCCTTCCTTCGACCCAGCCTGAAACCAGAGCGCCAGCACGGCCTTGATGCGGTGAATCTTGGTGGCGACATGGCCGGGCGAAAGGCCTGTGATTTCTCCAATCGAAGCTGCGTCCAGTCCTTCCAGGTACGCCAGAATCACCTGCCGGTCGAGCGGCTTCAGGTGCTGAATCAGGCCGAGCAACCGTTCGAGCGTCTGACGGCGGTCCGCCGCTTGTGCGCTGCTCGCGTCGGGAAGATTTTCCAGTTCTTCCAAACCGACCAGCGTTTGCGGCCTGGCCCGCCGCTGGTGCACCACGTGCGAAGCCGCCACGTTGTGCGCCACGCGATACACCCAGGTGCGCACGGAGCAGCGTCCGTCAAACCCGGCGAAACTTCGCCACAGCGCGACGTGAATCTCCTGCAGCAGGTCGCGCCGCAGATCGGCGTCCGCTTCGTAGGCTCGCGCCAGGCGTTCCAGCGCCGCGCCGTACTCGCCGGCGCATTGCTGGTAAAGCTCGTCCTGGGTGGAACTCGCGACCGGAATGGCTTCGATTTCACTCACTTCGTCGATTGCGCTCACGACTTTCATTCCGCTTACGACTTGCTATCGGCTTACATCTAGGTAGTCGCCGATGGGGTCGCTTTCTTACAGGGGTTGCTCAACTTTCTTTGGTTGGGCGTAAAGCCTTGATCGCAAAGGGCGCGAAGAACTGCCGCGAAGGTCGCTAAGAAAAACTCATGCACTTAGTTCGCCTTGCTTCTCCAGCTTCTTGTAATAGAACAGTGAATACCCTGCGGGGATGAACGCTCCGAGCATCACCAGGGCAATCGAAATCCAGAACGGGCCGCCGAAGACGGTATTGAGCAGCGCGGCGATTCCTCCCACGAACATGGTCTTTGCCGCCAGCCGATGCGTGGCGTTCCAGACGCGTTCGCTGGCAATCGTCCATGGCGTGCGAATGCCGACATAGAAATTGCGGCGCACTTTTCCCATGACGTTGCCCAGCAGCGCGATCAGCAGCGACACGCCGCCAACGACGGCGCGGCTGATGTCGAGCACCACGCCAAGACCAGCCATCAAAATCAGAATCTGGATGTAGGCCATCATCCCGACCACCGCGATCATGATGTAGAGATACGTGTCGCGGAAGCTGTCGACCTCAAACTTCTTCGGCGAGAGCCAGGGCAGAACCGCGAACATCAGAACGATCCCGGTCATCAGGCCCGGCCCGAACAGAAACAGCGACGCTTTTGAGCTCCAGCCATCCACGTGGCCCTGTGCGTTCCAGTGGGTGGGAACCATTTCGGGCAGACGCGGATAGGCCACCGCGATTCCCACAACCGTGGCTAGAATGACTGCGGCGGCGCCGTAGTAGAAGCGCCCGCTACTCGACATTGGATTGATTGCCATCTTCTTTCTCCGGGGCGGCCTGAGCGCCGGCCTTTCCTCCATCGCTGCCGATCAGGTCCATGGCCCACGCCATCAGATCCTGCACCACCGTCGTATTCAGCCCGTACCAGATCGTCTGCCCTTCGCGGCGGCTGGTGAGCAGGTCGGCGTCTTTCAAAACCGAGAAATGATGCGACATGGTGGGCTTGGTCATGTCGAAGCGCTCCGCCAGGTCCCCGGCCGTCATCTCGCCGCGACGGAGCAGGTTCAGGATCTCGCGCCTCGTGGGATCAGCCAGGGCTTTGAACGCCTTGTTGTGGGTTGGGGTCATAGTTTGATTGGCATGGAATTAGATCGATGTGTAATTAGATAAGAATCTAAATGTATGGAGAGTTCCTGAGTTTGTCAAGAGGATCTTCGGTGGGCTTTGTCATCCTGAGCAAAGCGAAGGACCTATGCACTTTGGCCGCGCCCCAGCTGCTGGCGGCGCTAATGCGGAGATCCGTCGTCGGGCAAAGAGCCGCCCTCCTCGGGATGACATCGGAGTGGGGACATTGCTCAGGGGCAGAAAGTCTCCTTGGACAGCTGGTGCGGGCGGGTTAGAATGCCCTTACGGCCAAGTCCCAAAGGCCTGCTTCGCCCAGGTTTTCGCCTCCCCGCTCGCGGTATGAAACGACTATCGATCTCCCTGTTTCTTCTGATTCTTGCAGGTGGCGGGGCTATGGCTCAGTCCGCGACGGGGAGTGCCCGTGCGCGCATCGCTGGCGTGGTCACCAAAGACCCGGGCAGCGAACCGGTGCGGAAGGCGCTGGTGGAGTTGATCGCCGAAAACCAGTCCGCCGGCGGGAACTACACCACAGTTTCGGGCGCGGATGGCGGATTCGAAATCACGGGAATCCTTCCCGGTCGTTATCACCTCTTTGTCGAGCGCACCGGATATCTGGAACTCGAGAAGCACCGCCCTCGCACCGAAGGACGCATTCTGAGTCTCACGGCAGGCCAGGAACTGAAAGATGTCACCATTCATTTGCAGGCTGCGGCGGTGGTGCGCGGCCGCGTGGTGGACGAAGACGGCGATCCCCTGCCCAACGCGCAGGTGGCTGTACTGCGGCAGACGTTTACTTCTGGCCGCTATCGGATGGAGCAGGCAAGTGCCGAGCGCACTAACGATCTGGGCGAATATCGGCTCGCCGGATTACCGGCCGGTAAGTATTACGTGTCGGTGAGCCCGGCGCCGGACTTCAGGAGCCTGATCGACACCTCCAGCATCGACACGCACTCGCCAGAGAAGTCGGCCACGACGTATCCGACCACCTATTATCCCGGCACGCCGGATCGCGCCCAGGCTGCCCCGATTCAGTTGCATGCGGGAGATGACTTTCCCATCGACTTTTCGCTGACCCCGAGCCCCAGCTTGAGCATCCGTGGATCGGTGGTGAACGTGCCGGCGCGCGGGTCGGCGGTCATCATGCTGCAGTCGCGCGATTTCAATCTCACGATGAATGGCGCCGAAGTGCATCGCGACGGCAGTTTTGTGATCCGCGACGTGGCGCCGGGTTCGTACACCATTTCCGCCACGGTGGAAGATTCGGCCGTGCCCCTGATGGCGCGACAGGCGCTGCATGTAGCGGGCAGCAGCGTGGACGGGTTGCGGCTGGCGCCGCAGCCGGGCGCGTGGGTGCATGGCAGGCTGAGGATCGAAAGCAAGTCCGGCTTCGTACGCATCGATCCCAGCCAGATGTTTCTCGTCCTGCACTCGGTGGACGGAGATGACGAAGGGATGGGCGGCTTCAGCGCGGAAGCGGCGTTTTCCAATCTGGCGCACGTCCTGCCCGATGGCAGCTTCGAGTGGCGCAACGTGCCTCCGGGAAACTACTACGCGCAACTGAACGCCGGACCCGATTTGTATCTGAAGGGCGCCTCGGCCGGAGGACGCGACGCGGAGGAATCAGCCATCAGCGTCAGCGGCGGAACCCTCGTGCTCGATCTTGTCGCCAGCGCCAATGGAGGCGTGGTGCAGGGCATTGTCGTCGATGCCAACGGCGTGCCCGTGCCGGATGCCGTCGTCGTCGCCGCGCCCGAAGCCCGATTGCGCGGCCGCGTCGACCGCTACTCGAAAACCATCAGCGACCAGAGCGGACACTTCGTGCTGCAAGGCGTGCGTCCCGGCGACTACACGCTGTTTGCCTGGGAGAGCGTGGAAGGCGAGGCCTACTACAACCCCGATTTCCTCAAAGCCAGCGAAGGGCAGGGAAGCGCGCTGCGCGTGGGAGAAGCAGAGCACAAGAGCGTGCAATTGGTAGCGATTCCTGAGGTCGAGGATCAGCAGTAGGTAGTGTGCAACTAGCGCACTACCGGCGAATCCCCATCCGCAGCCTTCGTCTCGTCTGCGTGGATCTTCCCGTCATCCTCCGCATAGAACGACCGATGCTGGGCGTCGAGATGCGACGGAGTCATGGTCAGGACGTAACTGTCTTTCTTTCCCTTGTAGCTGGCGGTGTAGTCGCCGCGGTGCGGATCCACCATACGCTTGGTGAACGATCCAGAATGTACAAGCTCGGATAGCGTGAGAGCGTAGTGTCCGTATTGCTTGTTAAATTGTTTTTCTGCGCGGACCACGACCCGCGTGTAGGCCAGCGCCGCAAATTCAGAATCGGAGCGCGCGGGGTCGTCCTTGTATTTCGGCGTGTAGGCAGGCGCATTCTGCTCCGCCGGCATCACGTCGGTTTGCTGCGTGGCCGCTTGCGGCGCCGGAGTTTGCCGTGCAAAGGGCGTCGCGGCGAGCGTGAGAATAAGAGCAATGAGACCGATGAAGTTCCTGATCATGCTTCCTCTTCCTGATGGAGACTTACCCGGTATCTTACCTCCCGGAGTTCGGTGCCGTCAGGACGGGTTTCCGTTTTTGTGCCGCCGTCCAATGCCCAGCCGGCGATTTCATAGAAGCGGCGGGCGCGCTGGTTGGATTCCAGCACCCAGAGAATCGCGGTCTGGTATGCCAGAGATGTCAGACGATCGCAGGCGTGGCTCAATAACGCGCGCCCGCGGCCTTGATCCCAGTGTTCGGGAAGAACGTAGATCGCATAAATCTCTCCGGTTAACGCATCCGCGTCGCGCGCGGGACCAAGAGCGGCGAAGCCCACGACTTGCGAACCGCCGTCGGAAACCCAAATCTCGGTTTTGGCGGCGGCGGATTCAGAAATATGCGACCGCCAGCCCTCGACGCGAGAATCGAACTCGCTGCTGAGTTGATCGAGATGCGTATCGGGGATTTGCCCGCGATAGGCAATCTGCCAGGTGTGAATCTGCACCCGAGCAATGCCTTCCGCATCGCGCGGTTCAGCGCGAAGCAAACGGGCGTCCACCGCCGCTTCTGGCCGATCGTTTCTTGCACCTTTGGCATGCACGTGAGTAGGAAAACGGCTGAGAAAGGCAAATGAGAAGGACAAATTTCATGTTACTCCCGTAATTTCCCTTCGGTCACGTACTCTTTGCAGCGCGAGGATTTATATCTATCCTCAGTAGAGTTAGTTCAGACCCCATAGGGATAAACATGAAAGCAGCCGTTGCCAGAAAACCTGTTATCAAAATCGCGGTGGTGGAAAGCGATCCCCTACGCTTCGTAGGGTTCCGTGCGCTGTTCGATACTGAGCCGGAGTTCGAACTCGTGTCGGCGGCGCTGCCGGAAATCAGCACGCTGCAAGGCATTGATCTCGTCCTGCTCGGCAACCGTTCCGGGCAAAACCTGTTTGACGTGATGGCCAGCCTGAAGGCCACACGGCCCGACCTGCGGATCATCGTGACCGGATCGGGCGTGGACGAGGAAACCATTCTGAAAGCTATTGCTTCCGGCGCCAAGGGCTACGTGGACGAAGCCGCTCCGCCGTCGGAATTCGCGCAAGCCATTCGCATCGTGAACCAAGGATCCGTCTGGGCTCCGCGGCGCGTGCTCGCCACCTACATTGAGCGCGTGTGGTCGACTCCGGGACGCAATTTCCCTTCCGGCCGCGTGACCTTCACCGATCGCGAAAAAGAAGTACTGGAAATGCTGGTGGCCGGCCGTTCGAATAAAGAAATTGGCGCGCAGCTGGGCATTGAAGAACGCACCGTGAAAGCGCACGTGGCCAAGCTCATGCGCAAAGTCGGCGTCCAGAACCGCATTGCGCTGTCCGTGCACGCGATTACGCACGCGCTCGTGCAGACGAAATAGCTGCGGGCTACGAGTTTTGAGCTTCGAGCCAACCAGCTCCAAGCTCGGAAATCGTAGCTCGTTGCTTCCTACCTCACGGCTCCAGCCGTACTCAATTAGCCCCTTACCTTCGTAATCTTGTCGCCTTTTCGCCTGCGGCGCATACTCGCTTCACCTACCACAGAACCTGGGAGACGGGGTTGAGAGTGGCGATTAGGGTCACTGCTTTCAGCCCCGCATTTTTTTGCCAGCCCCGAGTTCCCAGTGCTGAGCACCCCCGTTATCAATCTGAGTACCGGGTACTGGGTGCTGAGTACTGAATCCAACCTCCGACATTCATTTACAATCTCATTACAGGTTCCCAATTGTTTTCTGTGGTGAGGCATCATGAAAAAGCTTGGCGTGTTGGCTCTTCTTTTCTGCTTTGGCGTCGCAGCCTCGATGGCTCAGTCCTCCAGCCCCGCTCCGGCCAGCGATCCGGCAGCACCGGCGCAGGCCACCACGGAGCCGCAGAAGGATTCCAAGGCCTCCGATCGCTTGCAAAGCGCGGCGGAAGTGCTCGATGAAATCCAGGGCGCGCCCGACAAAGGCATCCCGCAAGAGATTCTCGGAAACGCCGAGTGTGTCGCCGTGGTGCCCTCCATGCTGAAAGGCGGATTCATTTTCGGCGCCAAGTACGGGCGCGGCATTGCCAGCTGCCGCGCCGCCAAAGGCTGGACTTCCCCGGCGTTCTTCACCATTCAAGGCGGCAGCTTTGGATTCCAGATCGGGGGGCAGGCGGTCGACCTGGTCATGCTCATCATGAACAAGAGCGGTATGCAGCATCTGCTGCAGAGCCAGTTCGCGCTGGGCGCCGATGCCTCGGTGGCGGCCGGCCCGGTCGGGCGCCACGCCGAAGGCAATACCGACTGGAAGATGCGCTCGGAGGTGCTGACGTATTCCCGGGCCCGCGGCATATTCGCCGGCGTCAGCCTGAACGGGGCCGTGGTCAAGCAGGACAAGGATTCCACTCGCGACTTCTACGGACACATGGTGACTACTAAGGCCTCGCTGACCGGCGCTGTCGCTCCTCCTCCCGCGGCCAACGCTTTTTTGACAACACTTTCCAAGTGGGCCGAGGAAGCGGCGAAATAGGGTTCAGCGACCAGGGTCAGGGCACCTGCGCCTCTGACCTTCTGCTCTGACCCGTCCCCCCGGATGCGGCGCAAACTCGAATACGCGGCTGCCTGGCCTTTCATCAAGCTCCTGGGAATTCTGCCGCGTTCCATCTCGCGCGCCTTCGCAATCGGCCTGGGACAGTTTTTCTACCTCGTCCACGGGCGCCTGCGGCGCGTCGGCATGCGCAACCTGGAGATGGCCCTGCCCGAGAAATCGCAGGCCGAACGCAAGCGCATTCTACGCGGCGTCTTCACTTCTCTCGGCCGCCAGCTCTCCGAGTTGTGCCAGTTCCCGCGCTACACGCCGGAGAACGTCGATGAGGTGGTCGTATACGACGGCCTGGAAAACTACGAACGCGCCTACGCCCGCGGCAAAGGCGTCCTGTTTCTGACGGCGCACTTCGGCGGCTGGGAACTCTCCGCCTTTGCCCACTCCTTGCACGGCCACTGGCTGCACATCGTCATGCGGCCCATGGACAATCCCTACCTCAATGCCATGATCGAGCATTACCGCACCATGCACGGCAATAAAACCGTGGGCAAGGATGATTTCGTGCGCGGGCTGCTGGCGGCGATGAAGGCCGGCGAGACCGTGGGCATTCTGATGGACACGAATATGACTCCGCCGCAGGGCGTTTTCGTGAATTTCTTCGGCATTCCCGCCTGTACGGCCAGCGGTCTGGCGCGCATCGCCTTGCGCACCGATGCCGCCGTGCTGCCGGGATTCACCATCTGGGACGAGACTCTGGGGAAGTACCGTCTGCGATTTGATCCAGCAGTCGAGTTGGTCCGTACTGGAGACCTCGAAGCCGACATTGTCGCCAACACACAGAAATTCACCAGCGTCATCGAAGATTTCGTTCGAAAGTATCCCGACCAGTGGTTATGGGTGCATCGCCGTTGGAAGACCCGCCCCGAAGGCCAGCCGCCGCTCTACTGATTCTCAGTTTGCCGGGTTCGGGCGCGGCCTTCGCCGTCGCCGGCGTCTTCGGATGAATTGAAAGATCCCTGCTAGAGGGGCGAGCGTCGTCCTTTGTCCACCCATGGACACCCTGCGCGAAAAGTGAACAGAACGAACCTTTCTTCACAGACTGTTTCAGCCGAAATTCCAAGAGTTTGAACCCCTCCCGCGTTGGTGACCGACTTGCTG
This sequence comes from Terriglobales bacterium, assembly GCA_037443605.1. GTDB lineage: Bacteria > Acidobacteriota > Terriglobia > Terriglobales > Acidobacteriaceae > Sulfotelmatobacter. The sequence goes on from JBBIOA010000043.1 coordinate 13,869, forward strand.
CTCAGTCGTCTACCGCAAGGAGGGGACTGCTCGTGCCAACGCTCTTTCAGGATCTCCGCTTCAGTCTTCGGCAGCTTTTCAAGAATCCAGGCTTTTCCGTGACCGCGATCCTTTCGCTGGCGCTGGGGATAGGCGCGACCACGGCTGTATTCAGCGTGATTTACGCGGTCATGCTCAACCCGTATCCCTATCGCGCGGCGGATCGAATGGCGCACATGCGTCTCACCGACGATTCCGGCCAGCAGCGGGGATTCGGACTGACGGGTGCGCAGTGGCAGGAAATTCGCAAGTCGCCGGTGGTGGAAGATGCGTTTGCCACCGACGATTGGAATCTGACGGTGACCGGACGCGATCTTCCAGAGGATGTGCAGGGAACCTACGTCACCTCGAACATGTTCGAGTTCATGGGCGTCCCAACCATCCTGGGACGGGGTCTGATTCCCTCCGACGCCATCGACGGCGAGGATCCCAAGCCGGTGGTGGTGCTCAGCTATAAGTTCTGGCAAAGGCATTTCAGTGGCGACCGCGGCGTCATTGGACAGACACTGCAACTGGTGCGCAAGAATTATTCGATCGTGGGAGTAGCCGCGCCGCGGTTTACCTGGGAGGATGCCGATGTATACCTTCCGCTGAAAATCACGCAGGACCCGAAGCCGAATTACTATGTCGGGCTGCGCTTGAAGCCGGGTGTGACGCACGAGATGGCGAATGGCGCTTTGACGCCGCTGATCCTTCAGTTCGCCAAGGAAGCGCCCACGCATTTTCCGACGGAGGCTTTCAAGTTTTACGTGGTGGGACTGAACGATCAGTTCGCGCACGATCTTTGGGGAAGGTTGTATCTGCTGTTGGGCGCGGTCGTCTTGCTGCTGGCGATTGGGTGCGGCAATGTCTCGATCCTGCTGCTGGCGCGCGGCACGGCGAGGCAGCATGAGATGGCAGTGCGAAAAGCGATTGGCGCCAGCCGTCCACGCCTGATTCGCCAATTGCTCACCGAATCGCTGCTGCTCTCGTTGACGGGCGCGGGTTTGGGAATCCTGCTGGCCTATCGCGCGCTGGCGGTGATTGTCGCGCTGCTGCCGCGGTATTCCTTTCCCCACGAAGCGGAAATTCAAATCAACCTGCCCGTGCTGGGGTTCAGCGTCGCGATCGCGTTGCTGACGGGAATCTTTTTTGGCCTGTGGCCCGCCTGGCAGCTCTCGCGCCCCGAGATCAACCAGGCGATGCAGGCGAGCAGCAAGAAAATCGCGGGCGGAGTGCGCGGGCGCGCCACCCACAACGCGCTCATCGCCGTGCAAGCCGCTCTCACGCTGGTCATGCTGGCCGTGGCCGGCGCCGCCATGCAAGGCTTCCTGCGCTTGCTGCACACTCCGCTGGGTTACGATCCGCACAATGTGATGTCCGTGGGCATCCCGGTGCATGATGGCGCCTACGCTACCTGGGAGCAGCGCAGGGCCTACTTCGAGCAGCTGCGCGATCGCGCTTCCAGCGTCACCGGAGTTACGGAGGCCGCGATTTCCGGCAACGCCACTCCGCCTTCCAATGGCTGGAGAACGGGAATTGAGATTCTGGGACAGGCCCGGCGGGAGAACCCGGAGGTTCGCGTGAACTTCATAAGCCCGGGATATTTCCCGATTCTTCGAGTTGGCTTCGTCCAGGGTGCGGCCTGGAGCAACGCGGAAAATCATAACGCCGCCCACGTTGCGGTCATCAACCAGACGATGGCTCGGCTTTATTTTCCCAATGGCGACGCGCTTGGGCGATCGTTCCGGGTTCCGCAGATGAAGGAGGATCTGCCGTATGTCACATGTCCTCCGGGCGCCGACTCCTGGCTGCAAATCGCCGGCGTCATTGCCGACAAGCGCGACGACGGCCTGCGCAATCCGATTCTCCCCGAAGTGTTCGTCCCGTACACGCTGCGCATGCCGGTCTTCACACAGATTCTGGTTCGCTCCGAACAGTCGCCGCTGCGCTTGCTCCATGCTATTGGCGCGCAAGTTAACGCGGTCGATGCCGACCAGCAGATCAACGGACGCGTGGATGATCTCGACCACTGGATCAGCGGCCAACTGGAATACCAGCAAGGGCAGTTGGTGGCGTGGCTGTTCGGCGCGTTTGCCTTGCTTGCCCTGGCGCTGGCGGCGGTCGGACTCTACAGCGTGGTGTCGTATTCGGTGGCGCAGCGCACCAACGAATTAGGCATTCGCATCGCACTGGGAGCGCAGAGCGGGCACGTGCTGAAAGTCGTCTTCACCACGGCCGCGGCCAGCGTGGGATGTGGCATTGCCATTGGCCTGGTACTGACTCTGGCTCTGAACAAGGTGCTGGCCCAGTGGGCGCAGGACACTTCGCGCGATCCGCTGATTCTGCTGTTCGTTACTGGATTGCTGGCTGCGGTGGCGATCATCGCGTGCACCGCTCCCGCGAGACGAGCCATCGGCGTCGATCCGATTACCGCCCTCCGCTACGAGTAAGTCAGTCGCGACGAAGCCATCCAGGGACAGCCGCCCTCGGCTGTCCTGCGCTTCGCCCCTGCCGCCGCAATTCGTGTCCGCTTGTCCACCCGGCGAGTACCCTCCTTCCGGTAAAATTGAAGCTTCCCAGGAGGTTGAAATGAATGCTGCATCTGTTGCTCCCCCGCCGGCGGAAACGCCGACTTCGCTTCAATCCGTAGCCGACCTCGAACGCAAATATCTGCTCGGCACCTACGCCCGCTATCCCGTGGTGCTGGAACGAGGCAAGGGCGTGTTTGTTTATGACACCGAAGGCAAGAAATATCTGGATTTCGTCTCCGGACTCGGCGTGAATGCGTTGGGCCACGCGCATCCACGGATTGTGAAGGCCATCCGCGAGCAGGCCGCGAAGCTGGTACACGTGTCGAATCTGTACTACCACCAATATCAAGGTCCGCTGGCGGAGAAGCTGTGCTCGCTGTCAGGGCTCGACCGCGCCTTTTTCCAGAACAGCGGAACCGAGGCCATCGAAGGCTCCATCAAGCTGGCCCGCCTCGCCGGTCATCGCGCGGGCGGTGAAGTAAAATCCAAACTGGTCGCGCTGGATGGTTCGTATCACGGGCGCACCTTCGGCGCGCTTTCGCTCACCGGACAGGAAAAGCATCGCAAGGGATTCGAGCCTCTGCTCGATGACGTAACCTTCGTGAAGCAGAACGACCTCGAGGGCCTGCGCCTCGCCATCAACGAAAACACCTGCGCGATTGTGCTGGAGCCGATCTTCGGCGAAGGCGGCATCTACGAGTGCTCGCCCGAATTCCTGCAGGAGTGCCGCGCCCTCGCCGATCGCCACAAGGCCGCGCTCATCTTTGACGAAATTCAATGCGGCCTGGGACGCACCGGCACCATGTTTGCCTTCCAGAGTTTCGGCGTGAAGCCCGACATCGTCGCCATCGCCAAGCCGATCGCAGCCGGCCTGCCGCTCGGAGCCTTCCTCGCGAAAGAGGAATTCGCCAACGCGATCCATCCCGGACAACACGGCACGACCTTCGGCGGAGGTCCGCTGGCCTGCCGCGTCGCGCTCGAATTCCTCGCCATCGTCGAAGATGAGAAGCTCCTCGAAAACGTGAATCACGTCGGCGCCTACCTGCACCAGGAACTGGAAGAAGTGGTCAAGAAGCGGAGCGCTGCCGTCGGCGTGCGCGGCCGCGGATTTATCCAGGGTATTCAGCTGGAGATTCCAGCCCGCCCCATCGTCGATGCCGGGCTTGCCGAAGGCGTCCTGTTCAACGCCACCCAGGACACGGTCGTCCGCTTCCTGCCCCCGTTCCTTTTGGAAGAGAAGCACGTGGATAAGGGCATTCGAGTTCTGAAGAAGTTGTTACGGAAGAAGAAAGCGTAAAAAATCCCCATGTCTCGCAAAACCGGCGAGACACGGGGCATCCCATTTCTTTTTATAATTTGCAAAAAAACGGGGAGCCGAAGCTCCCCAGTGAAGCGACAGAGGCTTGTATCACTTGGTAGGAATCCGCCAGCGCAGAAAGAGTTGTCCGCGAACGATCGTTTTATGCAGGCACAGCCGCTTTATGTGGGGACAGCCGGCCACCGGCTGTCCAGCGAGCGTAGCTCGCCCGGCTTCGTCTGAAATGTATGCCTGAAGTCTACGAAATCCCACCGCCCGCTGCCCCTGCCGTGGAAGGCGTCGCAGAGCGCTGGGTAGAGATCGACGGCGCCCGCATGCGCTACCTGCAGGCCGGGTCCGGCCCGGCGCTGATCCTGCTGCACGGGCTGCTGGGCTACTCCTTTTCCTGGCGCTACGCCATGCCCGCGCTCGCGCCATACGCAACCACCTATGCTCCAGACATGCTGGGAGCCGGGTTCTCTGACCGACCGCGCGGGATTGACCACTCCGTACCAGCCACGGCCCGGCGTGTATTGCAGCTCATTGAGATGCTTGGCATCTCCTCGTTCGATCTGCTGGGAACCTCCCGCGGAGGAATCGTGGCCACAGCCATGGCTGCCGCTTGCGTGGAAGGTTCCTTCACCAAGGCTCGACTGCGCCGCCTGATTCTGGTCTGCCCGGTCAATCCCTACTCCCCTCACGGCCAGTGGATCGCGCCCTTCTGCGGCACGCGTTTCGGAGGCGCGGCCGTCCGGTTTGTCTTAGAGCAAGCGCCGGGTCTATATCCCTACGTTCACTCGCGCCTGTTCGCCGACAAGAGCAAGATTCCGCCGGGCAGTCTGGATGGATACAAAGCCCCGCTCGCCATCCCCGGTTTGTTCGATCACGCCCTGAGCATCGTGAAGACCTGGACCAAGGATCTGCAAGAGCAGCAGTCTCTGCTCCCCAGGCTTCGCGACGTTCCCACCTTGCTCATGTGGGGCACCAAGGATCCTGCCGTCTATTTCTCTTCAATGAAGCCCCTGGCCCGGCACTTCAAGAACGTGCAGACCGTGGCTTTTCCGGGGGCCGGTCATCTGCCGTACGAGGAATGCCCCGAGGAATTCAACCGCGAGTTGCTTCGTTATATAAACTCTGAGCAATGAGCAATGAGCGATGAGCAGTAAGGAACCGCCCTAAGCCAACGACCAACGACCAGCGACCGCCTCTTGACCACCCACGCCATCTTCGACCTGCTGCGCCACGCCATCGTCGACTACGGATATTGGGCCGTCGGACTCGCTCTGCTCCTCGAGAATGCCGGGGTTCCCGTTCCCGGCGAAACCGTGCTGCTGCTCTCCAGCTTCCTCGCCTATTCCGAACACGACTTGCAGCTGCGTTGGATTGTCATGGTCGGCATCGTCGCGGCGACTATCGGCGACAATTTGGGATTTGCCCTCGGCCACTACGGAGGCCGCCCGCTGGTCTCGCGCTATCAATCGTTTTTCCGGATTAGCCCGAAAACGCTGGCGCGGGGCGAGAGTTTGTTCGCCCGTTACGGCGCTCCCACCGTGTTCTTCGCCCGCTTCATCTTCGGCATGAGGATCATCGCCGGCCCGTTAGCCGGAGTACTCCGCATGCCGTGGAAGAAGTTTCTTCCTTATAACTTCCTCGGCGCAGCGGTGTGGGTTTCCGTCATCTCCGGTGTCGGCTATTTGTTCGGACGGCACTGGGAAAAGCTGGAGCGGGCGATGAAGCGTGCCGATCTGATCCTCGCCATGGTTGTCGTATCGATCGCGGCCTACCTGTGGTGGCGGGGCCGCCGCGAAACCTAGGTCTCGCGCCAGTTCGTGAACCGGATCCCGAAGCGGTCAGGGCATCTGCGCAGTTAACTTTTACCCAGTACCAGGCTTGGACCTTGCCGCTATAATCGGCGGAAGCTGCGGACCTTTCCGGGGGCGTCGAAGTGTCCGCGGCGCACAAAAGGAATCACTCCGGCTGCGTCCGAGCCGAAAATTCGGACGAGGAGGAACGCATGAAGAAGTTCTTGACTTACTTTTCGGTAATCGCGGCCACGGTAGTGGTTACGCTGATTCTGTCCTCGGCCCTGCAACCGACCGCCATCGCCGCGCCGGGCGCACCCGTGGTCTCACCCGCGCAACCCATCGCATTGGCGACGCCGGATCGTCATCCTCACATCGATGAGGCTATCGAACATCTCCGGGCCGCCAAGCACGAACTGGAGACCGCCGAGAAGGATTTCGGGGGCCATCGCGTGAAGGCGATCGAGCACGTCAACCAGGCAATCCGCGAAGGCGAAATCTGCATGACCATGCCGTAGTCTGAAGTTTGACCCCAAAGGTCAGAAGGCAGCGCCCAGGGGGCGCTGCCTTTGCTTTTGTGTTCTGGTTTTGCCCAAAGCAGGCCGCGGGGATAGCGCAGCTTGATGCCCACAGTTGGGTGGCGCTCGCTTCAGCGCTTACCGGGTCGTCTCATTGGCGGCTTTAGCCGCTGAGGTCCGACTGCGCTCATGGCTGCCCTCAGCGTCCGAACGTGTACCCGATCGAGGCACCCGCGCGTAGAACAAAATTAGAGTGGAACTGGTAATTGTTCGGGATGTAATACACATGCGCTTCGGGACGCACGAAAAGATTTCCCAGCAGGTAGTAGCGGAAGTCCCCGCCGGCGTGCACCGCAAAGTGCGTGCTGTTCAGATGGGGTACACAGACTCCCGATCCCAACGTGCAGTTGGCATACGTGTTGTAGAAGATCAGGGTTTCGCCGCCCACCCCCGCCATGAAGTCGGCCTGAGTCCGGGACTTGAACCACGGCGTGCCGGTGGCATACACGGCATTCACGTCGTAGAAGACCGGGCGATACCGCTGATAGCCGTCGTACCAACCCTGTTTCGCTCGGCTCACCAGTTCGGCATTGAGGCCGAGACGTCCCCAGCGCAGCATCTGCACGCTGAAGCCGGCGTACGACCCACCCTTCTCCGTCGGCGGCGGGCTGGCTAGGGATGCGTTGTAGCTCTTGTACGCGAACAGCGTGCTGCCGCCCACTGCGAAATCAACCTGTTGCGCGCCCGCCTGCCCGGCCATGCCGATCAGCGCACAGGCGAATACCAACCAAAGAACCTTTCTCAATTCCGCCCCCTGAACCTGGTTTTTGGATCAGCCCGGGCACACCCCGATTTTTCGGGATGACGGTCGGAACGACACTGCCGATCCGTCGCCCGGGCCATGAAACTGCCTGGCTGAGCTTGCTTTTACTCCGGACCGATAGTGTATCCGATTGAGGCTCCCACGTGGATCACGTTGTTCGAGGTGAAGTCCGTCGTGTTGTTCACGATGTGGTAGAGGCGAAATTCGGGGCGCACGAACACATGCCCCCACACGTAGTAGCGGATGCCTGCGCCGGCATCGACCATGAAATGGTTGGAGCTGGTGTAACACTGGCCAAAGTAGATGCACCCGGAACTGTTGGTGTAGCCGTAGAAGCGCGTGTCCTGCCAGCCAATGCCTCCCACCAGGTCCAGCCCAGCCTTCTTGCTGAGCCGCGGTTGGAAGACGCCATTGATATCGATCAGAATCGGCCGGTAGGGCTGCCCCGACGGGTACGTCCCTTGTCCGCCGCGCCACGCCGCGTCAAATCCCACGCCAAGGCGCTTCGCGAAGATTACGTCTGCCCCAATCTTGGGATACAGTCCACCGGTTTCCGGACACACGAAGTTCAGCGAGCCAGTCGCGCCGCACGACTTGGCGCTCGGTGACATGATGGTTCCGAAACCGATCGTCGCATCGCCCTGCTGGGCCGACGCCAGGCTGGCGAACCCGAAAAGTGCGCATAGCAGAGAACAGACCAATAGCTTCTTCAAGAGAACCTCCAATTTTGTGTACACGATAAGATGCTGCTGCTCAACCATTTGGATGCAAGTCCGCCGCCGGAGCAACGCGGTTTGGCGTCTTGCCCGGGCACACCGCCGCTCCTGCCACGCTTGAACCCTAAATGATGCAAGAAGTTGCGAGTGTTTCGACCTGAAACGGAACCTTGGTTCCATGCACCATTCCCGAGGGTAAGGTCCAAGCGCGCAGGCATCGGACTAGCGCTTTCCGCTTCCACCGCCGCCTCCACCGCGCACCACGTGGTCCAGCGAGATGGGACCCGCTCCCAGGAAGATCAGCGCGAAGGCGAGGGTCGCCAGTGACAGAGGGAATCCCGAGCCGTGATCGCCGATCAATCCGTTATGCCAGGTCACCTTCCAGATCGCGACCGCCAGATTGATGGTAACGGCGAACGCAGCGCAGCGCGTGAACAAGCCTGCAATCACCAGCAGTCCGCCCAGGAATTCCGTGAACGCCGAGACATATCCCAGCCACGCCGGCAAGCCCAGGCTGGCCACATGCTGCGCGTGATGATGCAGGCCGCCGAATACTTTGTGATAGCCAAATACCGTCAGGATTACGCCCAGGCTGAGTCGCATGGCCAACAGCGCCAAGGGCTGCAGGCGGTCAAGATAGCGCACGGTGCCTCCGAACAAACTGCCTATCCAAAATTATCGCAGGATCGCCCGCGTTCCGTTCTGCTCGCCGATTACCGTTTCGATACGCGCCCGGAGCGCCTGGACTTCGGAGTCTCAAACCGGCGCAGAACCCGTGCTATAGTGTTTCGCGTCAGGGGAGGGTGTCATGAGAAGTAGGTTGCGCAGGCTCATCACTTTATCGCTGCTTCTGGCTGTGCCGCTTCTGGCCCTCGGGCAGAACGCGGCCCCGCGCAAAAAGCGCATTGCCATCATGGACTTCGATTACGCCACCGTCCACCAATGGGTGAACGCCTACTTCGGTTCCGACGTCGACATCGGCAAGGGCATCTCCGACCTGCTGGTCACCAGTCTGGTCAAAGACGGGTCGTATTCCATTATCGAGCGCAAATCGATCGACAAGATCATGGCGGAGCAGAATTTCTCCAACAGCGACCGCGCCGATCCGTCGAGCGCCGCCAAGATTGGCAAGCTGCTGGGCGTCGACGCCATCATCGTGGGCAGCATCACCCAGTTCGGCGACGACACCAAGAATCTGGGTGTCGGCGGCGGCGGCGGCAACTGGCACGGCGTGGGCCTGGGCGGCATCGGGAAAAAGAAAACCAAAGCCATTGTCGGCATCACCGCCCGCGTGGTGGATATCAACACCGCCGAGATTCTCGCCGTGTCCGAGGGCAAGGGCGAGTCCTCCCGCAGCAGTCTGTCGTTGGGCGGCGGCGGCGGCAACTGGAGCGGCGCTGGCGGCGGCAAAGTCGACATGGGCAGCAGCGACTTCCAGAACACCATCATCGGCGAGGCCACCAAGGCCGCCGTCGATCAGCTCTCCACCGGCATCGTCGCCGACAAGGACAAACTGGTGGTCCAGACCCACACCGTGGTGGTGACCGGTCTGGTCGCCGCCGTCGATGGCGGGCAGATTGTCCTGAACGTGGGCGGCAAAGCCGGCGTCAAGGTCGGCGATCAGTTGAACGTCGAACGCGTCACCAAGGAGATCAAGGACCCCACCAGTGGCAAGGTCATCCGTCGGATGACCAGTCCGGTCGGAGTGATTAAAATCACCGACGTGGATGACGTTTCCTCCGTCGGCGCGATCGTCTCCGGAGCTGGCTTCAAGATCGGCGATGCGGTCAAGACCGTAACCCAGGAGTAGCTGAAGTTAGCAAACACCCACAGGCGGGGACCCTCAGTCCCCGCTTTATTCTTTCCACCAACTCCCGACGCTTCGTTCCTTGCCCTTGCAGTCAAACGACTTCTGCGCTTGTCGTAGTACCTCCGTCACGTGCTTAGTACTTCAGTTACTAGTGCGCGGGTACTGGGGGATAGGGTACGCGCTCACTACCGTGAATTGTGTGCATAGGAATCAAAGATACAACCTGTAGTATGTTTCCCAAATCGGCATTTCCCCTCGTTCCAGAAAAACCCCAAAAAAGCCCGCAAAACGCGGAAATTCCATTCAAGCCGGGGCTGCTTTTCGCTGATATATGCTCAGGACACCGTAAGCCCTCGGAGTGCGAATCGGAGGGCAAGGGCGTCTCCCAAACAAAGCCCGCGCGCAAGCGGGGGCGGATCAGGTGGACGGAGACCAAGGCAACTATGGCCGACTCGCGAGAAGTCATGAACATTCGCCAGGCGTCACAGTATCTGGGCGTGAGCCCGGACACGCTGTACAAGTACGTCGGCGAGCAGAAGATTCCGGCCTTCAAGCTGGGCAACCGCTGGCGCTTCAAAAAGTCGCGGCTGGATCAGTGGATGGAAGAGCAGTCCAGCGAGATGGAACAAGGCAAGCGCAAGGGCAAGGCCGCGGCCAAGGCTGCGGGAACTCTGTAACTCAAACTGCCGGCAGCTAGCCGGCGCCGCAAAGGGTGGACACATGTTTGGACTCGGATCGAAGTCGATTGTGGGCCTGGATGTCGGCTCCTCCAGCATCAAGGCGGTGGAGCTGAAAAAGAAGGGCGGACAGATTGAAGTCGCGCACATCGGGCTGGAGCCGCTGTCGTCCGATATCGTCGTCGACTCCATGATCGTGGACTCGGGCACGGTTTCGAGCGCGATCTCGAAGCTGTTCCTCGACAACCAGATCAAGACCAAGGAAGTGGCCACTGCGGTCAGCGGTCACTCGGTGATCGTCAAGAAGATCTCGCTGCCTTCGATGAGCGACCAGGAACTGGCCGAGACCATCGAGAAGGAGGCCGCGCAGCACATTCCTTTCGATCTGGCCGACGTGAGCCTCGACTATCAGATCCTGTCCGACGAAGTGGGCTCGCCGCAGATGGACGTGCTGCTGGTGGCGGTGAAGAAGGACAAGATTCTGAACTACACCAACGTACTCTCGATGGCCGGGCGAACTCCGAAGATCGTAGATATTGATGCGCTGGCCCTGCAGAACTGCTACGAGTACAACTACCAGCCGGCGCCGGGCCAGGTGGTCGCCCTGCTGAATCTGGGCGCCAGCGTCATGAACATCAATATCGTCAAGGGCACCACGCCCCTGTTCCCGCGCGACGTCAGCGTGGGCGGGCATCAGTACACCGATTCGCTGCAGAAGGAACTGGACCTCAGCTTCGAGGACGCCGAGTCGCTCAAGCTGGGCAGCAAGGTGGGCACGGTGAGCGAAGACGCCAAGGCGCCCATCCTGCAGCAGGTGACCGAAATCATCGTGCTCGAAATCCAGAAGACGTTCGACTTCTTCCGCGCCTCGGCGGCCGGCGAGCACATCGAGAAGATTTATCTCGCGGGCGGCTCGTCGAAAGTGCCGGGACTGGTGGAGGCGCTGCGCCAGGAATTCTCCATGCCGGTGGAACTGCTGAATCCGTTCCAGCGGGTCACGCCTCCCGTCGATGGACTGGCGGCGGAACTGGTCGAGAAAAATCCGGGGCAGATGGCGGTTGCGGTGGGCTTGGCCCTGAGGAGCTTTGAATCCCTATGATCAAAATCAACCTGCTCGAA
>JBBIOA010000044.1:0-24018 GCA_037443605.1 Terriglobales bacterium
TCGCGCGCCGCGTTCGCGGTCGAAGAGCCTTGACACTGGCCTTTGCGCCTCGGCTCATCATTCAGCTATCCCGGGGATGTCAGATTTCTAGTTCTACGAATCGGGCTCCCCAAAGTTGAGCCGCTGTTGATGGCAATTGTCCTCTTTGACATCGAGACAGTGCAAAAACCCGCTGTCATGTCGGAGAAGATCTAGTAACTTGAGAAGGACGTGCTCAAATAAGCATTCTCTTACGAGCATGAGAATCATTATTTACAGCGACCTGCATCTTGAATTTGGCTCGGGCTGGATATTGCCGCCAGATGCCAATGGAGATGTGATGATCCTGGCAGGCGATATCGTCACGCCCAAGGATTACGACCCGCTCGACAAGATTCTGCGGAAGTGGAAGAAACCAGTCCTCTACGTGACGGGAAACCACGAATATTACACCCGGCGGCCAATGAACGAAGAGGACAACAGATTCAAGGCGTGGCTCGAAGACAGACATCCGCATGTGAAACTGCTGCTTGATGAAGAGGTCAGCATCGGCGGCGTCAATTTCTTCGGAGGCACGATGTGGACGGATTTTAACGGCGGCGATTTGCGCGCCATGGAGACCGCCCACTCCCAAATGAATGACTACCGCCTCATCTATAACCCCGACGAAACGCCTTTCACGCCAGCAGATTCGATTGTGCTACACAAAAACTTCGCGCGGAAATTGCTGAGCTGGTTTGGCAAGAATCTAAGTGGTCCCCGCGTGGTCATCAGCCATAATGCACCGGTCATCAATCCCAACTCCAAATACAAGGGCGGCCCTCTCACGCCGGCGTTCAATTCTCTGGACATGGTGGAGATCATTGAGACCCACCAGCCGGCCCTCTGGGTGTATGGCCATACGCATGAATGCGACGATCAGAAGATCGGCCGGACCCGGATCATTTCAAATCAACTCGGATATCCGGGCAGCCTTGGCGGTTTCGAATGCAAGGATTTTGATGAAGCGGGTCTGCCAGTCGAAGTAGGCGTTTAGCCCAGAGCGGGAAAAGAAAAATTGCCTTTGAAGGCAAACAACATGCCGTGCATCGTGCTGCTCTTTTTACTTACCGCGCTGCGAGCGCCGCTTTCAGATCATCATGGTCAAATGCCGACGACATGCGGTCGATTTCGCCTTTAGCGAGGCCGTACCGCGCGGCTTCATCGCGCCACTTCGAGACAGCCTTGCCGACCTGTTTTGCTATGTCGCGCGCTTTGCCGTCGTCCAGATCGAAATACCCCGCCACCTCCACTGCTAGTGCGAGCGAGGCCGTGTTGTCGTCTTCGTTGATCGCGGTGCTGAGAATGCGCGGCTTGACGTCGGTTGGCACCGGGTTGAGGTCGTAAGCCGGCGACAGTCGCCAGCCCACCTGGCCTTCGTACAGAAAGCCGTGATTGCGCAGGTGGTCGTCGGTGTTGGAGATCAGTATGTTGAAAACCAGCCGCCGCCACAGCGCTTCCATGTCGGCTTGCGGCGCAGCACCGTGCTGGCGCAGCGCGTCAACAATTTCGAGATAGCTTCGGGTTTCTCTGTCTTTCGATCCGAGCACGCTCATCGCGGAGAGGAACGGGATGCGCTGTTCGCCGTCGCGGTCGAAGCGTCGCAGAAGGAGTACAGACTTGCCGGCGATGTTTTCGACACGTGATTGGGGAACAGGGATGCCAGACTTCTGCGCGAGGGACAGTGCGACTGCTTCCCAGACCACCGTGTTGATTTCATCGTCCTTGCGTGGGAATTTCGCGATGGCAAGATGACCATCCTTTTCCCTGACGGAAGCCTTGGGTCTCGCGCCACCAAGAGAGGAACCGGGCGCAAACAGCATCCGCAGTTCCTCATCGGTGTCTTTCTCTTCCATCACATGTTCGGCCGCGGAGAGCAGTTTCGGAAGCTCGATCAGCGGGGGGATGCGCTTGACGCCTTCTTCTCGCAGGAAGGGTCCGCCTTCTTTTTCCGCAAAGCGCAGCGCGCCCTGACGAGCCTCGTCGTCCACCAGCAGCAGGAAGTCGATTTCCTGGAGCGAGCGCGGCGTCCCGCCCTCGCGCTCCGCGCGCCTGCGTTCCATGCGGCGCATGAGCGCCCGCCCCCAACGGTCGGGCGCGGAGTCGCCGATGGCGCCGAACATGGGCGCGTCTGCCGGCGTGTGAAACGGGCCAGGACCGACCTGCAGGGCTGGCTCCAAAGAGAATCGCGCAGGATTTTCCAGCCATGTCTTGTCGTATTCGAAGGTGGCGCTTTCGTTGTTCTTGCGCGTACGGGCCCACAGACGCCCCATCAGGTGCGGGACGCCGTCGAGATCCACATATACGAGAGCCTCTCTGTCCATCACTTGTCTTTCGTACGTTTCGGGCTGCGCGCCACGCGAATGCGCTGCGGCAGGTTTTCTTCTTCGAGCTGGAGGCCCACGGGATCGTTCTTCGGCGCGGCGAGATCGCCCAGCCGGTCCGCCATGCCCAGCACAAAAAGGACTGTGGCGTATATCCCGATCGCGACGCCGGGATCGCCCTTTTCAATCTTGACGAGGGTCGTGCGGCTGATCGAGGCGCGCTGCGCCGCGATGGCCGCCGGGATCCGCCGCCGCCGCCGGGCGTCACGGATGTCGCGGCCGAGCTTGCGCAGGGCATGCCTTACCGGGAGTGGCATTACGACGGATGATCGGCTGGTCCTCATATTTAGTGTCCATAATAATAGTCACTAACTGCTTTAATGTACATTATTATGAATCTTAAGTCAACATGGAGATATGGGCCGCCTGCCTATTTTTACCCGCAAATCGCAGCCCGCCGCCGGCCCCCCCGGCAAGACACCGCGCAGATGCAGGCTCCATACCTCCCCCCGGCTTACCGCTCGCCTCCCGGCACAAGGGTGCTTATGCGCCATGTCGTATCGACGCCGACACCGCACATTTTTTGATGGTCACGTTCTGGAAATCCGAGGTGGCGATCTGGGCCTTCGCCGGAGATGACATCAGCGTGGCGAAATACTACGACTTCGACAAAGATTTGCTGCTCGAACTGGAGCCGTACTCCGCACACTAACGAGCTGTACGACCGGGTGAACCCCACGCAGAATTTCGGGTTCTGAGCGCTAACGCCCTGATTTCGTAAGTCATCGGCACTCTATAGTTCGTCGACAAATGCCAAGTCATGTCGCACGACGTACCGTGCGTAGCAGTCTTCGCAAATCCAGCGTTCGTCTGGGTCACAATATCCGAACATGCCAATGTCGATGTGAGAGTTGCACAATTCGCAGTGTTCGTGATCCCAGCCGGAAGGAATTAGTCGCGTCTCACCAGTAGGCGCGGAGGTTTGGTCGATTGCAGGATAGTGCCGACTTTGCCCTTGGCGAACTGGGGACAGTTTTGTCCAGACTTTCACTTCCCGCCCTTCGATTATGGATGTATCTTTCGATTGAAAATCCTCTGCGATAGCGTCCATACCGAGAAACTCCTTCTTCTCCCAACCCCAGTCTGGATCAAGCACCATCCAGACGTTAAACGCCTGCCAGCGTGGACTCAGGTAAGCGAGGGCCTGTCCAACGATGTCTGGTTCCTCTCTAGCCTCAAAGGTTAGAACAGCCGCCTTTGTCTCCTTGTCAATCGACTGCACACTGGCGCAAATGCATCGGCGCCTCCCGAATAAAAGCCAAAACCACTGTGGACCGTTTGTTTCCACGATCCGGTCAAAACAGCCCTCCACCTCGAAGAATGTATAGCCTTCATTCGCTGTCGGGCCGCGACGCAGAGCCGTGACGACAAACTTGGGAAAATCCCCGAGATTCTTTGGCGAGCTTGCTTCCATGTCGCGTATCTTGTCCTAGCTCTCAGGATTATAAGGAATCTCAGTTCGAGTGAGGGTGGCTATCTTCTGGCGGTTACGCTCATTGACGTGGGCTGGTCGCGCTCCGTTCGGCTACAATTTCCTCAGATCAGCGGTGTCCGCTCGCGGAACCATAGCTCATCTCTCCGAGAAGTGAAGCTGGGGTGCTGCCGAACCGTCGCTACCTGATTGGGCATCGCGAATCAGTGAGTTGTAGCCGAGGAAAGTTGACGAAGGCGTGAACAAAAGGCGCCAAAGTTGTGCTAAGGCCTGATTTCGCGAACTACCTAGGTGTAACATCCAAGCCATGCAGCGGATAATCGTCAGTGCTCTCATTTTGCTGTCTGCCGTTGGAGGCACAGGCCAACAGCCGCAGCCCCGTCAAGCTCGTCGGCTCTGCAATGGCAACGCAGCGGTGATCGGCAAGTGTTATCGAGTTCATGGGAGAGCGTTCGCAACTAACGGCACGCCGAACCTCCGAATCTGGCAAATTGGAACAGACAGGATACTTGGGGTCACAGGCTCAGGAATCGCAGATGATGCTGAGGATGCAATCGCTCCCGACAATTTGCTTCGTACTTTAAACGGCGCTGAGCATTTTGTTTTCGGTGATTTCGAGGTTTGCCCGTTTACCAAAGAGCGCGAGGGCCACATGCGGATGGTGTGCGTCGAAGGAGCAGACAATTTGGTGATCGAACCATACAGCTATGGTTCAAAGAAGTGATGGTTGGCGCAGAATCCCCATTTCACTCATCATGACTTGCGTGGGCACTTGAGTGTAACGGCCTTGTTCTCGACACATAGTGGCGATTCCGCGTAAATTGCACCTATGGCGAAGAAGATCTTCACCTTTGATTTCGAGGACAGATCGCCCAAGTCAATTACTTATGAGTGTGATGGAAGTGAACGCTTGCATACCAGTGTGGAAGCGGGAGGTCCTTTCCTTCTCGCGAATCGGGCAGGGATGCTGGCGTTGGCTAAGCTTCTCATAAAGCTGAGCATGGGCGAATACAAGCAGGGATTCCACATCGATCTCCGTTCCGATTTCAGTGGCGATGCGGCCCAACCGGATGCCTTGACGATTCTGTTGGACGAAACGGTTGATCAACATTGACGAAGGGTAACTGTTGCAAAATCTCGATAACACTCATACACGAGCGGTCAAAACGTGAAATGGCCTGATCACAACAGGTATGCTTGAGAGACGATGAAAACGCAATTGTTTGTCGACTTAACCGCCGATCCGCGTCATATCTCAATTCACTTTCGTGATTCGACAGAAGTTGAAGACACGCTACAAGAGTTGCGGAACCAGAACATCGCCGTGATGGAAATTGATGGCTCAAGCATCGCGACGCGAGAAGACTTGTTTGAGGCCTTTGCGATTGCATTGCAAAAGCCGAGGGGCTGGTACGGAGACGAAGAGTATGCGCCCAATGTTGACGCTTTTCTTGAGTACCTCGATGACGTTGTCGAATGGGTGCCTGCGAACGGACACGTTGTGCTCATGCGCCACTCGGAACAGTTCTGGCGCGCAGCGGCACGACTGGCTGGTGATCTTGTCGAATGGTGGCAGTTCTCAGTGTCAGGTCACGAGGGCAGGGTTCATCTGCTGTTTCTTTGGTGATGTCTGAAGGGCAGAGCTAACACGACGCAGCGTGCAAAACATGAACCGAAATGACGCACCCGCAGCACTTGTGATGGGCATCGGTTTTCTGGCGTTCGGACTGACCATGATTCTGCAGCCCGATAATGTCAGAGCGAACTTCGACCGGTTTGCCGATAGCTGGAAGCCGGGAAGTTGGCATCCATACAGGATGCCTTCTTGGGCGTTGCGTCTGGCTGGCGCAATCGCAATCGCAGTTGCAACGCTGTTCTTTTACATCGCCTTCGTCGCGTTCAATCGTTAGCAGTTGAAATGTTGCTGCGTCGCTCACGACCGCACGCGCACTAGGTCGCTTTCTCAACCAAGTTTGTTTTCGGCGAAATGAATAGTCTTCGGGCTGCCCATTTCAAAATCCGCCAGCCCACGGCGGCCCCGGCGAGGATCGTGAACAGCCACATCAGGATCGTGGGCAGATAGAACACAAACGTCGTCATTGAGGCAGCGTACTCACCGAAACCGTCGAGACCCTCACGGGCGGAGATCTTCAGCTGATACAGCGGACGCCAATTGAGGCCGAAGACTTGGGCATCGGCCTCAGCCCGCAGGGTGATGTTGATGGCTACGGTTTCAACTTGCTTCGATAGCGCCTCGAATTCTGCTTGCCTTTCCTCGATCGCTCCGCGGACTTCGTTCAGCTTGTCGCTGACTTCGAGCGTGTCCTTCACGGTCGCAGCCTTGCGCAGTATTCCGAGATATTGTTGTTCCTGAGCCCGCAGGTTGCGCAGGCGTGCTTCCTGGTCGACATATTGTTTGGTGACGTCTTGGGCGTCGATGCTTTCGCTTTCTACGCGCAAGCTGAGCTTTCGGATCTGGGCACGGACTTCGTCGAACTTTTCTGCCGGCACGCGAATACTGATCGAGGCGCTGGTCGCGTCCGCGCCGCCGTCAACGTTAGAGGCTACGAGGAATCCTCCTGCACTTTGTACGATCCGAATGATTTTCTCTGCAGTTTCGGCCGGGGTTTTGACGATGAGGCCAAGGGAGTCCGTCCGGACTAGCTTACGGTCCTCCGATGTGTTTTCCTCTCCGCTGGTACGTCCTCCTGAGAATGTCATGAGAGCGGCGGGTGCGACGACGGTCCGGTCTACGGAAACGCCTCCAACAACACCTTTTTGGAGGTAGGCTTCGGATCTGAAGTGCGGAAGAATTGAGGTTTGTCGCCAGAGCGAGATAGGCTCCCAGCCCACACCTCCGCTGACAGTGGCAAGGCCGGACGCCTTCTCCGAGGCAATGCCTCGCACCTGGTCACGGGGTTGAATGACTCCAAAGTAGAGTGCGGCTACTCCAGCGGTAATAAGCCAGCCTGTTTTCAGAGCCGTTCTCCTTTTGGCGGAGAACACTCCCCAGCGGATGACCATTCGCCCTCCTATATGAAGGAATAGACACGGGCGGCAATGCCGTTGTTCCCGTGCGGCTCCTGATAGCCGGTCGTGAGCCATGTCCGGTATGGGTGAACGCATGGGCGACATCGCATGAGGAGGTGGTCAGTGTCTCAACAGGCATCCTTCCGTGACCCTGATCCTTGCGGCTCAAAGCTTTCCGGGTTACCTTCTTATCTATATTTCGAATCGTCTGAGGCGTGCCATTTTGTCTTGTCCAAATAGGCGGTCCGCACTAAGTTTCGCGGTTAAGGCACTTCTACTTTGCACAGCGCTCGTTTCAGCCTTCGCAGCCGGTGGCAACGAGCCGGAAGAAAATCACTTTTTGCCCGACGCGGCAGCTTTATATCAGCGCGTATCGCAAGTGCCCCCCGCGGCGGGTGCCGACGTCCTTTTCCTCGATGACGAAGAGACGGTTGTATTCGATACTGAGGGACGGGCTGTCCGTTCGCGGTATTTTCTTTACAAGGTCCTCACGCAGAAGGGTGCCGAGGGCTGGGGTGATATCTCTTCCAGTTGGGAGCCTTGGCACGAGGAACACCCCACTCTGCGCGCGCGGGTGATAACTCCAGACAGCGCAGTTCATGTTCTCGATGAAAAAACCATCACGGATGCCCCCGCAAAAGAAAATGCGGATCATGTCTTCAGCGATCGCCGCGTCCTAAGGGCTCCGCTGCCTGCAATCGCCCCCGGTTCGCTCGTCGAAGAAGAACTGGTCTCAACCGAGAGCGCACCTTTTTTTGGCGCCGGTAGCGTGGAGCGCTTCTACTTCGGCTCGTCCGTACCGGTACAACATACTCGCTTAATACTGGACGCCCCTGCGGCCCTTCCGCTTCGTTACAATGTCGAATTACTTCCGGATCTAAAGCCGCAGCGCAACGAAAACGAGGGCCGCGTACGCCTCACCTTTGACTACGGACTGATGGAGACGCCCGACGACGCTGAGACCAAACTACCCAGCGATTTGCCTGCCTACCCCAGCATTACTTTTTCGAGCGGAGACTCGTGGCGCCAGGTGGCCGAGGAATATGGAAAGATCGTTGACAAACAGATAACGGGTGCCGACTTGAAATCTCTCGTCGGCAAGCTAATCGCGGGGAAAGTTTCTCGTGACGAGAAAGCAGCCGCGATTCTCGCATACCTGGACCGGGAAGTCCGCTATACCGGAGTCGAGTTTGGCGAATCTGCCATGGTTCCGCATTCCCCCAATGAAACCCTTGGCCGGAAGTACGGCGATTGCAAAGACAAAGCCTCCTTGCTGGCGGCAATGTTGCGGGTCGCGAATATTCCCGCGTACATTGCTCTTCTCAACGCTGGGAGCCGGGAAGACGTTGCTCCCGATCTTCCCGGCATGGGCATGTTCGATCACGCCATCGTTTATGTTCCCGGCCCGCCTGATCTGTGGATCGACGCCACCGACGAATATGCGAGGCTCGGTGAAATT
Source organism: Terriglobales bacterium (assembly GCA_037443605.1). Classification (GTDB taxonomy): domain Bacteria; phylum Acidobacteriota; class Terriglobia; order Terriglobales; family Acidobacteriaceae; genus Sulfotelmatobacter. Next base: position 8,324 of record JBBIOA010000044.1, read on the forward strand.
CCCAACGTCGATCAGGGGCGTCTCGCACTGATTGCACGGCCCGGCAGCACTGACTTGCTGCACACTCCAGTTAGTTCCTCCGCGGACAACGTGCTGATTGAGAAGAGAGAAGTCTATCTTGCAGAAAACGGTCCGGCTCGAATTATCGAAACTTCGCAGCCTCACGGAAGCAGCGAATCTTCGTACCGGCGAGATTATACTGACAAACAAAACAAAGCGGCCAAGGACGAGCTGACCAACTACGTTAAGTCTCAGTACCTAGCGGAGAAACTCGACCGAATAGATCGTTCCGATCCGACCGACTTCTCGAAGCAGTTCGAATTGGTTCTTGAGAGCGATCGCGCTAAGCGTGGTGTTACTGACCTCAACGTGGCCGCAGCTGCCATCCGTTTTGAAGGCTTGTTTAGCCGTCTTCCTGCAGACCTTCGGCAACGCGAAAAAGAGGAGGATAAAGCTGACAAAGACAGCGGTCAAAAGCCCAAGAAGAAACGTACCGCCGACTATCAACTGCCAGAAGCGTTTGTGACCGAGTGGCACTATTCCATCGCACCTCCGGCAGGTTTCAGACCTAAGCCCTTGCCTTCGAACGCGCAGCTCTCCCTTGGCCCTTGCACTCTTACCGAGGAGTTTGCAGGAGACAAGGATGGCGTGGTTCACGCCACCTTGCGATTCGACACCGTGAAACGGCGGCTGACAGCCTCCGAAGCCACCGAGCTACGCAACAAAGTTGTCCAACTCATTGCCGGGGAGCCCATTCTCATTTATTTTGAGCCCGTCGGCCAGACGCTGGTCAGCCAGGGCAAGGTGCGCGAGGCGCTACAGTCCTATCGCGAGTTGATCGCGCTTCACCCCAAAGAGGCGGTTCACCATTTACAAATTGCGGCGGTCCTTCTGACCGCAGGGTTGGGCGAGGCGGCTCGCACCGAGTCTCAAGCTGCAGTCAAACTGGAACCGACTTCCGCGTTGGCGGAAAAGACGCTTGCGGAAATCCTCGAATACGACTTGGTCGGGCGCAAGTTTCGGCCCGGCAGTGACTATGCCGGAGCCGAAGCCGCGTTTCGGGCCGCCGAGAAGCTCGACCCCGACGATAAGGCGACGGTTGGAAACCTCGCTATTCTTCTCGAGTACAACCGCTGGGGACTACGTTATGGACCCGGCGCTAAGCTGAAAGATGCCTTGGCCGAGTATCGTCAGCTCACAGCCGAGAAGTTGGGAGAACTGGGTCTGCAGAACAATCTTGTCTTTGCGCTCTTCTACGCCAGTGAATTCTCTGAAGCTCAGAAGAACGCACAGACGCTGAACCCCCAGCCAATTGCCCTGATCGTCGCATGTGAAGCTGCCCTCAACGGTTCCCAAGCCGCCCTCGCTGAAGCCAGGAAGCGCACCGGCGGGGAAGAACAGTTCAAACAGATCGCGGAAGCAGCTGGGGAGATGCTGGTGAAGCTTCGGAAGTATCCTGTTGGCGCGGATCTCGAAGAAGCGGGCGCATCGGGAGCCAACGCGTCCGACACGGCCGCCTTCGCAGCACTGTACCGCAAGACCGAGTCGCACGAGCAGCTTGTCTTCCCGGACGATGCCGCGGGTGCCGCTATGCGCTTTGAATTGCTGACTGACGATCCCGATCTGACTCTCGACCGCTTGCGTTCGATTACCAGCCGCAATGGCCAGGCGAGCTTGGCTACTCAGGAGATCCTGGAGTGGTTTGTCAAACAAGAGCGAGGCACACTGAGCAGTAAAGCGCGAGAAGGTCAGTTTGCCGATGTTGGAGTGGATATCTCTCTTACAAGGGCGCAACCAAAGGCTCAGGGGAACGATGCGACCGGATATAAGGTTACCCTCTGGGGCTCCGCCGACTACAAGAGTGCATCGTATATTGTCAAAGAGGACGGCCACTACAAGGTGCTGGCAACTTCCCGGTTTCCGGCTGCGATTGGCTTGGAGGTTCTAGACCGTATAGCCGCCAACGACCTAATTGGGGCACGCGTCCTTCTCGACTGGTTCCGAGAAGACTTGCATCTTGCTGGCGGTGATGACCCGCTCACGGGTTATCCGTTTGCACGCTCTTGGACGAAGGGAAAAGAAGCGGATGCGGCAGCGATGAAGGTAGCGGCAGCCTTGATTCTGTCGGCGTATAAACAAACGGCACCACAGGGTCTGGCCATCCTGGAGGCAGCCAAAGACTCCGCCCGCAACGACGCAGAAAAGGTGAACATCCTCATTGCCTTGCTCAACGGTTATGCCAGTCTAGATGAGTATGACAAAGCGCTCGCCGTTTGTGCAGATCTGGCAAGACAATACCCAGAGTCAGACCGGGCATTTTTTAGCCAAGCATTCAATTTGCGAGCAATGGGTCGATTCGAAGAAGCCAACAAACTGGCTGACGACCGCCTGAAGCGTTTTCCCGGAGATCTAGCCGGGATGCGCGCTCTGGTTTGGAGCGCAACCGCCCGGGGCGACTACGCTAAGGCACATGCTCTTGGCCAGAACGTTCTTGACGAAGGAAAAGCCGAGCCCCAGGATCTGAACGGCAGCGCTTGGAACTCCCTGTTTACTGGAAAGGTCGAACCCAGCGATATCGAAAACGCCCTAAAAGGCGCTCAGTTGAGCAAGAACAGTACTGCGATCCTACACACTTTGGGTTGCCTCTACGCTGAGGTTGGAAAGACTAAAGAGGCGCGCGAAGTGCTCATTCAGAGCATGGATTTGTTGAATCTCGACGAGCCCAACCCCGACTACTGGTACGCGTTCGGTCGTATCGCCGAGCAATACGGAGAACGCGATGCAGCGCGTGCCAACTATGCACGCGTAACGAAGCCTAAAAGAGCAGTCGAAATCCCCGACTCGACTTACTACTTGGCACAAGTCCGGCTACAAGCATTGCGCGGTGAGAAGCACTAAAGCTAACAACAGTTCCGTGGTAAAACAAAAAATGGGGCAACGATTCGCAATCGCCTAATGCGAGCACGCATAAGGGAGATTTGCGAAGAAGCACTTTGCGATTTGTCCGTCGCGGAGCAAAGACGACGTTGCCGAAAACTGACGCCGCGCTACGTTCCATCTGGACGCAGGCTCAATCGCCACCACGCACTTCACGAACCACTGTGAGTGGGGAGGGTTCACCCCATTCAGGTGTGCCATAAGTGTGCCGTGCGCTTCGATCCCATGTGCGCTAAAGCGCTTCTTTTCAATACCAGAGCTGATTGCTTCCGTGCGGGCTTGATTGTCGGTAAGTTATTGAATCATAATGGCGATAAGACGCGGGAGACCCTATCAGACTCGCCTACTCTTAATCAGTAGGTTGAAGGTTCGATTCCTTCCGCGCTCACCACTCTCAACCACTTAGCTTGCTTTGTGCTCTGTCTGCGCCCTGTTTAGAACAAGATCCACTCCCTGACCTCGGGCTTCTACCATATCCTCTGTTGCCGCGTCCCCGGTTAGTGGCAGAGCTTAAGTCCGAGCTAACGACTAGAGTCCTTGTAGAACTGATCAACCACGGCTTCGTATGCTGCCTTCGGCTTATAGTCACGATCAAACGGCAAAGCCGCGCCGCGCGTGCCATGGGTGTGCGATCCGATCCACGAATATTTGTCGGTGAATCCCCAGGTCTGGATGGCGGTGCAGGCGGCGTGCGGCGCGCAGGCATGGACGATTGCCCGGTAGATATCAGCCTGGCGCTGCAGATCCTCTTTCGACGGCTGACCGTTGGGATCGACGGGCAGAGACACGTCGAGTTCCGTGATGTGGACCTGCACTCCCAGCGCGGTCAGCCGCGCGATGTTGGCGGCAACGGGCGCGGGATCAAAGTCCAGTTGGGAAATGTGCATTTGCAGTCCTACGCCATCGATCGGAACGCCGCGCTGGCGAAAATCTTTCACCATCGCGTATATGGCGTCGGACTTGGCGTTGATCCCCTCTCCGCCGTTATCGTTATAGAACAGGAGCGCTTTCGGATCGGCCTCGTGCGCCAAGCGGAACGCCTGCTCCACGTAGGCCGGGCCCTGGCCCGCCCGCCCGATTCCCGGCTGGTTGTACCAGATTGAATCTTTAAGACGGCCTTTTTCGTCGAAGGCTTCATTCACTACGTCCCAGGCAAAGACCTGCCCGGCATAGTGTTTGACCTCAGTCGTAATGTGCTCCTGCAGCAGGCGCTTCAACTGCTCGGGACTGAAATGCCCGGTCTTTAACCACTCCGGATGATCGTGATCCCACACCAGGCAGTGACCACGGACCTTCATGCCATGCGCCTGGGCAAACTGCACGATCTGGTCGCCACCAGAAAAATCGAACTTGCCCTGCTCTCGCCGCACCACCCACCACTTCAAGGCGTCTTCCGGTTCGACCAGGTTGAATTCGCGTGCAAGAGTTGCGGCGTAGCGCGCTTCGGAGAGCAGGGTGGGCCGGACCGCCGTGCCGATCAGAACGCGGGCGGAGTCAGCCGCATCGCGTAGCGTGGGAAGCGGCGAGGCGAAGAGCATCGCGGCGACGATGCACGAGCGTGAGGCTCGGAAGAAGGAAGCAAACATCATTCGTAAGCTACAGGCTGCTGCAAAAGCACTTTCTGCTCAGCAGTCTGGACCTCAGGGGCTAAAGCCCTAGTTACAATAGACAACTTACCGCAGCGCTGAAGCGCTGCGCCACCCAAAATCAGGGCAGCCATCCAAAATCAGGCAGCCAGCCGAACATCAAGCGACCGACCTGTTCCGCAGCCCGCTCGTACATTACGCCTTGACGGCTTGCCCCGCAGCCTGTCGCGCCAGGTGCGCGCTCAATTCCGCGGTGACGTCCTTGCCGCCTTTGAAATTAGTGACCAGCGACTGTACCGAGAAAATCGGTCCCCAGGGAATTCCCCACCATCCCGCCACCAGGGTCAACAAGGTCCAGGGAAGTCCCTTGGCGACCGCGCTTTCACCGGCGGGCACGTAGTAGATGTTCGAGGAACGGCGGAAGGTCATCACCACGACCGAGACGCAGTACTGGTAGCAGACCAGCTTGGCGCCCTGTTGAATTTCAAATTGCAGCCGGTCGGGGGCGATCCCCTCGATACCAACAATCTTCATAAGCTTCTCCTCGGGGGAAGCGCCATTGTAGGCCTGGCGGGAGAGGCGGTAAAGACTACGAAGATGTACGTGAAGTTGGCAAAGCAGTGTCGTGATCGGAAATTGTGAACGCCAAAGAATGCGCCTCGATGCATCAGCGGTGGTCTTGGAGAGGAGGCCGGAAGCCTTCACCACAGGGGGCACAGGGGAGCACAGAGGAGCATAGAGGGAACCCGGCAACTTATGATGGTCGATCTATTTGACGCCCCGCACCAGCTTACGGCTCTTCCGATGGAAGGAACGGCCGCAGGGGACAGCTCTCGCACTGCGGCGCCGCCTTTTTGCAGTAGTGCTTTCCGACTCCGGCGATCAGCCCATGCATCTCGTTGTAGACCTGGGACAGGGGCGTGCGTTGCGAAGTGCTCACCGCGGATGGGCTGTGCGCCGCTCCGTGATACTCGGTTGCAGGGCGTACCGGGTCTGCTGAAAGCGGCGCTGCTCCGAGCGGGGTAAGGGCTCGCTCGCAAAGCGCACGAATTTCCTCGTAATCAGACTTAGCGGATAAGATGCCGTGCCGCTCCAGAATGCGCCGGGTGTAGGCGTCGACCACGAATACAGGATGGTTGGCGGCGTATAAGAGAATCGAGTCGGCGGTCTCAGGCCCCACGCCGTCGAGGCTCAGCAGTTCCTGCCGCAGCCTCTCGGTCGGCTGGGAAAAAAGCAGGTCGAGCGAGCCTCCATAGTTCTTGTGGAGGAATTCAACAAAGGTCTTCAGGCGCTTCGTTTTTTGCCGGAAATATCCGGAGGGGCGTAACCGGCGCTCCAGGCGCGCTGTGGTCACACGGCGAATTGCCGCGACACTGAGTAGTTTCGCTGCCCGCAAATTCGCCAGCGCGCGCTCGACGTTGATCCACGCGGTGTTCTGGGTCAAATAGGCGCCGACGATCACCTCGAATGGAGTCTCGGCCGGCCACCAATGTTGCGGCCCCCAGGCCCGGTAAAGGGCCAGGTAGTAATCGCGGACGGCGCTTTCGTGCTGGTTCCTGGTCAAGCTGTGGCCTTTGCCAGAGAGTGTATTCGATCCCGGCTTACCGAAGTGCATGTACTCGGGAAGCCAGGTAAACCGGTTCCGTGCGGAAAAACATCGATTGGCGCGGATTTCAGAAACTTAACCTCGTGTTTTCTTAGGTGGGCTGTGAAGGGCAAGTACTTAAGTTACTGGTACTGTGACCCGCTTGCGCTGACAATTTATGTCAACGCGAGTGAGTTGTGTGCTCTCCCTGATCGCACAGCCCAATTGCGCCATCGCCCGCGCAAAAGTGTAGGCGTCGTTCCACCCAAGTTGATAGGAGATCGTCGTATGTCTCAACGGCTGGGTGACCTTCTCGTCAAAGAGAAGATCATCACCGCAGAGCAGTTGGAGCAAGCGCAGAAGACGCAGAAGGAGCAGAACGTCCGTCTGGGGTCTGCCCTCGTCAAGCTCGGTTTCCTCACCGACGAAGATGTCACCAACTTCCTCTCCCGTCAATATGGCGTACCGGCTATCAATCTTTCCTACTTTGAAATTGATCCCGCGGTCGTCAAGCTGATTCCTTTTGAGACCGCCAAGCGCTACCAGATTCTGCCGTTGAGCCGCGTGGGCGCGTCGCTGACCATCGCCATGGTCGATCCGACCAACGTGTTTGCGATGGACGATATCAAGTTCATGACCGGTTTCAACATTGAACCGGTGGTGGCGTCGGAAAGCTCGATTCTGGCGGGCATCGATAAGGCGTACGGGGGCGGTAAAGAAGAAGACCTCGAATCGGTCATGCAGTCGATGTCGGAGTTGAGTGACGAAGACGTCGAGTTGAACGAACAGACCGAGGCGGAGTTAGGCCTGTCGGAACTGGAGAAGGCGGCTGACGAAGCGCCGGTGGTCAAACTGGTGAACGTGGTGTTGAGCGATGCCGTGAAGCGCGGGGCCAGCGATATTCACATCGAGCCCTACGAAAAAGAATTCCGCGTCCGGTTCCGCATTGACGGCGTGCTGCAGTCGATCATGTCGCCGCCCATGAAGTTAAAAGACGCCATCACGTCGCGTCTGAAGATCATGGCGAAGCTGGACATCAGCGAGAAGCGCCTGCCGCAAGACGGCCGCATCATGCTGAAGATGAATATCGGCGGCCGAAAGAAGCAGCTCGACTTCCGTGTCTCGACGCTGCCGGTGCTGTGGGGCGAGAAGATCGTGCTGCGGCTGCTGGATAAAGAAAACCTGCGGCTCGACATGACCAAGCTCGGTTTTGAGCCGGAGTCGCTGGTCAAGTTCGAGAAAGCCATTCTCAAGCCTTACGGCATGGTGCTGGTGACGGGGCCGACGGGTTCGGGCAAAACGAACACGCTGTACTCCTCGATCTCTCGACTCAACCAGCCCGACACCAACATCATGACGGCCGAGGACCCGGTCGAATTCCAGTTGCAGGGCGTCAACCAGGTGCAGATGAAAGAGCAGATCGGCTTGAACTTCGCCGCCGCGCTGCGATCGTTCCTGCGGCAAGATCCCAACATCATTCTGGTGGGCGAAATCCGAGACTTCGAAACCGCCGAAATCGCGATCAAAGCGGCTCTGACCGGTCACCTGGTTCTGTCTACGCTGCACACCAACGGCGCGCCGGAAACCATCACGCGCCTGATGAACATGGGTATTGAACCGTTCCTGGTGGCCACGTCGGTGCACCTGATCTGCGCCCAGCGCCTGATTCGCCGTATTTGCAAGGACTGCATCGAGCCGATCGAAGTGCCGGTGCAGACGCTGATCGAGAACGGATTCACGCCGGAAGAAGCCAAGACCATCAAGATTCAGAAGGGCAAGGGCTGCAGCGTCTGCAACAACACCGGTTACAAGGGCCGCTGCGGTTTGTACGAAGTGATGGAGGTCGACGACGAGATCCGGGAACTGGTACTGGTTGGCGCCTCCGCGGTGGAACTGAAGAAGAAGGCCATTGAGCGCGGCATGATCACACTGCGGCGCAGCGGATTGATCAAGGTGGCCGCGGGCATGACCACGCTTGAGGAAGTCGCCCGCGAAACGATTCACTAACGAGTTGCGAGTCCCAAGTCCCGAGTCGCGAGTCAAGAAGCAGGGCACGCAGAGCTCAGGACGGATCAGGAGGGCTCGGGACTCAGGACTCAGGACTCAGGACTAGGGACTAAGAAAGGGATTCACGCCATGGGTTTGTCGCTTAGCGATCTGTTGAAACGAATGCTGGAGATGAACGGCAGCGACCTGCACATCACCACCAACTCGCCGCCGCAGATTCGTGTGCACGGCCATCTGGTGCCGCTCGATCTGCCGCAGATGACGCCGGCGGAGACCAAGCAACTGGCCTACAGCGTTATGACCGACTCGCAGAAGCACCGCTTTGAAGAGAGCCTCGAGCTCGACTTCTCGTTCGGCCTGAAGGGCCTGGCGCGGTTCCGCGCGAACGTTTTCAACCAGCGCGGCGCGACGGCGGCGGTTTTCCGTGTCATTCCTTTCGAGATCAAGTCTTTCAATCAGCTCGGCCTGGCGCCGGTGGTGAGCAAGCTTTGCGACAAGCCCCGCGGCCTGGTGCTGGTGACGGGACCGACCGGATCGGGAAAATCGACCACGCTCGCTTCGATGATCGACAAGATCAATAGCGAGCGGCATGACCACATCCTGACGATCGAAGATCCCATCGAGTTCGTCCACATGAACAAGAATTGCGTGGTCAACCAGCGCGAGCTGCACGCGGATACGAAGAGTTTCACCGATGCATTGCGCGCCGCGCTCCGGGAAGACCCGGACGTGGTGCTGATCGGCGAAATGCGAGACCTGGAAACCATCGAGTCGGCGCTGCGTATCGCCGAGACGGGCCACTTGACGTTCGGCACGCTGCACACCAACTCGGCGACCTCGACCATCAACCGTATCATCGACGTGTTTCCGGCCCACCAGCAGCCGCAGATTCGCGCCCAGCTGTCGCTGGTGCTGGAAGGCATCATGTGCCAATCCCTGTTGCCGCGGATCGACGGTAAGGGGCGCGCCATGATCATGGAAATCCTGGTGCCCAACGCCGCCGTGCGCAACCTGGTCCGCGAAGACAAGATTCATCAGATCTATTCGTCCATGCAGTCCGGACAGGAAAAATACGGCATGCAGACGTTCAACCAGGCGCTGGCGACGGCCTACTTCCAGAAACAGATTTCGCTGGAAGTTGCGCTGCAACGCTCCAGCAATGTGGACGAGCTGCAGGAAATGATCAACCGCGGCGCGAGTTTGTTGACCCGGCCTGCCGCGGGCGGAACGGCGCTGGCCCGGGGTGCGGCAACGTCGAAGCACTAATCGTGAGATCGAGATGGCAGCACAACGGCGGCGCAAAGCCGCAACATCAGTGAGGAGAGGCTAAAACACCATGCCAGTCTTTACATTTTCCGGCAAGGACGCGAGCGGGCAAAAAATTTCCGGCGAGCGGATGGCGCCCAACAAACAGTCGCTGGCGCAGGCCCTGCGCCGCGAACGCATTACCCCGGGCGCAATCCGCGAGAAGGGCAAGGAATTCTCCATGCCCACCTTCGGCTCAACCAAAGTCGCGGTCAAGGATATCGCGATCTTCTTCCGCCAGTTTTCGGTCATGATCGACGCCGGTCTTCCGCTGGTGCAGTGCCTGGAAATTCTGGCGGCCAATCAGGAGAATCAGTCCTTCCAGAAGACGCTGACCGGGGTGCGCACCACGGTGGAAGGCGGCGCGACGCTGGCCAATGCCATGCGCCAGTATCCGGTGGTCTTTGACGACTTGACCACCAACATGATCGAGGCCGGCGAAACCGGCGGTATTCTCGACATCATTCTGCAGCGCCTGGCCACCTACGTGGAAAAAGCGGTCCGCCTGCGCGCGGCGGTGAAATCGGCGTTGATTTACCCCGTTTCGGTCGTCGGCATTGCGATGGTCATCGTCGGAGCCCTGCTCAAGTGGGTGGTGCCGATCTTCGCCAACCTGTTTGCCGGGCTCGGTGTGAACCTGCCTTTGCCCACGCGTATTGTCATGGGACTGAGCGCCTTTGTGCAGACGTTCTGGTGGATCTTCCTGGTGGGTGGAGTCGGCATGGTCTTCGGCATCAAGCAGATTCGCAAGCATCCGCGGGGCAAGTACTACTTCGACAAGATGCTGTTGCACCTGCCGATCCTCGGAACCCTGCTGCGAAAGATCGCGGTGGGCCGGTTCACCCGTACGCTGGGTACGCTGATTACCTCGGGCGTGCCGATTCTCGAAGGCTTGAGCATCACGGCGAAGACGTCGGGCAATGCCGTGCTGGAAGAAGCCTTGATGAAGGTGCGCAAGGCCATCGAAGAAGGCCGCACCATTGTCGATCCGCTGCGCGAGTGCGGAGTCTTCCCCAACATGGTGACGCAGATGATCGGCGTGGGTGAAGCCACGGGCGCCATGGATTCCATGCTGCAGAAGATTGCCGATTTCTATGAAGAAGAAGTCGACGCCGCCACCAAAGACATGTTGGCCATGCTGGAACCGGCCATCATCGGCATGCTCGGCGTCACCATCGGCGGCATCGTGATTTCGCTCTACATGCCGCTGTTCGCCATGATCGCCAAACTGGCGGGATAAGAGCAGGTTTCAAAGTGTCAACGTCTCAAGGTTTCAAAGTCTCTGCCTCCCGGCTCCAACTTTGAAAACTTTGAAACCTGCGAAACTTTGAAACTTTGAAGACCACATGCAATCCACGTTCGATGAGCGCAATTGGCTGGTCTGGCTGGTTAAGGTCCGGATTCTGATCCTGGCCTTGCTGCTGGCCGTGGAACTGGCGGTTGTTCAGTTTACGCCCGGCCCGCTCAACATGCGGCTCTTCCTCAGCACCATCCTGCTGTGGTTCAGCATCTCGATGTTCTACATCCTGCTGCTGTCCTTCTGGCAGGAGCACCGTCTGCAATCGGCCTTGCAGGTGTTGACCGACCTGCTGATGGTCACGGTCGTGGTCCACGAAACCGGCGGTTGGGACAGTTCCCTGAATTTTCTCTATCCGCTGGTCATTATCGTAGCCAGCGTCCTGCTGCCGACGGCTTGGGCGTACCTGGTGGCCGCGGCGGCTTTCATCCTTTACGGCGGCGTGCTCGAACTGAGTTATTACGGCGTGGTGCCTTCTTATTGCAACACGCATCCCAGCTTCAAGGCGCTGCAGGCCATCATTTTTGTCAACCTGTTCGCGTTTTTGACGATTTCGTATCTAGCCAGCCTGCTCACCTCCAAGCTGCGCCAGGTGGGAGTCCAGCTACAAGACGCCAGCGGCGCTCTGGAGAACCTGCAGGCGCTGCACGAAAACATCGTTCACTCGATTTCGAGCGGCCTCATTACCACCGGTCTCGACGGCCGCATTACGCTGGTGAATGGCGCGGCCGGGCGCCTGTTGGAACGCTCGTTCGCGGAACTGATCGGTACTCCGGTACATCAGCTCTTTCTCGATCCGCTCCCGGCCCTTGAATCCCAGCAACCACACGCGGAAGTGCGCTTCGATGCGCCCAACAAGTACCGCAGGACGGTGCGGGTTCGCGTGGCGGCACTCACCTTGCCGGAGAGGGGCAATCTGGGATGCGTCTATGTGCTGGATGACTTGACTGAGATCAGGCGTCTGGAGCGCGAAGTGCGCATGCAGGACCGGTTGGCCGCGGTTGGGCGCCTGGCCGCCGCGATTGCCCACGAGATCCGCAACCCGCTCACTTCGATCGCCGGCTCGGTCAGCATGCTCTCCGCCGTCCCCGAGATGAACGAGGATCACCGCCGCCTGCTCGACATCGTGACCCGCGAGTCGCAGCGGTTGAACAGCATCATCACCGACTTCCTGGCCTACTCGCGGCCCAAGCAGTATCACTTCGGCAAGGTCGATCTGGTGCAGCTGGTTGAAGACACTTTGACTTTAATCGATCACCGCATGACGGCGGAGAAAACGGGAATCACGATCGAGCGCCGTTTCGCCGCGAGCGAAGCGTGGGTGGTCGCCGATGGCGACAAGATCAAGCAGGTGTTCTGGAACTTCTGTGAGAACGCGATTCGCGCGATGAAGGGGGGCGGCTCGCTCACCGTCTCGGTGGAGCCGCTGGGCGACGATTGGCAGATTGGATTCGCGGACACCGGCTTGGGCATGACCCCACAGCAGATCGAAAAGGTCTTTGAGCCGTTCCAGTCGAATTTCGAAGGCGGTACCGGGCTCGGGCTGGCGATTGTCTACCAGATCGTGCAGGCGCACGAAGGCAAGGTCTGGGCGCGATCCAAACCGGGCAAGGGGACTACGTTCATTCTGCGTCTACGCCGTCTGGATGCCGAGCGTCCCGCGGAGGCGCTTCCGTCTCCTTCCACGGTGTTCGTAAACGCCGAGCCGGAGCTAGCCTCCTCTGCCCGAGGGAGGTTCGATGGCTAACATCCTGGTTTGCGACGACGAACGCTCCATCTGCGAAATGCTCGACATCTCCCTGCGACGGGAAGGCCATCGGGTCGAGACGGTGCAATCCGGCCAGGCAGCCAAGAGCAAGATCGACGGCAATCTCTACGACGTCATCATCACCGATATCAAGATGCCGAATATCGACGGCATCGAAGTGCTGCGCCACGCCCACCGGGTTTCGCCGGACTCGGCGGTCATTCTGATTACCGCGGTTGACGACTACGAAGCGGCGGTGGAGGCCGTGAAAGCCGGCGGCGCCACCGACTACATCCGGAAGAGCCCCGGTCTGGTCGACGAAATCAAGCTGGCGCTGAATCGAGCGGTCGAGAAACTTGCCCTCAGCAAGCAAAACTTCGCACTGCGGCGCGACGCCGCCACGCGCAACTCGCTCGACAATATCATCGGATCCAGCCCGGCCATGGAGAAGCTCAAGGCGACCGTTCGCACTGTCGCCTCCACGGCCAGCACGGTATTGATTCACGGCGAAAGCGGCACCGGTAAGGAACTCGTGGCCCGCGCCGTGCACGTCTGTTCGCCGCGCGCCACCGAGGCTTTCGTCTCGGTCAACTGCGGGGCGTTCCCGGAAACGCTGCTCGAGAGCGAGCTCTTTGGCTATCTGAAAGGCGCTTTTACCGGAGCCAACCAGAACAAACGCGGCCTGTTTGAAGTGGCCGACGGCGGGACGATCTTCCTGGATGAAATCAGTGAGATGACGCTGGCGATGCAGGTGAAACTGCTGCGCGTGTTGCAGGAGCGCACGGTGCGTCCGGTGGGCTCGACCAGCGAGATCTCGATCGACGTTCGCGTCATTGCCGCCACCAACCGCGAACTCGACAAGGCCGTCACGGAGAACCTGTTCCGCGAAGACCTTTACTATCGTTTGAATGTCATTCCCATCCGCGTTCCGCCCTTGCGGGAACGCCGGGAAGACATTCCGCTGCTGGTGAATCATTTTTTGAAGAAATATGCCACCGCTGCCGGACGGAGCATTCTGCGCGTACATGCGCCGTCGCTCGACACTCTGTGCGATTACGAGTGGCCGGGGAATGTGCGCCAGCTCGAAAATACCGTCGAGCGAGCTGTCGCCCTGGAAATGACCGACGAATTGCACGTCGAACTACCCGCCGAGCGGCCGAAAGCGCGCGCGGCCGCAGCTTCCGCTGATGGCGGTTCTCTGCCAGAAGTCGGTGGCAACCTGACGCTGCCTGCAGGATTGGGAATGGAAAACTACGTGGCGGGGATCGAGCGATCACTGCTGCAAAGCGCCCTTAACCAGTCGAATGGGGTGCAGACCAAGGCCGCCGAAGTGCTGGGAATCTCCTACCGAAGCTTTCGGCATTTGATGAAGAAGTATGGGTTGTAGCTGCGAGGCTTGGGCCAGCCACCTTCTATTGATAAGAGATCTCAGAATCGCCTCTGCGTGCGGACGGCCGGCGTAGCTGGATTCTTTGATAATCTTTCCTGCAAGGTAGAATGCCGATACCCGAAGTCTTTCGAATGCGCCGATGACCGATCGTCACCTAGCTCGAGTGATTCCCTCCGAATCTCCTTGGACCGTGACCCTAAGAGGTTATTGGGATCGGCCCCTGTACACGTACAAGATGTCTGAGTCGAAGTGGCGGGCACTGCTTACACGCGCGAAACGAGGTGACCCAGAAGCGGAATGGGAGGTGGCGGATCGCTACGGCGACGGATGCAAGAACCATCATGGGACGATCGTCGTAAGACGCTCCCCGAGAAAAGCCGCCCTTTGGTTCCGGCGAGCGGCGGAGCACGGGCTGAGCGCGGCCCAAAACACTTTCGGATGCCTACTCGGCAATGGAGATGGAGTTGGAAAGGACGTCGACGAGGCCCTTTCGTGGTTGAGAAAAGCATTTCGTGCCGGGATGCCTGTGCTGCACACAACATCGCAATAACATATCGGGAGATTGGTGACCTCAGGATGGCCGTCAAATGGTTCCAAAAATCCGTTGATGCGGGCGACGCTGACGCGCTGATTCAACTCGGGATTCATTACTACTGGGGAAAGGGCGTCAGAAAGAATCCGAAAGCAGCAGTCCGATATTTTCGCAAGGCTAGCAAAGCGAATTTCATCTCCGAATGTGGAAGGGCCGACGCCTTTTTTCTGCTGGGCGTCGCTTATTTCGAGGGCGAAGGTGTGAAAAGGTCCATCTCCAACGCGAGAAGATTACTGGAGAGAGCGAACATCGACAATGATCATCCATCTGCCCGGAAACTGCTGCTGCGCTTCCAAGGTCAGCATGTTCCGGCTTCAGTGCCCTAACGAAGGCGCACTCTCGCTTTCAAAGACGGCTGGCAACTATCCTTTCTTCAACTGCTGCTTCCAGCCCAGCACCCGCGCCTTTGCACCCTCCGCCTCGGCCTCGGTGATCATACCCTTCTTCATGTAGAGCACCGACAGGCTGGTATGCGCCAGCACATCGTCCGCATCGACTTGGGTAATCCGCTGGGCCACCGCAATGGCTTCGTCGTAGCGCTGTAGATCCTGGAGGACGCGGGCGAGGCCGTGCATGGCTTCGGTGAATGTCGGGTCCGCCTTTACCGAGTCCTGGAATGCCGCTACCGCGTCTTCCAGGCGGCCGTCTCCCATGAGATCAAGTGCGGCGTAGTAGTGATCTTCAGCTTCTTCCCGATTGTGTTCCGGCATGCCCTCGAATCCCCGGCTGAGACTGGATTCTAGCACGACACAAATGCCCGGCCTGACGCTCGAAGCCGCAAGGAATCTGGCCGAAGAGCGCCTTTTGTGTTTATCATGCCTCCATGCGCCATCAGATTCGCTTTCTGTGGAATTCCACCAAGGGCCACCATCTGGCTCCGTGGCGCAGCCCGTATCTGCTGTGGCGGATCGAGACCTATACCGGGGTCAAGATGTCGCAGATTGGCTTTCTGGAGTTCTGGGAATTTCTGTGGAGGGAGCGCCACGACCTGTGGCGTTTTCTGAACTGGACCAGCCAGATGGACCGCTACACGCATCCGAAGCCTAAGAACCTGTGAACCAGTTCCCAGTTCTCAGTTCTCAGTGATCAGCCCATGACGTCGAGTCGCGTGAGCCCCAGCCAAACACCACCCACGCAGATTTCAAACCGCAAGAATTGTACTTGCAGACTCAGAGGGTGATCGTTTTGCCTCTGACTGAGAACTGAGAACTGAGAACTGAGAACTGAGAACTGAGAACTGAGAACTGAG
>JBBIOA010000045.1:0-5766 GCA_037443605.1 Terriglobales bacterium
GCGCGATCCATATGCCCAGGGTCACTGCGCCACTGAGTCCGGCCCTTTCCGGAATCATAGCCACGAGCTTGCTGATTTGCTCTCCCACCGCACTGATCAGCTTGCGAAGGCCAGCTCCGCTCGACCCGAGGTTTCCCGTCGTGATGCCCCCAAGAAACATCGTCACATGCGACTGTATTTTTGGCGCAAGAAACTGGCCCAGGACTTTGGCACTCACGCCGCCACAGAAGACGCCCAGGATTATCAGCGGTACGTAATGATAGACAGTCATCACGGCCGTTCCGCCCAGCGCCAGCAGAACCGCTACGATCAGAGTTCCCATAATCAGCGCTCGGTTCGCGGGCGATACTGTTTTCCATCGATCGAACTTGATCAATGGGTTGAGAACATCGAACAGGGTGATGTACATAGATGCCCCCCCCCCGCCAAACCCGCAGGTCTGGCTAATCTGGATTTCTCGCCTCAGCCAGAAATCCGCCCGCAATCACGGCAGTACGCTCTTTCCCTGCGTTTCGCGGTGCCCTGACGGAATAGTGCGGGGAGAAGCGCAAGCGTTTCGACACAAAAAGGACATCAAAAGACTCGGGCCGCCTTTCGGCGGCCCGTTCAAAACCGAGAACTGGCAACTGAGAACTGTTCTAGTCCCCCGCGACCGGCTCCGGAGTCTCCGTTTTCGGTGCCGGAGCGATACCGCCATTCGGCTTGGCCAGCGCTCCCAGCGGAATGAAACCATCCTGCGACTGCACCGGCTTCTCTTTCAGCACGACTTCGCGATACAGCGACGCCATGCGCGCGTTGTAGGCTTCGTCGTTCTTCTCCGGACCGCGTGCTTCGGCCTTAACCTCGGCGTCGTGTTTCTGCTTGGCATCCCGCGCCCGCGTCTTTTCCTCACGCGCAGTCTTGGCGATACCCAGCTTGTCCAGATCATGCTGCAGCTCGTTGGTAACCAGATCCTCGCGCAAATTCAGATATTCGGTGGCGGTCTCCTGCCGATCCATCTTCACTTTCTTGCCGCCCGCGAAAATCTCGTGCCGCCCATGCTCCTCATACCACTTGGTGAGCGTGGCCGTCATATGCATCTTTTCGATGATGTTCCGCCATCCCACGCCCGTGTTGTAAGCGCAGAACGAAATCTCGCCTTCCTGCGTCGCATACGGAATAATGCACTGCTCCGTGCGCCGGAAGTCGTAGTTGAACAGGTCCTGGAACCACATGCCCGCGATGAACAGGAAGTTCCAGCGGTCCGTCGTGCGCCGCTTCATCACGTCATCGATCGTTCGATCCCCGCCGACTTTGCCGTAGTTCTTCCCGGTAATGTGATAGTTCTTGTCGAACTTCTTCAGCAGATCCATCAGCTTGAAGTGCGTCGGCGACTGGAACGGATCGTAGTTCTTCATCAGACACAGCGCCATTCCCAGCCCGGTCATGAACTTGCCGCGGGCCGCGTCGTTCACCTTCGCAATATCCTTCGCCAGCTGATCCCCGTGCAGGAACGCCGTGACCGGCACCGCTTCCTTAGTCTCCTTGTCAATCATGACGGCCATCCCCGTCCCGCAATTCGGGTGACAGCCGCAGGAGAGCTGGCCCCAGTCGTTGTTGGCGTCCTGAGAGTGCATCAGGTCGGCCCAGTCGCTGAAGGTGCCCATGAAGCTGATCGGGAACCAGTCGCGCGAGGGTTCGCCGAGGCCGGTTTGATTTTTCACGTCGTGCGCCAGGTGGGACAACGTATAGCGCTGGGCGTGGCGGCGATCATCCGTGACGGCTTCGTCGCGGCCGGTGAAGCTGACCGGCTGGAAGCTGAGGAAGCTGATCGTCTTCGGATTGTCGAGGGCGAACTTGATGATGCGTCCGACCTGCTCGTTATTGATGCCGTTCACGATGGTGATGACTGGAACGATTTCGCATCCCGCCTTGTGCAGGTTCTCGATGGCCTTCAGCTTCACGTCGAACAGGTTGCCGACGGCGCGGTGCGCGTTGGCCGCGTTGCCGATGCCGTCAAACTGCAGATACGCGTAGCGCAGACCGGCTTCGACCGCCTGCTGCGCGAATTCAAAACTCTTCGCGAACTCAATGCCGTTGGTCGCAGCCTGCACCGAGTTGTATCCGACCTTGCGCGAGTAGCGGACCGCATCCAGGAAGTAGGGCGACAGCGTCGGCTCGCCACCGGAGAACTGCACCGACATCTGCCTCCGCGGCTTGATGGTGATGGCGTTGTCGAGCATGGTCTTGATTTCTTCCCACGTCAGCTCATGCACGAAGCCAACCTGGTTGGCGTCCATGAAGCAGGGATCGCACATCATGTTGCAGCGGTTGGTCAGATCGATGGTCAGAACGGAGCCGCGGCCATACTTCACCGTAGACGACCCGTGGTGATGCAGATGCTCGTCATTGTGCGCCTTGATGTCGCGGCCGGGGAACACATCTTCCAGATGCTTCGAGAACTCGGTGTCGATCGACATCACATCCTCGAAGTGGCCGTGCTTCGGGCAATCCTTGACCATCACGATCTTGCCGTCTTTTTCGACAATCGTTGCCTTGATCTCGCCCACCTTCTCGTTCATCAGCACTTCGTGGGGCAGGTGGCCGTCGAGAATCTGCTGACGGATTTCGGGGACGCACTTAGGGCACAGCGAATCGGTGGTGCGGGGCCAGCCCAGCGGCGGCTTCGACTTCTCGTACGACTTGAGCAGCGGCTTGTCACTCCACTTCGGGGTCGGCGACGGATTCGGATTAATCCGGTTCAAACGGTCGTACACGCCCCAAATGCCTTTCGCGGTGGCGACGGCGGCTGCTTCTACGTACTTGATCGGCTTATGCATTTTAGCTTCTAGCTCCTAGCTTCTAGCTCCTAGCCTTCCGGCTACGGGCTTGAGCTGAAAATTCAACTCCCACGACCCGGACGACTGGGCCCTCACATCTTTAATGTGTTTCCGGATGAACCTGGACTGCAAAACCTGGTTCGACTTCCGAACAAATCAGGTTCCGGCGTACACGAATGCCTGGGATGATGCTGTGCTTATCCTATTCAATCGGCAGGAAATGGCGCAGAACATCCCAACGAACGGTGCAAAATCTGGGTTTAGCGGTTGCTAGAGGGATTATACGGTGGTAAGTCGTTGAAAGTAAAGGTGCTCGCAGCACGGGGCGGACGCGCTTCGCGCAACAACCGGGTTGCCCCAACCCTTGTCGCGCGCCCTTTGCGCGACAGGGTGGGGACTTTGATTTTGAGCCCAGAGTAGAATGGTTCTTAATTCGAGGTGCCCAATGGCTCAAGGGACGGCTTTAGTTTCGGAGTTGCTCGAGAAAGCGATGCGACTCTCGCCGCATGATCGTGGCCTCCTGATTGACCGCCTCGTGGCCAGCCTTGACGACGAACCGGCGGAAGAAGGCGTTGAAGCTGCGTGGGACGCGGAGATTCAGAGGCGCGTCGAGGATATTCGTTCAGGCCGAGTAAAAACGATTCCGGGAGAAGACGTACTCGCTCGCATCAAAGCGCGCCGCCATGCCGGAAGGTAAGGCTTACCGGTTTCATCCAGAAGCGGCCGAAGAATTCGAAGCGTCCGAAGGCTGGTATTTCTTTCGCAGCATCGATGCCAGCATTGAGTTTGTCGCAGAAGTAGAAACCGGAATTGGCGCCATCATCCGCGCGCCGCAGCGCTGGCCGAAACACCTGTATGGAACGCGTCGGTATGTTCTGCCGCGCTTCCCTTTTTCCATCGCTTATCTTGACGAGGCTGACGAGGTAACGATCATCGCCGTGGCACACAGTAAGCGAAAGCCGGGATACTGGAAGGGAAGAGTGTAAGTCGCGCTCGTGGCGATCCGCTCTTATGCACCATGGCGCCCCATCGCGTGGGCGTTAGTGGCACAGTGGTGGCGTTGACAACCCGCCAAGGTCGGGCAGACAATCTCCCCGTTCGATCGGCCGTCGATTATTAGCATACGTCTCCGGCTTTTGCTCATTCTAGGACCAACAAATGAGGATCTATACTATGTGCGCCGTAAAGTGCAGCCGGTTCGTGTCGTTCTCAATCCTAGGTTTGTTCCTGACGTTACTACCATCCTCCGTCGCATACGCCCAGGCACCAGCAGGACTAACCCGTCCCGCCGGAGTACCCAAAGGCTACCTGATCACGCCGTCCGGATACTTTCATCCATCCTGTGTCCGACATTTAGCAGAGGGGGAAGCTCTGTTGTCCGGCGGAGCCATCCTCCAACATTTGGACGGAACTCTTGAGAATATACCTGCTTGCGCGTATTCGCATTACACCGCACGCGGAGAGAGAGTAGGCGCAGGCAGCGCCGGGAGCGAACCACCGTCAATTAGCCATAGCTGGATTGTGGACGCGGAAACAACCACGAGCACGTCGTACGGCGAACTCGTGGCGACTTGGATTGTTCCGCCGGCACCAATATCCAACGACGGCCAGATAGTGTATTTCTTTCCGGGCCTACAGGACGATAACCTCGACAAGAGTATCCTTCAGCCCGTGCTAGGATGGAACAAAGATTTCAAGGGAGCGTGGGGAATTGCTAGCTGGAACTGCTGTATCACGGGAAATATATGGGAGAGCACACCAATTAGTGTTAACGCAGGTGATACGGTCCAGGGTTTGGTCCAGTCTAATTGCAGTCCGGGGACTATTAACTGTTCAAACTGGAACATCGCTACAAGTGATCTAACGTCGCACAACACGACAGTTCTCGCCAATTCCCCGAGCAACGGCCAGACATTCAATTGGGCATTCGCGGGAGCGCTGGAAGTCTACAACGTCGCCCAATGTAGCGATTACCCACCGAATGGGTCAATGACCTTCTCTAATGTTCAACTGTATGACTATAACCTCGTACTCATATCCAACCCGGGCTGGTCCATCGTCAATCGCACATCGGGGCTCACCCCAAAATGCAACTACGGCGGACAAACGTCCGCGACGCAGGCAACGCTTGATTACTCCGCCATTGTCACAACGGCGGCGGCGGGCTCAATAAAGTCCACCGGGGCAACCCTGAAGGGCGCGATCAACCCCGAGGGCGATAGTGGCTCTGCTGGCTTCTACTATGGCACCGACCCCACCCTTACTACCTTCAATCTCATCTGCGCCAACGGCGTCAACAACTGGTGGGGTGGTTGTCCCAACGTCACTCCCAACTCCACCGCCCAACCCTTCACCGCGCCCATCTACACTCTCGCCACCGGCACCACCTTCTATTTCCGCATGGTTCTCTACGACACCGACAACAACAGCTACCAGTTCGGCCCTATCGCTACCTTCAAAACGAAAACTCCGGGCCTGATCAGCGGGGCACCGACTTTGATCACCGCTGCTGGAGCCACCCTGCACGGCTCCATCAACCCGCAGGGCGCCCACGGGTCCGCTGGTTTCTACTACGGCACCGACCCCACCCTTACTACCTTCAATCTCATCTGCGCCAACGGCGTCAACAACTGGTGGGGTGGTTGTCCCAACGTCACTCCCAACTCCACCGCCCAACCCTTCACCGCGCCCATCTATACTCTCGCTACTGGCACCACCTTCTACTTCCGCACGGTCTTCTACGACACCGACAACAACAGCTATCAGTTCGGCCCTATCGTCACCTTCAAAACAAAAACGCCCATCTTGATCAGCACGGCTGCCACCTCGATCACGTCGGCAGGCGCAACGCTGAACGGATCGATCAATCCGCAGAGTGCACACGGCTCGGCCGGCTTCTACTATGGCACCGACCCCACCCTTACTACCTTCAATCTCATCTGCGCCA
>JBBIOA010000045.1:5866-20409 GCA_037443605.1 Terriglobales bacterium
GGCTTCTACTATGGCACCGACCCCACCCTTACTACCTTCAATCTCATCTGCGCCAACGGCGTCAACAACTGGTGGGGTGGTTGTCCCAACGTCACTCCCAACTCCACCGCCCAACCCTTCACCGCGCCCATCTACACTCTCGCCAGCAGTACCACCTTCTACTTCCGCATGGTCTTCTACGACACCGACAACAACAGCTATCAGTTCGGTCCCATCCTAAGCTTTAAGACTCCGTGAGTGTTTTCAGGCATGGATTCCACCCTAGCCGCAGAGAACGCGGCTAGGATGGGGAACCCCGTGTCTTCTTCCAGTTCTGGCGCCGCTCCTCGCGAGATCCCTCGCCCCGCTGGTGAAAGCGCGGGGCTTCGGGATGACGCCGTCGTGTTTCCGGTTATCCCTTGGGCGGGATGATGATTGGGTGGTTGGGAGGGGGAGTTAGCCAGGTTAGGTGGGAGTAAGTCTCGTCGGCGGCGGCTTGGATTTCCAGCGGGCTGTCGTCGGCGGAGAGGAGGTGCCAGGCTTCGCGGTATTTTTCGAGGCGCATCTTGCGGGCTTTGCGGTGAGGATAAAAGCGGAGCATGGGCTGGGGCGTGCAGATTTCGACGGGGAGGATGTACCAGATGTCGAGCGGGACGACGTGGGCGGCGATGAAGTCGATGTCGGCGCGGGTGTAGACGGCGCGTCCTTTGCCGACGGTGTAGGTGGCGCGAGTTTCGTAGGCGCGGGCGCGGAGAGACTCGGTGCATTTGACCTGCACGCGCCAGAGACGCGAACCGTTGTCGACGATGAAGTCGTAGCGAAGGCTGTCGCCCCAGGGCTTGGCGATGCCGAATCCGAGATTGGACGCTCTGAGCAGGAAGGCAGCTTCGGAACGCTCTCCGGTGAGCTTGGTGTTTTTGCGCGGCTTGCGGGGCTGGCGTTTGCGGCCTGGCATCTTCCGTTTCCTTGCAGCAACGAAATGGCGGAGCTTGCGCTCCGCCAGAGTTCGCCGAGTTGTCTCCAGTTTTATGGTACGGCGGGAGGCGGGACGGGGCTAGAAATATGTGGTGAGAAAAGTGCGGGAGTTCCCGAAATGGGAATCTCGCGATAACGGGGTTTGGGTGTGACGGGGAAAAGCAGGTTCCTCCCGTTGGTCGGAATGACAAGGACGATGGCGAGTCGGAAGGACAAAACATTTCTGGACCTTGTCCTTTGGTCAGAATGGTACCTTCAGGCGCCGCTTCCGGGGCTTCTGCGAAACTTGGAAAGAGGGCTCATAGGATCTGCGGTTCCCAGGTCTCGCAAAAACGGCGAGACGTGGGGCATCCCATCTTCAGTCTGTCTTCCCTAGGCGCGGAGGGTTTCCTTCCGCACCGTCAACTTCTCGATCAGATCGGTTTTCACCCGGTAGCCGGTGCCGGGCTTATCGCTGATGGCGATGAATCCCTGCGGCGAGACTTCGACCTCGGGGTCGATGACGTCTTCCTTCCAATACCGCTTCGACGCCGACACGTCTCCGGGGAGGCTGAAGTTCGCGAGCGTGGAGAGTGCGATGTTTTGTGCGCGGCCGATGCCGGTTTCCAGCATGCCTCCGCACCAGACGGGAATGTTGTGAGCATGGCAGAGGTCGTGGATCTTGAGGGCCTCAGAAAATCCCCCGACCCGGCCGACTTTGATGTTGACGATGCGGCAGGCGCCGGTTTCGACGGCGAAGGCGGCGCTGCGGGCATTGATGATCGACTCGTCGAGGCAGATGGCGGTGCGCAGTTCCTTCTGCAGGCGGGCGTGGTAGTAGATGTCGTCGTTCCAGAGCGGTTGCTCGATCATCAGCAGGTGGAACTGGTCGAATTTGCGCAGGTGCTCGACCTGATCGAGGGTATAGGCGGAGTTGGCGTCGCAACTGAGGGTGATATCGGCCCAGCGCGAGCGAATGCGCTCCAGCACGTTGAGGTCCCAGCCGGGTTTCACCTTGATCTTGATGCGCCGGTAGCCGGCGGCGAGTTCGGTGGCGATCTTATCGAGCAATTGCTCGACCGTGTCCTGAATGCCGATCGACACGCCACAAGGGATTTCGCGGCGCGTGCCGCCGAGCAATTTCCAGAGCGGCAGTTGTTTCTGGGTGGCTTCTAGTTCCCAGAGCGCGTTTTCGAGCGCGGCCTTGGCCATCCGGTGGCCGGTCACGCGCGCATACAGGGGGGGGCATTCGCGGGCGGAGTGAAGCTTTTGTCCAAGCAGCGAGGGAATCAGATATTGCGTCATGGTGGGCCAGGCGCTGTCGATCCATTCGCTGCTGTAGAAGGGATCTTCGCCGACCACGCTTTCGCCCCAGCCGTCGACACCCTCGCTGTGCACGGTGACCAGCAGAATGCGGCGACTGTAAAGGCGATGGAAGCTGGTTTCAAAGAAATGGACCAGCGGCAGATGGATTTCGCGGAGAGTGACGGCTTCGATTTTCATGTTAGAAAGTTTCAAAGTGGCAAAGTTTCAAGGTTTCAAAGAGGGAACCACTCCGAAGTGTCAAGCGGATGTCTTTGAAACTTTGCAACCTTGCATCTTTGACACCTGTTCTTATGACGCGTACGACCATTTCTCGTCCCAGTGTCCGAGCAGAAATTTCCCGTTGCCTTTGGCATCGCGGTCGTAGGCGATCACCGACTGGCCGTTGGCGAACAGTTTCAGGAATTTCTCTCGATTACGCTCTTGCACTTGTTGCGCCATGCTTCGGGTTTCGGCGGCGGCTTTCCAGTCGTAGATCTGCGCCGGGACTTCAATGATCGTTTCGGCGTGAATCGCGGGATGCTGACCGGTCGCCAGCAGCGTTTCCACGCGCTTCGACTTCAGCCACCATTCGGCGATCAGGCGGTCGCTGGGCAGGCCTCCTTGCAGCGGCGAGGAGGTGATGCCGTACTGGTTTACGTTGTAGCGCCGCGCGATCGCGCCGAGCTTCTCGATGTTCAGGTAGGCGTTCTTGATTTCGAGCGGATCGAAGGTCCACTCGATCAAGTCAATACCGCGGGACATGGCGTCCTCACGCTGTAGGAGCTTCAGGCGTCGGCCCAGGCCGCTATTGCGATATTCCTGGCGCACGGCCAGCATGTGGGAATGTAGATAGGGGTGGCCGGAACGCATTCCGGGCACGGACAGGGCGAAGCCGACCATCTCATGATTGTTGGCCTCGAATGCGCCCATGACCTGGCCGCCGACTTTCTGCGCCACCACAAACAGGCGCAGGGGAACGAGTTCGGCGTCGGTGAAGTTCCAGACTTCCTTTTGCAGGGTGACGCAGGCACGCAGTTCATCCAACCCGTCGCAGTGCCGCAGCACGATGGAGTCGGCGTTCACGCTGTCCTGTCCTCGATTCTCTTCTCTTCTGCCTTGGCCTGCTGCCAGAGCGATTCGAGTTCTTCCATGTCCACCTGATCCACAGAGCGGTTTGAGTCGTGGAGGCGGGCCTCCACCCATTGGAAGCGGCGCTTGAACTTGCGGTTGGCTTTGCGCAGCGCGGATTCGGAATCGACCGACAAGTATCGCGCCAGGTTCACCAGCGTGAAGAACAGGTCACCGACTTCTTCTTCCAGTCTCATCTGCAACGCTTCTGGTACTACGGTGCGCCCGGAGGACGCCACGCCGCGTGCTTGCGGACGAGGGCCCGGCGCGGGAAACGACTTCAGTTCTTCGCGAAGCTCACCGGTTTCTTCCTCGACCTTCTGGAACAG
This sequence comes from Terriglobales bacterium, assembly GCA_037443605.1. GTDB lineage: Bacteria > Acidobacteriota > Terriglobia > Terriglobales > Acidobacteriaceae > Sulfotelmatobacter. The sequence goes on from JBBIOA010000045.1 coordinate 9,562, forward strand.
GCCGTCGATGTTGGGCCAATCGAATCCTGCTTCGGCGGCTCTGGAACTGATCTTGGACGCCTCCATCAACGAGGGCATAGCCGAAGAAACGCCAGCCAGAATCGACTTCTTCGCCGCCTCCGGCGAAGGCGCCTTTCCGGTTTCCTGCTGGCGTTGCTTGCGCTCTTCGACTTTCAGCGCTTCCCAATTGCGCTTGACGTCCGCGGCAGTGTCGGCACGGGCATCGCCGAAGACGTGCGGATGGCGGCGAATCAGCTTCTCCGAGAGGCGGTCGATGACGTCGTCGATGGAGAAATGCGATTCCTCCTGCGCCATTTCCGCATAGAAAAGAATCTGCAGCAGCAGATCGCCGAGTTCGCCCGCCAGTTCCGGCCAGTCGCGCTGGTCGATGGCTTCAAGGACCTCGTAAGTTTCTTCGAGCGTGAAGGGCTTGATGGTGTCGAAGGTCTGTTCGCGGTCCCAAGGACAGCCGCCGGGGGCGCGCAGCCGCGCCATAATGCTGACGGCCCGTTCAAATCGTTCTCCGGTGGTTGGCATGAGCCGACCAATGTAAATGACGGGAAAGGCAACAATCAATTGTTGAAGCGTCAATGTTGCGAGTACTTCCGGAATTGCCCCTGAGGTGACTGCCGATTGGGCTCGGCGCAGGAATCCGGACATTGTCCAGATGGACCTTTGTCACCTACATCTTCGTGCCCCAGGAGGTGAAAATCATTGCAGGGCAACGAACGGATCTGGCCCATCATTTTCAGCATCTGTCGCAGATTCATGACGTTAGCCATCAAACCCCGATCACCGCTGGACGGCCAACACTTCCATGTGGTGGTGATTGGAGGCGGCATCCACGGTGTCGCACTGGCGAAAGAGTGCGCGCGTGCCGGCAAGCGAACGCTGCTGGTGGAACAGAACGATTTCGCTTCAGGAGTGACCAGCCGGTCCACCCGCATCATTCATGGTGGGCTGCGATATCTGGAGCATGGCGAGGTCGAACTGGTGCGCGAATCGGTGCGCGAGCGCGAGCGGTTGTTGCGCGAGCGTTCGCATCTGGTGCAGCCCATGCAGTTCCTGATCCTGCTGCACGAGAAGAGCCGGCGCAGTTCGATGAAAGTCCGCGCCGGGTTGTGGATGTATCACCGGCTTTCCGGGAGAAAAGCGAAGGACCTGACCGAGATGGAATTGATGCGCGTGCAGCGTTCTTTGGACGCGGGGCACAAGTGGTCGATCTTCAACTACGAAGACGCGCAGTGCGAATTTCCCGAGCGACTGGTTGCGGATTGGGCGACCGAAGCCAGCGACGCGGGCGCGGTAATGAGAAACCACTGTGAAGTGTTGGCTGTGGACGTGTCTCACGGGCGGGCTCGCGGCGTGCTGCTGCGCGACCGGCTGACCGGCAAAGATATGAGAGTGGATGCCGGCTGGGTGGTGAATTGCGCCGGACCGTGGGTGGATCGTATCCTGCAGCGGTCGTCGGTTCGAACCGCCAAACCGATGCTGGGCGGAGTGCGCGGCTCGCATATCGTGCTGCCGCGTTTTCCGGGCGCGCCAAGCACGGCGGTGTCCACCGAGGCTTCCGACGGACGCATTGTGTTCCTGCATCCCTGGAATGAGCAGATTCTGGCGGGCACGACGGAAGTTGCGGACACGAACGATCCATCGAGAACGGCGCCCGCCAACGAAGAAATCGAATACCTGCTGCGAACCGTCACGCAACTGTTTCCGAAGTCGAAGCTCGGGCCCAACGACATCAAGTACGCCTTCGCGGGCGTGCGGCCGTTGCCCAATTGTTCGAACAAGGATCTTTCGGCGGTGACGCGGAAGGCTGCGGTATACGATCATAGCGACCAGGGCGCACAGCGACTGCTGTCGGTGATCGGCGGCAAGATGAGCACGGCGCGGGCAGTGGCGCGCGAGTGCGCAGCGAAAATGGGATTCTCAGTGGCGGAACCAAGTACGGTTGCCATCGGGCCGGGCAGCGCGCTCGATCCGCTGCTGGATGAGGAAGTGATTCAGATTGCCCGCGCCGGCGCGGTGAGTGAAGAAACCGCGCGCGGCATCATGGAATGGCACGGGCAGCGCGCCATGGATATAGCCCGCACGGCGCTGGTGAGCGCCGACCTGCGGGCCCCGATCTGCCCGCACACCTCCCACATCGTGGCCGAGGTGGTGGAAGCTTTTCGTCGCGAGTTTGCGGTCAGCCTGGCAGACGTGCTGCTGCGCCGCGTGCCGGTGGCGCTGGGCGCCTGCTGGACCGAAGGATGCAGTCGCGAGGCTGCGCTGCGCATCGGCGCGGTGCTCGGCTGGGACGATCACGCTGTGGCGGAGAATCTGGAAGCCTTCGAGACCGAACGGACAGCGTTTCTGCATCGTCCCTCGCGGCGAACGGCGGCGTTTGAAGCGGCCGCGGATTAGGGCGGTCGTCTGGTTCGTCCTGCGTCTTCACCCATCAATTCGCTCGGGGAGATCCTTCGCTCCGCCTGAAAAACGGCTCCGTTCAGTTGCACCGCGACTCATTGAAGAGATTGACGTAGTTCCTGACAGAGCAGGCTTGTCTCGTCGGAGATGATTCCGTCACCCCCCAAGTCTGCGAACCGCCGCATTTCGGCGGGATCGTTGACCGTCCAGACGAGGACCTTTTTCCCAGCTCCCTTGATCTTGCGGATGAGCGCAGGCTCGACCAGGCTGTGCTGCGGAATCACATGTTTGACCGGAAGTTCGCTCCAGAGGCGGAGTTGGTTCTCGAACTCGCAAATCAATCCCAGGGGAATCGTGGGGTCTTCGGCATGCAGGGCCTTCAGCACTCCGGGGAGAAAGGACGAGACGACGAATCCGCGGCGCGGCTTATGCCGGAGGAACAAATCGAAGACGATTTTCTCCACGCCTTTGACCTTGAGCTCAATGTCGAGGAAGGATTCGCGGTAGCGCTCGAGAACATCCCGGAGTTGTGGCAGATGGGAAACTTGCTTCGCGGTGGCGCGCGAAATCTCAGTTCCGGCAGTCTTTGGGTCGTGGCAGATTACGGCCTCGCCATCCGCCGTCAAGCGGACATCGAACTCAAAGCCGTCGCAACCGTCCGCCAGGGCTTGATCGAACGAGGCGATGGTGTTTTCCGGGATCGACTTGCACCCCCGCGCACCGCGGTGGCCGAGCAAAAGAGGACGGGGCATGGCGTGTCAGTCGAGATCGAAATCGCGAATCGGCTTGCCCGTGTCCGGGGTCTCTTTGGCCTTCTTGAGAGCCTCCTGGAACTTCTTCTCCAGCAGGTCCTTCGCATGCTTCTGCGCCTCGACCGACTGTTGAAAGATCGAGTCGCGGCGGGTGTCCTGCTCGCGCATGGCTTTGGCCGCGGCTTCCATGTCGGCAAACGTCTTCGGCTTGACGGCCGCGGTGTGGGCAATGACGGCGTGGGTCTCGACGTCGATCTTCAGCACCGCGTTGCAGCAGGGGCAAGTGACCTCGAAGTTAGACGGTTTCTTCGCCATTCAGCGCATCATACCGCATAAGAGCGGGTTGGGCATAAGCGGGCAAGTCGTAGTGGCACGTGCCCCCGCGGCGGAAGCCGACAACATGGGTGCGCCCTGCGGAACGAGTGAACTCGCGCCCTGCCCGACTCGCTGTGGGCGCATGGCCCAGTACCCTCCCGAGTCTCTGTGGGAGCATGGGCTGGCGCTGCCGACGGGCGCGGTTCGTATCCCGATGCCTAACGTCGAGGCGTCCCGCCCTAGCGCTGCAGCTTCAGCGGGAAGATGTGGAACAGGTTGAGCATCTCCCAGCCCAGCAGGAGAACGGAAATCGCCACCACCATGATGGCGAGGAGTTCGCCGAAGGTGAGGCCGCGGCGTCCGGGCTCAAAACGGCGGGCAGCCAGGCTGAGGATGTTCAGGGTGGCGAAACCGAAGACTACGGCCCAGAGAATGTTGTACAGACTCTCACCGCCGCCCCGCATCAGCGCCGTTGTGATTACGCTCGCCACAAACGGAACGGTGAGGCGACGCGGCGGCAGCCACAATACGGCGCGCGCCGTGCGAGTGAGGCCCGACACGATCAGAAATGCCAGCGGTGCTTTCATGCCACGAACCAGTCGCCCCAAGATGCGTGGGATCAAACCGTGTACTGGATATTACAATGTTTTTCGCCGCCCGCTTCAGAAGGCTCCGTGGAGCGAACTCGAACGGTTAAGATGGATGCATGGCCAAGCCGCGGTTCATTTTCTTCGATGTGGGCAACACGTTGCTATTCCCCAATCGCGCGCGCATGCTCGCGCCCCTGCCGGCGGGCAAGCATCCGACGCTGGAACGCTGGCGGGCGCTGGAGCGGCGGACGAAGACGGAATTCGATCAGGGGATGATGAGCGGGAAAGTGGATCACGGCTTCTGGTGGTCCTTCCACACCTACTTGCTGCAGGAAGTTGACGCAGTGGATGAGGGTATACGGCACGCACTGGTCGAGAACACGCAAAATTCGGGCAACTGGGATCAAATCCTGCCCGGCACACGCGAGGCACTGGAACGCATCCGCAAGGACTATGCGATTGCCGTGATTTCGAACGCGGATGGGCGCATCGAAGCCGTGCTGAGCCGTTGCGGGATTGCAGATTGCTTTGCCAGCATTACCGACTCGGGCATTGTAGGCAGTGAGAAGCCGCATCCAGCGATCTTTGCGGCCGCGCTTCAGGCGATGAAGGCGGATGCAGGACAGAGCCTTTATGTTGGTGACGTGTATTCCGTCGATTACGTGGGCGCGCGCAACGCCGGAATGAATGCGGTCCTGTTCGACGTGGCGGGAGCGTATCGCGAGCGTGGAGTGGCGCGCGTAGAGTCTCTGGGGGACTTGGAGAGGTGGCTCGGGCAGGCCTGAGGCAGCGTTCTGTGGCATGCTTCGACGCGCAGCGACAACTCTTGTGGGGGATTGCATGTTTGATTCGACGAAGTTCTTGCTGTTTTTGTCGGCGGCGTTGTTGCTGGCGATCGCTCCGGGGCCGGGGATGTTCTACGTGCTGGCACGAAGCCTGGCGGGTGGAAAGCGCGAGGGAGTGCTCTCGGCGCTCGGAACATTCCTGGGCGGGATGGTCCACGTTTTCGCCGCGGCGCTGGGGATTTCGATCGTCCTGGCGAAGTCGGCGGCGGCTTTTTCGGTGGTCAAATATGGCGGCGCGGCCTATCTGTGCTTTCTGGGCGCGAGGATGATTTTGGACGCGCGGAAGGGCGACGGAGAGGAAGTGGTGGCCGCGCCCCCGGCGCGAAATCCGTTCTGGCAGGGCGTTGCGACCGAGGTGTTGAATCCGAAAACCGCGCTGTTCTTCCTGTCGTTTATTCCGCAGTTTGTGAATCGTCCGGCGGGACACGTGTTTCTGCAGTTCGTGACGCTCGGCACAATTTCCGTGATTCTGAACACGACGGCCGATTTAATTGTGATTGCGATGGCGGGGCCGCTGGGGAATCGCATTCGGTCGTCGGCGACGTTCCGGCGGAGGCAGAGGACGGTCACCGGGGCGATCATGATTGGGCTGGGGACTTATCTGGCGACCAGCGAGAGCAGGTAAACAAAGACTCGCGGGCGGGACGCCCGCTGCCACAGCCGCCCGGAGGCCGGCGCTACTATGCGAAATCTGATTTGCACATTCATTCTTGTTGCGGCCGCATGGGCACAGTCGCCGCAGCCCATGCCGCACATTGAGGGCGAAAGCCTTAGTGGACACAAGGTCGCATTGCCGGAGGCAGCGGCGGGGAAAGTTGCGGTTCTGATTTTCGGATTTTCCAGGGCATCGAAGGAGCAGACCGGCCCGTGGGCCGACAGGCTCGACAAGGATCTCGGGCAGGCGGACGTGGATGTGTACCAGCTTCCGGAGATTCAGGAGGCACCACGCTTCGTCCGCGGGATGATCATCTCCGGCATGCGGAAGGGCGTGGCGGAAAACAAGCGGGATCACTTTGTGGTGCTGGCGCAGGACGAGGATGAATTGAAGAAACTTGTCAGCTGCACGGAAGCTGACGACGCCTACCTGGTTCTGCTGGATCGACAGGGGCGAATGGTGAGGCAAACGCACGGCGCAGCGAGTCCAGAACGAGTGGGAGAAATCGAGAAAGCGATCGAGGCTCTGAAGAAGAAGTAGCGAACTTAGAGTTCGATGATGCGATGGTCGAGACAGTCGGTGCGCATGGTGTCGTAGAGCTGCCGCAGGATCTCCCCGCCATAGCGAGCAATGAGGTAGAGCCCGCCGACTGCGCGTTCCTGCAGGCCTTTGCCGGGATAAAGAGCCTGGCTCAGGGTTTCGGCGTGGCGGCTGACCAACTCACCTTTTTGCGCCGCGGCCCGCGCTGCTTGCGCCTGCAGCTTTTCGAGTTGATGCTGCATTTTCGATCCGGCGGTTTCGGCGGCGTCCACCAGTGTGCGGTCGAGCGTCGCGAGATTCTCTTTGATGGCGCCGATGCTGGATTCAAAAGACTTCTTTGCCGATTCGAACGACTCCTGCAAATCCTGCGGCAGGCTGCGGGCGGCGAGTTTCTGGCGGAGAGCTTCCGGAGTGTCGAAGGTATGGGCCACGCCGATCGAATACTTTTCCAGCAGGCGCTGCGTCTTCGGCTCCACCAGCGTCGCCGAGAAACGAGGGATGATCGGGGTGACGCGGCCCGCCAGATTTTCGTACACCGAGCCCGCCTGGGCGAAGTATGCCGCTTCAGCCGCGCCTCCGGTGTAGGCGAGCGTGGGGAGAAGATAGTCCTCGACAACCGGGCGCAACAGAACGTTAGGGCTGAAGTCTTCGGGATGAGTGGCGATGCGCGCCAACATTTCTGACCGCGAGAACTTCGCTGCTGTGGCGTCAGTGCCAATGGAAAATTCATCGTTAGCCAAGCGATGAATCGGAGTGCGCGCTCCGTTCTGCAAGGAAAACACGAATACCGAGGAGGCCGTGACTTTGACCTGCTGGTGATAGCCGGCCGCTTCCAGTGCCGCACCACGAGCCAGCACGGCGGAGCTCAATTCCTCAGCGCGCTCGATGGCGGCCTGGTAGATGGGGGTGGCTACGCGATGGAGTTCGCCGTCGGAGGCGTCGAGCACGATCACGCCGTAATCGGCGAACAGCTTGGCAAAGAGCCGGGCGAAGGCCGTGCCCATGGTTTCGCCGGGACGGTAGGACTCGCGCAGAAATTGGGTGGCTTCGGTATCGCCGAGCAATGCGGCCGCTTGTTCGACCACGGGCAGAATCTCATCGCCCAGACGTACGGCGCTGACCGGCGCACCGGGGACATCGTGGCTGGAGGTGGCCAGCGTTTGCAACGTGCCATCCGCCCCCGGAAACTCGACATGATTCACTTCTGCCAGATCGTGATCGTAGGTGGCGAGCCAGAAGATCGGGACGGCGTCAACACCGGTGGCTGTAGCTTCTTCCGCGAGTTTGACGGCGGTTAGGGCCTTGTAAAGGTCGAACATCGGCCCGCCGAAGAGTCCGACCTGCTGGCCGGTCACCACGGCCGCCGCGCCTTTGCGCAGGCGATCGAGGTTGGCCAGCGTTTTCGGGGAGGCGTCCCAGGACCTGTTCTGCCGTTCGAGAATTGTGACCACACGCTCGCGACGCGTGGAATCATAAGAAATGCGGCCGGCTTCTTCTTTCACCCACTCGTTGAAGTAGGGAGAACGCGGATAAAAGGGCTGAACGCTGGGAGAATACTCGAGGAGATCGGTGAAAAGGCGCGTGGTGCGCGGAACTTGCGAAAATGGCAGACAGTGCGCCTTCACTGACACGGCTCCTGACAGCACGGTTGCGGGTTCCTGGATTGGACGGCAGAAGTCATGTTTGGAGAGCAATCCCCGGCAGTCCGGCGCCATAGTAGAGATGCCTGAATCGGGCGCAGGATGCAAGATAATGGAAACGAAATCATAAACTACGAAGGATACGAAAGGGATACCAAGGAAAGACATGAACATTGCGCCGCTGGAGATTGCCACGCCCATTACGCTGGAAGGCCGAACCGTTCGCCTGGAACCGATCCGGCGCGAGCACGCCCAACTGTTTTGGGTCGTGGCAAAAGACAATCTCGACGACATTTTCCGCTGGATTCCCTACCCCATGAAGACGCCGGAGGATTTCGCGAAAGTCGTCGAGAAGGCGTTTCAGGAACAGGAACGCGGCGAGTCGGTGGTGTTTGCGACCGTCGAACGCAGTTCGGGACTCGCTGTGGGGAGCACGCGGTTCATGAATATTGACCGCACGAACCGGCGGGTGGAGATTGGATCGACGTGGATTGCGCCAGCATGGCAGCGCACGGCGGTCAACACCGAGGCGAAATATCTGATGCTGCGGCACGCGTTTGAAGTGTGGGGATGCTTTCGCGTGGAATTGAAGACGGACGCGCTGAACGAGAAGTCGCGCAACGCGATTCTGCGCATCGGCGCGAAAGAAGAAGGCACGCTGCGGCGGCACGTCGCCACTTGGACAGGCCGGGTGCGCGACAGCGTCTACTTCAGCATCCTCGACAGCGAGTGGGCGGAGGTGAAACAGGGATTGGAAGAGCGATTGGCACGCTAAGGCAACACGAGAGTTGAGAAATCGCCGAAGAGTATCACTTTCGCCAAAGTTTCAGACCGAAATCGTAGAATACCGTGCAAGAGGGTGCACGCTTAGGTCACGGCCTACGACGGCGGCAATTTCACGGTGCCTCGAGGTCAACAAAACTTCGATCAAACCATGTTTTTTTGCCGCGACCGGCTTGGTCTTGGGGCAATATCTGAGCAGCCGGAATCGAAACCATGTTTCGCCATCCTGGCCGCGGCACCTTCGTCGATGTACCCGACCCGGACTTGCTCGCCGCAGAATTTGCGAATCATGGAGCAGGGCTCAGCGTGCGCCGTGAGGACGCCGGAGGCACGATCACGCCCAGGGGAACACACCCATCGCGTTCATCCAACCTTTCTCTTGGCAAAGACTGCAAATTCCTGCACCTTCGTGTTCCTATCATGGCGCGCGAGTCAGACCAACTTGTGTCAGAATGGCGGGCGGCGAAGGCCTCGTTTGAGCGAATCAGGAGTGGGCGATGGGGATCAGATTAAGTGCTACGTCAATTCTGTGCGCCGCGGCGGTATCGCTTGGTGCAGCAATTTCTTCCGCGCAAGTCACGTATCAGGTGGGCACGATTCACCGGATCAGCCAGGGATGCCACGCTGGGGCGGAAGTTGAGCAGGCTGTCGACGCGGTTGGGAATTACGTCTACGAAGAATGGATGGGCTGCGGCGGCATTGGATTTGCGCGCTCCACCGACGGTGGCGTTACGTTTTCAGCGCCGGTTCATCTGCTGAATTCGAGCGGGGCTTGGGATCCATCGGTTGTGGTAGCGCCAGACGGCACGGTGTATGTCGCCTTCATGAGTGGAACCAGCACGCAGAGCTTTCCGATCGTAGAAGCGTCGTTCGATCACGGAGTCACGTTTCCGCAAACGACCATGCTTACTCCGCCGGACAACAACAACTGGGGGGACCGCGTGTTTCTGGCGGTGGGTCCGGATGGCGCAGTCTACGCGACCTGGGACTACGGGCCATCGGCGTCTCTAGTCAAGCTGCTCTGTTCGCCCTCAGGCAGTTGCTCGTTCACGTACGGCGACTTGAACGCAGTCGTACAGAAGTCGACCGATCGCGGCAAGACGTTTGGGCCGATGGTGCACGTAAGCCCGAACTATCCGGGCGGAGGCGCGATGAGTGCGCCCATGGTCATCGAACCGAATGGGCAGATTGATCTTTACTATCAGGCGGACCGCACGCTGAATCAGACCGACTTCAAGCTGGCGCCGGGATACGGGCACTTCACTTCTTCGCTGGATGACGCGGCGTCGTGGTCGGCACCGTTGAATGTCACGCGGCTAGGGGGGACGCAGGCACTGGCGGAGTGGTGGATTGACGGTGCCATCGCAATGGATGCGGGCGGCAATCTCTACGCCACCTGGGACTCGCAGGGCAAGAATAGTGACGGGACGGCCAACGACATCGGATGGATTTCGTACTCAATGGACCACGGGCATCACTGGACAAAGCCGGTTCAGGCAGTTCCGGACGTACTCAATGTTCCTCACATCATTGAGGTGGCTGGCGGCCCCAACGGAATCGCTTATGTGGCGTGGCTTTCGAATAGCGACCCGCGCGGCTATGCGCTGTATCTGCGGACGTTCTCGATCAAGAGCGGATGGATGTCGGCGCCGGTGCGCATCTCGACTCAATTCGGCAATCGGACGGTTTGGCCGGGCGACACATTTGGAATTTCAGCGCTGGGGCCGGATACGCTGATGCTGAGTTGGGGGAGTGCGGCGCCAGTGCAGAGTGCGCTGTCGAGCATCTTCGCGGTGCCGGTCTCAGTGACAGGAGCGAGCTTCTGAGACTGGCGTGGAGACGTCTGCGTCGAAGTGCAAGATCTTGCATCTAACGATAGGTAAGTTGACTTCCGGGCTGGCGATGCTAGTCTGGAAGTGGATCTTTGAATGGCCCATTCCCACCAGTGGGGGCGTCACGGCTTCGACGGAGATGCTTGCGGCCAAGAGGCATGCCGGGGTGCACACACCCGTAATCGCGTGCAAAATGATAATTGCCAATCAACAGATGGCATACGCAGCTTAATTCATTAAGTTGCCGTCCTCCGCGGCTTTGCCCGTGGGCTGCGGTCAGGACGTCACACAGCGGGCCGCTCTTCCCTGCTACGTCTGGGCGGGGAGGCTAAGACCTCAGGCTAGCGTCTTCGGTTTCTTGTCCGTTCTGAGCCGCGGCCGCGAACGTCCTCGGGTAATGCCGAGGGCATGAACGTGAATAAGCATGTAGTCTCTTGACCAGTAACATTTTCGGACGCGGGTTCGACTCCCGCCGCCTCCACCA
>JBBIOA010000046.1:0-16571 GCA_037443605.1 Terriglobales bacterium
TCGCAAGTTCGCGGTAGTAGTCCGTTTGGTAGTTCAGAACCGTGGTGAAATTCCCGATCAGCGTCAAGAAGTCCACATTGCCCACTTGATACGCCGACATCGAAGACTCCAAGGCAAGCGAAGATTGCGGCACAACTCCCTGCGAGAACAGCTTCAGAAGATTCTCCGACGCCTTCGCCGCCAGATAGTTCTGCTTCAGTTCGAAGTAGAGTTCGTTCTTGCGATTGTCGCGTGCACTCGAGGCCGAGAGCTCTTCTTCTTTCGCCTGCCGCACCTCTTCCCGTTGCTTCGACTTGTAAAACACAGGAATGCTCACAGTGAAAGTGAACCCGTGCATGTCGGGCATCGCCGGCCGCTGCTCGTACATGTAGCCGACGCTCAAGTCGGGCAAATAGTCCTTGTGCGCCAGGGTGGTCGCCAATTGGTTGCGCTCGATCATTTTCTGCATGCGCTGATATTCGGGATCGTTTTCACGAGCCAGCTTGTACAGGTCGTCGAGCGAGTAGTTCAGCGGCGAAGGCCCTGTCACCTCGGCAGCGGGTGGCAACGGCAAGTCTGGGTCGCGCGAGAGAAGCGTGTTCAGCCGGGCCTGTGCCGTCGCTCGCTGTTGCTCGAGAATGGTTAGCTTCTGGAGCAGCATCGAAATCTCCACCTGCGAGCGGAGCACATCCGCCTGCATTCCCTTGCCGACGCGATATCGTGCTTCCGCAATCTGGGAAAGCTTGGTGAGAAGGTTACGGTTCTCCTGAGTTGTTTGGATGGCTTTGTCGTAAAACCAATAGTCGTAGTAAGCAGCCTTGACCTCAGCCACGACGCGGCGGCGTACCGCTTCCAAGTCCCATTGGCCTGCGTCGGCCTCTTTGCCCGCAATCTGACCGCGCAGACTTCTCTTTCCGGGGAACGGCAGCATCTGCATGGCGCTGACGCTGCGATAGCTCGACGGATCTCCGGTCTGCACGCTAAACGGGCGGGGATTGCCCATCCATCCAACGCCGAAGGTCGGGTCGGGCAGGGCGCTCGCTTGAGGAACTTTCGCTCGCTCAGCAGCGACGGCATGCGAGGCAGTGAGAACAGCAGGATTTTTCTCTACCGCGACTTTGACGACTTCATCGAGCCTCAACACCGATTGATCGGTGGTCAGATTCGTGCCTTCTTTGACAATTTGTGCTGTTACCTTTGTCCCGGTAGGCCGGTCTTCCGCAGATAATCCCGCGGAAATGGTGGCCACCAGGATGAGGTGGAATACGTTCCTCATCATGGCAATCTCGCTTGTGGTTAAGAACTGTTTCCGAAACTCAGGCTTCAAGCCCTGAGCGTGGACAGAGCGTAGAAGGACAGGATCAGATCAGGAACGTGCAGAGCAGAGTCTGCGAAGGACTATGAGTTCGAGGAGGAGCTGCGTTCGACCGAACTGCTGCTGGGCGAGCAACCGGAGAGACAACGTCATGTGCTGACCGCACGATGACTGCCGAGGAGTCGTTCGCGGCGGTCACTTGCGAGGTTGGCTCCGGGCGGCTCGGGGAAACGCTGCAGCATGACGACATGGGAGCCGATGCGCTGATACTGCTCGGTGCCGTTTCCGCCATGCTCTCCATCATCGCGGCCATCGTCGGGCAGTGCGGCTCACACGGTTGGCCGGGATTTTCGGACCCGTGAGTCCAGCAGCCTGCCATCGCCACTGCGGGTGAAGCCAGCAGACCGAGCGACAAAAAAAAAGCCACGAATTTGGAGCCTATATTCACGACAAATGCTGACTTGAGCCTACATGCGTCCAACCCAGATGGATGTGATCTGAATCACACCCGCATGTTGAACCGGTCACATCAGGCGGTGACGCGTAAAGAACTGAACAGCGAACCTGCGAGCCGCAAGCTGCAACCGGCGCGGCAGCCCAGTGTGGCTTATGGTTCGGCGCGCCCTAGAAGCGGTCACACCGAATTGCGTCTTGAAACTTCCTGCTTCGCCGACCAGTCGATTTTAGCCTGAACGGCGCGCACCTAGCTCTTGCAAAACTGCATAGCACTATTTAAAAGACGAAACAGGCCCTTAGAGTGGGTCAAGATTCCACTAAGCTCCTCATTTCTAACGATATGGCGGAGAGAGTGGGTTCGAAATCGCCTAAAAACGCAGCTTGAATAACATAGAGAACACGGCGGGCACCGTAAAAGATGTCGAAGGCAGTAGTAAGCAGTGGTAACGGATCGCAAACGGATCACGGAATCGACCCGACCAACGTAGACGTATCGGAGTTCATCGCTGGTTATGCTTGTCATCCGACTGACCGCAATCTCGGCAATCCTCAGAAACTTCTTCTCAGCCCGATTCTCACTTCAAACGGTTCGACGGGATGGAAAACGTTGGTGAATGCCGACGCAGCTGTAGGGGTGATCCGCGATTCATAGGCGTAATCAATGTCGTGATCACGCCGGTTCAGCAGATTCAGAAACTGAGCTGCGATGCGCCACGATTCTCCAATTTGATAACCGACCTCCGCGTTGAGTAACGCTGTCGCCTTCGAGCGATAAATCCCGTCGGACGTCAGATCGCGCGGCCCGAAGTAGCGCAGACGCAAGCTCGCCGTAAAGCGTTTCACATCGTGCATGGTGGCGCCCGAGGCAACGACCCATCCCACCGCTTCCGGTACCCATCTACCGCCGGGACTGCCGGGCGCCGCATCACCATCGTCGATTGAGGTAAATAGGGCGCGGGAGTCCGCGACGTCGAGATCGAATGCCCAATGTTCCATGGGCGTGTAGTAGTCCGCCCATTCGACGCCGTAGCGATTGCTCGGCTGTTGCGAGGGAACCGTGCCTCCAGTATCTCCAGACTGTTGCAGTTCGGAAACGCTGTGGAGATACCAAACCGAAACCGTGCTTTGGAGATGCGGGATGGCCAGCGTGCGGACTCCGACTTCCCCACCCTTGGTTGGAATCAGAAGCGGAATCTTCGTTGCGGGAGTATTGGGGAAAGGATTTTCCGCCGACACCGGTTCCACCGTTTGTGTCGCGCCACGCGCGTCGTTGCTGTGGAAGCCGAATCCGCCCTGTACATAGAACTCGGTGCTGGACCAGGGGCCGAAAATCAAACTCAATTTGGGGCTGGGCAGAAACTTACTGGCGGTGCCGGAATTGGCCGCGGTCACCAGGCTGGTCACATCAACGTGGCCCACGTCGCCGCGGAGGGCAACATCCGTGCGGAATTTGTCCGCCCACTGGATTTTGTTTTCCACATAGAAACCAACCTGGGTATCCATAAAACGATCGGCTTGCGTCGTTGCCGGCAGTGTGGTGCCGGATTCGGAATCCGTCTTGTCGACGCGCGCGCGATCTTCGGTCTGAAAAAGGCCGTTGTGTACCCAGTCATTTCGGATCTGCAGGCCGAACGTATTTTCGACTCTGCGGCCAGACCATTCGCTGAAAACCGTGTGGCGGGCGTCCAACCCAGCCACCCAACGCTTATCCTGCTGCTCGAACTGGTCGCCGCGAACCGGGTCGGTCAGGAAGTAAGTGAAATCGGAAAACAGATCGAGATCGTAATAAAATCCGTACGCCATCACTTGCGTCGCAGAATTTGCGCGTCGGCGATGCCATTCGGCCTGCAGGCTGTAACGCTGGGAATTCCCGCCGTCAGTCGGATTCAATGTGCCGTAGAAGCCGACCAGAGGCACCGCATTACCGGCGATCTGATCGCTCGAGTGCCACGTTCCGTGGTAACCGCGGGCCGTGAGGTTAAAGCCGTTCGCGTCTCCTCCCCGGCTGTAACTGAGAAGGCCATTGAATTTGTAGTAGTTGTCGGGATGCGTCCATGGGCCATCATCGTGATACGCTTCGCCGCCGTAGAGCAAATTGCCCGAACCGAGCTTTTGCGACCTGCCGAAAACGAACCGCCCAAAGCCCTCGGGACCACCTTCCACCTTGAAGAAGTTCTCCGGCAGCGTCTTGAAAAATACAAGGTGGGCGTTCCCAGCTGAGCCATAGTTGCCGACATCAGCGGAATACGGCCCTTTCTGGAAATCTACCCGCTCCACAAATTCCGGGATAACGGTATTCATGTCCGCGTACCCCTCGCCGTGCGCGTGCGACGACAGATTCAGCGGCATCCCATCCAGGAAAATGGCGAAATCAGTGCCATGGTCGAGATTGAAACCACGAAGAAAATATTGATTGGCCTTACCTCCGCCGGCGTGTTGCGTGATGATCACGCCCGGAATCCTTTCCAAAATTTCCCCGGAACGTAAAATCGGACGATCCTGGATTTCTGTTGCGCCCACCGTTCCTTGGGTGGCAGACTCGGCAATTCCGATCAGGCTATCCGCCCTGCCCTGCACGCTCACAGTGGTATTCACAGGGCCGACGGCGAGCGAAATGCGCAGTGGACCCGCTGCTCCAGTGTTTCCTACAGCGATGGAGATCCCTTTGGTTTCAAATCCTGGATTCGAGACCACGAGCCGATACGTTCCTGCCGGAAGTCCGGAAATATTGAAGGAGCCGTGAGCATCCGACTGTGTCGTTGTTCGCACGGTACCGTCCGCGTTTCGAAGCTGCACGGCAGCCCCTGGAATCACCGCGCCAGAAGTGTCAACAACCGTTCCCGACAGCTGAGGAGGGGAAGCCCTATTATTTCCGCCGTCGAGACGGGCACCTTGCGCCATGAGAGCTGCCGGCAGGATGACCAACAGCAAAATGGCCGGCGGCAGTTTACGCATCGTACGTTTCCCGGAGCGTTACGAGAGTCCCCACTCTAAACTTCGCAGAGCGCGCTACGTTTCAAGTGGGGCACCCCGCAGGGATGCTTATTTCCTAAGTGCCGCGGTGAAGTTCGTGACCAGGGTAAGGGGCTGGTTCACCTGTTGTGTAACGCGTTCCATCAGGAAGCGTTTGCCGTCGGAAGCGACGTCGTAAAAGGGCACCGTCAGAATCGTCCACTGGCTGATCAGGGTTTGGGGGGCGCCGAATTGCAGAGCGCCACCAGCCTCCTTCACGGCAACACCGACAATCGACTGATTGAGATCAAAATAGTAGAGCTGTTTGCCGTCTGCGCTCCACTGTGGAACTTGCCCGCCGCTGGGGGAGACTTGCCATTTTCCTTGCCCGCTCCCATAAGCCGAAACGTAGATTTCCGGGCGGCCGGATTCGGTTGAGCTATAGGCTAGCCAGCGACTGTCGGGAGAGAGTACGGCGCCGGTTCCGCGGGGGATGACCTGGTGCGGCTTTCGATCTCCGTTCAACAACACTGACC
Organism: Terriglobales bacterium; assembly: GCA_037443605.1. Classification (GTDB taxonomy): domain Bacteria; phylum Acidobacteriota; class Terriglobia; order Terriglobales; family Acidobacteriaceae; genus Sulfotelmatobacter. Next base: position 5,239 of record JBBIOA010000046.1, read on the forward strand.
AGATTGCATCCTCTTTTTGGGTGAGGACGCTGGGGGAAAAGAACAGGGTGGTGCCGTCGCGCGACCAATCGGTGGGAGAGAAGATGATGCCGTTCAGGTCGGGCACGAGTAATTCTTCGGAGCCGGTGCCGTCGGCGAGTTTGCGGTAGATGCCGCTGCCGGAGGTACGCAATGAGCTGTAGGCAATCCATTTCCCATCGGGTGACCAGAGGGGGAAGGTGTTTCCAGTGGGGCCAAAGGTGAGGCGAGTGCGAACGCCGCGCGCCAAATCGAGCGACCAAATGTCATTGACGCCGTTATCGAGCATGAGGGCGACGCGATCGCCTTGCGGCGAGAGGCGGGCAAAATTCAGGTTCTGCAGATTGTCGGCGGCGACCCCGAGCTGCTTTCCGCTGCGATCCATCCAAACCAGTTGAACACCGCCAGAGGTCCCGTTGGCGAAGGTCAACAGCCCGTTATCGGTTGCCGATGCGCTGGTGTGCCAGGTGGAGACATCATTCAATACGCCCGACGCAAGCGTTTGCGCATCGCCGCTCAACTCGCCGTTGGCCGGATCGAAGGTCTGGGCCATCAATTGATCGCCGCGGCTGAACAGCAGAAATCCGGCGGCATAGACCCCGTTGCTCTGGCAGTGAAGCACGAGACGATTCTCGCGGCCGTCAAGTGAAGCGTAGTAAATGCCGTTGTTCGACACCCTGGACGGATCATGATCCATGGCAAAGTACAGAAAATGTTTGCCATCGGGAAGAAAGGCCGGCCATCGGTGGGAGGAGTAGTGCGATGGATCGACCTGGGTGAGCTGGGAGCACGTTCCTCCGTTGGCGCTGGACTGAAACAGGGGCGCAATCGGCGACGGAGAATACACGATGACACCGTTTGGACCCCAGGCGCCGCCGCGCCCCAGTTGCGCGTCACAAAGGTTCTGCGCGGTGGTCGCGGTAAGTTCGATGGTCCGCATCTTGCCGCTGGCGAAGAAGCCTAGCGAACGGCTGTCAGGCGACCAGAAAGGGAAGATGGCCTCGTTGGTGTCGGGCAGAGCGCGGGCGTCCGAGCCATTCATCGGCCGCACCCAGAGAGCAGTCTTGCCGTCCGGCGCGGTTGCGGTGAAGGCTACGTAGGAACCGTCGGGCGAGATTACAGGGGGGCCGGCGACGTCGGAGGTCAAGCGGAAATGAGAGTCGGGAGGCGGATTGATGAAGGCGCGAACGCTGGGGCCTGCCGCCGCGGGATGACGCAACAGGAAGCCAGCAACGACTCCAAGAATGATGGCGGCGGCGAGCATGGCGAACCAAAAGACTCGGTTTGGTGCAGAGCCGGTTGAAGACTCGCTTGCTGCCGGCGTCGTGCGGAGCGAGGCGACCGCTCGCAGGTTCATCGCGACATCATGCGCCGACTGGAAACGCTCGGCAGGATCTTTGGCCAGGCAGCCACGGACAAGTTGATCCAGCATCTGCGGGGCCAGCGGCTGGCCGATGGGATCGGGATCTTTTTCGAGAATCGCGGTGAACACGCTGAGCTGCGATTTGCCTTCGAAAGCGCGGCGTCCGGTCAGCATTTCATAGAGCACGCAGCCGAGACTGAAGAGGTCGCTGCGGGAGTCGGCCTCAGCACCATGCAAAACCTCCGGCGCCATGTATTGAAAGGTGCCGACGATTGAACCCTTCTGGGTCAGAGGAGATGACGCAGCCGTGAGCGTCGCGAGGTTCATGGTCGGAGTGGACGGCGTAAACGGCCCGACGGCTTGCAAGGGGACGGACAGCGTCGGCTTGGCCAGGCCGAAGTCCATAAGCTTGGCGCCGGCCTTGGTCAGCATGATGTTGGCCGGCTTCAGATCGCGATGGATGATGCCCTGCTGATGGGCCTTCTCCAAAGCTTGCGTGATTTCGATGCCCGTTTTCAGGACTTGATCGAGGGGCAGAGGGCCCTTGGTCAATCGCTCGGCGAGCGTCTGGCCCTCGAGGAGTTCCATGACCAGAAAATTGATGCCATCCTGAGATCCGATGTCGTGCAGGGTGCAGATGTGCGGGTGATTCAGCGACGAGATCGCTTTGGCCTCGCGTTCCAGACGCTGCTTGAGTTCAGGTTCGGCGGAGAGATGCTCGAGCAGGACTTTGATGGCGACGTCGCGGCCGAGGCGGCTGTCACGGGCGCGATACACTTCGCCCATTCCACCTGCCCCGAGGCGCGACTGAATTTCGTAAGGGCCAAGCCTGCTGCCGGAACTGAGGGCCATGCCGCGTCATTATAGCGTGACGGCCAAATCGGAAAGATGCGAGGATGATGGCTTCCGTATTCATTCCAAGGAAGGGAATTGCCAGACCGATTATGTCGAAGAAATGGTCGACCAAGCTGATTCATTCGGAGGCGAAGGTACCGGAGGGATTTCGCTCGCTGAATACGCCGGTGTATCGCGCCTCGACGGTGCTGTTTCCGAAGGCAGCCGCCGTCAACGACTCGTGGGACCAGTATGAAACGGGATACGCGTATGGGTTGTACGGTACGCCCACTGTGCTGGAACTGGCGGCGCGCATCTGCGAACTGGAGAATGGCTACCGAACGCTGCTGACACCGGGCGGACAGTGCGCGATTTCGTTTATCAACTTTGCGCTGCTGAAGGCGGGCGACCACATTCTGGTTCCGCATAGCATCTACGCGCCGAATCGGTTGTTCGCCAGCCGGGTGTTGCGGCGCTTCGGTGTGGAGACCACCTTTTATGATCCGAATGTTGGGGCGGGGATTGAAGCGTTGCTGCGGCCGAACACACGGCTGGTTTGGACGGAGAGCCCGGGCTCGGTAACGCTGGAGGTGCAGGATATTCCAGCGATTTGCGAGGTCGCGCATCGCGCCGGAGCGTTGGTCGTGCTCGACAACACGTGGGCGGCGGGAGTGCTCTTTGATGCCTTTGCGCACGGAGTGGACCTCACGATGCAAGCACTGACGAAGTATGTGGGCGGGCACAGCGATCTGCTGCTGGGATCGATCACGGCTCGTGAGAAGAAGGTATTCGATCGACTGGGCGAGGCGCAGCACTTGATGGGGACCGCGGTTTCGCCGGACGATGCGAGTCTGGCCCTGCGCGGCCTCAAGACGATGGCGGTTCGGTTGCGGGCAATTGGAGAGGCAGCGCTTGATCTGGCGCAGTGGCTGGCCATGCGTCCGGAGATCGAACTGGTGCTGCATCCCGCTCTCCCTTCGTGTCCGGGACATGAGTTCTGGAGGCGGGACTTTACGGGCTCCGCAGGAGTGTTCTCGATCGTGTTCCGAAAGGAGTTCTCGAAAGAGAAGGTGCTGGGGTTCGTGGATGCACTGGAACTATTTGAGATCGGCTACAGTTGGGCGGGCGTCACGAGCCTGGCGGTAGCGTACGACTTCCACGGGAACAAGAATCGTCCGGACTATGGACACCGGGTCGTGCGTCTGAATATAGGGTTAGAAGATGTGGAAGATTTGCGGGAAGACCTGTCCCGGGCGCTGGGAAGGATGCAAGAGTAATTGCTGAAGGGAATTGGTGGACCTGGTCGGGATCGAACCGACGACCTCTTCCATGCCATTTAGCCCGAATTAAGAAATCCAACAACTTACAGGCGCCCAGAGGACCGTCTTTTGGGTTTTTGTGCCCGCGATACAGGTAAGGGATCAAAGACGCGCTGGTTGCGCCGTCGACCCTGCAACGAAATCCACACCGCTCGACAGCCCTGGTTGGACTATTTCGGGTCAACTGCGAAGTCAAAAGCACTCCAGCCCGTCAGAAAACCGTATTCACCAGGTTCCAGCGACGTAACAACAAAACGGTACGATGATTCTCCGTACTTGCTTACGGCAAATTGAATCGGGCCCACGCGCTGCGTGTTCGCTCCTCCAAACAATTTACCTTTCGCCGTCGCCACCAGCGCCTCGCGAGTGTTCCCTTTTTTTTGGAATTGATAGAGCTCGTAGCTTTCCGGGTTTGTGCAGCGAACGATGAAAGCCAGATCCTTGCCGCTCTTCAGCCGGAAGGATGACGCGGGATCCGGCATCTGGACTGACCCTTGTCCGCCAGTGAGCCCCTTCCTGGCGCTAACTACTCTTACCGATTGCTTTGGGAGCGCCCTCAAAGGCTGATCGGTGGAATCCATCAGGTACACAACTCCTGCCGACTCGGGCTCCGTGCCTCTCATCGGCTCCTTGGCCACTTTCGCTGCAGGAACGGCCGTCGCCGCACCGGGCTTCAGCGGCTCCAGGTCGGTCCTGTACGTCGTCGAGCCCGCTTCCAAATTCAACTTCTCCTCTCGATCTCGGTATCCGTCGAGCGACAGCCGAATGCGGTGCTCGCCCGCGGAGAGGTTGGAGACTTTCAGCCGACCCTCCGAACTGGTCTTTCCCACGAACTCGTCATCTACGTAAACCTGCGCTTCTCCGGGCGTGGACCCGAGCAGGAGAGTTGCTGTGCCGCGGGCGTCCCGCGAAGGCGCCGGAGGTTGCAGTGCCAGGTCACGAAGCCTTGCCAAGAGCTCTTCGGTGGCGCCGGCAGTACGCAGCTCCTTTTCCGCTTCTGGGCTCATTTGAAAATCAATCCCCTGTTCACTTGCGATCGCAGCTACTCGAGTGGAGGAGACATCACCCTTCAGCAGGCGAACGACGGCCGCTTCCGACAGCGGCTTTTTAGAAACCTGCGCGGGAGCTGGTAATAGCGACAGAATCCCGCAAAGGATCAGCGCCACACAGACAGCCATTAGCTTCTTCATTGCTCGCGAACCTCCTTTCAAGAACCCATGCTTTCACCTACGAAGCGACTATTGCTTTGCCGCGCCCTCCGTGGCCTTGCCTTGTTCGGCGCGCCGAATTTTCCGGCGAAGGATTACATTCGCGAAATCGAGCTTCAATCCTTCCCGGTAGGCCTTGATGGCTTCGTCGTATTCTCCGTTGTCGTAATGAAAGTCGCCTTCCGTCACCGCACCCTTGATTCGCCTCTCGATTTCGAGCGAGTTGCTTCTGGCGGCGCCCGCGGTTGGGGGTGCAGCTGCGGGGCCTGTTGAGGTCGCCGCTCGACGGCTTGTCGCAGGTGCGGACGGCAGGCGATCTGCCTGCGCGCCCGGCTCCGCACGTTGAGACCCCGTCAAAACGACCTGCGATTCGTTCGTGTTCTCTTCGAGTCGAGGGTGCGCCGTCGTCTCCGCCTGGCTGAAGCGGGGGCCGACTGCCTGGTTCGGCGGAGTCGATGGCCGCTCGTTGGGGCTCCGCAGACTGCCCCGACCGAAATACCACCCGCCCAAGGCCAGAATAACCACGGCAATTGATGCTGAGAACCACACTCCCCGGCGCCGCGAAACCGTCGGAAGGATCTCTTGTGACTGACCTGGACTGGTTGCGCGCCGAGGCAGACCTGCCGCGGCAGGGGCGACAGCCCGAGCCCGGCTGCTCTGTGCCAACTCAAGTTCGTCGATCAGCGCCTTGGCACTCGCGGGCCGAAGATCGCGATCCTTTTGGAGGCAACGCATCACAACGTTGGCAATCTCTTCAGGAATTTGCAGGTCCGGGCGCAGCACTTGAATCGGCGTTGGCGGCGTTTGCAGATGCGCCAGCAGCATCGCCATGGTCGTGTCGGCCTTGTAGGGGAGCTCGCGCGTAAGCATCTGGTACATGACGATCCCGAGCGAATAGATGTCGGAACGACCGTCGAGTTCTTCGCCTCGCTTGCCTGCTGCCTGCTCGGGCGACATATACTGCGGCGTTCCCACGACCATGCCGGTCCCGGTTAAGGTCATTCCGGAAGTCTCGCCGCAGAGCCGGGCCTCTCTGACCTTGGCGATTCCGAAGTCGAGTATCTTGGCTTGTTCGCCTTCGGGTGTCTCGACCAAAACGATGTTGTCCGGCTTAATATCGCGGTGAACCATACCTAGATGGTGAGCGGCATCGAGAGCCAAAGCGGCTTGCTTGATAATGGTACAAACGCGCGGGACAGGTAGAGGGCTCTCGCTCTGAATCAGTTTCTTCAGGCTGACGCCGTCTATGAACTCCATGACGATAAATGGGCGGCCGTCCTCAGCTTCATCAATGTCGTCCACGCGCACCGCATTGGGATGTTGGAGCTTCCGGGTGATCACCGCTTCGTGCTCGAAGCGCTTGAGCAACATCGGGTCGATGGCCAATTCTTGGCCAATCACCTTCAAGGCGCGGATCTCGCCAAATCGGAGATGAAGCGCTTTATAGACGCTGCCCATACCACCCTGACCGACTTTACTCAGGATTCGGTACTTACCGCGGACAACTGCTCCTTCCGACCACACCCCCACTTCGACTAGCCTGGTACCATCGCGCGGGCAGAGTGTGAAATCAACCGGGTACGCTAAGCCGCACGTAGGGCAGCTATTCATAGCGAGGCATTCCATCAACTACTGCGGGGTCGTATCTTTGGCGGCGGATTGCGCTGCCCCGGAATGGATACGGTTGGTCTCGCCAGATGGACGATCAAGCAGCCAACAGCCTGCAGCGTCACACGAACGAGTCGTAACCGTCAGTGACTCGAATCACGTCTCGAAGCGGTGATGCTGTAGAGCCACAGCACAAACTTTGGCTCAATAGCAACTTTGGGGATCAAATGGTGACTCGATCGAATGCCGTTAGAAAGGATGGTGGACCTGGTCGGGATCGAACCGACGACCTCTTCCATGCCATGGAAGCGCGCTCCCAGCTGCGCCACAGGCCCACGAGGGACACTACGGTAAGTGCTTGCGGATGATCTTAAATATTGTCGCCGACTGAGCCGAGATAGTCAACGCGTGCGACTCCAGCAATTGAGACGACCGCCGGCGCCGGGCTTCCATCGAAGAGAGGTGAGCCTGAAGGTGCACCGAGTTGGACGATGGATAATCGAAACTGCATGGCCCGGGCTTTCGCGCTCCGTTTAGAATGCCGTCATCCTGTAACGTGGGGGAACGATGAAGGCACTCAAGACTTTTGCGAAACTGGGGGCGTGGGGCAGCGGGTGGACCAGCGCGATTCTGGCGCTCAGCGCGGCGGCAGGCTTCTGGGTGGATGGGCAACATAAGAAATCGATCTGTTGGCTGGTTCTGGCGGTGGCGGAGGTGCTGGCCGTAATCCTTTAACTTTGCCAGGGCCGCACGAGTTTTTGCGTTTCTTTCCACAGCCCTCTTCTGTCATAATTACTCGTGCACCCCACCTGCACAAATTCTCAAACACAATTTAGAGCGAGGAAGAGATGCCAGCGAAGTACATCTTTGTGACGGGCGGAGTTGTGTCTTCATTGGGCAAGGGACTGGCCGCGGCTTCGATCGGATGCCTGCTGGAGAGCCGCGGGATGAAGGTCAACCTGATGAAGTTCGATCCGTACCTGAACGTGGACCCGGGCACGATGTCGCCGTTTCAGCACGGCGAAGTGTTCGTGACCGACGACGGGGCGGAGACGGATCTGGATCTAGGCCACTACGAGCGCTTCACGCACGCCAAGCTTTCTCGCGACAACAACTGGACGACCGGGCGTATCTACGAGCAGATCATCGCCAAGGAGCGGCGCGGGGATTATCTGGGCAAGACGGTGCAGGTGATTCCGCACGTGACCAACGAAATCAAGGCGGCGATGAAGAAGGTCGCGCAGGACGTGGACGTGGCGATCGTGGAGATCGGCGGCACGGTGGGCGACATCGAGTCGTTGCCCTTCATGGAAGCGATCCGGCAGATGCGGCAGGAACTGGGGCGCGAGCATACCTTGTTTGTGCACGTGACCCTGGTGCCGTTTATTGCCGCGGCGCAGGAATTGAAGACCAAGCCGACCCAGCACTCGGTGAAGGAACTGCTGAGCATCGGAATTCAGCCGGACATCTTGCTTTGCCGAACGGACCGATTCCTGGCAAAGGAGATGAAGTCGAAGATTGCGCTCTTCTGCAACGTTCCGGAAGAAGCGGTGATCACTGCGAAGGATGTGGCTTCGGTGTACGAAGTGCCGCTGGTGTTCGCCAATGAGAACGTGGACACCCTGGTGCTGAAGTGCTTGCACATGCAGGCGAAGGACCGCGATCTGTCGAAGTGGGAAGACATTGTGCATCGCGTGTACAACCCGAAGGACACGGTAACGATTGGGATCGTGGGCAAGTATGTGGAGTACGAAGACTCGTACAAGTCGCTGAAAGAGGCACTGGTGCATGGTGCGCTGGCGCACAACCTTAAGCTGCAGTTGAACTGGATTGAAGCCGAGGGGCTGGAGGCGGCGGACGAGAGCAGCGTCGAGTCGCAATTGGCAGGCTACGACGGCATCCTGGTGCCGGGCGGGTTCGGCAAGCGTGGCATCGAGGGGATGCTGGTAGCGATTCGGTACGCACGCGAGAAGAAGGTCCCGTACTTCGGCATTTGCCTGGGGATGCAGACGGCCTGCATTGAGTTCGCGCGCAATGTGGTGGGACTGGAGGAAGCGAACTCGAGCGAGTTCGATCCGGCGACGCCGCATCGCGTGATCTACAAGCTGCGTGAATTGCGCGGCGTGGAAGAACTGGGCGGAACCATGCGGCTGGGTGCGTGGACGTGCAAAATCGAGCCGGAGACGCTGGCCTACAGGATTTACGGCAAGACGGAGATCAGCGAGCGGCACCGGCACCGGTATGAGTTCAACCGCGAGTACGAAGAGCCCATGACGGCGGCGGGCCTGCGCATTTCGGGATCCTCGCCAGACGGGACGTATGTGGAGATGGTGGAACTGCCGGATCATCCGCACTTCATCGGCTGCCAGTTCCATCCGGAATTCAAGTCGAAGCCGCTCGAGCCGCATCCGTTGTTCAGCACGTTTGTGGGAGCTTCGTACGAGTACGGACTGAAGCGGCGCTCGGAGAAGGAAACAACCGACGTGGAAATGTTCCACCGGCCGGAGCGAACGAGAGCTTAAGCATCGCCACGGATATTCACGGATCTCCACGGACTGTTTTCCTGATTGATCCGTGATAATCCGGCGATCCGTGGCCAAGGTTCGTTCATGATTACTTCTTTTCAAGTCGGCGATGTGAAGATCGGATCGGGAGAACTGTTCCTGATTGCGGGGCCGTGTGTCATCGAGAGCGAGGAGCACGCGATCCGCATGGCAGAGATCATCAAGGGCGTGAGCAAGGCGCTGGGCTTTCCCTTCATCTTCAAGGCCAGCTACGACAAGGCGAACCGCACATCGATTCGCAGCTTTCGCGGGCCGGGAATCAGGGAAGGGCTGCGGATTCTGAAGAAGATCAAGAATGAGCTGAACCTGCCGGTGCTGACCGATGTGCATGAGACGGCCGACGTGGGCAAGGTGGCGGAAGTCGTCGACGTGATTCAGATTCCGGCGTTTCTATGCCGGCAGACCGACCTGGTGGTAAAGGCGGCGCTGAGCGGGCGCGCGGTGAACATCAAGAAGGGCCAGTTCGTTTCGCCGTGGGATATGCGGCATGCGGTGGAGAAATGCCGCGACGCGGGGAATGTGCAGGTGTTCCTGACCGAGCGTGGGGCGAGTTTCGGATACAACAATCTGGTCGTCGACATGCGATCGCTCCCCATCATGCGGAAGTTTGCGCCAGTCGTATTCGACGCGACACACTCGGTGCAGCTGCCGTCGTCGCAGGCTTCCGGTGACGGCCCAGCAGTCAGCGGCGGGCAGCCGGAGTTTATTCCGGTGCTGGCGCGTGCGGCGGTGGCGGCGGGTTGTGACGGCGTGTTCATGGAAGTGCACGACAATCCGAAGGAAGCCAAGTCGGATGGGGCGAACGCGCTGGAGTCGACCAAGCTGCGAAGCGTGTTAAAGGAATTGCTGGCAGTGAAGCGGGCGCTGGCGGAGGCACACGCGACTCCGTAATAGGGTGCCCTGCAGTTGACGGTCTCTGGTTTCGCCCGCCCAGCGCCAATGCGCTGGGCACTCTATTTTGGCCAAGGGTCTCGAAAGTCGATACACAACAATGTGACAGTGTGAAAGTTTTTGGGCTGGACTTCGATCCAATGCGGCGTCAATAATCCCGCCTATGCTTATGCGACTCTCTGTGACCATTCTTGGGGCGGCTCTGCTTGGCTGGATTGGATTTCCCGTACAACCGCAGACGGCCTCCACGAGCGACCAACCGCGATACACCAGCGACGGCCAACTGGAAGCGCCGGAGAATTACCGGGAATGGGTCTATCTCAGTACTGGCTTCGACATGAGCTATTCGCCCGGGGCATCACCGGATCATCACATCTTCGATAACGTATTCGTGAACCCGTCGGCGTACCGCGAATTCCTGCAGAAAGGAACGTGGCCCGACAAGACGATGCTGGTGCTGGAGGTGCGCGGGGCCGAAGGACGGGGTTCCATCAATCAGCGGGGGAACTATCAGGGTACGGATCGAATGGGGCTCGAGGTCCACATCAAAGATGAAGCGCGATTTCCGGGCAAGTGGGCCTTCTTTGGATTTGACAGTGCAAAGACGGCGAAGATGGTACCGGTCGAGGCAAGTTGCTATTCCTGCCACAGCCAGCACGCGGCGGTGGATACGACCTTTGTGCAGTTTTATCCGGTCCTGCTTCCGGTCGCCCAGGCCAAGGGAACGTTGAGCGCAGCGTACCAGAAAGAAAGCGCCGCGAAATAGAGCGGCATTTACATTCTACGCAGGTAATCGAAGCGAACCGGGACGGCAGGCGCCGTCCCGGTTCAGTTTCTGGGGAGCAATCTACTCCAGCACAGGGATATTCTTTTTCGCGCACATCTCTTTCAGGATTTTCGGCCACACAGTAACGCTGACTTCTCCGAGGTGTGCTTTACGGAGGAGGAGCATTAGAGTGCGGGACTGGCCGATGCCGCCGCCGATCGACAGCGGAATCTGGTGGTTGACGATGGCCTGGTGGTAGGGGAATTTCAAGTTGTCGAGCAGCTTTGCCATTGCCAATTGCTGGCGCAGGGTTTCAGCGGTGACGCGGATGCCCATGGAACTGAGTTCGTGGCGGCGCTGGGTGACGTGGTTCCACACCAGGATGTCGCCGTTCAGGCCGTGGGTGTCGCGCAGGGTCTCGCCGCTGGTGTCGGTGATCCAGTCATCGTAGTCGGCGGCGCGCATTTCGTGCGGGTACCCGTCTTTGAGCGGCCAGCCGATGCCGATAATAAAGATCGCCGGAAACTTCTGGAGGATGACGGTTTCACGGCGCTTGCGCGGCAGATCGGGATACATCTCCAGGAGTTCTTCGGCGTGCAGGAAGATCAGTTCTTCGGGGAGATTTGGGTAACGCGGATTCTTCAGCTCGGGGAACATCTCCTGCGCGAACTTTTCAGCGCCGACCAGGACTTTCCAGATCTTGCGCACGATCGACTTGAGAAATTCCAGATTCCTTTGCTCGCCGACCATGACGCGCTCCCA
>JBBIOA010000047.1:0-16507 GCA_037443605.1 Terriglobales bacterium
CGGCGCCAAGGGACCGAACGAAGCCACTGCCACTGCCTGCACCACCAGCGCCCACTCCATCGGCGATTCTTTCCGCATCATTCAGCACAACGATGCCGACGTGATGATCGCCGGCGGATCCGAAGCCGCGATTACTCCAATGGGTGTCGGCGGATTCGCCGCCATGCGCGCCCTTTCCACCCGCAACGACGACCCCGAAAAGGCCAGCCGTCCCTGGGACAAAGACCGCGATGGATTCGTCATCGGCGAAGGCGCGGGCATCATGATCCTCGAAGAGTTGGAGTTTGCCCGCCAGCGGGGCGCGCGGATTCTTGCCGAAATCGTCGGCTACGGCATGTCCGGCGACGCTTACCACATCACGCAGCCCGCTCCCGAGCACGAAGGCGGATTCCGTGTGATGCGCAACGCCGTGCGCGACGCTAAAGTCGAGCCCAGTGTCGTCGACTACGTCAACGCCCACGGCACGTCCACCCCGATCGGCGACACGCTCGAAGCCCACGCGATCCGCAATTTCTTCGGCGAGCACAAACTCGCCGTCAGCTCGACCAAATCGATGACCGGCCACCTGCTCGGCGGCGCCGGCGGCCTCGAGGCCGGCATCACCGTCCTCGCACTGCGCCATCAGATTCTGCCGCCGACCGTTAATCTCGAGAACCCCGACCCCGATACCGCCGGCATGGACCTGGTCCCCAACCACTCGCGCAAGGCCGAACTCGAATACGCCATGTCGAATTCGTTCGGTTTCGGGGGAACGAACGGCGCGCTGCTGTTCCGGCGCTGGAGCGAGTAGCTGTCCGAGCGATTCCTCGCCAGCCAAGTGGGTCTCTTAAACTCAATCCACATTCCCTGAAACCCTTGTCCCACAAGCAATTTCACGTGGTAATTGTCCTTTCTCGCGTTGTCCCGTTCGCGGGGTGAACCTTTTCCGCATCGTCCTCTTGTCCCTTTGGCCTCTTTCACAGGTTGCATCTCAACTACAGAATGAGTCCTGAAAGTTGTTCCCCTAATCCTTATGGATAAAGCTTTCGTCCCCAATCTCTCCCTTCCCAATCGCAAAGCTGCAGCCCGCACCGCACTGGTCGGCCTGGACGAGAACGCAAGGGCGCTGCTCACCGAGGGCTTCCGGCAATTTGGCATTGAAACCGTGGCGATGACGGCGAACGCGGCCGAACGGCTGCACAAGGAAAAGTTCGAGGCGTGCGTGATGAGTCTGGGCGACGATGCCGGAGCGCTCATGGAAGCCGCGCGCTCCTCGCCCTCCAACAGCCGCTGCATCCTCTACGGCATTGGCGGCAATGCGCAGGAGGCCATGCGGTTTTCCAAGTACGGCGTCAACGCCGTGTTCCAGCAGCCGCTGGAGCGCACCGCCGCGCTCAAGCTGATCCGCGCCACCCGTGTGCTGGTGCAGCACGAATTTCGCCGCTACGTGCGCATCCCGGTCATGACGGAAGTTTCGATCGCGGGTGACGGCCGCCGCGCGATCGGCGCCAGTATCGAACTCAGCGCCGGCGGCATGTCGCTCAAGAGCACCGACGAATTCACCATGGGTGCGAACCTCGAAGTATCGTTCGCGTTGATGACTCTGCCCCGCGTCAATCTTCGCGGCGTCGTCAGCTGGAAGAAACCCAAGGCCTTCGGGGTCCGCTTCGATCCCACCGATGAGCGCCGCCAGAAACTCAAGATCTGGATCGACTCGTACCTGGAGAATTAATGTAGCGACAGCCGCCTCGGCTGTCCGGTGTGTGTTCTGCGATTGTGGCGCGGGCATTTACTTCAGACCGAGAGACATGGGTAGCGCGGGACACTCTTGTCCTCGCTCGGCTGCCGTTACAATGTCGTTGTGCCCGAAACCGCCCCACGCGAAGCGCACGCTGCCGCCGAAACTGCCTCGGGCCCGCGCCCGTGGACCCTGCGGCAACGCATCGTGCTGAGCATGATCGTCGCTGCCGGATATTCGTTTATCCGCCTGCTCGGACCCACGCTGCGCATCGCGGTTTCTTACGAAGATGGCGCACAGAACAAACTCAGCGATCGTCCTCTTGTCGCCTCGTTCTGGCACGAGTGCATGATTCCCGCCACCTACATCTTCCGTGACATGGGCATCCGCGTCATGAGCAGCTTCAGCTACGACGGCGAATACATGGGACGCATCATTCGCAAGTTCGGATTCGTCGCCGTCAAAGGCTCCAGCAGCCGCAATCCCGTGCGAGCGCTCCTCGGCCTGCGCCGCGCCCTGGAAGAAGGGTGGACAGTCGCCTTCACGCTCGATGGCCCGCGCGGCCCGCGCCGCCAAGTGAAACCCGGCCCCGCCGGACTCGCGCGCTCGTCGGGACTTGCGATGACCGCCTTCTATGCCGCCGCCGAGGAGGGTTGGACGCTCCGTAGTTGGGACCGCATGAGGATCCCGCGGCCGTTTTCTCGCGTGCTGGTGCGCGTCGGAAAACTGATCAACGTTCCCGCCGATGCCACCGACGACGACCTGACGCGCTACACCCAAGAGCTGCAGGCTACGCTCGACCGCATCACCGCCTTCGCCGAGGCCAACGTCAGCCAGGCAGGAACCGGCGAGTTCCCGTACTACAAACGTTCATGAAAATCCGAGAGCACTCATGAAGAGTCGATGGATGTTGTTTCTTCCCCTTCTTGCCCTGACCGCCTCCGCGCAAGAGCATCCCATTACCGCGCGCGACGTCGTGAAAGCGATCCAGTCGGAAGTCGGCGTCGAATGGCGCAAGGATACTGTCGACACCTTCAAAGCTGGTGATCCCGATACTCCCATCACCGGCATTGCCGTCACCATGATGGCCACCATGGATGTGCTCCAGCGCGCCGCCGCCAAGGGCCTCAACCTGGTGATCACGCACGAACCCACGTTCTATGCCCATCTCGACACGCCCGAAGAGATGCCTGAGAGCGATCCCGTGTGGGCTGAGAAACGCGCCTTCATCGCACAGCACAGGATGGTCGTCTGGCGCTTCCACGATCATTGGCACCTGCGCAAGCCCGATGGCATCGAGGCTGGCATGGTTCACGCTCTAGGCTGGGAAAAATTCCAGAACCCACATGACGATTTCCAGTTCACTCTGCCGCAAACCACACTCAGGGCCCTCGCCGAGAGTGTCGCCAGCAAGCTGCAATCGCCCGTGCTGCGCGTCGTCGGCGATCCGAACCTGCAGGTCACTCTCGTCGGCATGAGTCCAGGCGCCGCGGGCTTCGCCCACGAGAGCCACCTGCTCGAACGCGACGATGTTCAGGTTTTGCTGGTCGGCGAACCTCGCGAGTGGGAAACCGTGGAATACGCGGACGACGCCGTCGCTCAGGGCCGCAAGAAAGCCCTCATCGTCATCGGACACATCCCCAGCGAACAAGCCGGGATGGAAGAGTGCACCCGCTGGCTCCGGACCTTTCTGAAGTCCGTGCCGGTCGCATTCGTGCCCGCCAAACAGCCCTTCTGGCCCGTCACTCAGAAATAATTCGAGTCAGAAATAGGCAGACGCGCGAACCTGGCTCAGTTCTTCGGGGCGCCTGATGCAGCCGGAGAAGCCAGGTTCTTGAGATCATTCACCAGCGATGTCATCGCCGCGTTGAAGTTCTTCTCCCGGTTTTGACTACGCCCCGCAAGCTCAACCGCAGCCGACAGGCCCCACAGCACGACGTGCGTCTTGGGATCGAGAATCCGTAATGACAGGTAGGCCATGGGCTCGCTCACCGGCCTGGCATCCTTCTGTTCAATTTCGAAGATCATGTCGGCTTCGCCGGGAGTGGCGGCTAGTTCATACCGCCCCCAGTTCTTCACCGCAGCATAGAACTGGTTGTAGGCCCGGTGTGAACCTCCGCTGAACCAATTGTTTCTGCGGGACAGATAGTCGTTCTCTTCCCCGGCGTTTGCAATGAAAACCGTCTTCGCACTGGTGATCTGAACCGGAATCGGCGCCGGGGGAACTTCCTGCGCCTGCGCACGAATCCAGGCGGCGAAGTAGAGAGCGGAGACTGCGGCGAAAAAAAGGAAGTATGGCGGGAGTTGCCGTTTCGACATGGCGCACCTCACCTGATAAGAACTCCGGCCGCGCAGAAAGGTTGTGTGTGGAAGAAAGCTGATAGCGCAGGATCTTTCGGAGTTCCTGCTCGGCTCAAACCATGGCACGTAGACGAAGCGGCTCTACTCCATCGTCGATCCCAACTGCTGATACTTGTACTTCTTCCCGTCCCAGTAGAGCACCGACGACGTGTTTTCCCCTTCGCCCGTCTCTTCCATGTACACACCGAGGACGGTCCTCTTCTTGATCTCCAGCCGTTTCACCGTCAGCGTCTTGAACGGCAGGTTGATCATCAGGAACTTCGCCTTGGGCTTTTCCGCGCGCCAGCCGTCCGGCCCGTCGCCGTGGATGACCAGCAAAGTCACTCCGCGCCGCTCCGGCTCGTCCGAGGCAAACGTCGAAGTCACCTTCACATCGCCATATCCCAGGAACGTGTCATAGGGATCGGTCACTGCGAAGTTATATTCGTCCTTGTCGGCCATGGGATTTTTGCAGCGCGCCGCCACCACCAGATCATCCACGCCGTCGCCGTCGAGATCCCCGACAAACTGCGGCGGTCCCGCGAGCAAGTTACAGTTGTCGCCAAACTGTTTCTGGATGAACTCGTTGGTCACGGACGGCGATGGCGCCTTGGCCGGGCTCGGAGGCGGAGGAACCGGCTTCTTCGCGTATGCAGCGGTTACAAGCATCAGCGCGAGCACTGGGAGCAGCAATCTTCGGTGCGACATGTCCTACTGTAGCCCGGATTCCGGTCAGCCGGAACATGGAGGTGGTAACGGAAGTAACCAGGTGTGCCTCCCGGAATCGGCGCGGGCGATCTGCCGGAATGAGGGAATCTCCTCGTTAACGTCGCTTAACAAGGTGAGGCGAACGCTGTTTCACCTCAAATTTTCCGTCTGTGCCAGGAGATCCCCATGAAGTTCACCCGAAGCCTTGCCCGCGCGGCCTCTGCGCTGCTTTGCACTCTCGTTCTGGCTTCAGCCTGCTTTGCCGCCACAGCTCCCCTGAACCAGCCCCGGGGACTGGCCCTCGACGCCAGTGGCAACCTCTACGTCGCCAACACGCTGGGCGACCAGGTGCTGGTTTACAGTCCCGCGTACCAGCAACTGACCGCCAAGACCATCACCCAGGACATTCTTAGCCCACTGATGGTTGCCTTCGATCCAACCGGCAACCTTTGGGTTAGCAACATGAACCCGGGCAACACGGGGACCGAGTATTTGTCCCATTACGCTCCCAACGGGAATCCGATCGACAAGAAGTACACCAAAAACGCGAATTCCCTCAGCTACGTGGATCCGGCCCTGGCGGTCGACGGCGTGGGAGATCTCTGGATCACGGGAGCCAACGGCTTTCAAACCTATATTCTGGCGTTGAATCCTCCGGCCGGCTACGACTCCGATTTCATCGTCGACGCTTTCTTCTTTCAATATGCTCCGTACACCACGGTGGCCGCGCACGGACCCTGGATCGCCTTCGGCGGAGCCACCAGTGCATACTGGGCCCTGGCAGGCGCATTTCTTACGAATGATGGGGGCCTGGGCGATCTCCCGCACCTGAGCAGCAGCGAGAGTGTCCCAAACGGCGTTGTGGCGATGGCCTTCGATGCCCGATGCAATCTCTACATTGCGGCCTACGACGGAAACTCCGGAGGCATCGTGCAGACGGTGAACGCTCCGGCGGGTGGCGCTCCGGTCTCGGTCCTGACGCTCAACTACCTGCCCTCTGCCATGGCAGCAGACAGTGTCCGCAAACGGCTCTACATTACCGACACCAGCAATAACCAGATTCATGTGTACAGCACATCCACTTGGACGCAGGTGGCGACGATTCAGTAGTTATTTGCGGAAATGTTCCCAGCCGCCGGGATGGAGTTCGCGCGCGATGCCGTGAAGATCGCAAATCAGAATCCGGGGCGCGCGAGTAATGCGGCCGATCTGGGTGAGCGGTACTCCAGCGAGATGGGCGGGCACTCGTTTTCCGGGCCGAGCGGTGAACAGCAGTTCATAATCTTCACCCCCATGCAGCGCCAGGTCGAGCCGGACGTCACGTCCCGGCCGGCCGACCCGAGCCCGCGGAATCAGGCTCTCGACCATCTCGGCTCCCACGCCGCTTTCCTCGCAGATATGGGCCAGATCGGTCGACAGCCCGTCGCTGGTGTCGATCATCGCGTGGGCAAATCGCTTTTCCCGCAGCACTTGGCCCAGGTCGACGCGTGGCTCGGGATAAAAGTGCCGAGCATATCCCCTCGGATTCAGCTTCCGCCTGGGCGTGGTTCTCATCTCGACCACCGCCGCCGCCGACCCGCCCAACTCCCCGCTGACAAAGATGCGGTCGCCCGGTCGCGCCCCCGATCTCAAGATCGCCTGCCCTTTGGGCGCATGGCCAACCACGATAATGTCGGCCAGAATCCCGTTCGGAGACTCCGCCGTATCTCCGCCCGCCAGCGTCACACCGTATCGCTTCGCCAGGCGCGTGAATCCTCGGATGAACCGATCCACCCACGACTGTTCCAGATCTTTCGGTAACGCGAGCGACAGAAACGCCGCCACCGGCTCTCCACCCATGGCCGCAATGTCGCTTAACCCGCGCGCCAGACAGCGATGCCCCACGGACTCCGCCGGATGCCAGTCCCGCCGGAAGTGAACCCCCTCCAGCGAGAAGTCGGTCGTGACCAGCAGTTCGGTTCCGGGAATCGTCCGTAAAACAGCGCAGTCGTCCCCAATCCCCACCCGTGTGGGGCGGACACTCCTGTCCGCATGCTTGCCCGCGAGACGTCGAATCCCGGCGATCAGCTCTTTCTCTGCCAGTGGCACGGCCAACACTATAAAGCCCCGCCGTCCCTTGTGTCCCTCAGTGTCCTCTGTGGTGAAGCCCTTTCTTCCGGGAGCAGAGGCGGGTCCGTCAGTACCCTGCCCAAAATGACTTCCGGTTCCCCGTCTTCGGTAACCCCCCGATGCCCTTACGCGTCGTTGACAGGGGGAACCCAGTTTGTTACCGTTAACCAGTCATTCACAATAACCTTTGGCCGAGCTAAGTACTGCAAGCAGTTTGAATTGCAGTGAGAACAAAATTTTCGGGCTCAGGTCGTAGTTCTGGTAGGTGTAGGGTGCGCGATAGTTTCCATTCCCAAGATGGGAGCGCAGCCCGAAAATCAGGCGTCCGAACAGGCGTTCTGAAAGAATCTGTCCTGGCGTTCCGGGCCTGATGATTCAAAATTAAGCACTCAGGCCAGGCGACCTGAGTATTTTGTAGCCTTCGAGGAGTCATTTGCAGAAGCGCTTTTACATACTTTTTGTGGCCCGCGGGGATGACGGCCAACTGCGCAAAATCTCGATCCCCGTGCATTATCTGTACGTTTTCGTCGTAGGCGCCGCCATTGGATTCCTCAGTCTTACCGGAATTGCCAGCTCTTATACCCGCATGCTGTTGAAGGTTTCGCAGTTCAACCAGCTGCGCACCGAAAAAGACCAGCTCAAGAACAATTATTCGCGCCTGGAACAGGTCGCCAAGGAGCGTGACGTTCAGGTCGCCTCCCTGGGCTCGATCGCCGGCGAAGTCTCCGCGCTCTACGGCCTGAAGCAGCAAACCCTTGTGACCGCGACCGAAGATCAGGTCAAGGCCGCCGAGGTCAGTTCTTCCCTCGATCAGCTTCACGCCCTGCGCACCTCCGCCCTGACGGGCGCCACCATGGTCGGCCTCACCCTGGGCCTGACCCGCAACGCCACCACGGCCGACTGGTTTCGAGCCAATTCCGCTCCCAATCTCTGGCCGGTGGAAGGCCAAGTGACGGGCAGCTTCGGCGAGCGCATCGATCCATTCAACGGTGAGGGAGCATTCCACAGCGGGGTCGACATCGGCAGCAACTTCGGCCATCCCATCATCGCCCCGGCTGATGGCGTCGTCACCTTTACCGACATTATGGGCGGCTACGGCAAAGCCATCATGATCGACCACGGCAACGGCATCAGCACCCGCTACGGCCATCTTTCCGGATTCGCCGTCACCGCGGGGCAGACCGTCCATCGCGGCGATCTCATCGGCTACGTCGGCGAGAGCGGACGCTCCACCGGCCCCCACCTCCACTACGAAGTCCGCATCAACGACACCCCGGTCAATCCCTACAAGTACCTGCGCATGACGATTGCCCACAACACCGGTCTCTCCACCGGCAGTTAGTAGTTCTTCACATCCCCTTGTCATTCTGAGCGAAGCGCGGGACCTGAGCAATTTGGGTCGCACGCCGAACCCTCGAGCACCGGCTAACCGCGCATTACCTGCGTAACGAAATCCCCCAAACACCCCGCCAGCCTAGGCCCCCGGCAGCGCTACCATAAGAATGAAGTTCTCTCCGTGAATCTGGGCGGGTGAACGTTCGAGGCGCGAGGGCTGCTGGATGGACCAATCCGCGACGAAAACTTTTGGCCGCTACGAGATTCTGGGCCAGCTCGGTCGCGGATCCATGGGCATCGTGTACAAGGCCCGCGACCCGCAGATCGACCGCCTTGTTGCGCTCAAGACCGTCCCCTTGCGCGGCCACGATCCCGAAGAAGAGCAGGAGTACCGCCACCGCTTCCAGAATGAGGCCCAGGCTGCCGGTCGCCTGCATCATCCTGGCATTGTCGCGGTCTTCGACGTGGGCGAGGAACCCGAGACCCGCGATCCTTTCATCGTCCTCGAACTCGTCGACGGCGAACCGCTGAACCGCAGGCTTCACCGCGAAAAGAAGCTCTCTGCCGCCAAGGCGCTGCAGATTGCCGAAGAAGTCGCCCTTGCCCTCGATTACGCCCACGGCCAGAGCGTGGTGCATCGCGACATCAAGCCGGGCAACATTCTGATGACGCAGGACGGCCATCCCAAGATCGCCGACTTCGGCATCGCCAAGCTCAATCTCGCGCACCACACCCTGCCCGGTAAAGTGCTCGGCACACCCGCCTACATGGCTCCCGAGCAACTCGCCGGCAAGGGCGCCGACGCCCGCTCCGATCTTTTTTCTTTAGGCGCGATTCTCTACGCGCTGGTCATCGGCCACTCGCCGTTTCAGGGAGATAATGCCAGCACGGTCTGCTTCCAGGTCGCCAACCGCGAGCCCGTCCCGGTGAGCGCCCTTGATTTGAACCTGCCCCGTGAGCTCGATGCCATCATCGGGCGCGCCATGGCGAAAGATCCCAAAGCTCGCTTCCAGCGCGGCAAGGAATTCGCCGAAGCCGCACAGCAGCTGCGTACCCGTCTCGAATCTGCCCCGCCTCCCCCAGCCGCGCTGAAGGGTCGACCCGCCCTGGGATTCTCCTACGCCGCCAAGCGGATTCGCGCAGCCCTGCTGAAAGCGCCCCTGCGCGATGTCGCCCTCGGTGTGGCTACGATCGTGATGCTGTTGATTGTCGGCGTGCAGTCGCACTTGCTGGTCAGCCGGCAGAACGAAGCCACGAACCCGGCCGCCGGCTCCCAACCGCATGTCGCACAGGCGAAATCAGCGCCGCCGGCACCGAAACTGGAAACCGCAACTGTCGATGCTCCGGTCGTGAGGTCCGTAAAAGCCCCTACCCCGAGAGCTCACGCCGCGCTCCACAAAACTTCCGCCCACAAGGCTTCGCCGAAACCCGAGACGGCGGCCCCCAGATCCGCCTCCGCCCCCGCTCCGGCCCCAAGAGAAGTCGTCGTTCCCTTCTCAATGGTCGAGCTCGCCATTCGTCACCAGTTCAAAGACGCCAAGCTCCTCGTTTTCGTCGACGACAAACTCGCCCTGACTCGCCCCCTGCACGGGTCTGGACAGAAGAAACTCGTGGTTTTCGGCGGCGTGCACGGCATCGAATCCGAAACACTGAAGTTTCCCGCCGGCAGACATACCCTGCGTTTCGAAGCTCAGACCGCCGACCAAGCCGTTGACCTATCCAAGACGATCTCCGCCGACTTCATCGGCGGCGACGACAAGACCCTCGAAGTCACCTTCGACAAACACAACACCGCCATGCACGTCAGCTGGCAGTAACTGCGACACGGCTGGGAGCGAAATCGCAACGGGATGCCCCATGTCTCGCCGCCTTTGCGAGACATGGGAAGTCGATACCACCACGAACGGGAAGCGCCCGACTTGAGTCGGCGACTTCAGTCGGGGCCGTTAGAGCCTTCCGCGATTACGGAACAGAGAGATCGTCAACCTGGCTTTGGGGGCTTTGGGGTGGCGCAGCGCTTCAAGCGCTGCGATCGCCATCCAAATAAGTTGGGCTTCGGCCCCCGGGGTGCCAGAGTACAAGGGACTCGCGCTCAGTAGGTACGACTATTGCCTCAACCCCATCCAATTCTCCGACACAACCAGCGAATTCCCCGGATTCTGCGGATCGTACTTCACCGACGTATGCAGCCCCAGCCGGCACGAATGCAGATTGATCCAGTGCCGCAGATACGTCACATCCTGCGAGCATTCATACGACACGCCAGCCACGTCGTATTGATAGATCAGCATGATCGCGCCCTGATGATTTTCCGGCGCCGGCAGTTCCTGCACATCGATCACCGTTCCGTCCGTGATTCTGCCCGAACCTTCCAGCCACGCGCGCCGCTCGCGCTCCAGTTCGCTCGGCGTTTTGCGCCGATTGCGCAGCAACATATACGTGCCAGACAGCGCCACCGCGCCGACCGCAACCATTCCAGACACTCGCAGTGAATCCATACGGGATGGGACCAACTTCTCATCCAGAATAAGCTCTGCCGCAGACCCGTGGAAGTGGTTCCGTGGTTACCGAAGTGGTAGGGGCTGTGCAAAACTCTGACGCCGCCGTCGCGCTCGCCCTCTCCATGTTCTAAGATCATCCCGCGCTCAAGACCTGGCGCATGATCCCATGCAAAACCATTTGCGACTCTCCTTCATCCTGCTGATACTCGCCCTCCCCACCTTCGCCGCGGCGCGCTCTCAACAGAACGCCGCCGCTGACAATCCCGATTGGCCCATCTATGGTGGCACGCCCGCGAACAATCACTACTCGCCGCTGGCGCAAATCAATCGCAAGAACGTCAAAGACCTCGCCGTAGCCTGGAGCTTCGACACCGACGAAGAAGGCGTCCTGCAAACCAGCCCCATCGAAGTCGACGGCGTTATCTACGGCATCACGCCCACGCAGAAAATCTTCGCGCTCGACGCCGCGACGGGAAAGCTGCTCTGGAAATTCGACTCCGGCATCACCGGCACGCAGCCCGACCGCGGCCTGGCTTATTGGAGTGAGCGAAAAGACCGCCGCATTCTCGCCGGCGTCATGAACTTCCTCTACGCCCTCGATGCCGCGACCGGAAAGCCAGTCCCCACCTTCGGCAACAACGGCCGCATCGATCTCCGTGAAGACTTGGATCGCGATCCTGCCGCGCAATCCATCTACCTGACCAGCCCCGTGATCGTCTACAAAGACCTGATGATTGTTGGCGGACGCGAATCCGAAACCCTACCCGCTTCCTATGGCGACATCCGCGCCTATGATGTGCGATCCGGCAAACTTCGCTGGAAGTTTCACACCATCCCCCGTCCTGGTGAATTCGGCAGTGAGACCTGGCCGAAAGATTCCTGGAAATCGAGCGGCGCCGCCAACAATTGGGCCGGCATGACCGTCGACTCCGCCCGTGGCATCGTCTATATCCCCACCGGCTCGGCCGCGTTTGATTTCTACGGCGCCGACCGCCTCGGCGACGATCTGTTCGCCAACACGCTCATCGCGCTCAACGCCGAAACCGGCGAACGCCTCTGGCATTTCCAGGGCGTGCGACACGACATCTGGGACCGCGATTTCCCCGCGCCACCCGTGCTGGTCACCGTCGAGCGAGACGGCAAGAAGGTGGACGCGGTCGCGCAAACCTCCAAACAAGGATTCGTATTCCTGTTTGACCGCGCCAACGGCAAGCCGCTGTTCCCCATCGAGTGCCGCGATTATCCACTCAGCGACGTGCCCGGAGAGCAAGCTGCCCGCCAGCAATGCCTGCCCGCGAAACCCGCGCCCTTCGCGCGCCAGCGCCTGAGCGAAGACTTACTCACGGCGCGCACTCCGGACGCGCATACATGGGCTCTCGACAAATTCAAGACGTTCCGTAGCAACGGACAGTTCGTGCCCTTCACCGTCGGCAAAGACACCGTCGTGTTTCCCGGCTTCGATGGCGGCGCGGAGTGGGGTGGCGCGGCCGCCGACCCCGAGACCGGCATTCTCTACGTCAACGCAAACGATGTCGCATGGACCGGCGCGCTCGCCGAGAACTCCACCGACGCAGGCCCCAAGGCCCTCTACCAGAGCCAGTGCGCCGTGTGCCACGGAGAAAAAATGGCGGGCTCGCCGCCGGCAATTCCCGCACTCACCGGCATCAGCGGGCGCATGTCGCCCCAGCAAATCATCTCGACCATCCGCAACGGCAAGGGCCGCATGCCCGGATTCGCGAATCTCTCCGACGACGAGCAGATGTACGGATTGCTCGACTACATTCGGAGCGGAGGCGTCGAAAAGTCTTCGCCCGCAACAAAGAATGACGCCCGTAAAGAAGTTGCCTCAACCCAGCCCGCCACTCCCGCATTCAAATATCACTTCACCGGCTATCACAAGTTTCTCGATCCCGAGGGCTACCCCGCCGTCGCTCCGCCCTGGGGAACATTGAATGCCATCAATCTCAACACCGGCGAATATGCGTGGAAGATTCCGCTCGGTGAATATCCGGACCTAGCGGCAAAGGGCGTGAAGAACACGGGCACCGAGAACTATGGAGGCCCGGTTGTCACCGCCGGAGGACTGGTGTTCATCGCGGCCACGAATTTCGACAAGAAGTTCCGCGCCTTCGACAAATCCACGGGAGAGTTGCTCTGGGAAACGACACTGCCTTTCGCTGGCAACGCAACCCCGATCACGTACGAAGCCAACGGCCGCCAATACGTCGTCATCGCGGCGGGAGGCGGGAAGGACCCGAAGTCCAAGTCTGGCGGAGTCTACGTGGCCTTCGCGCTGAAGTAGCGAACGCAAATCCCGACGGTCCCGGAGGGACCGATTCCAGTAGCCCGCCAGTTCACTGGCGGGTATTACCGAGCATTAAGGGACCCCGTGCCGGAGGCACGGCTGAGAACAGTCCCTCGGGATGGAACTCAAACGAGAACTCGGAGGTCTAATGCTCCTATGACGGGTCTCGGCCGATTCGCCAAAGCGCTGCGCATCGCGGCGGGGTCATTGATGATCACACTGGCCGCGGCGTGGCTATCCCTCTACATCGACTCCGTCCTCCAACGCCGGAAAGCCGAACGGCTCATCGCGGATCTGAAGTCGTTTCCGTTCGCCACGGCGGGATTCAAAGAGGTACGGGACCTGGTCGCGCGGAACGGAGGTCACGCAGTTCAATCCCTGCCTCAGCGAACTCCTCCCGACTGCACGGTTCGTGACTGCACATTTTGGGTCGAGATCAATCATCCGCTGGTTCGAACACTCCAACGAATGCACGCATCGGAGGCCACGTATAGGACGCTCCTCTTCTTTGGGATCCGGCCATGGGGTGTCCGTGCTGACCTCACCGTGACCGCAGGTACCTTAGAAGAAATATGGACGCAGGCTGCGCAGGCGAAGTTTGGCAAGGAGGAAGGATCGATCGTCCCGATCGAGTTTGCATACGACGCATGGATCCGTCGGCGAGGTCGCGACAACAACGGCGATCCGAGTTACGAGGTGTTCAGGCCACACGTATCCGGAGGACCAGCAGAGGTTCTTGAAACGTGGGCCTTTCTTGAGCCCGGCGTCCCTACGAATCGCGCGTTCGACATTAACACCAGTTGTTTCACGTCCATTCTGCACGGCTGCCGCGACTTCGCAGAACTGGCCCCTTCAGCCTGGGCCGATCATGAACATCAGAAATTGAAGTGAGTTTTACTTCCCCGACGCGCACACACTCTTGCTGACCAGGTCGGCAAACCCGCCTTCAGGGGCTTGGCCGAACTCGTCATCGTGTGTGGCTTTTTTGGTGACGACGAATCTGCCGCTGCGGTCTTTGGCGTAGAACCATTCCGAACTGGGCGTGGCCGCCCCGCTCGCGCAATCGAAGTGAACGCGGGCACGCATCTCGACAAACGGCCCGCCCTGCGGCAGCTTGGCAGGCTCTCTATATTCCACACGAACCAGCGCCACCCGCTGATTGCTGCGCAGCTTGCGCACCGAACTCACCGACACCTTGTCGCCAGCATCAGTTTGGCCGATCGTCTGCCAGTCGCTGGCGGCAAGCAGCACAACGCCTACTACCAGTACCGGTGCCAACATCACGGCGGCGAAAATGAGAACGGCTCGTTTCAACCGGGGGGACCCTTGATTTCAGGCAACACTTTGGGGCATAAACGCAATTCTGTCAATACGTGCCCACCTCTGTTATCCCGAGCGGAGCAGAAGCGCCTTTCTTTACAGGCACTTCCACGGAGTCGAGGGACTGTGTGTTGTGCGCCGAGGCGTCGCTTCTCGCTCACAGCGTGCTATCGTGGAGGACATATTTGCACTTTCACGCCGAGAGGTTTCGATTGGAAACCCTGCACTCCATCACGACTCGGTCTCCCGTCGGGCCGCTGTTTCTGGCGGCCTCCGCCCAAGGACTGGTCGCGCTCGAATTCGACGCCCGCCTCCCCGGCCAGCAGACCATCCGCCCGAATCCCCGCGACCTCCGCGCCGAAAAAGGCAAGGTCCGTTTCGAAGACTCGCCCTCCGCGCTCCGCCCCTACATCGAGCAGTTGGAAGAGTATTTCCTTGGCCAGCGTCGCAAATTCAACTTCGCGCTCGACCTGCGCGGCACCGAATTCCAACTCGCCTGCTGGCACGCGCTCCTCAAGATTCCCTACGGCGAAACCCGCACCTATGCCGACATCGCTCGCGCCGTCGGCCGCCCCCAGGGATTCCGCGCGGTCGGCATGGCCAACAACCGCAATCCGATCGCGATCGTCGTTCCGTGCCACCGCGTCATCGCTTCCGATGGCACCCTCTGCGGCTACGGCGGCGGCCTCGGCGTGAAACGCAAACTGCTTGAACTGGAAGGCGCGCTCAGCGGCACGCTGGCCGCGTAGAAGGCGATTTGAGATCGCAGATTTAGGTTGCGCCCTACTCGATCCTCTTGATCGCCATATCCTTCCCCTCGCCCAGATGGAGGATCATCTGCCGCGTGTGTCCCTGGGCATCCACCTCAAAAGTCAGCGTGTCGTCCGACGTCGTCGAGTAGAAGTCCTTCTCGCTTTCCGGCATCAACTCCTGTTTCGGCTCGTCGTTCTCCTGAATCGACAGATGATCGCCCTCGCGCCGGATAGTCAAGATCAGGTCCGGAGGCTCGCCATAGCGTCCAACATATCTATCGAGAACGGCGCCATCCAACTGCACTCGCTTGTGCTGCTTCAGCACGGGACGCGGCGGAAGCTGGTTGTACGGCGTGAATCCTTCCCACGCGATCGGTGTGAACGTGTTCTTGAGCAGCGTCTCCAGCAGTTCCTTGTAAATGCCCTCGCCGTTGCTGCTGTTGGTCATGATGACGACGCCGTTCTTCTTTTCATCGAGGCACACGGTGTAGTTGCGCCAGCCCTCGTCGTGTCCTTCTTTGAAGAAGGCCTTGCCATAGGGCGTCCAGTACAGTCCCCAGCCAAGCCCGTAGCTCAGGCGGATCGCGTCGTTCTCATCCGTGGTTTCTTCGTTGAGCGAGGGAAACTCGTGCTTCGAGTGGATTTGTATCTGCGGACCAAGCATCGCCTCGCGCGATTTCTTGCTCAATCCTTCGCCGCTCAGCACAGCTTGCACGAAACGCGAAAAATCGCGCACCGTGGTTTGCATGTTGCCCGCGCTGTTGGCTGTGCGATTGCGATGCGGACCGAGCGAGCGCCCATATTCGTCATAGCCGTTGGCGAAGTCGCTTTCAAATCGGTCCTGCCACACCATGCTGGTGCGCGTCATCCCAAGCGGCTGAAAAACATTTTCCTGCATGAGCTGCTCAAGTGGTTTGTGCGTTATCGTCTCGACCACCAGTTGCAGCAGGTTCATTCCTTCTCCGGAATAGGCGAAGCGCGCACCCGGCTCAAAATGAATGCGCAGTTTGCGATCATCTTCCAGCCAGCGCCAGTTCGGAAATCCCGGGGAGTGATCGAGCAGCATCCGCGCGGTGATCTTCTTATAGCGCGCGTCGTCCGCCAGATCCTTGTAGTTGTCATACTCCGGCAAGGGCTTCGGCAGATACTGATAAACCGGGCGGTCCAGACCGAGCACACCCTGATCCACCAGCCGCATCACCATGTAGGCGAACGCCGACTTGGTGAACGAAGCAGCGGTCATGACCGAATCGGGCGTGAAGGGGAGCTGTTTCTCGGTATCGCGGAAGCCGTAGCCGTGCAGGTAGGCATCTTGCCGTCGTTCAGAATGGCAATGCCGACGCCGGTGACCTCGCCCGCCTTCATCAGCCGGGTGACGGTCGCGTCGACTTCCGCTGTCGAAATGCTGCTGCCATCCCAG
>JBBIOA010000048.1:0-15200 GCA_037443605.1 Terriglobales bacterium
TCCCGTCCTCCAGAAGACACGTAATTCGTGTCGACATACCTGTGCCTGTCGATGTAATTCGCGTTGCCTTCTGGACGAGGGTGCTCATACGAGAGTTCCCTATTAGGGTATGCCTGAGGCCACTCAGTGGGAAATTCAAAATTCCGATAGGTTCTATCGAAATATCACCGGGACCCTAGTCCTTCTTCATCTGTGCGGCAAACTGCCGCAGCAGGGAAACAAACGCCGTCGACGCCACCGACAGCGTCCGATCTTTGCGATACGCCAGCCCCAGCTCGCGGTACAAAGTGGCGTCTTCCATGTCGATCAGCTTCACCTTGCCGGATTCCACTTCATCCCGCGCAAACGATGCGCTGATCAGCGACACGCCCAAGTCCGCGGCCACGAAGCTCTTGATCATCCCGATGCTCGGTAACTCCATGCGAATCTGCATGCTAGGGAGATAAGGCCGGAAGAGCTTGTCGAGCAGCCGCCGCGTGTGCCCGGTCTTCGGGAAAAGCATGGGGTGCTTGGCGATCTCTTTCACCGGCACGACTTTAAACTTGGCCAGCGGATTCTTGGGACTCACCATCAACATCAGCTTGTCGCGGAAAATCGGCTGAATTTTCAGGCTGGGCGACTGGATCGGCAGCGTCAGGATTCCGACTTCCACACTGCCTGCTTCCAGTTTCTCCACGATCTTGTAGCTGAAATTGCGATAAATGCTGATCTGGACCGGCGGAAATCGTCGGCAATATTCCCCAAACACCTCCGGCAGAACGTAAAGGCACGTGGCCTCGTTGGCGCCCACCCGCAGGGTGCCGCGCGGCGTGCCGCTATGGTCGGCCACGGCCATCAGCGACTCTTCCCGCAGATTCTTCATGCGCTCGGCGTATTCGTAGAAAATCTGGCCGGCCGGCGTCAGTTTGACCGATTTCCCGGAGCGGTCGAGCAATCGCTCGCCGTATTCCTGTTCCAGTTGCCGGATTTGTGCGCTGACCGCCGACTGCGAGCGGAATACCTTCTCGCCCGCGCGCGAAAAACTCCCCTGCCGCGCCACTTCCAGAAAAGTGATGAGTTGGTCGAAGTCCATGTTTTTGCGCATTATAGCGGACGCCTAAGACTTGGAAAGATGTATTTCTCCGTCCACTTCCGCGAAACCCAGGGCATCCTGAATTTTTCATGGTAAGTATCGAAATTCTTTGTTGTACTTGATACCGCGATCCGCGATATCAAGAAAGGCTCGGGCGATCGCCGCGCGGGGAGTTGTGTCGAGAGCGTTCCAAGATTGGTTTAGAAAGGGCACGCCTTCCATCCGCGCCGCAGAGAGCCAGCACCGGCGCGAGCTTTCGCCCCTGAGGGCAACGGACTGCGGCCGAGAGAGCATTCTTAAAACATGCGGCGGCCTTGCTCCCGGTCCCGAGCGCACTAAAAAGTATTATGAAATGAGAGCGGTAGTGAATTCATCCGACCGACAATTGAATACGGAGTCCACGATGACGCCACGTACCCCGAAACCCGGCCTGCCGCCTGCCCAGGGTCTGTATGACCCGGCGCACGAGCACGACGCCTGCGGCATCGGGTTCGTTGCCAGCATCGCCGGCCAGAGAAGCCACGACATTATTGAGCAGGGAATTCAGGTGCTGTTGAACCTGGCCCATCGCGGCGCCTGCGGCTGCGATCCCGAGACCGGCGACGGCGCTGGCGTTGTGATTCAGATCCCGCACAAGTTCTTCGCGCGCGAATGCCCCAAACTCGGGTTTTCGCTCCCGAAGCCCGGCCAGTACGGCGTCGGCATGATCTTTCTGCCGGTGGAGAAGCATCCGCGCCTCCAGTGCGAAGGCATCCTGGAACGGATCGTCCGCGAGGAAGGCCTGACGCTGCTGGGTTGGCGCGACACTCCGGTGTATGCCTCGGCGATTGGCCGAGTGGCCCGCGCTTCGCAGCCCTACATTCAGCAGATCTTTGTGAAGTGCAGCGAGTGCCTCGACGAGGACGCCTTCGAGCGCAAGCTTTACGTGGTCCGCAAGCGCGCGGAAAATGAAATCCGCGAGTCGGGCATCGAAGATGCCGAGCTGTTCTACATCCCTTCGCTTTCCTGCCGCACCATCGTCTACAAGGGGCTGCTGCTGGCGCCGCAGATTGCTAATTTTTATCGCGAACTCTCCGATCCGGACGTCGACAGCGCGCTCTGTCTGGTCCATCAGCGCTTTTCGACCAACACGTTTCCCAGTTGGCAGCGCGCCCATCCGTATCGCTATATCGCGCACAATGGCGAGATCAACACGCTTCGCGGCAACGTGAACTGGATGCACGCCCGCCAGTCGCTGCTGAATTCTCCCTTATTCGGGGAAGACATCAAGAAGTTGCTCCCCATCATCGCGCCCGATGGCAGCGACTCCGCCAACTTCGACAATGCTGTCGAGTTGCTCGTGCAGACCGGGCGCAGCCTGCCGCACGCCATGGCCATGCTGATTCCCGAAGCCTGGTCCGGCAATCCGCACATGAAAGCGGACAAGCGCGCGTTCTACGAGTACCACGCGTGCATTATGGAGCCATGGGATGGCCCGGCGGCGATCGCCTTTACCGATGGCCGCGTCATCGGCGCCACGCTCGATCGCAACGGCCTGCGTCCAGGCCGCTACGTGGTCACCAACGATGGCCTTGTCGTAATGGCGTCTG
Organism: Terriglobales bacterium; assembly: GCA_037443605.1. Lineage (GTDB taxonomy): Bacteria > Acidobacteriota > Terriglobia > Terriglobales > Acidobacteriaceae > Sulfotelmatobacter. Next base: position 2,662 of record JBBIOA010000048.1, read on the forward strand.
AGGCAGGTGTGCTCGAAGTCCCCGCGGAAAACGTAAAGAGCAAAGGCCGCCTGCAGCCCGGCAAGATGTTTCTGGTCGATACCGTGCAGGGGCGCATTGTTTCCGACAAGGAAATCAAGCATACCTTGGCGTCCCGGCAGCCCTACGCCGAGTGGGTCCGCGACAACCAGATCACTATCGAGCAGTTGCCCGATCCTTCGCGCATGCATCATCCCGACGCCGAAACCCTGCTGCGCCGTCAGCGCGCCTTCGGCTACTCCGATGAGGATGTGCGGGTGCTGCTGGCTCCCATGGCAGCCAAGGGTGAAGAACCGATCGGTTCCATGGGCACCGACACGCCGCTGGCCTGCCTTTCCGACAAGCCCCAGTCGCTGTTCAATTATTTCAAGCAGCTCTTCGCCCAGGTCACGAACCCACCCATCGATCCCATCCGCGAAGAGATGGTGATGTCGCTCATCAGCTACATCGGCGCCGAGCGCAATATTCTGGAAGAAGTTCCCGCGAACTGCCACATGCTGAAGCTGGAGCATCCGCTGCTGACCAACCGGGAACTGGAGAAGTTGCGGCGCGTTTCCGTTCGCGATCTGCTGGCCACCACCATTCCCGCTCTGTTCCGCGCCAGCGACGGCGAAGCCGGACTGGTGCGCGCTTTGGATGAGTTGTGCCGCACCGCCTCGCGCGCCGTGAAGGCCGGATATTCGCTGCTGATTCTCTCCGACCGCGGCGTCGACAAAGACTACGCTCCCATTCCATGCCTGCTTGCCCTCGCCGCCGTGCACAACCTGCTGGTGCGCGAGGAAACCCGCACGCAAGTCGCGCTCATCACCGAATCGGGTGAGCCGCGCGAAGTCATGCATTTTGCGCTGCTCAGCGGCTACGGCGCCAGCGCCATCAATCCCTACCTGGCTCTCGAAAGCGTCGAAAGTCTCGCCCAGCGCGGCGAGTTGGGCGAGGGCATCACGCCCGAGATTGCCGTCAACAAGTTCCTGAAGGCCATCAAGAAGGGATTGCTGAAGACTTTCTCGAAGATGGGAATTTCGACCCTCCAGAGCTATCAGGGCGCGCAGGTCTTCGAGGCCATCGGCCTCAATAAAGAACTCGTCGATACCTACTTCACTGGAACCACTTCGCGACTCGAAGGTGTCGGCCTGTCCGTGCTCGCGTCCGAAGCGGTGATGAAGCACGAGTTCGCCTTCCGCCCGCTCACCGAATTCGAAACCGAACTGGCGGTGGGCGGGAACTACCATCAGCGCGTCAACGGCGAATATCACCTGCTGAATCCGGCGACCATCAGCAAAATGCAGCACGCCGTGCGCGAGAACAATCCCAGGACGTTCCAGGAATACACCGACCTCATCGACAATCAAAGCGCCGCGTTGTGCACCTTGCGCGGCCTGATGAAGCTCAAAAAGAGCGACAACCCAGTGCCGCTCGAAGAAGTCGAGCCCGCCAAGGAAATCGTCAAGCGCTTTACCACCGGCGCCATGTCCTTCGGCTCGATTTCGAAAGAGGCGCACGAGACGCTAGCCATCGCCATGAACCGCATCGGCGGCAAGTCGAATACCGGTGAGGGCGGCGAAGACGAGGCGCGGTTTAACCCCGACGAGAACGGCGACCTGCGCCGCAGCGCGATCAAGCAGGTTGCATCCGCTCGCTTCGGCGTGACCGCAAATTACTTGGTCAACGCCGACGAGCTGCAGATCAAGATGGCGCAAGGCGCAAAACCCGGCGAGGGCGGCCAGTTACCCGGACACAAAGTCGACGAGGTGATCGCCCGCTTGCGCCACTCAATCCCCGGCGTCGGTCTGATTTCGCCTCCGCCCCATCACGACATTTATTCGATCGAAGATCTCGCGCAGCTGATTTACGACCTCAAGAACATCAACCCGAAAGCGCGGATTTCGGTGAAGCTGGTCGCCGAAGTCGGCGTGGGAACCGTCGCCGCTGGCGTCGCCAAGGCGCACGCCGACGTCGTCCTCATCAGCGGAGACTCGGGCGGCACCGGCGCTTCTCCCCTCAGTTCGATCAAGCACGCGGGCGTTCCGTGGGAACTCGGCCTGGCGGAAACGCAGCAGGTTCTCTTGCTCAACGATCTGCGCAGCCGCATTCGGGTGCAGACCGACGGCAAACTGCAAACCGGACGCGACGTTGCCATCGCAGCGCTGCTCGGCGCGGAAGAATTCGGCTTCGCCACCACGCCGCTCATCGCCATGGGCTGCATCATGATGCGCAAGTGCCACCTCAACACTTGTTCGGTCGGCATCGCCACCCAGGATCCCGCTCTGCGCCAGCATTTCTCGGGACAGCCGGAGCACGTCATCAACTTCTTCTTCTTCATTGCCGAACAGCTTCGCGGATACATGGCGCAGCTCGGCTTCCGCACGGTCGATGAGATGGTGGGCCGCGTCGATATGCTTGACGTAGAGCCCGCGGTCGAGCACTGGAAGGCGCGCGGCCTCGACTTTTCGACGATTCTCTATAACCCGCCCGTACCGTCGCGCGTGGCACGCCGCTGCGTGCAGGCGCAAAACCACGGCCTGGAAGGCGCGCTGGACCATCAGTTGGTAGAGCGTTCCCTCGATGCGCTGCTGAGCCTGAGTTCCACCGAGATCAACCTGCCGGTGCGCAATGTGCATCGCTCGGTGGGAACGATCCTGAGCGGAGAAGTGGCGCGGCGCTTCGGTTCCGCCGGATTGCCGGATGGCACCCTGCGAATTCTTCTGCATGGCTCGGCTGGCCAAAGTCTCGGCGCCTTCCTGGCGAAGGGGATTACCATCACGCTGGAGGGCGAAGCCAACGATTACGTCGGCAAGGGATTGTCCGGCGGCAGGATCGTGGTGCGTCCGCCGCAGGGTTCCACTTTCGCTCCGGAAGAAAACATCATCATCGGCAACGTGGCGCTCTACGGCGCCACCAGCGGTGAGGTGTTCTTCAACGGCATGGCCGGCGAGCGCTTCGCCGTTCGCAATTCTGGCGCCACCGCCGTGGTCGAAGGCGTCGGCGATCACGGCTGCGAATATATGACGAACGGTCTGGTCGTCGTCCTCGGAGCCTGTGGCCGCAATTTTGCTGCCGGCATGAGCGGAGGGATCGCGTACGTCTTCGACGAGCGCGGCGACTTCACCGAGAAGCGCTGCAACCTGGACTCGGTCGATCTCGAGCCGCTCCTCGATGAGCAGGATCTGCGCGTGGTTCGCGATCTGGTCACGCGTCACGCGGATCTGACGGGCAGCCGCCGCGGGCGCTGGATTCTCGACCATTGGGCCGAGAGCGTCGCCCGCTTCATTAAAGTGTTCCCGCACGAATACAAGCGAGTCTTGGGCAAGACGCGCGCGCCGCGGGCTTACATCCCGGTGAATCTGGCGGTTCTGGATTCGCCCGCACGACTCGAACCAAGGCAGGTGGTCAATGGGTAAAACCACGGGCTTCATGGATTATTCGCGCGAACTGGCTCCGCGCCGTCCCGTGGCCGAACGGGTCAACGACTGGTTCGAGATCTATCAGGATTTCCCTGAAGACAAGCTGCGCCTGCAGGGCGCGCGCTGCATGGATTGTGGCGTGCCCTTCTGTCAAACCGGATGCCCGGTCAACAACCTGATCCCTGACTGGAACGATCTGGTCTATCGCGCAAGCTGGAAAGACGCGATTCGCCAGTTGCACTCGACCAACAATTTCCCGGAGTTCACCGGGCGCATTTGTCCTGCACCTTGCGAAGCCGCGTGCGTGCTGGGGATCACCGCGCCCGCGGTGACCATCAAGCAAAACGAAAAAAACATTGTGGAGCGCGCCTTCCTCGAAGGCTGGATTCGCCCCGAGCCACCCAAGCTCTATACGGGAAAGAAGGTCGCGATCGTCGGATCGGGCCCGGCGGGACTCGCGGCCGCGCAGCAGTTATGCCGCGCAGGCCACGCCGTCACGGTCTACGAAAAGAACGATCGCATCGGCGGACTCCTGCGTTACGGCATTCCGGAATTCAAGCTGGAGAAGCACATCATCGACCGCCGCCTCGATCAGATGTCGGCGGAGGGTGTGAAGTTCGTAACCAATGCCACGGTCGGTGGCAACCTCGCGGTGGAAGACTTACGCCGGGATTTTGATGCCATCGTCCTCTCCGGCGGATCCGAGCATTCGCGTGATCTGAAGATTCCCGGCCGGGAACTGAAGGGCATTCACTTCGCCATGGAATTCCTGCCGCAGCAGAATAAGCGCTGCCTCGGCGACACGCTCGACCCTGCGACGGACATTCTCGCCACCGGCAAGCGCGTCGTCATCATTGGCGGCGGCGACACCGGCGCGGACTGTCTGGGCACGTGTCATCGCCAGAAGCCGCTTTCTGTCCATCAATTCGAGATCATGCCGAAGCCGCCGGAGGAGCGTTCGCCCCTCACGCCATGGCCGCTTTGGCCCATGCAGTTGCGTACCGAAGGCGCTCACGAAGAAGGCGGAGTTCGCGACTGGAGCATCGCCACCACCAAATTCACCGGCGACGAAAACGGCAACCTGAAGCAGTTGCACGCCGTGCGCGTGGGTCCGCCGCCCAAGTTCGAGCCGATCCCGGGCACTGAATTCACCATGGACGCCGACCTTGTCCTCATCGCCATGGGCTTTCTCGGTCCGGTGCGCCCGGGAATGATCGAGCAACTCGGCGTGCAACTCGACAATCGCGGCAACGTCGCCACCGACCGGAACTACATGTCGTCGATTCCCGGTGTGTTCGCCGCCGGCGATATGCGCCGCGGCCAGTCTCTGGTGGTGTGGGCAATTTCCGAAGGCCGCAAGGCCGCCGCGGGCGTCGATGCCTGGTTGAAGGCGCAGAACGGCAAGGCGATTTCTCCGGAGGTGTCCGCGCGCCCCATCGCTTCATAAAGTCGTCGTTGGTCGATGGTCGTTCGTCGCTCGCCAAACCGGTTCTTGCCAACGACGAACGACCAACGACCAACGACGAAACGCGCCGCGTGCAGTAACATGACTCCTTCCCCATGATCCAACTTTCCGATATCCAGTCCGCGTTGCACCGCATCCGCGCTGACATTCGCGTTTCGCCCTGCCCGCAGTCCGAGGCGTTTTCCGCGCTTACTCAGAACCGTATCTTCCTCAAACTCGATAACCAGCAGCGCACCGGAGCGTTCAAAGAGCGCGGGGCCCTGAACAAGCTCCTGACCTTTGCCGATTCGGATCGTGGGCGCGGCGTTATCTGCGCATCCGCCGGCAATCATGCCCAGGGTGTGGCGTATCACGCCGGCAAGCGGGGCATTCATGCGCGCATCGTCATGCCGCTGCCGACGCCTCTCACCAAGGTGTCTTCCACGCGTGGCTACGGAGCGGAAGTTGTCCTCCACGGCGCGAATTACGACGAGGCCTACGAAGAAGCAGTCGCTCAGAGCAAAGCCGATGGACTGGTGTTCATTCACGCATTCGATGACGACGCCGTGATCGCCGGGCAGGGAACCCTCGGCCTTGAAATTCTCGATCAGCATCCCAATATCGAAGCGATCGTCTGTCCCATCGGCGGCGGCGGGTTGATCGGAGGCATCGCTTGCGCCGTCAAGGAGTCGCATCCGTCGGTGAAAGTCTTCGGAGTGCAGCCCTCCAGGATTCCCTCCATGAAAGCGGCCGTCGCCCATGGCGGGCCGGTCACGCTGGAATCCGCCAAGACCATCGCCGACGGAATTGCGGTCCGCCGTGCCGGTGAGCGCACGCTCCCGCTGGTGCAGAAATACGTCGACGATATTGTCACCGTAGAAGAAGAAGAAATCGCGAACGCCATCCTGCTCCTGCTGGAACGGGAAAAGACGCTGGCCGAGGGCGCTGGCGCGGCCGCCACCGCTGCGGTCCTGAATCGCAAGCTGCCACTGGAAGGCAAGCGGGTGGCGATTCTGGTGTGCGGCGGCAACATCGATGTGACGCTGCTTTCCCGCATCATCGAACGTGGTTTAGTGAAAGACGGACGCCTGGTGCGATTGCGTGTGCACCTGCCCGATTATCCCGGCGCCCTGAATCGCCTGACCGGAATTCTCGCCGATCATCGCGCTAACATCGTGGAAACTTCGTATGACCGCGCGTATCACGGCGTCAATCTCGGCGACACTGCCATCGATATCACCATGGAAACGCGCGGCCCCGATCACATCGCGGAACTCATCTCCGCACTCACCTCGGCGGGTTATACGCACGAGAGAATTCTGTAAGTCGTTGGGTGGCGCGGAACTTCAGCGCTGCGCGGCGGTTTATTTTCGATTCTCGGTTTTCGCCGCTGCGGTCAGAATGCTGGGAAAAATCAGCAGCTTGCTCACGGTGTCGACTGACTGAGGTTGTGCTTGCCGCCGCCGCCGCTGCAGAGAAGCACGCAAATCAAGATTCCGCCCCCGCCGCCGGCCGCCGCCGCGATCCATTTCGGATTCAGAGAAGAAAGCGGATGCGCCGGCGCAGCGGCAGCACCGCAAACCGCGGACTCATCGAAGGTTTTCTCTTCGCTCTCGTGGACGGTGCCGCTGTTCGTGGCAGCATTTTCGGGTGAAGGCTTTTTGTCCTTGGACTCGCGGCTCACGTTCACATCCAACTTTCGGGCCGCCACGCGAACGCTCCCATTCACGTCCGTCACTTCATACTGCGTCCACTCATTCTGAACCGGAGTCACGGTGATGCAATTCACCCGGACGCGAAAGCTTCGCGAGGTGCTCACCGCCACGCTGCCATGATCCAGGACCAGCAGGTCTCCCTGGAACTTCGCCACCGTCTCCGCCTGGATCTGAACTTCGGAGCCGTCCAAGGCGAGATTCGCGGCAAACCCAGGCTTGCTTTCGATCAAGTCGCCACTGAAGATCGCGGTCGAGTCATGCGCTTCGTAGCCATTGACCCAAACGCCTCCTTCGGTGTGCAGGATCGCACCCGGAGCCTGTCCCTGTAACACGGGCGGCACCACTGCCAGAAGAATCCAACAGAGCGCATGGCACCATCCCGTGGGCCCGTTTTTTGAAGAAAACACACTCATACCTGGGCAGCCGAATACCCCTGCAAAAATCGTAGCTGGGGAGCGCTGCGTCGTCTATTAGCAGCTTGGATGACCGCCGATTTTGTTTTGTCTTGTCAGGGCTTTTGTAAAGCTATTGCCTTGCCAGGTAAAACTTCGTAAATCCCGTAGTTTCAGAGTGTTGCTGCATGTAGAGTAACAGTGGGGCGTATGAAAACGACGACATCGCACAACTCCGGAAGCATCGTGATCGGGTTTCTTCTTTTTCTTCTCATCACCTTCTCGGCTCCCGCCGGATTTTGGGCGCGTGCCGCCGCTCAGGATGCGGCCCAACCCGCCATTGCCAAGCGGCTGGGAACCATCAAGGCGATCCACGGCAACGCCGTCACTCTGGCGGTGGACAAGTCCCCCGACGTGGCCGTGACCGTTCTTGGGAATGCTCGCATTCTTCGCATTGTCCCCGGCGAAAAGGATTTGAAGAACGCGACGCCCCTGACCCTGCAGGATCTTCAGGTCGGCGATACCATCCGCGTGCGCGGCCCGGGATCGAGCGACGGCAATTCGATCAGCGCCCTGGAAGTGCTGCTCATCACCCGATCCGCCCTTGCGGCGGTGACCGACCAGATCAAACAGGATTGGCAGAAGCGGGGCGTGGGTGGGACGGTGCGCTCGGTCGATGCGCCTGCCGGCACGGTGACGATTGGCATGACGGGCTTTTCCACCAGCAAAACGGTGACGGTTCACGCCGCCAAGGCTGCGATCGTTCGCCGCTACGCTCCGGACTCCGTCAAGTTCGAGGATGCGAAGCCGGGCTCCTTGGCCGACGTGCATATTGGCGACCAGCTTCGCGCCCGCGGAACTCGCAGTCCGGACGGTGCCGATCTGGCCGCTGACGAGATTGTTACGGGCACATTTCCCTACGTCGAGGGCATCGTGAAATCCGTCGATGCCGGCGCAGGCACGCTCACGGTTCAGGATGTGGTGAGCAAGAAAGCAGTATCGGTGCACGTCACTGCCGATTCGCAGTTGCACAAGATCCCCGCCGAAATGGCGCAGCGCTTCGCCATGCGTCTCAAGGGCGGTATGCCGAACGGTGTGCCCGGCTCGGCAGGTGGGACGGCATCGCCGAATGGAGGAAATGGACAAGCCGGCGCGGGGCAGGCAAGTGCCCATCCCCCCGCCGGATCGCCGGCAGGCACACCTGCCGCAGGAGCGATGGCTGGCAGCCCCGGAGGAGCGCCCGGCGGCACGGGCGCGCGCAATGGTAATCCGCCGGATTTTCAGCAACTGATCAGCCGTTTGCCCGCTTCCACGTTCGCCGAACTGAATCTGCAGAAGGGCGACGCCGTAGTCATTCTGGCCACCGAGGGCACGCCTTCCACGGGCAGTACCGCCATCACCCTGCTCAGCGGCGTCGAGCCGATCCTGCAAGCATCGCCGAACGCGAGCCAGGCGATGTTGCTGGCGCCGTGGAGCCTGGGCGGAGCGCCCGGCGGCGACAACTGACATGAATTTCGTCACTCATACCTCTTAAGGAATGGAATTGATACGAATGCGCCACAAGTCGATCATACTGCTAGTGATTTTGCTCCTGCTGCCTGCTGCCTGGGCCCAGACCGGAGCGCTGCGGGGTCAAGTCACCGATCCTTCCGCCGCGGCCATTTCCGGCGCCACCGCTGTGATGACGCCCGCCAATGGTGCGCCCATCGCCGTGCAAACCAATGCGCAAGGAATGTACGAATTCAAGTCCTTGCCGGCAGGGAAGTACACGCTCACCGTCGTTGCCCAGGGTTTCGCCCTCTACGAGAACGACAGCGTCGTGGTCGCCGACCAGCCTCTGCGGCTGAACGTCGCCATGCAGATCGAAGTCGCGACGCAGAAGGTGCAGGTCTCCGACACCGCGCCTACGGTCGACGTCAACCCCGCCAGCAACGCCGGGGCGATCGTCATTTCCGGCAAGGAACTGGACGCCCTGCCCGACGATCCCGACGAATTGCAATCCGACCTCGAAGCCCTGGCCGGCCCGTCCGCCGGACCGAGCGGCGGACAGATGTACATCGACGGATTCACCGCCGGACAGTTGCCGCCCAAGTCGTCGATTCGCGAAATTCGCATCAACCAGAATCCATTTTCCTCCGAATTCGACAAGCTCGGCTACGGCCGCATTGAGATCTTCACCAAACCGGGCACCGACAAATACCACGGGCAGTTCTTTGTGATCGGCAACGATTCTTCGTTCAACTCGCCCAATCCGTTTGCCGGTTCGGAGCCGGGTTACTACACCACGCAGTACAACGGAAATGTTGGCGGACCGCTGGGGAAAAAGGCATCGTTCTTCTTCAACGTCGAGCACCGCAACATCAACGAAATCACCGCCATCAACGCTCCCGTTCTCGATGCAAACCTGAACCCCATGACGCTGGCCGAATCCATTCCCAACCCGCGGCAGCGCACCAATATCAGCCCGCGCTTCGACTGGGCGGTCAGCAAGAACAACACGCTCACCGCTCGCTACCAGTTTTGGCACGACACCGAAACCAACAACGGCGTCGGAACCTTCAGTTTGCCCACGCAGGCCTATTACTCCAAAGACACCGAGCACACCGTCCAGATCAGCGATACCCAGGTGCTGGGGTCGAAAGTCATCAACGAAACCAGATTTCAATACGTGCGCGAAAACGAAACTCAGACGCCCGGAGACACCAATCCGGCGGTCAGCGTGATTGGCGCCTTCACCGGCGGCGGCAGCGGGCAAGGCCTGCAGAGCGATACCCAGGACCGCTACGAACTGCAGAACTACACTTCGCTGATTCACGGCAATCACATGACCAAGTTCGGCGGACGCCTGCGCTCCACCCAGGACACGAACTCGTCGCAGGCAGGCTTCAACGGCACGTTCAGCTTCTCGTCGCTGACCGAGTCTCCCTCAACTCCCACCGCCGTCACAGGGAATTGTCTGACACAGAGCCAGAGTCCGCCGTGCCCGGTCTCTTTGTTTTACGCCGAGAATGCGTTGAAGAACGGCCAAATCCCGTATGCCACCCAGTTGACCTACACCATCGGCAGCCCGGCTGCATCCGTGCATTACTACGACGCAGGACTCTACGTGCAGGACGACTGGCGAGTTCGCCCCAACATCACGCTGAGCACGGGCCTGCGTTTTGAAACCCAGAATGCCATTCACGATCACGGCGACTGGGCGCCCCGCCTGGGATTTGCCTGGGGCGTGGGCGGCAGAAGCGCGCCTCCCAAGGTGGTGATCCGCGGCGGCTACGGCATCTTCTACGACCGCTTTGGCTCGGGCAATATTCTGCAGACGGAGCGGCTGAACGGCGTCGTGCAACAGCAGTTCATCATCGACAACCCAACTTGCTTTCCAGGAGTCGACGTCGCCCTCACCAGCATCGGCGGCTGCGGAACCCCTAGTTCCACCACCTCCAACATCTACCAGATCGGTTCTCGACTCCATGCGCCTTACACGCTGCAAGGTGCTCTGGGCGTGGAACGCCAGCTCACCAAGTCCGCGACTCTCTCCATGATTTACCTGAACTCTCGCGGCTTCGATCAGTTCGTCACCATCAACGCCGCGGCGCCCTACCCCGGAACGGCCTGCGCTCCCAACTGCCCGCCGATCGCCGGCGGCAACATCTACCGCTATGTCTCCGAGGGCAACTTCAAACAGAACCAGCTGATCGTCAACACCAACGTGAAAGTCGGCGCCAAGGTTCAGCTGTTCGGTTTCTACACCCTCAGCTATGCCAACAGCGATACTTCCGGCGGCTTTCCGACCAACTCGTACAATATTGCGCAGGACTACGGGCGCGCCTCCTTCGATGTGCGTCACCGTTTCTTTCTTGGCGGCAGCATCGCTTTTCCGTATCTGATTCGCTTGAGCCCTTTCATGGTGGTGAGTTCCGGCGCGCCGTTTAACATCACCACACCCATCGACATCAACGGAGACCAGGTCTACAACGACCGTCCCGGTCTGGTTTCGACCGCCGGTTGTTCCACCGTCAGCGTCACCGGCAACATTTACTGCACGCCGCTCGGGACCTTTGACGCTACCGGTGCGACGGGCCGCTTGCTGCCCGTCAACTATGCGACCGGTCCGAACCGCTTCGTGATGAACCTCCGCCTGACCAAAACCTTCGGACTCGGACCCAAACTGAAGTCCGCTTCTGGCCACCCGCAGCCCGGAGGTGGACCGGGCGGTCACGGCCCGCGCGGCGGCCCGCTGTTCGGTGGCGGCGGCGGACCTCCGCCCATGTCCTCCAATTCCGATCGCCGCTACAATCTGGCGCTCGGCTTGGGCGTTCGGAACCTGTTCAACAACGTCAACACCGCCAACCCGACCGCTGTCTTGGGATCGAAGTTCTTCGACATTCCCAACGCGCTGCAGGGAGGCCCGTTCTCGCAAGGCTCGTCGGCCAACCGCCGCATCGAACTGCAGGCTACCTTCAACTTCTGATTTCGGGCATGCGTTGGTGGCGAACCCCGCCGCCAGCGCATCCGGCTTGGCATATCGCCGGACTCGATCTCACGTTATCCTGATCGAACATCATCGCAAACGGGAACACCAGTCGAGTGCCTGCCACAAGCGAACTCTTGGAACGCCAAAAAACGGAACCCCAGGAAACAGGGCGCAGGCCGGTCAGCCGGCGAAAGTTTCTTTGGCTTGCGGGCCTGGCTGGCGCTTCCGCCATCGCTGCCGATTCCTTCCTGCTCGAGCCCAACCACCCACGCCTGGTGCGTCGGGAGCTTGTCCTCAGCCGCTGGCCCGCCGAACTCGATGGATTCCGCATCGCGCTGCTCAGCGATTTTCACTACGACCCTTATTGCTCCGTTCATCCCATGAGGGCTGCCATCCCCATGGTCAACGCGCTGCGCCCTGACCTGATCGCGCTCACCGGAGATTTCGTCACCTTTCCCGTCCTGGCCGCGGACTCCAGAATCGGAGCGGCTGCCGCGGAACCTTGTGCCCAGTTGCTGCGGCAATTGCAGGCTCCGCTCGGGCTGTGGGCGATCATGGGGAACCACGATTTTTTCACCGATTCCGACCACGTCACCAGCGCCCTGCGTCAGCAGGGAATCACCACGCTGAACAACGACGCGGTTCCCATCGAGCGGAACGGCTCACGGTTCTGGCTGGCTGGTGTGGGAGACGTGCTCGGTGGCGACGCCGATCTGGCTCGCGCCCTGCGCGCCGTGCAGAAGAACGAGGCAACCGTCCTGCTCGCGCACGAACCCGACTTCGCCGATTACGCCGCCCGCAACTCCGTCGATCTCCAACTCTCCGGGCACACCCACGGCGGCCAGATTCGCCTGCCATTCCTCCGTCCGCTCTACCTGCCGGAATTGGGGCGAAAATACATTGCCGGCCTCTATCACCTCGGCCCGCTCACCCTCTACACCAACCTCGGACTCGGCACGGTCGGCGTGGCGGCCCGCTGGAACTGCCCCCCGGAGGTCACCCTCATCACGCTACGCAGTCCCGCTCGATCTGCTTAAGTGCGAACCATGTGGGGACAGCCGCGGATCATGTGGGGACAGCGGCGGACCATGTGGGGAC
>JBBIOA010000049.1:0-13967 GCA_037443605.1 Terriglobales bacterium
AACCTGCGACCCATGCCTTAAAAGGGCATTGCTCTACCAACTGAGCTACGCGCCCTCACCCGTGCCTCAAACCCTCAGCTGGCGCTGCGATTCAAGGTCACTCTTTTGATTGTAAGGGCATCTTCCAGAACCGTCCAGCTTCACTGGACATCGTCGCGTCGGGAGTTCCGTGGCTCCGCCGGAATTCGATCTTCTCCCGCCCAACCTCGGTCGAACGCGCGAGTTTTTCCGGCGCGCGGAGAGGTCTGCTGGAGAACGGCGGGGCGCGCCAGGTTGACACGCGGCCAACGCCCCAGCTCTACCCTCCCGGCGCCGCGGTCGACTCCCGCACAATCAACTCCGGCGCGATTCTCCGATGCACCGGACTCACCACCGTACTCTTCCGCGACGCCCGCATCGCGTCCAGCAGAATCTCCGCTCCAACCGACGCGAGATTCTTCATATGTTCCCGCACGCTGGTCAGCGCCGGATTGTAGAATGCCGCCGCCGGAATATCGTCGAAACCGATCACCGAGCAATCCTGCGGGACTCGCTTGCCCGCGCTGATCAACGCCCGGATCGCTCCAAACGCTGTCATATCGTCGAACGCCACCAGCGCCGTGAAGTGAAGTTCCCGCCCCAGTAATTCTTTCGTCCGCTCGAACCCTCCCTCGTAGCCCGAGAAAGGATCGGTCAACGTCACCACCAGCCGCGAATCCAATTCCAACCCAGCCTTCACCGCGAACGAGCAGATTCCGTTCCACTGCCGGTAACTGTCCACGATCATTTCCGGACCGCGAATGAAGGCGATCTTCCGATGTCCCAGCCGGCAGAGGTGCTCCATTGCCTGCTGCGTGCCAGCTTCGTTGTCGGTCGCCACCCAACTCAGCGCATCGTTGTCCGCTTCGCGGCCCAGAATCACCGCCGGAACCTTGCGGCTCTCCAGCGTGGCCAGCAACTCGGTTTCAAACGACAACGAGTTCGCCAGCACGATCAACCCTTCCACTCTTCGTGCCACTAGGACATCCAAATACTTTTTGAACCGCATCGCGTCGTTCTGGATGTCCACCAGGAACGGCAGATAGCTCGACGTCGAAAAACTGTCTTCGATGCCCCGCAGAATCTGTGCGCAGTACGGGTCAGCAATATCCGGCACCATGACGCCCACGGTGTGGCTTCGTCGGCTGCGCAGAGCCTGCGCAAAGGGATTCGGCTGGTATCCCAGGGCCTGCGCCACATGCAGAATACGCCGCTTGGTCGCGTCCGGAATCACCTCAGCTTGCGGAGATTCACTCAGCACCATCGACACCGTGGTCGACGAAAGGCCGCACTCGATCGCTACATCACGCAAAGTAACCGTGGTGCTGGTCTTGATTCCGGATTGTTTCAACCCGTCACTCCTCGGCGCGACCCCGACCCGCACGATCCCGCCTCCAGAACCATACTAGAACGTGTACTTCAGCGCGAACTCAATCTGCCGGTTATCGGTTGCCGTATTCGTGATCGCCGCGCCGCCCGGCACATCCACCGGCGCCGAGGCTCCCCCACCCGGCAATCCAAAGTTCGGATGGTTCAACACGTTAAAGAACTCTGACCGGAACTCGATCTGCTGTGATTCGAAAATCTTGAAGTTCTTTTGGAGTACGACATCGAAGTTCACCAGGTGCGGCCCGCGCAGCCCGCCAATCTTCGTGTTGCCAAACGCGTGCGCGGACTGCTGCCCCGTCGCCAGCGGCGGCGCCACAAACACCGCCTGGTTGTACCAGCAATCCAGCGTCTGGTGTCCGGGATTCGAGCACCCCAGCGCCCCCTGCGTCGCGGTGTCGTAGGAGAAGTTATTTGGATTCGCCACCTGATTCGGCCGGTAACTGAAACTTCCCGTATTGCTCAGGTCCGTCGACATCACCGCATTCACCGCTTCACCGGTCTGCGCCGCCGTGATGCCCGCGATCTCCCATCCACCCAGAATTCCGTCCACCACCCGGTTCGCATCGCCCATGTACCGCCGCCCATGCCCCACCGGAATCTCGTACAGATAGCTCACCGACAACCGCTGCCGCAAATCCGGAGCGACCGGCCCATGCTCCAGATACGCCGCATACGAATTCTGCACAATCCCGCCCACGTTGCCGTCCGCGTTCCCCAGGTTCTTCGCGTACGTGTATGCCGTCAGGATGTTGAAGCCGTTCGATAGCCGCTTGTTCAGCGACGCCTGAAACGCGTTGTAGAACGACTGGAACTGCGGATAGTCCAGCGGCAGCACTTGCGTCAGATTCGGCTGTTGCGCGAAATACTTCCTGCCAAAGTTCGGGATGCAGCTTGTCGGATCCGGTCCGCAGAAATTCGTGTCCAGAATCTGCGGAGCCTGGTTTAAGTCGCTCGCCTCGTGATTCCACAGCTGGGTCGATCGTGTCCCGACATATCCCACCTGCGCCACCCAGTTCGGCGTGAACTGATGCTGCACGCTCAGATTCCACTCCAGAATCCGCGGAATCGTGCGCCTCGTGCCCGTCGTCTTTACCGGTCCTTGAATGTTCGTCGCGCTCCCTTGCGGCACAGTCGCCGGGAATCCCGCCGACACCAGTTGCGGCGCGGATGGAAACGCTCCGGCATTGAAGTTCGCTGCGTAGAAACTGAGCTGCGGCGGATTCAGCCCGAGATCATCAAAGATATTCGCCTCGCTCGAATAGAACATCCCGAATGCGCTGTGTACCACCGTATTCTTCATCGCGTTCCAGGCAAACCCAATGCGCGGCCCGAAGTCTTTCTTGTCGAACTTGACGCCCGCGTGCGACACCGCGCCCGGCCCGTACGATGTCACCACGATCGCCTGGTTCAAATCGAAGTTTCCCACCCGCCCGTTCGCCGGCGAGGTCACGTCGTAGCGCAGCCCCAGATTGATGGTCAGATTCTGGCTGACGTGAAAATCATCCTGGAAGAACTCGGCCAGATCCCAATACCGCGTCGGATAAAGCCCTGCTAGAAAATCCTGCTCGTTCGAAATCGGCGCTCCAAACAACAAGTCGGCCAGCGCATTGCCGCCGTTGAAGCTTGTCAGATCGGCCGTGTACCCTCCGCCGAACACAAAATACCCGCGCGCGCTCGACAACTGGAAGAAGTTCCGCTGTTGCCGCCGGAAGTCTACCCCAAACTTCAGCGAGTGTTTTCCCCGGATCCACGTCATCGTGTCCGCGACCTGCACGATGTTCTCGAACACGTGCTCCGGAAGCCACTGCGAATCTCCCAGCGACGTGAATCCCGCCACATCAATGTTTGTCAGCCCGCTCGAATTCGGATATCCCGGCCGGTTCACATTCGGAATCCCCAGCTGCGTCCCCAGATCCTTGCCGAAGTTGAAGGGCAGCGCATTCACCGCAAACCGGAAATATCCTCCGTGCAGATCGTTTAGGAACCGTTCCGAAAATGTGTGCGTGTACCCGATCCCCAGATGTTGCGCCCGCGAATTGCTGACGCTCGGGCAGCAGTCCGACCCGCCCCACAACGGGCCTAGCGGCCCGGGCGACTGGCTGCGCACGTCTCCAAAACTGTACGATGCAAAAAGTTGATCCTGCTCCCGGAATCGGTGATCTACCCGCACATCGAACGAATCCTGATTGTTGACGATGTTCTGGTTCGCCAGGTAGTTGTTCGTCAGCGACGTCGGGTCCGTCGGCTGCGGATAAAAATTCGCGATGTTCGATCCAATCTGATTGATCATCAAAGTCGGATCCATCACATTGACCTGCCCCTGATACTGCACCGGATTGCGTAGCGAAATCACGCTGCCATCGGTGCAGGTATAGTTGGCGGTGCTGTACGGATCAAAGATCGTCCCCGTATCAAACGAAGGCCCCGAACCATCCGCACACGGCGTGAACATCGTTCCCGTCAACCGGTCGGTAAAATCTCCCTTCCGCTCCGCCGCCACCGGCACCGTCGACGTAAACGGCGCGCTGTTGCGCAGCCGCGACCCTTCATAATTTCCAAAGATAAACGTCTTGTTCTTGACCAGCGGCCCGCCCAGAAACGCTCCAAACTGATTCCTCTTGAACGGCTGCTGCCCCTGATTGAAATAGTTCACCGCATCCAGCTTGTCGTTGCGGATGAACTCATACAGCCCGCCGTGCACCTTATTGCTTCCCGACTTCAGCACCACATTGACCGCCGCGCCGCCGCGCCCGAACTCGGCGCTCATCGAGTTCTCTTCCGTCTTGAATTCCTCAATCGCATCCGGCGGCGGCAACACCACCACGCCACCCAGCCCAAACTCGTTGTTGTCCACTCCATTCAGCAGGAAGTTGTTGTTCGACACCCGCAGCCCGTTCACCGACACTGCTTCGTTCGCCCGCTCGTTCTCGAACACGCCTCCGCTCACGTTCGACCCAGTCTGCCCGCCGTTCGCTCCCGGCCCAAGGTACGCAAGCGCAATAAAGTTCCGCCCGTTCAGCGGCAGATCCGAAATCCTCCGCTCCGTTTCGATCGTCCCCAGTGACGAAGTTTCCGTCTGCAGCAGCGGCGCCGCACCCGTGACTTCTACCGTCTCCGCCGCCGACCCCAGCTTCATCAGCAGATCGACACGTACCGCCTGATCAACCCCAACGTCCACATTCTTCTGCACCGTCGTCTCAAAACCCTGCTTCGTCACGGACACCGAGTACGACCCAATCTTCAGCAGCTTCGCGCTGTAGTTCCCTTCGTTGTCGGTCGTCAGGTGTGCCGCCTGTCCGGTCTCCACGCTCGTCACCGTCACCTGCGCGCTTGCCACCCGCGCCCCCGTTGGATCGCTCACCGTACCCACGATCCCGCCTCGATCCACCTGCGCCAACGCAGTCGCGGCCAGCAACAACGTCCCCACCAACGCAGACAGAACTCCGGCATGGACCTTGCGCAGCATAAATCCCCCTCGATCTTGCATAAATTGATTTACTAAATCGATAAATCCTGAGCCGAAATACCCCGCTCTGTCAAGAAGAAATTCACGATTGTGCATATCAATTCAATCGACATCATACGTTTGCCGTTCAGTTTTCCCTTGACACCACAGCAGGCTCTAGCGCAATTTAGAATCGTTTTACTAAATCATTACAGTCACGCGACACAAGGACCCTCATGCGCCTCTTGGCCTGCTCCGCCCTTCTCTTCTTCTCCTGCTTTCTGGCTCAGGCCCAGCAGACCCGCCTCGAGGACGTCCACAACAAGACCATCCTCGTCTTCACCCCTCACCCGGACGACGACGTCTTCGGCGCCGGCGGCACCATCGCCCTGCTCAACCGCAATCACAACAAGGTCTACATCGCCATCTACACCAACGACGACAAGGGCTCCTACGACCCCGACATGAATTCTCAGAAGCTCGCCGGCATCCGGCGCGCGGAAGAGGAAGTCTCCGAAGGCATGCTCGGTACGCAGAAGGAGAACATCATGTGGCTGGGCTACGACGATGGCATGCTCGAATACGCTCCGCAGCCCAAGCTCACCGAAGAAGCCACCGCCATCATCCGCCGCCTCCGCCCCGACATTCTCCTCAGCGTCGATCCCGGCGAATGGTACGAGCGCTGGCACAAGAGCGACCACCGCATGGCTGCCTTCAACACCATTGACGCCGTCCGCGCCGCCGAATTCTGGCTCTACTTCCCCAACCAGAAGCTGCAGCAGGGACTTCAGCCCTACAAAGTCCCCGAGATGTACTTCTTCTATCCCGCTCCAGACGACGCCAACTTCTTCGTCAACATCGACAGCGTCTTCGATCTCAAGCTCGACGCAGCTTCCAAACAGGTCAGCCAGTTCGATCCTGCGGTCAGCAAGTACCGGCCCGACTGGGATCCCAAAGACCTGCAGGCCGCCAAAGACGACATGCGCAAAGAACAGCCGCGCAAAGACGGCCATTACGTCGAAGCTTTTCGTTATGCCACTGGATTCAACCAATACTAGCGGTCAGCAAGGAGACCAATCATGTCGGCGCTCGCACTCTTAGGCGGTAACAAAGCAAAAACCAGACCCATCCCCCTCTGGCCGTACTACGATCAGCAGGAAGCGCAAGCCCTCAAAGAAGTTCTCGAAAGCCGCATCTGGTGGCGCACTCCCGGCACCAAAACGCTCGAGTTCGAGCAGAACTTCGCCAAGTTCCACGGCGCGAAACACGGCATCGCCGTCACCAACGGCACGGCCGCGCTTGAAGTCACCATGGCCGCACTCGGCATCAACGCCGGCGACGAAGTCATCGTCCCCAACTTCACGTTCATCGCTACCGCCAGCGCCGTGCTGTTCGCGAACGCTCTGCCCGTAATCGTCGATGTCGATCCCGAAACCTACTGCATTGATCCCGACCTCGTCGAAGCCGCCATCACGCCGCGCACGAAAGCCGTCATCGCCGTGCACATGGGCGGACTTCCCGCCGATCTTGATCGCCTTGTCAAAATCTGCAAGCGCCACAAACTCGCTCTCGTCGAAGATTCCGCTCACGCCCACGCCAGCGAATGGCGCGGACAACGCATCGGCACCTTCGGCGTCGCCGCCACCTTCAGCTTCCAGGCCAGCAAGCTCATGACCGCAGGCGAAGGCGGCATGATCATTTCCAACAGCGACAAATTCGAAGTCCAGGCCCGTTCCGTCCACGATTGCGGACGCATGCCCGGCAAATGGTTCTACGACCACTTCATCTACGGCTCCAATTACCGCCTTAGCGAATGGCAGGGCGCCGTCCTCAACGTGCAACTCAGCCGTCTCGACGAACAGACCCGCCGCCGTCACCACAACTGCCGCATCCTCGATCGCCTGCTGAGCCAGATCCCCGGTATCACGCCGCAGAAACTCGACGAGCGCTGCACCCGCAACGGCCAGTACGCCTACATCTTCCACTACAACAAAAAACATTTCGCCGGCGTCTCCACCGATCGTTTCATTCAGGCCATGAACGCCGAAGGCATTCCCAATCAGGCCAGCTACCCACCGCTGCACGACTTGCATGTATTCCGCAACGGAAAGTATCGCGAGTGCCTCAGCGGCAAGCAGGCCACGCAGAAGCATGCCTTCCTCAAACAAAAATTCCCCGCAACGCAGAAAGCAGCTTGGGAAACCGTTTGGATTCCCCAGCCCGCGTTGCTCGGAACCGACGAGGACATGGTCGAAATCGCTGCGGCCATCAGCAAGATCCAAAAAAACGCGAAAGACCTGAAGTAACGAAAGCGAAAGTCTCACCTGCACTGGGATGCCCCACGTCTCGCCGCTTTTGCGAGACGTGGGAACCCGGAAACTGAAACGAACGGGAAGGGCGCGACTTCAGTCGTGTCGTAAGCGCGCAAAAGGTTCTGAATTCCTGGAACGATGATCGAACGCTTGTCATACCGAGGTTGGATCAACGTCTACCGTTTCTCCAACGGCATCGTCGAACTCTTCGTTACCGCCGACGTCGGCCCCCGCATCCTCCACTACGGATTCCACCGCGGCCACAATCTTCTCCACGAAGTCAAAGACGACCTCGGCAGGACTGGCGGCTCCGATTTCCGTCTTTACGGCGGTCACCGTCTTTGGGTCTCTCCCGAAGTCGAACGCACCTACTATCCGGACAACACATCCGTAAACGTCACGGCGCGCAATCGCGCCGCACTCTTCACTTCTGCGCCGGAAGACGCTCCGCCCGGCACTCATCTCCAGAAAGAACTCGAAATCGAACTGGCCGAATCGAGCACGCACGTCCGCATCACCCATCGCATCGCCAATCATGACTCGCGCCCCACCACGCTCGCCCCCTGGTCCCCCACCATGATGGCCCCCGGGGGCCGCGCCATCCTCCCGCTCTCCCCGCGCATCGCCATGGACACGGACCACTATCAGCCCGTCGGCTCCTTCGGCATCTGGTCCTTCACCGACTTCGCCGACCCGCGCTGGGTCTTCGGCACGCAATACATTCAGTTGCGCCAGCTCGCGAATCCTCAAGGCCGTTTCAACGAGCAAATGGGAGGCATCTACAACTCCGCCGGATGGGGCGCCTACTACCTCGACGGCCACCTCTTCATCAAGCGCGCGCCGGTCATCCCCGGCGCTCACTATCCCGATTTCGGCTGCAACTTTGAAGTCTTCACCAATCCGGATTTTCTTGAACTGGAAACTCTAGGCCCGCTTGTGAAATTACAACCCGGCCAAACCGTCGAACACATCGAGGATTGGTGGCTGTTCTCCGAAGTCCCCGCCGGCGACGACGACGCATGGATCGACTCGGCCATCGTCGTGCTGGTGAAGCAAACGCGGTTAGGGATCAACGGAGATTCAATGAATTGAGGGGGTGCCCCATTTCTGCCGCGCTCTTTGCGGCAGAAGTGGGGTTCTTGAAATCTCCCTTGGCAGGAAGAACACGACATGCGTGCCGAAGCGTATGAGAGAAAGCCCGGCTTCAACCGCTGAGGCCCGCCGATGCAAATCTTACCAATGAAACGAAGAGAGGAACCGTGAAACCCATCAAAGCCAGCCTCAATTTTTCCCTCGTGATCATCCTTTTGTTGCCAACGATCTTCTTCGCTCAATCCCGCCCCCTCCCCGACCACGTCCCTCCCAAGCGTTCCTCCCAGATTCACGACGGCTTCGGCATCAATTCCGACATGCCTCGCGAACCCTACCTTCCCTGGAATCGCTGGTGGTGGACTCGCATGTTCGACGCCGGTTTCAAATGGGCCCGTATCGGCCAGTATGAAAACAGCTCCGACCGCACCAGTTGGGATTGGATCGAGCAGAAGCGCGGCGTCTTCTCCAGTTCGCAGGAACTCGAAGACTACGTCGACTCTCTCTACGACAACGGCATCGACATGCAGGTCCAGCTCATCTACGGCAACGTCATGTACACCGGACCCAGCGGCAAGCGTCCCGACGTCGGCGTCCCCGAGCCCGGCTCCTTCCACAACGACGATCGCAGCCTCTACTCCGTTTTCTGGCCGCCCACCACGCCCGATCAGATCGCCGCCTTCAATCGCTACTCCGCATGGATGGTCGATCACTTCAAAGATCGCATCCACTACTGGGCTCTCTGGAACGAGCAGGACATCGGCTACTGGAATCCCTGGGGCAACCCCGAGCAGTTCGGCAAGCTCCTCGGCCCTTTCATCGACGCCGTCCACAAAGCCGATCCCAACGCCAAAGTCATCTACGGCGGCCAGGCCGATCCCGTCCGCGACTTCACCCAGCGCGCTTTCGACACCTGCCAATGCGCTTCCGGCATCGACGTCTACGCCTATCACACCTACCCCGGCTACGGCCAGAACATGAATCCGGAAACCATGGACTACGGCGCCTATCAAACTGAAACGCCCCGCGCCTTGCGTGATCTCGTCAAGAACTATCCCGGCGTCAAGCCCAACATCCCGTTCTTCGACGACGAATTCAACTCGATTCCTTCCTGGATCGGCTCCGACGAAAACGTGCAAGCCAAGTACATCCCGCGCGGATTCCTCTACAACCACGCCGCTGGCGTAAAAACTTTCGTTTGGCTCCTCGCCGCCGGCACCGACGGCAACGAGTACGACGACTTCGGCCTCATCCACGGCATCACCAACAACCCCTACGACTTCACCCCGCGTCCTGTCTTCTATGCACTGCAAAACACGAACGCGCTTTTCTCCGACACGAAATTCGATCCGTCCATTGAAGTCTCAGGCCCGGATCTCCCCGCGCTCCGCCGCCACGCCGGATTCCCCTTCCTGGCCTACGGATTCCGCTCCACCAGCGGCAAGGCCATCGTCGCCTACTGGTTCGCCGCTCACAGCCAGCCCGGCAAAGATTCCTTTCCGCCGCTCTTCGCAACCATGTCTCTGAAAAACACCGGCATCACGCATCCCGTTCTCATCGACGTCACCACCGGCGAGATCAAGCCCGTCTCCTGGAAATCCGGCACCACCGACACCATCGACCTGCTCCCTGTCAAAGACAGTGTCATGGCCGTCGCCGACGCCGACTATTTCGATTGGCCCGTCCTCCCTGAAACTCCCAGCGATCTGAATCTCGCCATCGCTGGCAACACCGTAAAGCTGACCTGGGAACTCCACGGCGCGGACCGCACCGGAGTCATCGTCGAACGCAACCTCACGAATGCGAAAACCTGGGAGCCGCTCGCCAAACTCCCCGCCACCGCCACCGATTACACCGACTCATCTTTAAAAAAGGACGCCAAATTCGCCTACCGCATCCGCGCCTTCAACGCCGATGGCCAGTCCGCCTACTCCAACGTCGCCCGAGGTGCCTTCGCAAAATAAATCTGCATGGATGAACGCGCACGCTCCAGCCACAGCTGATTCGTGTTCATTCGCTCGTCAACCGCTATTTCTCAGTATCCTTCGCGGCCCCTTAGCGATCTTCGCAGTTCAAGCTTCTTGCCGTAGGTTGGCGATGCACCCTGTGCTCCTCCGCGCCCCCGGTGCTTCAAGCCCTGGCAACCGCACTCCGCCTCCCACTCCAGCCGACCTGCTATCATTTCTCTTCCTGCGCTCCTGCTTTCAGAAGATGGATTTCCGCCGCCCAACCCCGCATGCATAACGAACCCCAAGCGCCCCCCAAGTGGAGCACGATTCTCCTCTGGGTCCTGCTGATCGCCGCCTTCGCCGAGTTCCTGGTCCGCGGCCCCATCCGCTACTTCCTCACCCCCACCTACTGGAACGACCTCAGCCAGAACTACGGCACTTCACGGCTCTGGCTCCGCGGCCAAAATATCTCCGATCCTCAGAATTTCATCGCCCTCTGGCGCGACGAACTCTCCAGCCCCGTCGCCCTCACGGCTCGTACTCGCCTCGCTCCCATGCCCGGCAGTGTCGTCTTGCTGGCTCCGATCGCTTGGCTTCCCTTCCCGGTCGCGCTGAAAATCTGGCCGTTTGTGCTGCTCGCCGCCGTCGCTGCCACACTCTGGGCCTTGATGCGCACCGCCAATCTCCATTTCCCCGAGCCCCCCTCCGTTGCCTTCCTCGCCTTCTCTCTTGCCCTCGCGCCCTTCCACACCGGCATCGTCACTGGCAATCAGACCATCCTGATCCTCGGCTTCTGCGCCCTGGGCATACTCTCCGCCTCCAGCCGTCACGACCTCTCCGCGGGAATCTGGTTCGGACTCGCCTGCAGCCTCAAACCGCACATCGGTTCGTTCCTCGTCCTCTTCTACCTCCTCCGTTTTCGCTGGCGCCTCTTCCTCTCGGCCATCGCCACCACCTCCGCCATCACGTTCGTCGCCGTCGCCTGGCTGCAGATTCGCGGCGTCAACTGGCTCCACGACTATCTCAGCAACCTGCGCGGATTCTCCACCCACAACACCATCGACGACTTCACCGACGCCAACCCCATCCGATTCCTGCTCGTCAACCTGCAGGTCCCCTTCTATTCCTTCACTGAAAATGCTAGGTCCGCCAACTTTCTCGCATTCTCAGTAGGCGCGGCGCTCATCGCTGCATTCATCTACTTCTGCCTCCACAACCGTCTCAACGACCAACCCCTCCTCGCCTTAGGCACGATCGCCGTCATCAGTCTCCTGCCCCTCTATCACCGCCTCTACGACGCCACTCTGCTTACGATTCCCCTGGCATGGTGCTTCGCTCATCCGCCCGCGTACCTCCGCCCTCACGCCAGGCTTGCCCTGATCCCCATAGTTCCCTTCTTGATCCCTGGCAGCGCTCTCCTCGACACGCTCATGCGTCACAGCCGTATTCCTGTCTCCTGGACGAACTCTTGGATCTGGAACCGATTTGTCATGCCCCACCAAAGCTGGTCCCTGCTCATCCTATCTCTGCTCTTATTGGGGGCCCTGGCGAAGAAGAACCCGGGCGAACATCCGCCGGGTACCGCCGAATTACAGACTGAAAAATGAAGAGGGATCAGCGAGAAACAGCGGAATATTCCGGCTGGTACACGCCGGGACTTACTCTCACCGGGCTCGGCAGCGGCTGTCTCACCGGCGGCGCAACGTCGACCAGCACAAACGCCATCCCCCAGAAAAACACACACAGGTAATTCCCCGGGGCAAACAGCCAGTCTTCAAAAATGGCATGCAGCAGACCCGCGAAAACAATCATCGCCAACCCCACGGCTGGATGATCTGCACTGCCGGTCCGGATCATCCATGCAACAGTTCGCCCCACAAAAGCCATCAACGCCAGCAACAGCAACAGGAACGGGATACTGCCCAGGATCCCCACCCACGATGTGATCGCAAGATAGCTGCAGCCGTTCTCCGCCGACACTCCGGAACTCGTCGAAAACGTCCCCGCAAGATCACTCTCATTCGGCTCGGCGCCGGTCGTTCCGAATCCCGTTCCGAACCACAGGTGCGTCTCAATTCTCTCCATCGCGGCCCGCCATGGCTCCTCCCGCGAGGCAAACACTCCCGAACTTTGCGTGCCGTTCTTATACAACACGCCGTTCGCAACCGACGACGCCCTCTCGACGAAGAAGTCCGGCCGCACCACGGCGAGTGCCGACACCACGATCACCCCGACAATCAGGCCTTCCACCAGCAGACGATATCTTCGTAAGCTCACCGTTGCCAGGGCGAACGTCATCGCCACAGCGAACATCCCTGCGCGCGAGCGGCTGTGCAGGACGAGGTAAAGACATACCCCATACAGCGCCCAGCGGCGGCGGCGCAGATTCAACTTGTCCCCCATCAATGCGCCCCACAACAAAATCGGCCCACCCACCACTGCGATGACCGCCCCCAGCGAGTTCGGGTTGCCCATCGCTTCGATCCCCAACACGTAAAAGGCGGCAATCCCCGCAATCAAGATCTCAGCACCCAGCAGAAGACCGTTGAAAAAGCTGTTTTCTCGGCCGATCACCGCCACCCTCACGCCCGTCGCACAATAGAGAAACAGCGCCAGCAGGCTCAACGCCTTTAGGAATGCGATCCCTTGGGTCGCCGACACCACCGACGACGCTAACGCTGCCATCGCGCAAAACGCCGCAATCGCGTGAAACAAACCGAAGCGCTGATTGTGCTCGCGCAGGACTATCACAGCCCCAACCAGCGCACCGAACCACAAGAACGGCCAGCGTACCGTTGCCCAGCCCACTCCCACAGGAAGATTCACGCCCGAAAACAGGAAACTAATCAATACCATCGGCAGGAATGCACGCCGGTAGAAATACACGGCGACAATCATCACCTCCAGAAGCAGCAGTCCTTTGAAATACAGTTCGTTCGTGAAGTACCCCGGACTTGAGTAGGCCATGTACGCCAGGCACGCAAGTCCCACCCCTCCCGCTGCCAGAAAGGCTTGTTTCGGAATACGCTCGAGGACTGAGGGAATCATAAGGTCCGGAGGGGGCCGTTGCCCGCATCGTGGGTCACTGCTGAGCCCTTCCTCCGCCACGCGCGCCGCCTTGCCGGTTGTCGCTGCCTCAGTATACCGGAACTTTCATCCACGTTCCCGCCGCCCAGGCTTGCAAGTGCGCCGCGCCGACTCCTCGTGCTTTCACCTCCCTGAGTCCCTCGATGTACACTGCGAGTTCGCCCCTTCGCATCGTCCATAGGAGACCCGAATGCCTGACGCCCCCCCCTGCCTCCACCGTCCGCTCCCCCGTTTTCTGTCGCTCCTTTTTCTGCTGACTGCCGCCACCGCGCAAACTCCCTCGAATGCACACACCCTCGACCCGGTCGCCTCCGCCTCGCCGCATTTCGTCGTTCCTTCTTTCAACTGGGCCTACACCGATTCGGACCAAACTCCGCTCGGATCACTCGCCACACCTGGAAAAGCTCACCCCATTACCCTGCCTTGTTCCCCCGAACGCCCATGCCCCGCCGGAATCGATACCGCCTCCACCACTCATCACTACGTTTACTCGGTCTATATTTCCGGCAGAGGGAGGCCGGAGGCCGCAACCGTCACCGGTGGAACTTGCACTCCCAAGGCCACTTCGAAATGCACTCTCATCATCAACACCGCCACTCCGCATCCTGATGGATACACCATCGGTTCGGCGAGTACGGGGATCCAGGAGGCGTGGAACGATGGGTGGGTGAACGATCT
>JBBIOA010000050.1:0-9924 GCA_037443605.1 Terriglobales bacterium
GGACTCTACACTAACGGAGAACGTCGCTTCTCCATTTCAGGCTGAGCCAAGACAGCGCCATTCCACCTTTGCCAACTTCTCCCGACCCAATCACCATGTACCACGTGTCACCTTCCTTCCATAAGGAAGGATCTCGCCAGCCGACTGCCTTTATTCCAGCCGGTGGGGCGGCCAGCACTGGATTTTCCGGTACTTTGGTCGACTTCCTCAAGTAAGGATCGGCCGGATCTGCGGCAACAGCGACCATCTGTCGCTCTGGAATAATTCCTTTTTCCCGCTCGGCGCGTTCGCTCTCCGCTGACCAAGTCCCGCCCGTGTAGACGAGAGTTGGGACGCCATTGTGGACAACGGCAGAGCCTGACCAGCAGCCGTTCTTGTCGGGCCCTCCTGGCGTCGGGGCAAGAGCAATGCCAAGATTTTCCCAGTGCACGAGATCAGTCGACACGGCGTGCGCCCAGTACTTCGTTCCAGTATTCGAGATTGCTGGGGAATATTGATAGAAGAGATGGTAATGCCCCTTCCAGTAAAGCGGCCCATTGGGATCGTTAAGCCATGCCGACGGCGGCATCAGATGAAAGCGTGGCCGATGTCGATCTGTAGCAAGGGGCGATTGGGGATTTGCCCCATGCAGCGCAGTCGAAGCGAGAGCGACTGACGCTGTCACCATAAACTCGCGCCGCGTGACAGCGCCGCGACACATCGAGCGTTCAGGATTTGCGCTCGCACTATCCTCTTCCGTCAGAATCCTTTTATTCGCCTTCTTCATTCATCGGCCCTCGGAAGGAGGCTGCCAGTACCACCTTCAAGACAGCAGGATTCCTACTTCATGTACCCCATCTCTTTGTAGTACCTTGCCGCACCAGGATGAAGAGGAACCTCATTCGCTCTCCAGACATTGTGAATGTTGTAGGAGAACTGCAAGTGACTCCATTGAAGTTGATCCTGCTGCTCATCGATAGCCTTCGCGACGGCATAGGCAAAGTCATCCGGCATGTCAGCGCGGCCGTAAATGACCGTCCCGGTGCGGACCACAGTTCGAATCGGATGATCTATCCCGCGATACAAGCCGGTGGGGATTAGACCGAGGTCCTGTCCCGTTTCTTTCGACAGCTGAACCGAAAGCTCTGGTGGGAGTTCGACAAAAGTTAACTCGAACTGCTGGCTAATTTCCGACCAGACCGACCATTCGGAGCGGTGGTCATAAGCCCGCCACCCCCGATCACGACATCGAAATTGTTTCGGTCCCCTGCCGAGTTTCCGATGTGACCGCCTGCAGCTTTGATTAACTCTCGGGAAATTCCGTAATAACCCAGTACGGAATCGGCAATTTCCCCTCCAATGCCGGCGACATATACTCTGATCGGCCAGCGCTTTTGTTTGCGCTGCAAGGAGCTGGATTCATTGGCAACCTCGGCCGAAATACGTTGGTGGGTCCGAAGTTTATGGACCTAGATTTGTCGTTCGCGAAGATAACGAAGATCGGAGAACGAACGAGTCTCGAATTCAGGGCTGAAGCATTTAACCTTTTCAATCACCGGAATTTTGGCCTGCCGGGACAGTCATTGTTTTCAGGAATCGACGGGAGTGGTAACGGAATTCCTGATCCTTCCGCGGGTGTGATCACCGGTACGGTAGGGAACGCAGCGGGAATTGCAGTTCGCGGTTAAGTTCCTCTTCTAGCAATTATCCGGCATCGTCTGGACTTTCCCGGAGGTCCTTGCGGTGCCGCTTCATCGGTTTGTGCCGCGGAGTCTTCACTTTCATGAACACCAAAATCCAGAATGCGTCGTTGTGGATCCTGATCGTGGTCGTCCCGCTATCCTTCGCCGGAGCGCGTGCCCAAACACGTCATCAGAAGCCGGCGAAAGCATGTTCATCCCTCGCGGGCATGCGGATCGAGAACACCCTTATTTCCAGCGCAAAAGAGGTGCCCGAGGGTACAGCGCTAGGGTCCATGGGTCCTATACCGATTCCGCCCCAACCTGCCCATTGCGTCGTGGAAGGCGAGATCAACAAACATACCGGCCCCGATGGCAATGAGTATGGCGACAAGTTTGAGCTGCGATTGCCCGATTCCTGGAGTGGCCGATTTCTGTTCCAGGGCGGAGGCGGGCTGGACGGGATGATTAATCCGGCGGTCGGGCCCGCACGTCCTGGATTCAAATCTGCTCTGGCGCGCGGATATGCCGTCGTGTCCACCGATGGTGGCCATCAAGGGAAGAATCCAGGAGACGCCGCATTTGGTGCCGATCCGCAAGCGCGAATCGATTATTAATACCGATCCACAGATTTGGTTGCACCCGTCGCGAAGAAAATCATTGCCGAATACTACGGTTCTGCTCCCCACTACTCTTACATGGCCGGATGCTCCAACGGCGGCCGAGAAGCCATGATCGCGGCGCAACGCTATCCTGATCGGTTTGACGGCATCATCGCCGGTGATCCAGCCTTTGACCTAACTCGGGCGGCGATAGCAGAAGCATGGTTCTCGGTAAAGATGGCAGAGATTGCGCCAAAGGATCCGAACGGCATGCCTCTGCTATCTAAAGCCTTTTCCGAATCTGACCTGAAACTGCTGGCGATGTTGGGGTGAAAGAGAGTGAACCGAAGTCGCAGGGGAGATCTCGTGGAATTTCAAGCGGGTAGCGGCAAATCCATCTGCCGGACAGCTTGGACTACGGGATTCGTCTCGCATATCAGCAGCATTGGGTAAATCCAGACGATGCGTTGAAGACTTTGTCGGCCCTGCGTCGCCTTCCGCCTCCGACCTCCGAAGACCCCCGGCTGGATATTCTGGAAGCCCACATCCTGGTGTCCCGAGATGCCGCAGGAGCGCAGGCTGCCGCAAGACGCGCTATTGCCAAGGGCTCTGCTCAGGGATCCAAATTGCTGGTCGCTTTCGCATACGGAATTCTCTGTCAAACCATGGGAGAGGGGAGCTCCACTCAGCAGGCCATCCGGGATTGCGAGCATGCCCGCCAGGGCTATGCTGCGGCGGGTAACCGGAATAATGCAGCGCGTACGACCAGCGACTTCGGAGGCCTCTACTTCGGCATGGGCGAATTAGACAAGGCGGAAGAGATGTTCCGTCAGGCTATCCACGTATTTCGCGAGGTCGGAGACATAGAGGGACTTTCTGCGGCCTCCGCAAATCTGGGAGACGTGTTTCTCGCGAAGGGCGATCTCGACGGCGCCGAGCATACCCTTTCCAGCGCCATTCCAGGGTACAGAGAAATCGGGGATAAAGACGGCATCGCCCTTACGCTCAATGACCTCGGTGAAATCGCGCGTCTGAGAGGAGATCTTTCTGAAGCGCAACGGAGGTATGACCAGGCGAAAGTATCCGCGCAGGAGATCGACTCGAAGCGTGCCCTTGCTTACATAGCAAGCGGGTTGGGAGATGTACTCTTCGATCGCGGGGACTTGGCTGGCGCCCAGGGACGCTACCAGGATTCGCTTGCGCTTCGAAAACAAATCGGCGACCAGCAGGCTGTGGCGGAAAGCGAGCTATCCCTCGCAAGTCTGGCGGTTGAACAAGGACGCGCGGCCGAAGCTGAAACGGTGATTCGCAAATGCAGAGAGCAATTCCATCAGGGTCAGCAGGCGGACGACGAGTTGTCGGCAAGCACCGCTTTGGTTGACGCGCTGGTGGCGCAGGCCAAATATTCAGACGCTAACCACGAAGTGCAACAAGCTGCTCCGCTCGCGAGAAAGAGCGCGAACTTGCTCCTTCATCTCCAGTTTGATCTCGCATCTGCCCGCGCTGAGAGCGCTTCAGGCAATCCGAAATCCGCGCGGGTTTTGATGGACAAGACTCTTCGAAGCGCGCAGATCCACCGGCTGCTTGGCCTGCAATTCCAAACACGACTTGCATTGGCGGAATTGCAGGCGAAAACTGGTCAGATCAAGTCTGCCCGATTGGACCTACGACAACTCGAGGAATTAGCGCATAACCACGGCTTCGGATGGATCGCTGCAAAGGCACACTCACTGGAGAAATAGACTGGTCAGTCTGGATGGTAGTTTGGAATACACAAGAACCGGGTGAGGAGTCGACATATCTCACCCGTCCCCGATTTAGCTCAACGTATCGTCCTCTCCACGCGTGTCCTACACCAAACAAAGGAGTTCGTTGTTCGCGCTCGCGCCATGTTACCGATGTAAAGAAGTGAACGAACCTCACCCGAACCCTAGCCTAGTACGTCGTTAGAGACAGGATGGCACCACGCGGAAGATTCGAGAGAGTCGCTGCCTCTCGGCATTTATAATTCTCGACTCGTGGACCTGGGACTGAAAAACAAAGTGGCGCTGGTGGCGGCATCGAGCCAAGGGATTGGCCTGGCGACGGCGAAGGCATTTGCGGCCGAAGGCTGCCGGGTGGCGATGTGTGGGCGGAATGCGGCGGTGCTGCAGGCCGCGGCGGAGGACGTCCGGCGGGGAGGTGCGGCCGACGTTTTTGCCGAAGCGTGTGATGTGACCAATCAGGCGGCAGTAGCGACGTTTGTCGCCGACGTGGCGCAGAAGTTTGGGGGAGTCGACATCTGCGTAACGAATGCCGGAGGGCCTCCGGCCAAGGGATTTCTGGCGTCGACGATCGAGGACTGGCAGCGGGCGATTGCGGCGAACTTTATGAGCACGGTGTATTTTGCGCGAGAGGTGATCCCGCACATGCAGCAGAAACGCTGGGGAAGGATCATCACGATCACGTCGATTACAACCAAGCAGCCGGTGACAGACCTGGTGCTGTCGAACGCGGTGCGGGCGGCGGTGGTGGGACTGGTGAAAAGCCTGGCGAATGAATTCGGGAAGGACGGGATTCTGGTGAACAACGTAGGGCCGGGATTCACGGCGACGGATCGACTCAGAGAATTGGCGAAGGCAAGAGCGGTGGCTACGGGAAGATCCGAGCAGGAATTTTTCGACGCATGGGCGGCGGATGCGCCGTTGAAGCGGGTAGGCGAACCGCGCGAAGTGGCCGATACGATTGTGTGGCTGGCGT
The DNA here is from genome assembly GCA_037443605.1 of Terriglobales bacterium. GTDB lineage: Bacteria > Acidobacteriota > Terriglobia > Terriglobales > Acidobacteriaceae > Sulfotelmatobacter. The sequence continues at coordinate 5,000 of JBBIOA010000050.1, forward strand.
CAGAGCGGGCGTCGTTTATCACCGGGCAGACGGTGCTGGCGGATGGCGGCATGTACAAAGGGCTGTAGCGAGTCGTGAGTTCTGAGTCGCGAACAAAATACCTATGCGAATTCAAGTCCTGAATGTGCTTCTGCTCGGCGCTGGCGCGGTGTGCTCGGCACAGGCGCGGCCTTTCCCCGGACCCGACGTGCAGCAGATCTATCAGCGGCTGCTGCCGCAGATTGAGAAGATTCAGGCGTTCGATCATCACGCGCACCCGGGGTACTTCGACGATCCGGATGTAGATGCGATGGCGGCGCCTCCCAACGCGAGTTCGTCATTGCGCGAGCGGGACGACAATCCAGAACTGGTAACGGCAGCGAAAGCGCTGTTCGCATATCCGTATGCGGACTTTGGGCCGGAGCACGCGAAGTGGCTGGTGAAGAAAAAGGCGGAATTGAAGCGGCAGTTGGCGGGCACGGCGTATTTCAATTCGATTCTCGACAAGCTCAACGTGGAGAGTTCAGCCGCGAACCGGGCGATGATGGCGGACTATCTGGATCCGAAGCGATTTCCGTGGGTATTCTTTGCCGATTCGTTTCTGTGGCCGTTTAACAACGAACGCGAGACAGGGCGCAATCCGGACGAGGGCGGGTTCATTCCGCTGCAGGAGAAGATGCTGCACCGGTGGATGCAGCAGGAGAATGTGAACAAACTGCCGGCCACCTTTGGTGAGTATCTCAAATTCATCAGCACGGTGCTGGAAGACGATTCGAAGCGCGGCGGGATTGCGATGAAATTCGAGGTAGCGTATTTTCGGCCCATGTCGTTTGGCGATCCGTCAATGGCGACGGCGGAGGATATTTATCAGCGGTATGTTGGCGGTGGAATTCCGAGCGAGAAAGAGTATCGAACGTTCCAGGATTTCGTGTTTCGCTATCTGGTCAGCGAAGGCGGGCGTCTGCATTTGCCGGTGCACATTCATACTGCCGTCGGGATTGGGGATTATTTCAATCTGTCGCAGAGCAATGTGATGACGCTGGAGAGCGTGCTGCGCGATCCGCGGTATGCGTCGACGACGTTTGTGCTGATCCATGGCGGGTATCCGCTGGAACGCGAGGCGATCTGGCTGGCGGCAATGAAGAACGTGTACCTGGATTCTTCGTATGGCGAACTGGCGCAGTATCCTTCGGCGTTCAAAGAGACGCTGAAGATGTGGCTGGAAACTTTCCCGGACAAGATTACCTATGGCAGCGACTGTTTCCCTTACAATCAAGTGTTAGGCGCGGAAGAGAGTTACTGGCTGGGCGTGCAATCGGCGAGAACCGCCCTGGCAGCGGCGCTGGCGGAGATGATTTCCGAGGGCGAGATCACCGAGGCTCGCGCTCTGGAACTGGCACACGCCTATCTGCATGACACGGCCGTGAAACTTTACAGCGGAAGAGTTCATTAAAGCGGAGCTTCGTGATGGCAAAGGGATATTGGATGGCGATTTATCGGTCGGTGTCGAATCCGGCTGCACTGGCCGAATATGCGAAGCTGGCGACACCTGCGATTGAGGCAGGCGGCGGCCGCTTCGTGATTCGGGGCGTGCCGTTCAAGACGTATGAGGCGGGACTGGATCAGAGGACGGTGGTGATCGAGTTCGAAAGCGTGCAGAAAGCCGTTGCTACCTACGAAAGCCCGGCGTATCAGGCGGCGTTGAAGGTTCTGAAGGGATCTGCGGAACGCGAGATCCGGTTCCTGGAAGGGGCTTCCTGACCGGCCGCCGAAAAGCTACTTTGTACCCGCGGCCGCCTAAGGAGTCTGGGCAGCAAAGTCATGGCAAAATCGAAAACGAGTGCGAAATCGAAGGCGAAGGCTCCCGTGCGCGCCGGGGGTAAGCGGACCAGGAAGGCTGCGGCTCCGGCGGCGTTGCAATACATCCCGTGGAGTGCGGTGCCGCTTGAGGATTTGAATCCGTTGCTGCAGCGGCAGTTTGTTGTAGGCCAGGAAATTATGCTGGCGCGCGTGCTGCTGCGGAAGGGCTGCATCGTGCCCGAACATTTTCACCACAACGAACAGTTGACCTACATTCTCGAGGGCGCACTCAAGTTCTGGATTGACGGGCGGGAAATTGTGGTGCGGGCGGGCGAGACGCTCTTGATCCCGTCGAACATGCCGCACAAGGCCGAGGCGCTGGAAGACACGGTGGACCTCGATGTATTTACGCCGCCGCGAGCTGACTGGATCCAGAAAACCGATCAATATCTACGAGAGAAATAGAACCCAAGAATGTCTTCCCTTTCCAGTCCAACGTCTTCCTCTGGATCCTCTTCGACGCCCTCTGCGGCGGCGCGCGAGACGCACTTTCAATTTCGGTGCATCGGGTGCGGGGACGTCAGCACGTCGGCGGGCCAGGATTTCCGCTGTGCGCGGTGCGGAGACCTGTTGGAGATTGCTTATCCGTCATGGAGGGCCAAGGCGGCGGATTTAAAGGCGACGTGGCTGCAGCGGCGGGCCTCGCAGGCAGCGATTGATCTGAGTGGGGTATGGCGGTTTCGCGAATTGCTGCCGGCACTGGAAGACGCAAGCCAGGCGGTCACGCTGCGCGAGGGGAATACTCCGATCTACGAAATGCCACGATGCGCGCGGATTGCTGGCGTGCCGCGATTGTTCGCGAAACATCAGGGGATGAATCCCACCGGGTCGTTCAAAGATACCGGCATGACAGTAGCGGCGACGTTTGCCAAACGCGCGGGATTTCGATGGGTAGCATGCGCATCGACGGGGAACACCTCGGCGTCGATGGCGGCATACGCGGCTCGCGGAGGCATGCGCAGCCTGGTGCTGGTGCCGGAGGGAAAAATTTCATGGAGCAAGTTGTCGCAGGCGCTGGATTATGGAGCGGTGACCTGCCAACTGAAGACGGACTTTGACGGCTGTCTGCGGCTGCTGCAGGAACTGGTGCGCAGCGCTCCGGTCTATCAGCTAAATTCGATCAATCCATTCCGCCTGGAGGGGCAGAAGACGCTGGCGGTGGAATTGATGGAGCAGTTTGAGTGGCAGCCGCCGGATCACGTCATCGTGCCGGGCGGGAATCTCGGGAACAGTTCGGCGATCGGCAAAGCTTTGCTGGAGATGCGCGATCTGGGGCTGATTTCAAAGATGCCGAAGCTTTCGGTCATTCAGGCGGAGGGAGCGAACGCTTTGGTGCGCACGCTTCGCGAGGCGGCTGGGAAAAGTTTGATCAGCGTGAAGGCGGAGACGCGGGCGACGGCGATTCGCATTGGGAATCCCGCGTCGTGGAAGAAGGCGGCGAAGGTATTGGCGGCGACTGGCGGGGCTTGCGAACAGGTGACCGAGGCGGAAATTGCGCAGGCGAAGGCGGAGATTGGCGCGGAAGGGATTGGGTGCGAGCCGGCATCGGCGGTGACGCTGGCGGGCCTGAAAAAGCTGGTGGCGCAAGGATTCGTAAAACCCGACGAAACGGTTGTACTTGTGCTGACCGGGCATGTGCTGAAGGATCCGGACTTCACCATGGAATTTCATCGCGGCGAGATGTTCGCGGGAGACCTGACGATGCAGAGCTTGCGGCGAGCGCCGATTGTGCTGGATGCGACCCTGGATGCCATTCTGAAGACGCTGGAGACGGCCGAGAAAGCGTGAGTGATCGCGCTTCAGCGGGTCTGAGTCTCTGAGTTCAAAACCTTTACCGCAAAGAACGCGAAGGAAGCGCGAAAGTCGCGAAGAAGACCCTATACACCACATGCCCTTACCCAGAAGCAAGCAGCAGAAGTTTCGCATATCCCTACCCGCGACGTCGGCGAATCTTGGTCCGGCATTTGACGCGGCGGCGCTGGCGATGAGTTTTTATATCCGCGTGGATGCGGGTGTGGCGGAGGCGTTCAGCATCGTCGCGAGCGGGCGGGACCGGGAAATCTGCGGCAAAGTCGAAGATCATCTTATTCTCAACACGTATCGCGAGGTTCTGGAATCGGCTGGGAGACCGGTGAAGTTGCTGGCTCTGAGGATCGACAACGACATTCCCATCGGGAAGGGTTGCGGATCGTCGGCGGCGGCGCGCCTGGCGGGGATTGCGCTGGCTGTGCACTTTGGGCATCTGCGATGGAATGCCGCGCAGATCGTGGGCGAGGCGTCGCGGCGGGAACATCATCCGGACAATGCTTCGGCGTGCTGGATGGGCGGGATCACGGTGGCGCGGATGGCGGGCGCAGCGGAAGCGCAGGTGGCGAAGATTCGGCCGAAAGGAAAATGGCCGCTGCTGCTGGCGGTGCCGCAGCAGAGTCTGTCCACGGAAAAGGCACGCGGTGCGCTGCCTGCAGAATATTCGCGAGCGGATGCGGTGATCAATGTGCAACATTCGATGCTCCTGCTGGCGGCTTTTACGCAAGGAAGGCACGATCTGTTGCCCGCGGCGCTCGAAGATCGGATTCATCAGCCGTATCGGGCGCCGCTGTGTCCGTTGCTGCCGGCGTTGCAGCAGTTGAATGGGAAGGATGGGATTCTCGGTGTGGCGCTGAGCGGCGCGGGACCGTCGGTGCTGATGTTTCTGGATCCGCGGGGATCGTTAGGCAAGATTCGGAAACGGGTTGGAGATTATCTGGAGCAGAGCGGGCTTGCAGCAGAGTTGTTGCCGACTTCGATCGCGCTGGGTGGAGTGAGCATTCGGAAGTAATGCTGGTTACATTGGCACCTCAGCGGCCAAAGCCGCCTGGCAATTGGAGCTTTTATCGCAGTGCTGAAAGCGCTGCGCCACCCATATGCGCATGAGCCGCAACTAACCCAAAAGCGCAGAATGAGCCCTGCGACAAATCCAAAGGCGCAGCAAAGGCCCGGCGACGCACCCGTTCAAGAACGTGCAGTATAGAGCGCCTGGAAAGGAACATGCGCCTTCGCCGCAGACCCTAGCGGCGGCTGGCGGGGGGGATGATGCCGTTCATGCG
>JBBIOA010000051.1:0-6146 GCA_037443605.1 Terriglobales bacterium
CAGCCGGGGGCGGCTGTCCCTACACAAAGCCGGACAGCCGGGGGCGGCTGTCCCTGCACAAAGCCGGACAGCCGGGGGCGGCTGTCCCTGCACAAAGCCGGACAGCTGGGGGCGGCTGTCCCTACACAAAGCCGGACAGCCGGGGGCGGCTGTCCCTACATAAAGCCGGATAGCGGGGGGCTGTCCCTACATGAACATGGACCACTATGGATTGCACTCCGGCTTCAGGGGGAGAGGCGTGCCTCCGGCTTGGAGCGAGAGCAGGTAGAGATAGCTGGTGAGAATGTGGAGGCAGGCGAGTTCGGGCTTGATCAGGATTTTCGGTGGAATGAGCGTGGCTGAGCTGAGTTCATTCAGGCCGAGGACGTGCTCGTAGAGAGGAGGGAGCGGCAACTTGGGGACGAGATCGATCCGGTTGGCGATACGCACGGTGTTGGGGACGGCGTGGTTGTAGACGCTGGCGAATTGCGGGTCGCCGGTGCGCGGGCTGGCGTAGGTGTAGACGGTCGGGGTGAAGCCGGTGTTGACGGCGACGTCGAGGGCGAGCAGGGTGGCGAGCGCGCCTCCGAGACTGTGTCCGCAGATCGTGACGGATGTGATGGGGCGGGGGAACTGAAGTTTCGGCAGAGCCTGGGTCACGGTGGGCGAGGCGGCGTCGAGGCCGAGCCTCATCGAGAGATACATATCGGTGAAGCCGTCTTCGGTATTGCCGGCGGCCGCCATGAACGGGCAGGGTTCGGGAAGGAATTGAGCGTCGTGAATCCATTCCTGAATGCCTTCGGTGCCGCGAATGGCGATGACCACGTCACCGGCAGTAGAGGCTTGCAGGATGAGGCCCATGGAAACGCGATTCTTGCCGCGTTCGGGGTTCATGTCGGTGGAAAGGTCGTTGGCGATGATGCTGGCGACGACGGTGTATTTGGAGTTGCCGACGTTGACGAGTTGGCCGGCGGCGTTGGCGGTATTGTTCGGCGCGACGGCGTAGGCGGCGTTGACCAGCTGGGCGTAGAGGATAGCCTGACTGACATCCATGGTGGAGTTCCCCTTTCGTGGGCTGCGTGCGTCGAGTTCGGGCGGCACGCGGAAATTCTGAAACTGAACGGGGAAGCAACGAGCGAGATTACGCGAGGCCCCAGCAACATCCTCGCCCGCTGAGCAGGATCACGTTAGTGGACGGGGAGGCGCGTGTCAACCGGCCGCAATTCCTGGAGACTGCATTTCTGGTTGAGACTCTCGCGGGCCGCGGCTGCATCCGCGTTATCATGGGCGGAGCCCGCTATGAGAATGCCGTTATTGCTGCTCACTCTCTTGATGGTTGTGGAGTCCTCTGCCCAACAGCCCTTCGACGCTGAGCACTGGCTGCAGCATTTTTTGGACTACGGCCGCGAGTACCGCCGGCAGTTGCCCTCGCTCGAATGCGACGAATCGATGATCCTGCAGCGGGTGAAGAACGGCAAGGTCACGTGGGAGGTTCGCATCGAAACCACTCTGCGCGAGATCCGCGACGAAACCAAGACCGACGAGTTCAAAGACAACTACTCATTCAAGACCGTTGACGGAAAGCCTCCCAAGCCCCACTTCAGGGTTCCCTATTTCGTTCATGGAGGGTTCGCCAATGCTTTGAGCGGCGCCACGAACCGCGACTGTTACGACTACCGCGTCGCGTCCATCGAGAACGGAGCCACCATCCAGATCAACGTCGACAGCCGTGCGAACGTCTCCGATTCCGCCTGCCAGGACCTTCCTCGCGACCTGCACAAGGTTGTGCGCGTCGATGCAGCCTCCGGGGCCGTCAAGCACGTCGAACGCAGCATGGAACAGGACTTTTCGGATAAGCACCACGACGTCCCCTTCCTCTCCGTCGATTTTGCTCCGCAGATCCTGGGGAATCAGACTCTCTGGCTCCCCGCTCGCTTTGAAGCATCCGATGCCGGTAAGCAGGGCCACCAAGTCGCCATCTATTCCAACTTCCACCGCTTCGTGGGCGAAGTCAAAATCCTTCCCGACGCTCCCGGTCCCGAAGTCACGCCGTAGGGCACGGGACGCAACTGGAGCCCACGTGCGTGGGGGGGGCGGGGGATTTCAAAAAGTGAAAATCCCCACTTCTCCAAAGAGCGGAGAAGTGGGGCACCCGTTTACTGTTCGAAGCCTATGTACGGTTACTTTCTGCCGAAGACTTCTTTGAGGAGTTCGGTCGTCTGGGCTGCCGGATTCTTTCTGATCTTCTTTTCTTCCTCACCTAACTCGTAGAAGAGGCCATCCAGAGTCTTTCCGACGACATATTTGTTGAGATCGAATTCTCCGGCCAGGGCGCTGCCGCCGGGGGCGTTCTGGAGGAAGTGGTCGTACTGTTTGACGACACCAACTTTTTCCATGGAGTCGTGAACGATGGGGGAAAAGGCGGTGGTGAGGTCAGGGGTGGCGGTGCGTTTGAAGTAATCGGTGGCGGCGGTGTCGTTGCCGGTGAGGATTTTGCGGGCGTCGTCGAAGGACATCTTTTTGAGGGCGGCGACGAAGATTTGTTTGGCCTGGGGAGTGGCTTGCTCGGCGGCGCGGTTCATGCCGGTTTCGAGTTCGTCAACTTTCTCTCCCATGCCGAGCATGCGCATGCCTTTGCCGATGGTCTGGAGTTTGGGAGGGAGAAGGATTTTGATGGCTTCGTTCTTGAGAAATCCGTCGGGCTTACCGGTGAGGGCGACGGCTTTGCCGGTGGAGATTTCGAGAGCCTGTTTGAGGCCGGCGACGATTTTGCCGTCGGAGAGGGAAGAGGTGTCGCGATGTTCGAGGGCGTCGTCAGCTTTCTTGAGGATTTGGTCGAGTTGAGCGGTGGCGCAGATGGAAGTGCAAAGAGTCAGGATCAAGGTAAGTATGCGGGTAGGCATGCGTTCTCCGAGTGGGGATGATTTTAGCGCGTTTGGGAAGCGAGGGCACTCACCACAGGGGGCACGGAGGAACACAGGGGACATCTAATTTTGTGCAAAGTGGTGACAAGGCGATGACAATTCGCAGAGTGTGGCGGACCTAGCATCGGGGGCAAGTGGTCAGGGAACGATGGTCCGAATGGCGCGAACAGCGCGTGTTTCGCTCCGCTCCTGACCCCAGCTTCGACAAGGAGAAATTCCGATGCAACGTCGCACGATTACGCTCACCCTTGCGGTGGTGGTGTCGCTGATAATGGTGGCGAGCACAGCCCAGGCGCAGTATCAACTCACGAATCTATCTTCCAACCAGTTTAAATGGGCTCTGCACGACGATCCGTTGCTGGTGAACGGGTGGGGACTGGCGCACGGGCCGGGCACGCCATGGTGGCTGAGCGATGAGAACTCAGGTTGGTCGACGCTTTACGACGGCCGTGGCAATGCCAAAGGTCTGCGGGTACTGGTTCCGACGGCAGGGAATGGTCCGAGTTCGCCGAGCGGCGGGAACGGGCCTGGAACTCCGACGGGGATTGTGTTTAGCCCGGGGATCGCAGCGGGAGAATTTTCGGTGGGAGGGTGGGCGTCGATCTTTCTGTTCTCGACGCTGGACGGAACGATCGGTGGATGGGCGCCGCAGACGAATTTGAATCAGGCGATTGCCGCTCCGCTGGTGAATCCGCCGAAAGGCGCGTCGTATACGGGTTTGGCAGTTACGAACAAGCCCTCGGGAAATCTTTTGTATGCGGCGGATATTGCCAATAGCCAGGTGGAGATTTTTGACGCGAATTTCAAGTTCGTCAGTGCGTTCACGGATTCGACATTGCCGACGGGATTTGCGCCGTTCGGCGTGCGCGATATCAACGGGATCGTGTATGTGACTTTCGCCAGCGTGACGGGAGCGGCGGGCGGATATGTAGAGCAGTTCCGGGAAGATGGAACACCGGTGAATCCGGGACATCCGCTGATTCACGGAGCGCCACTGAATCAGCCGTGGGGAATTGCGGGAGCACCGAGAAACTTTGGTCCGCTGAGCAACACGCTGCTGATTTCAAACAATACGAACGCGGGTACGATCAACGCATTTGATCCGTTTACCGGGCAGTTCGTAGGGACGGTGAAAGACTCGGATGGCAAGGCGATTGTGATCGATCAGTTGTGGGGGATTGATTTCGGCGACGGACTGGGCGCGAACGGAGCTGCCAACCAGCTGTTTTTTGCGGCGGGTCCGAAGAACAATGTAGTGGGAACGTTTGGATTGATCGTGTTTAAGAAGTAGTGGGTTGCGGAGGGGAGGGATGGGCCGCCTTGCGAGGGGCGGCCTTTCTTTAGGCTGTCGTTCTTTGATGCCGAGATCGAGGCTGCAGGAATTTGCGACCTTGATTTCCGGGGAAATTGCAATTTGTTGACAAGGTCATGACAAATCGGGAGGAGCAAGGACGTTAGCATGCTCGGGCTGGCGGGTTGAGCGGTGCGGCTTCAACCTGCGCAAAACACAAGTCGGCTCCCCCCCAAACTAATCGACGAAGGAGAACTTTGATGCAGCGTTTGGTAGGTCGCATTCTCATGCTCGTCACCTGCTGCGCGATGGTGATGATGATGTCTGGCGCGTCGGTAGCGCAGACGGGGTATTACACACATGGCAATCTGGTTTCAAACCTGGCAGGGAAGGCCCCTCACCAGGATGGTTTCTTGAAGAATCCCTGGGGGCTGGTCTATGCGCCGGGCGGACCGTTCTGGGTGAGCGACGAAGCGTCGGGGTGGTCAACGCTGTACAACGGACAGGGAGTCCCGCAGAGCCTGCAATTGATCGTGCCGATGGCGAATGGAACCGGACTGGGAACGCCAACGGGGATCGTCTACAACGGGTCGGCGGAATTCAAGATCGACAACTGGCCTTCACTGTTTATCTATTGCACGCTGGACGGATCGCTTCAAGGGTGGTCGCACTTCAATCCGGGTTCGACGCTGGTGGGAGTGACGGAAAGCGGCGCGTCGTATACGGGCCTGGCAATCACCAGCCGGACGTCGGGAAACCTGTTGTATGCGGCAGACGCGGCGAACAATCGCGTGGACGTGTTCAACGGGTCCTTCAGCCTGGTGAATTCATTCAATGATCCGACGATTCCGCAGGGTTTTGCGCCGTTCGGAATCCAGGACATCGGCGGTCAGTTGTATGTGACGTTCGCCAGCACGACCGGCGGCAAGGGCGGCTACGTCGACATCTTCAATGAAGACGGAACTTTCGTGAAGCGGTTTTCGTCGAACATCGCGCTGAATCAGCCGTGGGGGCTGGCAGTGGCTCCGAGCAAGTTCGGACCGTTGAGCGGCACACTGCTGGTATCGAACAACACGGCGAGCGGAACGATTCACGGATTTGATCTGAAGACCGGGAAACTGGTGGGCGTGATCAAGGACATCAATGGAAAGCCGATCGCGATTCCCGGGCTGTGGGGAATTGAGTTTGGCGGCGGAACGGCGAACAACGGTCATACGAATCAGTTGTTCTACACTGCGGGGCCGAACGACACGAACGGCTTCTTTGGAGTGATTAACGCGCACTAGGGAGCTGTCAGAGACCAGTTGCTGGTTATCAGAAGGACATATGGGCCGCCTTTTTGGCGGCCCATCTTTTTGCGACTGAGCGAGATGGAATGCGTCCCAACACAGGCTTACGGGCCGCAGCGGAGGACGACTTTGAAGGTTTCGTGGGGCGCGGGGGTGAAGGGCGTTCCTGCGTTGGTGGACGCTGTGAATGCTGGAGCGGTGGCGGAGGGCTGAGTATTGTCGAACATGATGCCGCCGCTAGGCCCGGCGATGGCGTGGACGTCGAGTGTACAGATGGGAGCGGTGGGAAAAGCCCTGGCGTCGGGGAAGGTGACAGCGACGGTGGGAGCGGCATGGAATGGCACCGCTCCCGTGGTGATGGTGAATTGGCAAGTCTGCGTGTAGCCGGAGAATCTTGTGGCGGAGGAGCCAGCGCCCCAGCCGTCGAGGTGAATCCATGCTGGTCCGCATTCCGCGCCGGTGCTACGCAGAGGAACGGTCGCGGTCAAGTTGTTCGGAGAGACTTTGAGTTGTGAGTTCGAACCGTTGGGGCGAGCGCCGATGGTGACAGTCACGTCGTTGGGGCAACGCAGGCCCATGCCAGAGGATGAGTCGAGACCGATGGCGCAGTCCCCGGGATCGTTGCTGGGTCTGCCGCCGGCGGTGGCGAGGGTTTTGGTGAAG